>JAHDBJ010000006.1 GCA_020630435.1 Saprospiraceae bacterium
GCTTTGGAGGTCGGGAGCGGATTCGAACCGCCGTACAAGGTTTTGCAGACCTCTGCCTAACCGCTCGGCCACCCGACCATGAAATGCGGATGCAAATATAGAATTATTTTTTAGATTTTTATACCAGAGAGTATAAAATAATTAAGGTATTTTTTAGGTTAAAAGTTCCTTTGCTCTAAAAATATTAATCCTACTTTTTCAAATTCTCATTACCAAACTAATGCTTTGGTGGAAATTTCACAACTGTAAACCAATAATTTTGTAAGGTTTGGATGACTTCTCCAAACTGCTTGAAATCTACTGGCTTCTTGATATAACAACTTGCTTGTAGTTTATAGCTTTTGATAATATCCTCATCTGAGCTAGAGGTTGTAAGAACAACTACAGGGATTGTACATAATTCAGGTGTTTCTTTGATTTTGGCTAAAACCTCCTGACCACTAACTTCGGGCATATTCAAGTCTAGTAAAATCAAATCTGGCGTAGGAGCATCTGTATGTTCCCCTCTTTTAAATAAAAAATCTAAGCCTTCTTTTCCATCTCTAGCTACCGATAAATTATTTCTAATTTTTCCTCGCTCAAAAGCTTTTTTTGTAAGTATAATATCACCTTCATTATCTTCGATCAGTAGAATTTCAATTGGTTGCCCCATGTCATTCATCTATTTATAATTTTAATATATTCCTTAGCCTACAATAATAGGCTATTTGTACAAATAAATCAATAAAAACTATACCAATTTGTCAAGAAATTGTTTCGGACTAGAGATTATTTTAGTTGTTTTATAGAAATAATAAATTTCAATGTAATTTTCCTTTAGCTTTGAAAGTCATTTTGAATGACTATTTTACAAAAAAAAATAGATAATTGAATTCCAAAACAATAAAAAAATTTCCTAGACTTAGCTTCTGGGAAAAAGAAAGTTTTTTACATAAAATAGACATCGCTATTATTGGAAGCGGCATTGTAGGGTTAAGTGCCGCCATACAACTCAAAGAATTAAATGCTTCTCTTCAAATTGCCATTTTTGAAAAAGGTATTCTTCCTAGTGGTGCAAGTACTAAGAATGCAGGATTTGCCTGCTTTGGTAGTATTTCAGAATTAATTTCTGATCTAGAAAATCATTCTGAAGATGAAATGCTCAAACTTGTAGCGAAACGTTGGCAAGGCTTACAACGACTTAAACAACGAATTGGGGCATCTAATATGGACTTTTGGGAATGTGGTGGCTATGAGATATTTAAAACAACAGAAGAAGAAAAATATCAAAATTATTTACAAAAAATAGCTTATTTAAATACTACATTAGAATCTATTATAGGTAGAAAAGATATTTACCAAGGAGATGATGCTTCTATTTCAAAATTTGGCTTTCAAGATGTTCAACACATAATTGTGAACCAAGCTGAAGGTCAAATTCATACGGGTAAAATGATGCAAGGCTTACTAGGTCTTGCACAAACAATGGGCATCAAAATCTTTAATGGAATAACTGTCGAAACTATACAAAGCAATAATAGTACGGTTATAATTACTACAAAACAACAATGGAAAATCACTGTAGGTAAGGTACTTGTCTGTACGAATGGTTTTACTCAAAAAATCCTTCCTACCTTAAAGGTATTACCTGCTAGGAATCAGGTACTCATTACGAAGCCGATTCCTAACTTAAAAGTAAAAGGAACGTTCCACTACGATAGTGGTTATATTTATTTTAGAAATGTTGGAAATAGAATATTACTTGGTGGTGCAAGAAACTATGACATTGAGGGAGAAACGACCTTGGAGTTTGGTACAACTAACACTATTCAGCAAGCATTAATGGACATATTATCAACGATTATTCTTCCAAATGAAAAGCATTTTGATTCTATCATTGATTATTGGTGGAGTGGGATTATGGGTGTTCATCATCAAAAAAAACCTGTAGTAGAAATGATAGACTCTAATGTTGGTGTTGCTGTTCGTTTAGGCGGTATGGGCATAGCAATAGGTAGCTTGGTTGGTGAAGAAGGTGCCAGAATGTTATTATCTTCATAATGAAGAAATCTATAGTTAAACTTATAACTATATCAACCTTTATTATTTTGTATTTCTTTTTTCCCAAGCACAGAGTAGTACAATTATTCTATCATAGCTTTCCAACCCTTCTTTGACCCCTTGCGTTTTTAGATAAGTATCGTAAGCCGCATTCCTAAATCTTGGAAAAATATCAGGATATTTCTTGCCATTATCATTTATGGCATTTAAATCTGCTACGAGTCCTTTCGGTAAGGAAGCTCTAAATTTTTGGTATGTTTCGTTTTTATACTTTAAAAAATTAGCTGCTAAATACCGATAGTAGGTTAACTCGGCGGCATATTGTAAAAAAGGTTTTTTGCTACGGATACAGGCTAAGTAGGCCAAAAAATTACAAGTTCCTTCGTCTGTAAAACCATAGCCATGAAATAATTCATGCGCCATCGTAAATGGTTTTTGCAGAGGATGTAGTCCAGCATCTAGATGTCCCTCCGCAACCAAGGGAATATACACGCCAGCCGTGCTTATACGTAGTAATATTCCTTTAGGATATAGTTGCCGACCTCGTACTCTACCATAAGTAGGAAAATCCCATGATTGCAATAAATCTTCAACGGCAGCTCTCACCACTTTTTCTAAATTTTTTGGTAAAAGCTCATCTCTTACAGCCCTAAGAGAATCAATATTTAGAATCTTTTCTCGTTGTGTTATCACCTTTTGAGTATGTTGATATAACTTTTGCTCTAGACTATCTAATGGAAGTGGGTGTACCTGTAACCCTAACTGTTTTTCAATCGGTAATCTTGCATAATTATAGCCCCATAGTACTAGGAAAAGGAAAATAAAGCCCCCTATAAATGCCCCTATATTAAGCAGCAAATTTTGTAGCCGTTCTAGCGGTTTCCTTTTGAGTTGATATAATTTTTTTATAGAAAAAAAAGCCCAAAAAAGAAGTATGAAAAATAAAAAATAAACCATGGGAACGGGTAATAAGCCTAATGTGTAATCGTATAAAACACGAATCCCCTGAAACAATCCTCTAGTATAAAATCGTTCAACAAAAGCAGGAAAAAAGCTAAGGATATACCTTAGCAAAGTAGCTCCTACTCCGAGTATAATCCAATACCAACGTTTATCCATATTTAGACAAATTCTTTAGATTATTTGTTTACAAAAAAATGGTCATAGGCTTTATTAACAAAGCCCCAACCTAACCCTGCAACAGACATATCAGAAGCCATCAAAATAACAATTTCTGCCTGAGCAATTTCTTTTTCTATATTAGCATCATTCCCATTTTTCAAATCTTCTCTTGGAGGCCATACACCAGCATTGTAAAACCAAAAACTTCCATTGTCAAAAACAGCTGTATTAAGATGTAAGTAATACCATGTCCAATAGAAACTATCTGCGACCATAATGGCTTTAGGCTTGTGTTTCCCTTCAGCTTCTACAATTATTGTTGGATAAGCCATTGGAATATTCGGCATCTTAAAAATAAGATTCATTGTACTTTCAATATCGGTATCCGTCAAACGATAATCTTTTGTAAGAATTACTTCATTCCAATAAAAATCAGGCATATCAACTTGTCGTAGTTCTTCGACATATCGTATCATAGAATCCGCAGCAATCGTTCCACCATAAATACTCCAATGAATACCCGTTTTGGGATAAAGACAATATTGAGCGGTATCTTTCATACCTCTAAACCAAGCACTAAAATCTAGGAGATTAAGCGAGTACGTTTGAACTTGTTCCAAAAAATATTCATAATTCGTAGTATCTCGTTCTTTATGGTATTTATCAGGAAAATATTCAGGATAAAATGTCCCTTTACCTGGCGCAATGATGGTAATCAAAGATTTCCCCATTGTTTCGAGCGTATCTTGCAGTTTTTTGATTTTAAATATTTTATCGTCTATCCATTGAGTACCTGCAAAGTCATCACCATAATAAGCATTGATATAGCCCTTCTCATATAAATATTCTTTTTTACCAACAATAATTTCATTAGCATGGAGTTTTCCAAATAAGGAATAATCGAGTTGATTATTTAAACGTACAACATCACTTCTAAATGCAAAATTCTCCTTCAGATATTTGTCTTTCTCCTTTTGATAACGCTGATTAAACCATGTTTGAATACTAATTTCAGGGTTTTCAGTATATACAATAGCACCCGATAAACCTTTACTTTTAATAAATGTAAAGATCGATTGTGCGAACAGAAAACCTAAAAGCACTAATAGTAAATAGAATAATATTTTATGCAAATTATACATCTCTAAAACCTAAAATAGATAAATGGATTGAATCCTGTTGTCGTAATAGCACCAATACTAATGATAAATAAATATAAACAAATAACGAACATACTTAATGTCATCGTGTTGGAGTAAGGTTTAAAATAAACGCTATCCTGTATTTTTTTTCCGTAAGGAAATAAAACAAAAAAGGAAAAGAAAACGGCTAATATAAATACGATATAAAATTTAAAATCGGGTATGACTGAAAGTTGTAAGTTATCTATAATAAATAATTTTTTATAAAAGCTAAAAGCTGTATCCAGATCTTCTATCTTAAAAATCACCCATCCGAGTATCGTAACTAGAAAGGTGTAAAATAAACTCAATATCCAATGCATCTTCAATAAAATTTTGCCTAAAAATAATCGTTCAACAACAAGAAAAAAACCATGGTAAAGTCCCCATAAGACAAAATTCCAAGCTGCACCATGCCATAATCCAGACAATACAAAAACTAGGCAAAGGTTGAAGTATAATCGAATAGCCGTTACTCTATTTCCGCCTAGAGGAATATATAGATAATCTTTCATCCAAGCACCTAGTGTGATATGCCAATGTTTCCAAAAAGCTGTGATGCTTCCAACACAGTAAGGATTATTGAAATTTTCGGGAAAACGAAACCCCATCATTCGACCTAAACCAATAGCCATATCTGAATAGCCTGAGAAATCAAAATATATTTGAAACGTATACGCCAATATTCCAAGCCAAGCCGTACCAGAACTCATATCCATTATCTCTAAAGCAAAAATTTTATCCGCTTCTGTTCCTAGCGTATTTGCAATAAGGACTTTCTTTCCTAATCCGATACAAAAACGATAAAAGCCCAGAAGTTTATCTTGGTATGTCTCTTTACGTTCTGTAATTTGCGCCGCTATACTATTGAAACGCACAATTGGCCCTGCAATAAGTTGTGGAAACATGATAATATACAAAATATAATCGCTTACCTTATTGAGGGGAGTATGAACTCTTCTATAAACATCAATAGAATAGGTTAATGTTTGAAATGTATAGAAAGAAATACCAATTGGTAGAGCAACACTCGCCCACGTTAATGTTTCATACCCTAACGACTGAAATAGTGTATTGAGATTTTCAACAAAAAAGTTAGCATACTTAAAATAGGCTAGTAAACCTAGATTCAAACTAATAGAAAGTACTAGATAAGACTTTTTCACTCTAGGAGAAACGGCCTCAAACATCCGTCTAACGATATAAAAATCTAAAAAAGTAGATGCTAAGAGGATGAATATAAATTGGGGTGCCCCCCAGCTGTAGAAAAAAATACTCGCCGTTAAGATAACTAGATTTTTAGTTGGTTTTGGTGAAATCTGGTAAACCAACAAAAATATAGGTAAGAAGTATAGCAGAAATGTAATACTACTAAAGACCATTATTATTTTTTGGTAGGAGTAATGGAAAGTATGTGATCCAGTCGAATCTCTTGTTCATTGTCCAATAGTAGAAACTCTTCTTTTTGTCGTGTATATAAGTCTTTGATAACGGACCTTATGTTAACTTCTACATTGTCTTTAGAATAAGAAATCTCAACTTCTTTTTTCAATGTAGCATAAGCTTCTAACTGATCATAGACATTACAATTAATAGGTTGGTATTTTTTTTCCATAGTCGAAATTACATAAAAAAAAAGAGGTACCAAATAGTACCTCTCTTCTATTTAATAAATAGGAGTTGTAATTAAGTCAGACTAGTCGCAGCTATCCTCTAGTGCATCAAATTCTTCATAAGAATTTATTGCTAAGGTTGTTCCATCTTCTAATACTACATTGATGGGAAAAACAACATCTGGACAGTTATTTTCATCTTCACAGTCATCAAATGCATCTTCTAAAGCATCTTCATTATTAATGTCTTCTGTTGTTCCATCGGTATAGATAAGTGTTACTGGAAAAACAATTTCAAAACACTCCTCTTCGTCTTCGTCTTCTTCGTCTTCACAACTTTCCCAAAGTTCATCCAACTCTTCTTCTGAACTAATCGTAACAGTCGTACCATCTTCTAGTATAACTGACACAGGGAATACAACTGTTGGGCAAGCACCTTCGTCTTCACAATCATCAAATGCATCTTCTAAGGCATCTTCGTTATTTATCTCTTGTACGGTACCATCTGGATACTGTAAACTTACTGGAAAATTCACTTCAAAACAGTCTTCCCATTCGTCTTCGTCATCTTCGTCTTCACAACTTTCCCAAAGTTCATCCAATTCTTCTTCTGAACTAATCGTAACAGTCGTACCATCTTCTAGTATAACTGACACAGGGAATACAACTGTTGGGCAAGCACCTTCGTCTTCACAATCATCAAATGCATCTTCTAAGGCATCTTCGTTATTTATCTCTTGTACGGTACCATCTGGATACTGTAAACTTACTGGAAAATTCACTTCAAAACAGTCTTCCCATTCGTCGTCACTATCTTCGTCTTCATCTTCGTCTTCATCTTCATCTTCGTCTTCACATTTTTCCCATAATTCATCATACTCCTCTTCTGAAGTAATGGTAACAATAGTACCGTCATCTATTTTTACATCAAAAGGAAAAACAGGCATTGGGTAAACCTCTTCTTCACCTTCTTGCTCCTCATAATTTTCATACCATTCTTCCAATATTTCTTCAAGTTGTTCTTCATCATTAACAGTAATAATCGTTCCTCCTGGCATTTGAAGATCAATAGGGAAAACCACACTAAAACACTCCATCCATTCATCATCTTCATCCCAGTCGCCATCACCATGTTCTTCGTACCAATCATCTAAGGTTTCCCATAATTCTTCCCAATTATTTACAACTATAACTGTCCCATTTGGTAATTCTACCTCTGTTGGAAACTGGATGTCTTCTTCTTCACAATCAAAATCTTCCCAAAAATAATCTTCTAGTTCATCATCACTACATACCCTATAATCTGTAATGCCTTCGCAGGCAGCGATACAAGCATTTTCATAAATCTCATTATCTGTACAAACTGGCGTGAATAGTGCATCTAATTCTTCATCACTAAGGTTTTCTAAGATAGCATCTATTTGTGCTTCAATTTCTTCTGGGGACGCCTCAAAATCAACACTATCAAAAACTGCAAAACAACCACAATCCTCATCTGTTTCGTCTCCATTCCCATTTCTTTGGGTAGCAGTATGTGCGGCAGCAGCCATTGCTCTTGCTTTAAATATGGACTCTGTTGATTCTATATTTTCAGGTGTTGTATTATCTTTCTCACAAGAAGTAAAAAATAATACAGCACCTAATAAAAACAAAAAAAGGAATGCTAATTTTTTTTGATAAAACATATTGGTATTTTTTATATAATTTTATAAGTATGTAATTTTTTATTTCTAGAAATTTCTATTGTTTTGCCTTGAAGTTGTTTAATAATAAAGGTTGATTTTAATTATAAGTGCTTGTATTTCAAGATAAAGCTCCATTCTTTTTTTGTAGCCTTAGCTACGGTAAAAAGAATTAGCTAAAATATTAATATACAATGACTTGTGAATAATTCATTATTCTATTTTTAAACAGCTTCATTATATAGACAGTTTGAGATCAATATTCCCCTATGCTATTTGAATAAAAAAATTAAGCTTCGAGCTAATCTATTAATTTTCAAGGTTAATCAACAATTATTTAAAATAAGGATAATCTTCAATTTGAAGTTTTTTATGTCATATAGAAGTTATTTAAAAATAGTTTACTGTCTTCTGAAAAAGCCTTTTTACTTCCATTTTTATTTTTTTTGCTCCGTAACTCGGCTATACAGCTCTAAAAAAGTGCAATGGAAACAAAAATTCAATTTTAATAAGTTCAGCAGTTATTCTTCAACAACCTCGTAGATACCAAGTTTTCTGTTCAATAAAGAAAAACCCTCAAAAAAAATGCTATTTTGACGTCTATTGACAATAAATCGTCCTTTTTGAAATTCATGTTTTCAAAAAGAAAAAGTTTTTTTCCAAAAGACCTCTTCTCTTTCGTCTTAGTTAATAATTATCAGCAGTTTATGGTATAATGAATGTTCTTTAGGCAATAGTGTCCAAAGAATATGCTTTTTAGCTTATCTTAAAAATTAATTTTTTATAGATTTGATTTTTAAAAACTATTTTGATTAATCTTATTAAGATTTACATTTATATGTAAACTTATATACTATTGTCCTAATCATGTAAAGATTGGATTGTTTTGAATATAAACCATAAAAGACAAGGATTTATTTCTTGTCAAAAATTAATTTGTAAGAGCACCAAGACATTTAATGCTTTTATATTAAAACCATCTCAGATTATATGTTTTGGCAAAAGAGTTAATAAAAACTTATTGTTCTTGACCTCCTTTGTAAATCAAGTAGTTTATTACATTTTTGCCTTATCTAAATCAAAATTTTCTCAGTCAATGATAAACAATCTATTACATCATAAACACTTACTTTCGTAAGTACAATAGGTTAGATTGTTTTAAAAGAAAATATAATTTTTACTATAGGCTAATTAGTTAGGTTTACCAAATAAAAATCATCTATAATAGTGGTTAAATTTGCGTTTCATACTGTGTTAAGAATATTATAAGCACTTAGTTTACAATACTTTTTGCTTATTTAAATCAAAATTTTTTCTCTGTTATATTTAATAATTCACCATATCAACCTAGTTACTTATAGTGATTTTTTATTTATCCAAAAAACTTCACCATTTAAAATAGTATGCTGATTGATTATCTAACCCAACGAACGAATTTTAACTACCTCCCTTTAATATGATGCATTCAAAAATCATTCAATGAATAAATATATTGACAAAACTGGTAGGTTAACTCCATTAGGCCTTGAGATTTATGTTGACGCTATGCGTAAAGATAATATTGATGATATACCTGATTTACTGTATGATCACGTACAAAATTCACCAAAATGTTTAGAGCGAGTTATTTTTCAATATTCTAGGCGGAAAGCTCCTAATAAGACACCCGATGCTTTTAGAAGTCCTGATCAAATGAGGGGTAATATCTAATATTAGATGTTATCCGCCTATACTAGACATACTCTCTGAAATAGGGAAATCTAATCCTCGTTGTTTTTCTGCTTCAAAGCCATTCTTGGCACGATTTCCTAAGGCAGAATAAAAAGCAATCTTTAGTTGTTCATTATTTGCACCAACCCTCAACATATTTTTTACATTAAATATTCCTTTATCATATAGGCACGTCTTTAGCAAACCTAAAGGAGTAAGTCTTAGACGATTGCACGTTCCACAAAATGTACGGCTATAGGCTGCTATTATCCCAAAATCACCTTTATGTCCTTTGATAGCATAATTTGCCGAAGTTGAAAATAGTGGATCTTCTTTTTTGGTAATTGCAGGAAAATGTTTTTGAATGTATGAAAGAATTTTTTTGTAGTTCCATTCTAGTTTTTGGTAATGCTGTCCACTACCATTAAATGGCATTTCTTCTATAAACCGAACGCTTATTGGCTTCTCTTTTGTCAATTCTATCAAAGGTATAATATCTTCAATATTTTTACCATTCATGACGACTGTATTGATTTTGGTTTTAAAACCATATTTTAATAATTGTTCTAATGTTTCTAATACTTTATCTAAATCATTTCGCCTTGTGATTTTATAAAAACGATCTTTATCTAAAGTGTCTAAGCTCAAATTCATGGATTGTATCCCCATTTTCTTCAGTTCAGGTAAGTATGGTGCCGTTAGTATACCGTTACTTGTAATATTTATTTGTTGTAATCTTTCTATTTTTGATAATTGATATAAAAAAGACATTAAGCCTTTCCTTAAAAACGGTTCACCTCCTGTAATCCTTATTTTTTCTATTCCCATTTCTGACAAAATACGCATCAAATGTTCCATTTCTTCAAACGTCATCAGTTCCTGACGAGGTACATAATCAATTCCTTCTTCTGGCATACAGTAAAAACAACGCAAATTACATCTATCTGTTACAGCTAGGCGCACATAGTTTATAAGTCTTCCATGATTATCATAAAGTGCCATATCACAATACATTTGACTGTTGTATTACAAAGTTACAGATTTTATGTTCATTCGTATAGAAGTTGTTCAAATATAGCTTACTTGGCTTCTGAAAAAACCTTTTTGTTATCAATTTTGATAAGTTCAGCAGCCATTCTTTAAACAACTTCATACACTAAAACAACTAGATATAACAATTCTGCCTAACTATTTCTTCTTTTATGAGACATTTTATTGCGAAGATTGATAATTTTCCATATCCTCTTATTACTTTTGTTGCCTAATTTTTTGACTGATTTTCAGTATAAATGGAACTATCTATATTTAATTTAATGTTCCATCTTTTGTAAAAAATTTAATAATGGCAAATAAGGAAATTACATCAAGAGAAGACGATTATTCTAAGTGGTATATCGATATTGTACAAAAAGCTAATTTGGCGGATTATTCAGCAGTAAAAGGTTGTATGGTTATCAAACCTTGGGGCTTTGCCATCTGGGAAAACATACAAGGTCAGCTAGACAAAATGTTTAAAGAGACAGGTCATGTTAACGCTTATTTTCCATTATTCATACCCAAAAGTTTTTTAAGTAAAGAAGCGGATCACGTCGAGGGTTTTGCTAAAGAATGTGCTGTCGTTACGCATCATCGACTAATGAACAATCCTGATGGTAGTGGTGTCGTAGTTGATCCAAGTGCGAAGTTGGCTGAAGAGTTGATTGTACGACCAACGTCAGAGACAATTATATGGAATACCTATCGGGATTGGATCAATTCCTACCGAGATTTACCACTCTTAATTAATCAGTGGGCAAATGTCGTGCGATGGGAAATGCGGACGAGACTCTTTTTAAGGACAGCAGAATTTTTATGGCAAGAAGGGCATACTGCTCATGCTACCCAACAAGAAGCTGTAGAAGAAACAAAGCTCATTCTAAATCTATATGCAGATTTTGTTGAGCAATATATGGCTGTACCTGTTATCAAAGGTGTAAAAACTGCGAATGAGCGATTTGCTGGAGCAGATGATACGTATACAATTGAGGCCTTGATGCAGGATGGAAAGGCTCTGCAGTCAGGGACATCGCACTTTTTAGGACAGAATTTTGCTAAAGCCTTTGATGTTCGTTTTTTGAATAGTGAAAATAAACAAGAATATGTTTGGGCTACTTCTTGGGGTGTTTCGACTCGATTAATGGGTGCATTGATTATGACCCATTCTGATGATGATGGTTTGGTTTTGCCTCCTAAGTTAGCACCTACACAAGTCGTTATTGTGCCCATCCCAAAACCAACTGACGAGATAAATGAGGCTGCTCAAAAAATCATAAGTGAACTTCGTGGAAAAGGTATTTCCGTGAAGTATGATAATGATAAAAAGAAAAGACCAGGCTTTAAATTTGCAGAGCATGAAATGAGAGGCGTCCCTGTTCGTATTGGTATTGGAAAAAGAGATTTAGAGAAAAATCAAGTTGAAGTTGCTCGTCGAGATACCAAAGAAAAACAAAGTTTACCATTAGAAGGCATAGCTGATGCCATCCAACAATTACTAGAGAATATTCAAAATAACCTTTTTGAAAAAGCTTTAAAATTCCGCAAGGAAAAGACAACGAAAGTAGATACTTGGGAGGATTTTCAAAAAGTGCTTAAAGAAAAAGGTGGATTTATATTAGCACATTGGGATGGAACAACAGAAACGGAAGTAAAAATCAAAGAATTAACTAAGGCTACTATTCGATGTATTCCCTTAGATAATGAACAAGAGAAAGGAACATGTGTCCTTACAGGGAAACCTTCAAAACAGAGGGTGCTCTTTGCTGAGTCGTACTAATAAATAATTTCTACACATAGCTGTTTTAAAAACAGTTATGTGTTTTTACACACTTTATTGGATAGTCCCTTACTTATATTTTATTGTCTTAAATAAATTTATTTACAATCACAATCGAAGTACTGTTTTACATATGTAAAACGTACTATGGCATTGGAAGAAATCTTAGGAATACTTATCCAATTGAATGATTCATTAAGACAATTACTTTGTTCACATTGTTCTAGGCTTACAGCTTTTACAACAAACTTATATTCTTTCTCTGATACCCTGCTAATATTTTTAAAAAAGAAAAAACCGCATTCTTCATGTGAATATAATCCAATAAGAGTTCGTTCTTCAAAATCAATTTTAGGCAAATTGCATTCTGTACATCCTTGTTGATGACTAAAGTCAATCAAGCGATCATAAGTATCTTGATCATGAACAATAAATGTCTGCTTATTATTTATTAGGGGATCTTCTATTCCTCCTATTAATTTAATTCCTGTTTCCTCCCGAACTCCCTCAATGTTTTCCAACTCAGAAAATGCTGGCATTTGATCAATTTCCATACATTGAAAATCATCCTTACACCCAATGGATATTACCAGAAAAATAAAAAATAATATATATGTAACCAACCTCATAAAGTAATTTTAAATAGTCACCTTAAGGACGATAAAACCCTTGTTTAGTAACTTTAATTTACTGATACCACAATACAAATCCGTTATAAATCTGTAATAATTCACATAATGACAATTCTACTACAAAATAGGTTCTTCTTGAGCTTTATGTAACGTCAATTTGACTGCTACCCCAGAAAATGCAGCATTCCCTGTTAAGGCATCAATTAATCCATTATCTGTTAGATCATTGATACTTGCTCCTGCATATTGTTCGGCTATACGAAGTTTCATTCCTTTCTTATTATGCCCCCAACCATGCGGTATACTTACAACACCTTGCATTACTTCTTGCGATACTTCTACTTGAATCTTAATATCTCCAACTTTTGAAGTTACTTTGACCCAATCCATGTCTTTTATTCCAAAAAAATCAGCATCACTTGGATGGATTAGTAAAGTACAACGATTTCTACCTTTTACCATCCTATAAGAATTGTGCATCCATGAATTATTTGTCCGTAACTGTCTACGGCCAATCAACAATAAAGGAAACGTATCAGAGGGTTCTAACGCTTCCATATCTCTTTCCAATCGCTTTAAATCTTTTGTAATAAAAGCTGGAGCTAAGTCTATTTTTTTATCTTTTGTAAATAGTCTATCAGGTAAACAAGGTTCTAACGCCCCTAAATCAATTCCATGTACCTCTTTTTTAACTGTTTCCAAGTCCAATTGATATTTTCCACTTTTCAATCCAAATGCTACAATCATCTCTGGAGATAATGAAGCTTGGGAACTCCCTGAAATCGCTGCCACTAAGTCTTGAAAAATCTGCCAATCATGCTGTTGTGTTTCCTCTTTTTCGAATAATGCTTTAGAATACTTCACAGTATTCCTAATTGCTAAACTATGGAAAACAACATCAAAATGATCAGTTTCTAATCCTGTGGTAGGTGGGAGAATAATATTAGCATGGCGAGTTGTTTCATTCAAATAAATATCAATGCTCACCATATATTCTAAATTAGAAAAGGCCTCATCTAATGCTCCACCATTAGGAACAGATAATATAGGGTTTCCTGCCGTTGTAAACATCATCTTAATCTGTCCCTCTCCTTCTGTAATCATTTCATCAAGCATTGTCGAAACAGGTAATTCCCCAAAAAACTCTGGTAATTGCTTCACTCTACTTTTCCAACGACCAAACTTACCTGTTTTACCCTGTGCAATGGTATCGAATGCAGGTGCTGTAAACATCATTCCTCCATCCCTGTCCATATTTCCTGTGATAATATTCAACACACTTACAAGCCAAAGACAAAGACCACCATATGCTTGTGTAGATATGCCCATCCGCCCATAACAAACCGCTCGTTCTGCATTCATAAATTCTCTAGCCATCATCTTTATTTTATCACTTGGAATCCCTATTATTTTTTCAACATATTCTGGAGAATAGGGGCGAACTAATTGTTGAACTTCTTCAAGCCTTTTGACTATCTGCTCTAAATGTCGAAGTTGCACTTTTTTTTCTTTAAAAACAGTATGTACTAATGACAACAATAAATAAACATCTCTGGCTGGTTTGATAAAATAATGTTCATCTGCTAATGCTGCTGTTTCAGAATAACGAGGATCTATTACGACTATTTTTCCACCCTTTTTCTGTATGTCTTTCAAACGTTTTTTTATATCGGGAGAAGACATAATGCTTCCATTAGAAATAATTGGATTCGCTCCAAAAATCAACATATGCTCTGTCCTATCTATATCAGGCACTGGAAGTAAGAAATAATGTCCAAATAGCATCCTAGAAGCAACATGATGTGGCAATTGATCTGCCGAGGTTGCTGAAAAGCGATTTTGAGTTCTTAACAATTTAAATAGCTGTGTGCCAAATAAAATGCTTCCCATATTATGTACATTAGGATTTCCTGCATAAATGCCCACAGCATTATTTCCATATTTGGTTTGTATACTTTTAAGATTTTGAGCTATTTCTTTATAGGCTTCCTCCCATGTTATTTTTTTCCAGCCATTAGCTGTTCGACGGATTGGATGCTTTAAGCGATCTTTGTCTTCATAGATATCTTTTAAGGCTACTGCCTTGGGGCAAATGTGTCCACGACTAAAAGGATCATCCTTATCACCTCTAATAGCCACTACTTCTTTATCTTGATATTCAATTTCTATTCCACACATTGCTTCACAAAGGTTGCAAGTACGATAATGCATTTTAGTTTCCGATCCCATAATCATTAAAATTTAGGTAAGATAAATAAGTTTTAAGTGTTTTTAAATTAATAAAATAAAATGATACTAATTGAAATTGCATCTAATTTCATTCTTCATTTTGTTAATTTTTTTATAAAAAGCTATCTAAATTCAGCCTTTTCGGTATAAAATTAGTTTATGACTATAAATAACAAGATGTTTAAAACTATTTATAAATTCATGTTGCTAAAAATTGTAAATGCGAGTATCTTGTAAGCTCATTCAAAACCAACCAATAAATTTTTATTATGATAAAAATATTAAAATATGGTTTGCCAATATTGGCACTACTATTACTCACCCAAACTACCCAAGCTCAAACACGTATAAACGATAATGATGACAAACAAACTAATACTAAAAGCCGAATGGATGGTCTGACGATTAATGGCATTTTTGGATTTGGACTAAGTAATGCAGGTTGGTCAATTGAGCTTTCGCCAGGAGTAGGCTATGCCTTTTTAAATGATCGTTTTATCGGGGGGGCTGGCTTAAAATATTCACATAATGTTTTCTTTGTTAGTAGTAATAATGATCGGACGATTCAGAATACTATAGGTCCTAGGGTTTTTCTTCAAGGACATGTTTTTAATGGTTATTATGGTCATTTTGAAGCTCAATTTCTTACGATAAAACAAAAATTCAAGGCAGATAATGGTGAAGTTACGGATGGTGGTTCTTTTACAGAAACTCCTTTATATCTAGGAGGAGGTATGAACCGACGTTTTGCCGATGGATTAGGCTTTAATGTTGAAATGCTCTATCATTTGAATTATGATGGTCCTCAAACAGCGAACCTATTCAACCGCTTGGTCTATCGTTTTGGTGTATCTTATACCTTTTAGAATCAGTCCATTATATAAGTAAGGTTAAGAGAATAACTCCGCCATTTGGACAGACCAAATGTCTCTCAGTTTCCACTTCAAATCAGTCAACGTATCAACAATTATCCTTCTTTGAAGCAAAAACTGCGAAAGATTATACAATAGCCAATCTGTCGATCTTATTTTTTCAACCTTACCAATCAATTAACTTAATTTAGAGTGTACTAAACAAGAAAGCCTAAGTGTAATTTACACTTAGGCTTTCTTGCTTATAAACACCTATTTTTTATCCTAACCTTCTAAAGCTGCCGCACCACCAACAATTTCCGAAATCTCATTGGTAATCGCTTCTTGACGAGCTTTATTATAGTTAATTTTCAATTCTTTCAGTAATTCCTCAGCGTTCTCTGTCGCTTTATCCATTGCTGTCATCCTAGCACCGTGTTCCGAAGCATTGGTATCCAATACAAATTTTTGGAATTGCATTTGAAGGATACTTGGTACTAATTCGTTTAGCAATCGCTCTTTACTTGGTTCAAAGATATAGTCTGCCTTCAATTTAGAGTCAGATTTATCTTCTGTATCTAATTTTGCTACAGGAAGGAATTGTTCTACAATATTAAATTGCACCGCAGCATTTTTGAATTGCCCATAAGCAACATCGATCGCATCATACTTCCCTTTTTCAAAATCACTCATCAATTTTTTTGCTACTTTAGAAACGTTATCAAAACTTAAATCACTAAACAAATTGACATAGTCGTCAATGATATGACAGTCCGTATAGCGCTTACGGAAAAAATCGTACCCTTTTTTACCAATAAATAAAAGATCCAATTTCCCAGCTTTGCGGACATCAGCATATTTTTCATCAATCTGAGCAATTACTGATTTAATGATATTTGCATTAAATGCACCACAAAGACCACGATTAGAAGTTACGACAACAAGTACTGCACTTTTAACCTCTCGTTCCTCTCCAAATGAGGTACTCGCATCTCCTTCAAGGTTAGAAAGAATATTACTCAACATCCCATTCAACTTTTGAGAATATGGACGCATCGAAACGATAGCTTGTTGCGCTTTACGCAATTTTGCTGCAGCTACCATCTTCATCGCCTTAGTAATCTGCTGTGTTGATTTTACTGAACGTATTCTTTCCCGTACTTCTTTTAAGTTTGCCATCTATAAATGGATTTACGAATTTGAATGATTAACTACAAATTGTATATAAACACTATTTAGCGAACTGGTCAGCTAATTGCCCACACAATTCTTTTAATGTCTTTAAGGATTCTTTTTCTAATTTTCCTTTTTGGAATTCTCCTAAAATACTAGGGTGTAATTGTTCCATTTTCAACAATAACAACTCTTCATATTCTTTCACCTTATTTAAAGGCACTTTTCTCAAAAGTCCTTGAGTACCTGCATAAATAATCGCCACTTGCTTTTCTACTGGTACGGGAGAATATTGCGCTTGCTTTAAGATTTCCACGTTCCTCGCTCCTTTATCCAATACGGCTTTTGTAGCAGCATCTAAGTCCGAACCAAATTTTGAGAAGGCCTCTAACTCACGGTATTGCGCTTGGTCTAGTTTTAACGTACCCGAAACTTTTTTCATTGACTTAATCTGAGCCGAACCTCCTACACGAGATACCGAGATACCTACATTAATCGCTGGACGAATACCTGCGTTAAATAAGTTTGACTCTAGGAATATCTGACCATCTGTAATTGAGATTACATTGGTAGGAATATAAGCCGAAACGTCTCCTGCTTGTGTCTCAATAATCGGTAATGCTGTTAAAGAACCTCCTCCTTTTACTAAGCCTGCTTTTTTCAAAGACTCTGGAAGATCGTTCATATTATTAGCGATTTCATCACTATCGTTGATTTTTGCTGCACGCTCTAGTAATCTTGAGTGCAAGTAGAATACATCACCAGGATATGCCTCACGGCCTGGAGGACGACGTAACAATAGAGAAACCTCACGATATGCTACCGCTTGTTTTGATAAATCATCATAAACAATCAATGCTGGACGTCCTGTATCTCTAAAGTATTCTCCAATTGCTGCTCCAGCGAATGGGGCATAGAATTGAAGTGGTGCAGGATCAGAAGCCGAAGCAGAAACAATTACCGTATAATCCAACGCTCCTTTTTCTTCTAATACTTTCGCAATCTGAGCTACTGTTGATGCTTTTTGTCCTGATGCTACATAGATACAGTATACAGGCTCTCCTCTATCATAGAATTCCTTTTGGTTAAGGATCGTATCAATTGCAATCGCTGTTTTACCTGTTTGGCGGTCACCAATGATTAGCTCCCTTTGCCCTCTACCAATTGGAATCATCGCATCGATTGCTTTAATCCCTGTTTGTAGTGGTTCGTTTACAGGTTGACGATAGATTACACCAGGTGCTTTACGTTCAATTGGCATTTCATATTTATCCCCTCTAATTGGTCCTTTACCATCGATAGGTTGTCCTAGTGGGTTTACTACACGACCAACCATTTCTTCTCCTACCTTAATAGAGGCAATCAATCCAGTACGTTTCACTGTTGAGCCTTCTTTGATACCATCACCTGCTCCCATCAATACCACCCCTACATTATCTTCCTCTAAATTCAAAACGATGGCTTGTACACCAGTTTCAAATTCTACCAATTCTCCCGCACGGGCATTATTCAAACCGTATACACGAGCAATACCATCTCCCACTTGTAAGACTGTCCCTACCTCTTCTAGCTCTGTAGCGGTTTTAAAACCAGATAATTGTTGTTTTAGTATTGCTGATATTTCATCAGGTTTCACATCAACCATAGCGCTATTTATTTAAAATGTTAACTATTTATTTTTATCAATGACGAATATTAATATAGAATTAATACTCGGAATTTTCTACTTTATATTTCACGAACATATAAGTTGCCACTGAATTCTTTTTTCAGTTGTTCTAACTTATGGGCTACACTAGAATCGTATACCTTATTGTCAAACTCTAGTTTGAAACCACCTATCAATGCTGGATCAACAGCCGTTTCGATTTCAATATTATCATCTGTTTCAGAACTTTTTGTCAACTTCTCTTTGATTTTTTCCAGGCTAGCTGCATCTAACGGTTGAGCGGTGATTAGTTTTACACTTGAAACATGCTTGTAGCTTTTATACTGTATTAAAAACTCTTTAACGATTTCTGGCAAGTATGCTTCTCTTCCTTTTTTTAATACAATTTTGAAAAACTCAGAAGTCAACTTTTGAATTTTGCCACCAAAAATACTTTCAAAAATTTTTCCCTTCTTATCTGCCGATATGATTGGACTTTTCAAAAGCATATGAAAATCACGAACACCTATAGCTTTATCTATAGCATTGATATCTTCAATGACATCCTCTATCACATTTTGTTCTATTGCTAAGTCCAATAATGATTTGGCATATCTGAAAGCTAGTCTTTTTGCAGCCATTTTCGTTTAATTTTTATAAAATCCTAATAAGAAAAGAGGTTGAACTACTTTTAACTAGTTCAACTTAATATCATCCACTAATTTCTGAACAAAGGTCTGTTGGTCAGAACTTCCCTTTAACTCTTTCTGCAAAATTTTCTCTGCAATTTCCAATGCCATGTTTCCTGACTTATTTTTAATATCAATTAAAGCCGCCATTTTTTCATTCTCGATTTGTTCCTTCGCACTAGCAATAATACGACTAGATTCCTCTTTGGCTTTGGTTCTTGCTTCGTTTATAATATTTTCTTTCGCTTCTTTAGCAGAACGCATAATCTCCGAACGCTCTTCTCTTGCTTGTGCTAATAAAGCAGTATGCTCCGATTTTAAATTTGCCATTTCTTCCCTAGCCTTCTTCGCCTCATCTAAAGCTCCTTGAATATCATCTTCTCTTTCTTTTAGGGCGTTCATGATGGGCTTGAACCCCACTTTTCCAACTCCCCACCAGAAAAGTAAAAATGTTACTGTTCCCCAAAACAAAAGACCAAACCCAGGTCTCATTACATTAAAATCAAAATCAGCTAGAATAAACATATTTTTAAAATTTTCTTTTATAGAAGGTTTTCTAATTAAAAATAATTAAACTGAATAAAGTAGTTCAGATAAACCAACCGTTTTCTGAACTACTAATTTCTTGATAGGAAGTGCTTATCTTGCCAAGAAAGATAATACTATTGCAATAATTGCAGCTCCCTCGATCAAACCTGCGATTAAGATCATATTACTACGAATATCACCAACAGCTTCAGGCTGACGAGAAATTGCTTCCATTGCTTTAGCACCTACATTACCAATACCTATACCAGCACCGATAACAGCGATACCCATTCCTATTGCGGCAATTGAACCAGTCATAATTATTAAATTTTATATGATAAAAAATTAAAAATTCTTACTTACAATTTTAATGGTGAGCTTCTTCTGTAGCTGCACCTATATAAGAAGCTGTTAGGATTGTAAATACAAAAGCTTGTATAAAAGCCACTAACAACTCAATAGCCATCATAAATAATGTCAAAAATACAGAACCTGCTGCTGCGCCTACTCCTATCCCCATATTTCTTCCAAATTCACTAAACATAAAAATCAAACTAATAAAAATAATAATAACAATATGTCCAGCAGTAATATTAGCAAATAGACGCAACATTAGTGTAAGTGGCTTAATAAAAACTCCCAATATTTCAATAGGGGTCAGTATAGCCTTAACTGGAGCTGGAACATCTGGGAAATTGAATATATGTTGCCAATAGTGTTTATTACCATTTAAATTAACAACAAAGAAAGTTATTACCGCTAAAACTAGAGTCAATGCTAGATTACCTGTTGCATTTGAACCACCAAGAAATGGAATTTGACCAAATAGATTCAAAGCAAGAATAAAAAAGAATAATGCCATTAAGAAAGGGGTGAATTTTTCCCATTTATGCCCTAAAAATGGCTTCGCAACCTCATCTTGTATAAAAACAAATATAGCTTCAACTAGAGATTGCTTTCCAGTTGGTGCCATCCCCCTTCTTTTTTTGTAAGTATTTGCTACACTTCTAAATAGCCAAAATAGAAAGAGTACCATCAAGAACATTGAAATAACATTCTTTGAAATAGAAAAATCATAAAAAGAAGTCATTCCTCCACCAAAAACACCTCCATCTATTGTACTTTGATCTTCTATTTGGTATTTATTACCTCCATAACATACATAACCAACAGTTACATCATTTTCTTTTTTGTGTGTAATCCCATCAATCTTAATTTCTCCCATTGGGAAACTATTATCTTTTATTCTTCTTACCACCCCTAAATCCAACACATATCTATCTATTGCTTTATGTCCAGTTCCTTCGTGAGCGTTCCAGTCAAAGTCAAATTTGCTAGACATGAACATAGATAATCCATGATCTGGTGCATAAAGGATACAAGGCAAAGGAATACTAAATGGTCCTATACTAAATACATTAGCATCGCTAATATGATGGAATGCTGTTGGTGCAGGATCCCAAGTTGCTGGATCAACTTCATGATGCCCGCATCCGCCATGACTGCTATGGTCGTCTTTGTGTGCATGATCGTGGTTGTGATCATGGTGGTCATGATTGTGATGATCATGGTTATGGTGGTCATGCGAGTGGTCTTGTGCATTTAAAAACAAAGCAAAACCAAATACAAATAAACAACTTATTAAGATTTTTCGCATTGAACTATATTTTTGATACCGTTTCTCAAAATCGGCACAAAAGTAGCGACTTTTCCCCTATTTTACACATTTAAAAATGTTTTTTTTTAGAATAATTGCTTATTATGTTTTTTTATGGGTAATGACTTCATTTTTAATACTTTACATTTAGTTTCTCATTATTTTATTTTCAAATATTAATAATGATTATTTTTAATAACAAAAAATATAATTTTAAAAATATTAAAAATATCAAAATTATATTTTAGTACAATCAGGGTTAAATTAAACATGGACTCAACAAAATATTCTAGAGGACAACTTGCACTTAGAAATGGGCAAGATATGGAAGAAATATGGGTAGCCTATAAGGGTATTATCTATGATGTAACGACAAGTCGCCTTTGGCGTAATGGAAAACATTATGAACATTGGGCAGGTCAAGATCTTACAGATGAGTTGGAAGACGCCCCTCATACAGCAAAAGTATTTGAGCGATTTGAAGCTGTAGGTAAACTTATTTAGCCAATTAAGGTATTAAATTTAATAGGGCTTATCCAGTTTATATATAACTGAATAAGCCCTATTGATGTAAGATGTTTCTTATTTTAAGGAGTCAACACTCTTTTTTTAATGTTGAACAATTTTATTTGTAAAAGATTCATTTCCAACCCTAACATTGAGTATATACATTCCTGAGGGAACTTGTTTTGATAATTGGAATCTATTTTCGCCAGCCAAACAATGTTGCATTTCAAAATGAACCATTTGTCCTTCCATACTAAAAAGACTTACTTTAACACCCAATTCATTAGAACTATTTATTATGTATTCTATGCCATTGTTATTTATCATACTTTTAACAGTAGTTGGCATTACTCGTGTCATATCCTGTACCTGTTCTTCTGCAGTTCCTGGAGCTGGCATACTCAAAAACGAATCAAAGCCTAATGCAACGGATGGGTCTAAAACTCCTGTTGTAACTGTAGTATGTGTATTTGCATCTACGTTGTCCAGAAGGGCTGTTGATAAGTCACTATAAGAAACTCCATATATTCCTAAATCATCTAACAACCACACAGCGAAACCTGTTGCTATTGCTGCGGACATTGAAGTACCTGATTTATAACCAAAACCTAGACCATCTAGCATAGATAAGATATATTCTCCTAATACTGCAAAGTCAACACTCGTATCTCCAAAGTTGGAGAAGTTAGACATTTCATCGTAACAATTAGATGAAGCAACTACTAACAAATTGGTTGCATCGTAATTTGCTGGATAAAACCCCAATGCTGAAGTATCAATATTAATTCCCTCATTACCTGCTGATGTGATAATAAGTATATTGGCTGATGCGGCATTATCAATAGCAAGTTTTAACAACCCATTATAATCGGATTTCTCATTAACATAGCCCATACTAAGGTTAATAATATGTACTTCATCTAAAATAGCATAATCTATCGCTTTAATGAGTTGGAATAAACTTCCTTCTCCAGTATTATCTACAACCTTATAAGGAAAAAGTCTAATCCCTCCATAATGAGAACCTTGTAATATTATACCTGCTACATGAGTTCCATGATCATTCATATCACTAAGGTTTGAGTTGTCATCTAGTAGGTTCCAACCTCCAGCTATAAATGGACTGAGCCAAGGATTAGAAGCATCTATGCCCGAATCTATAATTCCTACTTTAATTTCTGTTTTATCATCTTCGTAATCAGGCATTCTGCTTCCATATACGTTTTTGGAACAGTTTAACAACCCTGTTTGTCTATCTGGTAACTCGAAAATTTCTTCTTCTTGGATGACAACTTTTTTCTTTTTAGCATCCTTGATTACCTCTTCTATCTCTATAACTCCTTCTTCTGCATCATTTAAGAAAATCGCTCCATCAACTTCAACTCCATCTATTTCCCATAATCTTACATTTGAAACTGGTGTAATATCTAATTCTATTGCATTCAATTGAGTTTTTATATCGTCTATATAAGCAGGAGTAGCAGTACTATCAAAATGAACTAAAATTTGAACGGGGTCAGCAAATAAGTTCTGGCAAAAAAGTAAAAGTAGTGGTAGGAAAACTCCTAATTTTAAAGATATTTTATTTTTCATAATTGTGATTGATTATATAATGTAAAAATTGATTTCGTACATACTAAGTTTTGAAAAAGCAAAACGTGACACTAAAATGTAATTTTTTTTAAAAAAAAAATAACCTTATAAAATTTGGCAATCTTATATATAATCAAAATAGAAGTTCAACCTTTTAGTTTTAAACAAAATAAGAGTTGAATTCATTGATGAATTCAACTCTTATTTTTTTTAAAAAAAAATATACTTTACGGCCAAGCTGGTTGAGTTACACTTACAGCATTGTTTGCTTTAAAAGTAGCTTCCCAAACATCATCGGTTTTCAAAGAGATTCCATCATAACTATTAAATTTCTGTTCTGCACAAAGTGTCTTTTTATTATTTTTAGACTTACTTGCATTAACTGTTACTGGAGCATCACAATCACAAGCACCATCAGCGTAAACATTTCCTGAGCTTGTAATATCTAAATCAGCTTTTTTCTTCTTCCAATTACCATTACTTTTCTTTCTATAATGCTTCATCTTCGCAACAACCTTATTATTTCCAAAAATCCACCAGTTATTTTCTTTAGATTTTGTTTCTAACTGATACGTAATTTTTCGTTCACCTCCTTGGTATTGAGTTTCATACCACTGAGTAGAATAGTCTCCATCAAGGCATGCTAACGTATTATTAGAAACACTTACTTCAAAATTGATAGTTGCACAATCTCCAATTTTCAGCGTTCCTACATAATCAGCATCACAAGGAGAATCGAAACAAAATAAACTTCCTGTATATTGTTGTCCTGCAATATTCCATTCGAATTGGTCTTGAGGTACATCCTCAATATTTGCGATAAAAGAGACTAACCCAGATGCAGAAACACAAGTAACAGCAGGGTTTCCTGGTTGAGAAGCTGCATTGAATAACATATTTCCTACTGCATCATCATCTAAAATATTAAGCGCTGCTACCGCATCACAAAGATCAAAAGTAAACTCCTCTTCTATTTCAATACTCTTACAATATTCTGTAGAGCAAGATTGAGCATCATCACCTGTACCTAAAGTCCCACTTATTGTTAAACAAACAATATATGTTCCTGGCTGGCTATAAGCATGAGATACATTACCATCAGTATCACTTGTAGAAGAACCATCTCCAAATGTCCAGTTTAGACTTAAGTCTGTAAAATCTCCTAAATGTGAATTTTGAGACCACACAAATGTAGCATCATACTTCTCTGTAGTTTCATTATAGTTTGCGCCCATCATAGAAAATGTAGCATCACAATCAGCATTAACAACAGTACCACTTGATGTCGCAATCGTAGCATACTCTACTTCTACATCTCTAACATAACGAGGATTATAAGCTTCTAAGACTCCATTTTTAATAATTGCACTTAAAGCCGCTGTATTAGCATTAGAAATTTTAATTCTAATACCTTGAGTTGGCATATAATAAATGTCTTTACCAACTTGCACAATGCCTTGTGGATTGAAGAAAGCACTAATAACTTCACTAGAAACGCCTTTATTATCTAGTGCATTCAAGATACGAATTGGTTCTCCACCTCTTTCTAATTGAACATGCTCTGATTTTTCTAAAGTAAGTCTAAGAGAAGTGTGCTTCAATCCCGCTTCAAATTTTGCTAGTACAGGATTAGGGTCGATGAATTGATCTGTTTCGATTTCTTTTATTGGTTCTTCGTAAGCATCAATTTGTTTTAATAAATTACTGTGATGCATACTATAGTATTTTTGATTCGAAAAGACCAACCATTGTCCGTTGTTGTAAACACCTAAATAAGTCTGCTCTGCTGCTATTCTTTCAGCATTATTTTCTCCTGTGATTTGCTCAATACTATCTCCTCCTAAGACAGCATCATCAGAACATGACCACATAAAAGCCGAAATAACAGCTAGCAATAAAATTAATTTTTTCATAATAGTTTTAAATTTTAAAAAAGATTATTAAATAGTTTGTTACTTTCAATTTAGTGTTGGTCAAGAAAATGGTGTATACCTTGACCTTCTCTCAATAAAAAGACGTTTACTGCCAATGGCAACAATTAGAGTACTGCGTTATATCAGTCCCATAGAATCCCCTTCTTTCTTTACTTAACTTTAATAGTTTTCTAGAAAGATGAGCATCTAAAAATCATGTTAAAAAGCCTTCAACAGTAAACGTCGTAAAGTGAATGTATTTATATATTGGCAGTTTTTTCTGCCATTCTAATATTATAGTTTTCTCATATTGTATGATTGATTTAATGCCATTATGGGATAGCAGCCGTTACTGCAGCATTTGCATCAATAACACCATAACCATATTTATTGTCTTTATTATCAGATAATGCAGCCGCATCAATCATAATATCTAACACTTCATTATTTGTTAATGAAGGATCTGCTCCCCAAACTAAAGTAGCGATTCCTGCAACAGTTGCAGTAGCAGCAGATGATCCTCCTGTTTCGATAGCTACAGCAGCAGCAGGATGTTCTATTCCCCTAGTTAAACTAGCTGTCTGAGTATTGTTATTTTCTCTTTGAATAACCCCCGTAAAGACAACTTTCTTTCCTTTATGACAAGTAGAACAATTCGAATAATCAGAATCATCATTATAAGAATTATGCTGTCTAATACCTGTTACCCCAACAGTCTCATCCATATTAGCAGGGAAGACAACTCCCGTAAAATTAGTTACTGATGAGGACGTACCTGCTGCGCAGAAAATCAATAATCCTTGATTTTTAGCGTACACAATAGCATCTTCAATAATTCCAACTTTAAAAACTCTTCCTATAGACATACTAATAATACGAACGTCAGAATTATTACCTGCTGCTGCAATTATTGCATTTGACACACCTGCTTTTTCTTTAGAACCAGCAATGTATACATCTCTTGTTGCACGATAAGAGTCTATGTTACACTCATAAGCAACACCTCTAATTGTTTCATCACAGCGACTTGGTGCGCCAATAATTCCTGCCATTCGAGTACCATGTCCACATTGGTCATGTGGAGTATCTAAATCATCACCATTTGTAAGCGTACTATATTTATTAATAGTACGGCTAGAAGAATAAAAATCACACATACCAGTACCAGAAAATCCAGAACCTAATAGATATTGATAATCAGAAACACCTGTATCAATGATAGCTGTTGTAATATCGCCACCTTTAGAAATTCCATTTTGACTAAGTGTCGCCCAAGCTTGCGGTATATTATGTTCATTATAATTCCAAGGCATCCAATCATAAAATCCTGTTAAGGTAATGTTACCATTCGCATATTGCAAAATTTCCTCATCACCACAACCCAATACACCACTATCTTCATCACTACTACTTGATAAACTTGTTAATTCATAACCTAATGGTTCTATATAACGTACTTCGCTAAGTTGTTTCAAGGCTTCAATCGTTTCTGGGTGGCTAATTTTCAAGATAACGTAAGGAAGTGTTTTAGGAGGTGTTTCTACAATATCGTTTGTACTTAAACGACTACCTCTAACAAGACGCTCTTTAGTTAATGCTGTGCTGTAAATTTTTTGAGCAGCTTCTTGCCATACTGAACTTCGCACATCAATTTTATGCATATTGCTTTTAAGACCTCTATAGCCTGCAGGCTGGTATCCTACAGCAATGAGTTGATCTGTATGCATAGCTGCACTATAAAGCATACTGCTAGGGTAAGTTCCCCATGTGACTAATTGTCCTCTATCAAGTGTTTTTTGTAATTCCGCATCAATAAGGCTTCTAGGCCAAATCGTTGTGGGTTCTTGTAATACTGCATCCGCAGCAATTCGCTGTGTTTCAATGTCTGTGCTTTCTTCAATTTCTGTATAAAATTTTTCATCGTCTGAACAGCTCATGAAAAAACAGACAAAAAAACTAAAAACCAAAATCCTTTTCATATACGTTGTTTTATGTTATAAAAATAAATACTTGTCTCTTCTGCACTTGGACTCCGCATCTTTGGAAAGAGGATCGATTTATCTAAAATGAACTAAATACAGATGTTAACATTTTGTTGAGTAACTATTAATGTTACTGATTGGATAAACTTCCTAAAGTTTTAACTTCTATTTTTGCATCTTAAAATGATATCGATCTTCTCTTTTCCAAGAAGCTTTGTCTGATTCAAAAGTGCTTTTTTCTATACTATTAGCATCACTATAGTTCACTATTTCATAGTGAATTCTAGCTGTGCTGTAAGTCTCAAATTATATGAAATATACTCCTGTCGATAATTTTTCTTTTTTATGGACAGTTGTATACTGTGGATTTTGAATAAGTTTTTCTTTAAATAAGTTGGTTGGTTTAATGAACTATATTTTTCTAAAACATAGTTAAAACAAATGTTTCTCCTAGCCAGTGGTATGTTCCTTGTAATATTCCTGCTGCCCCATCTTTATCGCTTGCGCTAATTTTATAGAATTTATTTTTCTTTACTTTTAAATAAGCATCAATCGTATCCCCATTTTTATTAATGGCAACTGCTTTTCCATCACAATCTCCAGTTGCTGCTGATTTATATACATTTTTAGAGATAGCAATATTGATGTATGTAGGATATTTTTTCCAAAATAACCATTGTTTTTTATAAGACTTTAATTCAGCCTTTACATAACGTCCAAAGAACCAAGGGAATGAATTATTTTTAATTTCTAATAAAAACTTGGTTCTATATTTTTTACCATCAACCGTTTTATACTTTGTATCTGATACTATCTTATTTTGAACACAATTGCTCGTTCCTGAACTTAATGTGGGGTAATCAATAATTTGAATATTCGGTACTTGGTTAATTTGTTTTACACTAGGATTATTTCTCAAAAAATTAAGTGTTCCAAGATCCCCATCTGTAATTGTATAATTTCCTCCATCAGGCATTAATTTACTAATTGCTCCTGCAACAATAATCTCTGCATTAGGACTTAGCACTGCTCTGAAAAATTCAGGTCCAGCATAAGCATATTGATCAGTTGGATCATTTCTATCGTCCAATGTTTCATTTTGTAAAAACTTTTCCTCTAGAGAAACAACCATAGCACGTAACGAAGAAAAGCCTATTTTTGCCTCAAATGCCTCATTTGTAAGAGAAGGGTTAATATTCATCCTATCAACTTCTGTTTCACTAAATCCTGAAACACTTGTCTGAATCTCTGTTAATAAAGCATCTTCTGCTTGTTCTAGGAGTGTAAGTGTTTGAGAAGCGGCATCTTCTGAAGCAAAACGAAGTGCATTAAGGCTTCGATCTATAGAAATGCTTCGATATGGTATCTGATCTATGTAAGTTAGTGCTTCACTTGGATCAACGACTCCATCTCCCATTTCAATCGCAGCTCGCTGAATTCTTTCTTCTGTTTGAAAATCATTTTCAAATACACTTTCTTTTTCACAACCTGTAATTAAAACCCCAATCATCAAGGTAAATAGAGGGACTAAGAATTTAAATTTTATCATTATTATTAATTTTTGAATATACCTTTCTTTGAGCTATTATAATTGTTGATAGTCTATTGGTATATATATTCTTTTATTTTTTATAGAAATGATATAAGCACCTACCCCTATATAATCAATCACAACAATATATGATAGGTGCATTATATCAAGTTCATGGTGTTAAGCACCCCCAATCTTCAATCACAATTAATAAAAAGGGTGCTAGTGAAATCAATTTTCTTCTTTTAATTTTTGCTTGAAGCAATTTATTTTACATCTACTTTTTGAGGGAAAATACACCCACACCTGAAAAACTTAAACCAAAATCCGGGCATGGGTGTAATATATTTTAACAAGTCATTTTTTATTTGACTATTGATAGTTTTTGAATGTGTATCACTTCATTATTATGCTTCACTTGAACTAAGTAAAGACCTGTCGGAGTTTCTTCTAAAGGCATCTCAAGTATCGTTGCATCTCCGTTGAAGTGCTGTTGTCTTACTAATTGCCCTGTAGCAGCATATAAGTTGACTTCTACCTCTCCTTCAACAAGCTGGTCGAGTTTAATATTCACAACATCTCTTGCTGGGTTTGGATATACATTCAAAGATATTCCTGCTTCATTCGCTTCCCTTTTAGCTGTTCTACAAGCATATGGATAACAGCAGTTTACTGTAAAATTCTTCAACTTCTCTGTCCATACTCTACACTCATTAAGATTCATTGTTGCTAACTTAATTCTATACTCGTAGCCTTCATAGAAGTATATACCATTCGCAGCAAATAAATCCGTTAAATTTTCGACGCCAACTGTTTCATAAGTCCATCCGATGCTACCATACCAAGAGAATGAACCGCCTCCAAGTGGTCTTCTCCATGCTGAAAGATGGAATCTATTTTCTCCTGTAGATGCCGTCCCATCTAGGTATATATCGCTTCCTCCACAGAAAGCTGTTTTTGGTGTGCCACTTGCATTTTCAAAGTGGAATTCTGGATTGGTATTAAATGTTGGAACTGGAATTCTTTTCTCTCTCCATGAATAACAGCAATCTTGCCAGATACCATGTTTGATATAATAACGTTTGCTCTGGTCTAACCAACTAAACGTAGCGCTTATTCCACTCTTAGGAGACCCCACTTGCCCAACAGTATTCGCACCTGAAACTTCTCCTTGTGTATCTGTTTCCATCAATCCCCACCAATGATTTGCAGGATCTAAATCATTCGCTGTTACTGTTACACTCCAGTTTCCATTATTACAGCTTGTTGTAATTGTGAAATTTGGAGAATCTGAATCATCACAATCTTTCTTAATAATGCAACTTTTATCCATCATTTTATCATGAACATTCGATACCGTACTTGGATGCCAAGGTGTTCCTGAACCATAAAAATAAGGCCCGCTAATATTACCGTGATTAATACCCACTCCGATATTATGTCCAATTTCATGTGCTAGTGTTTTACCTCCATGATTATACTGTACTAAATTCGTATTTCTATATCCACAAGCTCCATTAATTAAATTTGCCATACCTCCTATATTTCCAATACAAAGTGCTCCTCTTAAATCACTACCAGAGAATAATGAAACAACATCGCCATCTGGTTTTTGCGAGCTTAACGCAAATACTTGGTTACCTACAAAAGCATCGATTCTACTATTGTTAAATATACATTTAGGAATAGGGAAAAAAGAATTATTTACTGTTTCAATAACTATATCTACAAGTTGCAAATCTACACGCATATCACATGAGATATAATAATTAGCAGCACTAGCAGCTCTACTGATTAGAGTACTTTCTACACTAGAAACACTGTATCCTTTATACTGAAAAAATTCGTAGTCAGACGCTAATCCTAATTCTATACAGAATAAACCATCAAAACTACTGCTTCTTTTTATAAGATCATCATCTAATTCTTCATTTACATTGTCTTCTGTAAGTAGGCATTGCTCGTCTGAATCATAAAAAACAGGTGTTACTGATGCTTTATAATCCACAACTTTCCCTCCTACATTTTTGACAATCTCTATCTCTGTTTTTTCATTTGCTCTGGAGATATAAAATTGTCCATCCTCTCTTAGAATAAGTGTAGTAAAATCATCATCATTATCTTTCTTACCTCCTCGATAAACTAGATATGAATGCTCTACTTTTCTTTGTCCTCCTACTTTTAATGTTAGTTTATTAGCTATCTCTATTTTTTCTAAATTGTAACTATCTGTTGTTTTTCCTGATACTACGTTAAGTGCTATCTTCTCTGTCCCTGTTTTTACTGCGGTTGATAATTTTTCTAACTGTGAAATTATTTCTATTGACTCTACTTTTTGTTGACTTATTTGATTTGATTTCAGATTACTTAAAGAGGTCAAATTAAGGTTAAAATTTTCTTGACTAAAAGTAATAAGTGGTATAAAAACACTTATTAAGATTATGATTAAATTTTTCATTTTCATTTTTATTTTTGACACAACATTTCTACCTATATCGCCTACGATATACTGTAATGTTATGTGTTGTTAGTTATTAAGAATTTGCTGATTTAAATTTGTTTGTAGCTACATTATATAAATGATTTTTTGATACAAACGTGACTATTTTTTAGTACTTTTTTTTGATTTTTTTTATAAAAAAATATGCCTCTATTATACACTAAAAATCTTACTTTATAGTATAGAAAATACACCCACACCTGAAAAACTTAAACCAAAATCCGGGTATGGGTGTCCTATATTTTAACAAGTCATTTTTTATTTGACTATTGATAATTTTTGAATGTGTATCACTTCATTATTATGTTTCACTTGAACTAAATAAAGACCTGTTGGAGTTTCTTCTAAAGGAATCTCAATTGCGCTTGTTTCTCCACTAAAGCTTTTTTGTGTTACTAGTTCTCCAGTAGTAGAATATAAATTGAACACTAAGTCTCCTTTAATAATATGGTCTAGTTTAATATTTACTATATCACTTGCGGGATTTGGATATACTTCCGTTTTGTTTATTCTTCTTTTAGCTGTTCTACAGGCATACGGATAACAACAATTTAAGACCGTAAAATTATTTAGCTCTTCTGTCCATACTCTACACTCGTTGAGGTTCATGGTTGCCAACTTAATTCTATATTCATAACCTTCATAAAAATACATACCATCTGCAGCAAATAAATCCGTTAGGTTCTCAATACCGACTGTACCATTTGTCCATCCAATACTACCATACCATGAAAATGAACTACTACTAAATGGTCTTCTCCACGCTGAAAGATGAAATTTATTTTCTCCTGTTGATGCTGTACCATCTAAATATATATCATCCTCTCCACAGAACGATGTTTTTGTTGTACCACTTGCATTTTCAAAATGAAACTCTGGGTTAGTATTGAATACAGGAACAGCAATCCTTTTCTCCTTCCATGAATAACAGCAATCTTCCCAAATACCGTGTTTGATGTAGTAACGTTTGCTTTGATCTAACCCTTCGAATGTAGCACTTATCCCACTTTTAGGAGTTCCTATTTGTTCAATTGTATTCCCATTTGAAATTGCTCCTTGTGTATCTGTTACCATTAACCCCCACCAATGGTTCGCAGGATCTTGATCATTTGCAGTTACAGTTACCGTCCAGTTTCCATCATTACAGCTTGTGGAAATTGTAAAGTTTGGCGAATCTGATTCATCACAGTCTTTTTTAATAATACAATCTTTATCCATCATTTTATCATGTACTTTATCGATTGTATTTGGATGCCAAATTGGTGTAACATCACCATAAAAATAACCATTCGGTATATTACCATGATTAATCCCTATCCCGATATTATGTCCAACTTCATGTGCCCAAGTATAACCACCATTATCATACTCTACCAAGTTGGTTCTTCTATATCCGCAAGCACCATTAATTAAATTTGCCATTCCTCCTATATTATTAATACATAATGCTCCACGCAATTCAGAACCTGAAAAGAGTGTAAGTACATCACCTAAAGGTCTATATGGGCTTGAAGCAAATACTTGATTACCAACAAAAGCATCAATTCTACTATTGTTGAAAAAACATTTAGGAATATTAAAAAATGCATCATTTGATGTTTCAATAACCATATCGATCAAGGTTGTATGTACTCTCATATCACAATCAATATATAGATTGTGAACAGTAGCCGCCCTATCCAGTAAAGTATTCTCAACAATGGAAGTACTAAATCCTTTATATTGATAAAACTCGTAATCACAAGCAACACCTAATTCTATATAAAATAATCCATCAAAATTATCTCCCATCTTCTTAACTTTATCTCTACCATCATCATCAATGTGATCTTCATTTAAGTGACATTTTTCGTCATCATCATTAGAAATAAATTCAATAAAATAGTTGTATACAGGAACGCTTAAACCTTCTACATTTTTGATTAATGAAATACTTGATGATTTTGTTTTTTTAGAAAAGTATAATTGTCCATCTTCTCTTAGAATAACAGTCGTCATATCTTCTTTGTCTTTCCCATCCATTCCTCGATAAATAAAATAGGAATGTTCTGTTCTTTTCCTATTCCCGATTTTTAGAGTCATTTTAGGAGCAACACTTACTCTTTTCATATCATAGCTCTTTGTCGTTTTACCAGATACTACGTTTAATTTTATTACTTCTTCCGAACCTCTGGCAACTTCTCCTATATTTTCTAATTGTTTTATAACCTCTTCAGACTCCAATTTTCTGTTGACTACGTTCTCTTGTCTTGTATTATCAAATTGTGATAAATCAAGAGTTATGCTTTTTTGTGCAAATGTTAAAGATGGTATGAGAATACCAATGATAACAAGGAATAAATTTTTCATTTTTAAATTTTAGTTAGTACATCTCCATGCTATCTCTTTACTGGATAGCCTAAAATGTCCTAAATGAGTGAATGAATTATTGAAAAAATTTTGATTGTCTTAGAATAAAAATCCTAGTACATTCATTGTTATACTTATTTTTTTGCTAGGGGCATTCCTATATTACAATAGTTTATTTAGGATGCTAATATTAAATAGTTTTGTTAATTATCGTTTTCTTCCATCTTATGTAGGAAAAGCATCCGCACCTAAAAAATTTAATATGATGATTAGGTACGAATGCTAAAAATTCCTGTATATCTATTTTATAATAGATAGTTTCTGAGTATGTAATACGTTTTTGTCATCATTGATTTGAACAAGATATAGTCCTGATGGAATATTTGTAAGTGCTAAATCAAACTGTTGACCAAGTATATTAAGATTACGTTGATAAATCCTTTTTCCTGTTAATGTGAATATATTTACTGTTAGATTTTCAGCATCTACATTTCTTAAACTGATATTTACAATATCGTTTGCAGGATTTGGAAATACTTTAAAAGATGATATAGAGTTTATTTCTCTTTTTCTTATAGGTTCTAATTCACTTACTTCTGTACCTATTTCGATCCCCCCTCCTTTTACTACATTATGATAAGAAGTTTCCAGTTGACGAATATGTTCTAAAGATCCCTTTGCAGTTTTTTCTGCTACTTCTTTTATTCCTCCAACTCCAGAAAATTTACCTTGTTGAATATAGAATACAGATTCTTCATAAACATAATTACTACAAGCTCCTTCTACATAATGAACCATCTTATAGTAAGAATCTTTAGCTAAGTTGTTGAAAGTAACAGATGCTGTACCCACACTTGTTTTATAGTCAACCCAAGACCATGAACCACTAGCAGATGTACTTTTAAGTAAAAACCACCAGTTATTATGGTCAAATCCATTTGAACAAGATGATAAACTTAAGTTAAAGGTTGAGCTATTGGAGCTACCACTTGTATTGTAATAAAAACATGCTACAGGATCACAACATTCTACTGTAAATGTATGTAATACTTCTGTCCAAACTCGACATTGAGATGGATTTGCGGTGGCTAATTTAATTTTGTATTCATAGCCTTGAGTGAATGTCATTCCTCCTGCTCCAAATAAGTCTGTCAGGTTTTCTACTTCTACAGTTTCATAAGTCCACCCAATACTCCCATACCAAGAAAATGAACCTCCACCAATTGGTTTTCTCCAAGCAGATAAATGAAATCTATTTTCTCCTGTTGATGCTGTTCCATCAAGATAAATATCTTCTCCATTACAGAATGATGTTTTCGAAACCCCTGCTGAATTCTCAAAATGAAACACAGGATTAGTTTCAAATGTAGGCACAGGAATTCTCTTTTCTCTCCACGAATAACATCCATTTTGCCAAATGCCATGCTTGATGTAATAACGTTTACTTATATCTAACCAACTAAATGAAGCGGTTAACCCTCCTTGAATTGGGCCTACTTGTCCTATAGTATTTGCATCAGATACCTCTCCTTGTGTATCTGTCTCCATCAAGCCCCACCAATGGTTTGCAGGATCAAAGTCATCTGCAATTACATTAACTTGCCAATTCCCATTATGACAATTGATCTCAACTGTAAAATCAGCTGAATCTGAGGTATCACAACAATTTTCTTTTCGTTCGCCAATTCCTACAGCATGAAAGGCATTTTGAGTAGATCGGTGTTGTGTGGAGCAGTATCCAAAAATATCAATCGCAGATTCAATCGCTAAATCACGAGCATGTTTGTATTTTGATTTATTCCAAAGGTAGACAGTTTCCATACGATAAATAATCTGAGCTGCATCCTGTATACCAATGCCGTTTACAGAATAATTATCTCCATTATCATTCGTTCCTATTCCTCCTTCAGTTAATAAATAGAACATAAAATTCAATACACCACTATTTGTATGTACACCACAATAGTCATTTGATTGACTAGGTATAATACAAATACCTCCATCCCAAAAGTCGCCTTTATAGGTATCTGGTTGTCCCTCTGAATTCGGATTACTCATACTTCTAAGTGGGCCTCCTATTTCCTCTGCTAATTCCCAAGTAGATTTAGAAGGGTCTGCAAAACGTTCCACACAAGCACCCCATATATCTGATAGGCCTTCATTCAATGCTCCATATTGGCGGGCATATACTAAATCTGCTGTATGTTCACAAACAGCATGTCCAATCTCATGAGCTACAATATCAATTGAAGTTAATATATCAAATACATTTCCATCACCATATGTCATTCTTTGACCATCCCAGAAAGCATTATCGAAGCTATTCCCAAAATGAACAAAACTTTGTATAGCTGCACCATTATCATCAAAACTATTTCTACCATGCTCATTTAAAAAATAGTCATAAGTCATTTCTGCTCCCCAGTGAGCATCTAAAGCCCCGTTATCTAGTTGAGCATTATCCCACTCCGCATTTGTCCAACTATTGTCATTATCAATAAAGTCAACCGCATTCCCATAATTTACTCCAGTATTCATATCAAATGTAAGTACCCCATTTCCTCTAGAATAGTCTCGTAATCTAAAACTTGCCCCCGTATCATCTGTCGTAATTGTCCGATTACCACTATATCGAGTAGAAGCTAATCCAATTGCATCTGTTACAAAGCTGCGTGCTTTTGTATAAATATCATTTTTAGTTTCTTTAGAAATACTTCCTGCTGTACACCCCTTATGGTGACAGTTTCTAATTCTGCTATTTACAAATAAGATTTCTCCTGTATTTGCTGATACATAAATATCAGCTCTACTTATAGGCTCTGTTGCATAGACGTCAAATTTATAAGCTAACTCCGTCTCTTCAACATCGTCTCCTGGATTATCTAAATATACTAGCTCTCCCTTGGGAACACTTGCTGTTCTTGACTGTTGCCAAAGATATTCTTTTGCACCTATGTAATTTATGGCTGCTGATAAAGCAACCGATTCTGATATCGATGCTGTTGAAGATGCTGTTGAAGCATCAGACATCTCACCTGTAATACTCTTTACAACTCCATCTCTATCTAAATGAACGGTATAAGTAGAAAACTCTACTCTTATACCTTTATGATATTGTTGAAATTTCAAATGTTCAAAACCTAAATTATCTACTTTGGAATTTAGTAATACAAATTCATCATCTGACCTTGTTGCTAGTTGCTGTTCAAAAAGTTGATTTATTTCTCCTTTTTGGTAGGAATTAGTTTTATCAAATACAATATGGTTTGGAATTCCATTTTCTGTTTGAGACAAAACTCTAGGTTGGCTTTTCTGGGCATAAGCCCCACAGAAGACAAATACTGTACAGCACAGCATTGCCCATCGTATTAAATTATTCATCGTATTAAATTTTTATTTCCGAACTTACTCTATTCTCCAAAACTTTAACTACAACACGCAAACTCTTATACTTTTCTATATACTATAGTAAAGTGTTAGGGATTATAATTATTGGATTTTTTAATCGTTTGGATGGCTTTTCAGATAATCGCCATTTTTTCTCCGGAGTGTTCATCGTTAATTTATACTACTAAAGATCTCTGCTTCGATTTCGTGACATTTTTTTAAGCTGAAAAAAAAAAATAAAAAAATGTGTCACACTACCTTATTTTTTCTCTTTATAGTGTCAAAATGGGATTTTTTTTAAAATATCTTTAGCTTTAAGCGTAATTAAGATTTTACATTTTAGCTTATGACAATGACAACTGTAACCAAAACCAATCGCAATTTCAACCTATCAGAAACAGATTTTTTATTTCTATTAAAAAATTTGAAGAAGGGGGATGAGAGTCTTTTTGAGAAGGCTTTTTTAAGCCATTTTGAATATGGTATGAATATTCTAAAAAAGAAATATAGTGCTTCACATGAAAATGCATACGACACAACTATGTGGGGAATACTCCAGTTTAGGAAGCTTCTTTTAGAGGATAAGATTGCCTATGGAAATTTGGAGACATACTTAATAAGGATTATTGTTAGTCGTTACTTGTACACCCAGAAAAAACCTAGTTCAGTTGAATTTAATGCAGAGGTTTTTGGCGATATTCCAGACGATGTAGAGGCAGAAGATGTAGAGAGTATAGAGAGACTCAATAAAGCTTGGGAAAAACTCTGTGATAATTGTCGGAAATTATTAGGAGGTTATTATTATGATAAAATACAGCTTAAAGAATTAAGTAAACAACTTGATGACAGTTCACCTGCTAACACCAGAAAACGTAAAGAACGATGTATTAAAAAGCTGAGAGCTTATTTTTTTAACAAAAAATAAATTAACTAAAGGTAAAATATAAAAGTATAATGATGAAACGACTATCTGATAAGTATCACAACGGTCAATTACCCAACGACGATTTAAGCAAAGAAGAGGTAAGACTTTTGGAAAAGATGTTAGACCAACAAAAAGCAAGAAAATGGTCTAAGCAACTTGAAAAGCAAGGCATTTCAAGAATTGAAACTACCCAAAAAAATAAAGGTAGTAATACAATTATTCGAATGTTAAGACCAATAGCCAGTATTGCGGCTGTATTATTAGTAACCTTTGGATGTTGGAAATTCATGTTTACTGGGAACTCTGCAGAGTATCTGGCAAATGAATATCTTACAAGTAAATTTGAACTAATGGAAGGTGCTGTAAGAGGAGAAGATAATTCTGAAATTACAAAAGCAAAAGCAGCACAAGCTTATGACAGTGGTGATTTTGCAACTACAATCAAACACCTTCAAAAGCTAGTTAATTTAGAAAAAGCTTCAAATGTTGAGTTTTTTATGATGGGGTTATGCTATCTCTACATAGAAAAACCTCAACCTGAAGAAGCTATCAAATATTTGCAAAAAGCAAAAAATATAGATGCTACAAAATATAAAGATGAAATTAACTTTCATTTAGGTATTTCGTATATCCTGATAAAGGATAATCCTAAAGCAAAAGCGTTTTTAACAAAAGTTGTTGAAAGCTCTAGTAGTCGAAAAAAGCAAATAGATCAAGCAAAAGAAATGCTAAGAAAACTCGACTAATTTTCACATATTGTTCTTTTAATAACAATAATGTAATACAAAATAAACTTTTGTGTACTTAACTATGAGAAAATAAAAGGAAATTTTTCAATATTTAAAATTTCCTTAAGAACCCAAAAATTAGAGTGCTTTATTTTATAAACTGTCTGATTAAAAAGGTAAAGTCTTGATTCAAAATAATTTTTGGTTAGTCTGCTCTTATTAAAGCGACTCTTTATTATTAAATAAATATTTTACAAAAAAATAAATATGAATATTACTTGATAACAGTAGTACTAGTACATCGATGTGTCCTTTGTAAATAGTGTTGTACATCTAAAGAAGAATTTAGTGGGGATTAGGTAGAGACTTTATTATGTAACAATTAAATATTTACAATATGAAAAATAAGTTTAAATTAATATACTTTCTATTATTTCTAGTAGTACTTTTCTCAAATAATATTAATGCTAATAGTAGCACAAAAATATTAGAATCTAGTGATAGATATAGGTTTTCATTTAAAGTAGTGAAAGTCGAACGCAATATAATTACGTTACAAAAAGCGTATCCAACAAAAGTGGAACTAAACAAATATATTTATGTCTATCATGACTGTTTTGAGTTATATTATCAAATGGCCGCAAAAGTTGGAATTGTTGTTGAAAAATCGGAAAAGTTAATTGGGAAAATAATGTGGAATTCCAGTTTATGTGATGATGATAATGATGGTTTCCCAAATTGGATAGATAACTGTCCCACAACTCCTGGAACCGTACAGGGGTGTCCAGATTCAGATGGTGATGGTATCATTAATATAGCGGATGCTTGTCCTAGCCAATATGGAGTTCCTTGTACAAATGGATGTCCTGACTCCGATGGTGATTGTTATGCAAATAATAATGACGCTTGTCCAAACGATTATTCAACGACTAATGGTGGATGTCCTCCAGTTGACTCTGATGGAGATGGTTTTGATGACAACATTGATGCTTGTCCAAATGATTATTCGACGACTAATAATGGATGTCCATTCCAAGATTGGAGAATTAAATACAAGAGTTTGAAAGTTGAGGAGGAAGAAGATTGTGCTCTTTGTAATGGTGACGAACCTTATACCATGAATATTGCTTTTAGATTAAATGTAAGTGAATGTGGTTCTACTGTAACAATGCTTATTCCTGGATTAAACGATATTGATAATTTTGCATCAGGTGTAGATGCTGGTAATACCGTAACTATTCCAAGTTCAGATGGTACAGTAACATTCACAGACTTAGACATCATTGATGAAACATCTGACTTATTGAATGTTTTTCTGGGCAATACTCCACTAACATTTTATGGAATGTTTACCGTTGTTTGGGAAGAAGAAAATACTTCATATAGCATCAAAGAAGATATTTATCAACTTTTGGAGACACAGGTTCAAAATCTTGCTCAAGAGCTTGAAGTTTTAACAATTACAGACTTTATTAATGATGAAGTAGACTTTGCTGGATTTGCCAATTTAATTGACTTATCTTTTGATGATTTTAAAGATGCAGTAGATCTGAACTTTTGGCAAACGATTGGGGCTGCGTTACAAGCTGCTTTCAATACAGATGATGAGATTATTGGTATCAATGCTTTTATAAGGGTTAATGTTGAAAATAGTCTTCTTATTAATACTATAGGATTTGATCCTTCAACATTCAACCAAATCCAAGAGGAAATAGAAATCCCAACTCAAGGAAAACCTTCGTTGAATCTATTTCTTTCTGGTACAAGCACTACACATCATACAATAAATAGTAATCCAATTCTTTTTACGAAAAGAAGAAAAAATATGTGGGGGCAATGGTATACTGATGCAGTTTACAAAGCTGCCGTTTCGATAGAACCCGTAAGTGATATTAATCCACTTGATGAAGTAGTTGGCATTGCTTGTGCTACAGATAGTGGAAGCACTTCCAATAGTGGTGGTGTTCCAGCTGTAGAAGATAGTGATAATGATGGTATCCCTGATGATATTGATATGTGTCCGTTTATACCAGGATTTAATGCTTGCGGTTGTCCTGACGGTACTCCTACAGGTGATGGCGAATGTATGGTTAGATTAAAACCAGAGGAAGCACTTCCTCAAGTTATTGAAGCTAATGTTCAACCTAATCCAATAAGGAATAAAGCTATGTTAGAGTTCAAATTGCCAAGTAAAATGACGCTTAGTGCAAAAATTATAAACTTAGAAGGGAAAGTTCTTCAGCAACTTGCAAATAATAGAACATTTGGAGCAGGTGTTCATCAATTATATTTCGATAGTTCAAGACTTCCAGCAGGTTATTATATTTATCAGATAGTAACAACTGATGGAAACGTTCAACACGGAAAGATGATTAAACAATAATTAGATTATAACAATCTTCTCTGGGCTGGATTAAATTCAGCATAATCTTTAATTCAGTCCAGATTTTTTTTATTTTAAACATACTTTTTACAATAAAATTTCAAGTGAGAAAAATATAATTACAGCTACTAATGAAGTAGTGTAATGATTAAAAAATATTGTCTGAAATTTCATTTTTTTTAGGTCTAACTAGCCCTAGCTAAAACCAATGGATACATTGAACAACCATAAACGTTAGTCTTGGTCAATATAAAATTGTTCCAAACTTAGAATAAGAACGGTAGTTATCGAATTTATTTAAAATAAAAGCTCATTATAAAATATTTAGCAGCGGACTTACCTGAAACCAACTGCTTTATCAATCTGGAAAGTAGGGACAATTAAAAATTTAGTACGATGAAAAATTTAAAAATTTTAGTTTTTGGAGCAGTATTCTCCATTTTATTTATTTCTACATTCACAAGCTGTGAAAATAACGATGTGCAACCAGCTCTTATGGAAGATTCTATAGCTGAAAATGTCAAGTTTCAAAATTCCCCTCTCAGAGGACCAATAATTAAAATTGAATTAGGTAGGAAAAAGAAAGGGTGTGAAGGTTTTGGAATTTGTAAGATCTCTATTGGAAGTGCTTTATCTCTTGATAGCTCTGGTGATCTGAATACTTCACTAGCATATGATCGTAGAACTAGTGCTTACTACTTTGATGCTTTACTAAGTAAAGATTCTAGAATTAATGATGCCGCTTTAGTAGTCGATGAAGACATTGTAGTAGATTATGCTGAGCAATCATTAAAAGTTAGTGCTGGGATGTATACTGTAGACCAATCATTAGGTGAAAATGGTGGTTATAGAATTTATTTTAAATAAAATCTTATAAGATACCCAGCAGCGGACTTACCCGAAACCAACTGCTCTAATAATGTGGAAAGTAGGGATAATTTAAAAATTTAAAACGATGAAAAATTTAAAAATTTTAGTTTTTGGAGCCGTGTTCTCCGTTTTATTCCTTGCCACATTCACGAGCTGTGAAAATAATGATATTCGAACGAATATCACAGAAGATTATGTCGCTGAAAATGCAAAGTTTATTGATAATGTAAGTGATCCCAACGAACGTTTTACAATCACTATTACGATATCCGTCGATTGGGGAAGACCTAAAAGAGGCTGTAGTGGTTTTGGTATCTGTGGAATAGATATTGACATTAGTGGAATAGCAAATCCAGGTACTACAACGACTTCTTTACTTTATGATGCTCGTACAGATTCATACTATGCAGATCTAATTCTTGCTGAAGCATTACCTGAAAATGATGTTCCATTAGTGATTGAAAAAAGTATTTCAATAGATACTGAAGAACGTTTAGGTAAAACTTTAGTTGCTCCTCAAGGAGAATATAAATTTGATGCTTCTTTAGGGCGTAATGGCGGATACAGAGTATACTTTAAATAAACAGTAAAATATAGCAGTGGACTCTCCTGAAACCAACTGCTTAATCAAATTGGAAAGTAAGGATTATTTTAAAATTTAATACGATGAAAAATTTAAAAGTTTTAGTTTTTGGAGCAATCTTTTCTGTTTTGTTCCTTTCTACATTCACAAGTTGCGAAAATAATGATGTTCAACCATCTGTTGATGAAAATTATGTAGCTGAAAATGTTCAATTCCAAAATTCTCCACTTAGAGGTCCAGTTATTTCTATCCATATAGGTAGAAAGAAGAAAGATTGTGATGGTTTTGGATTCTGTAAAGCTATTATTGAAAGTGCTCTTTCTCTTGATGACACACAAAATGCTGTTCGTACGTCAGTAGAGTATGATCGTAGAGCAGGAGCTTATTATGTTGATGCTTTATTAGATGAAACATCTAGAATAACAGATGCGACTCTAGTTGTAGATGAAGACTTAACGGTTGAAGGTTCTGAAAGATTGACGGGTAGCTCTTTGAGCATTGGTGCTGGTGAATACAAAGTCAATAGTTCTTTAGGAAGCAATGGTGGATATAGAGTATATCTAAAATAAGAATGCTAGTCCATTTTACAATATATTTTTTTATAAAAATAAATTAAAGTAAGAGCTATTTTAATCTATATCAGAAGGCCATGTTATTAAATTTAAAAGCATAAAATAATTACATAAGATTAAACTCCGAACAAATCTGCTTTATAAAATAATGTATTTATCTAGATAGGCTGTTTATCAAGGGAATCCAACTCTTAGACGATAAACAGCCTATTTTTTAATAGTTATTCCAACAATTATTTTTTAACGAAAACATAAATTTAAAATGAGAATAGGTTTAATATTCCTCAGCTTGTGCGCTTTATTATTATCACTTGTATCTTGTCAAAAAGAATCTTTGAATGACTTGACAACCTCTAAGAGCGATACCGAAAATCAAAAGGCTTTACCTTATTATAATTCTTGTGACCCCCTAGAATTAGCGAAAAAATATGCTCCTGAATTTAGATTACACCCTGATGAACAATACAAACCCTCTTCAGCAGAATGGTTTCTAGACAGAGCCCATATGCGATTTGACCGACTTAATGCTAGTGACTATCAAATTCTAAATGTAGGAACAATTTCGGAAAGTAATATTCACAATAGGTATAAAAATGGTCAATTTTCTGGAGCAGGTTATCGTAGTGATTTTTTTCTACAAATCCCTAATAATTCTAATGAACATAATACACGGAAAGGCAATATATACACCACCAAAATTTATGTCAATTTTAGAAATGCTCTCTTCTCTAACGATCTCGAAATTCAATATTGGATATTTTATCCTTATAATGGCCCTATGTGGGGATTTGGTGAGCATGAAGGAGACTGGGAGCATATCACGGTAAGACTTAATGGGCAATGTGGGTCTATCAAAAAAATATACTATGCAGCCCATGGAAGCGAAGGAAAATGGTATTACCCTTATCAAATTCAATTTGTAGGTAATCATCCCGTTGTTTATTCAGCGATTAACTCTCATGCCAGTTATCCTTATACTGGAAAAACACATAGGAATAATCTTCCTGATGACCATACCGCTAGTGGCGGCCCGATTATTCAGTCGTGGTCTAAATTAGAAATTATACGATCGGATATAAGCACACCAATTGCAGGCTGGAATTCAAGTCAAATCAAAAATTGGGTCAAATTTACTGGACGTTGGGGGGAAATTGGTATTATTTCTTCTGGACCATTTGGCCCTACTGTCAAAAATGGTTTAGTTAGTGATACTTATGACCACCAACGACTAGGGATTGCTTTTTATGACGAAAATAATGGGTATGATTTCCACAACTCTACCACCGATGCGCCTAACCAAAACATTAATTTAAAAAGTCGTAGAGGTTGGAAAAATGATGATATTCGCTCTGTAAGGATATTTAATGCCAAAAACGGTACCATCATTCGTTTGTATGACAGTCCAAGTGGAAGTACCAATGACGATTACACTATAGTACAAGTTAAACAAAATATCTTAAGTACTTCAGGAATTCTTATCCCTACAGTAGAACATGATTTTGAGAATAGTTATATAAAAGTAGACCATTACCACGATAATGGATTAAATGGAAAAGTTTCTAGAATAGAAATTGATTAAATTATCGTAGTATTTCAGGCCAATCTGTAGTTTAACTTAAAACCTTGCAGATTGGCTTTTAATACTTCGCTTACTCCTCTATAATATTCCCTCTTAATATCCAAACTGGATCGTCTTCCATCTCTTCTTCCAATTGTTGCTCATAAATTTGTATTTCCTCTCCACTAGCCAAGGCATAATAATTTACTCCTGCTCCCGCCCACCAGCAAGTACAAGCAACATTAGCCGTAGTAGGAATTTCATACTTCTCAAAATCTTTCTCCTTTATACCTATACAGTTCCGTTTCTCTATAATTTTTTCGACTCGCTTATCTAATGTAAACACAATTGTTGTTTGTGGAGTAATTCCATCATAATACCCTTTTAATTGTAGTTCTACGTTTTTTATATCTTCATTACCTTTAGTAGAAGATTTTGGGTTATTCTTACAAGCAAGAAAGGATAGTAAAAGAAAAGCAAAGAATGGTTTTGGGATATTCATTTAGCATATACTTTATACAAATAGTCAATATTTTGATGTTCTCTTATAATAAGACATATAAAGTAAGAGGCAGTATACTACTGCCTCTCTTGATTTATTTGTTTAGTGCCCACGACTAGATTCGAACTAGCACGTCCAAAAAAGGACACAAGGCCCTCAACCTTGCATGTCTACCAATTCCATCACGTGGGCATAAAACTGATTACTAAAATCGGTTTGCAAAGATAATATGATTTTCAAATTTTTATATATTTTCAAGTTTGTTCTCTTGTAAAATCTAAAATTAGAGTATGAAGAACCCTATAATAAAAATAGTTTTCTGATTAAATAAGACATCAAAAGCAGAAGGTTAATCTTAACTAAAATGAGCCTGGCTATCATCTGTAAGTAGTAGACATTTTTGGAATGCTACTTAAAGGCGAAAATAGCATTTTTAATCTGATGCTTTACATTTAAATATACCCTTATAACCTAAGTACATCTTAAAAAAGTTTCCGTATCAAAAAAAGATTAATTAAGAAAAAATGCTGCATCTTAAGTGTATAAAATTGTCACAAACTAATAAATTATTTTACATTTTAAATGTTATAAACCCTTCTTTTCCTCCCTCTTCCTATCCCATATAGTCCATTTACATCAAAAAAAGCCCAGCTTAATAAATTAATTGTAAATAATAATCAAAATAGCTTAGATTTGTAGTTTATGTGAGACAAAATTTTTTAGTTTATTGGACTGTCACTATATTCCAATAAGTTTGCTTTTTCTTTTTTAATTTTTCTTGTTTATTGATTGTTGTCAATAAAAAAGGATGTTTATAGTTTTTTTGGCATTATTTTTTCTAGAATTTAGAAATAAAAGGATTTTTTATGAAGACAATAGTGTACTCCACAGGTGTACTGGTATTGGTATGTCTGTTTAATATAAATGTAATAGCACAGGCAGACATTTCAAGTATTGACCCAATGGCTTCTTCTATACAAAGACAATTAGAAACAGAAGGAGAAAACGAGACTATAGATTATGATATAGAGTTTAATAGAGTTCCTGGGTATTTTAGACATCATAAGAAATTATCTAGTTACTTTTCTGGTTATGCTATAGAACTTACTCGTTCAGATTTACCTTTAAAACGTAATTACATACTCTTTGAACGTTTTGGAGGAATTCAGGTCGATCGTTTAAAAAGAGGTAGCTTTAGTTATCTCATTACAGGTTTTCGAAATCAAAAAGCTGCTAAAAAGCATCTTCAAAAAATTGTTAAACCTCAAGCTCCCGAATCTAGAATTGTTCAATATGTGAGAGGAAAAAGAAAGGTATAAACAAACCTTAAAACTCAATCGTTCGAATTTATGAACATAAATCCGAGAAAGTAGTCATTTGTGCAATTCAATCAGCATATCTAAAGCCTTACAAACACCCACTTTTCATCCTAAATGAACCTATTTTTATAGCCGTTTAAAAATAGAATGTTCGATTATTAAATAATTTCAAAGAAAGTTATTCAAGCTATAAAATTACTTTTTGCGTTCCTCTCTTTTAGTATGTTCAAATTAAATGATAACACTCTTTCTTTTTAGAAGTAACTTTATATGGATAAACGCAACCATTTTATAAAAGTCTTTGAAGTCAATAGGAATCAGCAATATGTTCTTAATTCATTTGCATAGTTTCTTATTGTTTTAACTTTAAGTATAAGAAACCTCCTATGCTTTAAGTTATCAAAAATCTCAAATGCACATAGGAGGTACTTTTCTGCATCCTTTTCAATTCAGGATGACTTATGGTATAATATATGATGAAAACCTATTTTTAAAATTTATAACGTAGCCCTAAATTAAGTCCAACAGTTGTATATTTTTGGTCTAAGGGATAATCTGCAAGTGTTAAGCTTTCAGGTTGGTATTTTACATAAGGCTCTGCCAAAAGCGCAAACTTATCATTAATGTCATAACTTAATGCTAGACTACCAAAGTAAGTTATACCCACTCTTTTATTAAAAATAGGATATGGATCAGGTAAGTTAGAAGAAAAGTCAACTGGTAAGTTGTTCGGAGCTATTGTTCTTCCCTTTTGTAAAAATATTATATTTAAAAATGCTCCTCCATTTAAACTAACCTTAAACTTGTCCATATCCATTTCATAACCTGCGATTAAAGGAATATCAAGCATCCTTAATCGGTTGTAAATTTTCATATATCTTGTGCCTGTTTGGGTTTCTATTGTTGTCTGAGGAGTTCCATCTGGTAGTATAGTTGTTGTCGTAATCGTAATGGTAGAATTCCCGTTTTCATACTCAAAAATCTCATTTATCTGAGAGTAATTCAATCCCGTTCTTAAGGCAAATCGGTTTCCAAAAATAGCTGAAAAACGTAATCCTGCACTCCAAGCATATTGACTTCTTTCTAAGCTATCTCGCTGATTCGCATAAGCTCCTGTAACATCTGGGTTACTCGGTTCTAATGTTCTAATCGCAAAATCAGGCGCAACTAATAAATCTAAATATGTTTTCACACTAAGTTTTCCTTTAAAGGAATAACAAGTCGGGTCAGGAAGTTCTAACATCGTTTCTAATCCTGATATAAGAGGATTAGCGATTGCTGGGGGAATAGCAATCTCATTAGTAGCTTCTGAAACTACATCTTTTTGACTAAGGAACTTGATGGATTTAGCGTTAGTGCTTTCTTGTTTTTCTATAATTACAGGCTTAGATTCAACAATTGGTTGTTCTAATCGACGTTGAATAACATTCTTTGAAATAGATGACTGATAACTAATTTGATCTTTGTTTATATTCAAAGTAGGTTTTCCTTCAAGTTGTTGTAGCGGTTGAGCTGAAACAGCATTGTTTATAATAGGCGCAGTAATTTTTTTAGTTATTTTTTGAATAGGAGTTGATACCACCTTCTTTTTTTGAAGGTCTAGAGTTGATGGCGTAATATCAAAATGCGCTTTATTTTTATATTCTATCTTTTTTAGTTGGTTCTTCTTGTTATTAACGGTATTATGATTGTTAAAAACTTTAGTTTCCTCTTCCTGCAAAATTTCTTGTGTTTTGGGTTCTGTAGAATGCTCCGAGGTCGGTTCTACTATTGCTTGTTGAATAGTGGTATCAGGAATAGTATTTTTAGTTGTTGAGGTATATACAAAGTTACCGATTAAAAATAGAGCTAAAATTGCCACTGGCAAATACCAATATTTTTTCACGAAAGAAGTCGTTCTATATTTCCAATTTCTACTATGTTCAATTTTATCCCATAGGTGAGTCGGAGTACCAGAATCATAAGATTCAAGTTTTTGTTTAAAAATATTATCTAAGTAATTATCATCTTTCATAAGCGTCTATCCTATTTTGAAGTATTATGATTTAGCGGGATTTTTTTATTAAAAAATTATACTCTGATTTTTTGTAATTCTGAAATTAATCTTTGTAGCATCTTTCGAGCTTTGACTAACTGTGAGCGAGAAGTACTTTCTTGGATTTGAAGTGTTTCTGCAATTTCTCGATGGCTGAATCCCTCTATAGCATATAGATTAAAAACGATTTTGTATCCTTCAGGCAATTTTTGGATTAGACCAAGTAATTCTTCTTCTCCCAGTCGGCTATAGGCAGTCGGTTGAGTAGGTTCTTCAGGGCGTTGTTCCAATCCAAGCTGTTCCTTTTGGAAACTACTTTTTTTATAGTTTTTAAGCGCAGTATTTACAACGATTCGACGAATCCAGCCTTCAAAAGAACCTTCAAACTTAAATTTTTTAAGATTGTTAAAAATCTTGATAAAAGCATCTTGAAGGATATCCTCTGCTTCTAATTCGTGACGGGTATATCTACGGCATACGGTTAGCATCTTTCCTGAATACTTCAAGAAAAGTGCTTTTTCGTAGGTTGTATCCTTTTTCAGACAGCCCTCAATGAGTTCTTGATCTGTCAAAGTATAGAATTTTGATGTTTTTAACAATAGTCTTTTCAAAAGTAAGGTATTTTTGTTCAATATTTTTTGGTTTCCTTTTCTAAAGGTGACAAGGTTTTAACAGAAAACCACCCAAGTATATTATCTATACTTGAGTAGTTTTAAGATTAAACATTCTCTATTCTATTACAGGGGATTTAAACTCTCCAGTTATCGTTTTTTGTTCGGTGACTGTTTGACCATTATTGTTAGTATTTATATCAAAAAGTCCCTCAAATGTTCCTTCTACATATTCACCAATGACATCCGAGTAAGTAGACATATTAACTGTTAAATCACTACAAAAACCTGTTATAGTAATTGGTGAAAACTCTCCTTGTATATAAAGGTTTCCAGAGTGATTATTACTAGTACCAACCCCCAGTTCTACATCAGGGTTAAAGTCTAGATTGAAAAGGGTTTGTTCAAGCCCACCACTTATATAGGCCATAATAAAAGTCGAGTCGGCTGTAGTAGAAGTAGGAACATTAAAGAAGGTCTGATCTAATGTGTAAATTATATTATCAAGTTCAAATCTAAAGAACTGAGCCAATTCTTCACAAACTGTAACTTCTCCTACATCTAATGTAGAACTATTTCCTAAGGGATAATTTGCTGGTGCACTTTGTTTATTTTCACCATTGTCTATTAAAATGACTTCAAGTTCTGCAGAGGTTTCACAATATGTGATTAAGGATTCAAAAGAACCATCAGTAGGATCTATGGTTACAATATCATAAGCTCCACGAGTCGAAAGTTTAACATAACCATCTGTAACAGGTTGGTCATTACAGTCAAGTGCTTTACCACTTACTAAAACGGAGCGTGGAGTCGAAATACTATTTATTACAATTTGTCCTAAATCTTGGTCACTTGTAAAATTACCTAAAGGCATACAACCAGAATATCCTCCGCATTCATCCAATATACATAATTCTAAGTCCTCTCCAGCAGGCATCTTTCCACCAAATTCGCCATCTTTAGTCGTATGTCCATATCCTGTACCTCTCCAGTCATTAGGCGCACTGTTAACTACATTTACAACAATACTTGTAAATGCCATAGGAGCATCATCAAACATCAATTGTCCCGTAAGGTTTACAAGTTCAAATGGAGCATCACAATTCCAAAAAGAAAAATGACTAACTTGACCTACATACATATTGTTTTGTAATTGAGCATTTCCTTCTTCTTTCCAAATACCTTGACTTTCATCAAAATGCCATAAAGGAATCGTACTAGGCGCATTAGCAGCAAGACTTGCATCAACAGGGATATTGATTTCTACAGTCGAACCAGCAGCTACTTGTAATAACTCATTATTATCTCCATACAATTCAACAGCAATCATTCCATATGTTTTCAAAATACGCTCATTCCCTGCAAGATCAATTGCAGTAAGATCACCAGGCATACGCTCTATGAGATCGTTCGATGTTGGGTCAAGAAATTTAGCAGCTACTTTTATATTACCAGAATATGCTGTACCAGATGTTGTAGCAACACAATTGCTTGGAAAATTGAGCGTACAGCCTGCAAATGAGACACTACCTCCGTTACTATTGTTTACATTTCCAACTATGTCAGACGACATAAGTTTAATACGAACTTTAGATTCCTTATCTTTGCTAGGATAATAAGCTCTCGAACCATGAAAAAATCCTGATTTAGCAACTTGCACATAGGCTCTATCTTCTTTTACACTAATCCCTTCAAAATAGAAGAAACCATTCTCGTCTGTAACTTGTACTTCACCAGCTATTCTAACATCAGCACCTTCTACAGGATTGTTATTCTCATCAATTACGATACCTCTTAAAGAGCTATTGATATTAACAATTCCATCAGGTATAAAAGTATCTATATCTTTATTACAAGCTGTTATTAAGACAGCTAGGAACATTCCAAAAAATAATAACTTCTTCATGTATATATTGCATTTTATATTTTCTAAATTAAATTATTCAGTTTGTTTTAATTTGTAAGATTGCTTTATATTTGAGTGGGTAAAGACTAAAGCATAATCATTACCTCATTGTTTTTAACCTAGGTTGAAAGCGGCTTTCAGAAATAAAGAGGAAATGAATTAAAAATATGCTGCCCAATAGATAATTTTTTTTAAAAAATAAATGTATAAAATGGATAAACAACACATAACGTTGATTTGTCAAAAACTTTCATTAAAAGAACGTAGCGTAAAAAATACGATTGGATTATTACAAGAAGGAGCTACTGTTCCGTTTATTGCTCGTTATAGAAAAGAAGTTACAGGAGCTTTAGATGAAGTGGAAATCGGTGCTGTTAAAAAAGAATTGTATCGTTTAGAAGAATTAGAAAAACGGAAAGCTACTATTTTAACCTCTATCAAAGAACAAGGTAAATTAACGGATATACTTAAAGAAAGAATTTTAAATAACTATGATGCAACGAGTCTGGAAGATTTATATTTACCTTATAAGAAAAAACGTAAAACAAGAGCTAGTGTTGCTAAGGAAAAAGGACTAGAACCACTCGCTAAAAAAATATTTGAACAACAGTATATTACCGATATAGAAGGCCTCGCTAAGAAATATATTCGAAAAGATGTTGAAACTATAGAGATAGCTCTACAAGGTGCTAGAGATATTATAGCCGAATGGATAAATGAAGATGAAAATGCAAGGAATAGTGTACGAAAAAGTTTTGAATATAACGCAACAATTCATTCAAAAGTGGCAAGAGGTAAAAAGGAGGACGGCATCAAATATAAAGATTATTTTGAGTTTGAAGAAGCCTTAAAGAGAATTCCGTCACATCGACTTTTAGCCATTCGACGAGGTGAAGAAGAAGGTTTTTTACGAGTACGTATCGCACCTCCTAAAGAAGATACTTTATATAGATTAGAAAGAAAAATTGTCGATGGCAATAAAGCAGGAGCACAACAAGTAAAATTAGCCCTTCATGATTGTTACAACCGACTGCTTTGTCCTTCCATAGAAACAGAATATCGAAAAATATCTAAGGAAAAAGCAGATACTGAATCTATTGCTGTTTTTGCGGATAATTTAGAACAATTGTTGCTTGCTCCACCACTTGGTCAAAAAAAAATACTAGCAATCGATCCTGGGTATCGAACAGGTTGTAAAGTCGTTTGTTTGAATGCAGCGGGGGATTTATTAGAAAATACAACTATATATCCTCATCCACCACAAAATGATTCCTTTGGAGCTAGAGATATTCTTAAAAATCTTGTTTATAAATATAAGATCGAAGCAATCGCTATTGGTAATGGGACAGCTAGTAGAGAAACAGCTGCTTTAACAAAGAAGGTTAATTTTGATAAAAAAATGGAGGTTTTTGTTGTAAGTGAAAGCGGTGCATCTATCTATTCTGCTTCAGATATTGCTAGGGAGGAATTTCCCCACCATGATGTAACTGTTAGAGGGGCAATATCAATTGGACGTCGATTAATGGATCCTTTAGCTGAATTGGTAAAGATTGATGCAAAATCAATAGGCGTAGGTCAATACCAACATGATGTCAATCAAGTTATGTTAAAAGAAAGGCTAGATACCGTTGTTGAAAGCTGTGTTAATGCTGTAGGCATAAACCTTAATACAGCAAGCAAACATTTATTGACATACATTTCAGGGCTAGGGCCAAAACTAGCTCAAAATATTGTGGATTATAGATCGACAAATGGTGCTTTTTCTAGTCGTGATGAACTGAGGAATGTGTCACGAATGGGGGATAAAGCCTATGAACAAGCTGCAGGTTTTTTAAGAATTCGGGAAGCAAAAAATCCCCTAGATAATACAGCTGTTCACCCTGAAAGCTATCATATAGTTCATCAAATGGCTCAAGATTTGGACTGTAGTATAGTAGATTTAATCGAAAATGCTGTCTTAAGAAAAAAAATAGACTTAGAACAATATACTTCTAATGCAGTAGGTTTACTAACCTTAAAAGATATTATATCCGAATTGTCAAAGCCAGGACTAGATCCAAGAGGAGAAGTTAAGGCATTTAACTTTTCTGAAAAAATTCAAACAATAGAAGATTTGAAAGAGGGGATGATAGTCCCTGGTATTATTTCAAATATTACCAAATTTGGAGCTTTTGTCGATATTGGAATCAAGGAGAGTGGTCTTGTACATATTTCACAATTGGCAAATAAATTCATTAAAGAACCTACAGAGGTTGTTAAATTACAACAGAAAGTACAAGTGAAAATTTTAGAAATTGATATAAAAAGAGGAAGAGTAGCTCTATCAATGAAAGAGGTATAAAAAAATGACTAAAATTGGAAGTATCCTAAAATAAAAATGCCGAGTAGATACTCGGCAAAAACGAATCTTACAATTTATTAACCAAAACTTACAATTTCTTTAAATTGTACGGTTTATGAATGCAATATACATATAATTTTAAATACATATGTATTTAAAATAAAATCTTTCTTTTCAATAAATATTAATACGGCGAGAATAACACAAGGTTTCAAAAAGCACAAAAAAAAATGCTAGGCCCCCACCCAGCATTTTGAAACGAATCTTACAATTTATTAACCAAAACTTACACTTAAATCAAAGCAATAACTGTGCCAATTTTTCATTTTTTTATCTTGAATAATATATTTTTTTAACACAACTTGCAAAGGTAAAAACTGAGCATTTAAGGAAAAACATCATATGTCTCTGTTTTTTAATATATTATACAATACCCTTTGCTCTTTTTTATTTTGAATAGGCATAAAAAAAAATGCTAGGCCCCCACCCAGCATTTTGAAACGAATCTTACAATTTATTAACCAAAACTTACACTTAAATTAAATCAATAATCGTGCCAGAAAAATTAATTTTTTATATTTTATTGAATAGACATAAAAAAATGCCAGGTCCCCCAACCCAGCATTTTGAAACGAATCTTACAATTTATTAACCAAAACTTACATCTTAATAAAAAGCAAGTACTATGCCAATATTGATTTTTCGACTTTTATAATACTCAATTTTGTGACATTGAATACAATGATTTTAAAGACTGGGGTACTCATAAACATTCTAAACTACGCATTAGAATATAACATAAAAAGCCTTCATTTTTATTATGTATACCTAGACGATTATTCGTTTTATGTATAAAATGAGAGAGAATTGTCCAATACTCTAGCTTCGTATTATTATCTTTTACAGTAGTGATAGTTGCAGCATTCGTATGCTCTGGGTAAGATAAATTACTTTCAATAAATTTATCCGCTCTTAGTTTTAGTGCTTTACTACTAGAAAACCAATATTGATTAATTGAATCTTCATAGTTTTCATTTTCCAATTTAATTAAAAGATCTGACACAAAAATCGTCCATCTTTCTTTCTGATGACCAAATGAAGTTTCATAAGCATTAACGAGTTTTTCAAATTCCTGCAGTTGCTCATTCTTTGTTAATCTTTTTTCATATATAGCATACGCTTTGGGCATCCATGTATAGAAATTCATTCTAAAAAAGCTTTCCATTTCCATTAGAGACAGCTTATTTATGTAAGCCAAACTAAGATGAAGTTTTAAAGCAGTATCCAAACCATATTGAGGTGACCAATTGTCTTTATATTTCTTAAAAACGCCTAATACAACTTTAGATGAAATTTGAAACTGTTCTTCTACTAGGAGATAACCTTCAATGCCTCCATATTTTTCTATTCTAGGTGTATATTCTTCATATATGATAGAATTATTAGAATGCCACTTTAATTTATCTGGAAATAACGCTGGGTAGTTTGGTTCTATTCTTTTAGAAGGCTTGGATTGAAAATAATGATAAAAATGCTCTTCTATATTAGGTTTTATTATTGAATTTAATACTTCACTTTCTCCTTTTAGGTATAGCCTGATATGAGGTCCTTTTTCCCAAAATCGTTCAAAAAAATACTGTTGGATTATCCCCGCACCAAGTATTGTATGGACAAAAGGTTCTAGTGCTTCTGCAAGAAACAATTCCCACGGTTCATTATAATATATATGAACCCCTAGCCATGAATGTTTATTAAAACAAGACATATCCTAATTTAATTCTAAAATTTATTACGAGATAATTTGGTTTTTGTTAAGCTTATTAACAAAAATTACCTCCAAATAATTATTTTAAGAACCGATTTATATTAACTCTTCGAAATTTATTACTAAAACGCTTAGAGTGTGAGGGGTATTTATAGAAGTTGTTTAATAATTAACACTAGAAACTAAAATTTTAAAAGATAAATCTCCCCTACTTGTAAAAACAAATCATAGGTGAATTAGTGAAAATAGTTATTTAACGACCATTTTATAATCTAGCAATTGTTTTTTGAAAAACTTTATAGTTTAATAGACAATTTATATGCCATTTTAAATATAACGTAGAAGTTATCTAAGATAAGAGAATAAAATATATTTAGGATCGTACAAAGAATACATTTTAAGAAAGGTGAGCATTTAGTTTTCCTTTAATTGAAGCAAAAAACGTAAGCAATACATAGCATCAATGATGCCTGCCCTGCCTTACGGCACGTAGGTAGGGCTTTTTAACGAATAGTAAAGAAAAATTAAAGCTCAAACTGTTATAAGTTATTTTTTAAACGACCCTTAATTAGACAACTTCTATAGACATTGAAGTTGTTTAATAATGAAGGTTGACTTTAATTATAAGTACTTGTATTTCAATATTTCATCATTCTATTTTTAAACCGCTTCACTATTAAAGGAAAGCTCTATTTATGTTTTTACGCTCCAATACTTTCAGGCACTACAACTTTTTGTACCCAATTCCATTTATCTTCTTCTATTCCAAAACGAATATTTTCTATAGTTGACTTTGCTAATAAACCTACTTTACAATCTTCTGATTTAGGCATTTCCATTCGATAACCTTTGTAGGTAATATCAGATATGAAGGAAACAACCGCTGCTGTTCCTGTACCAAAAGCTTCTTGAAGAATTCCACTTTTATGTGCTTCAACTATTTCATCAATACTCAAAAGTCGCTCCTCTACTTCATAGCCTTTATCCTTAAGTATATCGATAACACTTTTCCGAGTAATACCTTTTAGTATAGCCCCATCTGTAGCAGGTGTCACCACTTTGCCATCAATTACAAAAAATATATTCATAGTGCCAACTTCTTGAATATATTTAAATTCTTTTGCATCCATCCACATGATTTGATCAAAACCTTCTAACTGTGCTTCTTTCGAAGCTAGTAAAGAAGCTGCATAATTTCCAGCAGTTTTGGCTTCTCCTACTCCTCCTTGAGCAGCTCTTACATACTGGTCTGAAGCCAATAAAGAAACAGGCTTAGCGTAATAAGGGCCTGTAGGACCAGTCATAATAACGAAAGTATAACGATTAGAAGGTCGTACACCGATAAACTCATCAGAAGCAAACATCAATGGGCGAATATATAAAGAACTTCCAGGCTTGTTAGGCATCCATGCTCTATCTAACGTAACCAACGTATTTACAGCATCCATAAACATTGTAGCAGGTACTGTAGGCATACACATCCTTTTTGCAGATATATTAAGCCTTTCAATGTGTTTATCTATTCTAAAAAACACCGCCTCATTAGTTTGCGTTACAAATGCTTTTAAACCCTCAAAAATGGATTGTCCGTAATGTAGCGCTAAACATGCAGGATCAAATAACAAAGAACCATATGGTTCTATCCTAGCATTTTGCCATTTCCCATCTTGATATTCTGCAACAAACATATGATCTGAAAAAGTACGACCAAAAGGGATGTTGTTAAAATCAACTGATGCTAACTTTGAATTTTTTACTTTTGTTATTTTCATCTGTCTATTTTTATATTAAATTTTTGGTTAGGTGATTTGTTATTAGAGCTAAAATTGTCTTGTGAAATGTATTAATTTTAAAAATTATTATATCCTAAATAAAATTTGAGTGATAAACTATTCTAAAATTACTTTCTATTATTGTGCCACATTATTTCCTTAACTTTATACTATCTAATATTACAAAATTAAGGACTTTTAATCATTTATTCTATATTGATTAAATTTTTGTTTAAAAAACGATTGATAATTTTGTGAATTCAATAATTTTAAAATTTTATTTTGAAAATGTCTTTTTTAAACTTTGAAATGTATGACCATATAGATAAAGAAAAAGCAATAAAATCTTTAGTTGGAGACAACCTGAAAGGTATTTTGATCGTCTTACCTAAAGAAGAGTACATTGAAAAAGAGGAATTTTTATCAAAAATTATGTCTTCTGTGAAGATAGAAGTAAACCAAGATTGTTGTACGCTACCTGTAGAAGATGGAGATGTTGTTATAATTAGTCAACTATTTGGAAAGAAGGAAATTAATAACGTTTTAGTTTTTGGATTAGATACAAAACAAATAGGATTAAATTATGATGCACCTTTATACAAACCTATAAAAATTATAGGAAGAATGTTTATTACAGGACATTCATTGTATCATTTAGATAAAAATGAAAATAAGCAAGACAAGTTGAAATTATGGAATACCTTAAAAGCTATTTTCTTAGAAAGTGAAAATAGATAAAATATTCTATAAAGAGAATTCGAATTTTATAGATTATCTTGTTACTTTTATTTAAAAGTTTTTTGTGAAATTTACGTATTCAAAATATGAAGTTGGTATTTGCTACTGCTAATCCAAATAAAGTCAGAGAAGTTAACCAAATATTAGGTGGTGAGTTGGATTTGATAAGTTTGAAAGAAATTGGATGTAAGGAAGAAATACCTGAAACACAGCCTACAATCGAAGGAAATGCAATACAAAAAGCCATGTATGTTTATGAAAAATATGGCGTTGACTGTTTTGCGGAAGACACAGGTTTAGAGGTAGAAGCATTGGATGGCGAGCCAGGAGTGCGGACAGCACGATATGCTGGAAATAATAAAGACCCCCAAGCCAATATGGATCTTATCCTTGAACGGCTTAGTCATAAAGAAAATAGAAAGGCACAATTTAAAACAGTTATTGCGCTTATTTTAGGAGGAAAGCTGCATACTTGTGAAGGTATAGCCACAGGAAAAATTACTAAGGAAAAATTCGGAATGAAGGGCTTCGGATATGATCCTATATTTAAAGCCGATGGTTTTGAGAAGACATTTGCAGAAATGTCTAAGGAAGAAAAAAATTTAATTAGCCATCGAGCAAAAGCATTAGAACAACTAAGAAAAATTTTAAATCACCAGAACTTACACGAAAAATAAACACGTAGTGAAACGAATTTATTTTTCATTTTTTTTGAAAAACACTGATTTGAACCCCCATTGTTGAGAAAACATTTTAAAAAATATGCAACAATCTCAAATTTTTAACAGCAGTGTAATTAACACAAATGTTATTGAACAGTGTATTGCAGGCAGGAGGAGCAGCCAAGAACTGCTTTATAACTTTTATGCGCCAAAAATGTTTGGTATCTGCTTACGGTATGCAAAAGATTATCATGCTGCAGAAGATATTCTGCAAGAAGGCTTCATCAAAGTCTTTAATCATCTTGATCGTTTTAGAGGAGAAGGTTCCTTTGAAGGTTGGATTAAGAGAGTCTTTGTAAATACGGCTATTGAGCATTATCGTAAAGCAAGTAATCAGCAGAGTATCACTGAATTATCAGATGATGCTAATAGAGCCGTCGGAGAAGTTGCTAGTAGTTTTTTAGCAAAAGAAGATTTGCTTCATTTGGTACAACAACTGCCATTAGGGTACAGAACAGTTTTTAACTTGTATGCAATTGAGGGCTATTCCCATAAAGAGATTGCAAAGATGCTTCAGATTTCTGAAGGTACATCAAAGTCACAACTTGCAAGAGCTAGGAACACATTACAAAAAATGTTAAAATCGGTGAGTTAAAATATGAACAAAAACATTCACAATAATCAAGATATAGATGATTTGTTTAAGAATGCTTTTGAAGATTTTCAACAGCTTCCAACAAAAAATCTATGGGGCAACATCCAAGAAAAATTGGAGACAAAAGAAGTCGACCAAGTTTTCTATGATGCACTAAAAGGCTATGAGAGAGAGCCTTCAGATAAAGTGTGGCTAGCCGTAAAACGCCATATCCCACTAAGTCTTGCCTTACGTAATCAACTAAGATACCTTAGTAGAGTTGCTGCTGTATTGGTCTTTATTATGTTGGTTACCATTTACTTTACAAATAAGAATAATAATCAGCATAGTATCATTGCTAATGTTGAAGAGACAAAGACAGAAAGCAATAATTTTTACAATGAATATAAAGCTTCTGTATACAAAGAATTAGCATATGTAGAACGTCAAACCATAGCTTATTATGATATTAAACAACAAAATATTATAAATGAAGCACAAAAAGTATATATTAAAGAAATTAAAGAAAAGGCAATCTTTGATATTGAGGAACCAACACTAGCCGATTTATTCGATGTGGATTTAGAACCTCTTAATATAAATGACGAAAAAATCAAGCAGATTCTAGAGCCTTTAGAGAAATTACCGCTTGATGCTGCTTTTGCATTAGCTGTTGAAGGAGAAGAAGAAAGTCTAGAAGAAAGAACAGAAGAAGTGTTCAAAGAAATCAGAGAAGTAGAACGTATTCCAGATATAAACATTGCTGTTTATCCTATCTTAAAGGTTGCAGATGATGTTCAGATTGAAATGATTCTAGAAGAAAATAACTAATAAAACTGAATCGTTCTTTTAGGATGATTATGAAAACAAAGTCTCTTGTATTGTGAAATTTTCAAAAATAACAAGAGGCTTTATATATTTATATATACCCTCTCCTAGTTTTATCTTTTTCCAAATCGACCAGTTCCCCCTTGAGTAAATACGCCTAAAAAATAACGAGCTAAGCAAGTTGCTTAGCTCGTTTCTAATATAAACGGTTTGGTATGTATGATTGCAATTAAAACTTCAGTATAATTCTCTATTTACCTCCATCCAACTCATCTTGCCATTGTTTCAGCTCATTCCATTTCCCTTCGGAAGCCAATTCTGCTTGTTTTGCCCAAGTCTTAGGATTATGAACACGATAACGAGGACCAGCAGCATCAAGAATATCTTGTAATTTTTTAATTTCAGCCTTGCTTAATTTTTCCCAAGTATGAAAACCACCTTCTTTGAGTAATTTTTCAATTTTTGGACCAATCCCTTCTACAATTTTCAAGTCGTCTACTTGAATTTTACCAAGTGGCGTATCAATTTTACTGCTTTTCTTCTTAGCCGCTACTTTCTTCTTTTTGGGAAGTGGCTTACTTTTATATAAAAGTTGGTAGTACTCATCAGCCATTCTATCGGAATCAAAAAATGGAAGCACATCTTTCATACTCTGACCAACGATTTTCCACCAATTTTTAGGTTTATCGTAATACGTCGGAATGATTTCCTTTTCTAAAACAGACATTAAATTATCTCTATCTATAATATCACGTTCATCAAAAGGTAAAGAAAGATCCACAGCAGGTACGATATATGCATTTTTACCATGTTTAGCAAATTCAGGAATCCATCCATCCCAAGTAGAAAAATTAACACTACCATTCATAGCCGCAGTCATTCCCGAAGTACCCGATGCCTCTCTTGTAATACGAGGTGTATTCAACCAAACATCAGCACCATCTTTTAAGGCTTTGGATAACTCTAATTCGTAGCCTGTTAAAACAGCACAATTTGCATAACGACGACTCAAAGCTATCAAATAATTAAACGTGTCAATAGCTCCAAAGTCTTTTGGATAAGGTTTACCTGCCCAAATCATTTGTACAGGCTTCTTTGTACTTTTAATAATCTTTTCAAAGCGCTCAATATCACGTACAATTAAATCCGCACGCTTATAATATGCAAATCGTCTAGCCCATACAATTGTTAAGGCTTCTGGATCAAAGATTTTACCCGTTTGGTCAGCAACGATCTTGAATAGCTTTGCCTTCATTGCTTTTTTGCGATTTGCTAAAGCATCTGTTTTTCCACTTTTTAAGGCAGTAGCCAATTCATCATCTGCCCAGTATTTTGCATTCTGAGAGTTGGTAATAGCTTTGATTTTGCAAATATTATCATATCCACCCCACATTTGATTGGCAACATCACCATGCATTTGAGATACCCCGTTTGCCATACGTGAAAGGCGTAGAGCAGCTAGCGTATGGTTCAAAATACCGTCGTATTGTCCTGTGATGTCCATCACTTCTCGAAGGGGTAAACCTGCAAAGAAACTTAGTTTTTTCAATAAACCTATATCATGCTTCTCATTTCCAGCTTCCACAGGTGTATGTGTTGTAAATACAATTTTGTTACGAACCTCTTCTATATTTCCAAGATCTTTATACATCTCAAAAGCAAGCGATAGAGCGTGTGCTTCGTTTAAATGGTAATTATTTGTTTCATATCCTAAGGCTTTTAGGAGTTTATAACCACCAATACCTAAAACCATACACTGAGCTATCTTCGTTTCAGCATTGGCATCATACAAATGGTTCGTTGTTGTACGAGCCAAATAATCGTTACCTTCTACATCTGTAGACAAGAAGAACATTGGAGCTGTTCCAAACACCTCTGGTGCTAAATAATAGGCCTTGACTTTGACAGGATTATTATTGATTGTCATTTCAATCACGATTCCTGTATCTTCTAAAAAATCGTAATGTTTTTGTATAAAATGCGGCTCCATGTAGCCGTCTCTATTTCTATTTTGATCGTAATAGCCGTATTTCCATAAAATACCGACTCCAACTACCCCCTGCTTTAATTCGTATGCACTCCTCATATGCGACCCCGCTAAATACCCAAGACCTCCTGAATAGATTTTAAGGGCTTGATCAATTCCAAACTCCATACAGAAATAGGCAGCTTTAGTAGCGTACTTCTTATTTATTGTATAAGGATGCTTAAAATTTTTAAAATTTGTCATTGTAATTTTTGTTTATTTACAAATGGAATACCCTATAAAAGGGCATTAGTTTCACTTAGAAAGTGTAAATATAACACTTTCTAGATAATAAAACACCTTCTCCGAATGTGTAAAAGTGATTTTTTATATTTTAAAACTTGACTTCATGGCATATAAATTACTGTAAAACAGTATATTATAGATAAAATCTAAATGTTTGTAACTTTTAAGAAATCGTTCTCTTTTTTTTATAAAAAATCAAATTTGAATTATTTTTTTCCAGTAGCTTTTCTTTGGGCGTGTTCAATTCCTAGTTCAATCCAGCGATTTAAATCCTCTTCTAAATCATATCCATCAGATGAAATATAGAAGAACTCTTTCATGGGCTTGCCTGTGAAGTTCATCGGTTCGACATATTCCATCTTAGAAATAGCTTCACATTTTTCTGCTACAACTCTTACGGTTAATTTATCACGTAAAACACCAATACTCATTTTACCTTCATATAAAAAAGCAATACCTCCAAACATTTTCTTTTCTGCTACTACTATTTTTTTTTCTGCTAGTGCAGTTCGAATGCGTTCCGCAGTATATTTGTCGTAAGGCATATTTTTATAAATTAAATGATGAAGAAAGTGTTTTTAAAGTTTGAGCTAGAACCCTTACCCCTTTATCAATTTGTCTAGGAGAACTGTATTCATCAGGGCGATGACTAATACCATCTTTGCTAGGAATAAAAATCATAGTCGTCGGAAAACGTTGTGCCATGAATAAAGAATCATGATAGGCACGACTTATCATAACTTTGCTAGAATAGTTTAAATTTTCACAAATATTTTGAATTGTTTCAACCAAATTTGAATCACAAATAGCAGGAGGATCACAATTAAGTAACTCCATTGAATGTTCAACATTTCGTTTACCCGTAATATATCGAATCTGATCTTGTAGGCTTGTCAAGGCTTTATCTCTAGTTTCAATTTGTGTATCTCGCAAATCGATTTCCATATAAGCTGCCTTAGGGATACTATTGACTGCGGCAGGTTGAATTTCCAAAATACCCGTAGTAGCTACTGTGTCAGGACTAGCAGAAGAACGAGCAATTTGTTCTACTGCTAAGGCAATCTCTGCTGCTGCACAACCCGCATCTTTACGATCAGGCATGAGCACACAACCAGCGTGTCCACCTTCTCCTTTGAGTTTTACTTTTAAGGTACTAGGAGCAGCAATTTTACTAACGATGCCGATATCCAATTCTTCTTTTTCCAAAATAGGCCCTTGCTCAATATGAAGCTCTATAAAGGCATGATAATAGTTATCAGGCAATAATACAGAATCAAGTGCCCCTGTAAATCCAGCAGCTTTACGAACTTCATTAAGGTATTGTCCTTGAGGGTCACTCAATGTTCTAGCGGAAGCAGGACTTAGTTGTCCACTCAACACACGACTTCCTAAACAGCCTATCCCAAAACGAGTAGGTTCTTCCGCCGTAAACATCAAGACCTCAATGGAGCGTTTAGGTTGGAAACCTTCTTGCTGGAGTTGATCTATAGCAGCTAATCCACCAAAAACTCCAACTGTTCCATCATACTTTCCAGAATGTGGTATAGCATCGATATGGGAGCCTGTTCCAATAGCAGCCAAATCTGGTTGCTGACCTTTCCAACGTGCAAAGGTGTTTCCAATAGCATCGACTTTGACTTCTAGTCCTAAATCTCGAGATAGTTCTAAAAAATAAGCTCTTGCGGCTAAATCTTCTTTAGTATATAAAATCCTAGTAACTCCAATATCAGAAGGGCAGGATGAAAATGTCGCAAGTTTCTCTAAGGCATTATGTATATTCTCCATTAAAATTTAATATTATTTCACTTATGAATGAATGGAGTTTGTGATTGTTCTTACAAAGTTATATTGAAATTATAAGAAACTGTTTCTAAAGCACAAAAAAATTAGACCTCGTATAACGACATTGCTGTTTTTAATTTCTTTTTAATGCGATTTCTAAGCAATCTGGGTTTTAACACCTCAACAGATTCTCCAAAACCTAAGATTAATCGTTCTAATTCATAATTAAGATGCAGACGGATACCAATTTTTATACTTCTATCCTCATATTGTTCCAAGAGTATTTGACTTGAATGTATCGGCTTCGTTAAAATATAAGGAGCATTATATCGATTGAATTTGAGTTCTATATCTTGGACGTGTTTACTTTCTAGTACGGTGACACCATAGGTGTTTTTATAATAATCGTCAGCATCAAAATCAATGCTAGGATGAGGAGCAGAAAGATTTATATCTAAACGTTGAATTCGGTCTAAGGCAAGTGTCAATATCTTTGCGTGTTCCTCCTTTTTACCGACTACAAACCAACGATTATTAAATTCTTTTAAAATAAATGCTTGGAAATTAAAGGTCGAAGCAGCCCGAGCAGAAAAGGATTGATAGGTGATTTTTAGAATAATTTTTTTTAAAATCGATTGATAGATCACATCTAAATAATTTAATCCTTTAAGATGTTCGTTTTTATCTAAATGAATAATAGGAGGTTGATCTGTTTTTTCGGTATGGATTTTATCTTCTAAACGATGTATAATGCCTCCTAATTCCGCAAACAATGAAAAATCTTTAAACTGTTTGAGCATTTCGACCGCCTCAGAAAGCACATTCATATCGGTTTCATTAAGGGGAATATCCGTTATGGTAAAATGCTCATTTTCATATTTATAATATTTCTTATCATAAACAATAATTGGGGCATTATACCCCAATTTATCACTACGCATCATTTGTATGTCTAGTTGCACAGTACGCTTACTTACATTGATTGTTCTGCCCTCGTATTCGTACAAAGCATCAGAACAAGCATCAATTAAATCGTTGAGCGTCCACTTTCGATAACGATTTTGTAAACATTTATCTATCGTTCGGTATCGTATTAATGCGTTTTTATTTTGAGCCATTTTTTTGCTGTATAGTGAATAGTAATTGAAGGCTTTTAAAATGCCAAGTCCAATATACTATTCACCTTGCAGAAGATAGAAATTACTTCTGATGTTTTTTGAAAAAATCCCAAAAGACTTTTGCTGCTTTTATGCCATTACTACCTGGTTGTCCATAAGGCCAAATATGGTCGAGCCCTTTCATTACGCCAAATCGGAAAAATTGATCGCCACCATCTAGGGCATTGTCATAAACTACTCCAAAAAACTTAGGGGTATCTTTTGAATTAGTATGTGTACCATCTAAATTTAGCATATTTACACAAGTACCCAATCTATTCGTAAGAAAGGTATTCCCTACAAAATCTATTTCATTGGTAGGGAAGGGTTGACCACCATTATGTACCATCAAACGATGATCGACTTCCCCAATCATTAAGAAGACAGGGATAGGATCTTTAGCGTACAATGTATCTCTTATATATCCTTGAGGACCGCCAACTTGAATAGGTTTCACTGCGGGGTTCTTAGGAACTGGCTTAACAGGAGGCGTAATTAATGGTTTTTTAAAATATGGGAAAGAATCTCGTACCAATGAACCAACTGTCCCTGTAGCAGCGAAACGGTGCGATAATTCAGGCACTATTTTGGACAAGGTCAAGCCACAGCCATTAGAAAAGCCTGAAGCGTACACTCTATTTTCTTTTACAGCATAGTTGGTAATCATATAGTCTAGCATTAAGTCAACAAATTTTACATCGCTATGTGCTGCTTGATTAGAACACAGTTGTCGTAATTTACTATTGGTCATCCAAAAGTTTTTGGTTTCTTGGATGCCATCTTTAATAATACAGGTCTTATAGGCTGTAGGATAAACTGATAAGAAGCCTTTTTGATTACCTAACTCTTTCCAACCAGAGATTCTATACATTCTTTTACCAGTTCCACCGCCTCCATGAAACATGAAGACTAATGGCACTTTTTCTTGTGGGTTGTAAGTGTTAGGAGTGTGAATAATGAATTGACGTTCTAATCCGTCAACCTCCATAATGACCTCCGTCGCTTGACCAACGGTATTGGTGCTAATGATTTTTTGGGCGTAACTAAATTGGGATACAAATACTAGGGATAAGATGAAAACAAATGACTTTTTCATTTCAAATGGTTTTTATGAATTAATAAAGAATTGATAAAAGGGTTGTAATATGTGTATTTGTTTTCTCTGACTCTATAGATTGGAAAAGGTTTAATTATACTCAAAAAAAATTTTTTTTCCAAGTATTTTGAAGGATATTGAGCCACAAAACAAATCAAGTGACATTTGGAAAATTATACCTCATCCCTGTTCCTTTAGGAAATGATAGTCTACATACTATCCCTGAATATGCTATTCAAATTGCCCATCGTTTAGATATTTTTATTGTAGAAAAAGTACGGACAGCACGACGATTTTTGAGCGCTTCTAAGACGCCTATTGTGATTGATACGATGCAATTTTTTGAACTCAATAAAAGAACAGCACCCGAAGAAATAAAACATTTTTTAAAACCCTGCCAAGAAGGGAAAGATGTAGGTTTGATGACTGAAGCAGGTTGCCCAGGGGTTGCTGATCCAGGCGCATTGGTGGTACAAAAAGCGCATCAATTGGGCATTGAAGTCATCCCATTAGTAGGTCCTTCTTCGATTCTTTTAGCAGTGATGGCGTCAGGGATGAATGGACAACAGTTTACCTTTAATGGTTATTTACCTATCAAAACACCAGAACGAATAAAGGCTTTAAAACGACTAGAACAATTGGCGCTCAAACATAATCAAACCCAGGTTTTTATCGAAACACCCTACAGAAATAATGCCCTATTTCAAGATATATTAAAACATCTTTCCGCCAGTACCTTACTAGGAGTTGCTTGTGATTTAACCTTAGAAAGTCAATACATTAAAACGGCTAGTGTAGAACAATGGAAACAGTTGAAAACGCCAGATTTACATAAAAGACCTGTGGTTTTTTTACTTTATAAATCTGCTTTTAACAAGCGTCGGTGAGCTAGAAATAGAAAAACAAAGATTGAGATTAAAGCAACTGTAAAGGCTTCCCAAGTGTTGAGAAAAAGACTAAATTCCTGCCCTTTGAATTCATTAGGGATTTGCATTGGAAAAGGGATAGGGGTAAGATCTTCAATAGCATTCATAGGGTAGAAATTGCGACTATTCCCTAAGGTGAATTTACTATGCAACCACCATCGTAAGATCGGTTCTAAAAACATGATGTACATAAAATAAAAAATAATCGCTAAACCTGTTCGTCGAAAAAGGATTGCCAATAATAAACCGAAGGACATATATCCCCAACACATCACAAAATAACGTGGTAGATAGTCTACATTTTCTAAAACTTTCGACATATAAACAGTATCGGTATTGAGCCAACCAATGACTAATACATTAAGCACATAATAGGCAGTCGTAATAGAAGAGACAGACCAAACCAACATGAGTTTACTGATAAATACCTCATTGCGTGTCCAGCCATTGATGACGCTTTGACGAAGGGTTTTGTAGGAAAACTCATTGCCCACGACTAAAATAATGAAGATGCCCAAAAAGAAAAAGACCAACCAGCTTCCACAATAACCCAAGTATTTCCAAATATTAGGAAACATATAAAACATATCCACAGAACCAAATTCCCTAGGAAACTGGATATTTTTACCCGATAAAAAGAGTAGTGGGAGCAAAATAAAATAGCATAGAAATAACAGACGGAAGGTTACATTCGCCATTATTTTTTGCCATTCTATCTTTAGCAGTTTGAAGTTCATTTATTGAAAACGGTTTGGGTATCATTGGGAATAATCAGCGCCCAAAAGTAATTAAAATAGGGCATAAGTAACCCAACTGAGAAGGATTTAAAATAAAAAACTTCCTTGATAAGTATTTTATCAAGGAAGTTCCTACCTGTGAAAATAATATTTTATTATCTATCGCTACCCATGTATTTCATTACAAGGAATAACAACATTACTAATGCAGATAAAGCGGCCGAAACATAAGTATATGCTGCCCATTTCAAGGCATCTTTTGCTCCATCGTATTTTGAACCCGTAGCAATATTACTATTTTCTAACCAAGCTAAACCACGATTCGTAGCGTCAAACTCAACAGGTAGCGTAATAAAACTAAATGCTGCAGTAACCGCAAAAACAGCGATAGCCGCTAGCATTAGGCTAGGCACAGAGTTTGCCATATAGAAAGCACCCAATAAAACCCATTGCTGAATCATAGAAGAAAATTGGACAACAGGCACGATAGTCGAACGGAGTTGTAGCCAAGCATAAGATTCAGCGTGTTGTACAGCATGACCACATTCATGTGCTGCAACAGCCGCAGCAGCTACATTTCGTCCATTATAAACCTGAGGACTTAGGCTCACCACTTTCTTCCCTGGATGATAATGGTCGGTTAAGAACCCTTGCCCTTGTACTATCTGTACATCATAGATGCCATAATCGTCTAGCATCTTCTTAGCGATTTCAGCACCAGATAATTGTAGTGGGTCTTGGCTGTATTTTGCAAATTTTGATTTTAGCTGACCACTCAAGTACATTCCTATCAAAGAGAAGATACCTGGAATGATCCACATAATAATATAAAAGTCTAATGATCCACCCATGTTAAATTTGTTCTATTTTTATAAAAAATTGTTCTAATTTGATATGTAGCTATTTTGAATTAGATAATAATATCAATATTTTTTTCAAGACAAAAAGAACAAAATATTATAAATACTATTAAAAATTAAAATAACAACACAATATAAGTATTTACACAAAAACTCAACCTCAAAACCATAAACTTAAATATTTACCCTTACTTACTTTGTGTATTCATTTGCTATGACGTATTTTCGTCAAATAAGACACATTGAAAAGCAAAAGGTTCAAACGAAGGTCAAAAAATATATGCGGACGATAGAAATCACTACCACTCAAAATGTAACGATAGAATACCAGTTGGCAGAGCTGAAAGATCGGATTTTTGCCTACCTGATCGACTGGATGGTCATTTCAGGCGGGATGATGATTATTGCGCTGTTTTTTGAAGCTGCTTTGAAATATAATATTTATAGTGGTGGAGGGATACTGCTCAATATCGTAGCCTTTTTGCTGTATCATTTTATGCTAGAGGTTTCTATGGATGGCCAATCCTTGGGTAAAAAAGCTATGGGCTTGAAGGTGGTCAAACTCAATGGGCAAGAAGCGAGTGTGAGCGATTATTTACTGCGGACGGTTTTTCATCTCCTAGATACGATCTTCTCAATGGGAACAGTAGGGGCGATATTGATTTCTTCTTCGAATAAAAACCAACGGATGGGTGATATTACGGCGAATACAGCTGTGATCAAGGTACGGTTTGACTTGCAATTCCAACTCGACGATATTCTTAAAATCAACTCTATCGACAATTACGAGCCCACGTATCCCGAAGTGCGACAGTTCAATGAGCAAGATATGCTGCTGATAAAAAACATCATCGCTCGTTACCGTCAGTATCCAAACAAAGCCCACGAACAGATACTCGATGAACTCATCAGTACCCTCCTCAAAAAAATGGACATCCTAGAGCGCCCTCAAAACAGAATCGAATTCCTTAAAACTTTGATCAAGGATTATATTGTCCTAACTCGTTAAGTTTTGTCTTGTACTTTGTTAATTAGTTTACAAAATGTCCAAAACTAGGATCGAGTTTCTATTTTTCAGTTAACTCATTTTTGCTAAAAAAGGAGCTTTTTTAGCATTAGGATAAAAAAATATGATTTTTTTTATTTTTTATTTAAAACATAAATCTTAAAACAATTGTCACAAATTAAACTGTAGAAGCCTTTAAAAAAAGGCTATTTTTATTATTTACAAACTTAAATAATGGCACAAATAATTAAAAATATGTGACATGGCAAGTATAATACATATAAATAATGCTTCAATGTAAGGCATAGTTTTTGCTCTTTTGGAATCAACATACCATGATCTTCTTAAACATTTAAAACCACATACTATGAGAAGATTAAAACCACACATTATGGGGATATTATGCTTCTTTTTACTAGGAGATTTGTTTGCATATCCTCCTACAGAAAATAATTATTATACCTATGTTACAGATAGAGTATTTTACTCGGCACAGGATTTAGTAGGATATACTTTTCGACCAGCATTTTTACAAAATGAAAAAGAAGAAATCTCTAAGTTAAAAGTAGAAGAAATCTCGTTTTTTGTTACTACAGAAATACTGGGCATAGCACGCAATAATAAAAAACAAACCTATACAGTTAATAACATTGAAAGCAAAGAATATGGTTTTATTATTGCCCTAGTAAATCCGTACGATTTGGATCAGGTAGGCCACTTAAAAATCATCTTAGATAAAGAACGTCAAGCAGAATATTTGATCTATAAGGAGTCAGTCCACACACCAGAGTATATTTTTCATTTAGCTCGATTAGATGAGGCTGAAGAGACTGAAATTAAAAAATATTATACTTCTAGACAACAGACCTACATTAAGGTAAGAAATAACTTATGGGGATATACTTTCACCCCTTATCTTAAAATAGAGAATAGCTCGATTCGACAAGATAGAATAGACCAAGCAGATAACTTACGGTTTGGTTTTTCAGAAGAAATTATTGATCTTACAGGAGATAAAACTCGGAACAAAGTTTATGTTTCATTCGCAAATATTTTTAAAAAGAAAGAAAATAAATTAACCAGAGAAATTCCTTATGAGGAGCGACGAATACGTCGAGAATATTATTTTAATATCAATGGCATTCTTGATAAAAAAGCAGATGAGAGCGATAGCGAACAAAAATATAAAATCAAGATGATAGAGGAGAAAGTGAATACAAACGGACTCAATTTGGAAGAACGATACCAATTAGAAATTCACTTAGAAAATAGTCCTCACGAACAAATATTTGTTTATCTAACAAATTTGTATGAGATGAGTTGTATTGAGCTTGATGGTGTGAAGTACTATTTAAGATAACAATTGACCAAAGCTATTGACTAACCATTTTTATACATACTATGGGAAGGCTGCTTAAGGGCAGCCTTTTTTAATATGTAATTTTGACCAACTGAAGAAAACGGCGGCGTTCACTAGGTACAATGACTTGATCACTAGCAACTTGTAAAGCATCTTTAAATCGCAATTGTATTTTTTTCTGTTCGGTATTCATAATATTTTTACGTTCTTGTTTTCCTTCTGAAGTGATAATATATTCACTAACACTATTCTCTTTTTTGATGTCATCATTGTATAAATATCGGAGGTTGCTTTTATTTTTTAAAATAAAATAAGAAGAATAAATCGCTCCGTCATTTTGTGAAAATTGACGTTTGTATAAAATTTCACTCCAATGTAAATTTCCATCTGGATGAATCGATAATACAACTAAATCATCATAGTAATAATCGGTATATCCTGCATAAGGAGAAATTCTAGGAGAATAACTATCATTGAGGTTTCTGGAATTGGTAAAAACTTTATGTCTTTCAACCGTCAATATAATCCCGCCATCTTTTCTAAAAGTGATGTTATTTACGAGTGCTTCGTTGAACGTCTCTTTCTCGCCACTTACCTTGCCTTTAACAGCTGCTACAAATTCTTTATCAAAATTGTGAAACACAAGGTTGTAATTGTTCACATTATTTGAAGGAATCGAAAGATAAAAATAACCTTTGGCTCGTTCAATTTTTTTATCATCAAAGAGACCGCCACCAACCAGTTGTTTGTTTATATCATCATAATCAAAAAAGGCATCAAAAATTAATTGTTCTTTTAATGGGATAGCATGAAAATTTTCCTCCATGCCATTTACTTGTAGTACAATGAATCGGCTTTTTTTACGGCTTAAACGAAAGTTATCTTTTAAAAATACTAAGAACAATTCGCCTCGATTAGAAATAACAGTTTGAAAAAGATCTCGATTTGCCGAAAGGTCTCCTAGAGCAATTTTCTTATTCCAAAGCACTTTCATTTTTTTAGTATCGAATGCAAGGGCTTCAAGTTCATCGTGTTTAGGAAAATGATAAAGTATAAATGTTTTTTTATCTCTTGATAGAATAAAGTCATAGTCTGGTGATAACTCCCATTGTTTATGGATTTTAACCGTAGAGGAATCTACCATTTTTAATTTAGGATTATATTTTCTAATTTTTATAAACGTTTCCAACTTTTTCTTATAGCGATAGATAATGGAAAAATCTTCTGTGTTAGGAACTACTCCTAAAACAGTATGATACTTTTTCTCAAACTCCATTGCTTGAGTATTTTTTAGATTCATTTTCTCATCAAATACCAATATTTCCGTTTGATCAGAACGATCTAAGGCGAGATAAACCCTTTCATCAAACTTTCCTATGATTTCATAACTATCACCTTCTCGTATATTTATCTCCTCTGAGATAGTTACAGTTTGTGCAAAAAATATCGTTGACTTTAAGAGTAAAAAAGATGTAAAAAGGTAAAATCGGAGCTTCATATTTTAGTGATTATACTAACTTTAACGATTAAAAATCTGAAATTAGTTGGATAAACGAACGTATTTTAATTTAAAATGCTTTTGTGCAATAAATTTTCCACTTCAGAATCAGATGGCTTGAAAATCTAGTTTCATTGACTCATTCTTTAATTCAAAACAAACCTAATATAAAACTGTTTCTTATATTGTGATAAAAATATTTTATGTTTTTAAAGAAAGTATTCCTTCTTCTTTTACCATTCCTAGTTTTTTTTTCAGCTAAAGGGCAACTTAGTGAAAAACAATATAGCGAATTGGTTCAACGGGAACTAGGCGGTCAATTAGAAGCACCTGTTCCTAGTGGTCGTGTCGATGTATTGACGGACTATTTTGCTATTGAAGTAGAGTTTGCTCGAAAATGGAAGAATTCTATAGGACAGTCTTTATGGTATGCCTTAAATACTTCGAGAAAAGCAGGGATTGTACTTATATTAGAAAATGAAAGTGATTGGAAGTATGTACAACAATTAACAACGACATTGGATTACTCCAATTTAAAAAGCAAAGTCAAAGTTTGGATATATCCAAATGACTTTAAGAAAAGAGTTCCTAAGAGTTATGGACCTACTCCAAAGCGTATTCCTAGTGAATATTGGTTGACCAAAGCGACTAAAATTCGACACAATAAAGACTGTAGATATTTTAAGAAAACAAGAGGAGATTATTGTTCTCCCAATAAAGGAACGCCATGTAAAACTTGTGGTGGATAAATAAACGTTAAAGAACATTTTAAGACCTTGAAAAAAACAGAAGACATATTTGAAACGCCAATTGATTTTTTAAAAGGTGTAGGGCCGACTAGAGCAAGTCAGCTCAAAAAAGAGATTGGGGTACATACTTTTGGTGATTTGTTAACACATTTCCCATTTCGTTATGTGGATAAAACACAATTCCATAAAATTAGAGGATTACAAGAAAGCAATAATGGGGTACAAATTAAAGGAATACTTCGTCGTTTAGAACTTATAGGAGAAGGACGAAAGAAAAGACTCGTCGGACGGTTTAGAGATGAAACGGGTTCTATAGAGTTGGTTTGGTTTAAAGGGGCAACCTATCTACAAAAAACATTAAAAGTGGGTGTAGAGTATATTGCATATGGTAAGGTGACTCGGTTTAGTAAAAAACTCAATATTGCTCATCCTGAAATGGAGTTGGTTGTAGAGCGAAATTTAGTAGATGTGGCAACATTAGCGCCAGTCTATCCTAGTACTGAATTATTGAATAAAAAGGGTTTAGATGCGAAAGGGATTCGACGACTGACCAAAGCCCTGTTAGAAGAATTGTCTAAAGTTAATATTCCTGAAAATTTACCCGATTATATTGTCAATAAATTTCGGTTTCCAAGTCGATTTGAGGCACTTAAAATGATTCACTTTCCTAAAACCCAAAAGGAACTACAGGCCGCTAGAAATCGACTAAAGTTTGAAGAACTCTTTTTTTTACAACTTCGACTTTTACAACTCAAAAAAAATAGAAAGGATGCCCTACGAGGCTATGTCTTTGACAAGATAGGAGCTTATTTTAATAATTTTTATCAAAAAAATCTACCCTTTGAACTAACAGGTGCCCAGAAGAGAGTTGTTAAGGAGATTCGGAAGGACTTAAGGACAGGAAAACAAATGAATCGCCTATTACAGGGAGATGTTGGAAGTGGAAAGACAATTGTAGGCTTAATGGCAATGCTTATTGCTTTAGATAATGGATTCCAAGCCTGCTTGATGGCGCCTACTGAAATTCTAGCACAGCAACATTATAATTCTATTCAAAACTATGTAAAAGGTCTAGCCGTTCGAGTAGCTTTTTTATCAGGTAGTGTGAAAGGTAAAAAACGAAAAGAATTACTCCGATTGCTAGAGTTGGGAGAAATCCATATTATAGTAGGAACGCACGCTTTAATAGAAGATCCTGTAAAGTTTCACAATCTAGGTTTAGCGATTACAGATGAACAACATCGCTTTGGAGTAGTACAACGTTCAAAACTATGGAAAAAAGCTAACCCATTGATGCCTCATATTTTAGTAATGACGGCTACACCAATTCCTAGAACATTATCTATGACTTACTATGGCGATTTAGATATTTCTGTCATTGATGAATTACCACCTGGGCGGAAAGAAATTAAGACCTTACACAAAACAGAAAGTGGGCGTTTAAGGGTAATTGGTTTTATGCGAGAAGAAATTGCTAAAGGTCGGCAGGTATATGTGGTATATCCTTTAATTGAAGAATCCGAAACACTTGACTTGCTAAATTTGGAACAGGGATACGAAACGCTACAAAGAGAGTTCCCTCCGCCAGAATTTCAGATTAGCGTTGTACATGGTCGAATGAAGCCTGCAGATAAAGAATTTGAAATGCAGCGTTTTGTAAAAGGACAAACACAAATTATGGTTGCTACTACTGTAATTGAAGTTGGGGTAAATGTGCCAAACGCATCGGTAATGATTATTGAAAATACAGAACGTTTTGGACTCTCTCAATTGCACCAACTGAGAGGACGGGTTGGGCGAGGAGCCGAACAGTCTTACTGTATATTATTGTCGAGCTATAAATTAACACAAGAAGCCAAAGAACGAATACAAACAATGGTAGGCACCAACGATGGTTTTAAAATAGCCGAAGCAGATCTCAGGCTTCGTGGTCCTGGAAATATGGAAGGAACGCAACAAAGCGGCATGATAAGTTTTAAAATTGCAGATTTAGTCAAAGATGGTCGTATCCTCCAAACTGCTAGAGAGATAGCCCATAGAATCCTAGATGATGATTTTCATCTTGAACGTTCGGAACATTTACCTATAAAAAAGTTTATGTTGACCTACGCCAAAAAAATCAAAGGTTGGGGACGTATAAGTTAAATAAAGAGTAAACTCGACTTTAGCCCATTAAGCTCCGCTAGCAGCTATGCTTTTTTTAAAAAAATCGGTATCCTACCCCAACATTCAACCCATATCGATATAGTTTTGTATCAAGCAGATAATCACTTTTAGTAATTGAAGTGATATTATACCTGATGTTTGGACTGAATATGAGTCGCATACGGTTGGATAATTGATAATTGATTTTTAATGCTCCTTTTACCCCTAAACCAAAAGACTTTTTATATACCCCATCAGATATGGTAACAGGCTCAAGAAGTGTTGAAGAGGCTAAGGCTTGGCCTCTTACTCTAGTTTGCAAATTCCAATCTATGCCCATTTCTACCCCTAGATTCCACTGTCTTTTTGGTATAAAATCATGTCCTACAACTAATCCCATGTTGATAGAGTTATAACGATTATAAATATCAAATTTGGTTTCTTGATACCCCATCACAATTGAATCCCCATATATTTCTATTTGCTCACCAGTTGAAGTAGAAGTAATGACCTCAAGCAATATATTTTCCAATACATATTCTTTTTCTTGATTGTAGGAATGTCGAAATTTGTCGTTCCAATTGAAATAGTTTAGTCCTGCACCAAGATAGGTATTCTTTGTCAGGTAGTAATTGACTCCTATATCTAAAGAAGTAGTCATCAAGGATGTTTCAGAAACATCTCTTGCTTTAGCAAAACCATTTATATTTCCAACCTTAGAATTAAAATTTTGAAAGGTTTGACCGATTCCAACTTTTGTATAAAATTCAAAACTTTTTTTACGCTTAAACTTTATATTGTTCATATTCAAATCGTGTTCTTGACTAGGAAACACCACAAAATCTATAGCTTCTAGTTCTTTAAGACCTGAATGTTTCATAAAAGACGAATTTGGATCAACGCTATTGGATTGCGTTGGTTTCTCCTTTGTTTCAACTTTTTGTCTAACATTTAATCCTTTTTCTTGTTTTCTTTGTAAAATTAAATCGTTGCTTTTTTCATATGTTGACTTATTCAATATAAAAGTCTTTTTTATACTATTTTCAGTAGGGACAAAACGAGAAGTTGGCTCTTTTTTTTCTGATTGTATAGTACTTGAAGTATGAACAATCGCAGGTATTGAAGTATTTTTATTTTTAGAAAAATGACCCAAGTTTAGTTTTTTCATAGGGGATAAAACGACTTTCTCTTTTGAGGGTTTTATGGTAATGTGTTGCTTATTGGCAAGCCTTTCTTCAACTATTGCACTAGTACTGATTTCTTCATCTGTAGTCAAATTGGTTTTGGTTTCTTCTCCTTGAACTGCTTCAGTCTGTATTCTTTTATAGTAGAAATTTAATGTTCCGATCCCTACAAAAAATAAAAACCCAATAACAACCATAAGCAATAAATTGCTGTTGTTCTTTTTCCATCTCTTTTCTTTTCGTCCTTGTAGATCTTCCCATCCCCTCTCCAAATCCAAAGGAGATTCATAAGATTCCATTCTAGATTTAATAATTTTGTGTAAATCTTTATTTTCCATATAGATCTATTTTATACCTCTTTTAAAAACACTCAATTTTGACCGTATCATTTTCTTTGCTTTTGACAATTGAGATTTTGAAGTTTGCACACTAATGCCCAATTCTGCGGCAATTTCTTTGTGTTTATAACCATCGATCTCATACATATTGAAAATCGTTCTATAACCATTTGGTAATTCTTTGATAATCGCTAAGATGTACTCTTCTGAAATGAGTTCTACATCTTCTTGTTCCTCGCTTTCATCTACTACGATATAAGAATAGTCTAACTCCGAAATTTTTATTTTCTGATCTCTAATTGTTTTGAGGGCTATATTTATGGCAATTCGTTTGATCCAAGTTACCAATGCTCCTCTTTGTGGATCGTACTGCTTAATTTTATCAAAAACGATCAAAAATGTTTCCTGCAAAATATCCATTGCTCCAAAATGAGGCATTTCGTATCTTCTACAAGTCGTAAGTATCTTAGGAGCATATTCCTTGTACAACAACTTTTGACAAGTAACATCCTTCTGCATACAACCTACTATAACCTCATCGAGATTATAAGTAGAATTTGCTTGAAGTTGAATGACTTTCATTCTAATTTGGATTGACAATTTTTTGTGAAGGTTAATTAAAATCCAAGTAGAAAATTTAAATTTTCTACTTGGATTTCTAGTCAAAAGAATAATTTTTTCTTATTCTATATTAGCATTTGGTAAACACGTTTCCAGATCTTCTATAGCGGTAGAAGGAAATGGGTTACTACTAACTTGAATTTTACCATCAAAATCAATACCCAAATTGCAAAGAGGTGAAATATCGTTTATTAAATTATTATTTAGGGTAAGATGGTATAAGTTTAAAAAGTCTGCTAATAGGCTGATGTCACTTATTTTGTTGTTGTCTAAATATAATCTTCTTAGACTATTTTTTGAGTTAGCCAATGGACTGATATTACTTATTTGATTTTCATTTAAAAAAAGATCACTCAATTTTGTTAAATTAGTCAGTGCATTTATATCACTTATCTGATTCCCAGACAAAAAGACCTGACTCAATTTTGTTAAATTAGCCAATGGATTTATATCACTTATCGAATTATAGTTTAAAACTAAGGCTTTTAATTTTGTTAAATTAGTCAATGAACTTATGTCGCTTATTTGATTAGATGATATAGAAAGTATTTCTAGGTTTGAAAAATTTGCCAATATACTTATATCACTTATTTGGTTTCTCCTTAGACCTAATTTTTCTAAATTAGTTAAACCAGCTAATGAGCTTATATCACTTATTTCGCCATTATAATCCAAATCTAAAACTTCCAAATTAGTTAAACTCGCCAATGAACTTATATCACCTATTTCATTCTGACCTAAGTCTAAATTTATTAAATTAGTTAAACTCGCCAATGAACTTATATCTATTATATCGTTAGCGTGTAAATATAAATCTTCTAAATTAATTAAACCTGCTAACGAACTTATATCAATTATGTCATTATAGCTTGAATAGAATTTCACCAATTTTGTCAAGTCAGTTAATGAACTCAAATCATTGATTTGATTTTTATTTAAAGCTAAAACTTCCAGATTAGATAAACTTGCCAATATACTTATATCACTTATTTGATTTTCATTTAGACCTAATTCTTTTAAATTAGTTAGACCAGCTAATGAGCTTATTTGACTTATTTGGTTTCTACTTAGGTCTAATTCTTTTAAATTAGTTAAACCAGCTAATAAACTTAGATCACTTATTTCATTCATTCCTAAATCTAATATCGTTAGATTTATAAAATATTCTATTGCAGAGATATCAGAAATATTTTTGTTTCTAAGTTCTAAAACGTCTAGCAACTTAATATCTCCATACACAATTGCTCCTATTGGTTTATTAATATGGGTTCTCACAGCACTCTCAAAATTTGGATCAACAAATGGAATCACAAAATTATCATCAATTCCTGAGGCTGAATTTCTACAATAATCAATATCAAGTATTTGGCTATTTTCTAGAAAAACTCTTGTTATTAAACTATCTTTTGTAACACTATTTGCTCCAGTGCCCGATACAACTAAAGTCGTTTCCAATTCATAATTGGACAGTTCATCAATATTGCACAAAACTCTTGTTACTTCATAATATCCTTCGTCATTGGTTATTCCTCCAAAGAATATATAGTCTTCAGGATTTGTCCCAACTATTGTAAAATATTTATTATTATAAGTATATTTTAAACCTGCTGAAGAATCACAATCTTCGAGTACACCACTAAACGTATAATTTCTTATTGATGTATTAGAAAGATCAATAACTAGCTCAACCATGCCAACGCTTATATCGGATTCGATCTCAAAGGATATATTACATGGAAAAACAACCTCAAAAATAAGGTTTTGAGGAGCTCGAAGTAATGTAAAAGTTCCATTTCCATCGGTATGAACCGTTCCTAATAAATCCCTTTCTCCACTAAATATATTCACAGTTTGATTAGTAATTAATGTTCCATCTTCGTCTTTCAAGATAACATCTACATCAAAAGGTGTTTCTTTAGTATCTAGATTCCATGTAGAAAAATGGGTGACTTCTCCAATATATCGATCGCCTACTTTAGTAGCTGTTCCTGACTCTACCCACAATCCATAAGTTTCATTAAAATGCCATAAAGGAATTGTCTTAGGTGAATCCGCAGATGCAGGAAGATCTATCTCAACTTTTTTTCCTCCTGCAATCTGCAAATTATTTCCTAAATTATCTCGCAATTCAACGTTCAACATACCATGTGAAATAAGAGCTGTAAGTTCTCCATCTTCTTCTAAACCAACCATTGAACCAGGCATAATTAAACCTAGATTTTCTGCGGTGGGAGCTAAATATCTAGCATATACATTCACATTTCCTTTATAAATTCCACCATCTGCCTTTATGATACTATTAGCAGGAAAGTTTAGGTTTATATCTGTATCTATAGTTAATCTTGCCCCTTGTTCTGTATCAAATTTACTTGCTGCTTTTTCATCTAATAATTGAATACTTACGGTGTTCAATGCATTAGGAGTTGGCGCAAATGTTCTTGATCCCTTCAAATAGCCTTTTTTTGAGGCTTTAATAAATGCAAATTGTTCATTCAGCATAATTTCGCCAAAAATAAATTCTCCTTTTTCATCTGTTACCACAGAAATATTTTCATATGAAACAGTAGCTCCTTCAAGCGGATGCCCTTCTTCGTCCGCAATGATCCCCCTTAAAAAAGTAGATATTTCTGAAGTGGGCAATACCTTAATGAGTTTTTCATTTTCTATTTGTGTAACTTCATTTTGATTAAACCTTATAGTGTCAGGGATAACATCTGGAATATTATCTATTGTAACAATATCATCTTCACAAGAAATAAAAAAGAAACTTGCCAAAATCCCCCAAAAACAAACTTTCATCAATCTCATAATCTTAATTTTATCATTGAATAATTAAAAGATAACACATGTGTTTGCTCCCTATATCCAAGAAACGCAAAAAGGTTGCCTAGCAAATTTCATTTTATCGCCTTTTGAAAAGGCAATTGATCTCGACTTTAGTTAATTAGGCTGCACTAGTAGCTATATCGGCTAAAAGTTTAAAGCTATTGTGTTTACAATTATGACTGCCGCCCTTAAGAGGGTACATTGAAAAATAGTTTTTTGTCTACAAGTGCTTACGATTACTAGCTATTGCATCAGCAAACATAGGCTTTGTTTTTGTGCCATGTACAAAATTTTATCCTTAACTGATTTTGTAAAAAGCTGTTCTAGCCATATTTTTACTAAATTAAAGAGTCCTTTATAAGGCCGTAGTGTATTTTTAATCAACAGATCCATGTTGTTTTATTTACTTCAAAGTTGATAAATTCCCTTCAAGAAAGTGATTTTGCAACTACTTAGTGTTTTTTATACACTATTCTTAAATAAAAATATTTTTTTTCAAAAAAAACTGCACAAAATCAAACTACGGAAAAAATAGCTGTCACAAAATTTTTCCTTCCTTTTAAAAAAAAATCAAAATTTTCAACTGTATAATGACAGGATTAAGAAAGAAATGCTCATAGTGTTTTAGGCATAACTAATTGGTTATTAACTCCTAATCTTGATTTATGAAAATAATTAGCTTAACTTTGCGTTATAAATTACCAAAACTTAAAAACACAGATGAAAAGGTTATCTTTTATAATTATACTTTTAAACGTAGCGTATTACGCTTCGGCATTGCCTGTAAAGTTGCCCATAACTGAAACAGCAACTATAGGAAAAACAACAGGAAAAATACTGAATACCCCAAAATTAGAAAGTGTATATACACACGATGATATAAATGGCGCAGAGTTACCTCTTTTTGATCAAGCATTTTCTACGGCACTAAAGCACCAACGAAAATTACTAAAAATCCGTAGACGTGGGAACTATCATAAAGTAGGAAATATGACGATTTCTAAAAAACAATTAAAAAAGACGGTTGAAGTATTAGAAATATGGGGAAATGCTGCCTTGATTCCATTAGAAGAATATGTAGAAGTTTACCAAATAAAAGGGAAAGACTCGAAAGGAAATGTTCAGTTTACAGGATATTATGCACCAGTTATTAATGTAAATCAAACAGCTACAAGCGATTATAAATATCCAATCTATACAAAGCCCAAAAATTGGGAAGGTACTTTTCCTACAAGGAGAGGCATAGAGAAAGAAGGGAAAATCAAAGATGAAAGTTTGATATTGGCTTATGCCAAAAGTCCTTTAGATGTCTACTTTATGCAAATGCAAGGTTCAGGCTACGTACAATATCCAAATGGGCGTCGAGAATTATTCTCATATGGAGGTTCAAATGGACATCGAGCAAAAAGATTAAGCCACTTCATCAAGAAACAATTGAGTGGTTCTGGAGTTTCGATGAAATTGAAGACATTCTTAAAAAAATACCCTGAACTAAAAGAAGATTTAGTGTATTCTGATCCATCATATATATTTTTTAATCGAGAATCTGCTAATAAATCTGTAAAAGGAGCTGGTCATGTTCCTTTAACAGAGGATTATTCTTTAGCCGTAGATGAAAAATATCTTCCTTTAGGAGCTTGTGTTTTAGCAAAAGTACCACAGATTGAAAAGGGGCGATTTATCAAACATGATTTAAGATTTATGCTAGCACAAGATGTTGGCGGAGCAATTAAGGGAGCTGGTCATGTTGATTTGTATTCAGGGGTGGGAGCAAAAGGAAAACGTAAGTCCTCGATTAATAATTATGGACAAATCTGGTTATTATTAGCCAAAAATAAAGTTGAAGCATAGTGTGAGTTTTATATAGTAATAAAAAAAGGACGGCGATTTAGCTGTCCTTTTTAGTTTATATCATTTTTCTGTTTTTAAAATTTATACTCCTTCACCTTCTTTCATTTTTTCTGCATTTTCTGCAACTTGGAGTGCCTCAATAATGCCAACTATATCCCCTTCCATAATTTTATCTAGGCTATATAAAGTTAACCCGATACGATGATCGGTTACCCGATTTTGAGGATAATTATACGTACGGATTTTATCGGAACGATCTCCAGATCCTACTAGGGATTTTCGTTGATTTGCCAATTTAGACTCATGTTCACTTCGTTTCTTTTCACTAATTTTAGCAATTAGACGCTGAAGTGCAATTTCACGGTTTTTGATTTGATTTCGACTATCTTGGCTTTCTGCTACGATTCCTGTTGGAAGGTGTGTCATTCGAACAGCAGATTCCGTCTTATTTACGTGCTGACCTCCTGCTCCACTAGCTCTATAGGTATCAATTTTCAAGTCTGCTCGATTAATATCAACATCTTCTATTTCCATCTTAGGAATGACCGCCACTGTAGCAGCAGAAGTATGTACACGACCTTGTGATTCCGTTTTAGGTACACGTTGTACCCGATGCGCTCCAGATTCAAATTTCAATTTTCCATAAACTTCTTGACCATTCACTTCTAATACAAGCTTGTTATACCCTCCTACTGTTCCCTCATTAATGTCTAAGACATCCACCTTCCAACCTTGTACTTCAAAAAATTTAGAATACATTCTATATAAATCACCAGCGAAAATACTGGCTTCATCCCCTCCAGTACCTGAACGAATTTCAAAAATAACGTCTTTAGAATCTTCTGGGTCTTTAGGTATCAATAGCACTTTTATTTTTTCTTCAATTGTAAGTTGCTGTGGTTCTAAATCACTCAATTCCATTTGAGCCATTTCTTTCATTTCTGGATCGTCCCCTTGCAACATCTCTTTAGCTGTCTCGATATTTCCAAGGAGTTCTTTGTATTCAAAATAAACCTCCACAATTCCTTTTAGGTCTTTGTATTCTTTGCCTATTTTTTTGAATCGGTTCATATCGGAAGCAACACTTGGATCGGAAAGTTGTTCTTCCAAATACAAATAACGCTCGTGAATTGCTGCTAATTTATCTAACATGATGATTTTTTTAAAAAAGTGAATGAGTAGAAATTATAATACAGGTTATGGGTTTTCTTAGGAAGAAAACAAAAAAGACAAAGTAGCTACATGAACCAATGCATTATCATTTTGAGATGCTTATTTTAATGTTGATGTGCAAAATTAAAATTTTGCTTGAAATTTTCATCAATGTTTTAGGTTTCAAACAAAGATAATTTTAAAAATGTTCCGATTGCGTTAAAAATCGCTTACCTTCGCTATGCTTTTTTAGGATTTGTTAAAACAATAAAAATAGAACATGAAATTTTTCATCGATACGGCTAATCTAGAGCAAATCAAAGAAGCCCATGATTTGGGTATTTTGGATGGTGTTACAACGAACCCTTCTCTAATGGCAAAAGAGGGTATCACAGGAGCAGAAAATATAATTAATCATTATAAAGCAATTTGTGAAATCGTAGAGGGTGATGTTAGTGCTGAGGTTATCTCTACAGATTTTGAAGGGATGGTAAAAGAAGGAGAAGAATTAGCTGCCCTAGCTCCAAATATCGTTGTTAAAGTCCCTATGATTAAAGATGGAATAAAAGCTCTAAGTTATTTCTCTAAAAATGGGATTTCAACCAATTGTACGCTTGTTTTTTCCGCAGCACAAGCATTATTAGCTGCAAAAGCTGGAGCGACCTATGTATCTCCATTCATAGGGCGTGTAGATGATATTAATTGGGATGGGGTTGGATTAATTGAAGAAATAGTAGAAATATATGCAAACTATGGCTTTGAAACGGAAATCTTAGCAGCATCTATTCGTACATCTAAGCATATTAAAGACTGTGCTTTGGCAGGAGCAGATGTTGTAACTTGTCCATTACATACCATTTTAGGTTTATTAAAACACCCTCTAACAGATATTGGCTTAGAAAAATTCTTAGCTGATTATCGAAAAGGCAACACATAAGTAAGAGAATGCCTTGAAGTTCTCTTCTGATATAAGTAAAGCGACACAGTTATTCTACCTACTTCGATTTTTGGGAACAATTGGAGTAGGTATTTTACTTACTAAAAGTAGCCTTTCCCTTACGGCTATAAATCTCTACGAAACGCTAATTTTTATTGGCTTTACGCTAACGTTTTTTTGGATAAATGGTTTATTAGAAGGAATCTTGCCGACTTACCCAAAACTAGACACACGCCACAAAAAACACTTTCTCTTTAATGTTTTCGTACTCTTTAGTGGTTTAGGATTAGTACTTTTTTTTATTTTATTGCTTGCTAAAACGTATTTAATACAAGTTCTTACGCATCAAACTACGCTGCCCTTATATAATTATTTTGCCATATTTATTTGTCTCAACATTCCGACTTTTTTAATTGAGTATATTTATATTTTAGAAAATAAACCTCTAGGACTTAGTCGATATAGTGTGTTCTTTTTTTTAGGGCTTGTAGCTGCTGTTTGTATCCCTCCTTTTCTAGGTTTAGGATTAAAGTGGAGCATTTACGGATTGATTGTTTTTGCTAGTATTAAGCTCATATGGTTATTTTTTCTTTTGAAAAAATATGCTTTACCTACAACTGATTTTAAACTTTTGAGTCCGTATTTATTGCTTTCTTTACCTTTGGTTTTACGAGGAGCGATAGGAGGAGCAGATCAAGTTATTGATGGAACAATAGTACATTGGTTTTTTAAGGAAGAAGGAGTATTTGCTATTTTTAAATACGGTGCGAGAGAGTTTCCTTTGCTTCTAGTTTTAACAGGAGCCTTAAGGACCGCTTTTATTCCTTTTTTTATAAAAATCAGTCAACAATCGCTAGCAGAGTTTCGAGCAAAAACGACACAGATTATGCATCAGGTCTTTCCAATTTGTATGGTGTTACTTTGGACGAGTACTTTTTTATTCCCAATTATTTTTAATGCTGATTTTAAGGAAAGTGCCTCTATTTTTAATGTTTTTTTATTAATAGGACTTAGTCGGATCTTACTCCCTTCCGTTTTTTTTATTGCTCAAAAAGATACGACTGTGCTTGTTTATATTTCTATAGCCGAACTCCTATTAAATTTTATTTTAAGTATCTTGTTTATACCGATATTTGGTCTGGTAGGTGTAGCTTATGCAACTTTAATTGCTTATTTTTTTGAAAAGGTTATTAGTATTTTTTTTGTACAAAAAAAATATAATATTCGATTAAAAGAATACTTAAACTTGAGTGTATATGGAATTTATGTAGCAATTATATCATTGAGTTATTTTCTTCAAGTTTTTCAAGTTTTCTAAATTTCAGGGCGGTACAAGGATATTTTATAAAATTAAAAACCCGAACCTTAAAATTAAGATTCGGGAAAGATTTACATAAAAACACCTATATAAATTTGCTATAACTATTTACTCTACCATAAGTTTTAGTTGTTGGGTATCTTTGCCTTTACCAACTCGAAGAATATACATTCCACTTTCTAGCCCAGATACATCGATCGAGTTATTTGTATCATTCAATTGTTTAGAAAGGACACGTTGACCAACTATTGAAAATAATTCTACTTGAACAGGGAAAGAACTATTTTGAGGTAATTCCAAAGTTACCTGATCGCTAGCTGGATTGGGATATAGGGATAGGGGTAAGTCTTTTGCCATTAATCTTGATACAGCTACTGCCATCGTCGCACAATTCGTATTTGAAAAATTTGCAGAACCTCCAACAGTATTAAAGGCTCTTATCCTGTAACAATATTCTGTTCCTACATCTAGCTCTGTATCTGAGTAACTTGTAGCATCAAGGGACGGACTTGCAATATGTCTCCAAGAAGTCGTTGCCGTTTTTCGGAAGAGTTTAAAATAAGTTTCATTATCTGAATTATCTGTCCAAGTCAACTCAATTGAGTTCGGAGAATTGACATTAGCGACCATATCTGAAGGGCTATCTGGTGGATTTATAGCGATAGATGTACAATCTGTATTGGTGAAACTAGGAGATCCTCCGATATTATTGATAGCTCTTACACGGTAACAATATTCTACTTCTGGAACGACACCCTCATCAAAATGAATTGTTGAGTTCGCTGGTTTATCGGCTATAAAGGTCCATGAAGTCGTTGCCGTTTTTCGGAAAATTCGATACGTACTTTCCTTATCCGAATTATCATCCCAAGTCAGTTTTATCGATGAACTCGTTTCTGGAATAGCCAGCATATTTGAGGGCGATTCAGGAACTTGTGTATGTATAGGCTGACAAGCCACATTAGAAAAACTAACAGATGCTCCTGCCGTATTAAAGGCTCTAATTTTGTAACAATAATTCACTCCAGAAGATAAACCCGTATCGGTATAACTCGTAGTATTCTTTTTTAAGGTCGTGACAGTAGTCCATGAGTTTGTTCCTGTTTTACGAAAAAGTTTGAACTGTGCTTCATTATCGGCATTGTCTGTCCACTGTATCTTTATAGAACTGGAAGAAAGTACAGCCGTTGTAAGTTCAGTAGGTGAATCAGGGACTACTGTTTCGATGGTAATACAAGTATTAGAATATTCTTCCGAACCTCCAATCGTATTAAAGGCTCTAATTTTATAGCAGTATTCTGTCCCAATATCGAGACCAGTATCTGTATAACTTGAAGTATTTGCTGGGAGGTCAGTTAGGGGTTGCCAAGAATCACTACCTATTTTTTTAAAAAGACGGAAAAAATCTTCATTATCCGATTTGTCTATCCATGTTAGTTCTATAGAAGACGTAGTGAGTACATTAGCACTTAGATTAATGGGAGCGTCAGGTACAGAAGGAGCCTCAACCCCAGTACAATCCTTTTGGTCTCCAGAAAAGGTCCATCCATAGGTATCTTGTAAATAGCTACGAGCCGCTTCACCGTTACAGTAATTCAATCCATGTGCTCCCATATTAAGATTTATATTTATAATATTTTGAGCTGCCCAAGAGATGAGGGTATTGTCATAATTTGTTGTAGAGATGTTAGAAAGACTAAAGATGTTTTCAAAATTAGTTACACTAGTAATATCCCAATTGTTTAAATCTTGATTAAAAAACTCTGCAAAGTAAAACATCTGTCTCATATTCGTTACATTGGAAACATCCCAATTTTCAAGGTCTTGGTTGAAATTTAGAGCAGAATCAAACATATACGACATATCAGTAACGTTGGATACATCCCATTGACTTATATCATCATTAAAAAGAGATGAATCAAACATCCCTCTGAGACTTGTTACTTGTGATAAATTAGGAGTGTCTGTTGCATTAAGGCTTAGAAAAGAAGTATGAGCAAATGCATCTATCATCGATTGCCATTGAATATCGCCCCACTGGTCAACGGATAATAATTTTTCAGAGTCATTTCCCGCTTTGAAACTTGGGAATGCACCTCGAATTCTAATGGTATATATACCTGGAGTACCAAAATCGTGTACAATACTACCTGTTAAATTTTGGGATTCGTAAATCCCATCATTATTCCAGTCTACTTCATAATTATAACCGCTACCATTTGTTGTAATGGTAATACATGAATTACACGATTCACCAATGTGGTCTGTTTTCCATCTGGTGATAAATGGTTTTTGTTCTGGAGTAGTCTGACAGTCTACATTCGAGAAACTAGTAGAAACACCTGCCGCATTAACTGCCCTTACTTTATAACAATATTCAGTGTCATAAGATAATCCAGTATCCGTAAAACTAGTGACGTTTTTTTCAAGGATCGCGATAATAGACCATGAAGCATTCCCTATTTTACGAAAGAGTTTGAACTTTGATTCATTATCTGCATTATCTGTCCATTGGATGTTGATAGAATTGTGAGAAATTATATTAGTTGTGAGGTCTGTGGGTGCATCGGGGACTTCAATTGTAATACATGTATTAGAGTATTCATCCGAACCTCCGATTTTATTGAATGCTCTTATTTTATAACAGTATTCTACTCCGATATCTAGCCCCGTATCTGTGTAACTTGTGGTATTTGCTGGTATTTCTGCTATGAGGAGCCAAGTGGCACTACCTATTTTTTTAAAAAGCTGAAAAAAATCTTCATTATCTGATTTGTCTACCCATGTCAATTTGACAGAAGAGGTCGAGAGTATACTAGCACTTAGATTGATAGGAGAATCTGGAATAGTAGTAGCAATTCCTGTACAATCTTTTTTATCACCACTAATATTCCAATTTAGATTATTTATTAAATGTGTTCTTGCCGCTTCACTGTTACAATATTTTAATCCAACTGCTCCTAAGTTAAGATTTGTAATATTTTGACTTGCCCATCCGATGAGGGTATTATCATAATTTTCAACAGATAAATTTGTATTACTAAGCATATTATCTATGGAAGTATAATATCTAAAAGTCCAGTTCTCTAAACTTTGATCAAAAACTTCAGCATTTTCAAACATTCCATCAAAATGCTGTACACTAGATACATCCCAGTTACTAATATCACCATTAAATTTGGTAGAGGCAAACATATTTCGCATATCAATTACATTGGATACATCCCAATTACTCAAATCTTCATTGGCAAAATTGGAAAACTTAAACATAGAAGATATATCTGTAACTAATGATAAATCAGGACTATCTGTAGCATTAATTATTAAATCATTCGTGTAAGAGAACGCATTATTCATTGATTTCCATTGAATATCACCCCATTGATCTATAGAGACTATCTTCTTAGGGTCATCGCTCTTTAACACTATTCTAGGGAAATCACCTCTGATTCGAATGGTGTATGTACCTGGGGTGCCAAAATTATGTACAATGCTACCCGTTAAGTTTTGGGTCTCATAAATCCCATCATTATCCCAGTCTACTTCATAATTATAACCATTTGTTATTGTCGAAATAGTGACACATGAATTACAAGAATTTCCAGGATTATCCGTTTTCCATGTTGTGATAAATGGTCTTTGTTCAGCAAAGAGATTAAAAGAAGATAATAATAATGCTAGTAGGATAGTAAAATGATGAGTTATATACTTTTTTACGAGATGTTTCATTTTGTTTATTTAAAAAATTAGAAAATATGGAGAAAGATATTTTTGATAATTTCTCCTCGTTATAAAGTATATGTGATAAGGTTGGAAAAGGTAACCCCTACGTTTAATGTATTCTGATTTTTTGTATCTAAAAACTAATAATACTAAGAACTGATTTCCAGAGCTATCAAATTTCAATCTGGACTATCATCTACTTAGATTGCCATACGTTTCAATGATTTGGATACGAATAAGATTAAACAATTGTGTGTATGTGGATACCGTAATACTGGGGCTTCAATCAGTAGCTACTAGAAATAATCGTGCCTTAGAATAAAAAATCGGTAATATTTTACAATATTTCCGATTGATATATTTAGGACTAGAGTCTGTTTAAATGTCTATTTCTTCTAATTTAAAATAATTTCTGTTCTATAAACATTTAATATCCTTCTATAATTTCAACTTCTTCTGTATCATAGGATTCGTGTGTAGAGGGCACTTCTCCGACATCTAATACTTCATCCTCTTCCTGAATTTGTTCTATACGACCAAATTCTTTTTCTAGTGCTTTTTTGATTCTAAACTTATGGATTTCACTCGCTTTGAAATCTTTTTTAATCTGTTTTTTATCTGCTTTAAAATCAAAATTATCGATATTTCCAAAGATGCGATAATACAAATTTAGTAATCCATTTTTTGCTTTAATTGGTTTTTCTCCTGCTTGCTTAAACATCTTATTCCAAACAACTTGTCCAGCATTTACTTTTACACGATAGTCCAGATCATGATTAAAGGAATATTCGCCATTTAAGGTTAAATTCATTGCATTACTTTGAATAAACATCACGGGTAAATACATTGTCTCTTTTTTAATTTCTAGCCAATTCCTTGTTTTTGTAAAACGAATACTCTTAAGATCTTTCAACTTCACAAAAGTCGAAAAATCCTCTAACATTTTAAAGTCATTCAACTCTCCATCTAATATGGTAATATCTGCTAAAACATTTAACTTATCATAAAGAAAATTTCCAACTTCATCCCAAAAAGAATAGATGGCTATTTTGGCGTCAAGCGTCCCTCTAATATTTTGGTGTGTTAGATAATCTTGACCAAAATTTTCTGATTGTCTAAAAAACTCTCTACCATCAATTTTATTACACATTAATTTCGCATTAAGCTTTGGTTTTTCTTCAAAGAACATCTTTCCATCAAGAACAAAATCCCCTTTCATTGCCTTTGCCCGACCTGCTATATCCAATTCATTTTTATCAAAAGTCAGTTTTCCCCTAAAATCCTCCCCCTCGACTTTTCCATATACAAAAGATTCTACTGTAGCATCAAACGTTCCTTTCAAAAAATTCGTTATTCGCTCTCTTTCTTGAATATTTTTTGCTTTACCTACTTCTTTTGTTCTTGTTTCATTACTGGTACTTTCTTCGGATGACGTGATAGCTAATAAGCGATTAAAATCGATATTGCTCGCTTTTAGTGCTGCATCAAATTCTAAACTAGCACTTTTAGAATTAAGAGAATCTGCAAAAAGTACTGGAAGGGTATTTTTAAAGTTACCATCAAACTCAATTTCACTTCCAGCTCCTTCTATTTTCAAGTCTGAAACTTTTATCAAATTATTCTCAATTCTCATACTCCCTCTGTCTATATACATTTTTTCCCCATTGATTTTCAACATAGCATCATCAAACCCTATTGTACCTTTTGTTTCTACATTATTCACCCGATTAGGATTTACCATATCATTATAATAACCATCTAGTTTAAATGATTTTATCTCTACCTCTCCATTTCCAGCAGTAATTTTATCATCTCCAAAAATAGTATAAATTCCATCCATTGGGATAGCTCCATCCATTGTTAAGGTAATACGAGGATTGTCCATATCCTTAACCAATAGTTTAGCCTCTAGTAATTCCCTACTCATATACCCTTTAAAATCTTGTATTTCAAAAACAGATTTTGCGTTTGTCCCTTCACCACTTGTTAATCTCGCTGTAAAAGAAACATCTTTTAACGGTTCTGCTAGACTAGGGGTACTAATTTTTCCATCTTTCAGCCCAAATTCTAAACTTACATTAGGAGACTCTCGTTGACTAGAACGCCCAACTATTGTTGCTAAAAAATTGAAATCTCCCTCACTCTCAATATCACTTAGATAAGATATTTTCTGTTCTTTGGGTAAAATTTCAATCAAAGATTGTAGGGTACAGTCTTCTCCTGTAACTACTAAGTCGTACTCTGTAAAGGACAGATCTTGCTGGATTTCACCTGTGAGACTAAAAATATTATTTTCTGGTCGCAGTTCTACATTTGTTAATTCGTACAAGCCCGTAGCTAAATCAATGTCAATTTCTGCATCATACGATAAGTTTTTTCCTACAAAATATTTTCCTTCTGCTGTCTCTATAAAGTGAGATAAAAATTTGGCATTCGATTTCAACTTAAACTGTTCTGCTCCAAATTCACCAGAAAGTAAGGCATTCTCAACATCAACTTTAATATTTTGTTTTGCTAATTCATCGATATAAATCAATTCCACATCTTCTAATCGTGCTTGTTCGAGTGACAAGGAAAGGCTACTAGAATTCTCTGTTGACTCTGTAGTGGTTTCTGTTTCTTTGAAGACATTATAATTTGCCCTTCCTTTTTTGTCATAACTAATAAATACTGCCCCATTCTTCAGAAGTACAGATTTCATTTTGACTTTAGAACTAAATAAACTCAGCAAATTAAAACGAAAGGTTAACTCTTCGGCTTCAAAAAGTGTATTCTTATTAAAGCCATCTGGCAAACTGACTTTATTTAGGGAAGCTGAGGCATTCGGGAATCCCTTAATAAGAGATAAGTCAAAGCCTTCCATTTCCATTTCTGATTTCATGGTCTTATTCAATTCTGTGATTAATCGCTGTCCTATTTTATCTTCAAAAAACGCAGCAATGATTACTAGAATAAATAGTAAAAAAGCAATGAATAATCCCAAATAGATGAATATTTTCTTGATGCCCTTACCCATAATAAAAAATATTAATTAAAAATTTAAGGTGATTTTAAAACACACTAGCAACAGTAAGATGTAAATTTAACACGCATTATTATAATATTTTCTAATATGGCAAAAAAAATAGGAGCATCTTAATTAAGATACTCCTACGAACATTGTAAAATTCGTTCGAGCTTTATAAGCTCACGACCCTCCATATAAATAAATATAGATAGGCTCTGAAAGTATACAGCTAGAATTAACTAGTGCCTATATAAATTTAGCAATTAGAACAAGCTAATTTGCTAATATCATTTTAAGTTTATAACATCGATAGTTTAACTTGACTCTTCTGATATTGAATACCAGATGGAACAAGGATCTTATACACTGCTGTACTTTTTTGTAAGGCTCCATTTGAAAAAATAGAAGCATTTACTTTTTTACGCTCTAATGTAAAAAAACCTTGTTCTACTTTAGAAACTAGATCAAAATATCCTTTCTTCATTGCATAATCTAATGCAAAACTAGAATTTCCATCTTCTGCCTTGGGTTCGATAGTCATTTCAACAACTATGTTATCCCCAACCCATTCTTCAATTTCCATCTCAGCTCCAATATTTAATAATAATATTGAAGACCCATCTATTTGAAAGTTCTGTACTTTTGTAACTTGTGCTAATAAACTAAGTGCAAAAAATTGCACTATAACTAATAATGTAAGTTTGGGCATTTTCTGTAAGTATGATTAATATAACTGTGGTGTGGGGATTACAAATATACAAATAAATACTGTCACAATAAATATTTTTTATGAAAAAAAATAAAAAAATCTAATCTGTGACTACCTAAAATTAAAACCACATATTTAAATAACTGTATTTCAATGTTTTTACAAAAATTAAACGTAAATATATTTTAAATAAAATTTTGTTAAATAAAAAAAGGTTTACCGATTTCTATATAAATATCTCCGTTCAAATCTATTTTTTCACAAAAAAAAACGATGTCCTCTAAAATTATGTCACATATCATACGTCTTACACAAAAATACACCTTTAACAGCCTCACCTTTAAATAAAACACATAAAAAACTAGACATATATTTTTCAATCAAATAATTAGAATTAGGTGAGGTATAATCATTGCTTTCCTTAGCATAGAAAAAAACAGATAGTTTTATTGAAAATTGGGCGTTCATTATTTTTTCATTTACTTTGTAGTGTTTTACTGATGGGGAATAAATTCACTTAAAGTTTAATTGTAATTATTGCTTATTAGTATTTATCTATAAATAAAATTAATATAAAATGTCTGACCAACCTGATTATGGAAATAAAGGCTATTGTCTAGCAAGTTTTTTCCTTGCTTTGTTTTTATTTGTTATTCTTTGGGCTTATGTCTATTACAGTAATGGTGAGTTAATTGGATAATGATATACGATAGTACAAAAACCTCCTAGTTATTATTGAACAACTAGGAGGTTTTTTTTATGAGTGTTTAAAAAAAAATTGCGTCACAGCCGCTTTTGGTGTAACGCAATTGAAGACTATAGAATCGGTCGGTTAAAATCATTTACTAGGGTCAACATTAAAACCTTAATGACTAATAAAAAATATTCACCCTAAGTTTCTTTTAATCTTTCAAGGAAGGCAATATGGTGAGAGTTAGTTTTCTTATAGTATGTTTCACCAATTGCATTACCTTAATAATTGAAATGTAAATATAAAATGCTTTTTTTAAAAAAACAACCGTTTTCTCAAAAAAATATACCGTTTTCTCAAAAAAATGCCCCAAATGGTTACTTTTGATACTTTTTCAGAATACGTATTTTAGTCAACAACAATAAGGCGACAAGCAATTTTCAGGCTTTGTAGAGTTTTAATAATAGTCTCTACTCAAGAATCTGTATATAATAGATTTGTGTTTTAGAATTTAGAGCAAGTAACTACAAATAAAAATTTAATCACTATTTTATAGTTTAGTCTCCAAAATACTCCGCAAAAATATTTTCAGTTTCATGTAGTTTTATAGAATGGAGTTTGCACTCTGTAATTAAAGGCTGAAGTTGTTGCCATATCAAAATTGCTAAATTCTCTGTAGTCGGTTGGATCTCTTTAGGAATAAAGTCAACATCTAAGTTTAAGTTTGAATGGTCTAATTTATCAATGATATGCTCTCGAATTAAATTACTTAACTTTTTTACATCCATCACAAAACCTGTTTTAGGATCAGGCGTTCCTTTAACAGTTACAAATAATATATAATTATGACCATGCCAATTTTTATTGGAACATTTACCAAAAACGGCTCTGTTTTCTTCTTCGTTCCATTCATTTACCCACAATTTATGAGCAGCATTAAAACGTTCTCTCCTAGTTAAATAAACAGTCATTATTTATATGCTTTGAAAAAAGAAAATACATATCTAATGTATCCTTAAAAATAAATTATCATTATCTATTAATACGCTATTTATTCATAAAGTTCTGCAACACTCTTTTTTACTTCTAAATTGATAATTTATCTTATGCCGAACCTAAATCGTCATAATTTCTTTTTCTTTACCTTGTACCAAATGATTCACCTTCTCTGAATAATCATTCGTTTTATTTTGTATTCTAGCTTCCATATCTTTACCCATATCTTCTGGATAACCATCCTTAACACCTTGCTTTATACCATCCATAGCTTCTCTCCTTGAATTTCGGATGCTAATTTTTGCTTCTTCCCCTATTTGTTTAACTTTTTTTACTAAGTCTTTACGTCTTTCTTCGGTAAGTGGAGGGATAGAAATACGAATTAGTTCTCCATCATTTTGAGGTGTAACTCCTAAGTTCGCCTCAAAGATTGCTTTTTCAATATTGGGAATTACAGTCTTTTCCCAAGGCTGAATTAAAATTGTTCTGGCATCTGAAATCGATATGTTTGCCATTTGTCCTATAGGAGTTTGTGTGCCATAATATTCTGCTAAAATCCCATTAAACATAGCTGGTGACGCTTTACCTGTTCTAACTTTTAATAATTCCTTTTGTAAACGTTCTACGGCACTTTGCATTCCTTCTTCAGCCGTTTCAATATAAATATCTATTTCTTCTTGATCCATGATGACTTATAATTTTAAAAAGTACAAATATAGTTTAAAAAATGAACTATAAAAATTTTAAAAAGTTTACAAAATAGACAATTGCAGAACCTTATAAACTATAAATGATATACAATTTTGTATTAGAGTAAGTATAGCTTTTATAATTTTGACTAAATTTATGCTTTTATAATTATCCTTCAATAAAACTACATGGTCAAATCCATAGATACTATAAAGGAACCAATTGCAAAAGAGTTAATCCTCTTTGAAAAGCGATTTCGTGAAGCAATGAAGAGTAAAGTTCCTTTATTGGATAAAGTGACCTACTATATTGTTCAACGTAAAGGAAAACAAGTGCGACCGATGTTCATTTTTTTATGTGCAAAGGTTGTAGGTGGTGTAACAGATTCTACCTATAATGCTGCTTCTCTTGTAGAATTACTTCATACTGCTACCCTAGTACATGATGATGTTGTGGACGATGCCTATGAACGTCGAGGATTTTTCTCCATAAATGCCTTATGGAAAAATAAAATAGCTGTTTTAGTAGGTGATTATTTACTCTCTCAGGGGCTTTTATTATCCTTGAAAAATGATGAATTTCAATTGCTCAAAATCGTTTCAAATGCCGTAAAAGAAATGAGTGAGGGGGAGTTGCTTCAAATTGAAAAAGCGAGACGCTTAGACATTAAGGAAACTATTTATTATGAAATCATTCGTCAAAAAACTGCTTCTCTTATAGCCGCTGCCTGTAGTGCTGGTGCAGCCTCTTCAACAAAAGATATGGAAGTAATTGAAAAAATGCGCTTGTTTGGTGAAAAAATAGGAATTGCATTTCAAATCAAAGATGATTTATTTGATTTTGGAACAGATGATGTTGGGAAACCTCTTGGGATTGATATTAAAGAGAAAAAGATGACACTGCCATTAATTTATGCTTTGCAAAATGCAGAGCGAAAAGATCGCAATCGAATTATCAATATCGTAAAACGACATAATAATAAACCCGATAAAGTGGCAGAGGTTATTCAGTTTGTAAGAGAAAGTGGGGGGCTAGAATACGCTAAAAAAATAATGTTACAATATCGTTCTGATGCGTTTGATATTTTGAATACTTTTCCAAATAGTCCATCCAAAACTTCCTTACAAGCACTTGTGAATTTTGTAACAGAAAGAAAAAAATAAACTTCATATAATTATGCCAACCAAATGGTATCAAGGTAAGGTTATAAAGATCGAAAATGCTTCCCCTACTACAAAGCGTTTTTGGATACAAACAGATGAAATTGACACCATCATCTTCAAAGCAGGGCAGTTTATCACACTAGATCTTCCTGTTCATCAAAAAAGATTGTATCGTTGGAAAAGTTATTCTATTGCTAGCCCTCCTAATCAAGATAACATTTTAGAATTATGTATCGTTTTATTGGAAGGTGGTCTAGGAACAACTTATTTATTTAATGAAGTGAATATTGGTACAACGATAAAATTTAAAGGTCCATCAGGAACATTTATACTTTCTGACAATATCACAACAGATCTAGTTTTTATTTGTACTGGTACAGGTATTGCGCCCTTTAGAAGTATGATAAAAGACATTTACAATGATCAAATAAACAATCATAATATTCATTTGATTTTTGGAACAAGACACCAAGAGTATATCTTATACAAAGAAGAGTTTGAAGCGTTAGTCGCAGAAAAAGAGAATTTTAAATATTCTGTTGCATTATCAAGAGCTAAAGGTTTAAAGAACGATAGTAAACTTATTGATTGGCATTATGGCTATGTTCATCCCATTTATCAAAAACAATATAAAAATGTACAAAAACCTATTCGTTTCTATTTGTGTGGTTGGTCAAATATGATTGATCAGGCTGTAGAAAACCTCAAAAAAATGGGATATGATAATACTCAAATCCATTACGAATTATATGGATAATAGAATATCTCCTTATAACTAAACTAGTTAGAATTTATGAAACATTTATGCTATTTAATTTTGTTGGTTGGTATGAGCTTTCTTTCCTGTGGAGATGATGAAAGAGGAATAGAGATGATTTATACCAATGACTTTTTTATTAGTGCTGCTCAAAATCCATTTGAAACCTTATTTATTGAAACGACACTAGCTACTCAAGCAGATTTTTTTCTAGGAATGGATAAAGAGGAAATCAAAAATATCCACTTGACTTATGGTCGCCTAAGTAATGTAGAAGGAGTAAATTATGATTTTATACAAGAGGTTTCTATTAGTGTAGATTCTGAAATTTATGAGGTTGGTTATCGGAATGACATCAGAGACAACCAGGGTACTACTCTAGAGTTAATATCAAACTTGACCGATGTAAAACCTTTTATGGTAGAAGATGACTTTAGGTTGATTGTTCGAATACGTTTTAAATATGCTCCTTTTTTTAATATTGAACAAAATCGACTAGAACTGCGTTTTGAGGCATTTAAGTAACCCCATTTTTTAAATAGACTTTATTCTAAATAATTTTTCAGTCTTACAACAACTAGTCTAGGATGAAATTGAACTATAAAAGTTTTGGTCAAGGTGAGCCTATTATCATTTTACATGGCTTATTTGGAATGCTAGACAATTGGCAAACCATTGCCAAAAAATTGGCGGAACAATACTGGGTATTTGTTGTAGATTTAAGGAATCATGGAAAATCACCCCATCATCCTATCTTTAACTACCAAGCGATGGTCGAAGATATACATGAATTTATGGAAAATCAATGGATATACAATGCTTCTATTATAGGACATTCAATGGGAGGAAAGGTGGCTATGCAATTAGCTTTTAGCTATCCTGAAACAATCAATAAGCTGATCATAGTAGATATTGCTCCAAAGCAATATGCCAGAGGTCATGATGCTATTTTTGAGGCTTTATTTTCACTAAAATTGGATCAAATATCTTCTAGAAAAGAGGCTATTGAAGAGCTTAAAGCAAAAATTCAAGAAGAAGGGGTACGTCAATTTTTATTAAAAAACCTTGCTAGAACAAAGGAAGGAACTTATCAATGGAAAATGAATCTTCCAGTTATTTATGAACATTATCCCACTCTAATGAATCCAATAGAAGGGGAGAAATATGAGGGAGAAACTCTTTTTATTCGAGGGGATAAATCTACTTATATTTTAGACGAAGATTGGATAAATATAGGAACACTTTTTCCTAATTATAATAGTGTTACAATTGCCAATGCAGGGCATTGGGTTCATGCAGATGCTCCTTTAGTTCTTCTAGAAACCATATTCCATTTTTTAAATTTAGATTCTAAAGACATTTTGTATTTTTAGGTTTTTAAAATGCACCAAACATAAGAAAAACTGCATCTATAAAAGTAAATATGTTTGGAATGTATCAACAAAAACAAATCGTCGTCGAAATGAAAAATATAAATATAACCGTATTTTGGATGCTCATCCTTTTTTTATCAAGTTGTGCCAATGATAAAATACCAAGTTTAGCTCGTCCTACACAAGCTATTGGAATGATAAATCATGCTACAATTGTAGCAGATAAAACGATTTGGGAAGGTTTTGTAGGAGATTCTTTACGAAATAATATGGAAGCACCATATCCAATATTACCTCAGCCAGAACCTACTTTTAATATACAACATTTCACTGCACAGATGCTGCAAGAAGATCCGAATAAGCGGCATCTTAAAACAATGATTTTTCTGGCAGATTTGAGTGATACCAACTCTTTAACTACAAGTGAAGTGAAAGCTGCTATTGGAGCAGAAAATGTATTAAGAGCCAAAGAAGACCCTAAATTTAGCTCAGTGGTTGGTCGTGACAAATGGGCTAGAGGACAACTTATTATTTATGTTTTTGGATTTGGGGAACAGCAACTTGCTCAAAATATAGCTAGAAACTATCCTGCTATTGCTAAACGAATAAAAGCAATTTATGCTGAAATGTTAGATGCTCAGACTTATGTTAGAGGCCACCATCGTTCTTTAACCGATAAAATCAAAAGTAAGTTTGAAGTGGCTGTTGACTTACCTGCCGATTATCAGCTAGCTATAGAAGATGATAATTTCATGTGGTTAAGAAAAGAAACAAAGGTTTTGAGTAGTAATATTATGTTGTATAAAATTCCATATGCTGAAAAAGAGCAACTTTCAAATGAGGGGCTTAAATCTATTCGGAATGAATTAGGGAAGAAGTATATTGCCACAACAATTGAGGGTACTTACATGAAGATGAATGATATTGATTTACCAGTATTTTATAAAAATAAAACACTCAATAATAATTTCACTATTGAAGCTAGAGGCATTTGGGATATTAAAAATGATTACATGGGAGGGCCATTCTTAAGCTATCTTATACATAATCCTGATAAAAGTGAGCTTTTATATGTAGATGGATTTGTTCATGCACCAGGTCAGAAAAAGCGTAATTATATGCAGCATTTAGAATTAATATTTGCGAGCATAAAGTTCTAAACAAACATTTTACAATAAAAAATATATAGAAACTGCTTGTTGAGTTTACACTTAAGAAGCAGTTTTTTTTTATATTTATGATTATCTTTACAAAATGTAATTATTTTACTATAAATTAAACCTGATAAATGTTTCGCAAGCTCAAATATGATTCCCTTAGTGAGCTTTCTGATTTGGAATTAGTTGAAAAGTATAAAATTTCAAGGGAAAAAAACTATGTCGCAGAACTTTTCCAACGCTATAGACACTTAGTGTTTGGAGTGGCATTGAAATACCTAAAAAAAGAAGCTGAAAGCCACGATATTACAATGGTTATTTTTGAGCGATTGCTTACAAAATTGGATACATATACGGTAAATAATGTTAAAAATTGGATATATACCATGACCAAAAATGAATGTTTATCCAAAATAAAAGAGCATAATCGAAAATCAGAGTTTGAAAAAAAATATACTGATCTTGAAAAGATTTCTCCAAAAATTATGGAAAATGATGGATTCATTCGTCTAACTATTGAAGCTGATGAGAATCAGCGTATCCATAAACTAAGAAATGCTATAGCATTATTGAGAGTAGAACAAAGGAGATGTATTGAAGCTTTTTACCTTAGAGAAAAATCCTACAAAGAAGTTTCAGAAGAAACAGGATTCCCAATCAATAAGGTAAAAAGCTACTTACAAAACGGAAAACGTAAATTAGCCAAGATCATGAGTGAGAGCACCTAATTGAAATCTATTCGTTTTTTATTTTACGGATAGCGATTATGAAGCTTATTTAAAAATGTACATGAAAAAGATTTTTTACGAATCAGACTGTCTTTCAAAAGAACAAATTTCGGATTATATTACGGATAAACTTAATGGAGAAGCATTAAGAACAGTCGAACATCATTTAATTGATTGCCCATTTTGTAATGATGCTGTAGAAGGATATTCTATAGTAAATGAAGCACCTCAAGTTTATACTCTTGAATCTCAACTAAAACCAGTCACTTCCAAAGTAACTAAAAGGCATAAACTCCCTATATATAATTTAAATAAAATTGCTGCTGCTATACTCCTTTTAGTATTACCAGCAGCTTTGTTTTTTTATTTAAATCGTAATGCTAAAAATCAAGACTTGTTTAGTGTTTATCATGCAACTTATGATAGCTCTTTTACGACTAGAGCTGCATCCGATAAAAATACAGCGACCTCTAATAAAGAATTAGAAAAAGCTTTTCAATATTACGAAGCAGGGGATTTTGAAAATAGTATTGTTCATTTTGATAATTACATTAAAGAACAACAACAAGATGAGGAAGCAATTTTATATTTGGGATTAGCATACTTAGAAGAAGCAAAAACCAGTAAAGCTATCCAATATCTAAATTCCCTTAGACTAAACTCCCAATCATATTACGAAGAAGCAACTTGGTATCTCGCATTAGCTTATACTAAAGAACAAGATCACCAAAAAGCAAAAGAGATTTTAGAAGAGTTACTTAAAATTGAAAATGGATATTATCATAAAGAAACTAATGAATTATACCAGCAACTTAAGTAAAAATAGTTTTATCATTCTAAAAAATAAACTCTTTTAACGCGAGGTGGTATAGAAGTTAATACCTCATATGGAATCGTATCCATACATTCAGCAAGTATTTCTATGCCTTGCGATTTTCCAAAAATCAAAACACTATCTCCTTCTTGTGCCTCAGGGATGTTGGTAATATCTATCATACACATATCCATGCATATATTACCTATAGTTTTCGCTTTTTTATGGTGCAGTAGTACACTAAACCGACCATTGCCACAAGCTCGATTTAAGCCATCAGCATAACCTATACTTAAGGTTGCAATTATAGTCTTCGTATTTGCTTTACCTCTACGACTATAACCTATTGTTTGTCCTTTTTCTAATGTTTTGATTTGTGAAATAGTGGCCTTTAATGTACTAATAGAAAGTAATTTTTTCTGTATGAGAGTTGTACTGTCATAGCCATATAAACCTATCCCTAACCGAACCATATCCATTTGGGCATTAGGAAACCGAATAATACCACTAGAATTTAAAATATGAGAAGTGGGAAAATAGGATAAAGCATTTGAAATCGATTTATATATTTTCTTAAAAAGATCAATTTGATTTCGAGTAAAAGCATCATGTTGCACTTCTTCACTACCTGCCAAATGTGAAAAAATAGACTCGACTTTGATTTGTTGTGTATTTTTTAATAATATTGATACTAGTGGTACGACTTCTGCTTGTTCAAACCCTAAGCGTTTCATTCCCGTGTCTATTTTCAAATGAATCTTTATAGTTTTATGAGGAATCGTTTTTAAAAACATAATCAAACTGCCCAGCATTCTTAAACTATATATTTCTGGCTCTAGATCATATCGAAGCAATGTCTCAAAACTATTTTCGTCTGAATTTAAGACCATAATTGGTAACTTAATGCCTGCTTGTCGAAGTTCTATCCCTTCATCTATATATGCTACTGCTAGGTAATCAACTTGCTGTGTTTCTAGTAACTTGGCGATTTCAACGCTACCACTACCATAAGCTGCTGCTTTGACCATCACCATTATTTGGGTTTCTTTTTTTATAAATGTTTTATAAACATTCAAATTATGTATAAATGCAGAAAGGTTGATTTCTAAAATAGTTTTATGAATTTTCTCTTCTAGTCGATTGGCAATTTTTTCAAATCCAAAAGTTCTTGCTCCTTTTATTAGAATTGCCTCATTATTAAAATAGTGCTTATCAATATTTTGTAGGAATTTCGTAGTGCTTTTATAAAAAAAAGAAGACATGAAGGCAGGAAGAATAGATTCAAGTCTAGTAATTTTTTCACCAATCCCAATTAATTGATCAACCTTATTTTTTTGTAAAATACCTGCTATGGCATGGTATAATTTATTTTCATCCATACCACTTTGTAATATATCCGATAATATAACCGTCTTGTTTTGTTGATGACTGTTTTGAGTAAGAAAATTGATAGCTACAGATAGTGAGGTTAAATCTGAATTATAACTATCATTTACAAGGAGGCAATTATTGATACCTTTTTTCATCTCTAGACGCATGGCTACATTTTGAAGCAATTGCATTCTTCTAGAAAGAAGTGTATTATCGTACCCTAAGTAAAGTAAATATAACCAACAGTGTAATACGTTCTCTATGGATGCTGTATCTGTAAAAGGAATTTCTATTTCTATCTTTTTTTTATAAAAAATAGCTTTTATAAGACTACCATATTGTTTTTTTTCTCTAGAAGAAACGCTCTTTATGTATAAGTCTGCTTTTTTATCTTTAAAAGACCATGTTAAATGCTCTTTTTTAGGATAAAATACGGTCAGTATTTCCCTTATTTCTTCATTATCTTGATTGTACAATATTGTTTTAGCATTTTTGAATAGGATTGCTTTTTCTCGAATTTTACTTTTTCTGTCTTTAAATCCTTCATCATGAGCTGTTCCTATATTCGTAAATATACCTAATGAACAGTTGATAATGGGGGCGATATACTCCATCTCCCCGCTAGTCGAAATTCCTGCTTCAAAAATTCCAAGTTGATGTTCTTTACGGAGTTGCCATACTGACATAGGAACACCAATTTGAGAATTATAACTTTTAGGGCTCCGAACTATTTTATAATCTTTTTCTAATAATTGAAAAAGCCATTCCTTGACAATCGTTTTCCCATTACTACCAGTAATTCCAATCACAGGTAGTTTAAATTGATTTCGATGAAACTGAACTATTTTTTGGAGTGCTTCTACTACATTTTCTACAAGAATAAAATTAGCACCTTGATAAGGTTCCAGATCAATTGGAGTCGAAATCACAAAATTTTTCACTCCTTTTTGATACAAGTCAGTAATAAATTTATGCCCATCATTTTTACTTGTTTTTAAAGCAAAAAACAAAGTCATACTAGGTGATAATAACTGACGACTATCAAATAGGAGTTGTTCTATCTTGTAATCAAATGTTTTTTGATTTAGAAAAGTATAAGAAAGTTTTTTTACAATATTTATAATGTTGTACATATCTCTATAAATCAAAGCCAATATCTTTCCTATAATATTTTCCTTCAAATTGTATATGATTGGCATTTTGATAAGAATAAGCTAAAGCCTCTTGTATCGTCTCTCCAAAAGAAGTAAGTGCAATAACTCGACCACCATTGGTCACGACGGTGTTATTATCAGTCTTAGTACCTGCATGAAAAATATGACTATTTACGACTTTATCTATTCCTTTAATGATTTTTCCTTTTTCATATTGTTGTGGGTATCCACCTGACACAAGCATTACAGTAACAGCCGTTTTCTCTTCGATATCCAATACCACTTTATCTAGTTCTTGTTGCACAGTTGCTTGAAATAATTCTAAAATATCACTTTTAATTCTAGGAAAAACAACCTCTGTTTCAGGATCGCCCATACGACAATTATATTCAATAACATAGGGTTCATTATTTACTCTAATAAGCCCTATAAAGATAAATCCTTTATAAGTGATTTGTCGTTTTTGCAACCCTTTGATAGTAGGTTGAATAATACGAGATTCCACTTTCTTCATTAAAGCTTCATCTACAAATGATACAGGAGATATTGCGCCCATCCCTCCCGTATTTAACCCCGTATCTCCTTCTCCGATTCGTTTATAGTCTTTAGCAACTGGAAGAACTTTATAATTTTGACCATCAGTCAATACAAAAACAGAAAACTCGATGCCGTCCAAAAAATCTTCGATAACAACGGTTGTACTGGCCGTTCCAAATTTGCCAGATAACATCGATTTAAGCTCATTCTGAGCTTCATCTATACTTTGGCATATCAACACACCTTTTCCTGCTGCAAGTCCATCTGCTTTTAGAACAATAGGTGGTGTTTTATTAGCAATATATTTCAAGCCTTGGGTTTCGGTCGCTTTTGTAAATTCTTTATACCCTGCCGTAGGAATATTCATTTCTTCCATGAATATTTTAGCATATGCCTTACTGCCTTCTAATTGAGCACCTTCCCTAGAAGGGCCTATTACATTTATATTTTTTCTTTCGAAATAATCATAAATACCTCGCACAAGAGGTTCTTCAGGACCAACAACTATAAGCTTGATATTTTTATCTATACACAAGGCTTCTATTTTCTCAAAATCATTGGGACTGACTTGTACATTTATTCCATGCTGTGCTGTACCAGCATTACCTGGCGCAATAAATAGTTGTGTACAAAGAGGGCTTTGTGTAATTTTCCAAGCCATTGTATGTTCTCTACCGCCACTTCCTAATAATAGTACATTCACGGGTTTGTTTTTTATTATGAATAGATAGTGTTTTTTAATCCTGACGCATAAAAAATAAAAAGCCTAATACCGCTAATAAAACCACGCCCCCCACTATATAGTAAGTTCTATTATTATTAGGCATAGAATTAGAAGATGGCGTATTCCTTGTTAATGCACTAACAATCACATCAGTGTTATGTTTAAGCATTTTAAGATATGAGTCCGCTGAACTTCCTAATTTTCCAATAGAATCGGCATATAATTGCCCGCCTACTTTAACATTGTTATCAGCAGCTAATTGCTGAAGTAATTTAGGATTAATAGTACTTTCAATAAATACTGCGGGGACGTTTTTAGTCTTGATTACTTTTTGCAAATTTTCAATATCAGAAGTTTGCACATCAGCATCTGTTGAAACGCCCATAACAGACTCCAACTGCAAACCATAACGCCTACCATAATATTGGAAAGCATCATGTGAAGTAATTAAGATTCTTTGTTGCGCTGGAATTTCATTGATTTGTTGCTTTATATATTGATCCATTTCTTCCAATTCTTTTTTATACCTTTCATACTGTTGGGCATAAAATCCTTTATTTTCTGGATCAATTGAGATAACGGCTTCTTTAATATTCTTGATGTACTCTTGTCCTAGACTAATGTCCATCCAGGCATGAGGATCAGGGGCATTTTCATAAGTTAGGCTAGAAATTGGTTTTATGCCTTTAGTTACTTCTACAACTTGAGCTTTAGTTCCAGAGTTATCAATCAGTTCATTAAGCCAGCCTTCGAAGGTTAAACCATTTTTTAAAACTAAATCTGCAACGCTAACCATTTGGGCTGAACGAGGCGTTGGCTCATAGATATGTGGATCGCCACCTACTGGAACGATACAGACTACATCCATTTTATCTCCTACAATATTGGATGCCATATCAGAAATCATACTGGCGGTTGCTACAAGTATCGGTTTTTCTGAAGCAAAACTTATGCTTGTAAGCGAAATAAATAATGGTATGATCAAAAATGATGGTAATCGTTTCATGTTATTTTAATTTTAATAAAATCTTATCTTAGATAATTTTCTGTAAAAGTATCTCAAAATCGTAAAACAAAAAAATCCACTATCGTCATAACAATAGTGGATTTTATAATTGATGTAGTCTCGTTATCTATCTACAATGAGGTTCAAGTGCTTCTTCACTGTGACGTAAAATGGCTTGGATAGCCGTTTCAGAAGGACTGAAAGTAGCCTTAATTAACTCTTGTTTTGCAGAGGCTAATTTTTCATAATCGTTCTTCAAAAGCCAATTTTTATTCAATTCAGTTGCGATTGCACTATTTTCTTTTTCAGAGGTTTCTTTGTAAAGGTAACGGACTAAATCTTCTTGTGTAAAATCTTGCTTCATTTATATAATTTAGTAGTTAGAAAATGTAATAGAAATAACTTCTATCGTTCTTAATATCAATTATATAAACTAAAAAGCCTAAACAAATATTGTTTAGGCCCTCATATTTTTTGTGACAGTATATTTTCATTATTTGACTCGATACCAGTATTGGGTACGGCCTAGAGCAGCAATTCCTATATATCCTCTCACTTTCAATTTATCTGCTCCCTTCAATTCAATATAGCATGTATATACTTTTCCATTTTTTGGATCGAGGATAGTTCCTCCTTCATAGTATTTACCATCTTTTTCTAGATCTTTCAAAAAGACTAATCCTTCAATAGGTTTACCTTTATCACTTCCTGAGCATTCTGCACAGAGCTTACCTTTATCGGCTTCTAGTAATAATTGGGTTATTTTACCATACAGTTTACCATTTTGCTCGTAAATTTCTACATACGATTTTGCTTTTCCTGTTTCATCATCAACTGTTTTCCATTTTCCTACAGGAGATTGAGCAAATATAGTCAAGGAAAATAAGCAAAAAACTAACGTAGCAAATGCGTGTGTCATTTTCATAATAAATAATAATTTGATTAGTTATTGAGTATTTGGTTTCGGCTTCTTTTATAGAGGTGTATTATAATACTAACAAAACTAATAAAAATCATACATAATTTAAAATAGAACTCGAAGCCTTTAACGTATAAATAACAAGAAGAGATGAGTTTGCGTCATTACTCATCTCTTATGAAAACAAAACCTTATTATATTAATCTTATAATCGATAAACGATTTTTATTCCTTATAATCTTCAAGAAGTGAAAGTTCCATAGTAATTTTTCGCTCCCATTCTTTTTGCTGTTGTTTATCCATGCTGTTCCTTGTCATAAAATCATAAGCATGTTGTTTGGCTTCCCACCCTTTGATAAATTGTTGGATATAATGCTCAAAAGCGGTTTCTTCACCGCATAAGAAAGGCCTTTCTGATAGACTTTTTCTTAGCTTTCTAGCAAATAACTCTGTTACATCAAAGTGCAATTGTTCGTGTGCTAATATATAATCATTATAGGCTTCTTCTTTTACCCAAGAGGTTTTCTTCTCAAAATAAGCTCTCACCTTAAAAATAATTTTTCCATCTTTACATCCTCTGTAATGGACAATACCTGAAGAAGTCAGTGCTGAAATTCTATAATCATCACTTGCTTTAGGTTTCCCTTGAAAGTCTCTCCAACTCAATTTTTTATCATCATCCCAGTAAATTACATCTGGGGAACTTGTGTTTCCACTAAATAATAATACACTTATGAATGCTAATGCATAAACTTTGATTTTTAAATTTTTCATGATACGCCTCCTTACATTTGTAGTCTTCATGTTGCTCCTGAGAGTTTCATAATTCTTGACTAGGATTCCAAAATAATTTTTCAAATTGTTGTACGGTGTTCTTTTGGATAACGATGCCTTCGTTTTCTAGTAGCTCTTGCATCATTGTGGGGGAGGAAAAATGATTTCTTCCAGTCAGCTCTCCTTTTCTATTTACTACTCTGTGGGCTGGTACAGCTTTATCTTCTCCAAAGCTTTTATTCATTGCCCATCCTACCATTCTAGCTGATCCTAAATCCAAATAATCTGCTACTGCTCCATAGGTTGTTACCCTTCCATAAGGTACTCTCCGCACTACTTTATACACTTTTTCAAAAAAAGAAATTTCTTCTTTCATAAATTACTATTACATATATTTTGCCAAAAATGATTTTTAAGCTCTTTTTTTATTACTTTTAATAAAAACGCAAAATATTTGTAATCATTATTTATAAGTATAAAATACTTTAGTGAGACATTAAGTTTTTGTTTTTTTATAACAATTTGTGACATTAAAAATATCTTTCATTGTAATGAAATCTTATATTTAAAAGGCTGTTTAGTAAAAAAAAAGAAACAAAAAAAGGGCGGGAGATTAAATTTGATTCCCTAAACATTTTTCAATTTTCTTTTTAAAACCTATTGCTCGAATTCTTTTTTGGAAGGAATTGATATTATTTTTTTTATTTTCTTTTGGTGTGAAATTTTGAAAATAAAAATCTGCCAAGGCATTTATTTTATCCTCAATATAGACCAACTCTACTGCACAAGTTGCTTCAGCTATCGTCTTATCGGGAAAATGCTGTAAATACTTATTAATTGCCCTCTGTTTATATTTGGCAATTTGATGTGTTGTAGGTCTTTTAAAATCAATTTTGAAATTTTGAGGATTGTGTGGTACATAACGGATGTAAAATTCATCTCCATTTTCTAAAGGCATCCCGTTTTCAGTAATTCGATTTTTTTTAAAATGTTTCGTTGTTAGGGTTTGGTGCATATCATTTGCTCTTCCATATTTATATGCTAAATAATATCCATCCTGATCATCTATTATGATAGCTGTTGCTTTTCCATTTATCCCCTCTTCTGCTAGTTGTACTCTTTCCTTATAATTGCCATACCAAATCGTAAAACCAATGGCAAAAACTAAGAAGAACATGGAAATACTTCCCAAGATCAAATTTCGTTTATTGATTTTTTTTCGAATACGATTGTTGGGGGTATCTACTTTTACATTGTGTTCAAATTCGTATTGAAAACGACCATTCTTTTTTTTAATAAAAATTTCAAATAGTTCTTCGTTTATAAAAAACGAATAGGAATTATCTTGAAAAACCTTAAAATCGACTTGTATGACTTTATCGTCACAATAGATCATCAGATTCCCACTTCTAGGACTATGCATAACACCAACAAGATGTTCTAGCCCTTCCCTATCAAAAAATTTCCATTTAGACTGATTCAAAATTGTTCGGATTTTACACTTAGTTTTATCAAATTATTTAATAGTCTTATTCAAAGACAAAATAATGCAAGATTCTCGCTATACCTCGGCTTTTTGCTCGTCCATATCTGCGGATATGCACTCCAAAAAGGTTTAGCCTAATGAAAAGCTCTATTTTCGTATTCCTTATTTCTAAACAAGGCTGATAATAAAACGCTTTTTCTATATAAAAGAAACAAAAAAAAGTCCTAATAAAAAAAATTTACTAGGACTTCTAAGTTAAGGTTTAAGTTTTTAAAATTATTTTAGGATGAGTTTTTTAGTAACAGCAAATTCCCGATTACGTGTTTCTAGTAAATAAACACCACTTTCTAAATCTTCTACATTAAGTTTGTAACCATTTTTAAGTTCTTTACCCATAATTTGTATAGATTTCGCTACTTTACCTTCTACAGTTCGTAGTGTTATTGTAACATCTCCAGTATATTCATAAGATGATAACACAGTTAATTGTCCTTTAGCAGGGTTAGGGAATAATGTAATTGTAGTTTTATCGCCGATACTTGCAGAAACAACATCAGAATAATCGGTATCTCCATTATGATCGACCTGTTTTAGACGATAGTAATATACTACTCCAGCTCGTACTTTTTGATCTTCAAAGTCATATGTTTTCTCATTCGAAGAATTATTATTTCCTCTTACCCATCCAATATTCTCAAAATTTCTATCTTGATTCGTACTTCTTTCAATCTCGAAACCTTTATTATTAGTTTCTGAAAGTGTAGTCCAATTTAGCATTATTGAGTTTCTAAGCGGAGTAGCTGTAAATTCAGCTAATTCAACTGGGACAACGATATCTGAAACTTCAATACAAGCACACGCAGATGCTATTGTAGATCCTGATTGGATAGCATCTACTGTATTTTTAAGTCCTGTAGTACTCGTCACAAAAACATCATCAATAATCCATCCATCACCTCCTACCGATGCATCACACAACATTCTAAAACGTATTAGAATATCTCCACAAAAATTATTAACAGTAGCTGTTGTTGTAATACATCCACCACTATCTCCTGTGAACATCTCTATACCAAAAGACTGCGAAGTTGCATTATATCCATTTGACGTCATGCTACTCCCCAAATCTGTCCAATTGGTTCCACCATCATTAGAGATTTCTACGATTCCTCCATCCCAAGTAGCTTCTGTATCATACTTATGCGTAAATGATAAATTAAGGGTTGGTCCTGTAGTAGAAAATGATAAGACTAAAGATTCATCTGATGCAGTAGTATTATCTGGTGCAAAATACCCAAAACCAGAACAACCTGTAAAAGGACCTGGAGGGTTACTTGATAATGACCAATCAGCAGAAGGTGACCATGAACCTGCTGGTGCAGAACCATCAAAGTCATCATCTACAACAGTAGCTGTTGTCGAAGCAGTCCCAACATCTACAGTTGCTTGATAACTATATCCTGTAACAGAACTAGCCGCTAGATTAACACCAGACCAAGTAACTGTACCACCACTTTCTGTTCCGCCAGATGTTGCTGAACCAGCTACATAAGTTACACCGCTTGGTAATACGTCCTCCAAAGTAACATTATTTGCATCGGCACAACCACAAGTTGCCGTAACATTATAGGTTACAACTTCTCCTTGGTCATATAAAACTTTATCTGCCGTTTTTGTTAATTCTACACCACTAGGAACAGCATAATCTGCTGTGCCATCTGTTACACTCGCACTACTTCCTTGATCAGCGTTTACACCAACGCCTCTTCTCGCAAATGCTTTCCATATTGCACATCTATATTTTCCAGCAAATAAAAGTTCATCCGCTTCTAATATCGCATCTCGTGAAGTTACAAATCCTGGGCTACAAGGTTGTAGTTTCAAACCTTCGTGAACGAGTTTAAAAGCTGCTACATTCCCCTGCATAGTACTCGTGTCCCATATGTCAGATTGGATGTATCCATCTTGGAAAATAATTTCCCATGTCATATCCCATAAAATTGTACACCACATAGACCCCACTCCGTGCGGGATTGAGAACGTTGTATTATCTCCGACATTAGCATATTCTGCATAACTATTTATATTTGCCATATCATAGGAATACATAAATGGTCTAATTCCTCCACCTGTTGTAGGTTGTCCTACAGCGTAAGTACCTATCCCTCTTGGTATATTTGCAGAAGCTACTGTAGGACTTAAACTTGCCCAATCCGTACATAACATCAATGCTAAAAAATCTGACCATCCTTCTCCTTGTTGCTCATCTCCTGATAAGCAAGAAGTCCCTGGACCTCCTGTAGAACGAATGCTCCATCCATGTCCATACTCATGCGCTATAATACCATTATCAAAGTCTCCATCTGGAGTATAAGCTGTTCCTCCAGCCATTGTAATATTAACTGTATTACTTGCCATTTCTGCTTTTATAGTAGCACACTCCCCCATACTTAACATTACTGCTGGAATGGTTATTGTGTTATCTGTTCCTCCCATTACTATAGGAGAACCTCCTACGTTATTACAAACTACAACAGCTATCGCTCCTGCATTTTCTGCATTCTTTACTTTTTCAGTAAATGCACAATTTCCTCTATCTATTACGGCTATGTTACCACTTAAAGCACCTCCATTAGTAATTGGATTAGCTGTACAGGCTTCAATGTGGTTGGCTAAAACCAAATCACCTGTAATAGGTCCTACATCCGCCAGTTTATTAGCTGTACTAAAACCTGATTCTATAGCCCCATATGGCCCAGCTACACTTGCTGGAGAATTCACATCAAAACTTGTTAAAGAAGCAGCAGACCACAGAAACATTTGCATTCTTCCATTCGTACCATCTCCTGGCGTAGAAAAATTGGCATTATCTGTACCACTTCCATCTTGCGCATCGGCATATACAAAGTCATTGCCTGCTCCTCCTAGACCATCCACATTAGATGCTTGGAAATTACCGCAAGGCTCATCAAAACCATAATTATAAAGTACATCATGTGTCAAATTATTCCAATAAAAAAGATTGGTAATCGCTGCATCTTGATTAGCAGCGGGTGTGCCAAAAAAGTCAAAAGGATAGTTAAAATCTAAGGAAGCTCCTGGGTTAGGGCTAGCTCCTGTACCATTGTTTCCATTAGCGTCTTCTTGAGACCAAACATTATTTCCTCTTGTGTAAGTATAATTATTTGTACTGGTATGATGCCATCCATTCGTTGCCCCTAAAGCACCACGTGCAGCTGTAAACCTTGTATAAGGACTATTTACGATACTTCTACTTCCATGACTTGGGCTTTCTAATGGATAGTCAAAAACATTATAATCATTATTCGCTAATAAACGATTATTATCGTTTTGTGGACTATTTTCTTTGTGATGATGTGTTTCACAACCTTTCTCCTTAATATGTTTTTTTCCAAAGTTACAGTATATTGTAAAGTTATGCTTACTTATTATTTCTCCTGTTTGAGCATCAACTTTTACATCCCACCAATCAGAAGAAGTTCTGTCATTAATAATAATGCTCCAAGCTAATTTAACGGCCTTTCCATCATTAACAGGAATCCAAATTAATTCTGTTGGTATTTCATCTCTTGATATTCCAGCATTATCAAAAATAATCTTATTTCCCTTTCCTTTTGAAATAGCTTCTCTTCTAAGTTCATTTAAACCATCCGTTTTTAAATCTAGGTGTTTTGCAGCAGCAACTACGCTATTTTTAGCGGACAATTTTGGACTCGTTGCATCTACTTTTTTAACTAAATTTTTTATAAAAGTATGATTAGAGTGGACTACTTTACCATCTTTAATAGCTAAGTTAAAAATAGCATTGTGAACTTTAACATCTTTTAAAGCTTGTTGAAAATAAATATGATGTACTCCTGTAGTTTTTGAATATACCTGATCGGATATAATAAAACCAGCAACATCATCTTTTACTAAATTATTTTTTTGGTAATTTTTTTGTAAATAATTTTTTGCAACTTGAAGTGCATCCTGTCCATATGAAAGTTGGACGGCAAATAAAAAAACAAGGCACAAAAAAAATCTGTAGTAGTTAAACATAAGCGTAAGTTTAAGTATTGAATAAAATAATAAGTTTTACTCAACAAGATAGCTAAATTTATTTTTTTTTTAATATAAATTAGATTGTGACATTATTAAAATGTCGTCAAATACACATTTAACGACACATATTAGGTTAAAAATAAATATCTAGTTGATTATTGAGTAGTAATGTTATTTCATTATTACTTAAATTTATCTAATACTCTTTTCAATTTTTTAGTACGTATCTACATCTACAACTACCTTAACTTGAGAATAACCTTTTGTAGTGTTTAATACTTCAATAGCTTCGATAATTGATTGTTTTACTAATTGCAAACTTTGGGCTTGGCGTTCTATTTTTATCATTATTTCTAAAAGATAATAACTTCTTACTCTAGGAATACTTGGAACAGCAGGACCAAGCAAACGTCTACCTACTTTACCTTTGAGATACTTTGAAAATAATTTTCCAGCTTGGTTTAATGTTTCAGTTCGCTTGTGTTTTAATGTAATTTTGATAAAACGATAAAAGGGTGGATATAAAAACATTTTTCTTTCCTCTAACTCTCTTTTGTAGAACGCAGCATAATTGTTTTGTAATACCTCAGATATTACAGGATGTTGTGGATTCATTGCTTGTATGATAACTTTCCCTTGTTTATGTTTCCTACCAGCTCTCCCACTCACTTGAGTCATCAGTTGAAAAGCTCTTTCACTTGCACGAAAATCAGGAAATTGGAATAGGCTATCTGCACTTAAAACGCCTACTAATCCAACATTATCAAAATCTAATCCTTTGGTTACCATTTGTGTTCCTACTAGTATATCAATTCGTTTTTCTTCAAAGTCATTAATTAGTTTTGTATGTGCATTTTTAGTTCGTATACTATCAAAATCCATCCGTTGAACTTTTGCTTTGGGCAAATAGATTTGTAATTCATCTTCTACCTTCTGTGTTCCAAACCCCTTAAGTGTTAAGTCATGACTTCCACAGGCTGGACAATCCTTTTGTATTGGTGTTTGATAACCACAATAATGACATCGGAGATTATTACTGTATTGATGAAAAGTAAGGCTCACATCACAGTGTATACATTCAGCATACCAATCACATATTTGGCATCTCAATGTGGGAGCATATCCTCTTCTATTTTGAAATAGTATAGCTTGATTTCCATTGTCTATAGTTTGTTTCAATTCTTCGATCAATACACTTGTAAAATGAGACTGTAAAATCCGTTTCTTCATCTCTTCTTTGACATTTACGACTACTATTTCTGGGAGTTCTAAACCACCAAACCGTTCTGACATTTTTACAATTCCATACTTGTTTATTTCTGTATTATGAAATGTTTCTATAGAAGGTGTTGCTGAACCAAGTAGGACTTTTGCTTGGTTAAGATAAGCATAAAAAATAGCGGTATCTCGAGCATTATACCTAGGATTTGGTTCTACTTGTTTAAAAGAAGGATCATGTTCTTCATCTACAATAATTAGTTTAAGATTTATGAAGGGCAGAAATAAACTTGAGCGAGCACCAACCAATACAGATTTGCCTTCTAATGTTTTTTTCCAAATTTCTACTCTTTCATTATTATTGAGTCTTGAATGATAAACTAAGATATCATCTCCAAAAATCCGTTGTAAACGAAATATAATCTGGGTTGTTAATGCAATCTCAGGAAGTAAATATAAAACTTGTTCTCCTTTTGATATTGTTTCTTGTATCAACTCTATATAAACTCTTGTTTTACCACTTCCTGTCACACCATGTAAAAGGACAACATTTTTGGTATTAAATTTTTCCTTAATAAATTCTAGCGCAGCTTCTTGTTGCTCAGATAATTTATATTTCTCTTCCAGATCTTTATCATAAAGTCCTATTCGACTAGTCTCTTTTTTATAAATTTCAAAAATTCCTTTATCTACTATTGCCTTAATAATATTTGTCTTAACGTTTGCTTTATCACAGACTGCTTGTCGTAAAACTGTTTTGTTAGTTTGATTTAACTGCACAAATGCCATAAGTGCCTCTGTTTGCTTTCCTGCCCGTTTGACTTTATCAAATGCCTCTTGTAATAATTCTGTATTACTTGAGTAAGGCTCCTTTAAACGAACACAAGTCACGGTTTTGGGTTTATATTTTTGTTGCAGTTCTTCTTTTAAGAAAATGATGTGTTTTTCTAAAAGCGATTTAACTAGGGGATATACCGTTTTTTGATTGAGAATACTCTGAATATCTTTTATGGTCAATTCATTTTGAATAGTAAGTGCTTCAGCAATAAGGTATTCTTTATCATTGAGTTGCTCATAATTATGATTAAACAAAGGATTTAGCGTAATAATGGTTTCACTTGCCAGCTTTAAACCAGAGGGTAAGGCAGCATTCATCACTTCGCCTAAAGTGCACATATAATAATTCGCAATCCAAGTCCATAACTGTAACTGCTTCTCCGTTACTATTGGTTTATCGTCTATGATGGAAATAATAGGTTTAGGTCGGTATTTTTCTGGTCTATTTTTATCAATATTTTGTACAATGGCAGCATATAATTTACTTCGACCAAATTGAACTTCTACACGAACACCAACTTGGATACTATCAATCATTTCAGATGGAATCGAATAAGTATATAATTTTGGTACAGCAATGGGTAAAATCACTGTTGCGTAATACAATTCGTCTTGTATAGAATGGAATAGATTATTATTCAAATTAGAATCTTTTTTAAGTTAAAGAACCATTGTAACTCAAAAATAGTTTTTCTAAATAATATAGAACATCTACATTGACCATGAATTTTAAAAAAATAAGCCGACATTGAAACAATGTGCGGCTTAGTAAATTGTTGGATTTAACTTAAACTAAAACTATATTGTATGATTTGGTGCTTTCCTAAGGTAGAAGTACACTATCTATTACATCAATAACACCATTTGTTGCTTCTACATCAAAAGTTGTAATGACAGAAATCTCATCGACCTTAATTCCATCAATATTAAATTTCTTCCTGACAAAGTAGCGACATCTTCTGGAGTTAAATCACTAGATAATATTTTAGCAGGAACAACGTGGTACAATAAGATTTCATAGAACCATCTCCTTGAAGATCGTCAACTAGAGTCGTTTTAGTTAGGGCAACAGCTAAAGAGGTGAATCCATTTTCTTGAACTAATTCAACAATGTCTTGTACTTGTATTTGGTGTGACTACATCATCGTTATCATTATCACAACTGACAGTAAACAATGAAATCCCTAATAATAGCAGTACTGAAATTAATAATTTGTTCGTGTCTAATTTTTTAATACCAAAAGTTATACAATAAAAAACACTAACATGACGCTTTTGTTTAATATTCAATTGCATAAAACTGAACAAAAGAGAAGAAAAAATAAAATTTTTATGATTTTATACTATTTTATGTTTATATTTATGGATATAAAATATATACAAATGAAATACTCAATGGCACAAGTGGAAACATTAACAGGTATAAAAGCCCATACATTGCGCATATGGGAAAGGAGATACAGTTTTCTAAAGCCAATGCGTACTAAAACAAATATCCGTTATTATTCAGATGAACAACTCTGCAAATTGTTAAATGTTAGTATTCTCGTTCGTAATAGTTATCGCATTTCCAAAATCGATAAAATGACGGATGAGGAAATCAATAGTTTGGTAGGTGAAATTTTAACAACAAACAATGAAGATAAAACAGATGAAGTAAATATATTGATTTTAAGTATGCTTGAGTTAGATGAAGAGTCTTTTGATAAGATTTTTAAAAGACAGTTGTTAACTAAAGGATTATTTTCAGCCATAACAGAACTTATCTACCCTTTCCTAAGGCGTGTTGGAATACTTTGGAGAACAAAAAAACTCATTCCTGCTCAAGAGCATTTTATTTCAAACTTAATTCGTCAAAAAATTATTGCTGCAATAGAGGCACTTCCTGTACCTCCTACAGATGCTCCTAGTATCATTCTTTTTTTACTCGAAGAAGAATACCATGAAATTGGTCTTTTATTAACTTCTTTTATTGCCAAAGATTTAGGGTGGCGTGTATTCTATCTAGGTCAAAATGTTCCTCGAGAAAATATAGCTCAAGTACATGAGATTACGGATTCCGATTTAATGATGACTATTTTAATCGCACCAAAATCTACTAAAGTTAATCAATCTATCAAATATATTCTTGATACAACTTCTATTCCTCTTCTTATCTCTGGGAATCCTGAGAGTATAAAAATTATTGAGCCAAACGATAGAATTGTACACGTTTCTTCTCCAAAAGAACTCATTATATATCTGAATGACACCAGAAATAAGCTCAAATAACATCTCTCATTCTCTTACTAAATGCATATTATTTTGACTAGAAGTCTTTATGGGATTGTTATTTCCAACTTTCTTACTTAGATTTGTTTCAATCCTATTCAAATCTATATAAAAACATACTACAAAATTTTACAATATTTCTTTCGTTACATTGTATATTCATACTTTAGCTTGTTGTATTGGATTATCAATATCCAAGAGCTAATAGTATACTTCTTTTTCATCTAATGTTCCAATATGCGAGTACGTTATATTCTTTTAATGTGTTTTATAATTTCAGGAAATTTTCTATTGGCACAGTCTACGAGTGTCTATAGTGAAGCTAATGTCATTTTTAAACGTGGTCTATCCTTTTACAATGAAGGTTTATATGCACAAGCTGTTAAAGAATTCCAAAAAGTATATAATCATCAGCGTCAGGCAAATGAAGGTGAAGATGGTTTATTAAAAGATATGGCACAACTTTACATCGCTCGTAGTGCAGTACGATTAGAAAAACCAGAAGGAGAACGACTAATTCTGGATTTTATTCGAGAACATTCACCTAGTAGCCTTGCTAATGAAGCCAAGATCGAAATGGGTAATTATTACTATAATAGCAAAAAGTATGCAGAAGCAATAAAATTTTATACCCTTATCAATACCAATGAACTGAGTAAAAAACGAAAATCAGAAGTGTTGTTTAAACTAGGATATTCTTATTTTGTAAAAAAATCAAATGCAAATGCTAAAAATGCTTTTGCTGAAATAAAGGATGAAAAAGAGAATGACTATTACTACCCTGCTAATTATTATTATGGAATGTGTGCTTTTTTTGATGGTGATTATGATGATGCTCTAGCTAGTTTTGAAAAAGCCAATTCCACTAAAAAATATAATCGTGTAGTACCTTATTATATTACTCAAATCTATTTTGCAGAAGGAAAATTTGATGAAGTAATAACATATGGAGGAAAGGCTTTAAGAAATAAAGAACTTCGAAATCAACTTGAAATTCGTCAACTCCTTGGGCAAGCCTTTTTTGAAAAACAACAGTATAATAATGCCTTACCTTACCTAGAAGAATATGCAGCTAATGCCAAACAACTCCGCCCCGAAGATTATTATCAACTTGGATTTACACAATATAAAACAGGAAATTATCAAGCCGCCATTAAAAATTTTGAAGCCTTAACAGATCAAAATAGTGAGTTGGGTCAATATGCTATGTATGCTCTAGGAGACTGTTACCTTAAAGTAGGTAATCGTTTTTCTGCTAGGACAGCTTTTGGCAAAGCTCGAAAAATGAATTTTAACCAAGAAATTTCAAACGAGTCAAATTATAATTATGCTAAACTTTCTTATGAATTAAAACAACATAGAGATGCTTTAAATGCTATACAACTTATACCAGTAGATTCTCCATATTTTAATGAAGGGCAAGCATTTATGAGCAATATTTTTCTTAATACTAGAGATTATGCCCAAGCTTTACAAAGCATTGAAAAAATGCCTAATAAAACGCCTAAAATGCATGAAACCTATCAAAAAGTAGCTTATCTAAGAGGTGTTCAATATTATAATGACCAAAATTATGGAAGTGCTAAACAATATTTTCATAAAGCATTAGAAACACCACTAGATGCTCGAACAACCGCTTTGGCAACTTATTGGTTGGGAGAAATGGCACATCGTGAAAATAATTATGCTGAAAGTATCCGAACGTTTGATGACTTTCTATCTAAGGCTTCTAGTGTTCCATTGCCCGATGAAAGCTCTGCTTATACTGCTAATTATATACAAGGTTACAACTATTTAAAACAAGATAAATATAAAACAGCAGCAAACTATTTTTCTAAAACAGTTGGAGATATTCGAAAAGACTACAATCATATTGATAATGATTACGTGAAAAAACAAATTCTCCCAGATGCAATTCTTCGAGCTGGTGATATGTTTTTTAAACAAAATGAATATGCTGAAGCACTACAGTATTATAATGAGGTTGTTTCAAAAAAATATAATGGCTCTGACTATGCACTTTATCAGAAAGCAATGATTGAAGGTCTTAGAGGTAAAACTGTTGAAAAAATACTTGTCTTAGAAGAGCTGACGAATCAATATCCAAAATCTCAATATGCTGATGATGGTCTATATGCACTAGGTTCTACTTACCTAGAAATCGGAAAGTTTAATTTAGCAGTTGAAACATTTCAGTCCTTGAGTACAAATTATCCTAGCTCTACGCTTTTAAATGCTACCTTACTAAAAATGGGTTTAATTGCTTATAATCAAAATAATTATCCTGATGCATTAAGTTATTATAAACGTATTTTTAGAAATAATCCTACAGCAGCAGAAGCAAAAGTAGCATTAAGAGGAATAGAAGAAATATATATTGAAATGGGCGATCCAGATGCCTATTTAGCATTCCTAGAAAGTGTTCCGAATCATGGAGGCACTATTTCTTCAGGAGATAAAGATCTCATTAATTTTAGAGCTGCTGAAAAACAGTATGAGAATGGCAATTATGAAAAAGCGATTATAGGCTATAATAAATATTTAAAAAAATTTCCGAACGGGGAATATAGTTTGAAAGCAAAATATAATAGGAGTGAGGCTTACTTTTTATTAAAAAATTATGAAGCTGCCTTCGATAGTTATGAAGAAGTTATAGAAATAGGAAATAGTCCTTACTATGCTTCTTCATTGTTCAAAGCTGCTGAAATTGCCTATAATCATAAACAAGATTTCAATAAGTCTTATCAATACTATTCGATTCTTGAAACAATAGCACCTGAAGGAGAAGAACGACTAAATGCTCAATTGGGTGCTCTTCGTAGTGCTTGGCGCATTAACCAACCAACGGCTGTTTATGCTACAGCAGATAAGGTCGTGTCTAATCCTAATGCTACTAAAGAACATAAAACAAATGCCTACTTCTATAAAGGTAAAATGGCTATTGAAGATAAGAACCATACAATTGCTTTAGCTAGTTTTAAAGAGGTGATTAAGTTGGATAATAGTGAAAAATCTGCTGAAGCACGTTATCAAGTAGCTTATCTCTATTATATTCTACGAGAGTTAGAAATTGCGAAAACACTCTGTATAAACACATATCAAGAAATCCCAAATTATCCATATTGGCTAGCAAAAAGTACTATTCTATTAGCCGATATTTTTGCGGAACAAGGAGATTTGTTTAATGCTAAAGCAACCCTTGAAGGACTTGTAGAAAATTATGATGGAGATGTTGCACTTGTAGAAGAAGCTAAAACAAAGCTCACCAAACTGCAAAGTCAAGATGCTGCAGCTACTAGGTTGCAGCCCTTAACACCGACTAATGGAGATAGAGAAATGGATGAACCCTTAGAGGATTAATGTACTGCTTTTTGCACCCTATTTTGTTTACAAAAAAATATAAAATGGATAAGTATCTATTTAAATCAATAATATTTAAAGAAACGATTTCTTTTTTATTGCTATTATTTATGATAGTAATATTTACAAATGATTTGATGGCACAACCCGACACAGAATTGCCTTCTGACCAAGTAGAAGTTGTTAAAAATTTTGAAGCACGATTAGCGGATGCTGAAAAAGTAGATATATCTCCTACATTACCGAATATTGATACTAGTACTCAAACACTCAATTATTCTGTTCCTCCTAATTTAAAAAGTATAGATTACGAACCGCCAGTATTACGACCTATTGCTATGAAGCCCGATCCGCTCCCTGAGATCTATAAGATGTTTGGTAAAGTTGGCTATGGGTTACCCAATTCCCCATTTGTTGAAATTAGTTATGATTCTGGGATACAAAATAACCTCGATTTTGGAGCGTGGGTTAAACACCATTCTGCCAACAATAAAAATCAACTCGAAAATCAACGGTTTGGGAATACTGATCTAGAACTCGATGGAACATATTATTTCGACTATGGCTTTGCAGTACAAGGTATTGGAGATTTTTCCAATCGTAATGTCTATTATTATGGATATGATCATACAGATACAATATTCATGGATGAAGATGTTAAACAAACGTTTACTTTATTCGATATTGGAGGTAAATTTTTCAACCATACGAGAACTGTTGGTGATCTCAACTATAGTACAGATATTAATTTTTATCGACAAAACGATGCTTTTAAAAGTAATGAATTTGGAATCATTTTAGATGCCGAATTGACTAAATATTTTGCTGAAAAGCATCCGCTAACTATCCAAATTAAAAACGATTTCAGTACTTTTAAAGATAGCACATCTCAAGATCTAAACAACTTAAGTCTTATTCCATCGTTCACTTTTCAGAGCAATAGTTTTTATGGGAAAGCAGGGGTTAACCTAAGCCATGCAAAAGACACTTTTCACCTCTTCCCAAATGTTGAATTAGGTTATTTGATTCCTGCTACGGGAATTACCATATTTGCTGGTTGGGATGGTGGTTTAATCAAAAACTCCTTTAGAAGACTAAGTGAATATAATCCTTACATTGTATCTGAATTTGATGTAAAAAACACAAAACTCAATAATATCTATGCAGGTATAAAAGGACAATCAGGAAGCCTTAACTACGAAGCACGGGCAGGATATAAAATCACAGAAAATACAGCATTATTCCTGAATGACTATGCTAAGGATGGTAAAAGATTTAATGTTATCTATGATGATGTCGATATTTTTAATTTGCATGGTGAAATCACGTATAGTCCTTTTGCCAATCTTAATACTTTTGTCTTATTGGACTTCAATGCACTTGAACCCGAAACAGAAAATAAGGCTTGGCATTTGCCAATTTTTGAACTTAATGTCGGAGCTAATGGAAAAATGTTTAAAGAAAAATTTGGTGTGAAAGCAGAATTATATCTCGCTTCGGGCGTTGCAAATAAAAATGAAAATGATTCTGAGGAATTTCTAGGCGCATTATTGGATTTGAGTCTAGGAGCTGACTATCAGTTTACCAAAAATTTTGGTGTTTTTTTAGACGTAAACAACATTACTGATAATAAAAGAGAACGATGGTATCGATATCCAAGTTTTGGAATTAACTTTCTAGGAGGCATTATCGTTAAAATATAAAAAATATAGCCAACTACTTAACAACAAATAATTGGCTATATAATATATATAAAAAATCGCTTATAATTTTTTCGGATCTTTTATATCATTGTGAGCATAATCATATGTTCCAGGAGGGCCTCCACCTGCAATATCATTTAATTTGCTAGCTTCTATAGCTTGAAATTTTTTAGTCTTTATTGACTCAAATGACTTCTTTTGTTGTTCTTTCATAATTGAATAAATTTTAATTTTAAAAAATGTTTGTATAAAAAAGTTGGTTTTTAACGCCAAACAAGAATTCCATTCCAAACGTAATCTCCTTTATTTCCATGATATGTTTCGAAATATCCTCCTCCTGATAATTTGTTCATTTCCTTTTTATTCAAAGTTTCAAATTTATCAGCTTTAATTGATTCGAATTTTTTATTCATAATTCAGTTTTTTAATGTGATTAAAAAATAAATCTTGATTTAGTTTAGATTATAACATTGGATAATTTCTACTAAATAGAAACAATCTGTACGTAAATTATCACGTAATTATGTCAAATTCCACTTACAATTAATAAACGCTGGATTTCAATTAACAAATGAAATAATAGGAATACTATTTTGACACATATCATCTTTTTGATGCATGTAGTAGGGTTACTTATGATCAATATTCATTCAAAATTTTATAAGATTTGATGACGTCTTCTTTTAGAGGATTTGTTGACCATTCTTTCCATTCATTAGTTATAGGGTTATATCCACACTTTAGTGGTTTGCTATATATATTATCAGGCTTATCTATATAAGCTCGGCAATCCAAGCACATATATCTAAATTCGCATATTTTGCATGTCTCAATTTCATCTTTCTTGATGTATCCAAAACTTTTAAAAGACTCTTGTTTAACAACTTCTATTAATGAAACTTCATTAATGTTTCCAAAGTCAAACCTCATTGAAGGGCAGTTTTTTATACGCCCAGAAGTATCAATAGATATTTTTTTATTTAGACAATTATTATAATGAGAACTTTCATTAAAAAACGGCGTATTAATAGTAAAAAAGCTAGGCTGTATTTGCCCACAACAGCTCTCACTTATAATCTTTTGTTGAGTGGTAAAAATTTTTGCTTGTTTGATTTTTTTGTGGCTTATTGTTTCTGCCGCAAAAAGAGTAATTGTTTTTATTCGATGATGCTTTTCAATTAAATGCTCTATCTCTAAAATATTATTCTGGGGCAAAATCAATTCAATAGATTTTACACGAGTAAATAATGTTGAAGACACAATTGAATTAAGCTTACCTAAAAGTTCTGAACTGTAAAATCGAAGTTGTAAATGAACACTTCCTAATATTTCTAATTCTTTGATAATCTTTTCTATTGGATGAAGAATATCATCATAATCAATGATGACATTAGTGATTTCATAAGGAGATTCATATTTGTTGTCAATAGGCGGAAATAACAGCCTTTCATTAGGGTCAGTTGTAAAGAATATATATTCTTTTTCTTCTAAAAAATCAAAATATTCCAGAATTATGTTTTGATATTGAATACCATATTTTTCCACAATCTCCTCAATCCTTAAGCTAAAATCAGTAGTTAAAATTTCATAAAGGATATTTGGAATAAAATTAAAAGAAGATCTAGTAAGATCATAGACAATAGAACGACTATGTCCATCTACAAGTTTACAATCTGAAAAAAGGATAAAATATTTATTTAGTATTTCTTGTGTTCTCATCTATTATTATTTGGCTTAAATACTTGTGAAATTTTCGATCATAATACTCTTTGGTTTGATAAAAAGTACTACTCACTTCAGGTTCTTCTTCTTTTACTGTTAGTTTTTTATAAGTTGGATATGAAAAATAAACAGGCATTTTTTCTTTATGCTCCTTAATAAATTCTTTAATATTCTTCATCATTCTTTAATTTTACCATTTTCAGTAAGGTATTTTGCAACTTTCTTTTCTAAGTTGTAATTACAAGGATAGGACAACATTCCAAATTGCCCAATAGGATTAATTTCTAGGAAGAAAAACGTTTTCTCCTTGTTTGCTAATAAATCCAAAGAACAAGTTTTTAATCCTACTTTATCAACCAAATCTAAAACTTTTGTTTCTATAGATTTGGGGAGTTTGAAAGGTACTGCTCTATTGGGTGTAGAGCGATCATAATTTCTAAAATCTACTTGGGTTTTTTTATTTTTTTGTGAAAAAATAGCCATAGAATAACATTCACCATCTAGGACAAAAGTTCTAATTTCATAATGCTTTTCTATTTTTTCTTGAAAGAGAGAGATATGAAATATATCCTGTAGTTCATGGAGTTTTACAATATTTGTATAAGTATACATCTCAACTTCATTTGTTTTGTCAAAATGTACCATCGCCTCATTTATTGGTTTTACAATAAAATCGTTTTCTCCAAAAAAAGAAATTAAATCTGCCTTTTTATCCGTAATGATGGTTTTAGGAATATTTAACCCTACAGATCTAGCTTTATTCAAAGTATCAATTTTATTTAAGCCTGCATTTAAGGAGTTTCCTAAGCACTTAATATTTGAATTTGAAATATGAGTATGAAAATATTGTTCAAGTCGATCCAAATCTCCTATAATAGCATTTTTAATACCACTTTCATACTTTAATTTAGGAGTAGTCCGTCTAGAATGATTTATATATTGTGATGAAATATTTAACCCTCCTCTACGATACCAATAAGTAGTAAAAGTATTTAGATCAATGCCATTTATAGATATATGAGTTTCTTCTCCTGTTAGGCCAACTTGTAGATTACAATCTACATGATTTCTAATAAGCAGAAATTTTTGCTCAAACAGCGTAAGCCAATCAACTACATCATTAGTAGAAATATCTCTATCATCAGAAATTATGAGTACCATTTCAAATTAAATTTTTCAGTTTTGAGGTTTTCTTAATTGGAAAAGACAAGGGAGGGAGAAAAAGACTAGTTCTTATATTTCCATCTATAGAATATCTTTTTTAGACAAAACACACTTTTAAAATACTCATTTATAAATCTAGAAGTTTTACAAGGTTTTATCAACTATGAATGAATATCTGATACCTTTGAGCGAATATCCGAGTCCTCATAGTCTGTTAAAATATATATGGATGATTTTTCATTATTAAATTCGAGTGAATTTATTGAAATGGCGAAATTATCATCACTAAAATATTAGTTGATAAACATGGTCGAATCATAAAAGAAAACACCATCAATCTAATTTTGCATGTAATAAGGAACAATAAAGTCTACTTTCGAGCTTTCTTTGGTCATTTACAAAAAGCCTATTAATATCTAAATGAATAAGACTTCTGATGATATGCCCCAAGTCTATCGTAGGCGGCAGACCTTGAATAACTTGCTGGGAAAGTGGTTTGACTTTAGCCTGGAATTCATCTAAAATATCAAGCAAGACACTAAATTCAGGGATTTCATCTCTTGTAAAACGTAGAATAGTTTCAATACTTTCTTTGTCCTCTTCAAATTCTTCGGCTAATGTTTGGGCGTTATCAAATTCTTTTAAAAAATATTCTCGTCCTTTCAAAATCAGATTAAGTTGCTCTTCGTTATTCAATCCAAAACAATCTAGATAGGTCTGTATAATTCTAAATGAAATATACCATCGTATCTGTTCGCTTGAATCTTCTTCCAAAACATCTATTAATTCTGCTACCATACGACTATCATGCTGAAAAATCGATTCAATAATAGGTAGAGTATCAACACCGTACCTAGACCATTCTCTTTCATAATCAGCGAGCTCAATTTTAGCATTCACTTCCATTCTCATCCCGTTTTTGAACATATAGAGAATCTCTTCCTTCCGACCAATATCCTTCACTAAAAAACGGACTCTTAAATGAAATTCTGGTGTAGGATAGCGGATAAAAAACCATTTATCGATCAAATCTTCATTCATAAATATATTCGCAAAATAGTATATACCATTACTAATCAAAGAATCTGCCTGTTCCGATTTGAGATAGATATGAAAACTTAACCAATGATTACCTTTTTCCATAAAACGAAGATATTATCTTATTTTTATAAAAAAATTTTCTTTTCTACTTTTATTTTACAAACTGTATAAATATGTCAGACCTCGAAAATAAAAATACACTTCAAAAATGGCTAGAGTTCTTACAACAAGAAAGCTGGCAATTGGAATTACTGATTTCGGGGTTTTCTATACTTTTATTATTTGGAGCAAAAGATCCAATAAGCTCATTAATTAACTACTTTATTGTCAATGCATCCAGTAGTTTTTTTATGGGCTTAATGGCATCCTTTGGAATGTTTCTGTTAGGAGCATGGCTATTTTTAGTTGTTAACCTTATTATTCATGTTATTCTTAGAGGACTTTGGATAGGTACTATTGGACTTCGGTATGTTTCTAGAGAAATTGATTTTGACGCTCTAGGTTATTCTCCAAAATTCACGACTTACCTTCGAGACAAAATCGGCTCTTATGATAACTATATTGAACGATTGGAAAAATTATGCAGCATTATCTTTGCATTTTCATTTTTGATTATTTTCGTTCTCTTTTCTTTTATAATGTTCATTGCATTTATTGCATTATTTCAACAAACAATGAAATTTATTGCTGGAGGGTCGCTCAATGATGCCGCCGATTCTAGCACATGGACAAAGACAATTACCTATACCTCATTCGTATTTGTTATTTTGTTTTCTTTAGGAGGCTTACTCTATTTCATTGATTTTTTAACACTTGGCTTTTTCAAAAAGAAAAAAAGACTATCTACGTTTTATTTCCCCATATATCGTTTCTATAGTCTCATCTCTTTATCCTTTTTATATCGTCCTATTTATTATAATTTTATTGACAATAAATATGGACGACGTTTTGCCTTCTTTACCATTCCCTATATTATCAGTCTAATTTTTATGGTTAGTTTATATTTTGAAACGAGTGATTATCTACCAGAATATACCTCAAAAAAATGGATGAACCATTCTTATTATGATGATCAGAGGAAAGAGAATAAAATTGTGAAACAAGCGTCTATACAATCTAAGATTATAAAGGATGACTATCTAGAATTATTTATAAGAGTAGCCCAAAAAGACGAAGTCATAAAATTAATTTGTCCTAATATTGATCCCATAAATAGTGTAGGAATCAAAACAGATATTGTCGTGATCAATAAAGATACGAGGAAACAGAACTTAGATAGTTTGAAACTATGTTTTGATGCCCTTTACAATATTCATATTGATGACTCTTTATATCAAAAAATAGACTATGAATTCTTAAAACATCCTAATCAAAATGAACGTGGTCTATATACTATTTTAAATATAAAAAATTTAAAAGAAGGAAAGCATAACTTAAAGATCGAAACACAAAAAGTCTATCGTAAATATGGGGTACTTACAGATAGTTTAGTAAACTATACTTTTGTTGAATTTCCTTTTTGGAAATATTAGCTGTTCTTCAATATTTCAGAATTTCGATAATTTTTTTTCAATTTTATTTGTAAATAAATTATAGCATCTTATATTTGCGTCCACTTTGGATATTTAGTCTAGCAACAAGCTATTGAATAATATTCAAAAAGGGCGATTAGCTCAGTTGGTTCAGAGCACCTGGTTTACACCCAGGGGGTCAGCAGTTCGAGTCTGTTATCGCCCACTATAAAACACAAAACTACAAACCAATAATTGGTTTGTAGTTTTTTTTATGGTTCATTATATGAACGACCAAGACTATTTATGAAACATATTTTTATAAGCCGCCATCTTACAGAAGACAGTCCGTTTAGAAAAACCTTTGCCTCTTTACCTCATATTATTCATGATAAAAGTTTAATTCAATTTGAAGCTATAGCTTTCAAGTATACAGAATCGATAGATTGGATTTTTTTTTATAGTAAAAAAGGAGTAGATTTTTTTCTAAAACAAACATCTTTTCCTCCTCAGACTAAAATCGCTACATTAGGAAAAGCCACAGCGATATATCTTGAGAGCTTAGGATATACAGTTCATTTTGCTGGTATGGGCGATCCTTATATGACAGCTCAAGCTTTTTTAGACTTTGCCAAAGCGCAAAAAGTACTTTTCCCACAAGCTAAAAACTCTAGACAATCTATTGAAAAAATACTCGGAGCGCAAATTTTTTCACAACCTATAATTGTTTATGACAACCAACCCATTAAAAATATTAATATATTTGTGTGTGATATTCTTATTTTCACAAGCTCTTTAAGCGTTGAAATATATTATAATAATTATCCGCAAAATGAAAAGCAAAAAATAATAGCCATAGGAAAAACTACATTTGAAACTTTGCAAAACTTGGGTATAGAAAATATCTATATGTCGAAGTATGCTACAGAAGAAGCACTCTTAGAAACGTGTATTAGTTTATTGTAACAACGGGACTTTTAATCATTTTTTCCATTAAAATTCTATTTATCATGTATCTTTCTGCATTTTCTTACGTCAATAGTGTAAGCAAACAAGCGGTTAGAACTAATTATTGTCAAACCCACAAAGCATTGGATAAAAAACGATATAACGAACTTTCTGATAGTGAAGTTTTAGATCTTTACATGAATAGTCAGAGTTCAATGTACTTTGATCTGCTTTATAGTAGGTATATCAATAAAGTATATAGTAAATGTATCTCATTATTAAAAGATGAGGTATTAGCACAAGATGCAGCACAGGAGATTTTTGTGAAAATATTTTTGAACTTAAGTAAGTTTAATAAAAAATCTAAATTTTCAACATGGATATATTCAATTACATATAATTATTGTATTGATGTTATTCGCAAGCAAAAAAAGTTGCAAAAGGTAATTACAAAAGAATCTGAGCAACTCCCTGATATTGAACAAGAAGAAATTAATGACAAAGAACTTTTAGAAATTGAGTATAATCGACTAAGTGAAGTATTAGAGCATATACCAGTACAAGACAAGGCTGTCTTATTGATGAAGTATCAGGACGATATGAGTATAAAAGAGATAAGTCAAGTATTAGTCAAATCTGAAAGTGCTATAAAAATGAAAATAAAGAGAGCAAAATTTAAAGCCCATAACGTTTATCAAAAACTTTTTCCTAATTCATAAATTACAGAGAGGCTCATGGAAGAAAATAATTTTAAAAAGTTGCAAGATGAGAACCAAGCCCCTCCTCATGTTCAGAAAGAAATCCGACAACACATTGATGATAATATCGGATTTATACGATTTATATTAGATATTGTAGACCTTTATGTTCCAAAGGTGATGCAATTATTTACAACTGCTGCATCTAATGGTGTTGTACATCATAATGATCCAGCTTCTAATATAGATCATAGAAATATTAGTAATATAGATCGGTCGTCTATTTCAGGTGTTAATAAAATGAATATAGATAATCCATCAGAGGATGAGTAAGCTTGTTGTATCTATTTTATATTATTTTAACATAAAATAAAATTTTGGTATCAATATTTTGCAAATATTAAGTGACTTAAAGGCTATTTTGCCGTCTTATGGTAATATTTAAAGGATAGTACCAGAAAACCCTTACAGTTTATGCTCTTATTTCAAGCAACCTCAGGTTTATTGAGGGAAGTTTTACAAAATACATTGAATGCCTTACCTAAAGTAGCAAGTGCGCTTGTTATCTTTATTATAGGTTGGATATTCGCCAAGTTTATCTCTAGTTTAGCACGTAAACTATTACTAAAGACAAAGGTTGATAATCTTGTCAAAAGTATTAATGAGATTGACTTTATTAGTAATCTAAATATCCAAGTTTCCCTAAGTAACATACTTTCCAAAATTCTGTACTATGTAATTATGCTTATTGCTTTAATTGCATCAACAGATGTGCTGGGGATGCCTGTAGTCTCAAACTTAGTAAAAGATCTTATTAATTATATCCCATATCTATTATCAGCAGTCATCGTTTTTAGTATAGGAATTGTATTAGCTGATTTTATCAAAAATATTGTCGCAACAACTTGTAAGTCTTTAGGTATCCCTTCAGGAAATATACTTGCCAGTTTTATCTTTTATTTTATCTTTCTGATGATTACTATTAGTGCCTTAGAACAAGCAAAAATTAACACCGATTTTATTAAATCTAATTTAAAATTAATCGTAGGAGGTGTTGTGCTTGCTTTTGCTGTAGGGTATGGTTTTGCTTCTAGAAGTATTATGGCCAATCTGATGTCTTCTCTTTACACTAAACATCGTTTCAAAGTAGGTGATACTATTAAGATTGGAGAACAAAAAGGAAAAGTTACCTATATGGACTCTGGAGCTGTTACCCTTAAAACAGAAAAAAAGCGTATAATCATCCCAATGAGTCAGTTTTCTCAATCAGAGGTAGAAATCTTTGACGACAACGCATAAAAAGTTAACCATAACCAATATATTATTTTAACCATTTAACTTATCCTACTCTAGATAAGAGAGTAGGGCTTATTTAATCAAACTATTTCAATCATTAAAAAAACTCAAAATGTTTAAAAGATTACTTTTACTTTCGTTGTCCCTATTATTTTTGGGAAGCGTAGCCATTGCTCAAGATGCTGAAGAAGCTCCAAAAGACGGTTGGGACATTGGTTTAGGTTTAGGATTTGATTTTGCCCAATTACTTCAACTCAATCCAAAAGTAGGTTCAGGAGAAAATAGAATAGGCTTTGGTGGTGCAGCTAATGTTTTTGCGAATAAGAAACAAGGACGTTTTTCTTGGGATAATACAGCTTCACTACAATTTGGTGTACAAAAGTTAGGAGCAGGTGTCATTGCGCTTGGTTCAGACGAAAAAATTCCTTTCCAAAAAAGTATAGACTTATTAAAGTTTGACTCAAAAGTAGGCTACAAAACTTCTGAGGATTCAAAATTCTTTTACGCAGCAGCTCTAGGTTTCATGAGTCAACTCACACCAACTTATTTTGGTAGTTTTCTAAAAGATTTAGGTGGTTCTCCTTATAATGACGCTAACCCTATTGCAAAATTATTCTCTCCTGCTCATTTAACTATATCAGCAGGTATTGATTATAAACCACAAGATAATTTGTCTTTTTACTTCTCTCCTATTGCTTACAAAGCAATCATTGTTGCAGATGATAATATAGCAGACAACGAGGCTTTTGATGGAGACGGTGTTGGTAAAGCTGTTTCAGTACACGGTAACCCATGGACAAGCACTTCTGTTTTTGACAATGCTTTTAATCAGTTTGGTGCTTTATTGAGAGGTAATTACAATAATAAATTCTTAGAAGATAAGATTGCTTTTCAATCTGCATTAACTTTATATTCTAACTACTTGAATAATCCTCAAAATATTGATGTTGAGTGGAATAATGAATTCGCTTTCAATATCTATAAAGGATTACAATTGTCCTTATTATTAAATTTCTTCTACGATCATGATGTTCTGGTAAATATTACAGACTTTAAAGCACCTAATGCTATCAATGGTCTTGGAAGAAGACTAAACGTAACAGAGCAGATTTTGTTAAAATATAATATCGTTTTTTAATACACTTTTAAAAGTGTTTGCTTTAAAGAAGCCCACCTTCATAGGAAGTGTGGGTTTCTTTTTTTGTAGCAATTTGTGTTTATTTGCACAAAAAAACAAAATGTCTAAAATCAATCTATATCAAATACTTGTCAGATTATTTGGAAATACAAACGACAAATGTGTTTTAAACGGAAGTCGGAAAGAAAACGGTGTTGGAAAATTCAAAGACATTAACAATACAGCACTTAAAAAACTTAAAAAAGCTGGTATATCGCACATTTGGTATACTGGAGTTTTAGAGCATGCTATTGTTGAAGGTTATCCTAAAGCAGATATTCCTAGTGGTAATCCTCAAATAATCAAAGGACGTGCAGGTTCTCCTTATGCTATAAAGGATTATTACGATGTCAATCCTGATTTGGCAACCTCTGTTAAGAATAGATTGAAAGAATTTGATCAGCTCATTGAACGAACCCATAAAAATGGTCTAAAAGTTATTATAGATTTTGTTCCAAATCATGTGGCTAGGTTTTATCAATCCGATAAAAAAACAAAAGGGGTTATAGACTTTGGAGCAAATGATGAGGTTTCGAATTTATTCTCTTCACAAAATGATTTTTACTATTTAAAAGAAGATCTTGTACTACCCCAAAATTCTGGTTGTGTGCTAGAAAGTGATGCTTATGAGCCATATATCGAAATGCCTGCAAAAGCAACGGGTAACGATCAATTTTACCATCAACCAAGTATCAATGATTGGTACGAGACTATTAAGCTAAACTATGGTGTAGATTATCAAAATGGAAGACAGGGGCATTTCACTCCTCTTCCTTCTGTATGGAGCAAAATGCTTGATATTATACATTATTGGGCTTCTAAAGGGGTAGATGGTTTTCGCTGTGATATGGCAGAAATGGTTCCTGTAGAGTTTTGGGGATGGATGATAAATAATATTAAAAAAGAATTTCCTAAACTGATTTTCATTGCAGAAATATATAACCCTGATGCTTATCGAACATATATACACCAAGGCAAATTTGATTATCTTTATGATAAAGTAGGTGTTTATGATGCTTTAAGAGGTATTATGCAACATGGAAACCATGCAGGAGTATTAACACATTGCTGGCAACAATTGGAGGGCATACAAAATAATATGCTCCGATTTCTTGAAAACCATGACGAACAAAGACTAGCATCTAAATATTTTTTAGGTGAGCCTCATAAAGCAAAAGCAGGTATGATATTATCTGCTACGATGCATAATGGTCCTCTTATGATCTATTTTGGTCAAGAAGTTGGTGAACCAGCAGAAGGGGCTTCAGGGTTTAGTGGTGATGATGGTCGAACTACAATATTTGACTACTGGAACGTTCCAACACACCAACAATGGAGAAATGAAGGAAGGTTTGATGGAAAACTCCTATCAAAAGAACAAAAGGGTTTACAACAATTTTATAATAATCTTCTTAATCTTTGTCAACAACATGAAGCATTCTATTCTGGTCAATTTTATGATCTAATGTGGAGCAACCAACATGAAGAGCTTGATAGCCATCATATTTATACTTATCTACGACATACCACTGATTCTTGCTTTTTAGTAGTTTTAAACTTTGACAATGAGCATCATCAACAATGTACTGTTCATATTCCTAAACACGCCTTAGAATGTGCAGGAATAGCACAATACAACACGTTTAAAATAACTTCTTATTTTGGAGAAACACAACCTCCAATTCATGTCTCATCTGATAAAATAGAATCTGAAGGGATTTCAATGATAATACCACCACATGATGGCATTATTTTTAAAGTAGAAAAAGGTTAAATGTCTTTGTATTATAATCGAGTTTCCAACAATTTATCAATAGCATCAAAACTAATATTCGAACCGATGATTTCCCCTGTTGGTGAAATTAAAAACTTAGAAGGTACTTGTTTGATACCATATATTTGAGCAATAGGGGAATCAAAAAATCTTAGACTAGTAGCTTTATCAAATATATGATATTCCCAATCCATTCCTAGCCGTTTAACAGCCTTCCGCCAGCGATCTTCTTTTTCTTCTACAGCAATATTTAAAATGACTAGCTTTTTATCTTTATATTTTTGCTGAAGTGCTTTTAGTTCTGGAAGTTCTTGTAAACAAGGACCACACCAACTTCCCCAAAAATCCAATAATATGTACTGCCCTTCAAAATCAGATAGACTTATTGTTTTTTCTTCTAATGTCGTAGCTTCAAATATGGGAGCTTTTTCACCATTAACATATCTTGGTTGCATATAAACATAACGACCAATAAAGTATGCTGCAATTAAGACTAATATTACCCATAATATATTTTTTGGTATCATTTTTTATTTTTTATTAAAAGAAGTATTGTAGTTGATGGTTTTAAAAATTTATATGTATTCCTGATGCCCATCTATATTACAAAATAGACATTTCATAGTATTTATAATAATATCAAAGATAATTTTAGAATCATCCCAAAATATTTATAATAAAGACTATTATATATCTGATTTTTTAATAACTGGGCATCTTAATCTTTATTATAATTTTATGAAACTTACAGATTTTTCGTTAATTTCGTCCTATTATTCTTCCTCCCGTAAAATGTTCTAAGTATAAAATTATTGAATAATCAATTTCTGTAATATAGAATCAAATTTTAGATTATACCAATTCAAAATATATAAAACATTAATAATAAAAACTCTATATCCAATATACATTAGTCTCTCTTATAAGCATTACAGCACATTAAATAACCCTCACAATGTAATGGATTATAAATTCTAGTGACTAAAATATATATTAGAAACAACTTTTTAGAAACTTACTTATTATATCTAACTATAAGCCCCCATGAAAGTTTACAAAAATAGAGTAATATTAACCAAAGCTTATGAGCAAGAATATGAAAGATGATTCATTGGCGTTTCATCCCATAAAAGATGCCAATGCTATCGAAGTTTATAAAAAAGAAATAAAAAAACTAAATGAAGAGATCCATTCACTCAGATTTCAAGTGCAGCAATTGAGTAGTTTCAATAAAGACTTGGAGCAGTTTTCATATGTGGCTTCGCATGATCTACATGAACCTCTCAGAATGGTAAGCAACTTTGTACAGCTTCTAGCACATGAATACGCAGAAAAACTAGGGGAAGATGGTCAATGCTATATCAATTTTGCAGTTGATGGTGTAAAAAGAATGCAAAAATTAATTGATGACCTTTTGATGTATAATCGTATGGGAAAACCCAATATCCAAGTTAGTGAAGTCGATACCACAGATATTGTTTTTTTAGTCTTACATAAATTGAATGCTCTAATTAAAGAGAAAAAAGCTCAAGTAGATGTAGTTTCAAAACTTCCTACTATAAAATACGAAAGAAATCAACTCGCTGCCATATTCTATAATCTTATAAAAAATGCCATTACATTTAATAAAGATACACCTCCAATATTAACTGTATCCTGCGAAGAAAATGAGGCTGAATGGATTTTCAAAATCTCAGATAATGGAATTGGTATTGATGTTGAAAATCATGAAAAAATCTTCAATGTATTTTATCGGCTTAACGACCGTCCTAATGCAGAAAGTACAGGTATTGGACTAGCAATGTGTCGAAAAATCATTCTAAGGCATGGTGGGAAAATTTGGTTAGAATCAACACCTGGTAATGGTTCTGTTTTTTATTTTTCAGCTAGGAAAAATATAGAAGAGGTCTTAAAAATCAATAACAACAATTAGTTACTAAGTCAATTGTAATTGCCAATACTCTTTAATCAATATATCTTTATCAACAGAAACTACCCCCACTTTTTCACAGACTTGCCCTCCAGCTAGATTTGCTAACTCACATACTATATCCATATTAAAACCTGCCGCTAACCCCAAAGCTGCTACACTAATAACAGTGTCTCCAGCACCACAAACATCTGAAATAATACGTGGTTGAGTTGGAAAAATACGACTAGCTTTACCATCGCTTAAGTATATTCCTTTTTCTGACAATGTAATCATTGTATATCGATTATTGAGTTGACTTCTTATAAATGTATCAGCAGCATCTAAACTATCAATGTGATTCTCATCTATTGGAAAGGGAACTTGATCACTTGCCTCTTTTAAGTTCGGTTTAAATAAATCTATCTTTTGATAAGAGAAAAAGTTATTATATTTTGGATCGACAGCAGTTAATATTTTTTTTTGTTGCCCTAATTTTATAATACGCTGAATCAATTGAGTAGTTAAAATACCTTTATTATAATCTTGGAAAAGAATAAGATCAATAGGGTGTTTTTCGATGATAGTCTCTATCCTTTCAGCCAAAATTTCATATTCAGTTTCACTCAAATCAAATTTATCTTCACTATCTAAGCGAATTAATTGTTGATTTTGAGCTATCACACGTGATTTAATAGTAGTACGTCTATCTTCAGAAATAACAATTCCTGTTGTATCTAAGTTTTTTTCGTACATCAATCGTTTATACAATTGTCCCTCATTATCTTTTCCTACAATACTACATATCAAAGGAGTACTTCCCAAAGCTGCAATGTTTAGTGCCACATTAGCTGCACCTCCTAGTCTATTATCGGTATTACCTAAAGCTACAACAGGCACTGGGGCTTCAGGAGAGATTCTATTCACTTTACCATAAAGGTATCGGTCAATCATTACATCTCCTATAATAAGAATATGAAGTTTTGAAAACTTATTAAGAATGTCTATGTCTTCCGTCATGGTACAAAGATATTTCGTAAGGTGCAAAAGTAGAGATTTCAATTTTATATTTCACATACAATTCCCTTTTTTTCAATACCTTTACTACCGAGTAGTTGAATCCAACTTTTATAAAAAAATAGTTTTAAAACCAAATTACATTATTACGAATGTCATATTCTCTTTCTGTTCCTTTTTACACAATACAATTAAAAATACAAAATGGTGGTACACTTACTGTTCCCCTTACAGAAAGTTATTATGTTACGCCTCAAGGACGACCCAAAATGATATTACAATTTTTTGAAGAAGCTTTTCAAAAGAAAGTCATTGATAAAGGAGAATATCAAAAGATACTTGAAGCTCATCAAGAGGGGATTTATCAACGAGGCAAAATCAGTGTGCCGTTTTTAGAATCTAAAGACAGATTCAGTTATCCAGCCTTAGAATTATCTTTTTTATACTTTTATAAAAAAACAAAAAACGGCTTATGGAGTGTTGTTCCAGCTCTAGGTTTAGAAGCATTTGGAATAGATGAAGAAGCATTAGAAAAGGCACTTCTTGAAGCCATTCAGTTAGAGTTTGCTCGAAAAAAACGTCTAAAATCTGTTCGAGAAATAATTCCTACTCTCTGGTATGAAGCACAAGAAATAGCAAAACATGAAGCCAAGTTTATTTTTTATACACCCGCCGAATTAGAGGATTTACGAGCCGCTAAAAAAGAAGAGATATTGCCTAGGGTTGCGACCGAGGTCATTCTAGGAAAGAAGACACTTTTTGGAATGGAAGATGAATTACTTCAACTAGCAAAAGCACTAGGAGGAAAGTTCAATAAAAGCGTTGTTTTAGTTGGAAAATCGGGTGTTGGTAAAACTACTTTAGTATGGGAGTTAGCACGTCAACGAAGAAAGTTTAAAATAAATAGTCGTTTTTGGGAGAGTACGGCTTCCACTATGATAAAAGAATTAACAGGAAATACGGGATGGCAAGATAATTTGATATACCTGTGTAAAGAATTAACCCATAAGGGAGACATTTTATTTGTTCGTAATTTATTAGAACTATTTGAAGTTGGGCAGTATGTCGGAAATAGTGTGAGCATGGCTGACTACCTTAAGCCTTTTTTATCTAGAGGCGAATTAGTTTTAATTACAGAATGTACAGATGAAGAATATGCTAAAATTGAATTGAGAAGCCCTAATTTTTTCTCGTTTTTCACAATTATTAAAGTAGAAGAACCTCGTGAAAATCTCGAACAGATTATACTCAATAAAGTACAGTCTATTTCTAAAATAAAAGGGGTTAAAATCGAACATGAAGCCATCGAAGAAACTATTCGATTAAATCGTCGATTTACGCCTTATTCGGGTTTTCCAGGAAAACCTATCCGCTTTTTGGAAAGTATTCTAATTAATCATAGTGGAGGAAATGAAGCACCTGAAAGTATTAGTCGTTCAGGAATCATTCGGCATTTTTGTGAAGAGTCTGGGATGCCTGCTTTTATGGTTGATCCTTTAATTCAGATGAAAACGAATGAAGTAAAACAACAATTTAAGCAACAACTTTTTGGTCAAAATGATGCTATAGATAAAACCGTCAATATGCTATCAACGGTCAAAACGGCTTTATCTCGTCAAGGTAAGCCAATTGCTTCTTTTTTATTTGTGGGGCCAACAGGAGTAGGCAAAACAGAAATGGCAAAACTACTAGCTGAGTTTATGTTTGGTAGTAGAGAAAAAATGCTACGTTTTGATATGAGTGAGTATGCACATCCTAATGCAGTAATGAGACTTATTGGAGAGAGTTATCATCAAGATGGTTTACTTACTGCGGCTGTACGTCGTGAACCTTTTGCAGTATTACTATTTGATGAGATTGAAAAAGCCAGTCCTCTTTTTTATGATTTTCTACTACAAATTTTAGGAGAAGGAAGATTAACAGATAGTGCGGGAAGGCTTGTTAACTTTTGTAGTTCCATCATTATTATGACTTCAAATATAGGAGCTTCTAGTTTACAAACAGGGAAAGTCAGCTTCAATAAAAGTATCGATGTTGAAGAAGTGAGTCAACATTTTGAAACTGCGGTTCAAAAGCATTTTCGCCCTGAACTTTACAATAGGATAGACCAAATTATTCCTTTTAAACCTCTACTGCACGATACGATTCATTTTGTAGTAGATCGAGAATTAGCATTACTAAAGAAACGTGAAGGCATTCTGTTTAGAAACTTAGAACTTAAGATAGAGGAAGATGTTATCGAATATCTAGGGAATGTAGGATATGATGCTAAATATGGTGCAAGGCAATTGCAACGTGTCATTCGAAAAGAAATTATTAACCCTCTTGCACATGAACTCAACCTCTGTGCTTCTGATGATCAGGTTATTGTCAGTATAAAAATAGAAAATAATAGACCTAAAATTGATCTTCGTTCAGATCCTCTTAAATTTGAATTAATGTTAGAGACTCTAGCTAGGGATGGAAATGTAGATAGAGCTAGTGATTTGAGAAGAAATATTTATGGTTTGCAAGAAGGAAATTACTATATCCGATTACTGAGCAATCTTGAACAGCTAGAAACTAAAAAACGTAAAAAGAAAGAAGATTTTTGGAAAAATGCTCAAGATGTAAGACAATATACTAAACTACAAAAAACAAAAACACAGGTAGAAAAACTTACCAAAGAAGCCGAACAGATTGAACTAAAGTTATCATTAAGTATCATGGGTTTAGAATTATACAAACCAGAAATCATTGATAGCATCAAGGCTTGTGAAAAAGAATTTTTAGATTTAAAACAAGAAATCTATAGGAGGCTACACCCCAGAAAGACATCTTGTTTCTTTATAATTTATGGATTTAATTTAAAACCGATTTTAGATTTTTACTTTGAACTTTTCCGTAAAAAAAGATTTGATTATAAGGCCGAAACAATTTGGTATAGAGATGAGTATTTTAATGAAAAAATAAAGAAAACCATTGTAGAAGAAGATGGGGAAGACGGCACTGTTTTAATAGAACAAATGGAAAAAAGGCAGGAGTATTTATTTAAAGACTATCTTCATAATGATGTAAAAAAGCTTATGCCCTTGAAAAAAGATGATATTCTTTGTGGAATTAAAATAGAAATCTTTGATGGGATGGCATCTTTATTTTTAAAACCAGAGTGCTGTCTTCAACGATGGCAACTTTCGGAAAAAGATATTAATAAATACATAGTCAAGTCATCAGAAACTAAACCCGAAATTCCGCTTGAGATTCATCGTAAAAATTATTATGGTCGAAAAGCAGGAGCAGCAAGAAGAGTAGTTGAGCCAAATTTTTTTAAAGATCCCAAATTAGAAATTAATAAAGAACTAGACGCTAAAGAACACCTGAATGCGGTTATAGATAAGTTAGAACAATTATTTAGTGAGGAATTAAATAAGGAACTAATAGGTGGTGAAAAGTTAGATAATGAATAGCATCCAAGATTTTATCGACAACCTTCAAGGTACACAAAAAGAAATTATTCAGTACTTAAATGATTTACTCCTTTCAATCCCCGATGTTGAAGGTAAGATACGATATAAGATACCTTTTTATTATCGAAAATCTTGGGTCTGTTACCTCAATCCTATCAAGAAGAATAAAGTAGAATTAGCATTTATTCGAGGAAATGAATTATCTAATGAGTATAATTTTTTAGATAATAAAGGTCGAAAACAAGTTTATGGTATTGAATTTTCGACTATAAATGAAGTCGATGAAGAGATGCTCTATGCTATTATCATGGAAGCACTCGTGCTAGACGAGACAATACCCTATACAAGTAAAAAAAAGAAGAAATAAACTTTTTCCTCTTTTTTTACATTATTAATGAAACATCTAGTATATATTAATACAGCAAATACTACTGTCAATGAAAAGAGATATACCAAATTTAAAAGTTGAAGATTTAGCCCTTGCTATTGTACCTCGTTCAAATAATAATGAAAGAGATGAAATTGAACTTTGGGATTCGTATATAATCAACCTGAAAGAAGAAAGTATATCTAATGTATTAATTAGTTCTTATGGCTATGGAGAATTAGATGGGGAACATGTGAAAACGACTAAACTTCGTCACTTTTTTGAAAAAATAGGTGCATTACAAATTCTAAAAATAGAGCCTATTCAAACAACTTTGTTTGACTTTACAAATGAATATTGGATCAGCTTCCAATATAATGGCTATATGTATGATAAAAAGTATGTTTTTGTAAAAGGAAGTATCTCTGAAATTAATTTTACTACGATTCCATTTATCAATAAACAAGGCGTTATGATACGTTAAATAGATGTTTATTATTTTCTAGTTAGTTAAAATCAAAATAGTCTTCAGGATTAATTGGTTTACCATTATACCAAAGTTCAAAGTGAAGATGAGGACCATCTGTGAGTTCTCCTGTATTCCCTATGATAGCAATCGCTTCTCCTGCTTTCACCTTATTCCCTGTTTTCTTTAATAACGCTGAATTATGCTTATAAAAGGATACTAAATTATTGTCATGTTGGATACCAATAGTATTTCCAGTTTCTAAGGTCCAATCAGACACCACCACTATCCCATCCATTACAGCTTTAATGGCTGTATTTTTCGGAGCGAGAACGTCGACTCCAAAATGTTTCTTTTCTGGTATAAATCCTTGACTAATAGAACCTCGAACAGGAGGAATAAAATAAAGCTGCTCTATAGGTTTTGTTTTATATTCTTTTGTAGATTTTTCTGGATTCTTAGTTTCAGTATCTACTATTCCTATAGGGCGGTCATCTTCAACGGCCTTTCTAAGTTTTTCATCCTCCTCTATTCGTTCAATAATTTCCAAACTATCTGGAAACTCAAAAATAGTATCAGGAATACTCTCCGCTGTTTCAAATTCTCCAAGCAATAAATTCCTAAAATTATTAATATAAACACTATCTGCATCAATACGTATTTGCATTTCGTTTACTGTCTTAGAAAGTTCTTCTACTTGTCCTCGTAAATAAATATCACCATATCCAGGTATATATCTTTTGATTGGTGTAAAAAATATGAAAAGAACTATAAGGATCGTCAATACAACAAGTACTACACTTAGAGCTAAATATACATTTAAGCGACTCAATCTATAAGATCCAACCTCCTCAAAAGTCTCATCATTCATAATAATAAGCCGATAAGTATTTTTTAATCTGTCTAATAGACTCTGTTCCTTATTATTTTCGCTTGACATATTGAGTTTTTAATGAAATTTAAAATAAATTTGTGCTTTTTATTGTTTTAAAGTATCAATGGATCTATAAAATAGGCTGCAAAGTTAATTCTATTTCATCAAGTCCATTGAGTATTCGTCAAAAATTAACTTATCTCTTTTTGTTTGCTTTAGTCGTTTAATAAAAAGTTTAAGTAATTGTTTTCACTACTATTTTTTATATAATTTTTTTTGACTTTTTCTTAGGAATACAAATACTTTTCTAAAATTCAATAAAGATTAAAATATATTCTGATTTTGACTTTACTAATAATAGCATAAGGTTGTTATTCAATGTTCAAACTCAAAAATAGACTTAACTATTTTAATCAATCCTAATCTTTAAAAATTTTGATTTTGAAAAAAGATGTCTTATTACTTATAATCTTCTCTGTTATTTGCTCAAGTATTGGATTTGCTCAAAAAAATAAAAAACCTGAAGATGTTTCAGATATAGGGAAAGTATACCATAACATTACAGGTAAATATAATGCCTATTTTAATGCAAGAGAAATTCTACGAGAGGTGCTGTTGAAAATGGAAACAGAAACAGAAGATAATTATAATCAAATCCTTCCTCTTTATCCCTATAAAGCAGGTGATACCAAAAATGTAGAATCACAACTTGATGAGGCTATTGAAAAAGCATCAATCGATATTTCGCTACATCGTGTTAGTAATTGGGCAGATGACTGCTATTTTCTTATCGGTCAATGCCAATACTTAAAAAATGATTATGATGCTGCTGAAAAAACTTTAGAATACCTAACCCAAGAATATAGTCCAGAAGCTATAGAAAAAAAAGAAGCTAAAAGGAAAGGAAAAAAGGTTAAGAAGAAAAAAGAAAAAACCAATCCAGATGAAGAAAAGCCTGAAAGTTATTTCTTAAAACATCGCCCAGTATATGAAAATGGAATGCTATGGTTAGCCAAGAGTTATGTAGAAAGAGAACGATATGATGATGCTAGTCTCCTCCTAACCAAAATAGAAAAGAATCCCAAGACACATAAAATGTTTTTTGATGATATTGCAGAAGTTAGAACTTATAGTTACCTCAAACAAAAAGATTATGATAATGCTGTAGAACCTCTAAAACAATTACTCGAATTAAGTAAAAAAAGATCTAATAAAGCAAGGTATGCTTATATCTTAGCTCAAATACATCAAAATGCTGGAAGGGGAGATGAAGCCTATGCTGCTTTCAAAGAAGTTTTGAAATATGGCCCTAAGTATGACATGGAATTTAATACTAGATTGAGTATGGCACAAAATTCTTGGTTAACAGGTCGCTCAAATGCTAACTCTGTTATTCAGACCTTAGATAAAATGCTGAAAGATGCTAAAAATAAAGAATATAAAGATCAGATTTATTTTGCCCTAGCTAAAGTATATCTCAAGGAAAAAGATTTTGATAATGCTAAAAAACATTTAAAATTATCTATCGCCAATAATATTGACAATCAAGCGCAAAAAACAGAAAGTTATTTACAACTTGCTTCAATTTATTACGATAGTGAAGATTATGTTAATGCAAGTCTATATTATGATAGTACCTTACTTGTACTTCCTGTAAGCGACGAACGTTTTGAACTTGTCCGAAATAGAGGAACTTCTTTAAAAGATATAGCAGAGAATATTCTAATTATTGAATTACAAGATAGTCTAATAGCTATAAGCAAAATGAGCGATGAAGAAAAGAAAGCTTTAGCTTTAGAATTAAAAAAGCAAAATACACTTAAAGAAGTTAGTGCTATCAAAAAATCATCACCTGCTATTACATCAAACACCTTAAATACAAAAAGTAGTTCTTTCTTTGCATATAATCCTAAATTAGTGAAAAAAGGGAAACGAGAATTTGAGAAAAAATGGGGAACAAGAATATTAGAAGACGATTGGCGACGTTCAAATAAATCAACCTCAGGGGAAATTGTTAATGAGGATACTTCTACAAGCACAAATACTAAAACTATTACAGATGAGGAAGTAAAAAAACTGCTTAAAGATATACCAGATACTCCTGAAAAACTAGAAGCAGCGAATAAAGTAATATCAGATGCCATGTTTAATCTAGGTATTCTCTATAAAGATCGACTAGAACATGAAGAAAAATGTATTGAAACATTAACAAACTTACTTTCTCGTTATCCTAAAACTGAAAATAGACTAGAGGCACTCTACTATATATATCTTTCGTATAAGCAAATACCTAATATGGCAAAAGCCAAAGTCTATGCTAATAAAATTGTTGATGAATACCCCAATAGTAAGTATGCTAAAGTACTTAGTGATCCAAACTATTTGACGACCTTACAGCAAAAAAATAGCGATGTCATTGATTACTATGATAAAACATATAGTTTATTTACAAAAGAACAATATAAAGAAGCCAATGAAAGAATTAGTAAAAGCAATGAACTTTTCGGTAATAAAAATACATTAAAAGCCAAATTTGCATTACTCGGAGCTTTCTGCAAAGGAAAATTAGAAGGTAAAGATGAATATGTTAGAGCCTTAAAAGCCGTAACTGTAAAACATCCGAATACAGAAGAGGAAAAAAGAGCAAAGGAAATATTGCGTTATTTAGATGTATCTCCTTCCAAAGGTGGGTTAAAAAAAGCAGATCCTAATGAGGGGAAAACGGTTGGAAAGTATAAAGTAGAAAAAAATGCAACACATTACTTTTTAATTTCTTTTAAAAATGCAAATGAAAATTTAGACGAAATAAAAGCAAAAATCAAATCATACCACGATAATAATTATACAAAATCTAGGTTGAGAGTATCCAGTATCTTTTTGGGGAATACCACTAGATCTAACCCCATCTTTGTCGTGAGAAGATTCATTGGAGGGAAAAAAGCGATGGATTATCATACTACTGTTCTTAAAGATAAAGCAGCTTATTTGGGTAAAAATATACAAGCAGATATGTTTCCAGTTTCACAGAACAACTACCGACAGATATTAAAACAAAAGAATTTAGATGGTTATTTAGAATTCTTTAAAGAAATTTACCAAAAATAGTGTGAATTACTGATAAACATCATATATTAGCGGACGCCTAATATTTACACAGGCGGGGGTGTGAATTTTTGTTAATTCATGCCCCTTTTTATTATATTAATGGTTTATAACATTAAATACATATTATTTTTACAACTAATGTTTTTAACTTGTAATGTAAAAAACAATGTATTTTCTGGTAAAAATAAAAACAAAATAACCTTTGATTTAAAAAAACTAAATCAAAAAGCAGTATTTTTAGATTATGAGTTTTGTGTTCCTCAGAAAGATAAAATTATAAAAGAACTCAAAACAATAGACCAGACCATTATCGTTTATAAAACCTCAAAAGGTAGAATCGGGTGTTCAAATAATCAGTATCTTTGTATTGGCAATTCAAATCAAAAGAACGCAAAAAAAGTACTCCTTACTTTAGCCTCTTTTGATTACATTCAACAAATTGACCAATGTTTTTTTGAATAATCTTATAGTAAAAATAACATTGATTTCTATAAAACAACATATACATACGCTTCTTCTTGTATTAATCAGCCTATCATATTCTTTAACACTTTGTGCTCAACAAAATAAGATAGTTGAACTAGAAGCCAAGTTAAAAAAAGCAACTACAATGGAGGAGCAAATGTACATCTACAATCAGATGGCATTAGCTGCCCTAAAAGTATCTGCGGACAAGGTTATAGAATATGCTACCAAAGCCAATGAACTTGGAATTACAACACGTTCAAAAGCTACACAAGCTCAGGCACTCAACTTACTAGGAAAAGGTCATTCCACTAGAGATGGTCAAAATCGACTATCACTACGGAATAGACGATTGAAAGATTTACGGAAAGCAGAACGATATTTCAAACAGAGTTTGGATAATTCAAAGTCCACCAAAAATTTTAATTTGGCGATGGATAACTTAGAACACCTAATATTGGTAAGTAAAGACCAAAGACAAGAACAAAAAACTATTCGATATTATCAGCAATTTATAGATCTTGCAAAAAGAGAGCGAGGTTTTGGTAGTGCGTCCCAGCAAAAAGAACTTCAAAGCGGTTTTGAAAAACAGCAACGCAAGTTTGTAGCAGAAAGAGCAAAACTAGAAAAAGAAAAGAAACAGTTAAAACAAGAAATTGGTGCGTTAACTCGTGAAAAACAACAACTAGATAAGGATAAATCTAGTCTAAAAAAAACAGCTTCTGAACTAAAAAAAGCACAAAAAGCTACTGAACAAGAATTGAGTGCAAAGAAGGAAGAAGTCTCCAGTCTTAATAAAAAGACTGAGCAATATCAAAAAATGGTTATAGGTAAAGATAAAGAAATTAAAATCCTTCTGTCAGAAGCACAAATGGATTCGATATATATCGAACAAGCAAAAATAGAAACGGAGAATGCAGAGCTTATTGCAAGTCGAAATAGAAATTTCACCTACTTCCTTGCTGCCTTATCTGCGTTGGGTTTATTTTTAGCCTTTACCCTATTTATGCGTTTTAAAGAAAAAAATAAAGCAAATGCCGAATTGACAGATAAAAACAAAATCATTGAAGAAGAGAAAAAACGTTCAGAAGAATTACTGCTAAATATCCTACCAGCATCTATAGCTGATGAGCTAAAGCAATATGGGGCTGCTAAAGCTAAAAAACACAATGAAGTAACTGTCCTGTTCACAGATTTTAAAAATTTTACAAAAATTTCAGAGCAACTTAAACCAGACGAACTCGTTAAAGAACTGGACTGGTGTTTTAGAGGGTTTGACTATATTATTTCACAGTATAATATTGAGAAAATAAAAACAATCGGAGATGCCTATATGTGTGCTACAGGGTTTAATCGTAAACGCCTTAATCCAGCCTTAGATATGGTTAAAGCCGCACTAGAAATTCAAGAATTTCTAGAAGACTACAAACGAGAAAGAGTAGCACAAAACAGACCATTTTTTGAAGCTAGAATTGGTATTCATACAGGAACAATTGTTGCTGGAGTCGTAGGTACAAAAAAGTTCGCCTACGATATTTGGGGTGATACTGTAAATATTGCGTCTAGAATCGAGTCAAGCGGTGAGGTTGGAAAAGTAAATATCTCCGCTGCAACATATAATAAAATTCAGTCTTATTTTTTCTGTACCTATAGAGGACAACTCGCTGCCAAAAATAAAGGTAATATCGATATGTATTTTGTGGATAAAGCTCGAGTCTAATTTTTTATAAATGTCCAATAACAATCAAGCACCTCAATTACACCCTATCTCTAAAATTGAAATCCCTCATTTCGAACAATATTTGCTCGATAATGATATCCCTTTATATGTTGTTAATATGGGGACTCAACCCGTATTTAAACTAGAGATTATCTTTGAGGCTGGTCGATTTCATGAAGATAAACGACTGGTATCAAATCTTACCTCTCGTATGTTAAAGGAAGGGACAACAAAATATACAGGAGCTCAAATCGCAGAGCAAATTGATTTCTTTGCAGGAACACTAGGAAGACCTGTAAACTTTGATTCCCCAAGTATCGTCTTATATGGTTTAGTTAAACATTTTGAAAACCTAATCCCTATTCTAGCGGAGATCTTATCTAGTCCCACTTTTCCTCAAGAAGAACTAAAAAACTATATAGCCGAGAAAAAACAAGAACTTCAAGTCAATCTAACAAAAACGGATGTTATTGCTTATCGTACTGTAACAGAAGCCATTTTTGGTACAAATCATCCTTATGGTTATAATAGTGTAGCAAAAGACTATGACAAAATCTCTCAAGATGATTTAATCAATCATTTTAAGCAGCATTATGTGCAAGGAAATTGTAAAATTATCTTAAGTGGTCAGATTACAGATAAATTAATTCAGTTAATTAATTCAGTTTTAATTCCAGGTATCCAAAAAGGAAAATCTTCTCCTAACTTTTTTGATATAAACCCGTATAAAGAAAAGAGTATATATATAAAAAAGGAGAACGCTGTTCAAACTGCAATTCGCTTGGGAAGAAAATTATTTACTCAACACCATGAAGATTATGCAGGTCTTTTCGTTTTAAATACAATATTTGGCGATTATTTTGGTTCTAGGCTTATGTCAAATATTCGAGAAGATAAAGGCTATACATACAATATATATTCCATGATTGACATAATGAAAAGAGAAGGCTCGTTAATTATTGGTACGGAGATAAGCAGTGAACATACAACAGCAACACTTAAAGAGATCATAAAAGAAACTAAGATTCTGCAAGAAACACTTGTTAGTCAAGAAGAGTTAACATTAGTAAAAAACTATTTAATGGGAACTTTCCTAAATTGGGTAGACGGTCCATTTAATGTAGCAAGTATTGTAAAAACATTGATTTTATCTGACCTAAATATTGAATATTTTAACACACTAATAGACACCACAAAAGAAATATCCCCCAAGCAAATTCAATTATTGGCACAAAAATATTTGAACTTAGATGACTTTTATCAAGTTATTGTTGGTAAATAACCATAAAAGAAGAGCGAATTAACCAATTCTACACTATTTACGTATACATTAATTAGAACTCATAGTTGAAGATGATACCAAATTCAATTTATAAGCTTATTTCAATATTTATTGTACTAAGTACGGCACTACAAAGTAATGCTAATGATATTTTTACAGCATCTTATATAAGAGACATAGGCATCAAATTAAATTGGAGTCCTAGCTTAGACGAAATTGCCGATTTTTACATTCTAGAGCGCTCTTTTGATGCTACTAATTATTCTCAAGTAGCAAGAATAGAAAAAAAAGGAGCAGATGGTGGAGTTCCATATGAACATCTTGATGTTCGTCATCTAGAAGGCTTTAATTACTACAGGCTTACACTTCTAACCAAGCAAGATGGAATTATAGCTAACTATATAGCTGTTGAAGAAGCCTATGAAGTTACAAATGTTGTTCAACTTTATCCTAATCCCACTGTTGGAAATCTAACTGTAGGAGCATTCAATACGGTACATGAAAAAGTGAATATTGTTATTTGGGATAAAAACGGTAGAAGAGTCTTTGAACGAAACAATATTGTATTAGATGAAAGTTGGAAATTTGATCTGGATCTTCATTATTTGCCTAGTGGTGTCTATACATTATTTTTTGATTCAGACAAAAGATTGAAAAAGAACTTATTCCAAATCGCTATTGTTAAATAATCTTTTTTGTAATATAAACTACATTGATGTTCTTTTTTTGTTATGAAAATTAATAATTTTATTATTTTAGGTAGAATATGGAATAATTCTTGCCCTATGTCTAGACAAACCTCCCAAAAAACTATGTTAACAACCTTATAACTTGATTAACTCCATTGAGTTGAATAGTCATTCTAAAAGTTTAGAGGCATGAAAAATATAAATACATATTTATTAAGAAGGGTTTTGCTATTCATCCTAGTGCTGAGTAACATATACGGTGTGAATGCTAATGGTACGTTCACTTCTGAGTATATTCAAGATTTTGGAGTGAAGTTAAAATGGGGTACTTACCAAGAATTGGAAGCCGATTATTACGTATTAGAACGTTCTTCTGATCCCGTTCATTTTGAAAAAATTGGCACTATTGCTAAAGATGAATCTACAAGAGAAGGGTTCTTTTTCTTTCAAGATATTGAGCATATTATTGGGTTTAATTATTATCGTCTCACGCTTATAGACTCTATACAAGGCCCTATTTCTCAGATGCTCTCTGTAACCGAAGCCTACGATCTTTCCAATAAACTTTTAGTTTTTCCAAATCCATCTAAAGGATTTTGTACAGTAAGTGCATACCAAGCAATTGAAGACGCTGCCGACATTTTAGTAGTCGATGCGAATGGGGGAACAGTATTTGAGAAAAAAGATCTACGACTACGAGAAGATTGGTCCTTTGATATTGACTTAAGGGGAGCTCCTACAGGTGCGTATATTTTATTTGTTCGTACAGATAAAGCCATTCGACTTAATGCTCGAAGAATTTATATATTTAGAGATTAAAAATTACTCTTCCCATTCAAAAGTATTCATCATATTAACAACATCTTTTTTGACAAAATCAATAACAGGTGCTAAAGAATCTGGTCGTGTCTGAGTTTTAAAATATAACGCTCCTCTTATAAAATGCTGTGTACTATCTGTTAAGTAAAATTGAAAAGGTGTTGCCGAGGGCCCCTTAAAATTAAAAACAAACCCGCTAACATCTTTAGATTTTTTAAATGGATAATCTTCAATATAATCCGCTCTAATATTGTGTTTATAGACCAATTCAAAAGCATCACCTACTAGCTCTTCAAAATGTTTCTTATCTTTAATTGGATAATATGTACAATGTACTCGACCGTTTAGATTGGGGATTACGACATCGAACCAACATGGATGTTTAGCTGCTTCATTTAAAAAATCACGATCTTGCCTTATTGTAGCATAAGTAGGATATTCGAAAGTAAAATTACAATAGTCTTTATCAAACTTTTGGTAGGTTCGTTCAGGAAAAATAATCCTAGGATAGGTTCGTGGTTTAGGGGTATACACCACTTCATTATTACACGCTCCTATTAAAAATATCAAAGTCCCAAGAGCTATTTTCTTAAACATATTAATTTTTTAAAAACAAAAATAAAAAATAAGCCCAATTCGGTGATTGAATTGGACTATTAAATATCTTTAATGTTTTTGAATTAAATCATGTATGAAATTAGCGTATTGTTGGTCAAGTTTTTTATGATCACTTACATAACGCTCATGTATTTGTTGTACAGCCGCTCTAGGCAATCGACTCAAATCAAGGTTATAGATTTGTGCTATTCGATTCAATCCTGTTGTTGCTTGTCTTTTTGGATTTTGATCTATTTTTTTTATCAGTTTATCAAAAATAGACGTCGGTGCTGTTTCAACATTGGGATCTTGCTCATTTTCCTTTCTTGCTCCTTCGATTTGATTTTTGATTAAATCAAGAATACTCACAGGAGATTTTCCTTTTTCAATTCGCTTTTGTTTGCTTTTTTGATCTAATTGTGAAACTTTATCTCTCAATAAATCGAAAACACTAGAATCTGCAGTTCGTTCTCTTGGGTTTTGTCGGTTTCGTTGTTGAACATCATTGATTGTGTTCATAATAACATCAAGAATGTTTTTAGGCATGATTGTTTGTTAGTTTAGTAAAACTTATTCAAAATAAGTCTTTTATGAATGAAGTTGTTTAATAATGAAGGTTGATTTTAATTATAAGTGCTTGTATTTCAAGATAAAGCTCCATTCTTTTTTCGTAGCCTTAGCTACGGTGAAAAGAATTAGCTGAAATATTGAGATACAATGACTTGTAAATAATTCATCATTCTATTTTTAAACAGCTTCAATAATTAGATTTATACTCCTATGACGCATTTTTATAAAAAATGTCAACATTTTTTTATTTTCTTAAGTATTTTTTAATAAAAAATTTTATTTAAATATTTCTTTAAAAGGCATAGTCTGTAGTTTTTTAAGCCACTTTTGTATATAAAATGCTTGAAATAAGTGATAATTTGTCAATTTAAAAATTTTAATCTCTCGATTATAATATGGGAATAACGATGAAAACAAAATACCTAACTTATCCATTTATATTCGTACTATTTTTTAGTCTAAATACTGACGCACAAAAAAATATTGATTATAAATATTTTCGCTCTGCAATGGTACAAAAAAGTAAAGGTAATCATGAGCAAGCCATTAAAGATTTTGGTTATTTCTTAAAACTACACCCTAAGGCTCATCCACCAGCCTATTATTACCGTGGACATACTTATATGAATATGGGAAACTATCAGGCAGCAGCAGACGATTTTGTTGAATTAACTATACTTGAACCAGAAAGTATTGATGGTCCGTTTTCAGCAGGACGAGCCTTTTATCGTTTAAATAATTTTGAAGAAGCTATAAAGTATTTTACACAAGCTTTAGATATAGATGCTTTTCATGCTCCCTCCCTAAACGATAGAGGAATGTCCTATATGTATATTTCAAAATATGTATACGCACTTTTAGATTTTAGAAAAGCTATTACAGCCAATCCTTCTTTTACGATGGCCTATAATAATGCAGGTGCAGCTCGTTATTTTAACCAAGACATTGATAAACCCGTAAAAAAAGATATAGAAGAAGCAAGGGATTATTTTACTCAAGCTATAGAACTTGATTCTTCTCTAAGTCTTGCTTATCGAAATCGTGCGGCAATGAACTTATTTTTAAAAGATTATGAAAAAGCTTTAATAGATTTAGAAGCTGCTGAAAACATTAACCCCAAAGAAGTAATGGTTTATTTTTATAGAGGTGTTATACATAGTGACCAAGAAAATTATAGTCAAGCTATAACTGCTTTTGATAAGGCAATTACTTTAGAACAAGATATGCCTTATGTTTATGAAGAAATTGGAAATTTATACAAAAAACAAGGAAATTTTGAACAAGCCATTCAAAATTATCAAAAAGCACAAATCATTGATCCAAGCATTAATAAACTTTACATTGGACTAATGGATTATCGAACAGCCATTATCTATGCTTTACAAAAAAATGAAAAACAAATGCATCGTTACTTAAATAAAGCTAAAAAATATAAAATCTTTAGCGATAAAAGAGTATACCAAGACTTATTAACAGCCAAAGAACTTGGTAAATACCGTTATAGTAAAAAACTAAAAAAGTTTGTCCGCTCAGTAACCAAAACTAAGAAAAATAATAAGTTTAATACCCTAGAACTCCGTTGGTTTAGGATGAGGGCTTAAGTTTATTTTTTTTTCTTCTTTTTTGCTTGTGTTTTAGCAACCGTTTTTTTGACTTTTTTAGGTGCTTGTTTATTTATTTTCTCTAGAGGTTCATCTTCAATTTTTGTTGCTTCAGGCAATCTATATTGTCTAAAAAATAAGACGATTCCTCCTATAAATAGCAACCAAGTCAATATTGAAGCAACCCGTGAGATGTTCTCTCCCATATAGAAAGACTTTGGTTTAAATACCATCTCTAATTTTCGTTTTTGACCTGCTGGTAATTTCAATGCTCTCAATACATAATCTGCTTTAATAAATGGTTCTATTGCTTCACCGTCTAAATAGACTTCCCAGCCTTTTGAAGGAGTGTAGTAAATCTCAGAGAAAATCGCTAATTGTTCACTTCTAGTAGAGTACTCATAGACTAGCTTATCAGGATGATAATCTACCAAACGAATTGATGCTGTAGAATCAGGTTGTATTTTTAATCCATCTAAATATGGACTAAATTTCTTCTGAATAACCGCCGTATTTTTAGGTTGCAAATTGGCTAAAGCATCTAGTTCTGCATCAGCTGTTTCTACTAAATTATATCGCTGTACAAACCAAGCATTCCCTAAAGCATTAGGATTTGGTGTTGGTCTATTTCTATCTTGTATTATATATCTTGTATTCAACATATCCAAGATATGTCGATTTGCAGAAGGGTTGATTAAATAACGCTCCTTAAGCTCATCATAGATCATTAATCGAGCAGCATGATGCCCTCCCAAACTTTTATGAAAACTCGAAGCATCATTACTTAGAAAAGGATTCCCTCTGGATAAATCTAAAACACGATAACTTAGAGTTTTGTCTCTTAATATAATTTCATCTGCAGGACTTTTTTGCACCTCTGCCTCCTCTAATTGTAGTTTATCCTCAAATTCATCTGTTCCCAATATCCGTTTATTAATAGTCCAAATATCCAAAAATGTTATTGCACCAATTGCAATAACTGCCCAACTAGCTCTAATTTTTTTATTTAAATAAGCCCAAATTAAACCTGCTGCAATTAATATTAAAACTAGTGAACGAAAAGCATCAACACGTAATAGTGAAACCCTATCTTCCTTTATTAAGCTAAGCAAAGAAGCTTGGATTTTATTATCATTAGGCCCTGAATAACTCATTAACCCACCTCCCAATAACAATAATAAGCAAATACCTCCCGTAATACCGATAGCCATATACAAGGCCTTAGTCTTTTCCGTAGTAGAAATCGTTTTATCAAAGACTTTCTGCAAACCTAACATTCCTAAACCAATAAATGCCAAATGAGCTAGTCCTAATGCCATAGATACTGCTCTAAATCGGTTGAACATTGGCACGTAATTGAACAATAAGTCATGAAATATAAAATTCTTTCCCCAAGAAATTATAAAAGCAATAATGGCTGCTGATATCAACCAAGCTCTAGCTTCCCCTTTTACTAAAAATGCTCCCAATATAAAGAGTAACCAGATAATCGCCCCAAAGTAGATAGATACTCCGACAAAAGGCTGACTTCCCCAATAAAACATACTAGCAATTGAACGTCGAGCGCTCTTCTCTGCCTGCTCTGGACTCTGCCCTTGCTGCAACATCTGTTGTTTAGCTTGTGTAAATAATCGTTGATAAGTTTTAGTCCCTTCAGGATTTTGTGAAGCCCCTCCTCCATATACATTTTGTACCAAAGTTGTCAAAGATTCAATAAACCCATAGCTCCAATTTGTAGCATATTCTTTATCTAACCCAGTACCTTTATCAGCTTTTGATAACAACTCAGATTTTCCCCTAATTGTTTCTTTTGAATATTCATAAGTTGGCCAGATTTTCGAAGTATTGCTTAAGGCACCTATTGCTGCTGCTACAACCAATAGAATACTAGCAATAATAAAGTTTTTGAAAGTTCCTTTTCTAATGGCTGAGAATAAGTATACTACACCCATTGCTAAGCACAAAAATGCCGTATAGTATGTAATTTGAACGTGATTAGCATGGAGTTGTAAACCTAAACATAGTCCTAGAATACCAGCGCCTAAGACGTATTTCCCTCTAAATGCCAGTATCATCCCCGCAAAAATACCTGGAGCATATGCCATTGCCAATAACTTGGTAGAATGACCAGCCTCTGCAATATCTATATTATAAGAGGATAAACCATATACTAAAGCACCTATTAGCCCTAACTTCCAGTCTATCTGTAAACTCATCATTAATATATAAAAACAAAACATACCTAATAAAATAGCTGTATGTGGACTAGTCATTGGTTGCCATAATATTGATGCCCTATATGCTGGTAATAAGTAGTTACCTTGGGGAGCTTGATGTACTTGATATGCAGGCATTCCTCCAAGCAATGAATTTGTCCAAAGTGGTTGTTTACCATCTTCTGTTCTAAAAGAATGAATTTCTTTCTGAATCTTTCGAGAATTGGAATTATCAGATTGGAATAATGCCTTATCATCAAAAACCATAGGAGAGAAAAAAACAAAAGATGCTACCATCATTAATACTAAAGCAATAATATGTGGTAGTATATTTTTTAATATTGGATTATCCATCTTTATAGTTTATTTTATTCTTTATTTTTGCATAAAAAATTAGAGAAATCAAAGGTAAGCATTTTGTCAAACATTCAACAACCTAAAATTAGTATCATCACTATTGTGTATAACGGCGTAGAGCTCTTAGAAGGTACAATTCTAAGTGTATTGAATCAAACTTATCAAAATATAGAATATATAATTATTGATGGTGCATCTAATGATGGAACAATTGATGTAATCCAAAAATATGCATCTCAAATTTCGCATTGGATAAGTGAGCCAGATAAAGGACTCTACGATGCCATGAATAAAGGTCTTAAAGTAACTACTGGTGATTTTGTCTGGTTTATGAATTGTGGCGACCATATTTTTAAGTCCACAACAATAGAAGAAATGCTTATAAAATATACGCCTGAAGTTGATGTTATTTTTGGTAAAACAATGATTGTAAATAAAAATCGTGAGCACCTTGGTTTAAGAAGCGATATAACCACTCAAAAACTCCCTAACAACTTAAATTGGCAAAGCCTTTCTAAAGGTATGGTCGTAGGACATCAAGCATTCTTAGCTCGACATTCTATTGCTCCTTTTTATATTGAAAATAATCTCTGTGCCGATATTGATTGGGTAATCAAATGCTTAAAGAAAAGTAAAAAAAATTTACATACCCATCTCATTTTAGCTACCTTTTTAATAGGAGGTGTCTCCAAACAAAAACATCAAACTTCATTAAAAGACCGTTATATCATTCTTAATCATCATTTTGGATTGCTTCCCAACTTTTTCAATCATCTTATTATTATTCTAAGAGCCTTTTCAGCTAAACTTATCCAAAAGGATAATTATTTACCGTAAAATATTTTCTATTTTAATCAATAGTTTATTGACCATTTTATTCCATGAATAATAATAGGGACGGTAAGTATTTTGCATACGTATAAACCATGCTTGTTTTAAATTTTCCTTTTTAGTTAATGCAATCTTATTCCCAGATTGATTGAGCAGTATATTCAGTTCTATAGGCTTGAAAGAATCACCAAATTCTAACTCATTGTTTTTTACTTTTTGAGTAGTCAACACATAAGGGTTTTTTATTTCTTCAACACACTTCGCTCCCAATAAATCCAGTTCAAAATCATAGTCTTTTAAAATAGGATTTTTTTCTTTTATAAATTTAAAAGCATTCCACTCAAAATGAATATCATAAGTAGCAAAGGAACTTTCATATTTTTCAAATAAAAAATTTCTAGGGAAAACTAATAAACTGCACTGCCAAACATCATTTGCTCTATTTGTATTATTGGCTCCTATAGGATTAAAATTTGTACTCAATCCAAACCTAGGATATACAAAGTAACGACCTGTCTTTATGAGATAAATTGCATATAATTTTTTCCAAGAACGCTCTGACCAATATTGTATATACTTAGGTAATACATCCATTGTATCTTTTGTATAAACTTGATCCATAAATTGTTTAAAATCTGACCATTGAGACGCTGTCCATGCTTGTCCCCATGAACAGGGTAGTTGCAAAAAATAATTATCAAAACCTGATTCTATAGGATTAAACCTATCATAAGTATTTTCTGTACGTTCAATTTTATAGAGTGCAATCCCCGCAATTTTATGCTCATCCTTATAGAAATCTAGTGCCTTATAAGCATAGATGTAAAAAAAAGGCGATACATATAAATCATCTTCAAGCATGATGATACTTCCATAAGTAATCACTAAATCTCCAACTGTAAGAATATGCTGTCTTAAACCTAAATTTTCAGGATGAAGTATAACTTTTTTAACCCCAAAAGGCCATTTAAAAGTCTCCGCTACTTGCTGGACACTATCAGAGTTGCTTTTATCGATACTAATGATTAATGGAATATCTTTAATATCGTATTGAGCCTCTAATAAAGAACCCAATAAACGATTCAAGGAATCAGGACGATTATATGCAACAATAACTATAGCTGGGCTACTCTGATCCATAATATGAAGCAGCAAGATTTTAATAAAAAAAAGATAAAACTATGTTAGTTTTAAAATAATCGATAATAGAAGTTATTCAAGAATGGCTGCTAAACTTATTAAAATTGAATTTTTGTTTCCATTGCACTTTTTCAGAGCTGCGTAGCCAAGTTACGGAGCATAAAAAAAAGTAAAAATGGAAGCAAAAGGCTTTTTCATAAGTCCGTAAGCTATTTTTGAACAACTTCAAAATATAAAAAATAGGTTTATTTATCAAGGTGTATATTACATAATGTTGAACTTAAACCCTTCTTATAAAAAAAGACATACCTAAAACCGCCTTCATATAATGAATTTCATATGAAGACTTAGTTTTAAATATGCCTTAAAATACATATTGATAGATAAAAAATTAATATTCTAATTTTTCACACTACCAATCTTATTTTGTTTTCCTTTGTCCCCATAAAGTTCCCAAGATTTTTGGTTGTAGGCTTCGGCAGCTTCTTCGGCAGTATCGAACATTCCAATGTGCATAGATTTACCATTGGCAGAAATAACAGCACGGTACTTTTTACTTTCTTTGTAAACGCCCATGTACCCTGTTTTACTGGTTGTTTTTCGTTGTCTACTTGCCCAAGCACGAGAACGCCATACAAGATTTTCTTTACGGCAATCAAGCTTGTCACCATTTCTAGCGCCAACCAAATTATTCTCAGATGACTTTTGATCTGGCAGAAAAGTTTCTGCAATTAATTTGTGGAGATAGATGGTCTCAGTTTTGTAACCACCTTCCGCTTTTTTCCAAGTTTTCTGGAAAACAGCACATCCACTTGAATGTCTTCTCAAATTCTCAAGTAATTTAACCTTACTATAGTAAGAATGGTTACTCAAATATTCGTAGACATCAGGATCTAGCAGAACAGATTGATCTGCATTTTTTAGTTTTACTTTAAAAATCACTCTCTCTTAGTTTTAAAGATTAAAAAATAAATTAAAGATAGTTTTATATAATATATATTCTCTTTTAAAATTGTTTTTTATTACAAAGGAAGAACTTGTGTTATATCTATTGACTATACACAACGTTGAAAACATATAAAAATTGTCACAATAATTTAATATAAAATAACCGTTGCTATTTAAAATAGAATAGCGCTTCTTGTAATTTTGTTATTTCTTATGTTCAGGTTTAAATAGTAGTTATAGCTTATTAAAAGCAACATAAATATAGTTAAATTAACATTATCTCAAGTATATTTACCTATAATATTGATAAAAAGGGGAACTAACTAGATACATTTGGACTTGTAATATCAAAGTTATAATAAAAAAAAGTTATGATCAAATATTTTTTGAATTTTTTTTGTTTTATCTTTTAAAGATAGCATACCGATGTTCTTCCATCAATACATTATCTTTAAGAATAGCCTTTTTTAATATAGCTTCTTTATGAAAACCTACCTTTTCCAAAACACGCATAGAAGCTTTGTTATTTTCAAAAACCGATGCATATATTTTGATGACTTCAAAATATCTAAACCCATAATTAACAATGCTTTCAATAGCTTCAGTCATTATCCCTTTTCCCCAATACATTTCAGATAGCCAGTATCCTAATTCCATCGAATGTTTATACACATCTACATTAGCAATTAATCCTATCCCTCCGACCACTTCCCCTTCAATCTCAATCCCTAGGTTAGTCTTGTTTTGAGGAGGCTGAATTGAATTAATAAAACGAATTGCATCTGCTTTACTATAAGGATAAGGAAAATAATCTCTCAAAGTACTACTTACATTCTTATTATTGGCATGTATAGAAATACTTTCAGCATCCTTCAAATCAAATTCTCTAATTGTAAACTTTGTACATTTAATAGGAAGCATTATTCTCTATTTTTCGAATCTATAAAAATTGTTACTGGTCCATCGTTGATTAAAGCTACGTTCATATCAGCCCCGAACGCTCCTGTTTGGATATCGATGCTTGAATAATCCCTTAGCGTTTCTATGAATTTTTCATAGAGAGGAATAGCAGTTGACGGTTTCGCAGCTTTAATATAGGATGGTCGATTGCCTTTCTTTGTGCTAGCATATAAAGTAAATTGGCTTACGACTATACATTGTCCACCAATATCTTTAATTGATAAGTTCATAACCTTATTTTCGTCATTAAATATTCTAAGATTAGAAATTTTTCTACAAAGCCAATCTATATCCTCTTGTTTATCATCATCTTCTATTCCCAATAATATCAATAAGCCTTGTCCTATGTTTGATTTAATTACATCGTTTATAGTAACAGATGCTTCCTTAACTCTTTGAATAATTACACGCATTTTAGCCTATATTTTGAAACTATAATTAATTGTTTTTTGACAAACAGATTAGAGCAAAATCGAAAGTTTATGAATATATCTCTAGCGTTGACTGTATTTGATGTTCGTTTATTAAATAAACCTATTCACAATATAGTACTGTTTTATTTAAATTAAAATATCTTTGCTTCTGAACAAGTTATATAAATAGACCTCATTCAAAATTACTAGCAATTGATAGGAATATATAAATATCTTCTTTCTATTTTAGTACTGTCTACAGTATTGTTTTCGTGTAAAACAGATACACAAACAAAAAATGATAATGAGATAGCTGTATTACAACAGGAAATGTTGCAAGGAAATCCCGTGATAGATGGGTTATCAGCAAAAATTGAATCAGAGCCTGAAAATACTGATTTATTGGTTTTACGAGCCGAAGCCTTTTATGAGTTAGGCTTCTTAGAAAAAGCCGAAAAAGATATGAGAAGAGTACTCCAGAGTGATAGCTCAAATATTATTCATGTACATCTGTTGAGTGATATTTATTTTGATAATGAAAAAAAAGGCGAAGCTATTAATTTATTAGAAAAATATATTTCTAACCATTCCAATATTCCTTCACTATTGAAATTGGCAGAATTTCAATATATAGAGGAATTACATCACGCTTCACTAGGAAGCACAGATAAGATATTAGAAATTAATATTAAGAACCCTGAAGCATACTATGTTAAAGGGATGAACTATAATGCATTAAACCAAATTGATTCTGCTATTCAATCATTTTCTAAAGCGATTAGTTATAATGCTAAACATACAGATGCGCTGGCCAACTTAGCCATTATTGAAAGCAAAAGAGGAAATACAGAAGCTGCACTTAATTTTTTTAATCAAGCAGAAAAAGTTTCCCCAAAAAATATTGATCTCTTATATGCCAAAGCAGAATTTTTCCAAGAGCAAAGTCAATTTGAAAAAGCCATAGAAGTATACGAAAAAATGAATAGTTTTCAACCTCAGGAAACAGAAGCTTTTTTTCAAAAAGGATTGGCATTACTAGAAACTAAAAAATACTTGGACGCTTATAAAGCATTTAATATTGCAATAATGAACGAACCTGAATTTATTGAAGCCTATTATTTCCGAGGACTCTCAGCTCAAGCTCTGGGAAAAATCAACGCTGCAAAAGCAGATTTTCAACAAGCAATACAATTTAATCCGCAATTTGAAGAAGCACAAGAAGCCTTAGAATTATTGAATCAAAAAAAATAGAGATACCTTTGTGCAAATTATATTGAAAACTCAATTTTTATACATAAATCTATAAAGGGCTTTTTGGAGTTCATTCGATCTAAAAACTAGTACATGAAAACATATTTATTTTTATTCATTTTCCTTGTAACAATTTTTTCCTGTAAACTCTCTTCCTCTGAAGATAAGATATATGAAAATGCAATTCCAGTAGCAGAGTATACAAAACAATGGAGAGATAAACGTAAAATAAATCAAGTTTTTCCTTATGATATACCACTCCAAACTACGGATGGTTTCATTGTAAATTCCGCTAATTTATTCAAAGATTTAGATAAGCCATTAGTTATTAGTTTTTGGTTATCTACTTGTTCTCCCTGTTTATTTGAATTGCGAGAAATTCAAAATTCTTATGAACAATGGAAAGATGAAGTCGATTTTAGATTTGTAGCGATTTCTACAGATTTTGAGAAAAATTTTGGGGAAGTCATTAACATTACCGAAAACGCACAATTCCCTTTTGAAGTATATTGGGATTTTAATAAAGAATATAGTCGTCTAATGCCTAAAGGATTGAATGGTCTTCCTCAATTATTTATTTTTGATACAAAGGGAGAGATTCTATACCACAAAAAACGCTTTCGTATTGGTGAAAGTGCAGAAATCTTTGAAGGTATAAAAAAGGCGGCTAAGGAGTTTAATAAATAAACTAACCTTTTTTGAAGTTGTATAAAAACAACTTTCCTGTATTAATTTTCCATTTCCTGAAAAATTTTACGAATTCGTAAAATTAATTCGTTTGGGCGAAATGGTTTCGTTATAAAGTCTGTAGCTCCTATCTTGAAGGCTTCCAAAACAACCTCATCTTGTTCTAAAGCTGAAATGACAATAACAGGCATAGAACTTTTTAAACTATTTCTAATATGGGCTATAAGCTCTAATCCTGTCACATAAGGCATCATAACATCTGCTATCACCAACTCTGGCGATTCAGTTTGAATCTTTTCAATTGCTTGTTTACCGTCTTCTGCTTTGATTACCTCAAACCCTTGTCGTTGTAATCGAAATTCTAATGCAGTCAACATTATTTCTTCATCTTCACAAATAAGAATCTTCATCTCAATTATTCTATTTCTCTAAGGAATTATCAAAAATTAGTTCCAACTTTTAATCTTGGATTGATGCGGAGTTATTCAAACAAATGAAAAGTAGGAAGCTATAATTTGACACATCAAAAGTATCTAAAGTGTTTTTTAAGATATGTTATAATCTGTTTTATACAAACCTAAACTATAAAATTAAGCATACTAATTAGAAACACCAAAACTAAAGATAAAAATAAATTTAGGAATTAACTCTTTTTTGTGACGCCTTATTTTGTAATAAGTATCACAATCATAATATGCTTGTGTAAGTTTATATGCAAATAAGATTTTTTTAATGGTTATCTCCTGTTAAATCTAATGTAACACGTAATTTATCTACCAATGGATTTTGCTGAACCATTTGCTCGTAAATTTCTTTTTTACTAAGTGGTTTGGCTACAGGGTCTATCTTAGGAGCTTTACTTTCATCTACTTTTATCTGTAGAATAAGTTTGGGCATACCTATCTCTTGTCGAATATATGCCATTAAATCTCGCTCATCTCGTAAACCACTCTCAGACATCTTAGACGTTACGATCGCAGTAATTACATGCCCATCCAGCCTTAACGCTGTATTTTTAAGTAGATTTTTAGAAAAATTCGATTCTCTTGTTTCTGTATAATTATCCCAAGCTGTCTGAATTTCTGCTAAAGTCGTCGTTTTTTTAATGGGAGTATTTTTCTCCGACTTTTTAATTTGATGATCAAGATCCGATAAACTACCAATTGAAACACTTCCAAATTTATCCGTCGCTTTTAATTTTGATAGTAAAATACTAGATTTTGCTAAACTTCCAGAACTAACTTTTAATTCCTTTGCATTGGACGTTTTTTTAGCTTCACTTTTTTGAATTGAAGGAGGGGGCGCCACGTTGTCTGACTTCGGATTTGCTTCTATTTTATCGTCAATTGTTTTTTTTTTCTCTAACTTAATGGTGTTTTCATTACTTTTTAAAGCTTGGTTAATATAACACATTTTAATAATAGTCATTTCTACATGTAGTCGCTTATTACGAGCTGTTTTGTAGTGAATATCGCATTCATTTGTTAGATTCAAAGCTGTTAAAAGTAAGGCATGAGGTGTAATCTTAGCCTGAGTAGCATACTTTTTTTGTAGATTATCTCCTACTTCTAATAAGGGAATAGTAGAAATGTCTTTGCAGACTAATAGATTTCTTAAATGTGCTGCTAAACCATTGATAAAAACAGCTTCTTCAAATCCATTTTTTAAAATTTCATCAAAAATCAACAACATCTTAGAAACATCACTCTGGAGTATTGCTTCAACAACCTGAAAAAAGTAATCGTAATCAAGTACATTTAAATTTGTAATTACATCTTCATAATGAATCTTCTTTCCAGAGAAACTGACGACTCTGTCAAATATAGATAAAGCATCCCTTAATGCTCCATCCGCTTTTTGTGCAATAATATGTAAAGCGTCTTTTTCTGCCTCAATTTCTTCTTCTTGACAGATACATTCCAAATGTTCAACCATCGCTGGAATCTGTATCCGTTTGAAATCGAATATCTGACACCGTGATAAAATGGTAGGAATAATCTTATGCTTTTCAGTTGTAGCTAAAATGAAAATTGCATAAGGAGGAGGCTCTTCCAATGTTTTTAGAAAAGCATTGAATGCTTGTGACGAAAGCATATGCACCTCATCAATGATATAAATTTTATACGCTCCCTGTTGTGGTTGAAAGCGAACTTGTTCCACCAAGGCTCGAATATGATCGACACTATTATTTGAGGCAGCATCCAACTCCGTTATGTTGAAAGAAGCATTTTCATTAAGCGACTTGCAAGAAGAACAAGTATTACAAGCCTCTAAATTATCCGTTTTATTTTCGCAATTGATAATCTTTGCTAAAATTCTTGCACAAGTTGTCTTTCCTACACCTCTAGGGCCGCAAAACAAAAAAGCATGAGCTAAATGATCGGTTTGTAAGGCATTTTTTAAAGTTTGAGAAACGTGTTCTTGTCCTACAACGTCTTCAAAACGTTGTGGTCTATACTTCCTAGCCGATACAACAAAATTACTCATGAATGGTTTTGATTTCCTTTCTACAAAGGTACATAAAGCACTATAAATAACCTAAGAGTAATCCCAAAATCGTTTTTATTTTAGTTGATATTTTATACTTTTGCAGCGATTTTTAGCATCGCATAGTTATATGCGAATTTTCATAATTTTTTTTATAAAAAATAAACAATGGCTACAAATAGAACATTTACAATGATCAAACCAGATGCTGTAAAAGCTGGTCATATTGGTGCTATTCTTGCAAAAATCAATGAAGCAGGATTCACTATCAAAGCAATGAAATATACAAAATTATCTGCTGAAAAAGCAGGAGAGTTTTATGCTGTACACAAAGAACGTCCTTTTTATGGGGAGTTAGTCGAATTTATGTCTTCAGGTCCTATCGTAGCAGCAATCCTAGAAAAAGAAAATGCAGTAGCAGATTTTAGAAAATTGATTGGTGCAACAAACCCTGCTGAAGCCGCACCAGGTACAATTAGAGCATTATATGCCAAGAGTATCGGAGAAAATGCGGTTCATGGAGCTGATTCAGATGAGAATGCCGCTATCGAAGGAAGTTTCCACTTTGCTGGCACAGAAATTTTCTAAAGATTTTTTATCGTTTAGATATGTTGAAATAGGACAATTTGGCATATCTAAACGATATCTTGCATGACAAGTTTTTACATCAGTTTTTTAAACTGTTCTATCATCTCCTCTGCTAGCCTAAACGGCGACCGTTTCCCTTCCATCACTTCTTTTTCTTTTGATTTTAAAAAGTCTTTAACTGTCGGATGTTGATAAAACAGCCTATGTAAATGCGCTCGGATACTCTCATGTAACCAATATTGAGCCTGTTGATTTCTTTTAGTATTAAAAAAGTTATTTTTTTTTGTGAAACTTTTATAATCCATAACCAATTGCCAAATTTCATCCAATCCCTGTTTTGCTAGAGCCGAACACATTAATACTTGAGGCAACCACTGACTTTCTTTAGGAGGAAATAAATGCAAAGCATTTTTATAAGCTACTTTGGCTAATCTAGCATCTTTCAAATTATCTCCATCCGCTTTATTTACAACTACTAGATCAGCCATTTCAACAACGCCCCTTTTTATACCTTGTAACTCATCGCCAGCATTGGGCAATAATAATAATAAGAAAAAATCTACCATAGAATGAACAGCCACTTCCGATTGTCCGACACCTACTGTTTCTACAAATATGACATCATGCCCTGCGGCTTCGCACAGGATAATACTTTCCCTCGTTTTGCGTGCCACCCCTCCTAAAGATTCTCCAGCAGGGGACGGTCGAATAAAAGCATTTTTATTCGTAGATAAATATTGCATTCTTGTCTTATCCCCCAAAATACTTCCTTTGCTAACTTGGCTACTAGGATCTATTGCTAATACCCCCAATTTAAAACCCGCTTCAATCACTAATTCTCCCATTGATTCAATAAAAGTACTTTTTCCTACACCAGGTACTCCTGTAATTCCTATTCTTATCGATTGATTGGCATGAGGTAAACAAGCATCAATTATATCTTCTGCTATTTTTTGATGTGCTTCCTTTTTACTTTCTACCAATGTAATTCCTTGACCCAAGGATACTCGATCTCCTTCAAGAATGCCTTTAATGATTTCCTCCTTGACATATCGCTTCTTTACAGTATTCCTTCGCTTGATTATTGGTTTTTGCCCTGAATTGCTTTTATGATTTTCTTTTTCCTCCATTAAAATATTGTTAAAAGGATTTTATAGCTTAAAAAATAAAATTGAATTATATTTTAAATAATTGATAAATAGCACTTTATGATGTGTTAAGATTTTTAAAATATAAAAACATAACTGTTAAGGTGTTAAGAGCAAAAAATTAAGACATTTTCTCTAAAAACTCAAATAACTTGTGCGTTGTACTAACGATAATTTAGTATTTATATTTCAATATTATGATAAGTAGGTTTACCTAATTAATGGAAAATTAAAAGAAAAAACATTTAGAATTAGATGAATTAACCTATGATGATTCGTACTCGATTTCTAGGATTAAGATTTGTAACACTAGGATATACTTTTTAATAAACATCAGTTTACCTATTATAAAACACCTTTATTTTAAAACGCTTTGATCAAATGTCACTTTTTCGTTTCACCTATTGCTTATGATTTTTCCGATTGTTACCCGACATTGATCATTGCGTTTTTTTAGGAAACTAAATACCCTTATCTTGCCAAAAATTAAAATAAAATGGCAGATAAAACCCTTTTTCTTCTTGATGGTCACGCCTTAGTCTATCGTGCGCATTATGCTTTCATATCCCGACCACTTATTAATTCTAAAGGATTTAATACTTCCGCAATTACAGGCTTTGTAAGAGTACTTTGGGAAGTTTTACAAAAACAAGCACCTTCCCATATTGCAGTAGCCTTTGACTTACATGGCCCAACATTTAGAAATGAACTATTTACCGAATATAAGGCTAATAGAGAAGCACAGCCCGAAGATATAACAGCAGCCCTTCCTTATATAGAAAAAATTGTTTCTGGTTTTAATATCCCCATCGTTACTAAAGAAGGATTTGAAGCAGATGATGTAATAGGAACACTCGCAAAACAAGCCGAAAAACAAGGTTTTACAGTATATATGATGACACCTGACAAAGATTACGCTCAACTGGTTTCTGATAAGATTTTCATGTATAAACCCGCCCGTTCTGGAAATGCTGTTGAAATTCTAGGAATCCCTGAAGTGCTAGAAAAATGGGGCATAGAACGAGTAGATCAAGTAATAGATGTACTGGGGTTACAAGGAGATAGTGTGGATAATATTCCAGGTATTCCAGGAGTAGGAGCAAAAACAGCGGTAAAATTACTAGCTCAATTTGGTAGTGTAGAGGGCGTTATTGAAAATAGTGATCAACTAAAAGGAAAGCAACGAGAAAAAGTAGAGACTTTTGCAGAACAGGGTCTATTATCAAAAAAATTAGCGACCATTGATATCAATGTTCCTGTTCAATTCAATGCTGAACAATATAAGGTAGAACCAATCAACAAAGAAGCCTTAGCCCCTATTTTTAAAGAGTTAGAATTTAGAAGCCTTTCCAAACAAATACTAGGCGATAATACAAGTTCAAGTCCTACCGCTACACAAAAAGATTTATTTGGGAATCCTGTAGTGAGTAAAAAAGTAGCTCCTCCTAAAATAGCTAAACATTCTATAGCAGATAAAAATATCGAACAAGTCGAACATGAATACCATACCATAGATACAACTGAAAAAAGAGCTGAACTGATTGCCTTACTTGGAGGTCAATCGAGTTTTTGTTTTGATACAGAAACAACAGGAATTGATGCAAATAATGCTGAATTGGTAGGTATCTCTTTTTCTGTAAAACCGCATGAAGCCTATTATGTACCAATTCCTGCTGACCAAGAGAAAGCTAAAACTATTGTTCAAGAGTTCAAAGCTATTTTTGAAAATGAAAAAATCGAAAAAATAGGGCAGAATATTAAGTATGACATTATCATTTTAAAATGGTATGAGATAGAAGTCAAGGGACAGTATTTTGATACCATGATAGCACATTATTTGCTTGAACCAGAGCTTCGGCATAATATGAATTATTTGTCCGAAACGTATTTGAGTTATGCGCCGCTTTCTATAGAATCTTTAATTGGTAAAAAAGGAAAGAATCAACTCTCCATGCGTGATGTATCCGTAGAAAAAGTTGCTCAATATGCTGCTGAGGATGCCGATATTACCTTACAACTAAAAGAAGTTTTACAAAAGGATTTAAAAACAGAAGAACTAGAAGAATTATATCAAAAGATGGAAGAACCATTGGTCAATGTTCTAGCAGATTTAGAATATAATGGCGTAAAGGTTGATAGAGATTTTTTGGATAACTATTCTAAAGTACTAGAAAAAAGAATTTTAGAAATTGAGCAAAGCATTTATGATGAAGCAGGAGTACGATTCAATATTGCTTCTCCAAAACAAGTAGGGGAGGTTTTATTTGATAAAATGGAAATACCTTATCGTTGGCGAAAAACAAAGACAGGACAATATTCCACAGACGAAACGAAAATGACGGAATTGGCTCAAACTTACCCCTTTGTAAGTAAGATTTTACAATTTAGAGGACTCGCTAAACTTAAATCTACTTATGTAGACGCCTTACCTCGTATGATTAATCCTAAAACAGGAAGAATTCACAGCTCTTTTAATCAAGCCCTTGCCGCTACTGGACGTTTATCCTCGAATAATCCAAATCTTCAAAATATTCCAATCCGTACAATTGAAGGACGAGAAGTTCGAAAAGCATTTGTCCCTAGAGGTAAGGATTATGTTTTGCTGGCTGCCGATTATTCCCAAATTGAACTTCGACTAATCGCCGAAATGAGTGGAGATACTGCAATGCTTGAAGCCTTTCAAGCAGGACAAGATATTCATAGAGCAACCGCCGCTAGGGTCTATAATGTGCCATTTGATGAAGTAAGCTCCGACCAAAGACGAAACGCCAAGACTGTTAATTTTAGTATTATTTATGGTGCTGGAGCAACCAATTTATCCCGTCAATTAGATATAAAGCGTGCTGAGGCTAAAGAACTCATTGAACAGTATTTTGCACAATACAATGGCTTAAAAACCTATATGGATGAGGTTGTAAATGAAGCCAGAGAAAATGGTTATGTTAAAACCATGCTAGGGCGTAGAAGAATACTTAGAGATATTAATTCCAAAAACGGTTTGCTAAGAAGTCAAGCAGAACGAAATGCCATCAATACACCAATTCAAGGAACTGCTGCTGATATGATAAAATTGGCAATGATTGATATTTACAATATTTTTAAAGAAAAGAAATTCAAATCAAAAATGATCCTACAAGTTCATGATGAATTAGTATTTGATGCGCACAAAGATGAATTAGATATCATCAAGCCTATTATTGAAGAAAAAATGAAGAATGCGATACCGAATCTTAAAGTTCCAATTTTAGTTGGAATGGATATTGGAGAGAATTGGTTAGAAGCCCATTAAGTGTAAAATTATTTTCGATGAGAAGCGAACTAAGCACCATTTTATCCCAATGCCAAGATTTAGTTTTAGATGGGAAAGAATATATTGATATTCGTCAATTTATTGAAGAACAAAAATTATCGGACGATGAACAAAAAATGCTTTTGTATGAAGTAGATGGTCTTTTAGTAGGAGTAGAACATGTAAAACAGGTTCGTAATGAAGGTATCATGCAAATGTTAATGGGAGGACTTGTTTTAATTATTGGTATAGTTATTAGTTTTTTATCGCTTTCTAATAATTCTAGTAAAAAATATATTTTAATTGGTTTAGTAGGTTTTGGATTAGCAACAATTTCCTACGGGTATAAAAACTATAATTGTCAGTTAGAGGATATAGACAAAGGAGATAGAAAATTTAAAAAAGGAAAATTCGGACGGTTTTAATTCCGCCCTTTGAAATTAAAAATAATATGGATTTAAAATTAGCAGTGTTAATTGATGGAGATAATATACCCGCATCTTACGTTAAAGAGATGATGGAAGAAATAGCAAAATATGGCAATCCTACGATTAAGCGTATTTACGGAGATTGGACAAAACCTGCTCTAGGAAAATGGAAAGCCGTACTCCTTAAAAATGCGATTACGCCTGTACAGCAATATGGTTATACTCGTGGCAAAAATGCCACAGACTCAGCAATGATTATCGATGCAATGGATATTTTATATTCAGGAAAAGTCAATGGGTTTTGTTTGGTCTCTAGCGATAGTGATTTTACAAGGCTTGCTATCCGATTGCGAGAAGCAGGTATGACTGTATTTGGGATAGGGGAAAAGAAAACACCCAATCCGTTTATCGTTGCTTGTGATAAATTTATTTATTTAGAAATTTTAAAGTTTGAGCCCGAAGAAGAGACTTCCACAACAAAGGCCGAAAGTAAACCCGATCCTAAAAATAATATTGATAAAATTACCCCTAAAGTTATCAAATTAATTGCAACTACGATTTCAGATTTGGCTGATGAAGATGGCTGGGCATTTTTAGGAGATGTCGGAAATTTACTCCAAAAGAAGCAACCGAATTTTGATTCTCGTAATTATGGTTTCCAAAAATTGACGCCGCTTATTAAATCTACTCAGAAGTTTGAAATCGAACAACGTGAAAGCAATAAAGGTCGATTTAAACTGATTTATGTTAAAAATATCCCCAAAAGAAGACGAAAACCAAGGAAATAAATTAAAAAAGCCTTGTAAGTAAATGACTTACAAGACTTTTTGTCTTAAGGTGGTGACTCCGGCAGGATTCGAACCTGCGACCTACTGATTAGAAGTCAGTTGCTCTATCCAGCTGAGCTACGGAGCCATTTTTGTTTTATCCAAGTTTTACCATAACCAGATTTAAGATATTTTTCTCTTTTTCTTGCCTCTTCTCTACTTTCGTATTCTTCATATAAGAATAAATCCCATGGTTTATAAAACTTTGTTGATTTTGTTTTGCCGTTATTATGTTCAGTGAGTCTTCTTTTAATATCATTCGTCATACCAACGTAAAATCTATAATGGTTTTGACTTTTCAAAATGTAAATGTAATATTTTTCTTTCATATCAATCCTGCGACCTACTGATTAGAAGTCAGTTGCTCCCTGCCTGCTCGGCAAGCTCGCTTGGCAGGCAGGTATCCAGCTGAGCTACGGAGCCATTTTTGTTTTTAAAAGTTAAATTCTTTTTACACTTTTCTTCAAAAGTGACGCAAATTTATAAAAATGTATTTAAATAACGTTACTAATTTAGTAAAAATAATTCCTATAAAAAAGTTCCTTACCTTTGTACTTTCTAAAATAAATTCACAAATACGTATATAATACGAGTCTGTTTTCAAATATTAAGGGAAATTTAAAAACAATAATGCAAGGAAAACTCATCATATTTACAGCACCTTCTGGGGCAGGCAAAACAACTATTGTTAGGCATCTATTAACAGTTTTCGATTCGTTAGCCTTTTCTGTATCAGCTACCAATCGTCCCAAAAGAGAACATGAAACACATGGTAAAGATTATTATTTTTTATCCACAGCAGAATTTAGAGAAAGGGTGAAAAATGGAGAATTTGTAGAATGGGAAGAAGTTTACGATAATCAATATTATGGAACATTAAAAACAGAAGTCGAACGGTTGCTTTCTTTAGGAAAAAACATCATCTTTGATATAGATGTAAAAGGTGCTACGAATATTAAGCGAGAATATCCTGATAATTCCTTAGCTGTTTTTGTAAAACCACCATCTCCTGAAATTCTTTTCGAGCGTCTGCGGAATCGCAAAACAGAATCAGAGGAGAGTCTTAGAAAAAGAATTACCAGAGCAGCTAGAGAATTGGAATATGAAGAGTCGTTTGATGCCGTTTTGTTAAATGATGTCCTAGAAGAAACTTTAAAAAATGCTGAATTGTTACTAAAGAAATACCTAACTGAAACGATATGATAAATACAGTATAAAATGGAAACATTAACAACAAATGGTATTAAAGTAAGTGTAGAATCTTTTTATCATCCACACTATTCTAAACCTCGATTATTGAAGTTTTACTTTGCTTATCGAATTACAATCGAAAACCAAAGTAAGCACATTGTACAGTTATTGCGTAGACGGTGGGAAATTGCTGATTCTAATGGTATAGAACGTGTAGTTGAAGGCGATGGTGTAATCGGTCAACAACCTGTTCTTCACCCTGGAGATCAGCATCAATATGTATCGGGTTGCCCTCTTACTACTGAAATCGGACGAATGCGAGGACATTATGAAATGATTCGAAAAGAAGATAAGTACGAATTTATAGTTAATGTCCCTGAATTTAAAATGGTTGCCCCCTTTAAAAAGAACTAATTTATTTTTAATTATTTTAAAATAATTATCCTACCCTACCAATATTCATTTTGAAACTGCGTTTTAATAGATGACTCAATCTTTAATTAACCCTATAAAAAGAAGGCTATGAATAAAATCATACTTAATGTATCAAAGGTCTTTGCCTTAATGTTGATCACTTTAGCGACACACCTAGCACACGCCAACATCCTTAACAATGGTGAAAAAGCATATACCATAAATGTTGGTACATTTGCAGGTGCAAGTATGGAAGATTTTATGGAATTACGAAAATTTGGTTATGTCTATTCTGAAAATGTTTCGGGGGAAATCGGTCGAATTTTTCTAGGTGGTTATGAAGATAAAAAAATAGCTGAAGAGGTGCTTAATTTTGTCCGTGAGACAGGGTTTGCGGAAGCAACATTAGACGAACGTTTTTTTAAAAAAGGCAGGGACATCTATGTTATACAACTTGCGACTAGAAATAGTATAGAAGAAATTGCTTGGGATTCTTATCAAACGGCTGGAGACGTTTATATCTATCTAAAAGATACTTATGTGAAAATCGCTATAGGCCTTTTCGAAAATCAAACCGAAGCAGATGCTCAACTCGAACGATTACGAAAACTTGGGTTTAAAGACGCTTTCCCTAAGAAAATAAACTCCGTTCTCCTGCACCAAATCAATGCTTTTGACAAAGGAAGTCCAACTACAGTTCTAGCAGAAAATAGTAGTAATACAAAAAAAGATATTCCTTTAACATCTGTTAAAGAAGAAGATCTCGTTCATAAAGGAGGGGAAGATTTAATTCAACTCACGCCTAAAAACAAGCCTATCCCTATGAATTATGGTGATATTTTAACGCTTAAAGCCCCAAAGCAGATTAGGACGAATAAGAGAAACTCTGTACGAGCATTACAAGCATTTTTAAAGGAACAAAAATATTTCAATGATAAAACAAGCGGAATATATAATGATAAAACAGCTAAGGGAATTAATGATTTTCAAGTAGAGAATCTTTTCTATACTCGATATAAAACTTTAGCTAAAACGATACAAAAAGAAGTAAATGTAGAGGCTTCGGATTTAGAAAATATTATCAATAACATTCCTTCTAATCCTACAACTGCCGCTGAAAAATTAAAAACAAAAAAAGAAGCTATCGCAAAGGCTTTTCTTGCATACGTCAATTTTAATCCCGATGCAGATCATAACCTAGAGACCAATGATTTGATGAATGAAGCGATTGACCTAGCGTTTAAAGATTTTAAAGGAGAAAAAGCTCCCTTCGATTATAAAGCAACTTATGCCTATAAAGACTATAGTCAATTGATACAACATTTGAGTTATATTTTTGGTGAGGAAAAAAATATGACTGTTCCTTGCTGGTTATTTGTCAAACATCCAATGGAAATGGCTACTTCATTTAAAGCCGATTTCAAAATACAAAATTGTGGAAGTTTTCTTAATTGGGACAATGCTCAAGTTTTGATGACAATAGCGAAAGATCTGAATATCGAAACAGAAAAACATTCTGAACTTAAAGCAAAACTTCAGGCTAAACAAAATAAATTATTGATATTACCTGAAAAACCTTCAAATGATGAAAAGCAAGAAATGAAAGCATGGCATGAAGTCTTTTGGCTAGCAGTCAACGATTGGTCAGATGAAGATCCTTTTCATGCAAAATTCGTTGAACCTTTAAAGTTATCTTACCATCGACTCTGGATTGAATTGGAGGATTTCTATATGGATAAAGGGTTTAGCCAACCCGATGCTAATACTCTGGCACTTTCTGTACTAAAGACGATGCTTGAGCCTAATTTTGTATCCTATCTAAGATAAAAATTCATTTAGAGAACGGGGTTTTGATGTTGATAATATCAACATCAAAACCCCGTTCTTCTTATCTTACCTCAAACCCATTTCCAAAAGCTTTAGGAGGACTAACAAAAGCCAATTCTCCTTTTTCATTTTCTGCCATCAGGATCATACCTTGTGATTCTATACCACGCAATTTCCTAGGTGCTAGATTTGCTAAAAGTAAGACTTCCTGACCGATAATATCTTCTGGCTTGTGGAATTTGGCAATACCCGAAACGACTGTTCGGGTTTCAAGCCCTATATCTACGATTAACTTTAAAAGTTTATCTGCTTTTTTAACTTTTTCTGCTTCGATAATTGTTCCTGTTCGAATGTCCATTTTACAAAAATCATCAAAACTTGTCTGCGCCTTTACAGGCATTCGTTCTTCTGCTTTTTCTGCTTCCAAAATAGTGGTAAGTTTCGCTTTTTGTGCTTCGATTAATTCCAACCTACTAGAATCCTTACGATCATGGATTTTAGCAAAAAGCAAGTCAGGTGTTCCTATCTGAAGATTATCTGTTAATCCTCCTCCTTTCGATAACTGTTCGTTCAGCTTTTGTAAACCTCCATTTTGAACAGGTTCTAGATTTAGTAATGACCGAATTTTATTGGATGTAAATGGAATAAACGGTTGCGAAACAACACCCAAAATATTTACAATTTCAAGCGCAACTCTCATACATTCTTTTATGACAGGACTTTCAGGATCTGTTTTATAAATTTTCCAAGGAGAAACATCTTGCAAATACGTATTTCCATAAGTCGAAAGTTCCATTAATTGTAGGATAGCACTTTTAAATTTAAAATCTTTTATATCCTGTGTCAACTTATTTAAAAGATTTTGAACGGGCTGGAGTAATCCCTTTAAATCACCATCTATACTAGGAACTTTACCCCCAAAGTACTTATTGGTTAATACAATAACCCGATTTACAAAATTCCCAAGATTATCTGCTAGTTCTTTATCATGACAGTCCACAAATTCATCCCATTTAAAGTCACTATCTTTGTTTTCAGGCATCCCTCTAGTCAAAGCATAACGAAGGGCATCAACGTGATTCGGAAAGTTCTCAAATGTTTCCAGATATTCTGTCAATCCAATACCCCATCCTTTCGATTTAGAAAATTTTCTACCCTCAAAATTTAAAAATTGATTTGCAGGAACATTGACGGGCAAGTTATAACCGCCATGTGCCTTAAGCATAGAAGGGAAAATAATACAGTGAAAAACTATATTATCCTTTCCTAGAAAATGAACCAACTCGCATTCTTCACTTTGCCAAAAATCTTTCCAGTCTTTACCATTTTCTTTTGCCCAGTCTTTGGTCGCAGAAATATATCCGATTGGAGCATCAAACCACACATAAAGCACTTTGCCATCTGCTTGTGGTAAAGGCACTTTTACTCCCCAATCCAAATCTCTTGTAATCGCTCTAGGAAATAAACCGCCATCTAACCAAGATAGACATTGACCCAGTACGTGTTTTTTCCATTTTTTTGGATCATGATGAAATTGTCCATCTAGTTCACCTTTTTCGAGCCATACTCTAAGCCAATCAGCGTGTTTATCTAATTTAAAATACCAATGAGTGGTTTCTTTTAAAATAGGTTTTTTACCACTTAGGGTAGAAACGGGATTGATAAGTTCAAGAGGAGAAAGGTCAGAGCCACAATTTTCACATTGATCACCATAGGCTTCTGGATGGTTACATTTTGGACATTCTCCTTTTATATATCGATCTGCTAGAAATTGATCAAATGCTTCATCATAATATTGTTCATTCGTTTTTTCTTCAAATTGTCCTCCTTTATCGTATAATGTTTTAAAAAAATCTTGGGCTGTCTCATGGTGAATAGGAAGACTTGTTCGATGATAAATATCAAAAGATAACCCTAATTGCTCAAAAGAAGCTTTATTTGCAAAATGATACTTATCAACAATTTCTTTAGGATGGAGTCCCTCTTTTTTGGCTTGGATAGTGATAGCTGCACCATGTTCATCCGAACCACAAACCCAAACAACTTCTTTGCCTTCAAGGCGAAGAAATCGAACATAGATATCAGCTGGTAAAAAATTACCTGTAAAATGTCCAAGATGTAAAGGACCATTTGCATAAGGCAATGCCGCTGTCACCAAATATCGTTTAATCTTATTCTTAGTATCGTTCATTTAATTTCATTTTTTAAAAAGTATAATTGGTTAGATACTTCAAAAGTTCCGCCTATTCTTCTTCTGAATCATTTTTTAAATCTTCTTTTAAAATATTTTCCCAAATATCATCCGTTGTAATAATATTATCGTCTGTTTCAACGGTAGTGTTTACAGTTGGTGTAACTGCAAGAATTTCCTTTTGTTTAAACGGAGAGTTTTCTATATGCTGTTGGATTAATTTTTTTCCATACACAACACTCATGACTAACATTACGATTGAGACTAAAGTAAGGGCAGGAATGTTTTCTTGTAACAAGAAAAAATCATAAGCTCCATGAAGTAAAATTGCAAACAAAAACCCCTTAAAAATAAGCCAAATTCGATTTGATTGATCAAACTTACTTAATCCCACAAAATAACCCATCACTACTGCAAAGCAAGCATGAGCAGGCACCGCTGTAAAAGCCCTTAGAATCGTCGTTTCTAATCCAAATAATTCTGCATAAAGAATATTTTCAAACGTAGCAAAACCCATAGCAATCATAACCGCATATACAATTCCATCCATTGGCTCATTAAAAGCTTTTCTAGGATAAGCATATAACATTAAGGCAAGAAACTTTACTAATTCCTCTGCTAGAGCAACTACCACAAAAGCAAATACTATTGTCCAAAATACATTTTCTGATTCCTCTATCCCACTTTCAACACCGAGTTTCTCAAGATACATTGCAGGAAAAGCCGCAGCCACACCTAAGGCAAAACTAATGACTAAGTGTGAATGTGGTTCTCTGTCGTGTTCATCTCTGGTATAAATATAAACACACACCAAAATACCTGGTAATATAGCAAGTATTAGTAATAGCGGATTCATTTAACGATTATGGTTGATGACAAATTTCAAAAAGTTTTTAACCATCTTTTGGGTAACTCTTTTGGCTTCAAACATTCCCATATGACCTACCTTCGGTAAAATTTCGATTTGTGCTACTTTGGGCAATTGCATCATTTTTTCACTCCATTCATAAGGGATAGCATAATCTTTTTTACCAATAATAAGTAAAACAGGGTAATCTATATCCTCTAATGTTTGTGTATGATCATTGCGATTCAACATTGCTTCAGTCGCTGCAATAATGCACTCTGGAGCTAGTTTAGAAGCTCTAAAAATCAATCTGTTTTTTATAAATTCATTATTGTATTCTTCAGAAAATAAATTAGGCACAAGCTGTTTAACAAAATGAATATGTCCATTCCTTTGTATAAATTTAATACTTTTAAGTCTTCGCTCTTTAACCTCTTCTGTATCGGTATATGGATGAGAATGAAAAAGCCCTAACCCTAATAGTCGTCCTTGGTATTGAGCTGCAAATTCTAATCCCACATAACCGCCCATAGAATGACCAATTAAAATACACTTTTGAATATTTAATGCATCTAAAAGCGCTTTAACTGCGGATGCCATTGCGACTAGGCTGTGTTCTTGTAAAAGAAAAGATTCTCCAAAACCTGATAAATCCATTTGAATAATTCTATACCCCTCAAATGGTTCAACGAAACTATTCCACATCTGAGCATCTTCACAAAAACCATGAATAAACAATACAGGAGTGCCTTTTCCCGATTCTTTGTATGCAATTTTTTTCTTTTTATATAAAATAGAATTCATTAACAATAATACCGATTTTATGCTTCAACAATTGCTAACTGGAAAGTCTTATCGTAGTGTTTAATTAAATTTTTCCAATCGTAATGCTGAATAAATGATTGTGCTAAAATTTTGTTTCTTGTTTCTACTTGCAAAATTGCATTTTTCAGTCGATTATAAAAATCATTTGTATCATTATAATAAAAATATTTATGGTATTCCAGAGGAATATGCTCTGGAAAGGCTAAACGCTTGGGCAAAATAGGGATACATTGACAATACATAGCTTCTATGACAGAACCACCAAAAAAATCTTGTCTACTCGTTACGGGTAAGATGTCCGCTTTCCACAACCATTCTGCATAAGTTTTAAAATTATCGGTATAACCCCAATGCAAAATTTTATTGGATAATAATATAGCTGCTTCTTGAAAAACTTCTGGGCTACGTTGATATTTCTCCCCAAATACAACCAATCGAAAATCTATATTTTCTTGATTTAATTTAAATAATGCTTCGAAAAAATCTTTCGGATTTTTATCGTATTCCCATCGATGATTCCAAAGGATAATGGGGATGTCATTAATCGTTTCTTTTTTATAAAAATCGAATTTATGTAGATTCATTCCTAGTGGTAATACTTGGCTTTTCTTAGCCACTTTATCCACATTTTCTAAACCTCGATTATCGGGAAACTGCTTTAAAAAAGAAGGTAACGCTCCTATAAAAGAACTAAGATGATATTGAGAATTAAAATAGAGTTTATCCGCAGCTAAAGCCGTTGTATAATTAATAAAAGCATATTGATTATGTCGTTCTAGCTTTACATCTTTATCCTTAGGAGACCATGGATATGTCAATTGATTTTCGTGAAAATAAACACCTGTAGGAATGTTAGTACTTTTGTTCCTTGTTAAAGCTAGAAAGGTTGTTAAATCAAGCATATCAGAAACTAGAATATAATCAAATTGCTTTTCCATTTGATTAAAATCATTTGCCAACTGTACAGCACCGCCATACATTCGCCATTTCCAATATTTTCCTTTTAAAAATAATATATGGACGTTATGTGTACTAAATTTTTGAAACTCTAAAGCCCATCGCTGATGACTTCCTGTATAAAAGGGTTCAATTAATAGAATATTCATACTTTTTCCAATTTTTTAGTATAAACCCTCTGATCATCCAGTCGATAAAATAAGGGGCTTTGTATAGTATTATACACATAAATCACTCTTATAAACATTTTATCCTTAATTTTGTGCGTTTTTATTTTAGGGTAGTTTGCCAAAATCATTTAACACCCTTTAAATATATAAGTAAAAAATATGTTATAATGAATTTAAAAAATATTAAATCTATTGCTTTACTATCATTTATTTTCATAATGATGGGCTGTTCTTCTACTAAAAAAGTGGTCAAAGGCGAACCTATAGAAGAGCGAAACCTCGAACCTATTGTTGTTACAGCTCCAAAAGAAGTTGAAGACCAAATAGAAGAAAAGGTTTATACACTCCCTAACTATAATGAAACCTATCGAAGAACGCATGATTTACTTCATACAAAACTAGATGTAAAATTCAACTTTGCCAAACAACATCTTTTAGGCAAAGCAGAACTTGAGTTGACGCCTTTATTTTATGCTTCTAATAAATTACGTTTGGATGCAAAAGGTTTTGATATTCATTCCATCAAACTCAATGGACGAGATCTAAAGTATGATTATGATGGGGAACAAATTTTAATTCAATTAAACAAAGAATATCGTAAAGGAGAAAAATATAGATTAACTATTGATTATACTGCTAAACCAAATGAGCGTAAGGCTGGAGGTAGTGCTGCTATCACTTCAGATAAAGGACTCTTTTTTATCAATCCTTTAGGAGAAGAGGTTGGAAAACCCACACAAATATGGACTCAAGGACAAACAGAATCTAACTCGGCTTGGTTTCCGACTATCGATAAACCGAACGAGCGTTGTACGCAAGAAATGAACATCACAGTAGATAGTAAATACAAGGTACTTTCAAACGGTCGAAAAACAGGAGAGACGAAAAATAGTGATGGTACAACAAGTCATGGATTTATCATGGATAAGCCACACGCACCCTATTTATTTATGATGGCAATTGGAGATTTTGCTGTTGTAGAAGATGTATGGAAAAGTATTCCTTTAGAATATTGGGTAGAACCTGATTATCGCCCTTATGCAAAAGATATTTTTTCAAATACACCTGAAATGTTGACCTTCTTTTCAAGCCTTTTAGGCGTCGATTATCCTTGGAGTAAATACTCACAAGTTATTATTCGAGATTATGTGTCGGGAGCTATGGAGAATACAACAGCTGTAACCTTCCAAGAAAGTTTTCAAAAAACGAAAAGAGAATTAATTGATAATCATAATGAAACGATTATTGCCCACGAGATGATGCACCATTGGTTTGGAGATTTAGTGACTTGTGAAAGTTGGTCAAACCTAACGCTGAATGAGGGTTTTGCAAATTATAGTGAATATTTATGGTTAGAACATAAATATGGTAGAGAGACAGCTGATCGCCATCGAGTAAACGAAGTCAATGGTTATCTTCAATCTTCTTTACAGGGAGGAAAACACCCTTTAATTCATTTTGGATATAATGATAAAGAAGAAATGTTTGATGCGCATAGTTATAATAAAGGTGGTGCGATTCTGCATATGCTTAGAAATTTCCTAGGAGATAAGGCCTTCTTTGAAGGTTTAAAACTTTATCTGGAACGACACCAATTTACATCTGTAGAAGCACATGATTTACGGATTGCATTTGAAGATATTACGGGGATGGATTTAAATTGGTTTTTTAATCAGTGGTTTTTTGATCAAGGGCATCCTAAAGTAGATATTAGCCATCAATACGATGAAACTAAAAAAGAGGTTGTGCTAACTATTGAGCAAATACAAAACCCTGATGAGAATCCACCAATATTTATAATGCCACTTGCTATCGATATTTACGAATCTTCTGGACAAAAACCTAGAAGAGAGGAGATAACCGTTAACCAAAGAAAACAAGTCTTTACATTTAAAGTTAATCAAAAACCTAAATTGGTAAATGTAGATGCTGATAGAATTATGCTTTGGGAGAAAAACGTTAATCAAGATGAAGCAGCAAATATTTTCCAATATAAAAATGCACCTTTACTAGAAGATAGACTAGAGGCATTGGATGCCCTAAAGTCTAAAAGTTCTGCTGAGTCAAGAGCCACATTTGTAACGGCCTTAAATGATAAATTCTGGTCAATAAGACGTTTGGCGTTAAATGAAGTATCTACTAATGACACTCAAACCTTAGATAACATTGCGCTCTTAGCGAAAAATGATAAGCATTCTAGGGTAAGGGCTACGGCTATAGAAAAACTAGGAGAAACGGGCTTGAAGGATTATTTAAGTATTGCCAAAAATGCGATTAATCCTAAGGAGGCCTATCCTATTGTATCTGCAGGATTAAAGTCTCTGAGTAAATTGGATAAAACGTCTGCAATTAACTATGCTAAAAAATTGGACAAAGAAAAAAACGGCGGAATATTAAATACAATTTCAGGCATCTATGCTGAAAGTGGTGATGCTGCCAATCTTCCATTTTTTGAAAATAACCTTGCTACAATGAACGGATTTGAATTATTTGGATTTTTTGATAATTATAGCAAGTTGCTCCCTAATGGTGATGACAGTACAATTGGTAAAGGCATAGAGATTCTTAATAAAATGGCCATAGACCAATCAGGTACTCCATGGTGGAAACGCTACGCTGCTACGAAGGCTCTGAATGATGTAAGAACAAAATTAAAAACGGCTGAAGGTAAAGCAACTTTAATTCAAAGTATCTCTACTATCATTAATGGTATTAAAAAAGTAGAAACAAATCCTCGATTAAAACAATTGTATAATACTTTTTAGAATTTGAAAAAAACTGTAGATTCATTACCATAAAGTCTAGACTTTATGGTAGTGAATTTTTTATTTTATATAATAATGGGAAGAAGGAAGAAACCAAGAATTTTTGAACAAATAGCAATAACAGGCGTTGCTGACAAAGGTAAAGCCGTAGGACGAAATGAAGAAGGAATTGTCATCTTTGTGGAAAAGGTCATACCTGGAGATGTCGTTGATGTTTTAGTTAAAAGAAAAAAAGCTGGTTATATGCACGGTATGCCAGTTGTTTTTCATAAATATTCTGAAGATAGAGTAGAAGCATTTTGCGAGCATTTTGGAGTTTGTGGAGGTTGTAAATGGCAAAATGTAAAATATGAAGCTCAACTAAAACATAAAGAAGAAGTTGTTAGAAATGCTTTGAAAAGAATCGGTAAAGTCACACCTCATATATTTTTACCAATTCTACCTGCTCCAGAAATAACATATTATCGAAATAAACTAGAATTTTCGTTTTCTTGTAAACGCTGGTTAACCAAAGAAGAGTTAGATTCAGGTATATCAAATAAAGAAGACGTACTAGGGTTTCATGTTCCAGGTGCATATGACAAGATTGTTAATGTTAATGAATGTCATTTACAACCAGAGCCTTCCAATGTACTTCGAAATGCGATTAAATCAATCTCTATAGAACAAAGATTAGACTTCTACAATATTAATGCCCATGAAGGGATGATGCGAAATGTAATCGTAAGAACTAGCAGTCTAGGGGAAATCATGTTGGTTTTTAGCTTTAAAAAAGAAGAAAAGGGAAAAATCAAGAAATTCTTAGATTCATTATTAGAACAATTTCCCAAAATTACTTCTTTGCATTATTGTATTAATCCAAAGGTTAATGATTTTATTTTAGACTTGGAGATTATAACTTATTATGGAAAAGGTTATATAGAAGAAAAATTAGGTGACACAAGATTTAAAATTGGGCCGAAATCTTTTTTTCAAACCAATACTAAACAAGCCAAACGGCTATATGATCTAATTGTTGATTTTGCAGGGTTTGAGGGGCATGAAAATGTATATGATTTGTATACAGGCACAGGAAGTATTGCGCTATATATCTCTAGATATTGTAGGCAGGTAGTTGGAGTAGAGGAAATTGCAGCAGCTATTGAGGATGCTAAATTTAATCAGACCCTCAATGAGATAGACAATACTGTTTTTTATGCTGGAGATGTCAAAGATATATTAACAGAAAATTTTGCGAATCAACATGGAAAACCTGACATTGTAATTACTGATCCTCCTAGAGCAGGAATGCACCCAAAGGCTGTAGATATTTTACTAAAGTTGGCTGCTCCAAAAATTGTTTATGTCAGTTGTAATCCTGCAACTCAAGCAAGAGATATTCAATTATTACAGGAAAAATATGAACTGATTAAAGTACAACCTGTAGATATGTTTCCTCATACCCATCATATTGAAAATATAGCATTATTACACTTAAAAAAGGAATAATAGTTTATGTCTGACGATAAAACAGTAAAATTATTTCAACTAGAAGAAACCTTGAAACCATACAAACAAGTTCTTGGTAAAGCAGCAGATGCTGTTCTAAACGAAAATGTTTCTAAGTATCCCATTTTTGTAGTACATCAACAATTAGTTGAGGTAGGTATTCCAATTATTAATGATGAAAAAACCAAGTGGTCAATTCATATTTCTTCTTTAGAAGAATTCGTTACTAAAAACTTAGTAGCGACCGAAAAAATTGATGATTTTAAAAAAATATATAAAAATCCAGAAGTTTTTTTATGTTTATTTGTTTTAAGCGATATTGGCGCAACTTTTATCTTTTTAC
>JAHDBJ010000063.1 GCA_020630435.1 Saprospiraceae bacterium
GCGGCATGAAATATTTAGACATCAGTATGCTTGAACCCAATGTTTATTTCATCACCGTAGATGATATGGGTACTCGAAAGATATTGGTGCATTAAAATTTAGGATTAATTTCTAATTTTTTATAAATACAACATATGAATATTATTTCATATGTTGTATTTATTTTATTTTTAGTACAACTATTCACAGTAAAAATACTATCTTTATGTCTATACAACCATTCCAAAACCCTTCCCAACACCGTTTTTAATAGTCATATAGTTTTACATACACACAACTATGTATGTCGACTAGTACATTGTTGAACATTCACTTTGCCCAATTACAGTTTTCAGGAAACAATATATGTTTATTCAACAAGGGACAATATAAATATAAAGATAATTACAATGAAGAATATACTTATTCCAGGTGGTTGTGGATTTGTGGGTTCAAATCTAGCTATTCAACTAAAAACGAAATATCCAAGCTACGAAATAATTGCCTTTGATAATTTGAAAAGACGTGGTAGTGAATTAAATATAAATCGACTAAAAATCCAAGGAATACAATTTGTACATGGAGATATTAGAGTTAAAGGAGACCTTTCTTCATTAGGAGATATTGATCTAATTATTGATGCCAGTGCTGAACCTTCAGTAATGGCTGGTTTGGACGGTTCTCTAGATTATTTAGTACAAACCAATTTTAATGGTACCATTAACTGTCTAAATCTAGCTGTAGAAAAAAGTGCTGAATTTATTTTTCTTTCTACTAGTCGAGTATATCCAATCAATCATTTAGAAGCTCTAAACTATACAGAAGTTCAAACTAGATTTAAGTTTGATATCCAACAAAATATTGCAGGAATTTCTGAAGCAGGAATTTCTGAAGCTTTTCCGCTAGACGGCTATCGTTCGCTATATGGTGCATCCAAATTAGCATCTGAATTATTGATAGCAGAGTATCAACAATTCTTCAAACTCAAGACAGTGATTAACAGGTGCGGTGTCATAACAGGACCTTTCCAAATGGGTAAAGTTGATCAAGGTGTTGTTGTACTTTGGGTAGCTCGCCATTTTTGGCAAAAAGGCTTGAACTACATTGGTTTTGGAGGTACGGGTAAGCAAGTAAGAGACATGCTTCATGTCAACGATCTTTTTGATTTGATTGATTTTCAAATGCATAATATGGAGAAAGTCAATGGAGCATTGTACAATGTTGGTGGTGGAAATGAGGTTAGTGTTTCTCTTTTAGAATTAACACAACTTTGTGAAGAAGTAATCGGAAATAAAATCCCTATTGCTAGTGTTCCAGAAACACGTTCTGCCGATATCAGAATGTATGTCACAGATAATACTAAAGTGACCAACGAATTGGGCTGGTCGCCAAAGATTGGTTCCAAACAAATTATTGAAGATATTTTTCTTTGGATAAAAGAAAATGAAGATACATTAAAACCTATCTTATATTAAACTACTAATTTACAATTTCTAAAAAAATAACAACCATGAACATCGCAATTATAACAGGATCAGCAGGCTTAATAGGAAGCGAAGCTGTCAGTTTTTTTTCTGAAAAATTTGACCTCATTGTTGGCATAGACAATAATTTTAGAGCTCGATTTTTTGGAGAAGAAGCTTCTGTTGAATGGAACAGAAAACGGATAGAAGAAAGTACTCCAAATTACAAGCATTACCACATTGATATTCGAGATAAAGAAGCCGTCAATAATTTATTTGCTGAATATGGAAACGATATAAAATTAATCGTTCATACGGCTGCACAACCTAGTCATGACTGGGCTGCTAATGATCCTATTTTAGATTTTACAGTTAATGCAAATGGAACACTCAATCTTTTAGAGGCTACTCGCCAAAACTGTGAAAAAGCTGTATTTATTTTTACGTCTACCAATAAAGTCTATGGAGATAATCCCAACTTCTTACCTTTAGAAGAATTAGAAACACGTTGGGAAGTTGCTGAATCACATGCTTATTATGAAAATGGTATTGATGAAACAATGAGCATTGATGATACAAAGCACTCTTTGTTTGGAGCATCTAAAGTGGCTGCCGATGTTTTAGTTCAAGAATATGGTAAATATTTTGGGATGAATACAGGCGTATTTAGAGGAGGTTGTTTGACTGGCCCCAATCACTCTGGAACACAGTTACATGGTTTCTTGGCTTACTTGATGAAGTGTGCTATTATAGGAGATCATTATACCGTATTTGGATACAAAGGAAAACAAGTACGAGATAATATTCATAGCTGGGATTTGGTCAATATGTTTTGGCATTTTTATCAAAATCCTCGACAAGGTGAAGCTTATAACGCTGGAGGTGGTCGTCACTCTAATTGTTCTATGCAAGAAGCGATTGCTATTTGTGAAACAGTTTCTGGAAATAAAATGAACTACACCTATTCTGAAACCAATAGAATCGGAGATCATATGTGGTGGATTAGTGATGTCTCAAAATTTAAAAATCATTTTCCAGATTGGAATTGGAAATATGATTTGAATGATATTTTGGAACAGATTCATACGAGTATGTCTAAGCGATTGATAAATGCATAGTTTTTAATCAAGATTAATAGATTATGAGTTTTCGAATACGAGCTATACAATGCATCATAGATATCAATGAAAAATTGATATTCTACCCTCGGTTAAAAAAAATTTACTATCCAAAGCTAAAGGATGGGGAACCGACTATTTTAGATATAGGGACAAATAAAGGACAAAGTATTGATTTCTTTTTGAATATAAACCCGAAAGCTACTCTTTATGGCTTCGAACCTAACACTACTTTATTTGCTCAATTAGTAAATAAATATAAGATGTATTCGAATGTCAAATTAAACAATTTAGGAGTCAGTAGTAAAAAAGGAACCTTAGTCTTTAATCAGAATGTGATGGATGAAACATCGACTTTCGAAAAGTTAAATCAAGACTCTGAATATTTAAAGAAAAAAGCTCGGGTCCTCGGTGTTTCTACAGACACAATTATTGTAAGCTCTTATGAAGTACAAGTAACCACAATCAATTCTTTTTTAGAAGAATATCGAGATATCTTTATCGACGTAATTAAGATTGATGTGGAAGGACATGAATATGACTGCCTAAAAGGACTTTTTGATATAGGCAAAAAGAAATATCCTGTGCGATACATCCAATTAGAAAGCCATCACGATGACATGTACGTGAATAATAATCAAGATAATATAGTACAATTGTTAAATTCAAATGGATTTATTGAGGTAGCCAAAATAAAACATGGCTTTGGTGATTTTTATGAAATAATTTATGAAAACAGTAGACTTGATGATGGAAACGAATAGAGACCAATCCCTTTTTTCGTTTAAAAATTATCCTTACCTAAAATGGCTGATACTTATAGTAGGGGTATTCATTATTTTACCTACTAATTTAGTAAAATTAGACATTGATTATATAGGTGTTGATCCTGCTTGGAAACTTGCGCTCAATATGGCGATCAAAGAAGGATTCATTTTTGGTCAAGATTTTTCCTTTACCTATGGTCCTTTAGGCTATTTGCAAACGGGCTTACATTTATACGTTTCAAAATTCGGTATACTTTTATTTAATATTTTTTTATTAACAAACATTGCTTATACGCTTCACAATATTTTAGAATTAGTACAAAAAAAGTATCAGATAATAATTTTATGCCTTATTATTATTCTAATGTGCGGAAATTTATCTGAACAAAGAGTGTATTTATTGGCACTAATTTTTTATTTTAATATATTCCAACATCTAAAAGAAAAAAAGAAGCTAGCACTTTTATTTGCATCAGGTGTAGCTATTTATTCCTTTTTTATAAAACTTAATACAGCGATTATATTAAACGCTTTATTATTCATCTATCTTTTTTATCAGTTCTTCGATAAAGAAGGACGAACATTTTATGCAACATTCCTAGTTGGTCATTTAATTGCATTAGTTTCTTTTTCTTGGTACTTAAATGTCGATATCCCTAATTACTTAGTTGACTCAATGCACTTTATTGATGCCTATAATGATGCTATGTTTTCTGCCTCACGTAACGCAATATATTGGTATTCGATAATTATTGCTATAGCTTTTACTTGCTCAGGGCTAACTCTTTTATATTATCGCCCTTATGAAAAAGAGGAATTTCTGAAATTTTTCTTTATTGCTGTTGGGTTATATATTCTCTATAAGTCAACCCATGTAAGAGGAGGATTGGGAAAGATACTTGTAGCTGTAGACTATTCTGTTTTTTATTTTTTCTGCTTGCAACTTTATGTAAAAGATATAGATGTCAAGCGAATTTTAAGTATTCTTTTAATACCCATAATATGTTTGAGTTTTTATGCTACTAAAACAAATTTTAATAAAACAATTAGGTCTTGGGATGTTCCTTTTAGCGATATTTCTAGATTATTTTCAGATGATCAGACAATAAAAGATCAGCTGATTCAAAAAAGAAATATCTCTATTATAAAAAGGAAAAAAGCATTACAATTAGTTAAAAACGATAAACCAGAAGCAGCATTTAAATACTTAAATAAACATAATTTATTAAATCATGGATTAAAGTTATTATATTCCAGAAAAATAAAAAATAGTAACTACTCCAAAAAGCAATTAAAAAAGAATTTAACTTCATTTTTACAGCTTTACACCGAAGATATACCGCTAAATTTTATTGACTTAATAGGAAACAAAACTGTCGATATTGTTTGGAGTCGAATTGATTTATTATTCTATAATGATTTAAATTACTTGCCTCGACCTGTTATTCAATCATATGCTGCTTACGATAAGCATTTGGATAATCGAAATGCCATAAAATATGCTTCAAATGATGCTCCTGAATTTATTATCTATCAACATGGGACAATAGATAGGCGACATCCTTTCTGGGATGAAGCTCAAACCAAATTGACACTCCTAAAACATTACGAAATTATAAAAAAAGAAAATGGTTTTTTACTTTTAAAGAAGAGATCAAGCCCTTTAAATGAAAATAAAAAAACTGTAGATAAATATATTAGCACTTGGGATGAACACATAATAATAAAAACATCTAAAAATATACAATACATTACTGTTGAAATGGAATATAGCTTTTTAGGGAAGCTTAGACGACTACTTTATGAACCCAACTTCATCGAAACAAACATTGAATATGAAGATGGTTCGAAATCACATCATAGAGCAATTATTCCAATTTTAAAAGGTGGTGTTCTCGCTAATAAAAAAGCGATTGATACTAATGATGCTTTTACGTTTTTTAATACAAAAGGAAAAAAGAATAAAAAGACTACAAAGCTTTCTTTTCATAATAAGGAAAGTAGTATTTGGATGAAAGATGAAATTAAAATCACATTAACAGACTATCAATTTAAATAATATGAAACTCAGCATTGTAATACCAGCGTATAATGAGGCAGAATCTCTGCCCGAAACAATTCGCTCCATAAAAAAAGCATTGGACAATATCCGAATCGATCATGAGATTCTAGTCATCAATGATAACTCTAAAGATGAAACAGTAAAGGTTTTAGAAGAATTGAAAAAAGAAGTCGCAACCCTATGGTATATCACCAATACTGGTCCCAATGGCTTTGGCTATGCCGTACGTAAAGGTCTTGAAAATTTTAAAGGAGATTGTGTTGCAGTTATGATGGCTGATTTGTCTGATTCTCCTTATGATTTGGTAAAGTATTATGCCACGATGTTAGAGGGTAATTATGACTGCGTATTTGGTAGCCGCTTTATAACTGGAGGAAAAATTGTAGACTACCCTTTCCTTAAAAAGATAGTAAATAGGCTAGCTAATTTTATTATACGATTGTTTATGGGTATACGCTATAACGATACAACGAATGCTTTTAAATTGTATAAAAAAGAAACAATAGAAGGGTTAAAACCCTTTATGTCTCCACACTTTAACTTAACTATAGAGCTTCCATTAAAGGCTATTATCAGAGGGTATAGTTATGCGGTAGTCCCAAATTCTTGGACAAATAGAAAATATGGCGTTTCTAAATTGAAGATCAAAGAAATGGGTAGTCGATATTTTTTCATTTTACTTTATTGTATGATTGAAAAATACTTTTCAAGAGGTGACTTTAAGAAAATTGAAGCAATAGATATGGATGATCAAATATTGGAACCATCTGTCTCTTGATAATTTCGGATTTATACAATTTTTTGTTTTGGAAAAAGCAAAAAATTGTTCTTATCCCTAATTACTTTATCTTTTTTGAAATTATTAGTGCTCCCCATTTATTAACATGATCGGGGTCAGAAAAAAATTCATTCCTTTCATCAAAAAAATCAGAAAAGTCTTTAAAAATAACATTCGAATGTTCTGTTGTCAAACTCTTCGTTAATGCATTATACTTATTCTTATAAAACTTGGGAATGTGATTTCTATAGCTCGAATGCAATGGCATATTTACTAACATTACTTTAATATCGTTTTCTTCACATAATGCAATGATTTTTTTCAGGTAAGAAATAGATACAACTCCCAACTTCTTTTCTGACTTTTTATATTTATAATGGCTATTAACCCGTTCCTTCAATTTAGATTTGTCAAAATTTAACTTACCTTTCTGTTTAGGTTTTTTCAAAGCTCCAGATGCTTTGTATTCATAAAACGGAAGACTAGCAACTTTTTTATCCGATAGGAAATAATTTAAAAAATCAATATTAGGTGTAAATAATTTACGCATAAAAATAGAAAGGGCTATTTTCTTTCTCTGACTTCTAGAATACAAACTATAGAATGACTCAATTGAATATAATCTATTTATAACAAGTTCTGAAAAGTTATTATACTTTACATCAGAAAAGTAAGCGATATTATTATAAGAGTAAGTGAGAACAATTGTCTTAGGACTAGTATAATTTAGTGCTTCTTGTAACTTAAAATACATAACTGGATATGGATCCGCAGCTTGAGCCATATTAATAGTATTTTCCATGGCGTTTTCACTTAAATGCATAAAGTGTGAATCTCCTAAAATTATTGTATCAATTTCTCTTGAAGTAAAGAATTTGTGATGAACTTTATCAAATAAATAATTATTTAAGTGATAAAAACCTATCACAAAAATCAAAACTAATAATAAAAACCATACTATTTTTAATATGTATTTTTTCAAAACTGAAAGTATATAAAATTTGTAACTGTATTGAAATACTTTATTATAAAAATTGACAATACGAGATAAATAGCCCACCGAATGTAAACATTATTTGAAATGCTGTACAAGCCATGTTCATACTGTCTATTTTTCCATTCAATTAAAAGCATTACTACAATAAAAAAAGCAGTAAGACTCATACTTATGTTATCTTTTAAATTTAGTGCTTCTCCACTATGTTTAGTAAAGATAAGACTTACATAAGAAAGTGCCTCTGATATGTTTTTACTTCTAAAAAAAATCCAAGCGAAAGTCGTTAAAATAAAAGTGCCTAATATCGAAACAAGTTCTTTAAAATTTGGGACTAATCGTCCTTTAGCTACTATCTCCATATTATTTCTGTTTGTCTTGGAGATAAACTGAGGAATGAAATAAAGTGCATTTAATCCACCCCATATGATATAAGTCCAATTTGCTCCATGCCAAAAACCACTTACTAAAAATATAATAAATATATTCCGAATACTTTTCTCTTTTCCTTCTCGGCTACCTCCTAGAGGAATATATAGATAATCTCGAAACCAAGTGCTTAGAGATATGTGCCAACGCCTCCAAAACTCAGCAATATCTCTTGAAAAATAAGGAAAGGCAAAGTTTTGTTTTAAAGAAAATCCTAATAATTTAGCCGTACCTATAGCGATATCAGAATAGCCTGAAAAATCGCCATAAATTTGAAAAGCAAAAAATACAGCACCAATAATTAATATAGTACTACCATAAGAATCATAATTTGCAAAAATCTCATTAACGAAATAAGCACAATTATCAGCGACTACTACTTTTTTAAAAAAGCCCCAAAGTATTTGCCTTGTACCATCAACAGCTAATGCATAATCAAATGTTCGTTTTTTCTCAAATTGAGGAAGAAGGTCTTTTGCTCTTTCAATAGGACCTGCAACTAATTGTGGAAAAAAGCTAACAAAACTAAAAAAAGCAACCCAATCTCTACAAGGTGCCATTTTTTTATTATAAACATCTATGGTATAACTAAGTGTTTGGAAGGTATAAAAACTAATGCCTACGGGTAATAGAATTTCGATCAAAGGAATATTAACTCCAATACCAGCAGCAGCACAAATGTTTATAAAATTATCTATAAAGAAGTTAAAGTATTTAAAAACCCCAAGCATCCCCAAATTAAAACAGACGCTTATCCATAAAAATTGTCGTTTTTTTATCTCATTATCATTTTTATCTATGAGTAAGCCCAAATTAAAATCTAAAAGAGAACTTAAAATAATAAGAGATAAAAATCGCCAATCCCACCATCCATAAAAGAAAAAACTCGCTGCTAATACAAATAAATTTTGAACCTTCAAATCACTTCTAAAAGTATACCAATATATGGTAAAGACTATCGGAAAGAAAATTAAATATTCAAATGAATTAAATAGCATAGTTGTGGATAGTATAATGCAATAATGGACTAAAAGTAAGAGAACTAATTAGCAAGTTATAAAGGAGGATTACATTATTTTTTAGCTATAAAGATAAAATTCATGATTTTGCTTATTCTTTCGAATATGTTTAGTGTACTAGTTCTATACTTCTTTTGGTAAAATGGTTAAAATCTAACGTTCTCTTTTTTGTTATCGTGTTTATAAATTCTTGCGAATCAACAATTTTTACTTGTTTTAAATATTCAACTATTGAATCCATATCTGCTTCTATATTTTTCACTTCTTCTTTCATCCTTAGTACTTCTGAGTCAGATATGTCTATTTCTGGATTCAGATTGGTAATCAAACAAAGCCCAGAAGGAGGAGCATCTATAAATAGAAAGTTCAAATCTTTACGATGCTTAAGAAGATAAGGTATGATTTTCCATACATCTCCAGTCCACATATTAATTTCAGTTGGTTTAACTCTTTGAGTAGTTTCTAAGGTTCTTGGAAGTACATCATGTAAAATGATAATACTATTCTTTTTACAATATTTTTCGGTATTTATAAAATCTAAAAATAATTGTTCACTAGTATGAAGCCCATCCAAAAAAGCAATATCGATTTTTTTATCTGCAAAACAATTTTTAGCATCCTCATTAAAAAAGCTATCACTATCTTTTTGAAACAAACTCAACTTAGTTTTATGCTCCATTATGTTATGTTTGATTCTAAAATTAGGATCAACTCCAATGCAATAATTTTTAGCTTCTTTTAATGAATCCCCAAAACGTACACCAACTTCTAAGTAGGTCTTGAAATCAAATTTATTATGAATATTCCTTAATACTTTTAAATAGTTTGCTTTTCCAAAATTTGTGTGTTTGACTATTAGTTGTTTCCCCCACTTTTTCTCCATCAAATTATTTTCTGAATTCTTCATTTTTTGCTTATTCATTTCATTTTTAATTTTTTCATTAACTTCTTCCAAAAGTATTTCATCTCCTTCTAAAAATAAAGAGTTCAACAAATGAGGAGTTTCGATTGCAGTTTGGCTAATAATTTCTTTATGAACATTATTGCGTCGCAGCATATATTGATATGTGAATTTCTTATTATGTTTACGTCTTTTCTTTAATAGTATATGATCAACCCTGCTAACTGCGTTTCTGAAGCCTGCTCCATGATGATAGATTCTATCGTCATAGATACCATACCACAGAGGATGCAAATCTACTTTATTAGTTCTATTTAATTTTAACCAATCTGTTTTAGACATTTTTAATCTTTTCAGAACTGTTGCACCAACATCTGTTACTAATTTACCTTCACTATTGCGCCATTTATACCCTGGATTCCAATTTGCATTTATTGATTTCCAGAACCCCACCGTTGTCATACAAAAACAAGGATGTGGCTGAATATCTCCTAAATTCTCAAGCCTTTGAACTGCAATTAAAGGTGTTTTTTTAGATAAAATATTTATATAGTATGATAAGTCGTCAACTGGAAAAGCATCTCCATCAATAAAAGTTATTATATCATTATCAGTTGCTGTAGTTATAATTTTATCTGCTAAAGCATTTAATTTATAATTGTGCGTTTTAATATCTTCTGTTGAAAAATAGTCAAAATATTTTTCGTACTCTTTAGTTTCAAATCGATTTAAATAAGCATAAATAAGAGGTTTAGTAGGTAAATGTTTTGCTAATTGGCTAACCTGAGTTTTGATCCATGCACCACTTTCCCAATGTACTGTTGCTACAAAAATTTGTTGGTTCATGAATTATTTTTTTCTTAATAATATTACGATTTGATTTAAAGCAAATGTTTGCATTTCTACTTTTAGAATTTCAAATTGCT
>JAHDBJ010000007.1 GCA_020630435.1 Saprospiraceae bacterium
TTAGAAAAAATTTGTAGTCTATTCACTTCACAATTTTTCTTACCTTTTTCTTTACTTCTTTCACCTGTTCGGCGGCATTTGTATTGGATGCACCCTTACTAGGCCAAAAATGAAATCCTCCAGTTAAATCGAGTTCCAATAAAGACATCAATAAATTATGTTTTTCTTCACTTAAGCCTGCGTTGGGTTCATAAGGATGACTCCATTTCCCCCAGATGCCGTTTTCATCTATATAGCCTTTATATAAGATACTATGAGTTGTATATTGTTTCGTTAAATAACAATTCATGGATTCTAAGTTATAGCTTCCTACAAAGGAGAATCCACCAACATCATCATTCCCACTACCAGATATCTTACCATCTTTAAATTTTAACAGAAAGACCATTTTATGTTTGTTGTTATTTTTTTTATAAACATAAAATCCATCCCAAGATCCACTAGGCAATAAGGGATGTTGTTCATCTACATTGAGGGTATTTAAGTTCATATTTTTTATATTTTTGGATGTTAATAAATGAAGCTGTTTAAAAATAGAATGCTCAATTAGATAATTCTTCTTATGGATTTAATAGAATTAAAATAAACTCAACTGAGGGTTTTTAACTTTTTCGTATAATTCTAAATTGTACGCAATTGTTTTTTTATCAGCAAAATATTTTTTTCGAGCTAACTTGATTTGCGCACTAATGATTTCAGCAATCTTCCCTTCCCCGCTCATGCGTTTTCCATAACGATTGTCTCCTAGTGTTCCTCCATGACAAGATTTAATTTTATTTAAAACTTTATCTGCTCTATCAGGAAAATTTTTTCTTAGCCAGTCCTCAAAAATAGTAGCAACATCTCCATTCAATCGTACGATAGTATGATACATATCTCTAGCACCTTTTTCTGCCACTACTTTTGCCATTTCCAAAATCTCATGATCATTCAAGCCTGGAATAATAGGCGCCATCATTACCGAAGTAGGAATACCATTTGCCGAAAGCAATTCTACTGTTTTCAATCTTCGTAATACTGAAGCCGTGCGAGGTTCTAATTGTTGTTGTAACTTTTCGTATAATGAGGTTATTGAAATTGCTACTTTTACCAATCTTTTTTCGGCCATTTTTTTTAAAATATCAATATCTCTTAGGATTAAACTATTTTTGGTAATTATACTAACAGGATGACGATATTTCCACAAAATTTCTAGCATCTTCTGTGTAAGTTTGTATTCTCTTTCAGCAGGTTGATAACAGTCTGTATTACCCGAAAACATTATGGGGACAGCTTTCCAGCGTTTACTTCTAAGCATTTTTTCTAATAATTTAGGCGCTTGCTTTTTAACTAATATTTTCTGTTCAAAATCCAGACCTGCGCTGTAGCCCCAAAAATTATGTGTATTTCGTGCATAGCAATACACACAGCCATGTTCACATCCTTGATAAGGATTCATAGAAAAACCAAAGGGAATATCAGGGCTTTCTACTTTATTGATAATACTTTTAGCTTCAATATCAATGTATTCTGTTCTGATTTTTGCCCCTTGTGCTTTAATGATTTTTTCATCATATATCAGGTTGTGATATTGATTAGCAGGGTTAATTTGAGCTCCACGACCATTAATATAATTTACTGTCCTCTTTTTCAATCTTAATATTTTTAAAACAAAAAATACTCTTATTTAAAAATAAAATTAAACAAAATATTTTAAAAACAAAAGACTTTTTACAGCGAATATGATTTTTTTCTGTGAATCTCTTTAGGAATGTTTATATTTGTGCGGATAGTTAAAACGAACGATCAACCTTACTAAGGTATTAATTCATTATAGTCTATTGTTTTATGGCAAAAAGTATAAATCCTTTCCAGCCAATTATTGACCAAATACCTGCTCCTTTTAATAGCAGATACTTTATAGTCTTGGCATTATTCTTCATCTGGTTGATCTTTTTTGACAAGCATGGTTTATTAACACAATATAAACTACAATCAACATTAAGCGAGCTAGAAGATAAAGAGACTTACTATCGTGGTAAGATTAAAGCAGTAAAACAAGATCGTTATGATTTATTTACGAATGATAAATCCATTGAAAAATTTGCTCGTGAACATTATTATATGAAAAAATCTGATGAAGATGTTTTTGTCATTACAAATGAATAAATCATCTTCTTTTGTTTATAAAAACTCAACTTAAGTTTTACATCTTTAAAATAAAAATAAATGTCAGTTTTAGTCAATAAAGATTCCAAAATAATTGTACAAGGATTTACTGGAAAAGAGGGAAGTTTTCATGCTGGGCAAATGATTGAATATGGGACACCTGTAGTAGGTGGTGTAACTCCAGGTAAAGGAGGAATGACTCATTTAGATAAGCCTGTTTTTAATACTGTAGCAGAAGCAGTAAGCAAACTGGGAGCAGATACTTCAATTATATTTGTGCCTCCTGCATTTGCGGCCGATGCTGTGATGGAAGCAGCCGATGCTGGTATCAAAGTTATCATTTGTATTACAGAAGGAATTCCTGTTCAGGATATGGTAAAGGTAAAGGCTTACCTTGAAGAAAGAGATTGCCGATTAATTGGGCCTAATTGTCCTGGTATTATTACTCCTGGAGAAGCTAAAGTCGGTATCATGCCTGGTTTTATTCATAGAGTTGGGCGCATTGGAATTGTTTCTCGGTCTGGTACATTAACTTATGAAGCGGTAGATCAAGTAACTAAAGCAGGGCTAGGACAATCTACTTGCATTGGTATTGGTGGAGATCCTATTGTAGGAACAACCACTAAAGAAGCGGTTCAATTATTAATGGAAGACCCTGATACTGATGGAATAGTAATGATTGGAGAAATTGGGGGAAGTATGGAAGCTGAAGCCGCAGAATGGATCAAAGCAAATGGCACAAAGCCTGTTGTTGGTTTTATTGCAGGTCAAACTGCTCCTAAAGGTAGAACGATGGGACATGCTGGGGCAATTATTGGAGGTGCAGAAGATACTGCTGAAGCCAAGATGAAGATCATGGCAGCTTGTGGTATCCATGTAGTAAAATCTCCTGCTCACATTGGAGCTACCATGCTAAAAGCACTAGAAAAATAGTACAATTAATTAGATATTGTAAAAAGCGAAGTATGAATATATATCATGTTTATATTTCGCTTTTTTAATAATAGTATAACAAATATGCTCAATTGTTACTTACAAACTGTTTAAACCACGATTCTATTGCAAGAATACTCCAAATTGTATAGGCCGCATCTATTTTGTCTTTTTTATTATTTTCTATAAGTTCTTTTACTTTTTTATAATCAAATATTTTAAATGCTTCTAATGATGTCTGTGACAATTTCGTTTGGATTAAGGTATCCATATCTTTTTTCACCCATTCTCTTATGGGAGCAGCAAAACCTGATTTGGGACGATAGATAACATCATGTGGTAAATATCGCTCTGCTACTTTTTTTAAAATATACTTTGTTGTTTTTCCTTTTAATTTTAATGTTGGCGGTATTTTAGTACTATACTCCACTAACTCTTTGTCTAAGAAAGGCACTCTTACTTCTACCCCAACAGCCATACTTAGCTTGTCCATATAATTCAAATTATGATCCGCTAAAAAATATTTCATATCCCAGTACAGAAGCTGATTAAGTTTGTTTTTTTCACCCGAGATATTATTTAGGGCATTAATTAAATATAAATTAGGATCATACTCCATAATTTTTGAATGAATAGATTTTTCAAATAAGCTTTTATTAATGCTTAGTGGTATCCATTCATAATAAGATGCCATTCTATTTAAGCTAGACAAATCCAGAGATCTTGAAATTTTCTTTATACGTCTAAGCGTAGGTGAACTCCCTTTTAAACTATGAATAATTTTTTTAATAACGATTCCAATGGGACGAGGTATCACACTAAAAATTGCTTCAAATTGTAATATTTGATGCCTTCGATATCCCGAAAATAAATCATCTCCAGCCGTCCCGCCTAGCAATACTATATCCCCATTACGTCTGGCTAATTTACAAATATTGAGAACATGAAGTGGTGCAGCATCTGCTTGTGGTTCATCTAAATGCCATATCATTTTATCAAAATCTCTAACAATATCTATTTCTGATTCTACTTCCCATAAATTAATATTTAAATGACTAGCAACTTTTCTAGCATAAGTCAAGTCATTTTCAAATCCTTCAAAGTTTTCTTGATTCGCTGTTTTTATGGTATAACAATTAAAGTTATTATTGGGTCTTAGTTTATTTGCAACTGCCACGATTAAACTGGAATCTAGTCCTCCAGAAAGAAAAAAGCCAATCGGCACATCAGAAAGTAACTGCCGTTCGACGGCTTTTTGTATTAAATCATCCAGTTCATCTATCCATTCTTTTTCTGTTTTCTTCCCATATTTACCCGTAAATGGAATTTCATAATATTTTTTTATTTTAAACTGTTTTAATTCTTTTGTATTAATTCTTAAATAATGCCCTGGCAATAGTTTTTTAAATTCTTTTAATGGGGTATCTTCTCCTGGAGACCATAAAAAATTAATATAATTGACTAAAGCTTTATAGTTGATGTCTTTATTCGTCTCAACTTCATCAACAATAGCTTTTAATTCAGAACTAAATAGAAATTGCTCTTCACTTTTATAATAATATAATGGCTTGACACCAAATTGATCCCTAACAAGAAGTAGATCTTTTGTTTGAGTATCATAGATGGCAAATGCAAAAATTCCATTTAACCTATTAAATAATTCAACATTGTATTCTATATAGCCATAGAGTATTGTCTCAGTATCTGAATTAGATTTAAATTCATATTTTTTTTCCAATGGCTTTCGTAATACTTCATGATTGTATATTTCTCCATTAAATACAATCACATATCTTTTATCTTTCGAAATCATGGGCTGGTGCCCATTTAATGATAAGTCTAAAATTGACAATCGCTGATGCCCTAAAGTTAGAAATTCAGAATAATAAACCCCTTTATCGTCGGGGCCTCTATGCTCAATTTTATTAAGTTGTTCTTGAAATTTTTCTTTATTCTTTGAGCTTGCTATTCCCAAAATACCACACATAATTTAATTACTTTTTCACAATAATATGCTCATAAAATATTATTAATTACGGTTTTTATAAGCATAAAACAGTCATTTAATATTTTCTAAAAAACAGCGTCACCCCACATTAATATGAGATGACGCTTCGTTATATTGCTTTCTATTAATAGGAATTCACTTGAATTCAGCTTATTAGCCAGCTTGTGCCTCTTCTTTTAAATAGTTTTCTAACCATTTTGCACAAGAAGCAAAATCTTCAAAGCAGTGCTCTTCTGGAACAAGTCCTGGAATCAAATTGAATGTCTCGAACATATCACGGGGTTGTCCCTGAACATCTGTAAATACTACTTTGATGTCTTGTTCATGTAAATCTAATATAGCATCTTCCATCGCATATAATCCTGACTGATCGACATAAGGTACTTTATCCAAACGTATAATTACTACTTCAAGATTAGGCAATGCCTTTATCATATCTTGAAAACGTGATGCAAAACCGAAAAATAAAGGGCCATCAAGGTGTTTAATGTATACTCTATCTCGGTAAGACTTTGTCACCACTTCTTCATCCATCCAAGGAATTTCTCTCGAAAACTCTTCCAATGGTGCAGTCTTTGTACGATCATCAACAACATCAGAAATCTTTTTCATAAATAAGATGGATGATAAAATCAAACCGATTGCTACTGCTTCAATCAAGCCAACAAAGACAGTTAGTACAAGTACCAATAACATTACAAAAACCTCACTTAAAGGCAATTGTTTGATATGTCTTAGTCCTTTATAATCCATTACTCCTATACCTACCGTAACAAGGATTCCAGCTAAAACGGCTGCTGGAATTTGAGAGGCTAATGGCCCTAAGGATAACAAGATTAATAGTAATAGAATTCCTGCGATCATTCCAGATAGCTTTGTTTTTCCTCCAGAATCAATATTAATCACTGTTCGGATTGTTGCTCCTGCACCAGGAATACCTCCAAATACCGAAGCAATTGCATTACCAATCCCTTGACCAATCAGCTCTTGATTGGGATTATGCTTGGTTTTAGTCATATTATCTGCCACAATTGAGGTAAGCAACGAATCAATCGCTCCTAAAGCCGCTAATGAAAGGGCTACAAATATATATGGTGCTACTTGGGAAATGCTAAAACTCGTAAACACTTCGAGATTAGGTTTGGGTAAACCACTCGGTATTTCGCCGATAGTACGATATTCAGGCAAAAAGAAATACGCTGCTGCTGATACCACCAGTAAGGCGACTAAGGTACTTGGTACAGCTTTAGTTATTCGTTTAAATCCAAATATTATAAAAATGGTGATTAAACCTAATATTAGATCAATAAAATTGATATTCTGCAAGGCTCTACCAAGTACTTTTAATGAGCCAATTACACCACTAGCATTATTACCAGCCAAGGCTTGTGCCTCCTTATTAATATCGGCTTTTGTAATTTCTCCTGCTCGTTTAATTGTTTCTTTAAAGTCTTCTAAAACTAAGATATCCTCTGCCGCTTCTTCTTTTAATATTTTTTCTAATATGACTTCTTCTGCTTGTGGAATATATTCCGAGATATACTCTGTGTCTTCTTTCGGATAATATCCTAGCATCGGAAGAATTTGAGTAATCAATATAATAACCCCGATACCCGTCATAAATCCAGAAACTACTGGATAAGGAATATAGCGGATATATTGTCCTATTTTTAAAAAGCCAAAAACAATTTGGAATAACCCCGATAATAAAAATACCATTAAAATGAAAGGCAATGCTCGTTCAATATCTCCTTCATTATTGGCAATTATTCCAGCAATGATAACCATACTTACAGCCGTCATCGGTGCTGTTGGTCCTGATATTTGTGTATTAGTACCTCCAAATAGTGCAGCAAAAAAACTAATAAAAATCGCTCCATATAGACCTGCTACTGCTCCTAAGCCAGATTGCAAACCGAAAGCTAATGCGAGAGGAAGCGCAACGATACCCGCAGTAATCCCTCCGAGTACGTCTCCTCTAAGATGAGAAAAGTCGAAACCTAATTTTTTAAACATAATAAAAGATTTGAATAGTGTCAAAAGTTTATTGACCTCTAAAATGATGTAAACTTTTATTTCATATTGTTTTATGTAATCTCTAATCGTATAAGATTAGAGTATCCATACCAAACAGCTTTGATTGTTTTTAAACTTCTTAATGAACTAAAGTATGTTTGATATCATAACGTTTGATATTGAATAGTCAATATCAGCAATTTAGAATGGGGAGTTAGACTTCTGGAGGTGGGGTTAAAATTTCAGGGTGATGAGAAGGGTTTAAAGCATAAAACAACCAAGGCTTGGAGATTAGACCATCCTGAATATTACGATAAAAATTGTAGGGATGGTATATTTTATCCTCTTTTTCTTGTTCCTTTTCTTTTTCAGTATCACCCTTTTCTAAATCAATACATTCAATAATCTCGCCTATTACCATACAATAATGGTGAGGCACTATATTATTCCACAATAAACCAATTAACAAGATGTAATTGATTATTTTTATGAAAGGCTGATTTTTGAATGTAATGCTCATCTGATTTTTTTAAAACCGTCTCAATGATACAATATTTTGCTCAACTATTGAATAAAAACTTAAACAAAATAGAAAATATAAAAAGACAATAAGTAAGCATATACACTTATCTTATAACCCTAAATAGTGGGTCTGATTTTTATAAAACGATTATATATTTTTATTCTGTATTGTAGTGGTTGAATATCTCTTCCATTAGGTAGGAGGTTTAAACTTTAACTTTATTTTAGAGAATAGCACACTTTATACGTTGTCATCATTTTATCCCGTTTAAAATTTATATTTTCAATTGGTTTATTAATATTTATTGAGTGTTTTTATAAATGAGTGTGTCCTTATCACCCAATATTAAGTCATAAGTAGAAGACCACTATATAATCGGTTACAAAACAATCACTATGTACATAAAACAAATTGCCTTACTATTCCTTTGCATTAGCTATTGTTTTATTGGAATCGGGCAAAGTCTTCATACCCCTTCAGAAATAGTTTCTATAATGGAACGCTCAAAACTATCCTATCAAATTGATGAATTAGACAAAACCACTTTCAAAACTGTTCCCAATCAAGCCATTGAAAGAGGGATTTTAGTACAGAATGCCAATGGTATGGGATTGAAACCATATCCCATTTCAAAGCATAAAGAATATATAAAAAACAAAAAGAAAGGAGACAGTAAATTCAAATCAAAAAAGTATAAAAAAGCCATAAAATTTTACAAAAGAGCAATGAATGAATATCCTGAGGATATTCTATTATTGCTAAAAATAGGCGAATCTTATAATAATAAAAAACAGTACAAAGAAGCCCTTAAATGGTATGATAAGGCAAAAAAAATTAATGATTATGATTTTGAGATCTATAGATTAACTGCCGAGAGTTTACTCAAACAAAAGAAATTTGAGCGTGCAAAACAACAAATTGTAACCGCTCATCTTTTAAATCGAAATGATGTTTCCTTAAAAAACAGAATGATAGAAATTCTATCCAAACAATCGATACCGTACAAAGACTGGACAATGATACCTCAGTACAAACTTGCAAAAAATAGAAATAAAGTAGATATTCGCTACGGAAATGCTGTGTGGCTGGCATATAGTGCCGTCATAGCACTCTGGAAATATGAGGCTGGATATAAAGAATCAATGGAGAAGATTTCTAATAAAACTGCTGAAATCATCATGATTAAAGAAGCTCTGCTCAACGCATTGATTGTTTATGAAAATGAGTCTATAAAAGTAGATAAAGAACCTGCTTTTGAATTATTAGGTAAGGTTATTGATGGAAAACATTTAGATAACTTTATTTTATATGAATTAATAGGCGTTGAAAACCCAATAAGGCTATGTGCCTTACCTTCCGAATCGCTGAAATCCCTAGTGGAATATATAACTGAAATTCGGAAGTAGAGCGATTTGACCAACACTTAACACCCATTTAATGGAAAATATAGCACTTGATATTCGAAAGAAAGCCGCACAATACGTTTTAGAACTGTTTAATAAACAGGATACTACTCGATTACTTTTTCATAATTATCAACATACCGTAGAAATTGTTCAGTTAATCAATGATATAGCTGGTGTCTCCGATAGTAATTATGACGAAGAAGTAAAAGAAATTGCTCAAATAGCAGGATGGTTTTATAATGTAGGATATTTAAAAGATTATCGAAATCAACGAGAGCGGAGTATAGAAATGCTTCGAAAATTCTTACAATTCCATAAATATCCAGCCACCAATATCTTTAGAGCTGAAAGCTGTTTAAAATTGGTAAAAACAGATATAGAGCCTTCCAAAGCAGAACAAAAATTACTTATCGATGCTGTTCATGCTTATGAAGCGACAACTAATTTTGCACAATTGAATCCTCTAGAAAAATTAGAATGGGAATTACTTCGTAAAACAAATATAACTCGACTAGAATGGGAACAACTACAACAACAATCACTTTTTAAGCGGAAATTCTATACACCTTATGCCAAGATGACGTTTGAGCCTATTATTGCCAAAAATATTTTAGCACAAGAAAAAGTTGTTGCTAATCTCTTAAAGAAGAAAGAAAATCGAATAGCAGAGTCTGGGGGACTTCGAAAATATGAAGGTATTGAACGGAAGCTACCTGAACGTGCTACTCAAACGTATTTTAGAACCAATTATCGAAATCATATTAATTTGAGCGCCATAGCTGATAATAAAGCTAATATTATGCTAGGTATCAATGCGATTATGATGTCTGTAGTTATTACAATTATCTCTTATGGCAATATTGCTTTTGATCGTCCAATGATCGTCATGCCTGTTGTTATTTTCATGATAACGGGTCTAACATCTATGATATTTTCTGTTTTGGCTGCTCGTCCTAAAATCACCTCACTCAATTCTAAAGAAACCCCCTCAGAAGAAGCAAAGAAGAACATTATCTATTTTGGAAACTTTGTAAACCTAGAACTAGAAACGTATGAAGAAGCTGTGGATGCAATGCTTCGAGATAGTGAATTGATGTATGGTAATATGACTAGAGACCTTTATTATCTAGGAAAAGTATTAGATAAAAAATATAGATTATTGACTGTATCTTATAATATTTTCATGATAGGTTTTATAGCAACTGTTTTAACATTTATGCTAGCGATGTTAATATAAGTCTAAACATCAATAATATTAGAAAAGCGTTTATTAAACCCCTTAATGCCCTGTAGGCCACCTGTATGAATAGCTATAATGTTTGCTCCATTTTTGAAGTATTCTTTTTCAATTAAGTCAAAAATTCCATAGCAGAGTTTGCCTGTATAAATGGGGTCAAGTGGGATATTAAATTGTTTTTTGAAATTATTAATAAAATCAATCAAAGTAGTTGTAAATTTAGCATATCCTCCAAAGTGGTAGTCTTCAATAAGCTCCCAATCATTATATGATATATTGTTTTCTAGAAGCTGTCCTACTTCTTCTTTTAAGAAGCCACCTTTCAACGCTGAAAAGCCCAATATTTTCTCTCCTTTTTTACATCCTGTTATTAAGCCTGCTAATGTACCACCTGTCCCCACACTTGAGCAAATATACTGAATCGGAAAATCTATGTTTGTATAAAGATCCGCTATGATTTCTGCACACCCCTTTACTGCTAGTCTATTGCTTCCTCCTTCAGGGATGAGGTAAAATTTTTCGTACCGTTCTACTAGACTTTGCAGAAAAGCCTTAGATTTTTTTTCTCGATAAATTGCCCTAGAAACAAAATGAAGTTGCATACCTTGCTCAGAGGCATATGTTAGTGTTGGGTTTAAAGGCTCAATACGTTCTCCACGAATAATACCGATTGTCTTAAAACCATACTTTTGCCCTGCCCCAGCTACTGCAGCTATATGGTTGGAATGAGAGCCTCCAAATGTTAATAGCGTATCTTGCTTTTCTTCTTGAGCTTTTAGGATATTATACTTGAGTTTCCTCCATTTATTACCTGAGATGATCGGATGAATTAGATCCTCTCTTTTCATAAAAAGTCGAATTTTTCTCTTTTGAAAAGAAATATGATGCAATTCAATAAGTTCCATCTTATTAAGAACATTCAGAAATGACGTAATAACAACAGGTCGTTACAAAATTTCTTAGAAAGGGAATTGCGGCTATAATGCTAAGTGTTTTTCTTGGAGTAAGTCCAAATTTCACTTCATAATTAGGATTAATAAAATAATAATCTCTTTGATTGATATGATAGTTATGTTGTTTTAAGACACTATTAAATCGCTCAATACTAATTCCTGTTTCTTTAATATTTAATAACTCTTTGATTATATTATCTCCCTCTCCAAAAAATTTTAATATTTTCTTGTATAAAAAATATGGAAGCAAATGAAAATAAGGCAATTTGGAAAGGAATTTACTTCTACATATCTGTTGATGCCCACCAAAAGGCATATACCAAGGGGGGAAGCCTAGAAAGAATTTGCCTTTAGGTTTTAAAAATTGTTTGACAAAACCCATGAATTTTTCTTGATTATGGATATGTTCAATAACATCCCGCATGATAATGACATCAAATGCTCCTAGGGTTTCTGGATTTGTATCATAAATATCTTGATAAATCAGGTCTAAATTTTGATCTAAATTTAAGTCTTTAAAATAAGTTCTTGCATTTTCAATTTGCTTTTGATTGAGATCAATTCCTACACAAGGACAGCCCATTTCTAGAAATGGTTTCAAATTACCTCCTTCACCACAACCTATTTCTAGGACTTTCGTATTTTCATCAATATGTAAATGGTTTTCTATATAAGGGATGACATATTTCTTGGTGGTAATTGCCTGTTCTTCGAAGTATAAGCGCCTGTCTTGGTGTCTTTTTTGCATTTTAAAAAGTTACTTATTTTAGCAATAGGCTTGTTTTATATCCCTTTTACTTAGAGTGTTTCTATAATAAAAATTAGGTTTGCTTTTTCGGGGATGTTTGCTCTTTCATCTCCTGCTTCCCCATAAGCCAAATTATATGGTACATAAAAAATAGCCAATGCTCCTTTCTTAAGTAAAGAAAAGCCCTCTTCCCATCCATTTATTACATGATTATTTCCTTTTTTAAATCGAAAAAATTTACCTGTTTTATACGTATCATTGAATACTGTTCCATCTTCTAACAACCCTATAAAATGTACCTCCACATCATCTCCTTTTTTGATAAATTCTCCCTCTCCTTCTTGAAGAATATTATACTTCAATCCACTAGGAGTTGATTGCATTTCATCTAAAGCTAAGGGTATGAAACCAGTCCTAATAACTTCATGTATATCTTTGCCCCTTTTTTTAACTTCTTCTTTATAATTTTTAAACTGTCCACTAGGCACAATATCAAGATTACGGAGTTCTAAACGAATAATATCATTTACATCAAATCCCTGGGGAACTCTTGGTAAGCGATTCACTTCTATAAAATAACTAATGCTATCTCCGATTTTTGTAAATGCTAGTGCCTCAATAACAGGATTCGGTACAGTAGCATTCGATTTTAATTCAATTTTAAATGGTTTTTTCGTATCGTAAGAAGAAAAAATTAGTTCACCATTTCTGTATTGATTAACGTGATATGTTACCCAATCTCCTACTTTAGGATATTCTCCTATTTTCTTTGTATGTAATACATAATTAAAATCACTTCCACTACGCCCCTTTTCAACCACAGCACCGCTCTTGTCAAAATTTTCATTATCCCATAAATAATCTGATTCTTTGGGGAATTTAATATCTGAAAGCGATGAAAATAGATTTTTGATCTTACTTGTTTTTCCTTCACCTACAGTTGATGCGCCTTTCTCAGGTTTACACTGAGCAAAAATTAAACATAAGAGTAATAAAAATAAATATGAATGATTTTTTTGTAGTCCCATATTATGAAAATTATAGTTGATGCTGGTATTCGGGAAGGATATTTTTAAACTTCTGCACGGTTCCTTGTAACGTTCCATAAACAGCTCCGCCTGAAGCGTTCTTATGACCACCACCATTGAAGTATTTCGTAGCAATTGCCTGTACAGAATAGTCTCCTTTGGAACGAAGTGAAAGTTTGATAATCTTAGGTTGTTCTGTAATTAATGCTGCTACTTTTACATTTTTAAGCTTTAAGAGATAATTCACAATACCTTCTGTATCTCCTCGTTGAATGTCAAATGCTTCATAATCTTCTCTAGATAAACTTATAATGCCTGTTTGATGTTCTTCTAATATTTCCATTCTATTTATAAGACAATGTCCTAATAGTCGCAGCCCTTTCTCTTCCATACTATTGAAAATAAGATCTTGTATAATATTATTGTCAATTCCTAATTCGCATAAATGTGCTACTATCCTAAATAGTTTAGGGCTTGTACTATATTTAAAAGATCCTGTATCCGTTAAAATACCGGTGTATAAACACTGGCTAATTTTTAAATCTATAAGTTCTTTGTCATTCAATAATTCAATAAAATCATAGACTAGTTCACAAGTAGAACTAGCGGTTGTATCCGATAAAGAAAAATCAGCAAAAGCATCTGGGTATAAATGATGGTCGATCAAGACTGTCGTTGTATTTAAAGACATAATCACTTCTCCCATTTTATCAATTCGCTCTAAAGAATTATAATCCAAGCAAAAGATTATATCTGCTCTTTTTAAAAATCGTTCTGAATCTTCTGGTTCTATATCATGGATAAGGATCTTAGCTGCATCAGGTAACCATGCTACAAAATCTGGATATTCTGATGGAAAAATAACATGTACTGTATGCCCCCCTTTATTTAGATAATGATAAAGAGCTAGTGAAGAGCCAATAGCATCACCATCAGGGTTCCGATGAGATGTAATGACAATGTCCTTGGGTATTGATAAAAGTTGTTTTAGTTGTATCAGGTCATTCATTTGATTAAGCTACATTCCATAAAAGGGTCATAAAAATCCAAAATTTTAGGGACTTTACCAAAGGTATTATAATGTTCGATGAGATTATTTAGAATATGGCTATTAATACCTTATTAAAGGTTAAACAAAATATTCATATTATATTAAAAGAAGGGTATATACACAAATTCCCATATTGAGTGTGTCCAATATGGGAATATTGTATATTATATACGGTCTACTTTATAAAAAATAATCCGTAGTTTTTTAGTCTACTACTCGATAACTAGTTTCTTGATCAATTGTCCAATTCTAGTATCGACCTCTAACATATATATACCTTTAGGTAAATTGCTCGTATTAATATTTATTGTATTATTCTCATTTATATTAACAATTCTATTAATAACCAGTTGACCTTGAGTATTGAATACATTGATTTCAACATCTCTACCTTCAGCATTGTGCACTAGAATTTCAACAAAATCTTTAGCTGGATTAGGCATTAATGTAATATCTAAACCTCTACCAGTTAATTTTGCAGATATAATACTTGTATACTCAAAACCACCGTCAAAATCAACTTGCTTCAATCGGTAATAATAAGTCACACCAGTACTTACATCACCATCAACAAATTGATACTCACTTCTATCAGCACTTGTACCATTACCTTCTACAAATCCGATTTGTCTAAAACCACTATTTGGCAATAATGAACGCTCTACTTCAAAACCTTTATTATCAGTTTCAGAAACTGTTACCCAATCTAATTGAACAGAACGCTCTTCAGGAGTTGCTGTAAAACTTAATAACTCTACAGGAAACGGGATAGGGGGAGCATCAGATAGTGCAAAGCCTGAAAATCCAGAATTAAAGGTTGCTGTAAATTGATAGTCACTCCCAAATGTAGCTTGACCATCAGCTTCAGCAAAAGAGTTGGAAGCATTATTTGTTCCATTGTTTATTTCAATAGCTCCCTTAACCATAGATGTTATGCTCGGTAAGAACACAGGAATTTCTGAGGCTTCGTAGTAAAGTGTAATACTATAAGAACCTGAAGGATTATTATTTTCAGGAGTCACTTTAAATGTTTTATTAGTCACATTATAACCCAATATCCAGCCTGTATCATCGACTCCTTGTCTATCTACTTCTACTCTAGTACAACCATAATCATGTCCCGACAGTTCTTGGATAGATAACATTATATTACCTGTTACTTGGTCATAAAAATGAACGGTCTGATTAGGCCCTAGATCATGTTCGGCATACCCCGAAGCCGTATTGGTTACAGTTTGAATTTCTGTGCCTCCAATAATCGTAAATCTAGTTTGTGCTCTATTTCCTGTCGTAAAATTAGTCCCAAGTGTACATCCTGTCGCTCCATCTGCTCTATTATAACTAACAGAAGTATATCCTACATCATCATAAGCAACAATATCGCTATCTGTCCAAGAAGTATTATCCCAACAAACCTCAACAATTACACTAGATATACCATCCCATGTAAAAGGAGTATCTAACGTAAAAGTATTCCAACCTGTGGTTGTGGTTACTGCAGAAGTATAGACATTCGTTAAACCAGTATAATATGTTGCCCCCCCAAAAGCTACATCTGTCGTAGTACCCATATTAATATTAAAACCACTATACGGTTGAGTACTTTGTTTTGTAACAATATTAAAAGCAATAGCTGTTATATCTCCTGCAGTTGCGCCCATTGCTGTCAATTCTGCTGCTGGATATATCAACTGCATTCTTTCATCTTCATAAAAGCCTCTGAAAGGAGAGTAGAAGGTTTCAGTCGAAGTACCTCCTGCACCTACAGTATAATTACCTGAGCTTCCTGTTGATGGTGCAAAATCATCATTAACTAATGTAAATACCAATTGATTAGAAGTCCCAACTGCTGAACCACCACCTGATGCTCCTGTAATATCAATAACAATAGTCTCATCACCTTCCACTATACCATCTCTCTCAATATCTAAGGTTACAGTATGTGGTGTTGACCAGTTGGCTGTCGTAAACGTATGAGCAGTTCCACCTACCACTGTATAGTCTACACCATTGATGGCCGTTCCTGAAAATGCCCATGTTACATTAGCATTAGCTGTTGGTGGATTTGCCATTGTTATCTCAAAAGTAAGGCTCCTCACATCACAATGTGTCCCTTCTTGTTCAGCTGTTGTAGCCGTTGTTGTGATATTTGCATCTGGAGTAGTTGTAGGAGCGGTACAACTATATATTAGGATGTCGTCTAAATACCATCCATCCCAACCATTACAACCATCTGACCCTACTTCCCATCTAAACTGTATATTATCTCCTGGTACAACACTGATTGAAGATAAATCAATTTGGCTTTGTCCCCAAGTTCCTGTTACTCCTCCTTCATCAGCTCCCGTATATGATGCTTGACCTGCTAGAGGATTATCATTTCCTGCTCCTGCAGTATTTAGATTTTTGTTATAAGGATTTGCAGTAAAAGCACTACTTGGTAATAAAGTCCAAGTACCTCCATTCCTACTATATTTAATATTTCCTCCATCCCATTCGTCTTCCATAGAGACATAATGATCAAAGGTCATTAAAATAGGTCCTATAGCTGTTCCTGGTATGCTGATAGTCGGACTTTGTAAGCGAATAATTCCATTTTCAAGGTCTGCAGAACAATCACCGACTGCAGGATCTGTACCAAATATTCCTTGCCCTGCTCTTCCATCTGGTAATGACGTACTAATTGCCCAATCCCTTGAAGTCCAAGTTCCAGGGTTAGTTGGTACTTGCGAAACAGTCCAGCTTCCTAAACCAGACTCCCAATCTTCTGAAAAAATATTATCATAAGTACTAGCTCCTCCACAAATTGGAGAAACAGAAGCTAAGAGAGGTGCAAATCCACATCCTGGCTCTGTCTCTAACTGAACAGCCATTATTGCCTTTTCTACTTCCAGACAATCAGCAGTCGTAATAATTTCTCCAGATGGTCCTGCTGGTGTACCTGTTGTACTTAATCCTTCAAGGTTAACACCTACTAAATCAGCACATGCCATCTTTAAGGCATCTGCGAAAACGGCGAAATTACTTGTTTTGGTTAAATATGTTGTTTGAGCTCTAAATACAATATGAGCTGCTTTTGTAAATCCTAGTGCTGATACTGTTTGCCCATTATATGTTCCTCCATCAACCATCAAAGCATAGCAGTGATTGGGTATCCCCGAATTAATATGAACGCCATAAGCATCCGAAGATAAACAATGATATTGGCTATCTGTTACTTTACCTGGATCTCCATTACAAGTAGGCACCCACATATCTCTTATTGCTCCCCCAAAAGCAGAAGCATCTTCTCCCATTTTCCAACGATTCGATTCATTACATCCAGTTCCTGAACGAACACTATTATCTTCTCCAGCATCTTCGTATCCATTCAATAAATCAATAGTTTCTCCCCATATATCTGATAATGATTCGTTTAAGGCTCCAGACTGACCATAATAGATAAGACCATTTGTATATTCTGTATAGGCATGTCCCCACTCATGGGCTACTACATCATCTGCCGCTGTTCCTGTGCAATAATTGGCTGTTGAACCATTCCAATTAGCATTCGGACAAGATATATTAGGATCGTTATTAATTGTTCTCATCTCAGCATCAGCGTTATCGTAAGACGTCCAGCTAAAAGCATTATTGAAAAAATGATAAGAATGACCTGCAGTTTCTATTTCATTCTGCTGCCATTGATCTAAAGTACCTGGAAATGCATTTCCTTCTTGCCATATCTGATTACCTGTATTATTTTCATATAATCTACGAAACAAGGCATGACACATACCAGGGTAATGTTCTATTACTTTCCCCTCATGGGCATCTACGAATAAGAAGTCTCTTACATCCAAATCATTACGCACCTCTATTTCATATACTAAACGATATGTTCCAACTTCTCCTTTCGCTAACCCTGGATTAAAAATAAGTAGGTTATTTTTTTGTACATATAATGGCGCTTGGTGTGTTCCTCCTGTTTGTCTTGTAATTTCTTGAAGTGCAATATATGCGGCTTTATCTTTCCCTACGCTGGGATTTGTATTCAACTTAATTTCAGGAAAAAAATTCCCATTAACTCCTGTAAGCTCTCGTTCAGGATTAAAGTGGAAGTTTAATACTCCATCATAAACAGGAATGTTATTGTAATGTTGAATTTTAGTCAAATGGATTGTACCAATATTATCTGTACTTTCTGTATCATAAATTAATTCATTTTCTAAATCCTTTATTCCATATATATCACCATACTTTTGTAAAAATGAATTTGTTTTTTGTAGTAAAGAATTACCAGATAACTTTAAAGTTTTTCCTCTTTTAAATCTAATAAATCTAGGCGTTTCTGCAGTTTTTTGCACAGAAATATCAGCTCCAGTTTCATTAACAAAGTCTTGGATTTTTTGCTTTCTAAAATCCTGCCCAAATAATAAAGAGGAAAAACAAAGGGTAAGCAAACAAAGTAATGTTTTTTTCATAAGAGTCATAATTTAAGATTTATGACTATCAGGAATGAATAACCAAATGTTTTAATACATAAAAAGTAATTAACAGCATATTCAGATTTAACACTTGGGCTAAAAGCGTTACTTTTAAATAAACTCAAACATCTATATTTTTGAGTTTTATAGTTTTGGTAATCAAAATTGACAGCCACTTAAGGTTAATAAGTTAAGATATTCTAAAATTAATAAATAATTCTAAATCTTATTTAAATAAATAAAAAATATAGCTATATTTTTTATTTATTTAAAATATGGGCTACTGAAATTATTAAACAACTTCTTCAATATTTAATTTCAAATGTAGCTCCTTTATTAATATTATTTTTTAGGGAAAATTGGGCATTATGGTTTAATAAAATTTCTCTAATCAAGGTAAGGCCTACTCCTTGTCCTGTAGGTTTCGTGCTAAAAAAAGGCGTGAACAATTTCTCAACAGCTTCCTTATTTATTCCTTCTCCATCGTCTGAAATTTTAAGACATAGAGGGTTTTCAGTAATCTGGAAGTGAATTTGTCCTTCTTGTATAATAGATTCCAGAGCATTTTTAATGATATTGACTAACGCTTGTTCGATCTGTTGAGTATCCAGCTGACACCAAATGATTTTATTAGGGAAGTCAAACGTAAATTTGATATTTCTTTCCGATGCTTGATGCTGCATTAAGTCCGCTACTTTTTTTACAATTGATACTATATCTACACGCTCTAAATGCGGTTGGGGAAGGCGAATAACAGAAGCAAAATTACGCATAAATTGATTGAGGTTATAGTTTCGATCAACAGCTATTTGTAAAGCATCTTTAATGCTTTGATCTTGGTTTTCATCTTCTTCTAAATATTCTATACTCGAATTTAAAATCGAATTAATTGCTCCTATAGAATTATTGACTTCGTGTGCCATCATTCTAATGACTTTACCATAAGCTCTTTTTTCGGCAGCTAGTATTTCTCTTGAGAGTTCTTGTATTAGAATAAATTTGCGTTTGAATCCTCGGTGTATAAAATGAGAAACTTCTATTTTGAATTGTTCTACTCCTTGTAAGGAAACTACTTTATATGCTCCTATTTCTATGCTTGAAATATCCTTTAATAAGGGATGGCTCAATGTTTGAATATCCTTTTGTTGCCAATTTTCTTTTATATCAAGCATAGACATTGCCTTAGGGTTCATATCTGTAATTTTCTCATCATAATCCAGAATGATAATTCCTGAAGGTGAGGCATTAATTAAATTCTGTAGAAAATAATGTTGTTCTTCGACTTGAACTCTTTCTTTACGAATATTTTTAATCATATTATTAAAAACATCCACTAGCTTGTCCATTTCTTTTGATCCTGTTTTCACATAATTAATACTAAAATCTTTATCTAAGATAGCATCCGCACCAGCCGCTAAAAATTGGAGTGGTTCTATAAAACTTTTATAAATTCGATATGCAAAAAACAAGGAAATAATTACTCCTATTTCTATTAAAAAAAAGTATAGTTTTTGTTCCTTTAGGAGTTTAAAGGATAATACAATAATGACAAGATGGATAATAATGATAAATATGAAATATCGAATTTTAATCGTCATAAGGAATATTAAATTTGGCTAGTCTTCGGTATAAAGCACTACGAGTAATCCCTAGTGATTTAGCAACAGCACTAATTTTATTATTGTAATACACCATTGCCTTTTTAATCATCTTCACTTCCATCTCTTCGAGGGAGATAGCCCCTACTTTGGGTAAGGCAACCTCTGCTGCTAAGTTAAGGTTATTTCTATAATGCTGTTTAAAATCCTTAGTTTCTAATTTATTTGACGGTGTAATCAATACTGCTCTTTCTACCAAATTTTGCAATTGTCGGATATTACCAGGAAAAGCCTGCTGTTTAAGCCAATCTAGTGCTTCTAGGCTAATTTTTAGGTCTGGCAATTCATAGGCTTTTTTTAGGTTATTAATAAAAAATCGAACCAGTAAAGGAATATCACTTCTTCTTTCCCGAAGGGGAGGAATTTTAATTTTTATTAAATTAATTCTATAATATAAATCCTCTCGGAATTTATTACTTACTACCATTTTTTCCAATTCCTTATGTGTTGCACTCAGGACTCGAATATTCACTCGTTTCGTTTCACTACTGCCCAATACCTCAAATGTTTTTTCTTGCAATACTCTTAATAACTTCACTTGACTATTGGGTTCTAAATCGCCTATTTCATCTAGAAATATTGTTCCTGTATCTGCCATTTCAAAGCGACCTTTTCTGTCATTATAGGCATCTGTAAATGCCCCTTTTTTATGTCCAAACATTTCGCTTTCAAATAGAGTGGAAGATATACCACCAAGATTTACTTTCACAAATGGGTATTCAGCTCTAAGAGAGCCAGAGTGAATCGCTTCAGCAATAAGTTCTTTGCCTGTTCCACTTTCTCCTGTAATCAAAACACTAGCATCCGTTTTAGCAACTCTTTGAGCCACTTGAAGTACCTCTTTAAATGCGGGGTCTTCTCCTATGATATGTTCGAAATTAGTTGGTCGCTTCACCTCGTCGTGAGATGCTTGTTTTTTATTTAATGCTAAAATCGTTTTAATACTTGAAAGCAATTCTTTATTATCCCAAGGTTTCGCAATAAAATCTTTTGCGCCCAATTTCATTCCCTTAACAGCAAGCTGGACAGTCGCCCATCCAGTCATTAAAATTACAGGAATTTCAGGATGGTTTTCTTGTAGAATATTTAAAATTTCTAGTCCTTTTTTTCCAGAAGTATCTATTGTAAAATTCATATCCAACAGTATCAAATCTGGTCGGTGTTGTCCTATTTCATTTGCTATATTTCTAGGTACATTTATAGCACTAAAACCAAACCCTGCACGTTTAAATAATAACTGCATTGAGGTACAAACCGTACGATCATCGTCTATTACGAGTATATGTTTTTTTATCATAAATTTTTCTGGGTAAGTCGTTAAGCATTAAGTCAATTATGATTATTCTTCATGCAATGCTACTGCAGGATGAATTAAAGCAGCTTGACGGCTAGGATAATATGCACAAATTAATACAATTAAAAGGATGACCACCATAGCAATTAAAATAGCATAATAATAATTAGAATTTTCAATATCAAAAATATCCATCAAAGGTAATTGGATTGCGAAAAATATTCCCACCAAAATACCAGAAAAAACAACCAGTAAAATTTCTACAATAAATTGAAAAGAAATATTTCCTTTGGTTGCACCTAGAGTACGACGAAGTCCAATTTCAGCTCTTCGTTTGTTAATATTATACCACAATACTCCAAATAAACCTAGAGCAACATTAATAATTAAGAATCCACAAATACTCAATAAGGCAATAATCGGTACCCAAGTTTCTTGACTTTTCAATACTCGACTTTGTTCTATATGCTCGATAATAAAATTATTACTTTTTGTAATAGTGGCAATATGATTATTTACTTTTTCCTCTAAACCGATATTTGCCCCTTCTTTTGTACGGATGTAAAGAGAAGGTGTTTCAATAGAGTTTGATGGTCTATAAAAAAATGTCAACGGTTTTTCATCTGTAAATTCTCCTCCAAATGCTTTGTAGTGCTCGACAATACCAATTATTCGATTTTGATCATCCTCTATAGTAAAAATACTGTCTAACACTTCTCTCTCTCCAAAATGTTCATCTAAAAGTTTTTGGGATACAACTACAGGCGGATACTTTGCATTACTATCACTTTTATCAAACCATCGTCCTTTTATTAATTTTAGTCCTAAGGTTTTATCAAATTTTTCATCCGCTCGATATAACCAAGATAATAGATAAAAGCCATTATCATCATGCCCTGTTATATTTGCTGAATTTCTAAAAGGTGTCTTATTACAACCATATGCGACAGATTTAATATCTGGCATTTGTGAGAGTTCTTGCAATAACCTTTCTTTATTGTTAACTGCTGTTAAGGAATCCATATCAGTTTCCAAATCTAAATGTGCAACCCATAGATTTTCACTCTCAAACCCTAGTGGTTCGACATATCGTCTGACATTGTGTGTTACAAAAGCAATAACGGCAAATAAGATTAGGAAAGCTAGAACGATTTCTAAGAACAGTAGAAAATTGCTTTTCTTTTTATTCCAAATCAATGTTAAAATATGCTTAACCATAGATATTTTGTTTTAAGGCGTTCACAATATGAATTTTCGACATTCGGTAGGCAGGTAATAGACCTGACAACACCCCGAATAATAGACAGATTGCAATACTGTATAAGAAAACTTTATAGTCAAATGCTAGGATGGTATCTGGTAAAACTTGACTACTATTGATTAGATATAATAATACAAATGCTAAAAGGAAACCAATCATTCCACCAATAATTGTCAATAATATATTTTCAAAAACAAACTGAAAAAGAATATCTTTAGCGTCCGCACCAAATGCTTTACGTACTCCAATTTCGGAAGACCGTTCCATGATACGGCTAATATTGACATTTATGAGATTTAGTATAGGAAGCAGAAAAAACAGTGCTAATAAACCTATAAGTGTTCCTGCAAAAATTCGCTTACTTTGTGCTACCTCATCATGATCTACAATATCATGTGCGTAATCCTCTACAAAACTTAAAGCATATATTTCTAATTCATTATATCTTTCGGGGTTGGGCATCTTAATAAAAGAAGCTGTCTTTTCAATTTCGCTTTTAATTAAAGGGGTTTTGCTAGGGCTACTCCCAAGGTAAACAGCATGAAAATTAGATAAAAAATGTGTTTCACTCAAAGCCTTAGGGTGCATATTGGTATAGGGAATATAGACATCCGAATCCAAAAACATTTGCCCACTTGTTGGCGTTTTTACAAGTCCTGAAACTTTATATATCTTACGATCCAATTCAATTTCTTCTCCAAGCACTTGTCTAGCTCTACCAAAGTATTCGATAGCCGCTCTTTCTGTAATAACTGCTATGGGTTCTTGATTGTCTAATTGTTGTTTTACAAAAGCATTGCCTTCAATAAATTGGAAATCAAAAATCTCCCAAAAATTAGCATCTGTATAACACCCTTCAAGGGTTAATTTATTATTATTCAAGAAAACATCATAGGAGTGTCCATTACTATAAAAACTATAATTATCTGCTGCCTTAATATCCTTCATATGTTTCTCTAGAAAATGAAGGCTAGGACTTGAACTGGAGCGTGATGTTTGTTCTTTATCGTAGGTATAGGAGGTATCTACTTCTAAGATTTCACCAACATAAGTGCTGTCTAAAACCATTGTTGTATCGGGTCTCATGTACAGTAAACTAAGTTGGTCAATAAATACCATTTTGTCCTTTTTACTCATAGGAGCATTATTTCCTAATTCTGTATTTAGGAATGCTGTCAATATCATCAAAATCATAAGCGTAAAGCTAATGCCAAACAAACTTATGAAACTGAAGAACTTCTTCCGCATCATGACTTTTAGGGCTATTTTAAAATAATTTTTTAACATCGTTATTTATTATTTAGTAAATTATCTCCTTTTAGGAAGCTTTTATTATTTTCTATATAGTTCTTCTCCTTCAATAAAATGTCTATATAGTTTTGTTATAATTTTTTTGGTCAACAGACTATGTTGATCATTATCTTCAGCAATGGTCTTAGTGTCTTTTGAATCGAATGGGCTTTGTTTTACCTTTATTGGAGGAAGTATATCTGGTGACTGAAATGCTGATTTTTGGTTAACACTACACGAATAGCTAAGTAAAACAATAAATAGTATATATCTCATTTGATTTTTTTTTAGAATTTAATGTACCTGATTGCCATCGAATAATCGAATCAATCGATTTGTTTTTCTAGCCATATTTTCGTCATGTGTCACCATAACAATAGTCGTTTTTGACTCTTTATTTAAGCGTAGTAGGATTTCCATAATCTCATTTCCCATTACACTATCTAAGTTACCTGTTGGCTCATCGGCTAGGATAATCTCTGGTTGTCCGACAATGGCTCTAGCAATAGCGACTCTTTGTTTTTGTCCCCCTGACAATTGCCCTGGAAAGTGTTTCATTCTATTTTTCAATCCTACTTGTACTAGAGCTTCTTCGGCTAATCTACGACGTTCTTTACTCCCCATTCGGCGATATAAAAGCGGTAACTCTACATTGTCTATTACGGATAAATCATTAATTAAATGGAAACTTTGAAAGATGAATCCTAACTTTTCATTTCTAAATTTGGCTATCTTTTTTCCGTTATAGTTTAAAATGTTTTGCCCTGCAATTTCAATTCTACCTTGAGTGGGTTCATCAATCAAGCCCATAATGTTTAACAGGGTACTTTTCCCACAACCTGAAGGTCCCATAATGGATAAAAACTCACCCTGCGACACAGAAAGGTTCATATTATCCAATGCTAGGGTTTCTATAGTTTTAGTTCGATAAACTTTGCTGATATTTTCTAGTTCAATCATCTTATTATTATTTTAATTTATAGCCTTTACAAATTGAAGTTGTTTAATAATGAAGGTTTATTTACATAGTTTACAACTCTTGCTAAGACTAGCATTTCTATGGGTTAAATAATATTTACTTCAATTTTTGAATATAGTTTTCGTAATTGCTCCTTTTCAATACATCTTGAACATCTAATTCATATATATCTTTCCAACTATCTTTACCATGTTTCTCAACATACATTTCTACTATTCTAAATCCTAACCAATAATTCAAGGATTTAGGAGCTTGTTCAAATAATTTGAACTTATTATTCCTAAGTAGTGGATTATCGCCACTTTCGTCATTAAAATACTTTTTCGTTTGTTCAAAAAGTTGCTTTTCATTTTTTATATACCAGTTCCATTCCTCCTTGGTCATATTTTCTACTGCTTCATGTTTTGTTATTTTATCATCAAAAAATACCCAAGTAAAATAACAAGCCAATCCTTCATCAATGGTTTGCCTAAGAGCAGTATCTCCTTGTGGATCATTTTCTCTTAAGGGTTCATATGCTAGATGGTTTAATTCGTGTGGAATACCTTGTTTTATTAAATATTCAAAATCTTGATCTGAATTTAGTTCGAATACGAATTGATCATCACTACAACCTCCAAAGTGTATTCCTAATATTGGGGAAAATGCTATACTAATGGTTGATTTAACTTTATAGGGCAATAATTTATTAAAGCATTTCAAATCATTTTCAAACAATGAATCTAGGTTTATATTAAGCAGTATTTCCGCTCTTTCTTCAAAAAAATCTTTATTTTCTAGGTATAGCTCCTTATTCCAATTTACCATACCTTTCTCTGTATTAAAGTTGTGGGCATTTTCCTCTCCAAAGATCATAGCATAACATTCCGTCCATAATGCCTTATGTGGTCTATAAACTTTTTCAATGATCATCTTCTCGTCAAAAGTACCGTCTTCTTGATGGGCTAATATTTGACTTTTGAATAAATTTTTTATCGTAATTCCTTCCACTTGAACACTATCAGAAAGCATTGACAGTCTTTGCTTAAATGATAGCAATTTGATTTCTTCGTTCTTATTATTCTCACAGACAATAAAAAACAATAAACTTATTAATATGATTACAGTTGCTTTCATACTTATTTTTATAAATATTGAGTTCTGCTCTTAAAAAATGATTAATTAGCTATTATTAACTTCTTTATAATAACAACTTAATAATGTCATTGGCTAGGGTATAAATCTCTGGATATTTCTTCTTGGATAATACTTTTTTATCAATAAATACATTACAATTGTATTCACTAATGCTAATTGTATAAGCTGCTTTACCTTTTATCTCTTTACGCCATTCTTTATGACCATTTGCTTTTACACTATTAGAAGCTCCTAATTCATTGATGATTAATGCTTGAACTTTGCTCGGTAATGTTTCTAAACCGTTTGATTGAATACTATATACCTTATTATTATTTGTTACATTTACGCTTCTTTGATCAGTAGTCACAGACATTTCTCCTTGAAGTGAAGATGTATTATCCAATGAAAGCGAACTATTATCAATACTGATTTGAAAGTTTGATGAAGAAAACGGTCGTTTTGGAGGTGTTGGTCGCTCAGGAGTATCTTTATTTAATATTTGTTCAATTTTTAAGCATAAATCCGATAATTCTTCAAATTTCTTTTCGGATAAGGATTCTTTTGACAAATAAATTCTACAACTTTTGTCTCTTAATTTAAAACTATATACTTTCTCATTAAATGCTTCTTCTTCCCATATTAATATCCCACTTTTCTTGATAGGTTCTCCCAATACATCGTTGATTTCTTCTTCTACTTCATGAGATAGATCGTGACTAAAATGGGCTTTTAAACTGTATCTGCTATCTGTATCACTAACACTAATAGAAGAAAAGGATGATTGTCCCAATACAGAGCTTAACGTAATTAGGCAGGTAATGATGATGATGGTTATTTTTTTCATTTTTATTATTTTTAATTTATTGATTAATTTTCATTAAAGTTTCTCTTGTTTTTCAAAATCATATAATGTGGCTTGTCGTAATGCAAAATAGGTTTGCCAATACTGGCTTAAAGTGTCTATATATGCTCTGAAAGATTGAGCTTTTTCTCGTTGAGCAATACTTAATTCAGTAATACTAATTGCCCCAAGTACAAAACTTTTTCTAGTAATATCAAAGCGTTCATTTGCAATGGTTTTGATTTCTTTTGAAAATTCCAGTTCCTTTTTCAAATTGTTGAAACGAGCTATTAACTGTTTGATTTCATTTTCTATCGTAAGGCGTTCTTGCTGTATAAATGCTTGTACATATTGCTTCTCCGCTTTGGCTATATCCGTTGTATATTTTCTTCTTCCCCAATCCCAAATTGGTACATTTAAGGTCAGTTGAACGAGTTGCTCTTGTTGTGGACTTGTATAAATATCTCCCAGATTCTGACTACTACGAACAAATCCAAAGGAAGCTCTCAAGTTAGCTTGAAGTCCTGTCTCTGCATTTGCTCTATCTATATTTTGCTCACTTTCTATCAACATTCGTTCATAGGTATCCATTTCAGGCCGATTGAGTTTTGCCATATTGATAGCTTTTTCCAATGTCAAATCCAATTGTTTAATGTTTGGAGCTAATGAGTATATCATTTGTCCTTCATATACTATCCCTAAAAAAGCTGATAACTCTGCCGAAGCATCTCTGACGGCTTGTTCAGCACTTTGTTTATCTTTGCTTGCGCTCGTTAATTCTAGTTTCAATTGTAACAAATCGTTGTATGAAATCTTCCCTAGTTTATGCTTTACTGTAGCTAATTCATATAATTTCTGGTTGGTTGTTTCATTGTTTTCAGCAATTTCCAAGTTTTGATTTGCCATCAATAATCTAAAGAAAAACTGAACCGTTATTTGGTTTATATTTTCAATATCACTATTGTATTTTTTTTGTGCTTCTTGTACTTTTAAGGGTTCTATTTTTTTATTCCATTTAAATGGATTAAACCCAAATAACGGTTGAGAAAATCCAATTCTAATTGGCAAACCATTATAGTAATTTTGTTTATTTTCAAAATCATCAAATCGTTGTAAATCTGTATTCAAAAAGAAAGTGCCGCCTGTTTTTGGCACGACCTGTCTTACAGATAGGCCAATAGCAGAATTGTTATTAGTAATTGGTTGAAACAAGACCGTTCCATCAGGTTGTGTTGTCTCACGATATGTTTTTGAATAATTTGGAACATTCGCATTACCTATAATTTGTGGTTTCAATGTTGATTTGAAGATTTCGTAATTCAATTCTGCACTTTCACGATTATATGTTGCTTCTTTTCTTAATATTGATTGTTCGGTTGCTATTTTTAATAGTTCTTCTAAAGAAAGACTATCTGGCAGAACTTGTGCATTTAAGAGGTTTGAAATCACTAGGCTAATTCCTAAGATTATGTATAATTTAAATAGTTTCATTATGGTATGATTTTAAATTGATCAAGATGTTCATATGGCTTTATATCGGATACAATGACTTGATCGCCTTCTTTCAAATCTCCCCCAACAATTTCTATGTAATTTCTATTGGTCAATCCCAATTCTAATGTTTTTTTAATAGCTTGTTCTCCTACCATTACAAATACATCTTGAACTTTAGCCCCATTAAAAGCTGCTCCATTTTTAATTCGTAATGCCATTTCTTTACGTGCTTCGATAATAGAGATTTCGACTCTCATATTCGGTCGCAAGTTTTTATGTTTTGCATTATTTAATTCTATCAGAAATTCTACTGTATTATTTTCAACTGATGGAAGGATAGAACTAATTTTTCCAGCGAGGGTTGTTGCGTTTACATCTACTTTTACAGGCATACCCACTCTAAGAAGGTTCGCATATCTATCCGAACAACTAGCTTCTATCCGAAAACTATTGAGATCAGCAAGTCTTACTAATGGTTCACCTTCATTAACTTTCCTCCCTATATTTTCATTTACCCATGTAATTACACCAGAACGAGGAGCATGAACCCCCGTTTGTTGGAGCTTTTGTTGGAGTTCTTGCATTTTCTTTTCTTGAATCATAACCTCCAATTCTAGATTACGACCATCTCCCTTGACTGCTTTTTTTCGATATTCTAACTCATTCTCTAATTTCTTTTTTTCTAACCTTGAAATTTGAAGATTTAATTTGAATTGTTCTACTTCTTCTTGTGTAGCTCCGCCTATTTTCTTTAAATGTTGAATATCTGTATATTTCGCTTCTAGGCCTTCAATTTGTAAAGCTTTAATCTGGTCATCGTAATCCAAATCTTTCAATTGTTTTTCAAATTCTAAATTTAGTCGATCAATGTTATTTTTTCTGACTTCTAATTGATCTTTGAGAGACTCGTACTCCAGTGTAATAAATTCTTGGGCTAAGTCCATGATTTTATTACCTTTACGAACTACCGCTCCAGTTTTCAAATACACGTTTTCAATCTCTGTGCTAATCGGCGCATTGAGCTGCTGTTCAAAAGCGGGGACAATTGTTCCCATCGCTGTAATAGTGTTTTCCATGAGGCCTCGTTCTACCCTTGCTGTTCTAAAATCTTTTTGATTGGCTTCTTGTCTTAAAAAGTATTGAATAGCAAAATATCCACCTATTAAAATACCAGTTAAAAGTAGCCATTTCAAAAAAATTGAAAAGCGATTTTTTCGTTGTTGAGATGTTGAAATTGCTCTATCCATCGTTTATTGATTCTTTTTTAGAATTTGATGTACAATATCATTCTTTCAACGGGCGTACCAAAAAATAAATCGCTGAAAACTAAATATTTATAAAATGAAAAAAATATAAAGTTGTTCGAAATCGAACAAAAGTGTTCGATTTTAATTCAATTTGAACTAATATAAATGAAGGGAAGAGAAGGAAGTAGCTTCTCAAAATGAAGTGGTATTCAAAGCACTAGCAAAAAATGCTCCATATAGAAGAATACTTTTATAAGAAGGACAGAAGAGAGATATTGAAACTAAGACGAACTTAAGGTTTGGCGAAGCCTTTCGTAATCTTTTTCTAGATATTCTTTTTCAATGTTAATTTCATTACGTTTTTGTTGATATTCTAAAAATTCTTTATACAAACGAGTGAAATCATAGATAGTCCAAAGTATCAATTCTCCTTCATTGTATTGTACTTTAGAAAAAGAAAAGTCATAATAGCCTTTGAGAAAAGGAGCAGGTTCTTCAACCTTAGAAAATTCAAGCTTAGGATCAGAGGGACTCAATTCTAATAAAATAGGGAATAAACTTTCTAATAATGCAACAGATGTTGATATTTTAGTATGATAAAACGCACTAGTGTCAAAAAGCGAATCACAGCTTTCTGATACATACCCATCAGCATCTATGAGAATAATTTGGCAAAGGTGTGCCATTTCCCTATTTTTTATTTGTAATAAATTTTTAAACATGGAGACAATACCTCTTAGAGCAATTCTTTTCCTAATTCCAAGAATAATTCATTGACATTTTCTCCTGTTTTTGCACTTGTTGTGATATGACATTTATTACCGATAGTCTTCAATACTTCCTCTATTTCCTCCTCACTAAGTAGGTCTTTTTTATTACCAACAATTTTAACTGAACTGTTTGGCAATAGTCCTTTTAAATAATCGAGATCAGTCTCTATATTTTTGAATGTGGTTGGTCTAGTCAAGTCGAATACATAAATAATACCACTCGCTCCTAAGAAATAGGACACAGGCACTTTATCTTGTGAAACTTCTCCTGCGATATCCCATAGCAAGATCGACAGCTCCTTGCCTTCTATTGAGATAACTTTTTTATTTACTTTTACACCAATAGTAGTTAGATACTTATCACTAAATCGACTATAAATGAACTGGTTGAATAATGATGTCTTTCCAACTCCAAAACTTCCTGTCAGTATAACTTTTTTACTTATCATACAATGTAATATGTGATTTTCACAAGGTTATTATGCTTTGGTAAATAAATACTAATAGATAAAAATAATACTCATCTATTAATATTTTTTTTATAAGGGTCTACTTTAAAACGTATTTTAAATACTAAAAACCAAACTAGATTAATTGTAATCAAGATGAGTTTGAATTTTAGCCCCACAAAAATAAACTTTTTTTATTGTAAAAGCTAATTTCAAAAATATTCTGCATTACTTTTACAAAGATTATAAAATACTAGAATAGTATATCTCGCCAACTCTAAGTTGATAACTTTGCAGTAAAATAAGTCTGCAACTTTTCTGATATTTCATAATCAAGGTATCCTTCATGATGTTTTTTACCTAATTTTAACTCTTTTTCGGCAAAATCCAAAATCAAAGTTGATAATTTAGCCTTTTCACTACTTGATAAGGTACCGCCTAAAGCAATCGCAATGTAATATGTATGAAAGTTTTGGATCAATATTTTATACGTTCCATATTGAATAAGTTCAAGATCTTCTCTTTCTCTTTGAAAGGCATCCTCAACGAAGGACTTAATAGCTGTGAGCATACCTGCAATCACTTCCTTATCAATCGTACTATTTCTAGAATAACTTCCCATTAAAATTCCTGAATCTCTTTCTATTACATATACCTCCTCTATTACTGCACTATCCAGATTGCTCAAGAGTAATTCACTATCTCGAACACCAAATACTAAAGCCCTCAGACGACCAATAATACTTTTAGAAGAAAAGGTATTGGCTATTCGTCCATCAATGTTATCTTTTAAAACTTGAAATTGTTGATTGACGTATTTTCTTATCATTTTACCCAAAACAGGATAAATAACATCTAAAAGATCATCTTGTGAGTCTTTAATTTTTTTCTCTATAATGCCTGTTACTATTCTCTCGTACTCTTCAGGAAAGTTTTGTTTGAGAATATCTAGTCTATGCTCTATGATAGGTGAAATTCTATTGGATAATTTTTCGGGATCATCTAACACCTCCTGCACTGTATGTAGTGCTGCTCTATCCTCTTTGAGTAAAATTTCTCTTAATTTAGATAAAAGGATTTCGTCTTGAAATGTTTGTTTTTCTATATCATTCATATATCCCTGTTGCATACTCTTGCTTCCTGCAAGAACACCCGCTAATCTTTAAGGAGCATTGCTCCTATCTCTGCAAACATCTTGCCTAGTTTTTGTTTTTCAGATTTATTGGTATTAACTAGCTCTTTCTGTAATTCTTCAATCTTAGATAACAGCGTATTTTGTAATTCACCAAATCGATCGTTCATTTCACTCTCTAAAACAGACAATTTATGCTCCGTCTTTTCTACAGTTGTTTTTAATCGTCCAACAGAATCTTCTTCAAAATCATGAAAACGTCTTTCTAATAATTCAAACTTTTCTTCATATTCTGCCATCTGTTGCCCCATCAGAATGTCTCTGATTGTACCGATTTCACTTATGTTCAATGATTTATTGTTGTTTTTATTTGCCATAAGAAATAATATTACTTTGGAAAGAATAATATTTTCACAGTAGTGTATAAAGTAGTCTCACGATACATATTTTGGGTAAAAGTTACAATTTAGTTGTATTATTGTAAAATTTCCAATATTTATCATAAAAAATGCTATCTAGGCGAAAAAGTCGCTAATTTTAGAATGAACAAAATTACTATCTATAGTAAAAAAATTACTCCTCGTCTTACTTATGTTTTAGATTTTATATTTAAACAAATATATAAAGTTACTTATACTTTAACAGATAATCCTCTAGAATTCCCAAAAAATATATCTTTTAAAATCAATTATTCTAATGTTGACTTTGATTCTTCAGCATTATTTATTCCAGCAGAAGGCTTACTTTTCCAAAAAAGTATTACAGATAGAACCTTTGATGAATTGGTAAAGCAGGCAAAGACAACAAAAAAAATGGACTTTTTTTCAATTATATTTCTTTTCTTGAGTCGTTATGAAGAATATCGCCCTTTTAAAGAGGATAAACATGGTCGATTTTCTTCATCCGAAAGCATTTCTCATAGATTTAATTTATTACAGGTTCCGATTGTTGATATTTGCTTGGATAGATTGAAAGAAATAATTGAAAATAAATTTCCTCAACTTCATCTTTCGAATTCTTCCCCTCAGTTCCAACCAACTTTCGACGTCGATATGGTTTGGTCACATCTTCATAAGGGGGCTTTACGTCAAGTGGGTTCATCTTTAAAAGATTTAATGAGAAATAATTATTCTACAATAGTAGAACGTGTAAAGGTTTTATTTAGGTTCAAGAAAGATCCTTTTTTTTCATTTGATTATTTAAAAAATATTCATTTAAAATACCAATTAAACCCTATTTACTTTTTTTTAGTTGCAAACTATTCAAGATTTGACAAAAATATATCCCATCAAAATAAATATCAACAAAAACTAATAAGTAAAATTGCAAATACTTGCCTAGTAGGACTACATAGTTCCTACTATAGTCACAATCGTAAAAATTTAATTGTGACAGAAAAAAAACGTTTAGAAAATATTATCCATCAGAAGATTGAGCACAATAGGCAGCATTACTTGAAATTATCATTACCAAAGACTTATCGATGGTTAATAGCCACAGGTATCAAACACGACTATAGCATGGGATATGCCGAAACTATTGGTTTTAGAGCAGGTACTGCACACTCTTTTTATTGGTATGACTTAATAAAAGAACAAACTACCGATTTAAGAATTCATCCATTCCAAGTCATGGATGTTAGTTTAAAAAACTATTTGAAACTTACACCCGAAGAAGCAGTAAGCGTGACAATAAATATAGTTGATCAAATCAAAAAACATGGTGGAACTTTTCATCTGTTATGGCATAATAGCTCTTTTGACGAAAAAGAATGGAAAGGATGGAAAGAAGTTTATGAAGCCATTATAAAATATGCTACTCATCAACTTCTTCCTAATCATCCGTTAAAAGTCTTTTAGCTTTTTTGTTCTATATATTCATCAACTAAGCCTTCCAATACAGATAAAGGTACTGCTCCATTTACTAAAACAATTTCATGAAAATCACGAATATCGAATTTATCTTCTAATGCATCTTTGGCTTTCTGTCTCAATTCTAAGATTTTCAGCATCCCAATTTTGTAAGCTGTTGCTTGTCCTGGCATCACAATATGACGATCAACCATTTTCACACAATCATTCTTAGGATTAGGTGTATTCCCCATATAATAATCAATGCCCTCTTGTCTCGTCCATTTTTTAGCATGAATTCCTGTATCTACCACCAATCGACAAGCTCTCCAAAGTTCCATAGCTAAACGTCCAAAATCAGAATATGGATCTTCATAAAATCCTAGTTCTTTCGGAATGTATTCGCTATATAAGCCCCAACCTTCTACATAAGCCGTATAGTGAGCATCGTATTTTCTAAATTTAGGCAGGCTTTCGATTTCTTGAGCAATAGCAATTTGCATATGATGCCCAGGAATACCTTCATGAAATGCGAGTGCCTCCATCTGATACTTTGGCATATCTGCCATATTGTACATATTAGCATAGTAAGTCCCTGGACGACTTCCATCTGGAGCGGGTTGTTGATAAAAAGCCTTACCCGCAGATTTTTCTCTAAACTTTTCTACGGCTTTAACAATCATAGGTGCTTTAGGTTTTGTAATAAATAGATCATCTAATTTTTTTTCCATTCTCCCAATTATCTTTCTAGCTTCTGCCATATATGCCTCACGTCCATTATCTGTATTGGGATAAAAAAACTGCTTGTCGTGGCGCATAAACTCAAAAAATTCTTTCAGTGTCCCTTTATAAGCTACTGTATCTTTTATGGCTTTCATCTCATTATGAATCCGTTCTACTTCTTTTAGGCCTATTTCATGGATTTGTTCAGCCGTCAGATCCGTCGTTGTAATCTTTCTAAGTCTATAATTGTAAAACTCTTTTCCATTCGGAAACTTCCAAACCCCATCCTCATCAGTTGCTTTTTCTTGTTGTCTTTTCAAAAGACGAGTAAGTTCGTCGTAAGCAGCTTTTACTTTTACCATCAAACGCTTTTCACATCCCAGTAGCAAAGTCTTTCTCTGTTCCTCATTAATAGCGTCTACTTTTGAAATTTTTTCTTCAAAATCATTATATAATGTACTCTTTTTTGTGTCTTTCTCAAAAGGATAACCAGTCACAACGTTTTTACAATCTCTAAGCACCATTTCATAAACAAACTTAGGCAACATTACTCCTTTTGCTTCATTGGTTTTTAAATTATTGATCAATTGTCGAATGATCAAACTTATGCCATCGAGGCGTTCAAGATAGTCCATTGCATCTTTATAACTGTCTATTTTATGGATATTTATTAAAAATGCAGGAATCCCCGATTGAAGCCCATGCATTTGGTTAACAGGATAGGTGTAATGGCGATATTTATAATCTTCAATTTTTTCTTTACACCATTTTTCAAATAGTTGATAACTCAATTGCGTTTCTTCATCTAGTATATCATAATCAATACTATCTTTTAAATAACGTAGATTCCCTTGAGCATACGCCAATTCTTTTGCTTGGTTTTGTTCAGAAATATCATTCCATTTGTGATAATCTTTTTTAATGCCAAGATAAGACTGTTGTTGAGGTGTTCTGTCAACTGCTTCATCAAATGCCCTATCAAAAAAAGCAGATGCTTTTTGAATTTCAGCTTCATTCTGTTGTGTTGTTTCTCCTTCATTAACTACCGTAGCCTGCTTACAGCCCATCCACAAAATGGAAACAATAAATAACAAACCGAATATTTTTTTCATAATCAATATAATTTTCATAAGAATTATAAATACACCAAGATTTGGCATTAATCATTCATGTTCTAGTTCTTTCCCACAATGTTTACAAAATAAGGCATCAAACTCATGTCCTTCTTCTAAACAATGATGGCAAGTTCGTGTATCTCTGTTCTTTTTTTCTTTATTTACCAATTCAGAAGTTACGATCCCTGTTGGAACAGCTATAATCGCATAACCAACTATCATAAGACAAGCAGCTAGAAATTGTCCTAGAGGTGTTATAGGACTTATATCTCCATATCCTACAGTCGTTACAGTAACAATTGCCCAATAAATGCTTTTAGGAATATTAGAAAATTGATCAGAATTCGTACTACCTTCTACCAAGTATAAGATAGAACCTACGATAGTTACAATTAATAGTACCGCAAATAAAAAGACCAATATCTTTTGTTTACTCCGCTTTAAGCCCTGTATTAAAATCTCACTTTCATTCAAAAACTGAGCTAATTTAAATATTCTAAATACTCTTAGAAGACGTAAGGCTCGAATTACCATAAAGGTCTGTCCTCCCGTAACGAAGCCTATGTATGTTGGTAGAATCGCTAACAAATCAATAATACCATAAAAACTGATTGCATACTTTAATGGATCTCTTGTAATATACAATCTTAGAATATATTCTAAAGTAAAAAACAATGTAAAAATCCATTCTAAAGCATAAAGTAAACTTCCATAATCCTTTCCTATCCATTCTACACTCTCTATAATTACCAACCCTACACTAACGATAATCGCCACCAATAAGGTAACATCAAAAGCTTTTCCTTCAAATGTATCTGCTTCAAAGATAATTTGAAATAAACGTTCTTGAAACGGTGAGAGTTTTTCTCCGCTTTTCATTATTTGTAAGTAACAATTGTTTTCAAAACAGTAAAGTTAGAAATAATTTTATGAGCAAGCTAACGTCTTCTATAAATTGTTATATCTACTAGGAGCAGTACAAGGAAATTTTCGACAATTTAAAAACACAATTATAATTTCAACTAAAAAAAATCAAACATCTATCGGGTTTAAGAGTGGAAATCTTACTTTTGCAATAGTCTTTTTATTCAAATAAACCTATTGATAATATGGAATATTCAAATCTATTGATTCATAATAATGATGGCATCATTACCCTAACCATCAATCGCCCTAAAGCATTAAATGCTTTAAACCAACAAACCTTAAATGAGATCAAACACTTCTTTGAAAACACCAAAAATGATACAAGTATTAAAGGCATTATTCTTACTGGTGCTGGTGAAAAATCATTTATTGCTGGTGCAGATATAAAAGAATTTTTATCCTTAGATCAAGGTTCAGGTACTCAAATGGCACAAAATGGTCACGATATTTTCTTTCTAATTGAGCGTTTTCCTAAACCTGTCATCGCTGCTGTCAATGGTTTTGCACTAGGAGGAGGATGTGAATTGGCCATGGCTTGTCATATGCGAATTGCTTCCCCTAATGCTAAATTTGGACAACCTGAAGTTAATTTGGGTATTATTCCAGGTTATGGCGGTACTCAACGACTCATTCAGCTTATCGGAAAAGGTAAAGCTATAGAATTATTAATGACAGCTGATATGATTAATGCCGAGGAAGCTCTAAGGTTAGGCTTAGTAAATCATGTCGTCGCTCAAGAAGAGCTTATAGAAAAATCTAGCAAAATTATAGCAACGATAGCAACGAAAGCGCCAGTAGCTATTGCTAAAATTGTAGAGTGTGTCAATGCCTATTACAATAATGAGCCTGATGGATTTATGGCAGAAATCGCTGCTTTTGGAAGAACTGCTGGAACAGCAGATTTTCAAGAAGGAGCCGCTGCCTTCATAGAAAAACGAAAAGCAAATTTTAAAGGTGCATAAAAAACCAAAGATTATGTGGAAAGAAGAAGACAATAAATTATCAGCAACGTTCAGATTTAAAGACTTTACGGAAGCTTTTGCCTTTATGACGGAAGTAGCTTTTCATGCTGAAAAACAAAATCATCATCCTAACTGGAGTAATGTCTGGAATACTGTTAAAATTGACTTGACAACACATGATGCAGGGAATACAGTCACCCAAAAAGATCATACCTTAGCAAAAAGTATTAGACATATTTATAAAAAGTATAGTCTATGAATGTTTCGAGTAAGTTACCTGAAGTCGGGACAACCATTTTCTCTATTATGTCGAGTTTAGCTCAAGACCATAAAGCAATTAATTTATCCCAAGGATTTCCCAACTTTGATTGTCCAGAAGAACTGAAAGAGCGCCTTTCTTTTTACATGAATAAGGGATATAATCAATATGCTCCTATGGGAGGATTACCACAACTTACACAAGGTATTGCCAAAAAGACGGCTAATATCTATGGAATGTCTCTTCAATATGATAAAGAAATAACCATAACTGTAGGAGCAACACAGGCTATATTCACTGCAATTATGGCTTTTATCAAGCCAGACGATGAGGTGGTTATTATTGAACCTGCATTTGACTGTTATCGTCCTACGATCCAACTTGCAGGAGGTTTTGTAAAAGCTTATGAATTAGAAGCACCACATTATAAAATTGATTGGGAGAGATTTGCTAAATTACTATCGCCCAAAACCAAGATGGTCATTATCAACACCCCCAATAATCCCACAGGAACAATATGGTCGGAAGATGACATCAAAACTTTGGAGAAACTTACTGATGGAACAAATATTATTGTATTGAGTGATGAAGTTTATGAACATTTAGTATATGACCAACAAGTCCATCAAAGCGTTTTAAAATATCCTAATCTACAAAAGCGAAGTATCGTTACAAATTCTTTTGGAAAGACATATCATTGTACAGGGTGGCGTGCAGGATATTGTATAGCACCTGAAATGTTAATGAAGGAGTTTAGAAAAGTACATCAATACAATACCTTTTCCGTTTTCACTCCACTACAATATGCCCTAGCTGATTTTATACAAAAAAAATCTTTTTATTTAGATTTACCTGATTTTTATCAAAAAAAAAGAGATTATTTTTTAACTATTTTAGCACAAACACGATTTAAGGCACTTCCTTGTCAAGGTACTTATTTTCAATTAGTAGACTATTCCGCTATCAGCGATTTACCCGATACAGAATATGTCAAAAAATTAGTGGTAGAAAATGGTATAGCAGCTATTCCTGTATCTGGGTTTTATAAAAATAAAAATGATTACAAGGTCATTCGTTTTTGTTTTGCTAAAACTAAAGAAACCTTAGATAAAGCTGCTTTTTTATTGAAAAAAATATAATCTCAAGAAATTACTCCAAAAACAAACCTACATTGATTCCTTTTGAATAATATTTTTATCTTTGTCCCTCGACTATAGTAATGGTTTGTAAACAAATCCCTAAAAAATAAAATATTAAATACAGAAGATTTATTTATGAAGTTATCCAATTTCCGTTTTGATTTACCTGAATCTCTAATTGCTAAATATCCTGCCAAGAATAGACATGAATCAAGACTAATGGTTGTCCATCGAGATACAGGCAAAATAGAACATCGAATATTTAAGGATATATTAGATTATTTTGACGAAAAAGATACCCTTATCTTTAATAATACAAAAGTGTTTCCCGCTAGATTATATGGTAAAAAAGAAAAGACAGGAGCGAATATTGAAGTATTTTTGCTTCGTGAGCTTAACCATGAATCAAGATTATGGGATGTGCTAGTTGATCCTGCTAGAAAAATTCGTGTCGGTAATAAATTATATTTTAGTGATGATGGTGGTGACGAACGATTAGTAGCTGAAGTAGTAGATAATACAACTTCTAGAGGACGTACTATTCGTTTTTTGTATGATGGAACCGATCAGGAATTTGAGAATGAGTTATTAAGGTTAGGAAACACGCCTCTTCCTAAATATATAAAAAGAGATGCCGAAGCGATTGATAGAGAACGTTATCAGACAGTATATGCCAAAAAAATAGGTGCTGTAGCAGCTCCTACTGCTGGCTTACACTTTAGTGAAGAGCTAATGAAACGCCTTGAAATAAAAGGAATCGATTTTGCAGAGCTGACACTACACGTAGGACTAGGAACATTTCGAAATATAGAGGTAGAAGATCTATCTAAACATAAGATGGATGCTGAATATTTCCAGATTCCAGAAGAAGCTGCTAATATTGTTAATAAAGCAATTGAAGAAAAACGTAAGATCTGTTCTGTAGGTACAACATCTATGCGTTCTATGGAATCTGCCGTTTCTGCAACAGGATTATTAAAGCCAGCAGAAGGATGGACTAACCTATTTATATATCCTCCTTACGAGTTTAGTATTGCTAATTCTATGATTACCAATTTCCATGTACCAAAATCTAGCCTTCTAATTATGATTTGTGCGTTTGGTGGCTACGATCTTATCATGGAGGCCTACCATGAAGCTATTAAAGAGAAGTACCGCTTCTTTAGTTATGGTGATGCCATGCTCATATTGTAGATATTTTTAATATTAAAATAATCAATGTCAATTTAATTGATATTTTAGTACTTATAAAGCCGAATTGAGTAAATTATACTCAATTCGGCTTTATTTTTGATGGGATTTATATCAAAACATAGGTTGAGGAATCTTTATCGCTCCTCTTTTAAATACAATAAGTGATACATTTTTATAATATATTGTAATGTTTTACAATACTTCTCCCTTTATATTTACTATAAAAATATGTCACAAAATATGTTTAATGCTGTTTTATTAATTGCTCCGAATTAATAAACTTTAACGTAAGTTGTTGAAATAATTATATTTTTTGTAACGCCGCAATCGCACCTTAAAACGTTATAAAAGTAAGTTTGGACAACTTGATAAACATTATTGACCAAATAAATGATAGTAATGAGAAAGTTAATTTTCATCCTTGCCCTTCCACTAATCTTATTCGCTTGCAATAGTTCGAAACAAATCGTAGTTGAAACACCTGAAGTTATTGAAGAAAAGCCAGATTATAGTAAAGGCGTTTATTTCGTTAAAGCAGAAAGCTATTTTGATGTTTTAGATAAAGCAGAAGAAGAAGGTAAATTGATTTTCCTAGATTTTTATACCGAACGTTGTTTGCCTTGCAAATTGATGGACGAAGAAGTGTTTACTGATAAAGCAACAGCCGATTTTTTTAACAAAAACTTTATCAATTATAAAGTCAATGCCAGCAAACAGCGTGGTGCTAACCTAGCAGGGCATTATCAAATCTATATGTACCCTACCCTACTTTTTGTTGATGCAAAAGGCAATATATTAGAAAAAAAGGAAGGAGCGGCCTACCCTACGAAACTGAATGAACTCGCAAAAAGTGCAATAGTCAAAGGTGGTGTAGTGGCGGAAATGTAATACCTCTTTAAACCTCAATTTCTATATTTTTTATAGAAAACTTCTTGCATAAATAGGTTACACTATTTAAAATTTATAACTTGCTATTAGCATTGTTGAAACAACAACTTATAGTAAGCAAATATGTCTCAAAGTCGTTCTCTTACACTGGTTATTCTTGGTATTCTACTCCTCTTAGGGGTACTTTGGGTGGTGAATCGAGATGATAATATCAAATACAATTGGATAGAAAGTTATCTCGAAGACAGTAAAGAGCCATTTGGAACGTATATCTGCTATGAACTACTTAAAAAGAAGCAACCAAATCTAAAAATCATAAAGGAAAGTGTAGCAAATGCACTAACAACCGATTCCATTCATGAACAATCTAATTATGTTTTTGTAGGGCAGGCTCTGTATTTGGATTCTTTAGATACGCAGACCTTATTACAATTTGTAGAAGATGGAAATACTGCTTTTCTTTCTAGTAAAACGATTCCTTTCGATTTGATGTTCCACCTTTTTAAATACGAAGAATGTTTTGATACTTGGAATGATTACAGCATCCATAAAGACTCCTCCATAATGGTCAACTTCTACGATACGGAAACCTCTCTTTTAGATACTGCCGACTTCTTATACAAACATATGCATGAACATGAAGTAAAAGAATATGAATGGAATTATATGGATTATAGTCATTTTTGTGATGACAATCAAAATACCACTTTACTAGGTGCATATAGTTTTGGCGATACTTTAGAATATATCAATTTTATCAAAGTCACCTATGGCAAAGGCTTAGTTTATCTTCATACAACGCCCTTGACCTTAACCAATATCCAAATGCTAGACGAGGTCGGTCTTGATTATGCTTCTCAGCTCTTCACTCATCTAAATGAAGGTAATATCTTATGGGATGCATATGGTAGGCAAAGTGAAGGTTTTGGGCGACGTAGAAACCAGCAAGGCAGCTTTTCAAGTGGCGGCGGCGGTGATAATCAGCTGACGGAAAGGAGCCCTCTACAATATATTCTAGGGCAGAAAAGCTTACGATGGGCTTGGTACTGTTTGCTAGGTCTAAGCTTATTTTACATTGCGTTTAGAGCAAAACGGCGACAACGAATTATTCCCGTTATAGAAGAAAATAAAAATACCTCTCTTGAATTCGTTGCTACTATTGGCAAACTATATCGCCAACAAGGCAATCATAAAAAACTTTGTCAAGATAAGATGCGCCTTTTCCTAGCCAATATACGAGAACGTTATGGTCTTGCAACCAATAGCCTAGATGAGGATTTTTACAAACGATTATCTATCAAATCAGAAGTACCCTTAAATGATATACAACAGTTGTTTTTGATTTATAAAAATATTGAAAACTCTTCAACACTTACAGATACCACTTTCCTCAACTTCCATCAAGCTGTAAAAAACTTTATGCTTCAATCTAGGTAATGATTCTTTTAAAAGTCTTTCTAGATGAACTTAACATTCAAAGGCTTCTAAAATAAAATAAAAAACATACCTTTGTTTCTCAATAAGAAACCAATCAAAAATTATGTATCCCGATTTATCTTATATCCTACACGCCCTTATAGGCACAGAACCTGATAATGCTTTTTCAGTTGTCAAAACTTTTGGCTTATTCCTAGCCTTATCTTTTCTGGTAGCAGCCTATTTTTTGTATAAAGAATTAAAAAGAAAAGAAGCCCAAGGTCTTTTTGAGTATACCCATACTAGCCGAATTGTTGGTACTCCAGCATCGGTTCTTGATTTATTAACGAGTGGCATATTTGGTTTTATTCTAGGAGCCAAATTATTGTATGCTTATTTCAATTTCCCTGAATTTCAGGCAGATGCTGTTAGTGTACTCTTTTCGTTAAAAGGAAGTCTCATTGGCGGAATTATTGGAGCAGCTATTTTTGCAGGGATAAAATACTGGGAAAAACAACGAGAGAAATTACCGAAACCCGTAGAGAAAAAGTTCGTTGTTAAGCCATCTGATCGAGTGGGTGATATTGTGATCGTTGCAGCAATATCAGGTATCATTGGAGCTAAGATATTCGCAATAATTGAAGAAATGGATGATTTTTGGCAAGACCCTATTGGTACATTCTTTTCTGGTAGTGGTCTAGCAATATATGGTGGATTAATTGGTGGTTTCATTGGCGTCTTTTTATACCTTAAACGTTATAATATAAAGCCTATTCACGTTATGGATGCTACGGCTCCTTCTCTTATTTTAGCATATGGTGTAGGGCGTATGGGATGTCAATTCTCAGGCGATGGAGACTGGGGAATTGTTGCTAAACCGCAACCTGATAGTTGGTTTTTACCCGATTGGCTATGGTCTTTTAAATATCCGCACAATGTCAATAAAGACGGCGTACCTATAGAAGGTTGTACTTGGGAGTATTGTATGGAACTCGTCAACGGTGTTTATCCAACACCTATCTATGAAACTTTTGTGGCGACATTAATTTTTCTTTTTCTTTGGGCTATTCGAAAACGCATTAAAGTTGCAGGTGTTTTATTTTTTATTTATCTAATTTTTAATGGTATTGAGCGGTATTTTATTGAAAAAATAAGGGTAAATAGTCGATATGAGGAATACTTCAACCTCACCCAAGCCGAAATCATTGCTATCCTATTTGTAAGTACTGGAATCATCGCAATTGCCTATCTATGGTCAAGAGCCAAAAAACAGTCCCCTAAAACAGATTATACTTAATCAATACAAAGCATTTTAGTCAAAATATACGTTTTTGAATAAAAAAACTACTCAATTTTGTCTTTAATTAAAAAACTGGCAGGGGAAACGGTAATTTATGGTGCAAGCAGCATCTTGAGTCGCTTACTTAATTATGTTATTCTCACACCTTACCTAACAAAAGTATTTGTAGAGCAGGAGTATGGTGTTGTTTCTCTTTTATATACCTATGCTGCTTTGCTGATGGTCTTTCTGACTTATCGAATGGAAACCGCTTTTTTCAGATTTGCTAGTAAGGATACAAACCTTAACCGAGCATTTTCTACTGCTGCGCTGCCAATTCTCATTACGACCCTTTTGGCATTAGCCATACTACTCCCTTTTTCTGGTACTATTGCCGATTGGCTTTCTTATGAAGGACACCGAGATTATATTATTTGGTTTGTGCTAATTGTTGGTTTTGATGCACTTGCCGCTATTCCTTTTGCTAAGTTGAGACTTGAAAATCGCCCCATAAAGTTTGCCGTTGTTAAAACTGTCAACATCCTTGTAAACATCTTTTTCATTTTCTTCTTTTTAGAGATTTGCCCTCTACTCATCCGAAAGGGATACGACTGGCTAGAGCTTATTTTTGATAAAAATAATCGGATTGCTTATGTCTTTATTGCTAATTTATTAGGTAGCGCAAGCGTTTTTCTATTGCTACTTCCAGAATATTTTAAACATAAACTACAATTTGATGGCGCATTACTTAGACAAATGCTCGCCTATGCTGCCCCCCTAGTCGTAGTAGGCATTGCTGCTATCGTCAATCAACTGATCAACCTTCCCATGTTAGAGCATCTGTTGCCTTATGGGTTAGAAGAAAATCGTGCTCAAGTTGGTATTTATTCTGCCTGCTATAAAATTGCTATCTTAATGAGTCTTTTTATTCAAGCCTTTAACTATGCAGCCGAACCCTTCTTTTTCCGTAATTCCAATCGTGGTGACGCTAAGGCGATTTATGCCCAAGTTGGTTTAGCCTTTACGCTTGTAGGTGGAACCGTATTTTTAGGTATCACGAGTTATATTGATTTTATAAAATATTTTATTGGTGAAAATTTCAGAAGCGGACTACATATTGTTCCTATCTTATTGCTAGCCTTTCTTTCCTTGGGTTTATATTATAATTTTTCGATTTGGTATAAACTGACCGACAAGACTAAATTTGGCGCATATATATCTGTGGCTGGAGCTGTGATTACCATCACCCTCAATTTTATATTAATTCCAATCTATGGATATGTTGGTTCTGCTTGGGCAGCATTAGTTTGCTATACCTTTATGGCTGCTACTGCCTACTTTACTGGAAAGAGATATTATCCGATAGATTACCCAATTATAAAAATGCTATTGTATATTGTGGCTGCAATTGGATTGTACTTTATCGGTTCGATCTTCAAGCAGTTGAATCTAGAATGGTGGCTGAATATATTTTTTAATACAATTTTACTCCTAGGCTACATTTTCTTGATTTTCTTTTTTGAAAGAAATAATTTGCGGAAGTGGAAAAGCAATGAAGCGTAATTTTTAACTTTATTAAATAACTAATTCTTAAATAAGCCCACAACAATGGAAACTGTAAAAATCCATGACAAAGAGTTCAAAATATTCATTTCAAAAGAAAAAATTCAAAAGCGAATACAAGAATTGGGTGCTACGCTTAGTAAAAAATTTAAAGGGAAAAAACCAATTTTCATCAGCATACTTAATGGTTCTTTTGTGCTTGTAGCAGACTTGGTACGTGCTTGTGATTTCGATTGTGAACTCTCCTTTATTAAATTATCTTCTTATCAAAAAATGCAAACTACTGGCAAAGTCAATGTCATTATGGGACTAGATATTGACGTTGAAGGGTATGATGTAATTGTTGTAGAAGATATTATTGATACTGGAAATACCTTAAGTAAATTTATTCCAGATTTATATGCAGAAAAACCAAAATCTGTTACAATACTTACCCTCCTCTTCAAACCTGATGCACTCAAAAACGATATTCAAATTGATCATATTGGCTTTGAAATCCCGAATAAATTTGTAGTAGGATACGGTTTGGATTACGACGGACTAGGACGGACTATTCCCGACATTCTACAATTACAAGAGTAGTATATTTTTCATATATTTGCTAGTCAATTAGTATATTAAGTAGGTAAACCTAATTAATATACTAATTTATGACAGAAAAATTAAATTTCACGCTTCGTTAAAAAGCCTTGAAAACCAATAGGTTTTCTGCCTCGATTGGAATTCAATTTATACGCATCAAAATGAACTATCAATTAAGTCAACCTACTTACAACAATATTAAAGCCCTTATCGTTACAAAGATATGCTCATAAGCAAAACAAATAGAATTTTATCTTTAGTACTATCGATGTTGATTTTTATCTCATCAACAGGGTTTTCTATTGATTTGCATTATTGTCAAGGAAAGGTTAAGAGTTTTAGTTTCTTTGGAAAAGCACCTTCTTGTCATCAACAAAACAAGAAAAAGCATTGTAAAAAGAAAGAAAAGACTTGTCACTCAACTTTCTCCAAACAAGACCAAATAGGGAAATGCCAAAAAGATTGTTGCTCTAATAGAACCTTTAAGATTGAAAGTAACGATCGACCTAAACAGCTTCAACCAGTAGAAATTTTCCCTATACAGGTTCAATTTCTTACATCCTTTGTTCAGGTATTTCTATTAAAAAAGAGAGACCTGCATAAAATTATTATTCCATATTTAAACTATATTCCTCCCCTACTGAATAAGAATATACCTGTCCTTGTTCAGTCTTTCCTTCTTTAAATTTTGCTGTGTTCAATAATTGTATTTCCTATTTGGCATCCGAATAGGATATTATTTATTTTATCAATCGAACATAATAAAATCATGCAAAACATAAAATGGAGCATGGGCTTATTATTTCTTCTATCCTTCTGCTTGAATGGGTTTGCACAAGGTCCTCCTATAACGGGAGATAAACCTATTATGTTGGGCGCAAATAGTTGGGTCATAAAGACTCTCACCGAAATTAGAAAGACTGAAGAAGGCATTTTTGCCAAAGCCCCTTTAATGGTTCATTATCTACCTACCTCTAATACGCTTATTGGGGTTTATATTCCATTCATTAATTATAATTTTGATGATGGGATAAGAAACCAATCTTTAGGGGATATTGAACTCCTAGCGAAATATCAATTTTATCGTAAAGATGAAATGGGTAAAACCTTTCGGTTAGTCGCTAAAACATTACAAACCTTGCCTACTGGTAAACCGATTGGTTTAGAAGGGATAAGCATGGATGCTTATCAGAGCTATGTTGGAATTGTAGCTGGATACGAAACCATAAAGTACGGAATTTCCAATGAGATTGGTTATAACCTACAACCTTCTAATGATCTAGACGAATTAAGGTATAAACTTGGTTTTGGGCTACCGCTTTTAAAACCTACCTATCCCGTTAATCAGATCAATCTTTACTTTGAATACCAGAGTAGTTGGTTTACTTCCTTGAACAAATACCTTTTGATGTATGCTCAAGGTATTCAATATGCTAAAGGCAGATTAACCGTTGAAGCAGCAATACAACTACCCTTAATTCAAACTATCTCCGAAGAAAAACAGCGAAACTTTAGTCTGTTTTTAGGTACGAGATATGTTTTTTAATCACATTTAAAAATTTAATAAAAATGAAAAATATCTTTGTAATTATTTTATCCCTTTTCCTTTTAGGAACAACATATAATATAAATGCTCAATCAAAAACAATAGATCAATTTACTGTTCAAGTAGACGGCTTAGGTTGTCCTTTTTGCGCTTATGGTTTAGAGAAAAAATTCAAAGAACTCAAAGGCATCAAAAAAGTAAAAATTGAAATGGAAACAGGAATCATGAACTTTGAATATCCAAGCAGTAAACAATTAAGTATTGAGCAAGTTGAGCAACAAGTAGAAAAAGCAGGATATACACCTGTAAATGTCTCTATCACAAGGGCTGATGGTAGTCTAGAACAAACAGAGAATAACAATACAACGGAAATAGAAGGTGACCTACAAAACATTGTATTTTTTGTTGCTGGAAATTGTGGTATGTGTAAATCTAGAATTGAAAATACGGTTAAGAAAATGGACGGAATTCAAAGTGCTGAATGGAATAAAAAGACTAAACAATTAACCGTAAAGACAAGCTCAAACATTTCACAAGCTGATATTGAAAAAGCCGTTGCAAATATAGGACACGATACTAAAAGTATAAAAGCAAAAACCGAAACATATAATAATTTACCTGGATGTTGCCAATACGAGAGAGGTCAATAATCTATTTAAAAGCATGGTGGGGACAGTCTTTTTAGATTTAGAAGATGTCTCCACTTTAAAATATAAAAGATGAAACAACTATTTTTAATAATGCTTTGTATCTTCTCTATATTTTCCTGTGCGGAAAATGAGAAGCAATGGCAGTTCGTAGAAACAATTGATTTAGGAACAATCACACCGATTGGATTCGTGTTTCAAGGCAATAATATATGGATTGCGGACGGTGATCATAATCAAATTGTGGAGGTAAATCAAAAAGGAAAAATCCAAAATGTATTTCCCAATTTTGAACGTCCAATGCACCTAGATATAAAGGGAAAAACATTTTTCATACCTGAATACGGGTCAGATCAAATCATCGAATTTACGAATGGTCAAAAAGACAGTTTAGAAGTCCCTGATGGTTTAGATGCCCCTGCTGGTGTTGCTGTTTATAATGAAGAAATCGCAATTGCAGATTTTTATAATCATCGTATTGTATATTTTGATGGTAAAGATTGGATGTTTTTTGGCAAAGAGGGAAAAACAAAAGGAGAATTATATTATCCGACAGATGTACAGATTCTATCAAGCAAAATTGTTGTAGCAGATGCTTACAATAATCGAATTCAAGTATTTGATAAAAATGGAAAATCTATACAGACAATTGGTGAAACAGAAAAAATAAATGCCGCTACAGGTGTCTTTGCAAATGAAGAAGAAATAATCGTAACTGATTTTGAAAATAATAGAGTTCTAGTTTACAATCATAGAGGAGAACTTCAGCAAATTATATCAGAGAAAGTTGAAAAACCTACAGACATTTTAATTGAAAAAGGCACTTTGTACATTGCAAACTATAAAGGAAAAAATCTACTTAAGATGAACAAATAAAGCTATTGTAGCTTTGTGGGATATGATACTATCCCACAAAGTTACTTTAGGCAACAAAGCCTATTTTAAACTCTCCTTAGGAATCGATTTTTTAGGTTCTGGTTTTATGATTTGGTACACCTGTTCTAGTTCGGCTATCGTTTTTTTATCTTGGATAGAGATAAGAAAGGTTATTTGACTATTTGTTTTTGCTTTCGCAAAAATTTGTCTCATTTTTTTATTTATCACCCCATTACTATTGGCTGTACGTAGGTTATTGCGTTTTTCATACATCATGGTCATAGCCGTAATAGGAATTTCATTCCCAAATCGATCCCTTACAATTATCTTACCAGCACTATTCTCTTTTACATCCTCTTTTGTTAATATATTTTTCTGGAAGCCACCCCAAGTAATTTTATACTTTTTAGTTACATCTCCATCAGTTTTTAAATTAAAACGTAATGGCAACTGTAGTTTAACTTTTACTTTTTCATCAGCTTCTTTGGCAGCAGCCCATCTAGGCATACTTTTTAATACCCGAAGCCCTTCAGCACCACATCCACCACCTATATCTCTAACCACTTTGGGTGCTAGTATCTTACCTGTTTCATCTATGATAAAACTCACCAAAACAATTCCTTGAATATTCTTCTCCTTTGCTTCCTTAGGATACTTTAAATTTTCTTTGATAAATTCTACTAATTTGAGGTTAGAACAAGTCCGCCTTTCAGTGTTATCCATGTCCTGTTCATCACAATTTCCAAAATAAGGCATCTCTGAAGCATTCAAATAGACTAGTCCATAAGGAGTTTCCTCTGTTTCTTTTTCCTCTTCCAACTCATCATCAAATACAAAAGCATCTTCTTCTGTATCTGTTGCTACCTCATCAGTAGACTGTCCAAAAAATGGATCTGGTAAGACATCATTCCTATTATCATCTGATTGTGCTAACAAAAAAAGGGGCAAGAGTAGTAGTACACAACTACATAAGGTAATTTGCTTTCTCATATTTAAATTTGTAGCTTTTTTATGTAAAAACCGACCTACTCTTTATATCAAATTGTTTTTCATTTATTCTAAAAGAGTATAATAGGTAGTAGAAAGTTGGTGTTATGATTAAAAACACGGCAAGCATTATGTAATTGTGTTGCTAATTATCTTCCCTAATAATTAGGATTACAAGGTAGTAAAAAATCACCATATTTTTAATATTTCCCAACAACAAAAAGCAATCCAAAATGTTTAAGTTTTTAATTAAAATACAATAATGTAAAAAATGAAACATTCTCTACTGCTTTTTGATGGTATTTGTAATCTATGTAATACCACTGTACAAACTATTATCAAATATGATACCAAAGAGATTTTCAAATTTGCGGCTCTACAATCTCCAGTAGGTCAACAAATACTTCAACAGTTTCAATTGCCTAAAAAAAATTTTGAGACCTTAGTCTTAGTTGAAAATACTCATTGTTATTTCCGCTCAACAGCCGCACTTAGAGTAGCCTGGCGTCTAGGAGGATTCTGGAGATTGCTTTATCTGTTTATCATTATTCCTCGACCTCTTAGGGATTATATATATTCTTTTGTGGCTAAAAATCGTTATAAATGGTATGGGAAACAAGCGTCTTGTATGATGCCCACACCAGAATTAAGACGCAGGTTTTTGGAGTAAGAATATTATTAATTAGGTAAACTTACTTAAAATGAATATTGAAATAATTTTTGATAAAATCAATGGAGATCATCATGCTTTATCCGAAGAATCCATTCTTACATTCTTAAAAGAGTGGAATGCTCCTCTTTCAGTTGATGAGTTAAAAGAATTAAGGGCAAATGACATAAAACCAGCTTATTGGGACAATACACGTTTAGGCAAATGGAAGCCCAAGAAATTTGAAGAATGGCATTTCCCCGAAGGTCATTTTCCTAAAGAATATATTCAATTAATAAGCAAATATAGTGGCTGTGAATTTATAAAAGGAGAACGAGAATTCACTCTATTTTCCCCCCAAGAATTACGAGAAATGAATATTACATATGAATTGCCTATGTATATTAAAGGAGCTATATCTATTGGCTTAGACGGTTCAGGAAACCATATTATATTTGATATGCGCTTTAGATCTGAAAACCAACACAAGGTTTTTGGTGTACATTCTGGATATTTGGAATGGGAAGGAGCAAAACTAATTGCCAATAATTTCTTAGAGTTTATTCATGGAACTCAAAATATTGATGAACTTGTAAATCAATAGGATTATATCTCGTTTAAAGCAAATAAAAATATGTTCTATAAAAATTGCTTAAAACTAAAACCAAAAGCTTCTACCATCTCTTTAAAATTAAGTCATTTTTTAACCATTTATACCCCACTTTTTACAAGCCAAGTCTTTATTTTTGTGTTTTAAATTTTTTCTATGATTGTATCTTCTATTGTAGCTGTCGCAAAAAATAATGTCATTGGTCGACAGAATGACATCCCTTGGTATCTTCCTTCAGATCTCAAATATTTTAAAAAAACAACCTTGAACCATCATATCATCATGGGTCGAAATTGTTTTGAATCAATTGGTAGAGCCTTGCCTAAAAGAACCAATATTGTCATAACTCGACAACCCTTTTTTATGGCGTCCAATTGTTTAGTAGCTCGATCAATTGAAGAGGCTCTAGAAATCGCTTTGGACAATGGCGAACAAGAGGCATTTATCATTGGAGGGGGGCAAATCTATACTCAAAGTGTTCCGTTTTGGGACAAAATATATCTTACTGAAGTTGATCTTGATGTCAAGGGAGATATTTTCTTTCCTAGTATCAATTATGAAGAATGGAATCTGATAAGCGAGAAAGCACATCAAGCTGATGAAAAAAATAACCATGCCTATACCTTCAAAGTTTTTGAGCGAAAAGAAGCTACGAACTAATGTATAGAATCATCCTCATTTTAAGTTGCTTCATTGGTTACTGTTTCCCATTACAAGGACAGCAAGATAAAGTTATTGTCAATAAAATAATCCTTGAAGGACACAAACGCACAAAAGATAATATCATTCTACGAGAACTCGATTTTCATGTAGGAGATTCTATCTTAGTTCGTGATCTAGTTTCTCGTTTAAAAGACAATGAGCGTTTTCTTTTGAATACAGGCTTATTTCTTATTGCTAAATTGAATGTTCGAGACTGGGATCAACAAACCTATAAAGTCAATATTAGCATTGAGCTCAAAGAAGCACTATATATTTATCCCATTCCTATTTTTGAACTAGCCGATCGAAATTTTAATGTATGGTGGGATCAATACAACCATTCTTTTGCTCGGGTCAATTATGGTTTAAGATTTTTTTACAACAACGTTACAGGGCGTAGAGATTTAGCTAAAGTCGCTATACAGTTTGGCTATACTCAAAAATATGAACTAGAGTATCGTTTACCTTATATTAATAAAGCACAGACAATAGGTATTTATGGAAATATCCTATTTTCAAGAAATAAAGAAATCGGCTATAATACATTCAATAATGATCTCCAATTTTATAGAGCCGATGATGATTTTTTATTTAAACGGTTAAGGATAGGTCTTGGGATGAGTTATCGTCCGAAGCGTAAGACTTTGCATCGTGCTCGATTGTTTTTATTTCAACATACTATAAGTGATACTGTTTCTGTCTTGAATCCTGATTTTCTACTTAGTAAACAAAGACAACGCTATCTCAGCTTTAATTATGATGTAGAATTGGACAATAGAAATTTCAGGTATTATCCTCTTGAAGGTAACTATTTAAAAATAGCTACCCAAAAACGAGGTTTGGGAATATTCAATGAAGTCAATACATTCAGTATTACCCCCCAATTTAGACAGTATTTCAATTTTGGGAAACAAAAAAAATGGAGTACAGAAACCATATTAAAAGGACAAGTTAGTATAATCACTAAAAAACCACCTTTTTATCTAAATAAAGCGTTAGGATACAATGAAGATTACATCAGAGGATATGAATATTATGTAATAGATGGATTACATTTTGGTTATTTAAAATCTGGTCTTCGTTATGAGCTTATTAATAGATATGTAAACTTAGGCAAAGTTATGCCCATCAAAAGCCTTAAAACCATCCCAGTTCGAGCGTATTTAAAATTAAATGGCGACCTAGGATATGTTGATGATCCACATTATGCTGAAGGTAACCCCCTAACAAATGATTGGTTGTGGGGTGGTGGTTTAGGTTTTGACCTTGTTTTTAATATTGATAAAGTTTTGCAGTTGGAGTATAGTGTGAATAGATTGGGCGAAAAAGGATTATATTTACACTTTAACCTTGTTTTTTAGCCTTTAAATTTAATAGAACAAGTCATGCAAGTTGTCGTCTATAGTCGTTTTTACAAAGAAAAAGATAAAAATCACATTCAATACTTATTTGATGTACTTGCAGAGTACAACGTTACAACTTATGTTTATAAAGACTATCTATTACAAATCAAAGACATTATTGATTTTAAAAAAGATGTTGGGCAGTTTGATAGCTATATTGATTTTCGTGTGCGAAATATTGACTTTGTCATTTCTTTGGGAGGAGATGGTACAATCCTAAACGCCACAACGCTTGTAAAAGACTCTAAAGTACCTATACTTGGTGTCAACCTAGGACGACTAGGTTTTTTGGCGACTGTTGCCCGACAAGAAATACGAGAAAGTATTATTGCTTTACAAAGAGGAGCCTACACCCTAGACTCTCGTAAGCTGCTACAATTGGAATCTGAACCTGAGTTATTTAAGGATGAAAATTTTGCACTCAATGATTTAACCTTACTTAAAAGGGATACATCTTCCATGATAATCTTACATACCTATATCAATGGTGAATTTCTCAATTCATACTGGGCAGATGGTATAATCGTGGCTACTCCTACAGGTTCTACAGGTTACTCTTTAAGTTGCGGTGGCCCAATTATTTTTCCTGATTCTGGCAATTTTGTTATTACCCCTGTAGCACCTCATAACCTGAATGTTCGCCCTATAGTTATCCCTGATGACTCTATTATATCCTTTGAAATTGAGGGCCGAGCAGAAAATTTCCTTTGCACCTTAGACTCTCGATTTGAAACGATTACAGCAGAACACCAGATTGCTGTTCGAAAGGCTGATTTTACAGTACAGCTTGTTCGTCTAGAAAACCGTGATTTTCTTTGGACTATTCGTGAAAAATTAACTTGGGGTGTAGATGTTCGGAACTAGAATAAAAGATTATTTTTTTCATCTTCAACTACTTGCTCTTGCAAATAATATTCCTCAGGGTGGCTCCCCCACCATCTTCCTAAACCAATAATAAGTAATAATATGTAAAGTATCAGAAGCATATTTTTAATTTTTTATTTAAATAAATAGTTAGCTTAATAAGTCCACACTTTTAAGTACGTGACAAAAAAAAGCCATTCTAAGAATAGAACAGCTTCAAAAACAATTAATTAAAACTTATAATCTTGTATAGACGTAATTTTCAGTTATTTAATTTTTCACCATTCTATGGTTAATACTTTCATATTGATTATCTATTGTAATCATATAAACCCCCTGTGGATAATTCGTTACATCAAATGCTAGAATATTAACACCTTCTTGAGTCATATAAGACTGCTCATTCATTGTTCTACCTACAGCATCAATAATGCGAACAGTAATCTCTCCCTCTTCTAAAGCATCAAACTCTAGCGTAAACTGCTCTGTTGTTGGATTTGGATATAACTCTAATGCTCCTTTAATAGACTTTCTTCTAATATAAATGGTTTCTGACATATCAATATGTCCATCAAAATCCAAAGAACGAACTCTATAATATTTAATAGTACCTGGATTATTGTCTTCAAATGTATAGGACTTTAACTCCGTTGAAAATCCTTCAGCAGCTATTTTGCCTAACACCTCCCATCTATCAACTCCATTATTAGATGCCTCTATATAATGCCATTGTGTATTTTCCTCTGTATACGTTGCCCAAGTCAATTGATTATAACGCCCTTTTGATTCCCCTTTTATATAAGCAAACTCAACAGGAGTTGTCGCATTGGTAATTCCATTTTCATCTACATTGAAATAGGCAGGGTCACAATCACTACCACCACCATTACCAACTAGACCAATTGCTGAAGCCAAAAAACCTGAACTACAAGAAGCGGTAATAACAAAAGGTGTCGATGTACAAACAACCGTTCCATTAGGAAAACCAGAACCTGAAGCAGATACTGTTTGGGTCTGACCATTAAATTCGAAAAATACATCTTTAGGCTTTGGCCCTGAAGCCACTACTGTTATACAAATTGTCACTTCAAAAAGACAAGTATTTGTACCTGAACCATCATCTGTAACCGTTACAATTGAGGTTGGTGAATTTAATTCAGTACAAGATTGAGCGTACACATTACTATGAATAAACAATGTACTCATAGCAAAAACTAAAACTATTGGCATCCATTTTTGAGTACGAATACGCTGAGGTGTCAATTCTTTTTTAGTATTTAAAAATTTCGTTAGAAAGGATGTAATAAAGTACAAAAAGTCCATAATCAGATTTTTATTATTGTTAAATGAGGTTATTATTTTTAATCTGTCACTAATATCAAGTTATATCGAGCCAATAAAAATTACTCAAAAACCAAATTTGTGACATTGAAAAAAAAATAATAAATAATAAAAATTGGGACAATTACACTAAAAATTCTTATTAAATATTTTGTCAAGTGACAAAAATATAATATATAATCTTAGATTTGTGACTGTATATTTTACCGATTAAATATCACTTTAACGGAATATTAAACTAAAATTAACGTAACCAAAACAGGGTTTTTTAAAAAAATTATAAAAAAAACTGATATGAACTATGTCATATCAGTCATTATTTTTATATAAAAAGTCTAATTTCTTATTTCAAGAAATCAATACTTTTATTAATAAAGTTCGTTAGATTCGCTCCTTTCAACATACCTTGATTTAACAATGCTATATTGTATAGGTGTGCTGCTAATTTATCTTTTTCGTCTTTAGCTTCTAATTTTAGTAACTTCTCCCCTATCAATGGATGGTTTGAATTAACAACAACATTATAGCTCTCTGGCATATCCATCATAAAAGCATTCCCTTGTAAAGCCGACATTTCTTGCATTCTACGCATGAACTCTGGCTTTGTAATCATTACAGGCATATCATCAGGAGATAAGGGTTTTAAAACAACAGTAGCACCAGCAGTAGATATCTGTTCGTTGAAAATTGCTTCTACTGTTTTCGTTTCATCTTCTGAAAGAACAGATTCTTTCTCTTCATCTTTTTGTACTAGGTTATCTACGGTATCCGAATCTACTCTCACAAAAGTAATATTTCCCTCTTTAGTCTCTAAATGCTGCATAAAATGATTATCAATCATTGTATCCATTTCCAAAACATTATATCCATAACCTTGAGCAGATTTTATAAAGCTATCATGGTCGTTCAAATTATTTGTATATAACAGAACGGTTTTATCGTATTTATCGGTTTGATTTTCTTTTACCTTCTCCCGATACTCCTCTAGTGTGAAATAATTATTATCCACGTCTTTCAATAAAGCATACTTATTCGCTTTGTCATGAAACTTCTCTTCAGAGAGCATTCCATATTTTACAAATGTGCCAATTTCTTTCCATTTCCCCTCAAATTCTTCTCTATCATTTTTAAACATCTCTCCTAGTTTATCAGCAACCTTCTTTGTAATGTAGTTTGTGATTTTTTTCACATTTCTGTCACTTTGCAAATAACTTCTAGATACATTCAATGGAATATCTGGGGAATCGATAATTCCATGTAACAATGTCAAAAATTCAGGTACGATTTGCGACACATCGTCAGTTACGTACACTTGATTGCAGTATAATTGGATTTTATTTTTTTGTACCTCTAGCGAATTTGTCAATTTAGGGAAGTATAATATCCCTGTAAGGTTGAACGGATAATCAATATTTAGATGTATCCAGAATAGTGGTGGGGATGAAAATGGATACAATTCACTATAAAATTGTTTATAATCTTCATCTGTTAATTCTGAAGGTTGCTTTTTCCAAGCGGGAGAAGGATTATTAATAATGTTGTCAACTTCAATTTCTTTATCTTCTGCATCTTCTCCCTCTCCTTCTTTAATTGTTTCTTTCTTTATCCCAAATTTGATTTCAACAGGCAAAAATTTACAATACTTATTTAAAAGTCCTTCGATTTTTGAATCTTCAAGGTATTCTTCTGCATCTTCGCTTACATGAAGAATAATAGTTGTACCTCTAGTATCTTTATCCACTTCCTCTAGTGTGTATTCGGGGCTACCATCACAAGTCCATTTAACAGCCTGACTATCTTTACGATATGATTTTGTTACTACTTCTACTTTATCCGCAACCATAAATGCAGAATAGAAGCCCAGTCCAAAATTTCCTATAATATTGGCTTCATCTTTATATTGTTCAATAAATTCTTTAGCAGAAGAAAAGGCAACTTGGTTAAGGTATTTCTCGACTTCCTCCGCCGTCATTCCAATGCCTTGATCTATTATTTTAATTAATTTATTCTCTTTATCCACTATTACTTCGATCCTAGCATCTGCTACATTTTCTTTTGTCTCTCCTCTAGCAGCTAAGGTTTTGAGTTTACTTGTAGCATCCACAGCATTAGAAACAAGTTCTCTTAAAAATATTTCTTGATCTGAATACAAGAATTTTTTGATAATCGGAAAAATATTTTCTGTCTGTACCGATATACTTCCTTTTTGCATTGTTTTTTGTTTTGTTAAAAAATATTTTTTTAAAAAAATATTTGCACGTTTAAGTAATCATTTTTCAAAAGCATAAAAACTTAAAAATCAACATATTAATATTGAAAAAGTAGTTATTCTATTTCAAAACAACCCCTTTTATAAAAGTTTCAATGAAGCTATTTCAAATGCCATGCCATAGCAACATTTACTGACAAAATGACTGAAAACACCATAAAAAATATCAAGAAACAAAGGTATTTCGGGTACGAAATTTTTATAAATATTATTTTTTATACTGTCACATTTTTTTAAAAATAGAAAAGTTTACTATCGCTTAAGCCCTTAAAATTGTATTGTAAAGCGAATGAAAATACAAACATACAGTGAAAAAACAAACAGGTACATATAACATAAAGGGAAAACAAATAAGTAACCTGATAACTAAATTTTATTTCAAAAATGATAACCTAAAATTTTTAATACTTCTAAAGTTAAAAGGTAATACAATAATCCCTTTTGAAGAATATAATGATTATTCAACTTATAGAGATAATTTCAATAATCTCCTAGAAGTACGAAATAAAAATCTATCCTTGAGATTACCGGCTCACCGAGCATAAAGGATAAAAAAATGAGAGCCAAAAGAGGTTCAAGAGTGAGAGAGACCAGTTAGACTGGGGGGTAGGACTGGTCCTTTTCTCACTATTTTTTAAGAAACTATAAAACATACCTAAAATATTTAACGAAAAGCTCCGAAAGGAGTCATGAAGTGGGACATATCAATTTTTCTGGGGGGTAGAGTTGATATATTATCCCACTTCTTTTTAAGATATTTCACCCTCTTTAATCCAAAGTATACAAAAAACCGCAAACAGTGTTTGCGGTTTTTTATTTTCCTTTTAATGAAGGTTTATTTTTCTTTTTGAGGAACATTTACCTCTATTCTTTTATCTCGATTTGCTAATTCCCAAGCTGTATAGAAAACCAACCGAGCAATTTTTTCCATCTTTGAAAAATTAATTTTCTCAACTGTATCAGATGGTCGATGGTAATCTTCGTGCGTTCCATTAAAATAAAAAATTGCGGGTATACCTTTCTCTGCAAAGTTATAGTGATCCGAGCGATAATAATAACGATTAGGATCATCTTCTGCATTATAGGTATAATCCAATTCTATATTGACATATTTTTTATTTGCTTCTTCATTGATTTCATGTAATTCAGTACTTAAACGATTTGAACCAATTACATAAATATAGTTGGGATTGTCTTCATGCTTTTCATCTACTCTACCCACCATATCGACATTGACATTCGCCACCGTTTTAGCGATAGGAAAAATCGGACGTTCTACATAAAACTTAGATCCTAGTAATCCTTTTTCCTCACCTGACACCAACATTACAAGTACACTTCTTCGAGGACCAGTTCCCTCTTTTTTGGCTTTTGCAAAAGCTTCTGCTACCTCTAATACAGTAGAAGATCCTGAACCATTATCATCTGCACCATTAAAAATGTCATCTCCTCTTTTTCCTAGGTGATCGTAATGTGCTGTGATAATTACAACTTCATCTTTCATTTTAGGATCGTTTCCTTCTATATACCCCAATACATTTTCACCATAAATACTTTTGCTATTTTTCTTTTGGGCTAACTTTAATTTAGTGGGCATCACTACGTTTCTGGGTTTACCTGATGTCTGAATTTTTTTTCTAGCTTTAATTACTTTTTTAAACTTCTTTCCAATTATCGCTTTAGCAACATTTGTAGAAATATAAGCACTATTTACAAAATTACTGCTTCTACTAGAGCCATCTGTTAGAGACATCCTCCCACCCAATAATACTCTACGATAACGATCAACATAAAAAGGAACATTGCTTTCTATAAATAAAACTGCTTTCACCCCTTTTGCTTTCGCTGTCCTTAGTTTTTTCCTCCAGTCTAATGTCCATTCGGACGCAGCTAACGAGCCTGTTATGTGAGAAATACTATCTTTTGTTAACGGTTCTCCTTGATAAATCAATATGACTTTATCTTTTACATCCACTCCATTATAATCACTATAAACATCATCATCAATACCATACCCTAAGAAAACCACCTCATCAGTTTCGATCGTTGGCATATCATTATTTGCAGAAGGGAAGGCGTAAAAATCTTTCATGAATTTATATTTCTCTCCTTTTACTTCTATATAAATATCATCCCAAGAATCGTAAGAAAACCCAATACTTTGGTAATAAGATTTATTCTCTCCAATAGCAGGTAACCCCATACTTTTGAATTGGTCAGCTATATATTTAGCTGCCTTTTTTTGACCTTCTTGTCCTGTTTCTCTTCCTTCAAAATCATCGGAAGCTAGTATTGTTAATTTTTCTTTTAAATCTGCTACGGTAATCGTCGAAGCCAATGCTTTTACTGTTGCTTCACTCGTTTTTACTTTTGGTTCTGTCGCCATTGCACCTCTTTGAGCTGACATCACTTTTGCACAACCGCATATGATTAAAAGGATAAATAGTTTTTTCATTCTATATAATTTTAAAATTTAATTGATTTCAATCTGCTTAGTACTTAAAGCATGAAGTTGTTCAATAATTGGCTGTTAAGCTTATTAAAATTTAACACTTTGACCTAAAAATGCCCCTTTGGCTTAAACTGCGTTCCAAAAAAAATGATTCTTTTACCTCCAAAAGTCAACTTCATACTCTTAGTATTTCCTTATCTGTATATTTAATTTTTCTAAAATTTCACTTTCATCAACCTTTCTCAATAGATATACTCCAATTCCTATCAATAAAATAGAAAAAACTATATTCATCAAAAGGCTTCCATAATTCAAAGTCTTTGTATTTTGCACTATCGTTTCCCCTACTAATTGTTCTTCTTTAAGTACTTTATCCCCCATCGTAAAATTGAATAAACTATGAAAAAGTGCAACTGGAATAATATTTTTTATTCTTAAAAAAATAGCAGCAAAAATAACACCTATCGATAACGCAAAAAGCACTTGTGTAGTTGTTCCCAAAAATGAAGCATCATCTCTCAACAATAAATTAGCATAGTGCAACACTCCAAATGATAAGGAGGAAATAATTACACTCCATAAGATTACACTCTTATGATTTTTAAGTAATTCTATAAATAATGGCAGAACCATTCCCCTAAATAGGATCTCTTCCACCAATCCAATGAACAAAACAGAAATAAAAAATAAGGATACTAATGGTAAATCCGCTTCAATAAGGGTTCTGTAGTTTCCAATTCGTATAATCAAAAAAAATAAAATTGGAACTAGAACAACATAGAAATCATTAATTTTCCATTTTCTTAGCAAACCATTAAAATCAAATAATTCCCATTTCTTTAATAAAAATATTAATACTGATAAAATACCTATACGAACAATTATACCAGCTAATAATTCAGCTCTTGAATAAGTGGACATAAAATCCGTAAGGTATGTTCTTAAGGGCTTAGCTAACCAAAGGAAAACGATGAAGAAGATATATAAAAAAATAATTTTAAAAATATTCTTTTTCATGGATGCTATCTTACTTTAACAATTAATAGCAATTTTCCCTACTCTTCTAGCATGTCTTCCCCCTTCAAATTCCGTATTAATAAAAACCTTAACCATTTCTAATGCTGTTTCTTCACTAATAAATCTTACAGGAATAGCTAGTACATTTGCATCATTGTGTAACCTTGTATATTCTGCTAACTCTGCTGTCCAACATAATCCTGCCCTAATAGCCTGATGTTTATTCGCTACCATTGCTACTCCATTACCACTACCGCACATAATTATCCCTAAATCTGCTTTCTTGGAAGTAATAGCTTCTGCTACAGGATGAACAAAATCTGGATAATCTACTGATTCTAAAGAATCTGTCCCAAAATTAAGAATCTTAATATTATTAGTTTCTAGGAATTTCATAATCTTCTTTTTGTAAGGAAAACCTGCATGATCACAACCTATTGCGATTGTATTTACTTCCATATTATTCTTTTTTTTGATGGGCAAAGATAAGCATTAATATTTCTAATAAATTTAAGTATTTTGGAAATGAATATTTTTTTACGATAAAATTTAGATTTTCACATCAAAAAAATGAAATTAAAATGAAGGAAAACTACTTAGATAGTATCCAAAAGCAATTCGAATATCATAAAATGCTTGGAGATAAAACCTTAGAACAACTCGACGAAGATGATATTCATTGGAAATATAATGATGAAAGTAACTCTGTAGCTATTATTGTGAAGCATCTTTGGGGCAATATGTTATCTCGATGGACAGATTTTCTAACCTCTGATGGTGAAAAAGAGTGGCGAAAAAGAGATGCAGAGTTTGAAAATGATATTCAAAACAAAGTCGAGCTTTTAGAAAAATGGGAAGTAGGTTGGCATTGTCTTTTCCAAGCAATTGCTAGCATCAATAGAGACAATTTTGAGACAACCGTCTATATTAGAAATCAAGGACATAGTATTATAGAGGCTATCAATAGGCAACTTTCTCATTATTCATATCATGTTGGACAAATCGTTTTTATTGGACGGATGATTAAAGGGGAAGACTGGCAAAGTTTATCTATTGCCAAAGGGCAATCTTCAAATTATAATCAAGAAAAGTTTGCACAACCCAAAAGAAAAGCCCATTTTACAGATGAATATTTAAAAGATAAAAACTAGCTCTACACCAATGAATCGTCCTGATTTTTCTACCATAAATCCAGATTTCTCTTTCTCCCATCAAAATACTGACGGAGAAATCATCTGGCATACACCTGAAAAAATTCCTATCAAGAGTGTTTACTCAAAATTAGAAACGATAGCATTTGAGCATTTGAATTTTGGTGCTGGCATTGCCCCTTTTTTGCGTGGTCCCTATAGCTCTATGTATGCCGTGCGCCCGTGGACAATTCGTCAATATGCAGGATTTTCAACGGCTCAAGAAAGCAATGCCTTTTATCGACGAAATCTAGCTGCAGGTCAAAAAGGTCTTTCTGTAGCGTTTGACTTAGCAACACATAGAGGCTATGATTCTGACCACGAACGTGTTGTTGGTGATGTTGGAAAGGCTGGAGTAGCCATTGATAGTGTGGAAGATATGAAGGTCTTGTTTGATCAAATTCCTTTAAATAAAATGTCCGTCTCCATGACAATGAATGGAGCAGTTATTCCTGTCATGGCCTTTTATATTGTAGCAGCAGAAGAACAAGGTGTCGATCAACGATTATTAAGTGGCACTATTCAAAACGATATTTTGAAAGAATTCATGGTGCGGAACACCTATATCTACCCTCCTACTCCATCTATGAAAATCATCTCCGACATCTTTGAATATACGGCTCAACATATGCCGAAGTTTAACTCTATCAGCATTAGTGGTTATCATATTCAAGAAGCAGGAGGCACTGCCGATATCGAATTGGCATATACCCTAGCAGATGGATTGGAGTATGTTCGAGCGGGGCTAAAGGCAGGGTTGAAAATTGACGATTTCGCTCCTAGGCTTTCCTTTTTCTGGGGCATAGGAATGAATCATTTCATGGAAATTGCCAAGATGCGTGCTGGTCGTATGCTATGGGCTAAATTAATAAAACAATTTAATCCAAACAACCCTAAATCCTTAATGCTTCGTACACATTCTCAGACTTCGGGATGGAGCTTAACGGAACAAGATCCTTATAATAATATTGCTCGTACTTGTATTGAAGCTATGGCTGCTGTTTTGGGTGGTACACAGTCTCTACATACTAATTCGCTTGATGAAGCGATTGCTTTACCAACAGATTTTTCTGCAAAGATCGCCAGAGATACTCAAAAGTATATCCAGACAGAGACGGCTATTACAAAAGCCATTGATCCTTGGGCAGGTTCTCATTACATTGAATATCTAACACATCATATCGCACAGAACGCTTGGCAATTAATCCAAGAGGTTGAAGATTTAGGCGGCATGACAAAAGCCATTGAAAATGGACTTCCAAAACTACGAATCGAAGAAGCTGCTGCTCGAAAACAAGCACGGATTGATAGTGGTCAAGATCGTATTGTTGGCGTCAATATTTTTCAAACTGACGATGACAGTGAAATGGATATTTTAGAAATTGACAATACTGCTGTTAGAGAACAGCAAATACAACAACTGCAAAAAATCAAACAAGAAAGAGATAATCAAGCTGTAGAAATTGCACTTAATCAGCTCTATCACTGTGCCAAAACAGGTGAAGGCAATCTACTAGAGTATGCCGTAAATGCTGCAAGATTACGAGCAACGCTAGGCGAAATATCTGATGCTATGGAAAAAGAGTTTGGCAGATTCATTGCAACATCTAAATCTGTCAGCGGCGTTTATTCCAGTGAAATCAAAACAGATGAACAATTTATAGAGACGCTCGCCTTAGCAGATAATTTTGCTCTACAAGAAGGTCGTCGCCCTAGAATTATGATTGCCAAATTAGGGCAAGATGGTCATGACCGAGGCGCTAAAGTAATTGCCACAAGTTTTGCAGATTTAGGTTTTGATGTTGATATTGGTCCTCTTTTTCAAACTCCTGCCGAAGCAGCTCGCCAAGCTGCCGAAAATGATGTACATATTTTAGGTATTTCCTCTTTAGCTGCTGGACATAAAACCCTCGTTCCTCAAACAATAGCAGCGCTAGAAAAGCTAGGAAGAGCCGATATCATGGTTGTAGTGGGTGGTGTTATCCCACAACAGGATTATGATTTTTTGTATGAGGCGGGTGTATCGGGCGTTTTTGGTCCTGGCACAAAAATCGCTCTAGCTGCTAAGGAAATCCTTATGGTCTTGCAGGAATGATGCTTAAAAGTATATTTCATTTTCAAAAAACATAACTTCTATATACTAATAGTCCATTAGGAATAGATATTTTAAAACATACTACTATTACACTTCTCTAAAGTTATTCATAGAGCCATTTTAAGAACTTATGCAACCCTTCTTAAATCGATTTGTCTTTACTTCCAAACGATTTAAAAAAAAATTAAAAATTGCACATTATGAACGATTTAAAAAATATAGCTACGCTTTGTCTAATTTCTTTATTATTTACGACTACGATTCAAGCACAATGGTGGAAAGGATGGGGATATGGCATTAAAGGAGAAGGTTCAGTTGTTTCAAAGACCTATGATTTTGAAGATTTTGAAAAATTATCTATGGCAGTAAGTGCCGATGTTGAACTTCGTATTGGCAAAACGCAATCTGTAGAAATAAAAGCACAGCAAAACATCTTAGACAACCTTGATATAGAAGTTTCTGGAAATAAATTACGCATTAGAAATGATAGAAATGTACGAAGCGCTAAACGAATAAAAATATATATCACGATGACAAATATAAAAGGGCTCGCTGTAGCTGGTTCTGGTACAATAAAAGGAATAGGCACTTTTTCCAACTTAGCTAATCTAGACTTAGCGATTGCAGGTTCAGGTGATATGTATTTGGATGTAGAAGCTCAATCTGTGGAAAGTGCTATTTCGGGTTCAGGAACACTCTCTATAAAAGGAAAGACGGATTCTTACGAAGCTGCTGTATCAGGAAGTGGAGATGTCTTTGGTTATGATTTTACAACCAACCGTTGTGCCGTTGCTATTTCTGGTTCAGGTACTTGTAAGATAACCGTTAATGAAAAACTAAAAGCAAGAGTATCAGGAAGTGGCGACGTTTATTATAAAGGTTCTGTAAAACAAGTCGATGCTAAAGTTTCTGGAAGTGGTGATGTCGAGCAGGTAAACTAACCTCCTTATAAAAAATCACACCATCATTATATATTCCAAAGCAACTAATTATTATATGTATAAAACAACTAAGTTTTTATTTGTTCTTATTTTTTATTTAGGAACATATAATTGTATAATCGCACAGCCACATTTAGAAGGAAATATTTTCATAGATACAAAAACAGGTTATTGGAAATGTGAACTCACCGTCTCAAATATACCTAAACTTCAAGAATATAAAATATTATTGAATAAAGGTATGAATATCAAATTCATTAAAGATTCATCGGATGCATTACTTCGTTATAAAGGTTATTATAATGGAGAAATAAAAGGTGAAGCAATAGGGTATTACCTAGTTAATCATAAAGGAAAATCTAAGCCAATAAACCAATTTACAATCGAGTATGTTGGAGCATTTCCAGTCTATAAAAATGAATTTAATACTTTTGATTTTAAAGGATATATTGCCAATAATGGCTTAACATTACGTGCTGCCGAGCAAACGAAATGGTATCCTGTATTATATGACGTTACGAACGATAGAATTATCTACGATTATACATATAACCTCCAAATTTCGCTTGATCAAAAAAAGAGTATTTTCATTAATGGGAATCCTCCAATAAAGGCAGATAATGCTTCTTTTAAAACCGAGAAACCAAGACCTTTAATGCTTTTTATTGGAGATTATCATTTTATAGAACATAATGGTAATTATATTCTAAATGATACGATCTCTAAAACAACAGCAGATGCCGTTTTTAAAAATATTAACTTAATAAAAGTCTATCTTCAAGAACTCCTTCAAGCTACTTTTAAAGATAAAATATACCTGATAAATCATAAGGCTGTCAACAAACGTAAAGAAGGAAGTAGTTGGGGGTTTAATACTTATCCTGCATTTGCATTTACAGATGTTAATTTTCAAAACTGGATTGTTGATGGAGGAACATTTAGTCATAAAACCTCTAAATATCTAGGCCACGAGTTCTCTCACAACTATTTTGGACATAATGTGATGTCGGGAAAACTATTTTGGTTTTGGCTAGAATCTTTTCCCGAATATCTTTCATTTAGAGTGGTAGAACATTTTGCTGATAACAGTTTAGTAAATAAACTAATTATTAAAAAAGTGGAACAAATAAATAAATCAAAAGATGATTTTAAGCCACTTCCTGAAATCACTTCAATTGATGAGATAAATAATACATATCGTTATGTCCTTGGTCCTTTAATATTAAAATGTTTTGAAATTGAGTTTGGAAAAGAAAAATTAGATTTTGTAATGCAAAAATTATTAGCAAAATCTCACCATCAGACACTTACATTGGACTTGTTTAGACAAATGTCTTTAAATGCTGGAATAAAACGAAAAAAATACCAATTGTTTTATGACAAGTATATTAAATCTAAGGATTTCAAAACAAACATTATAAATCGGATAGAAACTTCCATTCATAAAAATTAAACTATTCGCTCTAGTCCTACTAGAAGAAAAACAAGAATCTCTAGGAGTGGTAATGAGGAATAGGTTAATTCGTTTATTTCCTAAAGAATTCTAACATATTTTCTCTTTTGTAACAAGTGAACACAATAAAGTCTCAATTATCTTTTGGTAGTTGAGACTCTATTTTTTAACATCTTAATTATACTAAAACTTGAGCAGCTCTCAAAACCACAACTCTTTAAATAGTCAATAAAATTCGATATTAAAATATAATTAGATAATCATTACTTAATCTAGGATTTGTATTTGCTTCAACAGCATTTAGACTTTAAGAAAACTTAATCGGTATAGGTTAAGACAAAATATTTCCTTGTAACAATTATTTTTTGTTTTTCTATCTTTACTACTAATAACTTTTATTGTCTTAATTTGTGTGGGACTTACAAAAGTAATGTCCAAATCATTAAATGCACCCAAATTATCCGCCTTGATAAGAATGGTTGTTTTCATATTTGGTTATATCCTGTTTGGTGGTGTCAATATTTACCCGATATTACATAAGAATTGTATGGGAAACAACCTCATATCTAACCGATATTTATATGGTGGAAAAACAGAAGATCTTGCCAAAGATGGTGCTTCTAAAATCCCAAATACAACCTTACACATGATCGCTAAAGCGAGTCACTTTACACAATCAGAGATTATTAATACTAAAATTAAAGAATTTTTAAAATGAAAAAATTACAAGGAAGAGTAGCTATTATCACAGGAGGCGCTAGTGGTATTGGAAAAGCCACTGCCGTTAAATTTATAGAAGAAGGTGCTAAAGTCGCCATTTGGGATGTCAATGAGGCTGCCGCAAATGCAACAATTGAAGCACTCAATGTCGATTCAAACACGATAAAATTTTATAATGTAAATACTGCGAACTTTGAAGCAGTAGAACAAGCTGCCAAAGCTGTAGTAGAAGACTTTGGACAAATTGATATATTAATTAACAATGCAGGTATTACTAGAGATTCTACTTTAAAAAAAATCTCTCTACATCAATGGAATCAGGTTATAGACGTCAATCTGACAGGCGTTTTTTATTGCACGAAAGCTGTCTATCCCTATATGGAAGCAAAGGGCTATGGAAGAATTGTTACAGCATCCTCAGTCGTCGGTTTATATGGTAATTTCGGTCAAACAAACTATGCTGCTGCTAAAGCGGGTGTAATTGGTATGACAAAAGTTTGGGCTAAGGAAATGGGGAGAAAAGGAATAACGGCCAACACTGTTGCGCCTGGCTTTATTCTAACAGAAATGGTTGCTGCTATCCCGAAAGAAATTTTAGAAAAAATGAGTAAAAATGTTCCTGTAAAGAGACTAGGGCAAGCTAGTGAAGTTGCAAATGTTTATGCTTTTCTGGCCGCCGAAGATGCGGGATATATTAATGGTGCTACTATCAGTATAGATGGTGGTTTGACAATATAAACAATGGGAAAATAAAGCTTTATAATTTTATTAGAAAAACACACTCTAAGAAAGATTCAACTAAATGGGAATTTGCCAAGGGGAAACATTTAGCTTAGTCTATGCTGTGTTATTCCCTCAAAAAATAAAAAACCTAATCACTTTAGTTACACTTGTTGATTTTTGTTTTATTTAAATTTGTTAGAGACGGATTATTGAAACAAACCGTCTTTTTTATCTACTCCCATCAAAAGCATAAGTAATATTAACCTCATGGGTACTCCCATAAAATGGGCCAAAGTTTTTGAATGTGTGATCAAAACCATAACCTATTTTCAAATGCCTATCGTATAAACTAAACAATGCTCCTGCTAGCACTCCAACCTCTATGTGTAATGTTCCGCTTGTAGAGACACCTCCCCCCATCCAAAACACATCATTGTATTGAAACCTCAAATTAAAATCTGCTTGAATCGGTGCATTTGGAACATACTTTAACCAAATAGAAGGTTCTAAAAAATGTTGCTCATTTAAATATTTATATAGCCCTAGCATTCCATAATAATGTCGAACTCTATTGATACTAAAGGCTTCCTTGTTATCGTCTTCAAATACCGAATTTAGACCAAAAACTTGAGGCATAGAGATACCTCCATACAGTCTATCTCCATAATTTAAAGTCTGGTAAAAATACAACCCTATTCCAAAATCAGGATACCACCTAGTCGCCTGATCCGCTGCTACAATATCACCATCATCTCGAAAATTGATTTCATCAATTTTTATACGATATTGTACCAAACCACCCATTAAACCAAGATTTATACCCCAACGATCATCATCACCATTAAGCAGATAAGCTGCTCGCACATACCCCCCAGTTAAACCTGTAGGACCTGTTTGATCATTTATCATTTGAAACCCAAACGTATTGTTTGTTTTATTAGAAAAGTACTCAACCCTTGCCGTCTGAGTTACAGGGGTATTGTTAAAACTAGTCCATTGAGAACGATATGACAAGCCTGCTGATAGCTTATATTCATAAAGTAATAAATCGTTATTCATAGTTGCAGGATTTAAAAAGCTATGATTTTCTCGATACTGTGTAAATAACGGAAGCTGTTGTGCCATGAGCAAGGAACAATAATAAAAAATGCCTAGCAAACAGAAAGCAAAACGCAGATATAAAGTTGGCATTTGTAGTCGAGGTATTTGTTTTGTAAATAATCTTTATGTTTTCCTCAACGAGTTGGGAACTCTTTTTGGTTGGCTACTTTTATTAATTTTTTCATCAAAAAGATTAGTATCTCCAACCAAAATGATAATAGATAGCGTTGTTGCATATAAGAACATTACGATACCAATTATTTTTATCATGCTCCCTAGATTTACTTTTGGATTATTTTTTTTTAGTTTTCCATTTTTCTTAACAGCGACTCATATAGCTGGTGGACAGTTCTCTTATGAATGTCTAGGTTCGGAAGGTGCTTCCAATCGTTATAACATCAATTTAGATCTCTTTTTAGATTGTAGTATTAATAATAAAAATTATATCGATTTTGATAACGAGATTATCATAGCTATATATAGTAGTAATAATCTCTTGATACCCTATGAAAGGCATACTGTTCCACTTATATTAGAAGAAGATGTAGAAATAGAAGAACGTTGCTTTGATTATACAGAATTAGGTTACGAACCTTGTATTAGAAAAGGCATATATACTTTATCTGTAATGCTTCCCAGAGGCGCACAAAGTTATTATATTACTTACCAAAGATGTTGTCGCACCCCTGCTAGTATTAATATTAAGAATACCGATGAAATAGGAGGGACATACACACTAGAAATTCCCCAATCGGCACAAGTTAGTTGTAATAACAGTTCTAGACTCAATACTTATCCTCCACTCTATGTTTGTATTGATCAAGATATAAATTATAAATTAAACATTACAGATTCTGATGGTGATGATTTAGTCTTTACTTTTTGTTCTCCATTAGTTGGTCCAAAACGAACAAATGCGGTTCCTGATCCCCCTAAACCGCCTCCATATACTAAGGTCACCTATAATAGCCCTGCTTATTCTCCGTCTCAGCCGATGGGAGGAAACCCCATTGTAAATATGAACCCTGAAACGGGGACAATTAGAGGAAAACCTCAAAGCATTGGACAATACCTCATTGGGGTTTGTGTAAATGAATACCGTAACAATAGGCTTATTGGTTCTACCAACCTTGAATTTGTCATTCAAGTTATTGATTGTAGAATTTCTCGAAAAATAGTGACTAACAGTTTCATTACTCCTGCCTGTTCTACTGGAGAACTAGGAGCAATCGATGTAGAAATACAAGAAAAAATTCCACCTAATTTTTCTTTTGAATGGTCAAATGGTGCAACGAGCGAAGATCTAACAGATTTAACGCCTGGCGATTATAGTTTGACCGTTACAGATAACGATAATGGATGCACCAATGAAAAATACTATACTATCGAAAACTTACCTCCTCCTCGTTTTGAAATGATTGGAGATACTACTGTTAATGCCGAAGATGAAATCGAACTTTGGATAAATCCTCTAGGAGATAGTCACGATTATATTGTCGAATGGCAGTCCGAAGTCTATATGGATGATCCTTTTTCATTTAGACCGACCGTTTTGTTTGACAATTCCTCTTTAGTAACTGCTACTGTTGCTTATAAGGATAATTCTCTGTGTACCAATACACAACAATCAAAGATTACACTAAAATTTCCTTCTGAAAGTTCTGAAAATAATAATGGTATTACTCCTAATGGTGATGGCCTAAATGATGTATTATTTTTTTCTGGATTAGATGATCATCCTAAGAATCAACTGACCATTTTCAATCGATGGGGAGATGTTATTTTCCACGTCCAACCTTACCAAAACAATTGGTCTGGTCAAAATAAAAACACTAAAAAGCCACTCCCTTCGGGAACATATTATTATATCTTAAGGTTAGACATTCCTGAAGGAAAATATCATTCTGGTTCTGTAACGATTATACGAAAATAGTTTATAATATCTCCGACAAAGCTCTTAAAATGTCGTAAGGCGTTACGATTCCTATGCATTTTCCATTTTTATTTACAATAACAGAATGATATTCATTTTTCAGAAAAAGTCTTATTATTTCTTTTATTGGAGTTTCTTCTTCTACCACCACAGGATCTTTAGTCATTATATCTGATGCTAAAACCGCTTTAAAAAACTTTTCATTTTCCGCTTCACATTGTTTAATTTTCAATCTTGAAAATTTATCTTGAAGCTGATAATAATCGCTTTTACTAATAACCCCAATACATATAGCCGAATCATTGATAACTGGTAAGTGATGAAAAGAGCTATTTTCAAATATATCAACGATTTCTGTTCCTATAGTTTTAGGCTTTACAGAAATAGGATTCTTCGTCATTATTGAGGATACTGTTCCTAAAAATAATTGAGTCATAGTATTTAAATTTTGGAAGTGATTTTTATTTAAATGGTTTAGTCTGGCAGTATAAGTAGAGGCGTTTTTACAACAAATAATTCCTCTTTCATGGTACTACGAACAAAAAGTCTACCTAACCAATTTCTTTTATGATGGATCATACATAGCATATCTGCACTAATTTCGGTTATAAATTCATTCAGTACATTCGAAACTTTATCCTTAGCTACTATGGTATGATGGGCGCATTCAAAATCTTGTAAATATGTGTCTAAGTGGTTCATTGTTTTTGTAGGTTCATTAGAGGATTCTACAACTTCCGTCAAATAAATTTTGGGTTTCAAGGGATATAATAATCGTTGTAAATACCCCATTATCGCTGGATGTTTTACTTTTTTATTATCTACACCAAATACCACTTTCTGAATCCTTTTATAATTAATATCTTTAGGAATAGCTATTACAGGAATATCAGCATGACGTGCAATGTATTCTGTTGTACTCCCAACTGTCAAATCTTTAAGATTAGATAAACCTACTGTTCCTATCACAATACAATCAGCATTTATATCTTTAGCTCTTTGAATAATAAAAGGTCTGGAATCCGCTTTAAAAATCGAAGGTGTAATTTTTATTTTTTCGTAATCTCCTTCAATATTAGCTATCAACATTCTCATATCGGATCTAGCGTTTTCTTGAAAAATATTATCCAAATTTTTAAATATTGTTGCTCTATTCATTATTCCAATGCAGTGCAAAATTTCTATCTCCCCTCCTCCTATCTCATCTAAATAGCTCATCGCCCATTTTATTGCTGTCAACGAACTAGTAGAAAAATCTGTTGGACATAAAATTTTCATTTTATTAGTATTATGTGTTAATCAATCAAATTTCATCAAAACTACTTCGAGTCATTTCACCTCTTTTATGATAATGTTTTTGCTTATACTTTTCTATTTGTATGTTCATTTTTCCTAGAACTGCTTGAAAGGCTCTATTTTCATTTTCATCTTCTGCCGAAGCAAATAACATTGTTCCTTTTTCAGGTTTCAACTGTAAAGTCACTTTAGTCTCCTTTGTATCTGTAGCCACCACTTTCACATCTATGGCTTTTACAAATGGATAGTTACCATATTTTTTATTTAAAGCCTTGCTATAAAATTCAATCAGTTTACGCTGATTTGCATGTTTTGGAGCTTCAATCTTAATATCCATATCTTTATTTTTTTATTAATAATTTTATAATTCAAAGTTAAATTTTATGCTTGTTACTACTACTGACAAATCTCAGGTAGCAAGATGATATTTATCAATTTTCCTATTTTAAAACATTGCAATGAAATGATATACATTATCCAATAAATAAATACCCAACAAAATCAATAAAAGCAATAGAGGTATAAAATACCCTCCATCTAATACCTCTTCAGCTATCCATGCAGGGTACTTTGCTAGTAATATAAAAAGTCCCTTAACCAGCATTATCCAACCAAATAGTGTAATCATAATTTGATGACTAGTTCCTACCCATATGTTATGATAAAAAATATGTATTCCTCCTAGTACAACGATAACCCAAGCGAGCTTTTTTAATTGTTCTCCATTTTTGGCAAAGTCGATTATTTTATATTTCAAATCTGGTTTAAAAAGTAGTAGCACACTCCAAACAATCATATATATCCCCCAAAAGACTGCTAAGTAATCTGTTGTTTCCATAAGTATTAATTTTATTTTTTTTATAAAAATTCTACCTCAAATCTCTTCCTTTTCTATCATTTACACCTTGACTTATATCAAATTCAACCCTGACATATATCACTAACAATCAATTTTTTACACCCTAACTTTGGTGTATTCATAAAATCTATTTTATAATTTAAAATCTATTTATTATGTCTTTAACTAAATGGAATCCAATGATGGATAGATTCCCTTCATTATCATCATTTGTAGAGAATGTTTTTAGCAATCCAGAAGGGTGGAATACACGAAAACAACCAAACTTTCTTCCCGCTATTAATGTCTGTGACAATGAATCTGATTACAATATTGAAGTTGCAGCTCCTGGACTCAAAAAGGAAGATTTTAAGATAGCAGTCAAAAAAGGAGTGTTAGATATTAGTGCTATAAAAGAAGAGAAAACAGAAAAAACAGAAGATAATTATACTCGTAAAGAATTCAATTATCAATCTTTTTCTCGTTCTTTTTTGTTACCTGAATCTGTAGATATTGAAAATATTAATGCTACCTATGAAGATGGTATTTTAAAAATAAATATCCCAAAAATTCTTACCCAAAAAGCCCCTATCAAAACAATACCAATTTCATAAATATATTCTTATTTCTTTTTACTTAAAAGCCGTTTCAAGAATTCTTGAAACGGCTTTTTTGGGTATGACTTTAGGGCTTTAAACAGCTTCTATAAATAAAGATTCCCTTGTAAACTTACAAGGGAACCAAAATAGAAACATAAATCAATTCCATTATAATTCCATCACTTAATTTAATACAGGTACATAGTCATAGGTATGTTTTTCAATAATTTTGGCTGACTTTATCAACTGTTTTAACTCGTTTTCATATAATCCTTCTAATGACTCATAAAACAGTTTTCCTTTTTTGATATAAACAGGTAAACTAATATATATTGTTCGAGAGGACAATATATATTCATGTTCCAATTGAGTTTTAACCCCTAGTGCTACATTATAAAGATCTTTCCCTTCTTTTAATGCCTCAAATATTCTTATTGCACAAGCACTTACACCGTATTTCGTAGCTCCTTGCGTCAAACAAATCCGTTTTGCAGCATCTACTGTATCCCAAATAGCTCTATTCAAGTGCTTTGGAAACTCTTCTATATTTATCCCATCTACATCTGAGTGTGAGATTAATGGAACAACAGAGCGTCCATGCTCTCCAATCATTAATGAGCTTATCTTTCTTCGAGATGTATTGAATTGTTTTGCAAGGGCATCTTCAAAACGAATAGTGTCAAGGAAAGTTCCTGTACCTATAACATTTTGAGGAGCAATTCCACTTGCCTTCCATGTATAATAAGAAATCACATCTACTGGATTAGAGATTACAATAATTTGTAAGTCTTTCTTAAATTGATATCCTTGAAAAATATCGTATGTTATATCAATAGAATCCCTTGCAATAGATAATCGATTTGCTCCTAATGGAACGTTAGAACCTGCTGTATGAAATATGACATCGGATTGCTCAAATAAACTAAAATCATTCAACTTTAGTCCATGCTGTTTACGGATATTTGCTGCATGTTCAAGATCCAAAAAACTTCCCTCTATAGTATCACTTGGATCGATTATATTAATACAATAGGAATGTTCAGTAGGAATAGATAGTAATCTATTCACAATGGTTGTTCCCACATTCCCTAAGCCTGTTATTGAAATAATCATTAGATTTTTTTTATTTTTTTGAAATTCACGTTCGTAAAATAGTAGATTCAAACTGCTTTACTGTATCAAGGTATTGAACGGCTCTTTTGAATTAATCGCTTGATTTTCAACTTCATCATAATCAATAGAAAGTATAGGAATATCCGAAAGGTTAGCCAACTTTTCGACTGTACTTCCAATAATCGTGCGTTTTAAAGGATGTCTATAATGATTAGACAAAGCAATTAAATCTGCATCAACTTTAGTAGAAATATAATTAATCCCCCTTTCAACAGAATCATTTTTTAAAATGTGCACTTTACAGTTTAAAGGTTTACAATATTTTTCAAATTGACTCGTCAACCTTTTAACATCCTCTAAAGAAGGATGAAATAATCCATCTTTTAGAATATAAACCAAATGGAAAGTTGGAATAAAATGCTTTAAAAATGCTTTAAAAATTTTAAAAGCTTCCAATTCTTTATCTTCAAAAGTAGAAGCATAAATAACATTTTTAAAGTCAACTTTATCATAGGGGTGCTTTATTGTCAATACAGAACAACTAACTTTCCTAATAATTCTTTGGGCATTTGAACCTAGCATTGATTTATTTAAACCACTTCTACCATGTGTTCCTAAAATGACCAGATCAATCCCCTTCGTTTGAATGTAAAAGTTAATATTATCAATCAAATCTCCACCAGAATATGAAATCTCAAAATCCATCATTGGATATGTCTTCTTTATAGCTTCAAAATACCACTCTGTGTGCTTAATCTGTTCTAATTCTGAAATACAACTGCTTTCTATGTACTTAGGTTGATGGGCTAAATCCCAAGACAAATTACAACAATGGTATAAGTGAATCTTCGCTTCGATATGAAGTGCTATATTGATTGCAAAATCTAAAGCATGAGTAGCACATTCTGAAAAATCCGTTGGCACTAAAATATGTTTCATATAAGAATTGATTTAAAAATGATGAAATTGAATTTTCTAATAGGAATAAAAAATTAGGGTGGTAATTCATTCCGTTTTCCCATGCCTATCCAACTAGTAAATAAGTATGTATGGATAAAAAACTGTGCTTGCTTTCGTGTAAAAATTAAAGTATTCATAGTCTTATAATTTTTGCTGTGTAACATTTATTGAATACATCAAATTTACACGATTTAGCTGCTTTAAAAATTGATATATCTCATTATCGAAAATGATTTAAATTAACTTCTTGTGTATAAAGTGAACTTAACTTTGGAATGATTATTTTTTACAATCAAACTATTATTATGCTATTATATCTATTACTAATCATACTAGCCATTGCAGGAAATGTTTTAATTCGTGAAAAGTACATTTACAAACGAGAAACATTCTAGTAGAACCTATTTTATAAACTCTTTAAATCGATTATTATGGGATTCAATTTATTGCTCGTTGCTTTTATATTTTTTGGTGGTTTCATGCTCGGACGTTACTATACTATCTATTCTAGTGAAAAATAAGTCTGTAGTTTTTTTTCTACTTATAAGTTTTATATTTTTGAAAAAAATACAATTTGAAGTACGAAAAACTATCGGAAGTTGCTGCTCGCCTTAACGCCATTATTGAAAATGCAATCGATGGTATTATTACTATTGATCACAGCGGTATAGTTGAAAGTATCAATCCTGCGGCAGCTAATCTTTTTGGTTATGAACCACAAGAAGTTATTGGTCAAAATATCAAAATATTGATGCCTGCACCTTATCGAAATGAGCATGATGGTTACATTCATAATTACCAAACTACAGGTATAAAAAAAATCATTGGTATTGGTCGAGAAGTGCGAGGCATGACAAAAAAAGGTATGGTTTTTCCTTTTCGATTAAGTGTAAGTGAAGTTCTGTTAGAGGAAAGAAAGATTTTTACAGGCGTCATTCATGATCTTTCTAAAGAGAAAGAAGCAGAAGCTCAAATTTTAGAATTAAACAAGCAACTAGAAGATCGTGTTAATGAACGAACAGAAGCATTAGGGCAAGCCGTCAATCGATTATTAGAAACCAATCAACAATTAGAACACGAAATTCAGGAACGAGAAAAAATTGAAACTGTTCTTAGAAAAAGCGAACACGATATTCGAATAGCTTTAGACAAAGAAAAAGAACTGAATGAGCTAAAATCTAGGTTTGTTTCGATGGCATCTCATGAGTTTAGGACGCCTTTAAGTACTATTCGTTCTTCTGCCTCTCTCATAGAACGTTATACAGAACTCCAACATCAAAACAATCGACTTAAACATACTAAACGGATTAAATCCGCAGTAACCAATCTAACAGGTATTCTAAATGATTTTTTATCCTTGAGCAAGCTTGAAGAGGGAAAAATAGTTGTAGAAAATACGACCTTTAATTTAGCTGATATTTGTCAAGAAACGATTGAAGAAATTGAAGGTTTATTAAAACAGGAGCAGACTATTCAGACTAAAAAAGTAGATAAAACTATTCAAGTTAACCTTGATAGAAGACTTTTAAAAAATATCTTTTTCAACTTGCTTTCTAATGCAATCAAGTATTCGGATGATGGTAGTACTATTCGTTGTGAAACTCAAAAAATTGACTCGAAATATTTTGAATTTCGAATAAAAGATGAAGGAATAGGCATACCTGAAGTAGAACAGACACACCTCTTTGAGCGATTTTTCCGTGCTACAAATGTAACAAATATTCAAGGAACTGGTCTCGGACTCAATATCGTTGCACAGTATGTAAAATTACTAGGAGGTAAGGTTCGTTTTCAAAGTCAAGAGCATATCGGGACAACATTCATCCTCACTTTCCCATTTCAAGAAAATTAAATATGAACAAAAAAATATTAATCATCGAGGACACTTTTGAGGTAAGAGATAACCTTGCGGAAATTCTCATGCTTTCAGGTTATACCGTTGAAACTGCCGAAAATGGAAAGATTGGAGTTCAAAAGGCTATAACGATGCTTCCTGATTTAATTATTTGTGATGTTATGATGCCTGAATTAGATGGTTTTGGGGTACTTCGCATTTTAAGTAAAAATCTAAAAACTAATCTGATTCCATTTATTTTCCTTACAGCTAAAGCTGAAAAAATAGACTTCAGAAAAGGAATGAACCTAGGAGCAGATGATTATATAACGAAGCCTTTTGATGATGTAGAATTACTAGATGCCATAGAAATGAGACTTCAAAAAAGTGCTCAGATTAAACAACATAGCGAACAGTATCGAGCCGACTTTCTTGATGAAGATGTTGCTCAAAAAGAATTGGATATACTTATTCAAAAAGGACAGTTATCAACTTTTAGAAAAAAGGATCTTTTATATGAAGAAGAAACCTATCCTAGATATTTATACTATCTCAATAGGGGAAAAGTCAAATTGACGATCATTAGTGATGAAGGAAAGGAATTTATTTTGGATATTCTCAAAGAAGGCTCGTTCATAGGATATCAAGCCTTATTTCAAAATAGTAATTACACAGAATCTGCTAGTACCTTAGAAGACTGCTCGGTAACCCGTATCCCTAGAGATGCATTTTTTGAATTTATTCGTACCAATCGAATGGTAGCTCACTGGTTTATGAAACAACTTGCCAAGGACTTTGCTCAAAAAGAAATCCAGGCTGTTCAATTAGCATATAGTCCAGTTCGGAAAAGAGTAGCAGAAGCCCTCCTCATGCTCAATGAACGTTATTCAAAAGTTCATCAACCAACCACTACATTCTCTATTCTAAGAGAAGAGCTAGCTAATATTGTAGGAACGGCAAAAGAGACGCTTATCCGTACGTTGACAGATTTTAAGTCTGAAGGTATCATAGAAATCCATTCTAGTAAGATTACTGTCTTAAAACCTATTCAATTAGAACGCATTTAGAATATGATATCGCAATTTAGTCTGAAGGTATCAATTCTCATTTTCTATTTTATGAATCACTAACATAGGCACTTTGATCTGTTCTGCTAATTGATGTGTCAAACTATTGATAAATAGTAATTCCCAAAAACTTCTAGTTGGACTTATGATAGCAAGGATATTAGGAGTTTCATGCTCAATATAGCTTTCTAAGCCTTTTAAAACAGATTGATTCCAGATAACTTTCATAGGGAGTCTTGTATCTGTCAACTCGTAAAAATCTCTAGCTTGATTATTTTTACTTCTAAATTCTTCAATGCTCGTACTCTGATCTATATGTACTGCACTTATAGAACTTCCATATGCTGCTCCAAACTCTATAAGCCATTCTAGAGCTGCTTTATCTTTTTCCGAAAAATTTATAGCTAATGAAATTTCTTCAAAAGAAAGTACACCTACTTCTGGAGGAATGAGTAATACAGGACAAGTCACCCTCTCTAATACTTTTGTTGCAACCCCTCCAAATATTTTCTTTAGTGTAGAATTTTTTCCTTGTGTCCCCATTACAATCAAATCAATATTGTATTCCTTAGTACACTTTATAATACCTTCTACTATATCTCCTTGTTTAATAATATTAATAATCTCAGGATATAATTTATATTGATAAAATGCCCTGTCTGGAGGTTGATTAATGAAACGCTTCAAGCGCTCTTGATTTTTTGATGCAATAACTATTCCTTCTTCTTCAACTGCTACCCTAGCAATTTGATCATAAGATTCTACATGGACTGCAATAATCTCACTTTTGAATTTATCTGCGATAGTTAATGCAAAACGATATGCCTTTAAAGCATTATCTGAAAAATCCGTAGGAAATAGTATACGTTTCATTTGCATTCAATTTTTAAAATTTATGAATCATTTCATTCTCTTCAAATTTAAACCTAAACATCCTACAATTGCATAATTAAAGTCAATTGCCTTACTGATTAAAATCATCATTTATTCTTTCATTCAACAATAACTTTGAGATATCATTATCGTATTCCACTACGATTTTTTTTCAAAAAAAATTCAAGAAAGATGAAGAATATAATCGTCCCTACAGATTTTTCGGCTTATGCGCATTATGCTTTTGATGTAGCTCTATTAATGGCAAAAAAGTATCGTGCTAACTTATATGTTTACCATAATTTTGAAGCTCCAAAAGATTGGGAACAGATGAACTTGGAAGAACAAAAACTTTTCCCTGAAGTACTTCAACGTTCTTATAATGCCAAAGTACTTCTAGAAGATATGAAGCGTATCGCAGAAGAAACAACAGTAAGAATTCTACCTATTTTTACAGGGGGTCGATTCTATAAAAATATGAATACTGTAGTTTCTGATATTAATGCAGACTTAGTCATCATGGGATCTCATGGTGCTAGTGGAATCAGTGAATTATTTGTGGGTTCTAATACTCAAAAAATTGTTCGAAGCCTCCAATGTCCAATTTTAGTCATTAAGAATCCATTAGATAAGATTGCTTTTAAAAAAGTAGCATTTGCCTCTAGTTTTGACGAAAGTGAAAAAGAATCCTTTAAAATCTTTTTAGACTTCATAAAGCACTTCAATCCCGAAATTCACCTAGTTGCGATAAATACCAGCAGCTTTTTTAGTCAACCTTACAGTTTAATGAGAACGGCTATGAATGACTTTAAGTCAATGACCAATCTACCTTGCAAAATTCACTTTTATAAAGACTACTATGTAGATAAAGGAATCGAACATTTCACACAAGAAAATGATATTGATCTCCTTGCTATTTCTAACCATAGTCGCCATCCTATCAAAAGAATCTTTTCAGGTTCAACGGTAGAAGCATTAGTCAATCATGCTAATGTTCCTGTCTTAAGTGTAGACTATATAGCTCAATAGTTAATCATAAAATAATCTAAGTATGAAAATCAATGATGATAAAACATTAAAGGAATTGCAAACTGAATTTAGGGATCAATATCCTTTTTTAAAAATAGAATTTTATAAAGCACCTCATAAAATGGGTGAGGTCTCCATAGAAGCAAATCGATTAGATATTAACAAAACAGTGGGTCAAGTGCGAAGCATTCATAATATCGGTTTTATACAACCTCTAGAAACCATGACGGTTGCTACATTTGAAAAAATGATGCAAGGTGTTTTTGGACTTAATGCCCAAGTATTTCGGAAATCTTATGGTAAATGGCTTCAAACATGGGCAACGGATATTTGGACTTTGGGAGAACAAAACAAACGAAGTGAACTATTGGGTAATAAAAAAGGTATTATAAGCAAAACTTAGCAGCTTTAATTCCAGCTACAAATTAGACCAGACAAATCATAATTTAACTATCGTTATTCATTGATTAGTCTGGTTTTTTATTCTAAAAAATTTAACTATGCTCCAAAGAAAAAATAATTTAACACAATATCTTCCAGAGTTTGTATATGGTGGTATTGATGGGGCGATAACAACTTTTGCTGTTGTTGCAGGGGCAACAGGGGCAAATCTAAGTAGTGATGTTATTATTATTCTGGGTTTTTCAAACCTCATTGCAGATGGCTTTTCCATGTCTATAGGAAATTATCTTTCTTCCCAATCCGATCAATTACTAAAAAAGAATATGAATTTACCCGTTAGTGTAAAATCTCCTCTTTCTACAGCCTCCACAACTTTCCTCTCATTTAACCTCATAGGTTTAATTCCTCTTCTAGTTTATGTTGCTAATTTAATAGGCTTCATCCAGCAACATCTTTTTTTATATGCTTCCATCTTAACAGCTTTTGGCTTTGTTTTCATAGGGGCGCTTCGCAGTTATATAACACAAACCAATCTAGTCAAAAGTATTTTACAAACACTCTCATTAGGAATCGTTGCAGCTACTCTTGCTTATTTTGTTGGCAATATTTTAGAACATTTTCTATCTTAGAAATGTATTTAATTGTGAAGTTGTTTAATAATGGAGGTTGATTTTAATTATAAGTGCTTGTATTTCAAGATAAAGCTCCATTCTTTTTTCGTAGCCTTAGCTACGGTGAAAAGAATTAGCTGAAATATTGAGATACAATGACTTGTAAATAATTCATCATTCTATTTTTAAACAGCTTCTGTGTTAAAGATCGTTTAAAAAATAACTTATAACAGTTTGAGCTTTAGTTTTTCTTTACTCTTCGTTAAAAAGCCCTGCCTACGTGCCGTAAGGCAGGCTTGTCGATGCGATGCATCGCCTACGTTTTTTGCCTCAACTAAAGGAAAACTAAATGCTCACCTTTCTTACAACTTATTCTTTACACGATCCTAAGTACATTTTATTCGATTATATAAACAATATCGTAGATGAAGTCATCCTTTCAAAAATTAATTAATAGTGAAAAACCAATTCTGATAGATTTTCATGCAGCGTGGTGTGGTCCTTGTAAATCAATGTCTCCTATTATATCTGATCTTGCTAAAAACTTAGGTGATGATGCTCGCATCATAAAGATAGATATTGATAAAAATAAACCCCTTACTCGCAAACTCGGAATAAGAGGTGTACCCACATTTATGCTCTATAAAAACGGAGAACTGCTCTGGCGTGCTTCTGGTATGCAGACAAGACAAATTTTGTTGAATAAAATACAAGAGTTTATTAAATAATAGCAAAAACCTGCCTAGAACTTCATAAAGCTCTAGACAGGTGACACTTTTTATATAACACGAAAACGATTAAATATTGGTCAAAAATTTTTAACTGTTCCTAACCCGCTTTTTTATTTAGCCGTTCTCTTACTGGCAAAAGTATTCTTTTGTTATGTAGAGTTTTCTTTTTCGTTTTCTTTGTAAAGGAAACTCCTAAGATAGTAGATAAGAATATTGGTAATGCTAATATAGCTAGCCAAGGAAGTCCTATAGAAAAACTCACAACTACTACAGCTATTAATAGATTATATCTAAGTACTACGGTTACTGGATTTAAATTAAACATAATTTTTTGTTTTTAAGGATGGACAATTTTTTAAATACTATCTGCAAAACAATGATTACAAATACAAGCAAGTATATCATATATTGTTACAATACCTACCAACTCGCCACTATCAACTATAGGTAAAGCTCTAAACTGTTTTGCTACAAAAATATCAGCTGCCAAACTCACATAATCTTCTGGTTCTAATACTAGAGGCTTTGCAGTCATCACCTCTTTTGCTGTGTTGGTTCTTAGCTGTATCCCAGAATATGTTTCTCCTGTTGTTTCAAAGTAATCGCTTTCCAAAAACTGTAAAACATCTTCTTTACTAATGATTCCTTCTAGTTTGCCTTTATGTAAGACTGGCAAGTGATGAAAATCATTTTCTTTAAATATTGTAAATATATCTTTTAATGAATGGTCAAGACTAACTGTAACTATATCTTTAGTCATTATCGCTGATACGGGGATATTTATATTCATAATATCAGGTTTAAAAATTATTAATGTGGTTTATTTTACTCTAGCAAAATATATGGTATTGGTATTAAAATTGCCAAATTCAGCATACAGCTCCATATATTCTCGTTTGACATTAAGTGCCATACAGTAAATCTTTTCTCTATCAGCTGTACATAAAACTCTATCTAAATCCTCTAATATTTCCCCCACTTCTAGTTGTTTTGCAACATATGTTTTTAGTTTATCACTATCCCATTGATATAAATTTTCATCCAAAGGCAATTCTTTATAGATTTGCCAATAACCCTGTAAATCATCTACCAAATCTTCAAACTCTTCCCACTCTACTAAATCAAACATTTCGTCGCCCGTAGTATCGATGATAAAATCTAGTACAAGCTGAAAATCATATAGATAGTCTAGATAATAATCCATGCCCAGCTCTTGTCTTAAGGACATCATTTCAAGGACTAAATACTCGCACTCTTTTTCAGCCTTTTCTTGGTTTTGAGCATCCAAATAAGTATTAATTTCTAGGAGGCGAGCTCCAACATACCGAATTGATGCAAGCTCTGGTGAATCTTCTTCACTTAGATACTGGCTTAACTTTTCCCACTCTAGACTGATAGCAATTGATGCTTTTTGAGCTTTAGGAATATTGCCTTTATATATCCAGTAGTTTATTGGAATAAATTTTTTATCAAAATCAACCATTTTTTCTGCTACTTGATAATACGTGCAAGAATTGGATGCTAAGAATAAAAGAATAAGTGTTAGGCTTAGATAATTTTTGAACTTCATGAGCTATTTTTTTAATCATTTTATACCTCAAAGTTACATTGACAAGAAAATAATAATCATGACTAACATCATTTCTTAGCATGAGATAAGTCAGTCTTTTCTTTTGAGCGAACGCTTAATTTTGAAGAAAAAGTTTTTAACAAAAAAATTATATCATGAATATCCGTCAACCTATTTCTAATTTAATGACCAAATCTATTATTACTGTTTCTCCCAATGATACATTAGAAGATGTCAAAAAAATATTTTCGCAACATAGAATACACCACCTACCCGTTGTACGCTATAAAGAATTGATTGGCATGGTCAGTAAATCTGACTTTTTACATTTTATCAAAAAAGAGTATGATGAAGATGACCGCTTCGAATATAGCACTCGTTTAAGAGTATTTAAGGTCGCTGATATTATGGTAGAAAAATTGGTCAAACTTTCACCTGATGACAAAGTAGATGTAGCACTTGAACTTTTCAAAGAAAATCTATTTCATGCTATTCCAATTACAAAAGAGCAAGAATTAGTAGGCGTATTAACCCCTTACGATATTATTACTGCCCTACTAAAAGAAAATACTGTCCCGACTAATAACTAAAAGATGTTAAGTATAATTATATATGGTGTAGGAGATGAAGCATACAAAGATTTGGTATCAAACGTAATTCACGCTACTCATTCAAACAATATTGACGCATCGATAGAATATAGGAATCAAATAGATGAATTTGTACAAAAAAAAATCACTCAAATTCCAGCATTATCTATTAATGATAAAGTAGTGAGTGAAGGCACTATACCTAGCATTGAAATGATTTCACAGTATATCGGTCAATTAAATTTTTTAAATCAAAAAAATACATTTATGAAAAAGATATTAGTACCAACTGATTTTTCTCCAACAGCTTATAAAGCATTAGAGTATGCTCATGCCATAGCTGATAAAGTAGGAGCTAGTATAAAAGTAGTTCATTTCTATCATTATGATCCTTATGGGAGTTCCATTGGAGACATGGATACTTTTTTCATGAAAGAATTAATGGGGATTAAAGAAAAAGAATTGAGAAAATTTGCTCGTCATAAAGATGAGGGCAATGTATTAATAAGTGTCGAAACCGAATTAAAGGTTGGTTTTGCAGCAGAAGGTATTGTAAAATTATCCAAAGAAGAAAACTTTGATCTCATTGTAATGGGTACAACTGGTGAACACAATATGCTAGAAAAAGTGTTTGGAAGTATTTCGACGGATGTTTCTAAAAATGCCTATTGCCCTGTATTGCTAATTCCTCCTAAAGCAACCTTAAAAAACCTATTTGATAATATCATTTATGCTTGTGACGAAAATGCTGTTTCTCCCAAATTGATTGAATCGCTTAGTAATTTTGGAATAAACTTCCAGAGTAATATCCATTTTATTCATGTAAAAAATGATACGAACGACAATCTCGATATGAATACTGCTATTTTTGATACTCTTTTTCAAGGAGACGAACCCACATTTGGATTTAATATCTCCACCATAAAAAATAATTCTGTCATTGAAGGTATAGAAGCCTATGCTCAAAAGCAGGATATAGATTTGATAGTTATGGCAACACCACACCGAAGTTTTTGGCGAAACTTACTGCATAAAAGCATGACGAAACAAATGATTTTTAATACTCAACACCCTATAATGGTTATTCATTATTAAATACTTTATCTTTTCCCTATCGTTTTGAATTATATCATTAACTTTTTTATGGATTTAAAATAGTTTCTTAAATAAAGAAATCGGCAAGGTCTTAAGACCTCGCCGATTTCTAATATATAAACGAAGTAGGCCAACCTACTTTATCGAAGTACGCAAATTTTATTTTACGATTAATTTCTTAATAATATAATTCATTTCATCACCAACTTTTAACATATACACACCTGATGTTAAATCTTTAATATCCAATTCAATCATATTATTCTCTCGAATCGTAACCCTTCTATTTAGAACAACCTGTCCTTGAATATTATAGACATTGATTTGGATATTTTCTTTTACAGCATTGACAACAAATACATTAACAAGATCTTTTGTAGGATTTGGTAATAGACTAATATCCATTCCTTTTCCTTTTAGTGAGGCAGAGACTACATCTGAATAATCATATGCTCCATCAAGATCAACTTGCTTTAAACGATAATAATATGTGACACCTTTTCTCACATCACTATCATTGAACGTATAGTTTTGTTGTTCTGTAGTTGTTCCATTACCTTTTACAAATCCAATATTTCTAAAACCAGAATCAATGTTAAGGCTTCGTTCAACTTCAAAACCTTTATTATTTATTTCAGAAGCTGTTGTCCAATCTAATTGTACACTTCGTTCTTGTGCTAAGGCTGTGAAATCTAAAAGTTCTACAGGTAACCCAGCATCATCACCTCCTCCAAAACCAGAAAATCCAGAGTCAAAGGTTGCTGTTAATGTAAAGTCATTTCCCCAAGCTACAGGAGTAGCTGGCTCTACTTCATTAATACTAGAAGCAATACTACCTGGACCTTTAGCCATCACGATTATCCCGCCAGTAATTGTATTGCCATTATTTGTCGTAAAACCATTGACTTCAGCGGCTGTATAATAAAGCGTAATTTTATAAAGATTAGCGCCTAGCGCACTATTGAATTCAGGTGTTACCAAAAATGTTTTAGAAGTAATATCCTCAACAATAGGAATATTAGGACTTACTTGAGTGACATTTCCTTGAGTAACGACTTCAACTTTTGTACAACCATAGTCGTGTCCTCCTAAATTTTCAATAGTAGCCATAATATCTCCTGTTGTTTGATCATAGAAGTGAACTGTTTGATTAGGGCCTAGATCTTTTTCATCCACAGCACCCCCTGTATTCACTACAGTTTGAATTTCTGAGGGGATACGATTACCTTGTACCACAATGTTATCCACATTAAAACCAGGGCTACTCGTTCCTGTTCCATTATCTGTAAATCTAAAACCAATATTGGTTACACCATCAGGAATAGCTACAGATGCCGCTTGTGTAGTAGCTTGTCCAGAGAAATTTCCTGTTGCAGTCCAAGACCCCCCTCCATCAGTAGAATAGATTACCTCACCAAAGTCTCCGCTACCTGCACATTTCCAATCAAAATTAACCGTTAACCCAGTATAGCCTACTGTACTAAAAGCAGGGCTAGTAATATCTATAGCACCAGCGAACGAGCCGTAGCTACAATATAAAGACCATTGTCCCATTACTCTATCCACATGAAGGATTTGAGCTGTATTACAATCTATCCCTTCTCCACAGCCATCATCCAAAATATACCAGAAGTTTCTTTTCTCTGCTACTGCTGGATCATAAGTCCATGCACTTGCATCTCCAACATCATCCCAGTTTTCGGCAAAAAGCTCATCTGTTACTATATCAGTAGTTGAAATCGGCGCATTATCATCTTCTTTTACATTAATAGTAAAAGATTGTTTTGAGGCATTCCCTATAATAGCATTTCCGCCATTATTATTTAAAGAATAAGTAATAATAATATCTTCATCCAGCTCCTGATCTGCATCTTGCTCAATAGAAATTGTAAACGTCTGATTCGCACTACTCCCAGAAGGGAAGGTCACCACAGAAGGTGTAACCGTATAATCTGTGCCATTAACTGCTGACCCTGCAAAATTCAAAGTAAGATCCGCATTTGCTGACGGAGGCGTTTCAATTGCTAGCTCTACAGCAATATCTGTTGTACTACCACATGAAGTCCCTTCTATGGTTGAAGTAGAATAATCTACAAAAGTTATACGAGGCGAAGGGATTTGACATTTAGTAGAAGTCAATAAATTTTTTCTACGATCAGAATTCGTTAAAACAGCAATCATTCTTGCTTTTTGATCCGCAGTAAACATATCCATACAGGTATCATCTGTATAATCCATGTAATTTTCAATTTGATCGACACTAGAACAAGAAACGTGTCCAGTTGGGCAACCAAAATTTGAAGCATCTGATTCTGGTGTATCCGCACAAAAATCATCAACACCACAAGCACCGTCTCCCCAAATATGTCTAAGGCCTAAACCATGGCCAATTTCATGGGTAGTGGTTCGTCCTTTATCATAAGGAGCAGAAAACACAAAAGTACCATCATCATAATCACTAGAGCCAAAATATTGATAAGACATGATTAAACCATCGGTATTGGGATCATCTCCATCTGCACATAAACCAGCAAGTCCCGAACCAGCTGGAAACTGGGCATATCCTAATACGCCATCTAGATCTCCTCCAAATCTGCATACCCAAATATTTAAATATTCTTCAGGGTTCCAGATGGTGCTTGGTTTTAGCGTCCCTTCAACGGCTGCTCCATCCCAAGATGCTTGACCTAAGTTTACTCTATTTATACCATTGGTACTATTACCATTTGGATCAGTTTGAGCTAAACAAAACTCAATTTCCGTATCTACCCCACTTCCATCTCCAGGTGTACCTGGCAATTTTCTAAAATCTTCATTAAGGACTGTAATTTGAGAAAATACTTGTGCATCACTTATATTTTCATTTGTAGATGCACCATTACTATTAACGGGATCTCCATCATGGATAACATGCACTACTACAGGGAGTGTTATTACAGCTCTTCTTCCATTTTTCATCTGTTCTTTTACCTCTTGTACTTTAGGGGCAAGCCATTTCTCAAATTGTTCATCCGTTTTGTAGTTGCTAACACCTTTAGATTTTCGTTTTTTATCCATCTCTACGGTATAACATCGAATAATCTCTTTATTACCTTGAGCACTTAAATTGTTAGAAAAAATAAGCAGAAAGGTAAATAATAATGTTAGGTTAAAAAGTAAAATTCTTTTCATAGTGTTTGAAATTAAATTTTATTAAATAAAAAATATTGTCATATGTAATATAAGTGTTCTCAGACTAGTAGCTTAAAGTTGCTATTAATCTATATCAAAACTCTTATTAGATTCGATATACTGTTTAGTTTTCTAGTATAGAATGTGTTAGTAGAAACTCATCTACCATTCAAAGAATAATAGACTTTTATAGATAAGAAAATTCTTTTTATAGTTTAGTAGTTAGATTAAAATTAAAAATGTATACAGAAAAAAACCAAATACATAGTCTATAAAGGTAAGCATAATTAATCTTTTTTTTAAAAAAATCTTCTTGTATGTAATATATTATACTAATTTATAATCAAAAAATTAGTAATTTCTGGCAAACATCAAAACCTTAAAATTTGATCTTATCATTTAGTATTGGTCAAAAAGAACTCCTCTATTTTGATTTTAACGATTAACTTGAAAAAGTTCATTACCAATCACTTCTCCTTCATTATTCATCAAAAATCGGGAATTTATTTTTTGACCGTTCCTTAAACTCCAAACCGCCCTTTTTTGAATATTCAAAAAAGGGCGGTTTGGAGGAATACTCTAAATTCACCTTTAGCCACTTAAACTGCTCTAAATAACCGTATTGGTTAAAAGGTCAAAGTCATTCAGCTTATGATAATTAATACCTAATTCAAAGGTATTCATCTTTGGGAATTCTTCTTTTGACTAAAATTGAGCTTAATTGCGAAAATAAAACCAAGCTAGACGTAGCATTATTTTCCTAGAAACTTGTCCCACCAAGATTTTTTCTTTTCGTTCTTACTATCTGTTGTTTTTTTCTTTTTCTCAAAAGAAATATTTAAAAAATCTGAATCATATTTACGGCGAATTCTTTGTACTTGTGCAGCAAATATTTTTCCTTTTTGAGGATTTACCATCGCTACATAAGATGCAAAACTCTGCAACGACAGGAATAGGTTATCGCCTTTACCCCACGTTTTACCCTTCGGTCCATTTTCTTCGATTTGATGCAAAACTGCCTTGAATTGCCTCATTTTTTTACGTGCAATATTCGGTTTTTCATTGACTACAATTCCTGTAACTTCACGTTTTGCGCCTTGACGCATTACCTGCAATTTTTTAGGATGTAATTCAAAACCTTCTTCTTTTACAATCATTTTTGTTTGCCACAATAAGCGTCCAATGACTTTATCCTGTGGCGTGTCCAAAGCTGAAAACGTCAGATCGTCTGCATATCGACTGTATCGAAAGCCTAATTTAGCCGCTACCCCTGCTAGGCGTCGATCCAATCGGCGACAAAGAATATTGGTAATCGCAGGGCTTGTTGGCGCACCTTGTGGCAAGTAGCGATTTCCTGTTTGAACATAATAATCCACCTCATCCATTCGCACTTTATCCGTCTCTGGTTCAGTACATAGTAAAGCTAGAACTGTTGCTACTTGTTCAGCATAACCGAGTTTCGAAAACATTCCCTTTACACGCTTATACGTAATTGTAGGAAAAAAATTGCGCATATCCATATTGACAACCAGCGATTGCGCTACATGAACTTTTGCATTTGAAAGAATCGATTTTGAAGGCACAAACCCATGTGCTTCTTCCTCAATTTTTATTTTATATAAAATATTTTCTAACACCCAATATTGAGCCGTTTTGAGCAAATACATCGGTGCTGAAATTACTCGAACTTCTTTATTATTTTTCGGAATTTCAAAACGTTTATAATGCGACGTTGTGGATACTTTTCGATTGAATGTGAGCCATCTCAATTTTCCAATCGTCAATTGCATTGCTTTTGCTAGGGCTTCAATAGTCTCAAAATGAGGCAATCCAAAGGTGGATAATTTTTGTTTATCTCCTTCTTTGAGATGTAATCCATACGACACATCTTCTCCTAAGTAAACAATATCGGCTTCTTGCTTTCTTTTCCATTCTTCCGCTCGTTGTTTTTTTGCTGCTGCCCGTTTTGCTTTGGTTTCTTTTCGCCTCTTTTTCGCTTCTGCCATTCTTTCTTTTCGCATCTTGCGAAGCATGAATTTGTGGTTTTTCTGTTGGCGTTGCTTGCGAAGTAGCTCGTTCAAATCTTTTTGCAAGGATGTTTCTTTCCGAATCATTTCTTCTTGCAATGTTGGTTCACCTTCATCATCTGGCCAAAAGCCATACCGTTGCATCTCATCCAAAATGAATTCTGAACGGGAAGATTGTTGAATGATTTTCATCAATTCTTCTCGGCTTCTTTTTGGAAATTCTGTCTCTTCATTTGGGTTTGATTCATTGTGATTCATGCGCTTTGTTTTTTTAGATTTTAAAAAAAACTTAAAAAAAGCTGTCCAAACAACTTATTGATCAAACAGCTTTAAAACGACTATGGAATGGGGATTAACTTTTAAGAATGAAAGTTCGGCAGGTACTTCGACAAACCAAGAATCGGACGCATCAACTCCGCACTTCATGGATATAGTGCGATTTGGTTTCTGCGAAACCTCACCGAAAATCGCACTATATCCATAAGAAGTGCAACAATACGATGAGACCGATGAAGTATGTATAGGTAAATAACTTGAATGACGCTGCATCATTCACAAAGCAAGTTCTTTTACCTGCCAGAACTTCCAAGAGTATAAAATAAAAGAAGGACGAGGACTTCGACAAACCAAGAACCAGACGCATCAACTCCGCACTTCATAGATATATTCAATTTTAGTTTCTGCGAAACCCCACCGAAAAATGAATATATCTATTAGAAGTGCAACAACCCGATGAGGCTGGTGAAGAATGTAAAGGCAAATAACTCGAATGACGCTGCATCATTCACAAAAGCAAGCTCTAATTCTTCGTCCATTCTTTCAACAATACAAAACATCTTTTCTTCGACTATCCAAGAACTACAATCATCAACTCCGCACTTCAACCACCCCGAAGGTTTTTACTTCTGCGAAGTTGCACCGAAAACCTTTGGGGTGGTTATAGAAGTGCAACAACCCGATGATGGTAGTAATGTATGCTAGGCTAATTAACTTGAATGACGCTACATCATTCACAAAGCAAGAACTATCCAAAGATGTTTAAAATTTATTCAACTCTTTTGCTGAATCCCAATTCCATTGCCTAGGCTTTTGCTGTCATTCTAAGTGACAACATATGTGCACAAGGGCCTTTTTTCAATCCATTATATTTATGGAAATCACAAGTACACTCCGCCTTGACTAATTTTTTATCTTCATTTATAAATAAATAGGATAAATATTTTTTTCCTTTGTCTTTTACAGAACCTACAACTTCCTCTCCTTCTGCTTTCTGTGTGTGTTCATCAACTTGTACCATTCCCGATTTTGATAATCTATCTGCTTCTTTTTCTAGCTCAGATACAAATCGTAATGTTTCAATGGGTATTCCATCTTTACTCAATTCTCGCACTCTAAATCGCTTCTTGTTGAGATCAAAAATTGCATTTCCTTCTTGAGCATGAGCCGTCATTATGCCCTGGACTGCTCCTTCGTCTAATCCTGTAGACTTTGCCAAATCTGATACCGATTTTGACCAATCTTTTTTCAAGGTATCATAGACCATTCGCTTTGTTCCTTCATCAAATTTTTCAAAACTTCCCAACAAATTAAATTGTCCTGCTCGTGACCAATCATTACTTGTCCAACCTGATAGTCCGAGTGTATAATTCAAATCATCCATTCCAACAATGTAAAAAGAAGGCAATCCGTCTCCTAACAAATGTACTTTGACTGTTTGGGCAATGGGTAAGAGACGCTCTAGCGTTAATAAGCGTCTCCTTCCCCATATCTTGATCTCCCTTGAATCTAAACCTTTGTATATGGAACGAGGACACACGATTTCCTTTTTCCACGGTTCAAAAAGAATGCGAATTGGTTCTCCTGGGCGTAAAATATATTTCATATATCGAGGACTGCTGACTGCTTTGTTTCTTCTCAAAATGAACAAACAATTCCACAAGTCCATAGGATGTAATTCTAGTGACACTGAAGGTAAAGTCATTGCTGCACTCACTTGTAAAAAACCACGTACCCAACTATCGGGCAAATCTATTTTTTCTTCTTTATAATCATCCTCTCCTTCTGTCTGTACTTCAAATCCTGAAGGATCAATTGAAAATTCTGTTTCTTTATAGGAACGAATCTTTTGAAATTCATTATACAATGCCGAAGAATAATCAATGTTAGTCGTCCCACACTCAAACGTATCAATTCTATTAAAAATATTGTAATCGCATCCCAATCGAGCATAGGTCGATTCATCCTGGCTAAAACACTCAAAAAATAACTCATCGGGATGTACTGTAATTACAGGGTCTAACACAAACCAAGCATCATAGTCTCGTTTTCTAATATAGTTAAAAAATGCTTGTCGAGCTTTGAAAAAAGGCCCCATTATTTTCTGCTTATGTGATCGTAATGATGACAATTCTGTTTTCAAATTTTCAATACGATCTTGCAAATCAGGTGCTTTTGCCATGTATTCTGCCAACCACAATTCTTCTTGTGCTTTTGCCCATTCTTTGTATTCTGATTTGTCTTTGGGTTTGAATCTTAAATCTGACACAACAACATCGTGCATGGCAGAGATAGCTTCTCTAAAGGGGATTTTCTTGTTTAGTATTCCTGTAAAAAAGGTAGGTTTCCTGAGCAAGTCAGGTGCAAAGGAAACACCTACGCTATTTGCTGAATTCACCACACCTGATTGACCGCCATATTTATAATTAAATTCCATGTTTTTTGTTTTTTGAAAACTTTTATTCAGAAGTTTTGGAATAGTATGCATGAATTAGAATACGTTCTATTTTGATTTGTGAATAAAAGCTAACATTTGTTATAAAATTTTGATTTCAGATGTCTGTTATTGCACTAGCGCAATACGAATTCAGACTTTTATGTCGACGAAGCCTCAAGTTTCATTTCCAAATGAGGAAACTTTTTCCTGAGTTGATTTAATATCAAAATACATTTGGCTTTATCTCCTTTTGCTATCGTCAACACTAATCTTTCGTATATCGGAATAAGCACTTCCGCAACTTCAGGATTATTAAGGGCTTCGGTTTCTAGAAAATCGAACACTCGATTTTTAGCAACTCGTCCTTTATTGACTTGTGACAGCAATGTTAAGAAGAATGGTTTGAGTTTTTTTATGGTTTGAGGTTTTCCACCAGCGTATTTAGCCAACCATTCGGAAGTCATTTGTTGAATTCGGGCTGAGGGATGTTGGCTCAATTGTAATAAGAAACGATATGCATTTTCTTCTGTAAAATACGTTCGTATCATCTTCGTTCCAAATGCCTGAATATCATCTCGTGTACTATCACAAAGGCTGACTAAAAGTTCTGGTGTCCAATCTCGAGCTTTAAATTTTTCTTCGGCAAATTTCATCATAAAATGCCGACTGTCTTCCCAATCGGTTTCTAGCAAACGGAGTATTTTATCTGCTTCGTAAATTGCTTTGGGGCTTTGGTTTTCAATTCGTTGAAAACTCCATTCACGTATATCTTTCAGTTCGTGTTTTCCAAGAGTTACAATGGTCTCCATTTCTAAATCCGTTCCGTCTGATCGTTGTTTAAGGGTTGAGAATCCGACTTGTTGTGCAGGATACTTTTTCGAATTAAGCATTCGCCACATTCTTTTCGAAGATAAACTATTTAAAAATGGACGCATTTGTTCGCTTGTCATCAAATTAGCAATTGAATCATGTATTTCATTAGCTTTACCTCGTAATAAAAAGAAGCTGCTCAATGTTTCGACTAAATCTTCTCCAAAGTCATTGTACTTTTGGCTCACTTTAATAGCTATGGGGTTAGCAGCAGCACGAACTTCAGCAATGGGAGAAACACAAAAACTAGCAACGGCAACTTGTTGTTTATACAAGTCTTCTTCTGGTAATAGACCAAATAACTCTATCCCTCCTGCTCTTACCTTTACACGTTCTGACTCCATTAGTTTTAATAACAGATCATGGGGAAAATCTCCTATTGACTTTTTATGATTTTTGATAAAATAAACGGCAAGAAGATTTAATGATTCATTGGAATGATTAACCAATTCTCTAAGCTTTTCATCCGTTATTTTTTGAGCGTCTTCTTTTAAATTACATTTCATAAAATCAATCGCCTTTTCGAGTGCAATTGGGTTTTTATCATCGTTCTTGGCAATATATTCAAATAAATGTGTAAATAAGTCTTTTGATTCAACTGTGTCTTCAATTGCAGAAGCTATCCATTGGTTAACCGATTCTTTTGGATGTGTTATCAAGTTAATCACAAAATCAAAGTCCTTCAATAATTCATTTTTCCTTTTTTCCATCCATTGAATTGCAATCTCTTCTGCTTCAGGAACTGAACAATGTAATAATGCCATGAAAATTGCTCGGTCTTCTTCGTATTTTGAAAAATAGTGCTTTATTGTATCTACTGCAATTTGATTTGTCTCTAAGTATGGTACGTGTAACATTTTCACAATCTCTTCTGCACTAATATTTTCAGCAAAGTGTGGGTTTGCTTTAAATACTCTAGCTGCAAAATTTTGTACTAATTTAGCATGGCTTTCTGCTAATAATCGTACCACTTGAGTATTTGCATTATCCCATAATTTTGGAAATAATTCTACTCGTTTCAATTTATTTAGCTTCACCTCTTTTCCAACACTTTTCACTCCTACCAACTTAACATCAATTTCAACATTTTTGATTTTTGAATGAATGATCTTATGCATCACCAAATCATTCCAGTGTGGCAAATAATAATACTTGTATCTTAAATAATCGTATCGACGAGTTTCTCTATTGTAGTGGTAACGACCAAATGATTCGGTATATGCCGATTTTCCTTGTAAGTCATTCACCATAAGCAAATAGGAAGTTGCCAAATCTACATATAAAGGGCTAGCCGCAAAACCTGTTTTCAGCAATAAACGAAATAGTCTAGTTTTGAAATACTGTTTTGATTTTGGTGTAAAGCCAAAGTTTGTATTTTCCTTTTTAGATTCTTTTTCAACTTTTGCCCCCCTTTCATAATATCCTTTGCTATTATAAAATGTAGCATATTTTCCTTTATACACGTATGTCCAACTATTATTTTTACGCACCCAATCCCCTCTTCTATAGACTCCTGACGTTGGCTCTGAATGATACATTCTCCAATAAATCACAGCTACCGTTTCAGCATCATCAAACTGTTCTGCTGCTTTTAATATTTGGCGGACAGGTTTGAAATAATTACCTCTCATAGGAATATCCTTCAAAATCGTCAATAAAGCATATTTCTCAATTGTTTTATCATGTACTAAGAGATAATAAACATATAACCATGAATTAATTTGGTTATCTTTCAACAATGAACGCAAAAAAGTTACAAAACTATTTTCGTCTTTAGAAACAACAGATACAAGCAATTCTGCAGGTAATAAAGAGAGGTGTTCTTCTCGAAGATTTTTTATTTCACTTTCTTCTTTTGATAACATCTGTATCGACTGTATGCAAACTAACTTTAGACTTTCACTAATCTTCTTTTTGTTTAAAATATTTTCAATTATGGAGATATTATCTGAATTTCCAATTCTTCCTAATGTCCAAACAAAAGCATACTTCTCTACATCCTCCTTTATCAACTTTTTAATTTTCAATACATTATAAAGGCATTCAGTTAATTTTAGCTCTCCTATCCTCCAAACTAAACGACTTAACTTCCAAGAATTTTCTTGTTCTGCAAAATCAATCATTTTATTGGTTGAAGGTAAGGTGTACTGACTTTTAGCATTTTCATCTTGCATACACGCTACGGTATATTCCAAGCGAGCTTTTATTGCTTCAATGCTTTCTTGATGATTTTTTGTAGTGTGTTGCATTTTCATTTTGTTTATACTATTTGTATTTCTTTCTTTCGATATAACAAAGATACGATTATATTTTCTAAAAATGAAAACTTTTTGATTAAATTTTATCAAAAAAATTAAATTTTAACACTTTTTAATCAAAAAAATTACACTTATCAATATTTACACCTTTTCCAGCTAAAATTATCAGCAGAAAAGAGAAAAAGATAGTGTTTTTAAATTTCAAAAAAGTAATTAAATTGTTGTAAAGTATTTTTAATAACTTTGCTGCGTTTTAACTCTACTCCAAGGAATATATCAAAGAAACCTAAACTTCATATCATGAAATTAGACTTTCCAAACACGAGAGCAGACTAAAAACTTGAGGCGTTAAGCAACAAAATCGAAAGAAAAAGCAGAAACAGTAAACAAATAAATTTACTGTTTGAATTGAAATAGCCATTTTCTTACTCACTCAATCCGAATAATAAAAGATGCTATTAAAATATCTCCTCCATCCCATAATAATCAATCGCCTTTTGTTTGAGTGGATTCGTACTCCACTCCTCCCACTCTCCAGTATAGGGGTCATAGCCACATTTCAGCGGCTTACTGTATATATCTTCAGGGTCTTCTAAATAAGCACAACAATCGGTACAGATATACCGAAACTCGCAATCTTTACATACAGCGAGATTTGATTATTAATTTTCACCAAATCTTCATCTTTACTAATTACAATTGATAAATCATTAATATCACTTTCAATAAAAGAAATATTTTGTCCAATTAATTAAATAGTCTATTATGATTTGAAAATTTATATCTTTAAATTCTCCGTGAGTATGTATCACATTGTATATTTTGAAAATTACTCTTTGTATTCTACTTTTACTGCAGTTCCCATATTATATTGATCAATTGCTGTTTGCTTATCAAAATCTTCTTTCAAATATCTGGTAGATTTATTTACACTTGTAAATATAAACCCATCATCATTGGTTGATAAAAATTTTGTTTTTTTTACAATATCATCAATACTATTTGCTAACCATTTTTGACGCATTGAATTCGCTGATTTTTTTCGCTCATCTGACAAATATGGCAACCATATTTTGTTATTTAAACTATCAGGCAATAAAGAATGCTTATATTGCTCTGTTGCATAAACTTCAAAAACACCTTTTTCTAAATCATTTTGATACCTCATATATTGTATTGCATATTCAGGATCAAAACGCCCCGTATGTACTGCAGAATACAAGACTTTCTCCATATCAACTACTGATTTATCATAACTTCTTCGCTGCCCTGTATGGTGAAGAACAATATAATGGTTTTGGGTTCTTAAACGTTCTGTATATCCTAACTCCTGATGACTTGGGAAGCCGTCTATTGAATCTGTTATTTCATCAATTATACGTAAATTAATTTTTCTATTTGCATTAATCGTATCATCATAAACTTCATATATAGGTCTAAATAACTGATCTCTACTTAACACCTCCTTGATTTTTTTTCGAAACCCTTCATTATACTCAATTTGCTTTTGGTTTAATAAATTATCCCACTCATTATTTGTAATATATTTATCTACAAAAAAAGATTTCACGAAGTTTAAATCATTAGAATTATTGATTATTTTTTGAATATTTTTTTCAAGTACTTCTTTTTTATTCAATTTAACACCAACCAATGCTGCATTAAATACATCTTTACCAAATGGTTTATCTATTTGTTTAAAAGCATTTTCATAGAAATTTAGTGCCGCATTAAATTCATTGTCACAAATATGTAATTCTGCTTGGTTAATTAATTCAAAATACTTAGGAATATCATATTCTTTTTTGCTCAAACACATTACTAAGAAACAACAACTTGAAAATAAGAAAATGTATTTCATTTGATATTTTTACTATTAAACCTAAATAAAAACACCTTCTATGATTGTTAGATATATAATAGAAGGGTTAAAATATACAACCCAGCTCTTTTTTATAAAAGATAGTCCTAAATTAGGCTTTAACCTGAATTTTTGATTTTCAAAAATTCAGGTTAAAGCCTAATTTAAATCCATCGCCTCCTAATATCAATAGACTTTGTATGTTTTAGAAGTATATTTTTGAGTTGATCAATATCATAATGCTTTTTAATATTGAGTAATAAGGTTAACTCAGTACTTATAATAGCTATATATGACTTTCCTGTTAGAACATATCCCTTTTTGTAAATAAATCTAGATAGATTAGGATACTTTATTTTAATCACCCCCTTTTTCTTAAATGCAGCTTTCTCTAGGTTTTGAAGTATTTTATCAATTTTTTTTTGAGAACTACTACTAGCATAATAGTCAAGCATTTTAGAGAATTGTTCCCCTGTATAACCAATCAATGCTCCTCCAACAATCCCTGTCAGTCCCCCTAAAAATCCTGCTCCTTCACTTACTCCTAAAAAGATAAGTTTCACTAGTTCACTATAATTGCTTTTAGCTTTTATAATATATAATGCCTCCTCTGTAGCCGCAATATGATAATATTCAACAACTCCTGTCTTTACTTTCTGGGATAAGCCTCCAATACTAACTATAATTTGCATATATCAACCTAACATATTCATTTTGTCCAACAAGACTTGTTTTTTATTTCGACTAACTAATAAACTTTGACCACTCTTAACCTTCACCTCCATTTCATCTAAATTTACGCTTTCAAAAAACATAAGGTTGATGATATTGCTGCGATGAATTCTTAAGAAGTGATTTTTCGGAAGGATTTCTTCTAAATAACTTAATTTAAAACGAGTGATGAACTTTTGGTCTCCTACATATAGGATCGAATAATTTCCATCGGCAATAATACATTGTATAGATTTTATTTCTATCTTATGATAGGCTTTTTTCTTTTTAATAAAAATATAATCTTCCAATACAAAATTATCTTCATCTACTTTTTCCTCTTCCTTTGCTACTTTATCTTGTTGTTTTGAAGCGATTGCTTTAAGTGCTACTTCTATTGCTGACTTTAAAGAAAACTTATTAGCAGGTTTTACCAGATATCCTACAATAAAAGAATTTTGAGCTTGAGCATAGTGTTCTTCATCACCATAACTTGTAATAAATATAATTGGAATATTTAAATGCTTAATTCGCTCACCAATTTGTAACCCTGTAAGGTTGCCTTTTATATCAACATCCATTAATATCAAGTCAGGAGGTGTGCTAAAGATTAGATCTAAGGCTTCACCAGAGTTATCTACCCTTGCTAATACCTCATAACCTAATTCTTCTACTAGCATTTCTAATTCCAAAGCAAAAGAAAGATTGTCTTCTACGATTAATATTTTAACTTTTGTAGTATCCATTAAAAAGTCTTTGTTAAAGTTTAACAATATAAAGTTTATTAGATTCACTTAGAGCTTCATGTATGAACACTTAATGTTCTAACTAGAGTCATGTAAAACAATGTAAATTCAATCTCAATGTATAGTAAATTTAAAATGTTTATGACTAAAACAATATAATATTCTATTATTTTTTCTTAAACAACTAAGGATGGCATACTAAATGTCTTTATTTGCTCTAAATCACACCTAATTTTCTAATAAGAAAATAGATTATCAGTTGTGGAATAAAAATAAATAACTTTTGAATTGAAACTAAAAGAAGGAAGAAGTAGTAAAGGTAGAATTAACTATTCCAATATATAGTATACAAAAAATGATACTTACTTTTTTATCACAAACGATCATCTGCAATATATACTTGGAATAATGCAAAGATAAATAAATCCATTTAAAACCCAAAAGTCCCCTTTGAACTTTTCCAAAGGAGACTTTTAATCCAAAATATATTATTCTACTTTTTAATTCAAAAAATATAGGGTGTCAAAAAATGTTTTTTGGGGTTTAATTTCATGTTTTGGTTTTGGGGTGTTTTTTAGGGTTTATTTTTCAATAATGGCTTTAGGGATTTAGAGTTAATTGGGATTTTCAATTCGTGTATTATCTTTTTAATTACAATATAAAGATACCATATAAGCTAAGTTTAATTTAGAAAATGGTGTGAATGGTAATATTTTTGGTGTGAACGGTAAGAGATTTGATGTAAAGCATAATTGACTTTTTCTATTGGTTTATGAATAGTATTTGTATTATATAGAACGCCTCTTTTACTAAAAAAAGCTCCTCTGAACTTTTTCAAGAGGAACTCTTCATCCAAAATATATATTATTCTTTATTCACTTTTTATTACTTTTTTGGTATAAACTTCTTCATTTCCTCTTATTCTGATGAGGTATGTTCCTTTTACATATGCCGTCATATCCAACTCCGTATTTAAATATCCATTCTTCGTATTTAAGGATAGTACTTGGAGTAATTTCCCCGTTATGTTCAAAATACTCACTTCCACTTTATCACTCATCTCTTCTAGTTGTAATGTAAGTTCCCCATTAGTAGGATTCGGATAAGTATCCACAACTACTTGTTTACTTCCACAATTGTCAATACTTATGATTTGAGAATATTCATAAGTACCTCCTAGGTCAACTTGCTTCAATCTATAATAGATAGTTCTTCCTTTTACCTTTTCATCTGTATATTCATAAACTTGTCTTTCAGAGCTTGTGCCATAGCCTTCAATAATACCAATCGCTTCAAAAGATCTTCCATCTCTACTACGCTCTACTTGGAAATAATCATTTTCTGTTTCAGAAGCTGTAATCCAAGAAAGCATTACATCATCATTAGCACAAGTAGCATCAAAATGAATAAGTTCTACAGGAGTAACTTCACACCCAGACGTTCCTGTAATATGCATTAGGCTACAGCTTGCATCTTCTAAGCCCTTAATTGAAACATCATAGTCCGCACCAATAGGATATCTCAATCGTAAAATAGCTGGTGCAATATTTGGATCGATTTGAGGATTATCAAAACTCAATTCTTCTGGTTCTACTACGATATCTATAGTCTCCCCAGTATGTTCTACTACAGTAAAACTTCCATTTATAGCACTTACCGTAATAATGAGTTCATATTCACTTTCATTACATACGATTTCTCTGCTATCTTCCTCTATTCTACATATAGATGTCGCTCCTGCATCTCCACAACCATACCTCGCTTTAAAGTTGATAGTAAAATCGCCTCCATCTTGATCCCAAACCATAACATAGTAATTCGTAGGTTTAGATAAATCAGGTGTAAAGAAAGGATCTGGTGCCCAGCCACTTGTAAAATTAGTCCCACAAATATCGTAAGTTAGATCGTTACAGTCACCACTAAGGTTATTGGCTCCTGTCCCTGCAGTAGGTTTATTGGTATAAAATAATGCCCAACCTATATTATCTGGTCCTCCAATGACTTGAAAATCGAATCCTCCAGAAAAAGCTCTGACATCAAAATTTAACCATGTAATTGGTTGTCCTGCTACCGGCAATTTCAAATCAACGCTATTGTTATTAACAGGATTGATACAATTGGTAAGTGTTGGTAAGGTGAATATATTGGGGTTGTAGACACCATTTGGGCTTATGCTTGACTGAGTTTCGGCAGCACTTCCACATCTAACAATTCCATTTGGTATAGGGGCATTTGGTCGATCATCTATTGTCCCATCTAATTTCCATGTTGCACCTTTTGTCCATCTTGTGGCAGTACAAGGAGCTTGAGCAAAACTATTGATGGCTAAAAATAAAAATATTAATGTGCTAAGTAGGGCTGCTAAATTCGTTGTGATATTGTTGGTTAATACTGGGGAGTTTGTAAAACTTCTCATAATAATTTTTTTTGGAGTTATTAAAAATGATTAAAAAATTTATTGATTAAAAAAGGTTAATCTTATTTGTGGATTGAATACGATTGTAAAATTAGGAGCAAAACCAGTTCAAATTTTTAAAATGGGATGAATGGTAGAATTCTTGTGGTGAGTGTCTTATTTTTTTATTTAAATAATGAAGCTGTTAAAAAATAGAATGATGAATTATTAAACAACTTCAATATCGAAGCATAATCTGAAGCCTTAACAAATGATTTTGAAGACCATAAAATGAAACATCTAAACATTTAGGGCGTTTATTTACTTATGCTTAGTAGAGCCAAAGCAGTATATCGCAAACTCATTAGAACAGGGATTACTGAAGATCTTTCTTTTTCTGAAAGTCTTCGGATAGAATTGTGTAACATGACCATCATCTGTGCGTTACCCTTAATTTCAATCTTCTTAATCTATAATGTGTTTGTAGGCATCAGTATTAAGCAAAATATCATTATCGGATTGATCTGGATAACAATAGATGGCATAGCTCTAACCCTCAATTACTTTAAAAGATACTTTCTTGCTAAACTTTTTGTCATTACAACCTCTTTATTTTATTTGGCAGGATTACATTTTCTTTTTGGGGCAGCTTTTCGCCCTGAATCTATGTATCTTCTAATGGTACTGAGTAGCTGTTATTTTTTTAACGGGCGATGGGCTTTTATTATGAGCCTACTTGTTGTACTGACTTATTCTTTTATACATTACATACATTTAAGTACTCCAGCACCTATTGCCCATGAGATGGTTCCTCATGTCCCATTATTCTATTTTGCTTTTTCTATTATTTTTGTTGTGGCACTCACAAGTAGGTTATTGCTAGAAACTGCACGGTATAACCGTATCACAACGACACAAAATCAAGTCTTAGAAGAAAAAAATGAAGCTTTAAAACGATTTTCCTACATTGCTTCACATGATTTAAAATCGCCACTTCGGATAATGGTCAGTTTTTCAGAGTTAGCAGAAATAGAACTGCAACGTGATGATAAAGCAAAAGCCATAGAGTATCTTCAGTTCGTTAAATCAAATGGTAAAGACATGGCTACTCTCATTGAAGATATACTAGAAGTAACAAAAATAAATAATAACACTCCAGAAAAAAAAGCATGGGTTGACCTCAATCGAATTGTTAGGAAAGTCATCTTAATTTTAAGACAGGAAATAGAAGAAAAAGATGCAATTGTAAACATTGGTGATTTACCTCTTTTTTATTGTAATGAAACTCGATTTATTATTCTTTTTCAAAATCTTATTCAAAATGGGATAAAGTATAATCGAAGTTCTGTACCTTCTGTTAATATTCATTCAAAGATTGAGAATAATCAAATTTATATTTATTTCAAGGATAATGGCATCGGTATCGATCCCAAATACCATGAACAGATTTTTGAATATTTCAAACGTTTACATAATAAATCTCAATATTCTGGGACAGGTATTGGACTGGGGCTATGCAAAAAAATTATTCATAACTATAATGGCCGCATCACAATTGATTCTACTCTAGGAAAAGGAACTACATTTACCATAGAACTGCCATTCAAAGCAACGAATAAAATTGACATTCCTTCTGAAACCTTGACCGATACTAATGCATAATGACCATTTTTTTAGTATCAAAATATTTATCTAAATACAACCTTCCAATATACACTCCACTCGTCAGTTCGTCTAATCGTATAAAAGACGAATACGCTCCTACTGCTTGTTCTCCATAATTTATGACTTTAACAATTTGTCCCTTAGTATCAATTATTTCAATCCTGACCGTTGTACGACTAGATAATTCATAGGAAAGATTTGCCCTTTCTTGTTCAATATCGTAAGAAATAGTCCAATTCAAATCAGGATTATGTTGCAATGTTGTAGCTGTTGTCGAATTTTTAAACTTAAAATCAATAATTAAGGGTGTATGATCAGATGCTGTATTGGTATCGTATCGCTGAAGTCCATTAGCTTGTAAAACATTATTTGATAAAGCTGGTGTATAAAGACTATAACTATTTTCCATATCCAGTACACTTCCACTATAAATCACATAATCCAATCGTCCTGGATAAAAACTACTCCCTTCACTATACCATGTAAATGTCATTGGCAAACCTGTTGTATAGGGTTTAGCATCTTCAAGATCAGTTCCGTCCCAATCTGGTGAAAAATCCGAACCATAGAAATTATTGTTTGAAATATTTCCTTCAAGTAATGTTTCGACCTGTCGTTTTTTCCCTACAAAATTCATATCTCCTACAATAATAATTGGCGTTTCATCCATAATTGTAAAACTCCCTATACCATTTTTAGCATCACGAATAAAAGACATAATATTATCGACCTCATCCTGTCTACCTTCATCGTTTTCACAACAAGGTAAGTGGGTAACAATAAACAATATATCCTCTCCATTTTTATTGATTAAAAAGGCACCATTTCCATCAAGAGAATAACTTCTAATAATCGGATAACGACTCACTACAACTATATCTGGATTGACTCTAGAATGATAAAAATTCTCTGTTGTATTCAACATACTTTTTAGCCGCTCTACTGTCGCACCAGAGGAATGATCGTAAATTTCTACAAATCCAATCAAGTCAGGTTGGATAGCTTTCAAAATACGGCTATAAGCGTTAAAGGTGCTATTTTCAAAAAAATCATCTCTAAATACATTATAAGATAACAAACGTAAATCAATATCATTAGGACGAGCTATATTAAAGTCAGGCGGAACAACAGAGCCTGTATTATGAAAACGGTAACTTATCCCTCCTGTTCCATTAGGAATTTCATCTCCACTACTTTGATTATCAATAAGTGCCACTTTAATGTCATTGCCCTGAAAAATTGAAGTTCCAAAAACAGAAGCATCTCTTCGAATTGCCAATTCAAACGTTTCTGATGTGACTGTAGGGGCAGTAACCAGACCTATATCTGCATGGCGGATATAAACTGTACTATTTCCATAGAATAAGCCTTCTCTAGCACCCAACCAAAACTCTATTTCAGCACCAATCCCCTTAATGGCGTATCCAGTATTGGAGTTATTGTCTGTATCAATATATAAGGTGAGGTAATTATTGTCTTGTAGGTTTATCTCTTTCCCTACATCCATCCGAATAAACAAGTAATCATCATCACTCTCAATCCATAGTTTCTCAAAATCGACCGAACCTGTACGTCCATCACCAATATTGTCATTTACAGCTGGAGGGAAGGCTTCCCATTCTGAAAAATCTTCATCTATATAAACGGTTGTTTGTGCATTTAAAACTCCACATATCAACAATAATGGTAAAAGTGCTTTCATCATTTATAGTAATTGTATTAAAAAAACGACACAAGATAAGTAGCTTGACTTACTTAAGAAATGAACAACAGAATAATTATTTTATTACAATCTTTTTATTGTAAGTATATCCTTGACCATTTACTTTACATAAATAAACACCTGTTGCCATTGAAGCTACATCTATAATTGTTTTATGTTGAGCCTCTTTATATATCAAATTTCTTCCTAGTAAATCGTATAATTCTACAGAAAATGTTTCTGAAACATCTTCTGATTCTACTACAAAAATATTCGTAGCAGGGTTAGGATATATTTTTATAGTAGAAATCCCATTTTGAGGGGTTGTTGTTGAAATAGGATCTTCTCCTGAATCAAGGTTGGTCTGATAAATCGAGATGCCTCCTCTAAAATTTCCAACGACCATATCTAAAAACCCATTTTTATTTAAATCTGCTAGAGCAACACTACTCTCTTTCCCTACATCTATATTTCCATATCGTTCATCTTTTTTATTAAAAACATCATTTTCTAATCCGTCGTATTGCAGTATCACCCCTCTATTTGACCCCACTAGTAATTGGGGAATCTCATCAACAACAACAATTGTAGGACTAGAGTAGCCAATTACAAATCCTGGTACCCGAGTATCCACTTGTCCCCAAAAACTATTATTAGGCTCAAAATCAGGATTCATTTCAAAATCTGGATTTCCTAGGCTTCCTATATTTTTGAAAAAATTGAGGTTTCCATTTTTCTCTCCTACAATCAAATCGGATAAACCATCTCCATCAGCATCGTATATAATAGGTGCGCTATGTTGACCAACATCTATATCTTTATATTTATAAATTATCGAACCAAAATCTACGGGATTATCTTTTCCTCCCATATTTTCAACATAATATAAAATCCCTGCTTCATCGCCAACGATTAAATCCAAATCTTCGTCACCATCTAAATCGCCCACACTAGGCATGAGGTTACGAGTTGCATATTGGCTGAAATTTAAATAGTCCTCCTCTTCAAGTCGAAAAATGGGGTTACTTGCTGTCCCTATATTTTTGTATAGTGTTAATCGTACATCATAACCTGTCGTTTCAAAATATCCAAAATTACCAATCAACAAATCCAAAAGTCCATCTGCATTATAATCAAAGATAGTAGGATAAGCCCCAGAACCTAAATCGATCATATCTCCTACTAGAAAGTCACTTTGCTCATAATTAAAATCAGCAATATTATTTGTAGAGACATCTTTATAATACCAACAAACGGCATCATCTTCTCCTATCGTTTCATTAGGAGCAAAAATCAAGTCTTTTTTATCATCATTATTTAAATCCAAATAATACCCCGCTGGGAAAATGAAAATATCAACAGGAACATCATCGCTTGGAAAGTCATTTTCTTGACTTGTAAAAAATGCTTTTTGATCATTGTTTGTATTTTTTAATAAGGTCATAGCATTCGAAGAAATGTCTCCTAGAAGTACTTCTCTATCCATATCTCCATCTATATCTAGCGTTACAGAAGTCGAGCCTGAGTGTACAGCACCTCGTCCTACATAAATTCCTGAAACTGCACAGGTGTCAATATGAGTACTTAATTCAATCTCCGAAGAAAAGCCACTTTCATGAAAACGCCCCCAACATATATCATCTAATTCAAAGTATAAACTGTCTAAACTAAATCCATTTTCAACAGCCATATTCCTATAAAAATCCATCGCACTCCCAGATATATTAAAGGTTACAACATCTAGATCCCCATCATTATCAATATCATCTAAAGATGGTATATCTTGCCCTGTAACATAGACATTTAACTGTGAACCACTATTAGACAAATAACTCAATACATCAAAGGAATAACGCCAATTTTTTATTGGTATAAATGTTAATTTATTATTCTCATAAGCTCCTTTGAAAACTTCAATTCCTGATGCTCCTAGTCGAGTTCCCGAAGCAAATAAGTCGGGTATATTATCACCATTATAATCTCTCAACATCGCCCAATCTTCTACATTCGGGAAGGCGGTTTCATATTCAGGAGCATACTCATAATCTTCTTGAGAAGGTGTCCCTTTATTGATAAAGGTAAGATGAACATCTCCTACTTTATCAAAAATATACAAATCCAATATCCCATCATTATTTAGATCGCCTGCTGAAAACTGCGGTGCTGTCAAACCACCAGCCAAAGCATATTTTAGTACATCGCCATTTGCATTTTGAAAATCAAAATAGTGTCTATCACCAACAGTTTGAGCGATTACACTTGATGCTATCAAACAATAAAATGCTATCCTAAAAAAATGTATCATTTGTTTATTTTTAATTTAGTCTAAAATTGCCCCTAATATCAAATCAATATTTATAGTATAAAATTATAAAAACTTAATTTAATCATATCCTCAAGATATCATAAAGCAAAAGATTACTTCATACTAGAATTATTTATTATAACGTTTTAGAGCATATTCTATGGTAGTTTGATATGTTAAAAGTAGTATTTATATTTTATTCAAGCTAAATACACCATTTAACCTCCTTTCTTTATCGTGGATTTATTCCCGTCATAAAATTAATTGTGTTTATTATACCAATGCCTTAGCAAAATGGCTTACTTTTGTGCCAAACAAAAATTTCGATGAATTTAGATTTTAATAAAAATGGCGATGGTCTAATTCCTGTTGTTATTCAGGATAATAACACCCATAAAGTTTTGATGCTTGGCTTTATGAATGCTGAAGCATTAGACGTGACAAAACAATCAGGGAAAGTTACTTTTTTCAGTCGCACCAAGAAAAGATTGTGGACAAAAGGAGAAACTTCTGGGAATTTTCTTCATGTGGTTTCCATCAAAGAAGATTGTGACAAAGACACCTTATTGATTAAAGTGAATCCTGTAGGAGTCGTTTGTCATACAGGTAAGGATACTTGTTTTGATGAACAAAATCAAGCAAATTCGTTTCTCTATCATCTCGAAAATGTAATTGCCGATAGGAAAGCTAATCCTAATGAAAAGTCCTATACCGCTAGTCTATTTGCAAAAGGTATCAATAAAGTTGCTCAAAAAGTAGGAGAAGAGGCTGTAGAGTTGGTTATAGAAGCAAAAGATGACAACGAAGAGTTATTTCTTAACGAAGCTGCTGATTTAATGTATCATTATATCGTATTATTACAAGCAAAAGGCTATAATTTAAAAGATGTTGAAGCTGTTTTGAAATCTAGGCATTAGATATTTTATCCTTCTTCTCTATTCTTAAACCCAAGCGAATTCATCACATTTACACCAATAATAAAAAACACACCAATTAAGGCTGGCAGAATAAGATTAATCAACCAGACGCCAAAGGTAGCCGCTAGTATACTGATTTCATTCGTTGTAAAATAGCCCCAAATATTGAGTGCAACTTCCCCTCTCACCAATAATCCCATTAATGGTGGCAATGGAATACTTGTTTGTAATAAAAAAATAGTAGATATGCCCGCCAATCCTAATAAAAAATCGATTTCTATACTAAAAAAACGCAGTAATAAATAATACTGAATAGTATATGTTATATACCGTAAAAAGGCAAAAAATAAAGTCCGAGCCAATTCCTTCGTTTTGTAATGTCTTAAGATTAATAAGGGTTTAACGTATTTTCGCAGCCATTTTATTTTAAAAAAAACACTCGAAAACAATCGAATATTGAAATAACAAAACAGGAGTAGACCGATCAATACCAAACCTAGAAATGTCATTCCTTGAACGTATAAGGGCTTTATATCTAAAAAATGAAGCACAAAGTACAACATTCCAACCAGCCCAAAACTCATCAACATCAGTAATTGACTAAAACTGCCGACTAAAGTTGCGACAACTGCTTTCCAATTATTCGGTGCTTCCACCATTAATATTCTTCCTCCGTATTCTCCTATTCGATTGGGTGTAAATATAGAAAATGTGATCCCTGCAAAAATCGCTTTATAGGCTTTTATAAAAGGTAATTTTTCGATCCGCTCCATTAGCGTTTGCCATTTTAGGGTTTCTAATGCCCAGTTAAGCGGCATAAGCAAAATGGCGCTTAACAGCCAAATTGAATTTTCCCATGTGAAGTTGGATAAAAAGGTAGCCCATAATGCCTCTATATTTTCCCTAGCAAAAACCTGCTGGTATAATACCCAAGCAAAAAGCAAAACAACAACCGTTTTGACCAAAAGATTGAGCCATTTATTTCGAAAGAGTTTTCCCAAGTTTTGTGTTTTTTAGAGCAATGTTGCCAGCAACATATGCAAGAAGCATAATCCAGCACCTATCCCGACCATGATAAGTGTTCCCCATAGATAGGTCTTTCCTAAATAATTTTTCCCTCGTAGGAACGTAAAAATAACAACAAGTAATAATACAACAATGTGGACAGTCGTCACTACGCTTTGGATAACTGCAACGCCTAAGGATTTATCGGAACTTCCCCTCAAGTATAAAGCAACTAAAGCACTATATACAATAACAATTATCGTATTAGTTTTAAGGAATGATAGTAGTTTCTGTTTATCCATTTATATAAAAAAGTACATTGCAAATCAAAGATGATCTACAATGTACTAATAAGGTATTTAATTTTTAAATTAAAATATCTTTATATAAAAAAATGACGATTGGCAAACAGCTATTCTAATATCTTAACCCCTCCATATCGAATATTTAATTTTATTCGAGTATCTGTACTTTTACTCCCTACATACCCCTCTACTTCTGAAGAGGTGTTTTTATCAATTCGTTTAATCACATCCATATCATCAGGATAAGAAATACTACCATAACTTGCCGTACCACTTAAATGATAACTACATCCGACTTCGGGGTATATCTTAAAATTAGCATAACTCCCATCAATCCTCAATTCCTGAAACCCTTTCTTGAGTTTATTTATTCTAGTGCCCCCATACGATAGTAAAATATCCGCTCTCCGTTTAACCTCTCCGAATGTATAGTCGGAATACTTTCCATTAATATCGACTTCATAAGCAGATTCAAAATTGTATTTATCATACTTACTAATACAACTAAAATCCTTGACAACTCCTACCTCATAGGTGTCATATTTTGATAAGGTTTTAAAATTACGAGCCTCATCAATATACATTTTGGAATACTTGGTCGTTAAGTCTACATCATTTAGTTTTTTGACAGTCAGTCTAGAATATTTCACATCGAATGTCGCATCTTGAGCCGTTAGAATGTTTCCTGTTCCATACCCAAGTGTTAGGTTTAAATTACCACCAATATCTTGCATTCTTACTTTCCCGTATTTAATATAAGCTTCGACACTTCCATCTATACTTTCAACATCCGAATCACCATATTTATTGGCCAGCTTTAAGTTATTAGATATAGGCATTTTGACTTCGTAATCTATCGTAAATTCAGAATTGTTATTGCTTCCACTAAACCAAGAAATCCAAGAATTGCTTTTTTGAGATTCGATATTGGTAACCGCTTGAACATAATCGGGTCTATCGTCAAAATCAAAACTAATCCGATCAAATGTTTCTTCTGCAGCCTCTTCTGTTTTGGCTTTTACCGTAATTTTAATATCAATTTTAACCTCGTTTCTATCCCAAGTTTCGATATTTACAGCACCATATTTATTGGTAATATCTGTCGTCCCATCGGCATTGATTGCAAACGATTGGTTCACATTTCTAATGAATTCTTTTCTTAGCTTGGCTTCCGTAACCAAAGGCAGACTTAAGACACACCATAAAAAGATATAAATTTTATATTGATTTACCATAATTCTTTTCTTTTGAGTCATTAGAGTAGTTCTTCTTAATACGCTCTAATACAAGTTCTAAAATAGCAGCACGACTGCGATAATTCTCAATCATTGCCTCCATAATTTGTTCTTTGGACTTGGTTGGATTATTTTCAAGTTCCTTGTTCAATTCTTCATATACTTCTTCTAATTGCTTCAAATCAGTTAATACTTCTTTATCATCATATTCTAAGGCAGTCAATTGAGATATTCCTTGATTGATTTGCCCTTCATAAAAGCCTTTTAATTCTACAAACTCTAGTGGTAAAGAGGCTTGTTGGTTTTGATTCATCTTATTGGTAAAATAAGATCCACCCATTGCGCCTGCTAGAAGCAATAACAAGACCGCCGAAGCAATACGCATTAACTTCCATATCTTTTTCCTAGGGCGCTGAATCGCTTTGGGCTGTTCTACTTCCTTATTGAGGTTTTTCTCAATCGTTGCCCATAGCTTTAGATTTGGAATTTCTGAATCAAATCCCGCCCTATTTTGTTCGATATATTTTTCTAAATTATCTTTCATATCCTAGTATTTAGCTAAACTCTAGTTTAAAACAACGTTACCACCACTTTGCAAAATTAATTCTTTCAATTTGGCTTTTGCTCTACTGTATTGCGATTTAGAGGTCGATACGCTAATGTCCAATATTTCGGCAATTTCTTTATGGTCGTAGCCTTCCATCGCATACAGTGAAAAAACCACACGGTAACCATCCGACAACTTTGATAAAGCTTGTTGTATGAGTTGAATATTTAAAACAGGTTGGCTAGCCTTTGTATCTGTTTTTTCAACATACCGCTCATGTTGTAGCTCTACCAATTGCAATTTTTTCTTTTTTAAAAAATTGATACAATTGTTAACAACAATCCTTTTAATCCAAGCACCAATTGAAGAGTCAAAACGAAAATAGTGTAATTTTGTAAAAACATCGGTAAAAGACTGCTGCAAAACATCTTCTGCATCTTCTACACTATTCAACATCCGAGTACAAATATTATACATCGCTTTTGAGTACAATTTATACAATTCAAATTGAGCGTGTCGCTGCCCTTGCATACATGCCTCTACAATTTCTCTATGTGTGTCGTTATAATTCAAAAGGTGCAATTATTTTATTTGTAAGTATAGACAATAGAAATTTAAAAGGGTTGCAGTTGTTATTATTTTTATTAAAAAATAAGCATAATTTCTAAATCTATAGAATACAAATTGTCTATTGACTTATATTTGTAACGAAAAAACAACATTATGTTAAAAATAGAACATTTAGGAATAGCCGTCAAAGACCTTCAAAAAAGCAATGACCTGTTTGCCCAGCTTCTAGGGGTGGAACATTATAAAATTGAAGAAGTTGCTTCTGAAGGTGTAAATACCTCTTTTTTCAAAGTTGGTGAAAACAAAATCGAATTATTAGAAGCAACCAAAGAGGGAAGCCCAATCGAAAAGTTTATAGCTAAAAGAGGAGAAGGCATTCATCACGTTGCTTTTGAAGTCGAAGATATTTTAGTAGAGATGAAACGATTAGAAGCTGCGGGATTTACTTTATTAAATAAAAAACCCAAAAAAGGAGCGGATAATAAACTTGTGTGTTTTGTACATCCCAAAACCTCAAACGGCGTCCTTGTAGAACTCTGTCAAAGTATTAGAGAATAGATTTTTTGAATCATACCCTATTTAATAGGGTAATGCTTATCTTGCGGCATGAAAATCCTAATCATCAATGGACCTAACCTAAACCTGCTAGGAAAACGAGAGCCTACCGTATATGGTCATCAGAGTTTTGATGACTATTTTGAGGTATTGAAGTCCTCTTTTCCTAAAATTGACATCGCCTATTTTCAAAGCAATTACGAAGGAGCAATCATTGATAAAGTACATGAAGTTGGATTCACCTATGATGGAATAGTACTCAATGCTGGAGCGTATACACATACCTCTATTGCTATTTCGGATGCTATTGGCGCAGTGACGACTCCTGTAGTAGAGGTACATATATCGAATGTTCATGCTAGAGAAAAATACAGGCATCATTCATATTTAGCTGCCAAATGCGTCGGGGTAATCGCTGGATTAGGATTGGATGTTTATCGTTTAGGAATCGAATATTTTAAGAATAAATAAAATGCAAAACAGAATCATAGAATTATTTAAAGAAAACAAAAAAGAAGTACTTTCTATCTTTTTTACGGCAGGTTTCCCCTATTTAGATAGTACCAAAACAATCATAGAAACGTTAGAAAAGTCAGGAGCAGAACTCCTTGAAATTGGTATGCCTTATTCTGATCCTGTTGCAGATGGGGAAACCATACAGATGAGTAATAAGATTGCTTTAGACAATGGAATGAGTATCAAACTGTTGTTTGAACAAATCAAAGATATTCGAAAGACCGTTGAGATTCCGCTTATATTAATGGGGTATTTGAACCCTATCGTACAATACGGCGTAGAGCGTTTTTGTAAAAAAGCCGTAGAATTGGGTATCGACGGTGTCATCCTTCCTGATCTTCCTATTGATTTATATATTGATGAGTATAAAGATTTATTTGAAAAATACAATCTCTCAAATATCTTATTGGTTACCCCTCAAACCTCAGATACTAGAATTAAGATGATAGATGAAAATACAAGTGGGTTTATCTATATGGTTTCCGATGATAGCATAACAGGAAAGACGGGACAGTTATCAGAGAAACAAATCGAATATTTTAATAGAGTAAATGCGATGGAATTAAAAAATCCTAGGATAATCGGTTTTGGTATTTCGAATCATCATAACTTTTCAACGGCTTGTCAATATGCGAGTGGTGCTATTATCGGTTCTGCATTTATACGAGCTATACACAATAGTAATGATCTCGAAGCTGATATTAAGCGGTTTGTTTCTGGTATTTTAAAGCCTGCATAATCTTTTTTATAAAAATAGTAATAAAAATAAAGTAATGAAATTTGGCGTAGTTGTTTTTCCAGGTTCAAATTGTGATGATGACATGGTACATATTTTAAAAAATGTACTAGGACAAAACGTCACAAAACTATGGCATAAGGGTACCAATTTGGATGGATTTGAAAAGGGAGACTGTATTGTTTTACCTGGTGGCTTTTCTTATGGGGATTATTTACGTTCAGGGGCTATTGCTCGATATTCTCCTATTATGAATGCTGTTATTGATTTTGCCAATAAGGGCGGATTTGTATTGGGTATTTGTAATGGTTTCCAAGTACTATGCGAGACGAAACTCCTGCCAGGTGTTTTATTACGAAATAACAAACAAAAGTTTATATGTAAAAATATACTGCTTAAAAATAACACTTCAAACACCGTTTTTACGCATAAACTTAAAACAAATTCTATCATAAATATCCCCATTGCACATGCTGACGGTCGTTATTATTGTGATGAAGCTGCTTTGAAAAAGCTTAAAGAAAATGATCAAATTTTATTTCAATATTGTGACCAAAAAGGAGCGATAACCGAAGCAAGTAACCCGAATGGTTCAATTGAAAACATAGCCGGTATTTGTAATAAAGAGCGAAATGTTTTTGGTATGATGCCGCATCCAGAACGTGCATCGGAAGCTATTTTGGGTAATACCGATGGATTAGCTTTATTTCAATCGCTCATTGAAAATTTCCAAAAAGCAAGTCTTGCCTAGTCACAAAAGTTGTTTTTTTTCTTAGCAGCTTTAGGATAAATTCTATTTTTTTATAGAAAAGTTTATAATTGTAGGATAATTTATAAATTCGATTTACTATATTTGCCTACAAGCCGAAGCCCCAAAATAATTTTTTAAAAGTCTTTCAGTGCAACATTTTTTTTGGTGCATCATTTTGATCTTCTGCACCTCAATTCAAATTAATGCTCAAGAGGAAACAACTATAGGATTACCTATAGAATGGAGCTTTGAGGCCGTAGAACTGGAAGATAATGAGTACGAACTCATCATAACAGCAAAACTTGAGGAGGGCTGGTCTATTTATTCTCAAGATAATGAAATAGACAAAGGACCTTATCCCACTAGCTTTGAATTCGACTACTATGAAAATGTGATTTTTATTGACAATGTAGTAGAAGGTGGTTCAAAGAATACAACTTATGATGACTTATTTCAAATGAATGTTTCAACACTCTCTAAGACTGTTGTCTTCGTTCAACGTATCCAAGTGCTGGATGATACTGACTTAATCGAGGGCTTTGTTAGCTATATGGCTGTCAACCAAGACAAACAATGTCTTCCTCCTAGAGAAGTCTTTTTTGAATTCAGTTTATAAACAACAACTTGGAAAGTTTTCAAACTCAATTTATATCGAGTACCTTAATTCAAATGATAAACAGTAAGTATTTTTAACATAAAACTAACCTATTTACGATGAGAAGATTATTTCTATTATGCCTTTCTGTATTCTTTGTTACACTTTCTTACGCTCAAATGGAACCTGTGTCTTGGTCTTATGACTATGAAAAGGTTGGTGAGCAAGAGTATGAAATTATTTTTTCTGCCAATATCCAAGATGGATGGTGTATTTACTCTGTGTACATGGAAGAAGGAGGGCCGATTCCTACCTCTATTGTTTTTGAAAATGAGGCGGATTTCCAATTGGTCGGAAAAGCAAAAGAAATTGGATTAAAGGAAGAAAAATTTGATGAATCTTTCAACATGAATTTAAAAAAATTGAAAGGTCGCTCAAAGATTAAACAAAGAATCAAACTTGTCAATACTGATGCGGGTAGCATTGTTGGGCAAATTACATATATGTCTTGCAATGAATCAGGCTGTCTTCCTCCTAAAAATGTTGATTTTGAAATTGACCTAGAAGAATAATTTCAACTTCAATTTCAGTATTTGTAAAAAAGGGCTACTTGTTAATAAGTAGCCCTTTTTTATTTACATTTGTTAATGTTCATTTAAAAAATAATCATTTTCTGAATTGAGTTGTTATTAATTGCATCCTTCTCCCTAATTTAGAGTTGAATGCTATAAAACAAATGTGTATTTTTGTAATAAATTGGCAAATGTTTTGTGACATTTATTACTAAACCATTATCCAATCCAAATTTTTGAGTTAATGAAATCTACAATGAAGCTTTTCGGTCTTTTCTTAACAGTTTTAATTAGTGTACAATCTATAAACGCACAAATTTTTAAACCTGTAAAATGGACATGGGATTCCAAACAAGTCGGTAATAATGAATATGAGCTAATTTTTAAAGCCAAAATTGATGATGGTTGGGCATTATATTCTCAATATCTAGACGAAGATGGTCCCGTTCCCACATCTTTTACCTACGAAAGTCCAAAAGATGTAGAACTTGTGGGTAAGAATCAAGAATCGGGTCCTAAAAAGAAAGAAGGGTATGACGAGCTATTCGGCATGAATCTTATCAAATATTATAAGTCAGGCACATTTGTACAAAAAATTAAAGTTAAAGATGCAAGCCAACCTATAGAGGGCTATTTGACCTTTATGACTTGCGACGAAGAACGTTGTCTTCCTCCAGAAGATATTGATTTTAGTATCACCTTAAAACAAGGAAAAACTGCTTCAAAACCAGTGGATCAAGGTGCTAGTACTCCTACTAAAAAAGAGGTCGAGGAAGTTAAAGCAAAGACAGAAACTAAAGTAGCAGAAACAAAAGCAGCAACTCCGCCCAAATCTATTCCAATACCTAAAACACATACCGCACAGCCGTCTACGACAACAGCAATTGAAGCAAAAGTAGAGGATACCAAAACTAAAATTCAGGAAGCTAAAACCACAATAAGCGAAACAGCTCAGTCTAATACTAAGCGTACCGAATCGCATTCGTCTTCTATTAAGAAAGAAGAACCCCAAAAAGTAATCGCTCAAGCTAAAGAAAAAACATTAACAAAAAAACAAGAAGCTAAAAAAGAAATAGAGGATACTAAGTCCATAAATTCTATCGCTTCTAATGAAGCCCATTCTGGTATCTTCGATCCCGTCACATGGACTTTTGATCATAAGAAGGTTGGTGAAGGAGAATATGAATTAACGTTCAAAGCTAAAATGGAAGAAGGGTATTATATCTATTCACAATTTTTAGAAAGCGATGAAGGACCAAGTGCTACAAGTTTTAATTATGAAGCAAAAGAAAACATCAAACCCTACGGAAAAATAGTTGAAAATGGAAAGAAGAAAACGGAGTTTGATAAGATTTTTGATATGAATGTGACCAAAGTCATTGGCAATAGTAGTTTTGTACAAAAAGCCAAAATTATAGACAATGATAAAACAGCACACTTAAAAGGCTATATAGACTATCAAGTCTGTAATGCTTCTAGATGTATTCCAAAAGAACAAGAGTTCTCTTTTACAGTAGGTGGCAATAAAGCCGATGTAGCCGTTGTTCCTATTACAGGTAATATCAAAGGGGACAAAATTGACCAACTTATTCCTAGCCTTAAGGCAAGCCACGAAGAACCTGTTGGTGATTGTGGGCAAGGCGCTGTTGTGAAAAGTGAATCTTGGTGGGGAACTTTCTTCTTCGGATTCGTTGGAGGCTTACTAGCACTTTTAACGCCCTGTGTTTTCCCAATGATTCCACTTACTGTTAGTTTTTTCACAAAAGATACAAAACGTAAAGGTTGGGTCAATGGCTTATTATATGGTCTATCCATTATGGTAATCTATGTAGGACTAGGCTTGCTAATCACCACAGTATTTGGAGCTACGGCTTTAAATGAATTATCCACCAACTGGATTGCAAATACAATCTTCTTTGTCATTTTTGTGTTCTTTGCGTTTTCCTTCTTCGGGTTTTATGAGATCACCTTACCCAGCTCATGGACAACCAAAAGTGATCAGATGGCAGATAAAGGTGGTTTAATTGGTTTATTTTTCTTAGCGGCTACACTCGCGTTGGTTTCTTTTTCATGCACTGGACCAATTATCGGCACGGCATTAGTAGAGTCTGCTTCTGGAGGTTTTATGGGCCCCTTGGTTGTGATGTTAGGATTTTCATTAGCCTTAGCTATACCATTTGGTTTATTTGCAGCCTTTCCAACATGGTTAAATACTTTACCAAAATCAGGTGGATGGATGAACTCCGTTAAAGTTGTATTAGGATTTATAGAATTGGCATTAGCTTTCAAATTCTTATCCGTAGCAGATATGACCTCTCATTGGGGAGTGCTTGGGTATGAAATTTTTATGGGGATTTGGATATTAATTGCCGCAGCAATGACGCTCTACCTCTTTGGGTTTATCAAATTTCCTCACGATTCGCCCATCAAAAAATTATCCGTACCTAGATTTATATTTGGACTAGGCTCTTTGGTATTAACGATTGCTTTATGTACTGGTTTTTTTATCAATCCAAAGACGAATGCCTATAACTCTTTAAGTATGCTTAGTGGGATTGCACCTCCTGTTTCTTATAATTATTTTCTTGAAAAACCTGAAGTTCCAAAAGACCTAAAAACAACTTATCCATCATTTTCTAAATGTGCCAATAATTTAGATTGCTTTAAAGATTACTATGAGGGCTTAGACTATGCTAAAAAAATAAATAAACCTATATTAGTAGACTTTACAGGACATGGCTGTGTCAATTGTAGAAGAATGGAAGAACACGTTTGGATAGAAGATGAAGTACATACTAGATTGGACAAAGAATTTGTACTAATTTCTCTCTATGTTGATGACAGAGAAAAACTAGATAAAGTTTTATATTCTGAAAGAAGTAATAAGAAATTAAGAAGTGTAGGACATAAATGGTCAGACTTCCAGATTGTCAATTTTAATCAAAATTCACAGCCTTTATATGTGATGGTTAGTCCCACAGAAGAAGTTTTGGCAAGCCCTATTGGCTATGATCAAGGCAAAATAGTAGAAGATTATGTTGATTATCTTGACTGTGGCTTAAGTACTTTTAAACAAAAATATTCTAGCTTAGGTCAACGATAGAAATCAATATATTTTTTATTTTTAACCATTGAAAGGTTACATTTGAGGGGCTTAGCAGATATATACTTTAGGGAATGTTGTCATAACTTCTCCTTAGAGATATTATTATAAACAAAAACGTATGAAAAAAGTCCCCTTGTTCCTTGCATTTTTGTTATCTACATATTGTGTGTACCTAAAAGCACAACTCAATATTCAAGATTCTTTAGTTCTAGTAGACATTTATAATAATGCTGGAGGTTCAAATTGGAATAATAGTAACTGGCTTTCCAATAATCCTGCTCATACTTGGTATGGCGTAACGGTATCTGAGGGAAGAGTCGTTGGATTGGACTTTGACGAACAAAACCTGACGGGAACATTGGTGGATTTATCCCAACTAGAAGCCTTAACCTTTTTAAACTTAAATCATAACAATCTAGAAGAAATTGAAAACATTAATAACTTAACACTCCTCAAAGAACTATATTTAAACAATAATAACCTTACTGTATTACCCAATATTAGTGGACTCGTTAATTTAGAAAAATTATGGATTCAAAATAATCAACTAACAACCTTACCTGATTTATCTAATTTTTCTTTACTAAAAGAGCTTTATTGTGGTAGCAATCTTATTAGTGACATTCCAGATTTATCTCATAATATCAATCTAGAGATCTTAGCTTTGACAACTAATAATATAAATGAATTACCCGATTTATCGAGTAATACAAAGTTAACAGAGTTACATTGTAGTGGAAATAACATCACCAAAATACCTGATATCTCTAATAATATAAACTTGACCACTTTAGATTGTAGCCGTAATGCCCTAACGTACTTGCCTGACTTGTCTAATAATGCAGCCCTTTCTGTAATCTCTTGTGCCAATAATCTCCTAATACAACTCCCTAATTTATCTAATAATATAAAGCTCACAAGGTTAGCTTGCGCTAATAATCTCCTAACGGAATTACCGAATTTAGCTAACAATATAGAATTGCAAGAAATCTGGTGCTTCAATAATAAGATAACTAGCCTACCAAACTTATCTAACTTAACTAAATTGTCTAAAATCTATTGTAACGATAACCAGTTAAAAGAAATACCTAATATATCCAATCTGTTAAACCTAGAAGAAGTAAATTTTTCTAATAACTTTTTATCTTTTGAAGACTTAGAACCAATTCTTGAGCATCCTAATATAGATTTATTTTTTGCAGAAAACTTTACGGAACAAACCCCTGATACCATTTCACTAGTAGGCAATTCAAGAACCTATATTGATAGTACTTATACACTTAGTATTGATAGAATTCGAGGAACAAATACGATTTATGAATGGTATAAGAATGATGTGTCTCTAGGAGAACCTTCTCAAGATACCTTCTTGCATATTTCTCAAGTATCCTCTAATGATGACGGAGTATACCGTTGTATAGCGACAAACCCTTTAATACCAGAAATCACACAATATTCGACTAATTTTGATGTGGAGGTTTTTGCGATAGATTCCCTAGGAGGTGTTTACTACCCTGACCAATTTTTAATAGAATACGTAGAACAGATAAGTTATCAAGAAAAACAAGAAATGCGGGACGAATTTGAAGCTACTGTGATTGATTCTTGTATGTGTGGGCAACGATTGGAGATTTGGAAAATTCCTAATGCCATCTTAGTTACAGAAGATGGTGAAACGCTTTATATAGTTGATGATAATGGAAAAAAGAAAAGAATCCGCCGTAAGTCAAAAGTAAATGGTGCCGATTTTCATTATGTCGTAAATAGTGATGCTCAAAATTACAAACCCATTCAAACGACTCATCATGCCTCATCTTTTTACAAAAAAAATAAAAGATCGAATGCCAATATTAAGGTCGCTATCTTAGATACAGGGCTTGATATTTTTAATGAAAGCTCTCCACTATTTCCCTATCGTTGGGTAAATCCATATGAAGACCTTCTTCCCGATGATAAAGATGGAAATTGTTACCAATCTGATGTCTATGGCGTCGATATCAGTCAAAGAGATTCTCTTCCAAATGATGACCATAAAAAGCACCATGGCAGTCATATCGCTGAAATTATTAAGCATGGTCTCCAACCAGAAGATATTGAATTTATTGCCGTTAAAACACATGATAAAAACGGTTGGGGCAATCTTTTCAATACTGTTTGTGGAATATACTACGCAATGGAAAAAGATGTAGATATCATCAATGCAAGTTGGAGCTATAAAGGGTTGCCTTCCGAAATTTTAAAGAATGCCATACATCGTATAGGTGAACAATCAAATACCCTATTCATCACTTCCGCAGGGAATGATGCCACACTAACAGATACGGTTCCTTACTATCCTGCTAGTTATGATTTGGATAATATTCTTTCGGTAATGTCTATTGATGATAATGATAAAGTTCCTACATTTTCCAATTATGGACAAAGTAATATTGACCTTGCCGCAAGAGGAGTAGATGTTAGCAGTCAAAATTATGGGGTTAAAAATGGTACTTCTTTTTCTACCGCTTATACTAGTGGCTTCGCAGCTAGAATGCTATATCTTAATCCTGAGCTTGCACCTAAAGAGCTTAAACAAATTATTTTTGACAAATTAGAATATCTTCCTGTCCTAGAACAAAAATGTTTATCCAAAAGTAAATTGCCCGATCCTTTATATGAAAACTTTGAATGGCTAGACTTTGAAGCACAAGTCATCGATAAAACTGCTGTAGTCTTAGATTGGTCAACCCTTTTTGAAGTTGATTTAGATAATTTTGAGGTTCAGCGTTCTTTTGATAATATTAATTTTAGCTCTATTGGAAATATTGTAGCGAACAACCTAACCCAAAACGATTACCAGTTTGAAGATGATTATACCTTAATTGATACACTAACGTCTTATTATCGAATAAAAATCAACGAAAAATCGGGTTCATATCATTATTCCGAAACAAAGAAAATCCTATTTTTCACAGGGCATGACTTTCCTGTAGCCTTACTGGAGAACCCCATTGTAGATAATTTAAGCCTATTCTTTCAAGAAGTCGTCAATGGGGGCTTTATCCATATTTATGACATCTCTGGCAGATTAGTTTATAATCAAACTATCAGTGGTGTAACTCAAACAATTCAATCTGTACCACTGCCCTATCTTGTATCAGGCAACTATCTAATACGTATTATTGCCAATAACCAAGAACAAACTTTCCGATTTCAGAAGATTAAAAATTAATTTGAAAAAGTTTTTTTTATTGTTATTAAAATTGACTGGTTACATTTTTCTGTCTAAATTTATAGCCCAATAGAGGAAAGTCTATTTTTCCGCACTATTGACTATCATGTAAACAAAGTATATGAGACAGATACTACTTGGTATTACTATTTTATTATCAATCTATTCATCCCCACTTCAAGCACAAGTTGATGTGCAAGATTCGCTCACACTTGTGGATATTTATAACAGTACAGGAGGCCCCAATTGGACAAATCATACGAATTGGTTGACGGCAAATCCTGTTTCTACTTGGTATGGAGTGACGGTAACAGAAAAAAGAGTAACCGCACTAGATTTATCTGCTAATAATTTAACTGGAAAAATACCTAAACTATCAGGTCTAGATAAATTGTCAACGCTTGATATAGCAATAAACCCACTAAAGAAACTATCTAATCTTTCAAATTTAATTAACCTAGATACACTTATTATCTATGATAATGATCTTCGGAAACTTCCTGATCTATCTAGGCTCGTAAATTTAAAATTTTTTATTTGTAGTAGTACTTTTATTAAAAATTTACCTGATTTATCGAATCTAGTAAATTTAGAGACGTTAGATTGTACTAATAATTATCTTACTCAATTACCTGATTTATCTGGTTTAGTAGAACTTAAATATCTCAATTGCTCTGAAAATCAATTAATACAGCTTCCTAACTTATCAAACCAAAAAAAATTAGAATATGTTAGTTGTCACCATAACAACCTAGAACAGTTGCCCAATTTATCGAATCTGGTAAATTTAGAGATTTTAGAGTGTAGTTTCAACAAACTAAAACGACTTCCAAGTTTAGATAAATTGATAAATCTAAAGGAACTTTCTTGTACAGTCAATCAACTTGACAAGTTGCCGAACTTATCCAAATTATTAAATCTAGAACAATTATATTGTAATAGTAATCGACTCACCGAGTTCCCTGATATATCCAATCTTAGTAATCTCGATAGGTTATTTGTCTGTGATAATGCCCTTCCAATTGAGAGCTACAATCAAATTATTCATCATTCGACATATCCTTCTTTGGGTCTTAAATTTTCTCCCCAAGATGCTGCACCTTTTTTTTTAAAAGGAGAAGTTAAAGCATATATTGATAGTACATTTATCCTTAAAATAGATCGTAGCCGTGGAACAGATACTATCTATGAATGGTTTAAGGATAATGTTTCAATAAGTAAGCCTTCGCGAGATACCTTTTTACAAATTGATCAGCTATCGGGACAGGATGCTGGAACATATCATTGTGAAGCTCTCCATAAAGGAGCAGAAACCATGCAATATTCTCATAAGTTCGTATTAGACGTTTTACCTAGTCCCAACATCGAGGTAAAACAGAATAGCCCTGTATGTTTTGGTGATGCTATAAAATTAATGGCAGGCGGCGGCGATATATACAAATGGATAGGCCCTAATGGATTCCATTCGACTGAACAAAATCCAATTATCCCCAATGCCGATAAATCAAACGCTGGAACATATACCGTAACTATAAAAAAGTCTGGTTCTAGTATAACCCTTGCTACTACTATTGAGCTGTTAAAATGCCGCTAATCTAACTCGATTTTACTGCTCAAGTATTTCCTAGAAAAAAACAAAAACAAAAAATAGAAAAATTAAATTTTATTTTTTTAAAAAAATTATTCTAGAAGGGAACTCTTTTCAAGAGGGATTAGTTATGCCTTTTGAAAAGCAGCATCTTAGGGTGAAGCTATACAATTGCTAGCCTTTAGTTTGATAATTATATCAATCTATTGCTATTTTTTTCTAAAAATAAATTTTTACCTTTATGACACTGATGAAGGAAAATAGAACAAAAGAGCAAAATAAACGCATATTTGAGGCAGAACTACTTCCTCAAATCGATGCATTGTACAACTTCGCTTACTACTTATGTCATAACGAAGAAGATGCGAATGATCTTGTACAAGAAACGTATATGAAAGCCTACCGCTTTATTGCCAATTACGAAACAGGCACTAATGCAAAAGCATGGTTATTCAAGATATTGAAGAACGCTTTCATTAATCAATATAGGAAGTCTAAAAACCGTCCTAGTCAAGTGGACTATGAGGAAGTAGTCAATTTTCACAATGAAGAAAATGACACCAACCTAAGTAGCTATGTCGATCTTCGGGAAGAAATGTTTCAAGGGATGATGGGAGATGAAATCACAACAGCCATCAATGCCTTACCTGTGGATTTTCGAACGGTCATACTACTTTGTGATGTCGAGGGCTTTACATACGAAGAAATCTCGAAAATCATAGATATTCCGATAGGTACGGTACGCTCAAGATTGCATAGATCGAGAAATATGTTGAAAGAAAGTTTAAGAAATTATGCAACTTCTTTGGGCTACAAAGAAAAAAGGTAATTTATTTTGATGAAATCAAGTGTATGCTTGGTTTCATCTTTTTTTATAAAACTTAACACAAAGACACCAACTAACATTAATCATTTTTTTGCAAATTTAAAATTTTAAGCTAATGGGGAATTCAAAAAATATTAATCAAAAAGAGCTTTTCACCAAAGTGTCTTTGTACCTCGATCATGAGATGAATAGAGAAGAAGAAGCCAATTTTTTACAAGAAATAAAAACCAATCCTGCCTACCTTGAATTTTTAAGTAAAGAAAAACATTTCAGAGAAGCTATTCGTACTAGAATACAACGCCGTCAAGTCTCCCCTGCCTTAGTACAGTCCATCAAAGATAAAATTAGAGTTTCCACTTTAGGATAAATCAACCCAACAAACCAATGTTTGTTATCAATATTCTACTCCATAGAAATAATATGGGGTAGAATATTTTTTTGGATAAAAAATACTTCCCTAATTTCTAGAAAGCGTAGTTGAAATATCCGTCTTAAAGGCTTGAAATGCTGGAAGTATTGCTGCTAAAAATCCAATTCCTAAAGCAGCAATCAAAAGATAGATTTCTTCTTTTAAAAATATCCACCCAGAAAAAGTATAACGGTAGGAAGATTCCATATAACCTGCCAATAGACTCATGGCAATATGACTGAGTACAATACCTAGTATATAACCAATGATCGCTAGTAAAATACCTTCTAATATTATTAAGAAAAATAATTTTGCACGAGAAGCTCCCATTACACGCATTAGTGCCAATTCGTAACGGCGTTCTTTTAGTGAATTGTATAAGGCTATGAAGATGCTCAACCCTGAAACAATAATTATAATAAAAGCGATATAACGAAGCAATAATTCTCCTGATCCCATTAAATCATATAAGCGATTCAATTCATAAGCGGGAGAAGCCGCTAGTAAATCTGTATTCTCGTTGATGCTTCTAGGCATATTAAGTGTTTGGGCATTGCGTCCCTTGAACTTGATAAGAAGGGCTGTAATGTCTTTATCGATTTCGTCTCGAAGGGCTTTCGTAGGCTCAACAGGAGGATGGTGATGCCCATCATGATCATGGTTGTGATCGTGTCCCTCATGTGCATGGTCATGTTCTTCATGATTGCCGTCTCCATGATCGTGTGTATCGTGAACGTACCAAATACTTTGAGTATTCGTTAAAATTAATTGGTCTAAGACCGAACCACTCGGTTTTAAAATCCCTGTCACCACAAAATCAGCATCATCACGGTGCATATCAATCAATTCTTCGACATCGATAAGCCCATGAGCTGATTTGAATCGACTACCGACTTTTAAGCCTGTTTTTTCTGCTACACTCGCTCCAATTACAGCATCTAGGTTTTTTTCCCATTTTTTCCCTTCTCCAATTGCTCCTTCATACAAATTCAAAATCTCATGTGTCGTTCCAATAATTCGAAACCCTCGATAACTATCTCCACCAGAGAGCGGTATTGCTGTTTTAATAAGTGGATGTTTAGGATTTAAAAAAGGACGAACTTCTTTGATGGGAATATTGCCTGTTGGGTTATCGACATGATACATACTTGATAGAATCAACTGTAGAGGGCTTCCTTTTGCCCCAATAACCAAATCAACCCCTGCTAGGTTTTTATCAAACTTTTCTTGTAATTGTTTATTCAAAATTAACAATAAAGAAATCAAACCTACTCCCAGTGCAAAGAGTAAGACAGAGAGCAACATTGACAACGGTTTGCTAGTCAGGTTTTTCCAAGCTAATTTTATCATATCTCTATATTAGGACGAGTTAATTCAACTCGGTTAGAAAAGCGTTCTTTTAATCGTCCATCATGTGTTACAATTAGTAAACAGGCATTAGAATCTTTTGCCTGTTGTTCAAGTAGTTCAATCACTTCTTTCGTATTGGTGTCATCAAGGGCAGAAGTCGGTTCGTCTGCCAATATCAAACTAGGACGATTGACCAAAGCTCTTGCTATTGCCACTCGTTGTTGTTCTCCTTGGCTCAATTCGCTTGTTTTTGAATGAAGTTTATGAAAAACATTTAGCTTTTGGAGAAACCCATGTACTGCATTTTTATCAGGATTATTTCCTGCAAGAGATTGAGCCAATAAAAGATTTTCTTCTACCGTCAAGGCATTTACAAAGTGTGCCTTTTGAAAAATAATCCCTATCTCTTGACCTCTAAACTTATCCAATTCGGTAGAAGATAACTTCGTTATATCCGTATTATTAATACTAATCTTGCCACCTTTTGGCAAAAGCAAGCCACCTAATAGATGTAATAGAGTTGTCTTACCACAGCCTGATTGTCCAAGCAGTAATAATTGCTCTCCACGCTCACATTTCAAATCAGGAAAATGAAGTGGGTTTTCTTTATTATAAAAATAGGATAAAGCCTCCGTTTGCAACATAATTCAATGTTTTTTATTTCAGTCCTCCGATCATATCTTCTGGGCGAACCCATTCATCAAATTGCTCAGAAGTTAATAGACCTAAATCAACAGCAGCCTCTTTTAAGGTTGTTCCTTCTTTATGCGCTTTCTTAGCAATTGCTGCCGCATTGTCATAGCCGATTTTAGTATTTAGTGCTGTAACCAACATCAATGAGTTGTAAAGATTGTGGTGAATCCGTTCTTTATTGGGTTCAATCCCCTTGGCACAATTTTCATTAAAACTGACAGCAGCATCGCCAATCAATTGGGCTGACATCAGAAAATTGAATATCATCATCGGCTTGAATACATTCAACTCAAAATGCCCCGTCATTCCCCCTACATTTATAGCTACATCATTACCAATCACTTGTGCCATTGCCATTGTTAAAGCTTCCGCTTGTGTAGGATTAACTTTACCTGGCATAATCGAAGAACCAGGTTCATTAGCAGGGATAGATAATTCGCCAATACCAGAACGAGGCCCTGAAGCCAACATACGTATATCATTACCGATTTTCATTAGAGAAACTGCAACTGTCTTCAATGCTCCATGTGCTTCTACAATAGCATCGTGCGCTGCCAATGCTTCAAATTTATTTTCAGCTGTTACAAAGGGTAAACCTGTTAATTCTGCAATTGTACCAGCTACTTTTTTGGCGTAGCCTTTTGGCGTATTCAGCCCTGTTCCTACAGCCGTTCCTCCTAATGCCAATTCAGAAAGATGTGCTAATGTATTTTTGATTGCTCTAATACCATGATCGATTTGTGAAACATAGCCTGACAGTTCTTGACCAACTGTCAATGGTGTTGCATCCATGAAGTGCGTACGCCCTATTTTTACCACATCTTTAAAGGCTACTGCCTTTGCATGAAGCGTATCTTTTAAGGCTTCTAATCCAGGAATTGTAACTTCTATCAACTTCTGATAGGCTGAAATGTGCATCGCTGTTGGAAAAGTATCGTTGGAAGACTGCGATTTATTGACATCGTCATTCGGGTGAATCGATTTTTTTTCGTCCGTTAATGCTCCTCCGTTTAAGACGTGCGCTCGATTTGCAATGACCTCATTGACGTTCATGTTGCTTTGTGTCCCTGAACCCGTTTGCCAAACCACCAATGGAAATTGGTCATCTAATTGTTTATCCAATATTTCATCACAAACACGCCCAATTAAGGCGGCTTTATCCGCATCCAAAACCCCACAATCTCTATTGGTCAAAGCGGCGGCTTTTTTCAAAATGGCAAAAGCACGAATCACTTCTTGTGGCATCTGCTGTCCACCTATTTTAAAATTTTTCTTAGAACGTTCAGTTTGAGCCGCCCAGTATTTATCGGCTGGAACATCAATGTACCCAATGCTGTCTTTTTCTTTTCTGAATCCCATTTTTTAAAAATGTATTAAATAATATTTTTAATAAAAACCGCCATTATTTCTCCTCTAAAAAAGGATAACGATAATCTTTTGGTGGTACAAAATTTTCTTTGATGGTTCTAGGAGAAATCCAACGATAAAGATTTAAAATAGAACCTGCTTTATCATTTGTACCCGATGCTCTTGCCCCTCCAAACGGCTGTTGTCCTACAACTGCCCCCGTTGGTTTATCATTTACATAAAAATTACCCGCCGCATTTCGCAATCGCTTAGTCGCATGATCTACAAATGCACGATCATTTGCAAAAATAGCTCCTGTCAATGCATAAGGCGAACTAGAATCCACCAAATCTAGTGTTTCTTCTACTTTATCGTCTTCGTAAACATAAATCGTTAATACAGGACCAAATATTTCCTCGCACATTGTCGTAGACTGAGGGTTCTTCGTTACTAATACCGTAGGTTCTATAAAATAGCCTTTACTATCATCACATTTTCCACCCGTAAGAACTTCTACTTCTTTGTCTTTTTTAGCTTCTGCAATATATGAACTGATTTTGGTAAATGCTGCTTTATCTATTACCGCATTAATGAAATTAGTGAAGTCTTCGGGCGATCCCATTTTCATGCTTTTAAGGTCAGCTTTCAAGTGTTTTTTGACCTCTGTCCATAAACTTTTAGGAACATAGGCCCTTGATGCTGCTGAACATTTTTGTCCTTGAAACTCAAACGCTCCTCTTGCTAATCCTACAGCAACTTCTTTTGCATCTGCTGAATGATGTGCCAAGACAAAATCTTTCCCTCCCGTTTCTCCTACGATACGTGGATACGATTTATATAAGTGGATATTTTTACCCATCACTTTCCATAAGTATTGAAAGACCTTCGTACTTCCTGTAAAGTGTAAACCAGCAAAGTCAGGGTGTTGAAAAATAATATCTCCTGCTACAGGACCATCGGTATAAATCAAGTTAATAACGCCTGGAGGCAAGCCTGCTGCTTCAAATACTTCCATAATAACTTCAGCAGAATAAATTTGAGTCTCTGCAGGTTTCCATACGATAGTATTACCTAGCATGGCAGGAGCTGCACAAAGGTTAGCAGCAATCGATGTAAAATTAAATGGTGTAATTGCAAATATAAACCCTTCTAATGGGCGATATTCCATTCTGTTCCAGATTCCCTTAGGACTATAAGGTTGGTCTTTATATATCTCCGACATAAAATGTACATTAAATCGGAAGAAATCTGCCATTTCACAAACAGCGTCAATCTCAGCTTGAAAGGCATTTTTGGATTGCCCTAGCATCGTAGCCGCATTCATTTTAGCACGATATGGCCCCGTCAATAAATCTGCTGCCCGTAAAAAAATAGCCGCTCTTTCTTGCCAAGGCATCTCTTCCCAAGCAGCTTTTGCGCCTAGAGCCGCATCGATCGCAGCATTTACGTGAGAACTATCCCCCTTACTAAAATATCCTAGTAGATGTTTGGTTTCATGAGGTGGGTGAATAGAAATTTTTTCTTCAGTGTAAACCTTTTCACCATTGATATGCATTGGTATATCCCATTGCTCTGATTTCATTTGTTTGAGTATGGCTTTTAAGGCTTTTTTTTCTGCTGAACCTGGAGCATAACTCAAAACAGGTTCGTTATATGGTGTTGGTATTTTATAATGTGCGTCGGACATTCGATTTATAATTTTTCGGTTAGTAAAAACTCACACAAAAGTACATAATGACACAGAAATAAATGAATAGATTAGGGTTAAATAATTCGTAAAACTAGAGGACTTAACTTTTGTTCTTCCTTGTTTGGAAACTTTGTTATAATATCTTTGACTATAATTATAATCTCCTTTCTGAAGTTTATGAATGATTTCTTTTTGTTTAGTACTCCAGAAACTGCCATCAGATATTTCTTCGTAGGTCTTATCTTTGGTGACAAACAATACTGTAAATTGTTCTATCCTGCAACTCATGTTATAGCTCCAGTTTAGTAAATAACATTTTGGGAGGGCAAACCGTTTAAGTGTATTTAGTTGTATAACATCTGTATTGTAATCATTACGGAAAAAAGCAATTGGTTTTGGTAAGTGTTTTACTGCTATTGAAGACTCCTTCAGGAAAATTATTTTATTCCCTTTTTTTAAAAAAATACTAACCCTTTGTGGTCCTGTTCGATTTAGTTTAATCTGAAAACAAGAGGAATTATTTACTTTTTTATAGGTATCTGATCCAATTTTTAAAATTAAGGTATCTTTTTCGCTCCCAGCGTCTGTTGAAACAAAAAAAGGGTTAGGAACACCTTTAAAATAATAGTTTCTCCCCCAAAAGAGGGTTTGGGGTTCTTCCATTTTATTACAGCTACAAATGGTAAATAACAAAAAGAGCAAATACATTATTTTTGAATTCTTCATAATTTTTATAGAAATAATCCAAAAACATCAAATAGTTACTCTAACAACTAAAACTATTATCATTTAACTACTGTATTACCACTCTCGTTTTAAAATCGAATAAATATCTACACTTACTTTTTTACCATTATCTATTTCGCATTCTCTCATAGTGCCTTCATAGGTGAAGTTAATTTTTTCTAACGCACTTTTACATTTAGTATTCTTACTTTCGACATATCCCTCAATTCGGTTTAGTCCTAGTGTAGTAAACCCCAATTCAAAAAGTTTGGGCATGACTTCCTTCATAATACCTTTACCCCAATATTCTTTCAATAACCAAAAACCGATTTCTGCTTTTTGATGTATTTTATTTAGATCATTGAAGCCTCCTGCACCACAAAATTGATTGTTCGCCTTATCATATATTCCCCACCATAGCCCTGTTCCTGTTTTTTTTAAATTGGCATACCAATCCATTTGTTCTTTTGTAGCTTCAAGTGTAGGGTAATGGACTGCATAAAATTGGGTAATCTCTAGATCGGACAAGCCTTTGAAAATGTCATTGATGTCCGTATTTTGTATTTCTTTTAAAAAATAGTTTTGGGTATAGATGACGCTCGGTTGTGCTGGATAGATGGTTTTGAAATGTTCACAGATGATTACCATATTTTCATCAAAATGTTCTTGATGTGGCTCCATTTCTCGTTTGTAATATGCCTGATGAACCTGTTTCCAATAAGAGAGCGACTTGTCCCCTTCACCTTCGATTTGGGCAAATTCAGGAGTGATTTTATTGAAAGGAGTAGGTTCTACTTTGGTTATTTCAATAATTGCAGTAGCGTTTCCGTTCCAGTCAGTTATGATATACTGATTGCCAATTTCTGGCAATGGTTCATTCTGTTTTTCATACCACCAAAGAGAGCCTGCTGTCGCTTGCTTGATGCCTTTTTTGACTAAATCAGCGCATTCATTGGCATCTTTTTCATTATCACAGAAATAAAAAGACTCTGGAATAATTTTTCTTGGATTATCTGGATTTACTTTAAGAAAATCATCCCATAATTTTTCTACAGAATGATTACTATTGTGAATATGGCTCATTAATTTAGTTTTAAAGTAGAAGTAAAATACCAACAAAGAATTCTATAAATACAAAAATTAATTGTTTTTTAGAAAAGCTCTTATCTAAAAAAAACATGGCAAGAGTTCTAACAGCCCCTGCTCCTAACCAACCATAACCCAAACAGTTGAATAATAATTCATTTTGAAAAAAAAGAGTATAAATAGATAGTCCTAATATCCAACCTCCATAAGTAGCTCGAATTTCTGTTTTACCCGCTGCCTTATAAGGTGTAAGGGATAATGATCTTGAAAATTGTGTAGGTTGAACCAATGCCCATGCTCCAAAAAGTGCTGTAATGACAGCTCCAACTAAGTTTAAAAAAACACTCATAAATATCTTTTTCTAAGATTTGAAAATTATTTTTCTAAAATTAGCCTAGTTATAGTTGGGATTCAATTGACTTAAGTTAATAAATTCCTTTTGCGGTTAGACGCCTCCTCAAACGACTTAAACTTTCAGGTTTGATACCAATATATTGTGCTATCATATATAAAGGAACTCTTTCTAAAATTGTTCTCTCCTCTTTTAATAACTTAATATATCGTTCCTCTATAGTATGATTTAGTCTTACTTCTAAAGCACTTTCACTTTCTTGAAATCTATTTTCAAAAAAGTGCCTAGCTACTTTATCCCAATTAGGTATCTGTGCATCTAATTGGTTTAAACTGGTGAAGGAAATACTTAAAACTTCGGTATCTTCTATGGCTTGAATATTGATTTTTGAAGGTTTCTGATTTAGAAAACTTTTATAATCGCTTATCCAATCACCTTCTTTTGAAAAATATAATATTTTTTCTCCTTCTTTTTGATGATAAAAACTTCTCAGCATTCCTTTTAACACAAGGCATTCGAAATCACATCGTTCTCCTTCTTTTAATAGAAATGTTTTTTTACAATAAGTTTTTTTAACAAAAGCAGCCTGTACTAATTTAGTTTGTTCATCTGTTAAAGAAATCAATTGATTTATAGCTGAAATTATTTTATCAATCATAAGAAAGGATGAATAGGTAACAACCGTTATAATCGGATTTGTTCGGGTAGAAACGGTGAGGCATCTCCTTTGCCTTTTATAATTTCTCGCACTATCGTTGAGCTAATATGGGAGAATTGAGGTTCACTAATGAGAAAGATTGTTTCTATTCCATCTCCAACAATGGCATTCAACTGGGAAATTGTTTTTTCATAATCAAAATCAGAAGCATTTCTCAAACCCCTTATTAAATATTTTGCTCCTATTTTATTGCAATAATGAGCGGTAAGTCCTTCATAATTTTCGACATGGATAGTAGGATAATTTTCGAAAACTTGTTCAATCCATTCAATTCTTTGTTCTAGAGAAAAAAGGTATTTTTTTTGTGCGTTTACGCCTATAGCTACTGTTATTTTATCAAATAAGGGAATCGCTCTTTTAATGATTTCGACATGACCTTTTGTAATTGGATCAAAGGAACCTGGAAAAACGGCAGAAGGCATAGTTTAAGTTTTAAGTGATATTCAACGTTGAATTGTAAATTTGATAATTTTCTTCATCAAAACAAACAAAAATTACCTTTTCAATAAAGAAATGCTCTTCCAAAAATGCTTGTACAGTTTGTAAGGCGACATTGGCAGCACGTTGTTTTGGAAATCGGTAGATGCCTGTACTGATATTAGGAAAGGCAAGTGTTTTAACCTTATAATCTACAGCAAGTTCTAAGCTATGACGGTAACAGTTGCTTAAAAGTGTATCTTTCTCCTTTTCTTTTGAGTCACTCCAAACAGGGCCTACAGTATGAATAACAAATTTGCTAGGGAGCTTTCCTGCTGTTGTAATAACAGCTTCACCAACTTTACACCCACCTTGTTTGGCTCTTATTTTTTTGCACGCTTCTAAAATTGCTGTGCCACCTGCTCGATGTATAGCACCATCTACACCACCACCGCCTAACAAAGATGAATTGGCAGCATTAACGATAGCATCACACTCAATTTTAGTAATGTCTCCTTTTATAAGTTCTATTCTTGGTCTCATTTGAGTTGATAGATTTAAATAGACAAGTAAAAAACTTCTTGAAAAGTTCCTTGACTATTTATATAGCCCTAAAGTATCAAGCTCTTTTTTCACTAACCAACACAAAGGCAGGCGGAACATTTAGAAAAACAAAATTTACATCAACATTCCCAAATGCTTTTTCATACATCTTCTTAGCAACTAACGAATAATGAAGTTGTATATACAAGCCACCTTTTTTTAGATGTTTAGCGGCTTCAGAAACAATTTTTTCTCCTAAATCATCTGGTAAAACAACAAAAGGAAGTGCTGATACAAAATAATCTGCTTTTTGAGCATCTATTTTATCCAAGTATTCGCCAATTTTTTCAGCAGAATCATGAGCTACGATTAGTCGTTTGTCTTTTTCTGCCAATTCATTTAGAAAAGGCATGAAATTATCCAATACTTCAAAAGCAATGAGTTTGCAATCAGGGTGCATCTTTTTCAAAATATGCTTTGTAATAACACCATCGCCAGCTCCTAGTTCTACAATTACTCTAGCATTTTTAAAATCTATATGCTTTAGCATTTTTTTACAAACGAAGTTGGAGCTTCTTGTAATTGTTCCCGTTGTCTTGATGTGTTTTATGCCCTCCTTAAAAAATTCAATTCTATTTTTCATTGACATGATAATGTGTCTTTTAAGTTTCTGTTTTTAAACTATTTTACAAACTGTAGTTTAGTGCAAATTTACTATTTGTTAGTTTCTTATCCTCATAAATAAAGAATTTGACGACAAAATTAAAGAAATATCAATGGATTACTAATAAAATGAATTGATTAACAGTTTTATATTGAGTATTCGTACAACCTTATATGATTTTTTATTTTTGCAAAAAAAATAATATGCTTAGAATTATTAGTTTAATCTTTTTGGTTTTGCCTTTACATTTACTAGGGCAAAAGGATGCTCCTCTAGGAGAATTAGAATTACAACGAGATGGCAAATATTATCGTATCAATACAATACCACCTTTTACAGGAACAGCCTATGAAAATTTTGAAAATGGGAAGAAAAAATCTAGGGTAGAATTTAAAGATGGAAAACTTGATGGTAAAGTAACGCAATGGCACGATACAGGAGAGAAGGCATCCATTGTACATTACTCTAATGGGATAAAAGAAGGAAAAGAAATACAGTTTTATCCTACAGGTGGAAAAAAAATGGAACTTCAATACATAAATGATGAGGTAGATGGTATGATACTAGAATGGCATGAAAATGGGCAAAAACTTTCAGAGGGTATTTATAAAAACGGAAAAGCAGAAGGCAAACATCAATGGTGGTTTCGCTTAGGAAAATTGGATCAAGCAGTCGATTTTAAAAATGGTTTACCTGATGGAAAAATCGAAAGATGGTATAGAAATGGGAAGAAAAAATTAGAAACACAATACCAAGCTGGATTGAAACAGGGTGTGAATAAGGAATGGTATGATAATGGTCAACTAAAAGTAGAAAGTGCTTTCATTGCGGATCAAGAGGATGGTCTAGCAAAATTTTATTCTAAAAAAGGGTATTTACTAGACGAGCGGAAGTTTAAAAAAGGAACTCTAATAGAACATAAAAATTATAGAAGTGGCGGAATAAAAGCAGGAAAACAGCATTTTATCCAAGTTTTTAATGAAAAAGAAAGTTTTTTTGTAGTAGATATTAAAGGCGAAAAATTTGTTCGAGATAGAAGTGCAAAAATTATTACATATAACGTAGATGGTATGCTTCTACAAATCCATATTCGTCCTATTGAAACTATTCAAACTGATGCTACTACTAATAGTAAAGATGTTTTATTGGCCTTTAAATCCTTCGAACAAAAATATATTGAAACAGAAACCCAATCAAAAATAAATATTGAACTTAATCAAAAAAGCAATTCATCTGGATTAGAGTATTTATACTGGTATTTTGATTCTCCTTCCAAAAATACTCAACCTCAAACTCCTAGGACGGTTCAACAAGAACACTATTTTTCTTTTGTTTGTAATAAGCAAATTCTTTCGTTATATAGTGTAGTTACTAATTCAGATGATGAACGTAAAGTATTAGCAATGCTTAAACATATTGCAGATGGTGTAAGCATAAAAAAAGATAGGATAGATTTAAATGCTCTCCAAAACGAAGTCTTAAAAAAGAAATAATTCAACAATTAAAGTTAAATAGAAGTTGTTCAATAATAAAAAAGCTGCCTACTTAACACTATCTAATCAAAATTGTGTATGAAAATTTGTAAAATAACCCCTCATTTTACAAAACTAAAATTTTTAGATAGATGATTAAGTAAACAGCCTATACTGTGTTAGAAATCGTTCTAGATTTCAATTAAACTAATATACTTCCTTTGAAGTATATATACTAAGAGAGAAAAATTTAATTTGCATTTAAATCCATTAATTAGTTTGTAATTACGTTTGCAATATAGGGGAGAAACGAATAAAGAATCAATATTAGATGGTATTACAAAGGTGTTACGCTTACTTAAGGTTTTGTTAAATTGACTTTAGCTTGACATTTAAAGCTATCTACCAGACCATAAATTAACCTGAATCTTAAATTTTTCAGGAGATTCAAACATCTTTTTTCTAGCTTGTATAGCGACAATATCAGATTTAGATAAGAAACTATAATTTGACTTTAAGATACTTTCTAGTTCAGCAATGATGTTATCTTTATTTTCCCAATAGGTATTTTTCATATTAGTAATATCCTCTAGTAAATCCATTTTTATACGCTGAATCTGTGGTTTAAATAGTGCATCCTTATTGCTTAAGTCGTTTAGTTTATCTAGAATTTGTTTATGAATACCTCTCCCAAGTAAACTACTTCCTTCATTATCAGAAGTCTCTAAAAACCAACTTTCATGAAAATACTCGATGCTATCAATAGGATACATTAAGAAACACAGATTAACAAACCTGTCATCATCATCTCCTCTAGTATTTATAGCGACCTGTTTAATACTTTTAAAATCTTTAAACAAATAATATCGTTTGCCATTATCTATCAACTGTAATGAATAACCCAATAGACAATTTTCCAACCAAAACAAATTAGGGAGAGTTGCATCATCTACTAATCGAATTTTATCTTCTAATTTTTTTACAATTTCATTTCTCAATTCCACTCCTACTGTATAATGTTTTGCAAATGCGGTAACATTATCAAGTTCATAAAATTTCGCATTATATTGTTTAATTCTTTCGTTAAGTTCAGTACCAAAAAAGGTCTCAAGGCGCTTTTTTAATAATAAGTCCGTAAATTGCTCTTCCCCCTTCTTTTCAAAGGTTACTCCAGCCGCATAAACCCAACCTTTTTTACCATCTCTTAAGAGAACCTCAAGCCAAGGTTCATTATAACTTACCCCATTAAATCTTATTTTACTCGTAAGATTGCTTACAGTTCCTGTAAAATTTAATTTCGAACGTTTGTCACACCTCTTAATAAGCTCTCCTTCTAAACCAGCTTTTGACCAAATCACAACATTATCCTCTAACACAATTAACTTTGGATAACTTTTAAGTGCAACTGACTTTACAGTAGGAGACTGAAAACGCTGTTCCTTTTCATTCACACATGAAAAAAGAAAAGCAAATAACATAAAACTCCAAATCCATTTTATTGTCATAGTGTTCTATAAACAAGAAAGAAATTTATATATGTTCAATGGGGAAGCTAATAGCGATTTTGACAAATTTAAATAAAAAAAATATTATTCAACAGACATTATAATATCTTCATAAAAATTTAATATTAAAATATAATGTAAAATTTCAGCTTATATCGTTACAAATCCAATAAAACTCATCTTATCAATTCTTATAATCATATTAAAAAAAATCTACCAAATCTGATTAGTATCATGTCACAAAACCCTCTTGAATTATCTTGAAAATTTGGTTTTTAAAGTTAAGATTCGCCTAGATATTCACTCCCCTATTTTAAACAACAGACATATCTACAGATGAATAGAAAACTATACTTTAACTATTTCCTCTTATTTTTTCTGATCTTTATATCTAATCAACAGTATGCACAGATTAGCTTAGGAGGGAAACCCAAAAGTAAAATTCTTAAAAAAGAAAAACTCCCTAAACCTCCAACCATCTTGATGCCCATTGTAAATACTGCTAAATTACTAAAAGAAGATAAATTCAATGATGCATTCTCTGATTTTCCAAAGCGATTTGCCTACTCCATTCCTGTAAATTTAAACCTTCAAAATGCTGGAAAGTGGACAACATTACAGAATGGTGATAGAATATGGCGGTTAACCATTGAAAGTGTTGATGCTCTATCCCTGAATTTTTTATATGAACGTTTTTATCTGCCGAAAGGAAGTCTTTTATATATATATAATCAAGATAAATCGCACATCATTGGTGGTTTTAGTCAACATAACAATCGCTCACATAAAAAATTTGCAACAGGTATTGTCAATGGTGACAAAGTCACCTTGGAATATTTTGAGCCTTCTAATGTAAAAGGTAAAGGTATTATCTCTATAGGAAAGGTTAATCATGCCTATAGAGATGTAAAACATAAACGTAGAGCATTGGGAGATTCTAATGCTTGTCAAGTAGATATTAATTGTTCGGAAGGGAGTGCATGGCAAGACGAAAAGAAAGGTGTCGTCAGAACCTTACTCAATGGGACATCATGGTGTTCAGGCTCCTTAATTAGAGTCATGGATAATGCTAATTGTTCTTCTTATGTCTTGACAGCTAACCATTGTCTAAATGGGCTTTACGATGCAATAACCGCTCCTACTATAGCAAATTATATCTGCTATTTTAATTATGAATATGATGACTGTAATACGGGAAGTAATACCCCTTCTGATGAAACTATAACAGGAGCAACTGTTATTGCAAATGATTCAAGCCTAGACTTTGCCTTACTAGAACTAGATGCTGACCCTGTTGATTCCAATTATGATGTTTATTTAAATGGTTGGGATGCCAGAGACCAAATACCTGCTAGTGGTGGAGTAGGAATACATCATCCTCAAGGAGATGCAAAAAAAATAGCAACCCATAGCGGCGTTCCCACTACATTAGGTAATGACTGGGCTGTCTTTTTTGAAACAACGACCAATGGTCATTCTTTAATGGAAATAAGTTCTTCTGGATCGCCCTTATTTGATGCTAATTCTAGAATTTTAGGACAACTCAATGGTGCTGATATTGACATTACTTGCGCTTCAAGTGGAACACAATTAGCTGTTTATCCTAAACTCGCACTATCATGGTTAAATGGTAGTATTACTGATAATAGACGTAAATTACAACCATGGCTTGATCCCAATGATGTAACACCTCTATTTATAGATGGAGCCTATCCCAATGATATCTCTTGTACCTCAACTATCGTAAATATCCAAACTTCTGATAGCACATCTGAACCAGAAGGTACAGATTGTAATAATAGAACAATTTCATTTGGAGTGACACTCACATCAGAACCTTCTGATGATGTAAATATAAGCTGGACATTTAGTGGTACGGCTTCTAATCCTGATGACTATACAGTTGTAGGAGGTACGACTCATACATTTACAAGTGCTAACTGGAATAGACCTAAAATCGTCACTCTTTCTATCGTACAAGATGCTGTTAAAGAAGCTAACGAAAATATAATTGTAGAAATTTCGAGTGCAACTGGTGGAGGCGTCATTATAGGTAGTTCAGATCAATTAATTTTCACATTGACTGATGACGATCTTTCTCCTGATGTAACAACCATTTTTTCGGAAGACTTTGAAGGGGCTATTTCATGGAATCAAGCGACTTCGTCAGGAGCTTCGAATGTTTGGAGTTTAGGTTCTGAAGCACCATTGACAGGGTTATGTGCATATATATCTTCTGGAACAGGATATACTTATGATAATACAACGAGTGCTGCAAGGCTCCAAAGTCCTAATATCTCAACTATTGGATATACTGCCTTAAATTTGACTTTCGATTATATTTGTGAAGGAGAAGCTTCAGGAGGAACATTTAGTGATTTTGGAAGACTTTACTATTCTGTTGATGGTGGTGCTAATTGGGTCTTATTCGGTACAAATATTCATGGACAAAGTACGGCTAATACTTATTCTATTACCCTACCCGCAGCAACAGAGAATGTTACACAATTTCGGCTCGGATTTAGATGGGATAATAATAGTAGTATCCAAAATCAGCCACCTTTTGCTATTGACAATGTTTTGCTTACAGGCACATTATCTAGTGCTACAGATATACAAACAGTTGTCAATACTGCTTCAGGATACGCCGAACATTATTTAGGGCCTTATCATACCGTTCATTTTTATGATCAAACAACTGGACGAATTATGTTGTCTATAGAAGAGTTATCTGGATTTGACTATGGGTGTACTAGAGTAGAAGTCGATAGAGCAGGTATAGACGAAACAGCTTGGATTTATGGAAACCAAGTAACCAATAAAACCTTTAAAGTTACTCCTACAACCAACCACCCAACAGGAAGTTATAATATAACTTTATATTATGAAAATACAGAGCTGCCTACTTTTATTCTCAATATACAATCAATGGTAAAAGGGGCTGAGAGCATTAATAATAGTACAAATGATGCTACAAATTCCGTGGCTGTTATTTACAACCAAACTGCCTTTGGCACTCATCATAAATTTACAGCTCAATTTAATACTGGCTTTTCAGGATTCGGGCTATCCAACGCTATTCCTGGGCAATTGCCTGTTGAATTAAGTCATTTCAAAGCCTTAGCCTCTACCAGATCGATCCAGTTAGATTGGGCAACAACAGCTGAAGTTGACAACAAAGGTTTTGAATTGCAACGAAGTACAAATCCAACAAATGGGTTTAGAAATATTACTTGGGTAAATGGTGCAGGAACTACTTCAAAAAAGCAATTTTATACATTCAATGATTTCGATGTTATAGAAGGTCTACATTACTATTATCGTTTAAAACAAGTAGATTTTGATGGAAAGTTTGAATATTCTAATATTGTCTCTGCTAAAATAGAATCTAATACCAAACAAATTCGACTTGTGCCTAATCCTGCTCGTGATATTGTTCGTTTAGAATTAAACGAAACCCTAAAAGAAAAAACAATTATATCTATTTATAATACACAAGGTAAACGTCTTAAAGATATTTTTTATAATGAATCACTAGAAATAGACATAAGTTTACTCCCTAAAGGAATATATTTCCTAAACATCAAAAATTCTGAAATCGATCAAACGAAGAAACTCATTATTGAGTGATAATTTTATTATAAAATGATTTGAATAAAAACGCTCGGTAAAATATAGTATTTTATTGAGCGTTTTTTGTTCTACTATAGCACAACTATTATAATATTCCGTAGATTTTATTAGATTTGTCAAGATTAAAAATCAAATTATGAATAAAATCTTCTTAGGAATAGCAATTACGATACTTTGCATATCTTCTAATCTAATCGCTCAAAAAACATTCCCAACTAATGGAGTTTATGATCATAGAGATAAACATTTCGTTTTTGAAAATGCAACTATTTATAAATCCTATAATCAAAAACTTGAAAATGCTACATTAATTATAAAGAACGGCAAGATCGTTTCTATCGGTAGTCGTTTAAGTATTCCTAAAAATGCTGTTGTTTTTGATATGAAAGGAAAAACAATCTATCCTTCTTTCATAGAAATGTATTCTAACTATGGCTTACCCAAACCAACTGCAGCGGGTAAACGCCCTGAACGATTACCTCAAATGCTTTCCAATAAAAAAGGAGCCTATGGGTGGAATGAAGCATTGAGAACAGAATTTAGTTCTGATAAAGTTTTTAAGGTCAATAAAGAAGAAGCCAAAAAAATGCGAAAATTAGGCTTTGGAACAATCTTAACACATCAGATGAATGGAATGTCCAGAGGAACTTCTGCATTGGTAAATCTTGGCGATGACCGTGAAAATATTAGTTTGCTAAAAACAAAAGTAGCCCATCATTTATCTTTTAGCAAAGGAAAATCTACTCAAAATTATCCTAGTTCATTGATGGGAGCTATTGCTTTATTTAGACAAACATATTATGATGCTCAATGGTATAAAAATGGCGGTTCTAAAGAAGAACGAAATCTTTCGTTAGAAGCATGGAATAAACTGCAAGAACTTCCTCAAATCTTTGAAGTTAGAGATAAACTAGAAATATTAAGAGCCCATAAAATAGCACAGGAGTTTAATATGCGATATATTTTTAAAGGTAGTGGAGATGAATACCAACGACTTGATGAAATAAAAGCGACTAATGCACAATTTATTATTCCTGTAAAATTTCCAGAGGCTTTTGATGTATCCGATCCCTATAGCACGATGATGTTAGAGTTAAGCGATATGAAACATTGGGAATTAGCTCCTTCTAATCCTGCAAGATTGGCAAAAGCAAATATCGAATTTGCGCTCACCAGCCATGGTTTGAAAAATAAGGAAACTTTTTTAAAAAATATTAAAAAAGCAATAAAGTATGGATTATCGGAAGAACAAGCCCTAAAAGCAATCACCTATTCTCCTGCTAAAATCCTAAAAATCGAAAGTATCCTAGGTTCTTTAGAAAGTGGTAAATTGGCAAATTTTATCATTACTGATGGAAATATTTTTGAAGATAAAACAACAATCTACCAAAACTGGATAAATGGAAAAGGTTATATTTTGCAAAATTTTAAAGATACACCAACTACAGCAGTATATAACCTTTCCTATGGAGATAAGAATACAATGCTTTTTATAGAAGGTGACCCTGAAAAACCTAATGCTCTAATCGCTCCAAATGTTCCTTCAAAAGATTCCCTTAAGAAAGAAGTAATATACCTATTAAAAAAGGATTTAATCACCTTATCCTTTAGTCCTGATTCTACAGGAGTTGTACATCTTTCTGGTACTAAAAGTAATCTAGGCTACAAGGGCGAAGGAACATTACCTGATGGGCGTTGGATAAAGTGGTCAGCAACTCCCAATAGAGCTAATCCAACTATTGAAAAAAAAGAAATTAAAAAGGAGAAAAAAGAAATTGAGCAGACTGGAAAGGTTGTTTATCCTTTTATGGCCTATGGATGGGAAAAACGTCCACAAACGGAGACTTTTTTATTCAAAAATGCTACAGTTTGGACAAATGAAAAAGAAGGGATATTAGAAAAGGCTGATGTACTTGTAAAAAACAGCAAAATTGTACAAGTAGGCAATAATTTATCTGCTTCAGGAGCTACTGAAATCGATGCTACAGGAAAACATTTGACCTCTGGTATTATAGATGAGCATGCGCATATCGCTATCAGTCGTGGTGTAAATGAAGGAACACAATACAGTTCAGCCGAAGTAAGTATAGCAGATGTAGTCAATTCAGAAGATATAAATATTTATCGTCAATTAGCAGGAGGTGTTACTGCCGCCCAATTACTACATGGTTCTGCTAACCCCATTGGAGGGCAGTCAGGCATTGTTAAATTTCGTTGGGGGGCAACTCCAGAGGAAATGAAAATAAAAGACGCAGCACCTTTCATCAAATTCGCATTAGGTGAAAATGTCAAACAAGTTAATTGGGGGGATAAGTATCGTATTCGATTCCCACAATCTCGAATGGGCGTAGAGCAAGTCTACGACGATCATTTTACCCGAGCTAGAGAATATGGCAATCGTAAGCGTTCAGGCAAACCTTATCGTAAGGATCTAGAGATGGAAACCTTGTTAGAGATCCTAGAAAAAAAACGCTTCATTACTTGTCATTCATACGTACAAAGTGAGATTAATATGTTGATGAAAATAGCCGAAAAACATGGCTTCACCTTAAATACCTTTACCCATATCCTTGAAGGATATAAAGTAGCCGATAAAATGCAAAAACATGGTGCAGGAGGCTCTACTTTTTCTGATTGGTGGGCCTATAAGTATGAAGTGATAGATGCTATCCCTCAAAATGCTGCCATACTTAATGAACAAGGCGTTACAGTCGCTATTAATTCCGATGATGCTGAAATGGGAAGACGCTTAAATCAGGAAGCAGCTAAGTCTGTTATGTATGGAGGAATGAGTGAGGAAGATGCTTGGAAATTAGTCACTTTAAATCCAGCTATTCTTCTTCATTTAGATCACCGAATGGGAAGTATAAAAGTAGGAAAAGATGCAGACCTAGTTTTGTGGTCAGATAATCCCCTTTCTATTTATGCTAAACCCGAAATGACCCTAGTAGACGGTATAAAATATTTTGATCGAGAAAAAGATCAGAAAATGAGAAAAGATATTCAGAAAGAACGGGCGAGACTAATACAAAAAATGCTCCAACACAAAAAGAAAGGTGGAAAAACTAAACCCCCTTCCAAAAAGCATCACCACTTATACCATTGTGATGATTTACATGACGAGATAGAAGATTAGAAATAGAATATTGTGATTTTATTTTTATAAAAAAAAAAAAAGAAATGAGAGTCTTAATATATAATATATTCTTAATAATAATATCCAACCAACTTTTTGCACAACAAACTCCTGCTACACCACAAACAGGAAGTATTTTAATACAAAATGCCAAGCTTCACGTAGGAGATGGTGCTGTTATTGAAAATGCTTTAATTGGTTTTGAAAATGGTAAAATAACCCTAGTTGGTGATGCTAGAAACATACGGATAGATAAAAGTATTTATACTCAAATAATTAATGCCGAAGGCAAAGAAGTTTATCCTGGTATTATAGCACCCAATACCCAAATAGGCTTAGTAGAAATATCAGCCGTACGATCGAGCAATGATAATCGTGAGGTCGGCACTTTTAATCCGAGTATCCGTTCCATAATTGCTTACAATACAGATTCTAGAGTCACTCCCACCATTCGTTCAAACGGCATTTTGCTAGCAGAAGTTGTACCGCAAGGTGGACGTATACCTGGACAGTCCAGTATTGTTGAGCTAGATGGATGGAACTGGGAAGATGCTGCCTATAGAACAGATATGGCTATTCATTTACATTGGCCTAGAGCATTTCGTCGTGGCGGTTGGTGGGCAGCACCTGGACCAATCACCAAGAATAAAGATTATGATAAACAAGTTCAAGCCATTACCGATTTTTTTGCTGAAGCAAAAGCCTATAGTGGTACAGGTGTAAAAAACTTGAAATTTGAAGCGATGAAAGGTTTATTTAATGGTACTAAAAAATTAATGATTCATTGCAACCACCCTACAGCTATAAAGGAAGCTGTTTTATTTGCTAAAAAACATAATATCCCCCCCATCATTGTTGGAGGGCGTCATGCTTGGCGTATTACAGATTTCCTAAAAGAACACAATGTACCTATTATATTAGGAGCAACCCAAGATCTCCCGTTTAGCGAAGATGAAGACATCGATCAACCTTTTAAAAATGCGACTATACTCGAAGAAGCGGAGCTTTTATATGCGTTTAGTATGAATGGTGCATGGCAACAACGTAACCTGTTATTCCAAGCGGGGCAAGCTGTTGCTTTTGGGTTGGATTATGAAGATGCTATTAAAGGATTAACTTCTAATACAGCTCAAATTTTAGGAATTGCCGATAAAGTAGGAACGATAACGGAAGGAAAAGATGCCACACTCATTATTGTAAAAGGCGATATATTAGATATGCGAACAAGCCAAGTAGAAAAAGCTTTTGTTCGTGGTAAAGCGATTGATTTAGACAATAAACAAAAAGCATTAGCTCGGAAATTTAGAGGAAAATACCAACGGCAATAATCATTATATGAATCCGCCCAAACGCATCTTATATACAGTACTCAATTGGGGATTGGGTCATGCTGCTCGTTCTATTCCAATAATCAATGCCCTATTGGAACAAAATATTGAAATCATATTGGCATCAGACGGCGTGGCATTTCACCTATTAGAAAAAGAATTTCCTCAGCTTCCTATAGTAACGTTACCAGCATATAATATTCGGTATCCTTCAGATAATATGGTCTGGAGTATTGCACCACAACTACCCAAAATATTAAAAGCCATTTTGCAAGAAAATCGTTATACTGTAGACTTAGTCCGCAAACATAAAATTAATGGAATCATCTCTGATAGTCGTTTTGGCTGTTATCATGCTACTCTACCAACTGTGTTTATTAGTCACCAGTTAAGCCTTAAAATGCCCAATAAACTATTATCAAAACTAGCCAATAATGCTAATCGCTTTTGGTTGAAAAAATTTAAGGAAATCTGGGTACCTGACATCAATTCAACACAAAACCTCTCTGGTGATTTATCCTTATATCAAGGATTGAAAAAGGTATATTTTTTAGGTATTCATTCAAGAATGTCTAGAACTAAAAATGTCGATATTCAATACGATGCAATCGCTGTTTTATCTGGTCCAGAACCACAAAGAACATTTTTACAAAAAGAATTAATACAAAAATTTCAAAAACTTGAAGGAAAATACCTTGTAGTTTGTGGCAGAACAGATGAACAATACGATAAAAATATTTCTAAAAATATCCGTCTTGTTTCTTTTATGACTACTAAAGAGTTAAACCAAGCAATCTTGAATAGTCGATTTGTCATTACCCGTTCAGGTTATACCACTTTGTTAGATTTAGCACATTTACAAAAAAGAGCTATTCTTATTCCTACACCAGGACAGACTGAACAAATATATTTAGCAGAACGATTAGCAAATCAAAAATCATTTGTCATCCAAACACAAGGAAATATTAACATAACACAAGGCTTGAAAGCACTAGAAAATACAAGTACTTTTTCTAACCTTTCTTCCTCTAATCTAGAATTAGAGTATAGAATTCAAAAATGGTTGGAAAGTTTTTAGAAAAAACCTATTAACTTTACAGCCTAAGCCCACCGTTAAACTTTACAATAGTTTTTAATTATGGATAGTGTTCAGTTAGACAACTATAATATATTGATTGGCAATATAGAACAGACTTTTAAGTCTTTTATCAAGGATAAACAATATTCTCGTATAATCATTATTGTAGATGAAAACACCTCACGAGATTGTTTACCAATTTTATTAAAAAAAATAAATATTGAAACACCTATTATTATACAGATTCAAGCAGGAGAAGTACATAAGACGATCGAAACTTGCCAAAAAATATGGCAAAAAATGATGGAAAAAGGTGTAGATCGTAGAGGGCTAGTTTTGAACCTTGGAGGAGGTGTAATCGGAGACATGGGAGGATTTTGTGCAAGCACTTTCAAGCGAGGTATCGACTTTGTTCAAATCCCAACGACTTTATTATCTCAAGTCGACGCCTCTATTGGCGGTAAACTAGGGATAGATTTTGGAGAAATTAAAAATAGTGTTGGAATATTCAGAAACCCACAAGCTGTTTTAATTGATGTTCAATTTTTAAAAACCTTATCTTCTAGAGAAGTTCGAAGTGGCTTTGCAGAACTCATTAAACACGCTTTAATTGATGATTTAAAACATTGGGAAGAATTATCAAAAATTGACGATTTAAACGTTGTTGATTGGAATGTTTATCTAAAAAATTCTTTATTAGTAAAAAAATGTGTTGTAGAGGAAGATCCCTTTGAAAAAGGATGGAGAAAAGTATTGAATTTTGGACATACCATTGGCCATGCAATAGAAAGCATTGCTTTAAAAACGAATACCCCTTTTCTACATGGCGAAGCTATTGCTATAGGTATGGTATGTGAGTCTTGGTTATCTTATAAGGAAGCAAAATTACCTAAAAAAGAATTAGATTTTATCACCCAATTTATATTAAAACTATATGCTCATCATCCATTAAAAGAAGAACAGTTTGATGATTATATTAAATTGATGCAGAACGATAAAAAAAATGAAAACAGTTTGATTAATTTTACGTTATTGGAGGAGATTGGAACTCCCAAAGTCAATCAAAATTGTTCCGACGACTTAATTAAAAATAGCCTAAAGTATTATAATACAATCTCATTTTAACTAAAATAATTTCATATTAAAAACCTTGACTTTAATCCTATAAAATGCTATTTTATAATAATATTTTAAGTTAAAAAAATCTTAAAAAAAGATTGCTAAAATTGAAACTTTTTTATCTCAAAAACGTATAACACACGTTCAATAATACCCCATAAAAATCAAACATTTAACCTTGTTGTTTCTTTTAAAAATCAATTGAGATACAAACTATTGTTTAAAGGTGCTTTATATATTAAAACAATAAGCCCTATGTGTTAAAAGTTAAGGATATAAGTAAACCCTACCAATCTATCTTTTAAACAATAGTCTTTATATTTTAATACTAGCAAAATTGTAAAACAAATTACAACTTATAATAAATGGCAAAAAATAACTACCAGTTATTAATAAAGAAATTAGACCAGTTTATTAGAAAATTTTATATCAATAAATTAATTAGAGGGGTACTCTACAGTATTGCTATAATTGTTGGTTTATTTTTACTTTTCAACTTACTAGAATCACAATTTTTCTTTAGTACTTCTGTCCGTAAAGGACTTTATTATTCCTTTTTAGGAATTAGTACTTTATCCTTACTCGGATGGGTTTTTATCCCCCTAGCTCAATATTTCCGATTGGGTAGAGTTATTTCGCATGAACAAGCTGCCAAAATTATAGGGGAGCATTTTACAGGTGTAAAAGATAAGTTGTTAAACCTATTACAATTAAAACAAAAAGCTAATCAGGTAGAAGACTCTGATCTTTTGTTGGCTAGTATCAATCAAAAATCTGAAGATATTAAGTTAGTACCCTTTAAAAAAGCCATTAATTTAGGTCAAAATAGAAAATACCTTTGGTATGCTTTACCTCCTTTAATGTTGCTTCTTGGTGTTTTATTTATTAATGCTAATCTAATTACAGATAGTACTACAAGATTAATTAACAATGATAAAGAGTTTGAACGTGAGGCACCATTCCATTTTAAAGTTAGTAATGAAAACTTGAGTGTGATTGAGCATGAAGATTTTTTATTAAATGTAGAAGTAGAGGGAGAAATTTTACCAAATGAGGTTTTTATTGACATTGATGATTATAAATATAAATTGACTCAAGTAGAAAAAAATCAATTTACCTATAAATTTAATAATGTCCAAAAGGAAACCAACTTTAAATTAACTTCTGGGGGATTTGATTCTGAAAACTATGAATTGGGTGTACTTAGAAAACCCAATATATTAGGTTTTGATGTTCGATTAAATTATCCTTCTTATACACAACGAAAAAATGAAACATTAGCTAATATTGGAGATATGGTCGTTCCTCTTGGAACAAACATCTCTTGGAGCTTTAAGACTAAAAACACCGACGATATTAGTATTCAATATGCCAATCAAAAACCCAAAAAAATCAAACAACTAAATGAGACTGCTTTTAGAACAGGTTTAAAAGCAATGCGTGATCAAGGCTATAAAATATATGTTTCTAATAAAGATTTACAAAATGCGGACTCCGTCAATTATTCGATTACTGTTATTCCTGACTTACACCCTACCATCAATGTTCAGCAATTTGCTGATAGTCTAGATAACACTTTGATGTTTTTTGTCGGGGATGCCTCCGATGACTATGGTTTAAATAACCTTACATTTAATTATTCCCTTCAAAAATCAGGTAGTAGCACCGCACAACTTCAATCCATTCCGATTAATGCAAGCCCTACAGGTAAAGCTGTTCAGTATGATTACACTTGGGATGTCAATGAACTTGGGCTAAAACCTGGTGATAAGCTAACCTATTACTTTGAAGTATGGGATAACGATGCTATTAACGGACGGAAGTCTGCTAGAACGAATGTGATGAATTTTGCAATGCCGACGATTGCCGAATATCAAGAACAAGAAGATAAAAACAATGAAGAGATAAATAAGAAGATCGATGAAGCGAAGAAAGAATCTAAAGCAATTAAAGATGAGATGAAACGGGTAAGAGAAAAGCTACTTCAGGAAAAAGAGATCGACTGGCAAACTAGGAAGGAAATTGAAAAGCTCCTAGAACGTCAAAAAAATCTTGAACAACAAATTGAGAGTGCCAAAGAAGATTTTCAAGAAAACCTAGAAAATCAAGAAGAATTCAGTCAGCCCGATGAACAATTGATGGAAAAACAAGAAAAAGTTCAAGAGTTATTTGAGGAGTTGATGAGTGATGAAATGAAAGAAATGCTAAAACAATTAGAAGAATTACTTCAAGAGATGAATAAAGAGGATGCGATGGATGAATTGAGGAATTTCGAAATGGGTGATGAAGAATTAAGCAAAGAACTTGATCGATTACAAGAAATGTTGAAGCAACTGCAATTAGAAAAAGAAATGCAGGATCAAATAGACAAGTTGGAAAAATTGGCTGAAAAGCAGGAAAAGTTAAGTGAAGATACTGAGCAAAATAAAGATACTCAACAAAACTTGGAAAAACGCCAAGAAGAAATCAATAAAGAATTTGATGAGGTACAGGAGAACATGGATAAGATGGAGGAAATGAATGAAGATTTGGAGAATAAAAAAGATATGGATGGAATGCAAGAAGAGATGGAAAATATTGACCAAGATCTCCAAGATAGTCAAGAAAACTTGGACAAAAAACAAAATAAAAAGGCCTCACAATCACAGAAAAATGCCGCTCAAAAGATGCAACAGATGGCAAAAGGCATGGAGATGTCTATGCAAGCAGGAGAGATGGACCAGATGGAAGAAGATATGGATGCACTTCGCCAATTGCTAGAAAATCTAGTCACTCTATCCTTTGAACAGGAGGAGGTAATGGGTGATATTAAAAAAACAGCCATTAATACTCCAAAATATACAGAGTTGGTTCAAGGGCAGTACAAGATCAAGGATGATTTCAAACTTGTTGAAGATAGTTTACAAGCCCTAAGTAAACGGGTATACCAGATTGAATCTTTTGTTACAGAGAAAGTAACTGAAATAAAAGAACATATTGGTACAAGTTTAGAGGAACTGGAAGAAAGAAGAAAATCTCCAGCAGCTGTACACCAACAGAGTTCCATGAAAGGGTTAAATGATTTGGCTCTAATGCTGAGTGAGGTTATGAATCAAATGCAACAATCAATGGCGTCAGCAATGTCTGGTAGCCAGAATTGCTCTAAACCAGGTAATAAAGCAGGTAGCAAACCTGGTGATAAAAAAGGACAAGGTCAAGGGCAATCTCAAGAACAATTAAATAAGGAGATGCAAAAAATGCTTGACGCTATGAAAAATGGGAAGGGCGGGAAAATGAGCAAAGAATTTGCACAAATGGCAAAACGCCAAGCAGCCATTCGACGAGCATTAGAAAAATTACAAAAAGAAAGACAAGAAAAAGGGAAAGGAGCAAGCAAAGAACTTCAAGAGTTGATTGATGAAATGAATAAAACAGAAACAAATCTTGTCAATAAAAAATTAAATAATCGTACACTAAAACGACAACAAGATATTCTCACTCGCCTTCTTGAGCATGAGAAAGCAGAACGGGAGGAAGAGTATGATAATAAACGTAAAGCAGAACGCCCCCAGGAGAGAGAACGAAAAATGCCGCCTCAGTTAGAAGAATATATCAAAAAACGAGAAGCAGAAATAGATATGTATAAATCTGTTTCTCCAGCACTAAAACCATATTATAAGTTTTTAGTTGAGGAATATTTTAAAAAGTTAAAATCAAAATAATCCTAAATCAGCAAGAAACAAGAAACAAGAAACGAATCAACATTACAAACCCACAACTTACCCTATTTTTATTATACTATAAAATAGGACAAACAATTTTTTAAAATGATTCAAAAACAGGAAATGCTGGTACTAAGTTCAGAGCCTAAGAATGTTTCTAAAGTAGAACCGTTCATTGAACGTTTGGTTGGAAAATATCATATCCGTCCCGATGTTTATGGTAATATTTTAATTACACTCACCGAAGCTGTAACTAATGCTATCGTCCATGGAAATGCTTCTAACAGTAAAAAAAATGTAGAAGTAAGTTTACAAAAAGCAGAAAATAACCTCACCTTTATCATCTCTGATGAAGGAAAAGGATTTGATTATAGTAATCTGCCAGATCCAACCGCTCCCGAAAACTTACTAAAAGTAGGAGGGCGTGGTGTATTTTTAATGAAACAACTTTCCGACCTCGTCATATTTTCAAATAATGGAAGTACTGTAGAAATTCAGTTTAGAATATGAACAAACTGGAGCAACAAGCAAAAGCAATTCAATTTTATTCTGAAGCAATTGATTTTAAACTTAAGAATCAAAAAAAAATCACCCATTGGATAAACCAAACAATACTTCAAGAAAAGGGTAAATTATCTTTTCTAAACTTCATTTTTTGTTCAGATGAGTACCTCTATAAAATAAACATGGAGTATTTAAATCATGATACTTATACAGATGTCATTACCTTCCCATATTCTGATGAAATTATAGAGGGAGATATTTTTATTAGCATTGATAGAGTAAATGATAATGCGAAACAACAAAATGTACTCTTTGAACATGAGCTACTTCGAGTAATTATTCACGGTGTATTGCATTTACTAGGATACAAAGATAAATCCTCTAAAGAAGTTGCATTAATACGAGCTAAGGAAGACAATTATATCAAAGCATTCTTCTGTATATAAACATAAAAACTATGCAGGAGCTTCTTCAACAAATCAAACAATGTACACTTTGTGCCAAACATCTGCCCCTAGGAGCTAACCCTGTCATAAGTGTCCATACTGAAGCAAAAATTTTAATCATTGGTCAAGCTCCTGGTACTAAAGTTCACTATTCTGGTATTCCTTGGAATGACCAAAGTGGTATACGATTAAGGCAATGGCTAGATGTTGAAAATGACCTATTCTATGATAATACAATTTTTGGTATTGTTCCGATGGGTTTTTGTTATCCTGGTAAAGGAAAATCAGGCGATTTACCTCCTAGACCAGAATGTGCGCCTGAATGGCATGAAGTACTATTCAAACAAATGCCTAAAGTACAACTTACTTTATTAATTGGACAGTATGCCCAAAAATATTATTTAAAAAAGAATGCAAAAAAAAATCTAACACAAACAGTTGCACATTATGAAGAATACTTACCCACTTATTTTCCACTCCCTCACCCTTCTCCTAGAAACCGCTTATGGCTCAAAAAAAATGATTGGTTTGAAAAAAATATTGTACCACAATTAAAAAACGTCATTCATTCAATCATCAAAAAATCCTGACTTCTTAGTATTCTAATTGCTCCAAAATATCTGAAACTGCTGCTTTCTTATAATTAGGATATTGAGTTTGTATCGTACCAAATATACGCTTCACTTCTTCTAAATTATTGTTCTTAAGAGCAATTAAGCCAAGATACCAAAGTGCATCTATTTTTAAATCATTATCCGTTTTTGTAGTCTCTAAAAAAGCCTTTTCAGCTTCCTTGTATTCTTCAATTGACATTAAAGCATTTCCTTTGTAAAAATAAAACATATAAGCATTAGACATCGTATCGGGAATACCACTAAATAGCTTTACAGCAGTTCTGAAATCTTCCTCTTTATAGGCATCCATCGCTTTTTCCCAATTATTTTTTTCATCCTCTATACTTCTTACAGAAGTAATATTAGGGTATGTTTTAAAATGTTCCGCAAATAATACTTCTGGAAGTTCCTCTTTAGGGATCGACTCCTTATTTGTATCACCACTAAAGTACCAAAAAGCAGCTCCTAACGCTAGAAGGAGTAGAACACCTAATGCCATTAGGTAGTTTCTAGTAGTAGCTTTTTGCTCTGCTTGTTGCATTTCCAAGTGTATATTCCCCAGTTGCTCCTTAAGTTGGATACGAGCATGATGCTTTATAACCCCTTCTGCAAGCCGCTCCTTAAAACCATCAAGTTCTAATTGACGACTAAACTCTCCTTTATCTTTATTAGATAATGTCCCCTTATAAAATTTATCCAATAATTTTTTTTGCATTGAATCTTTCATCCCAATTCTTTTAAAGTTTCCATAACTGATTTAGAATTCACAATTGCATTCTTCAAATAATTTAAACATCGACTTTTTTTGTTCCTAGCAATTTGCTCATTTTGATAATTCATCTTTTGACTAATTTCTTTCATGCTATCTTTGTAAAATATTGCCATTGTCAATACCTTCTGACAATCTTCTGAAATAAGGCTCAATAACCCTCTAATAAATGTTTTTCTTTCCTTATCTAAAAAGAGTTCATCTAGATCTTCAGTAAACATCATATTCTCAGGTTTTTCAAAATCTTCTTGGGAAACAACTCGTTGATTTTTTTTGAAACGAGTAAGCCAAATATTACGAGCGACCGAACAAAGATATGTCGCAATTTTAGCCTTCAATTCAAATTTTCCTCCTAATACGTTTTCATAAAAAACGATAATCGAATCTTGAAAAACATCTTGGATTTCACCTTCATTAGCATTCATCTTGCCAAGAAGGTTTTTGACCTTCCCATAATGTTCTTTATATAAAGAATTTAAAGCCTTCTGCTCATTCTTTTTATCTCCGCTTTTCAACAGTCTAAGTACGGCCTCATCAGAAAGTTGCTTGCTTCTATTAAAAATCATATCGTGTTCTATAGTTTAATATTTTATAAAGGGTTAATGTAACCACTAAAAATACTTTTTTTCGATTTTTTTTTGAATATCCAATATTCCTAGAATAAAATTATTTAAGAATGACTCCTAGCTACAAAAGTATTCATTTAAAAAATCGTCTTGCCATCGAGTAAGTCATTTTAAAACAATTTCAATATAAAAAATCTTAAATAAAATAAGATACTTTAACTAATCAAATACAAGATCTAGGCATTCTTTAATAATATTAGATGCCACTTCTAAGTCTTTACTTGTGTGGGCTGCCGATACAAAACCGACTTCATACCCCGAAGGCCCTAAATAAATCCCCCTTTGCAACAATTCATGGTGCAAAATTTTAAAATACTCCATACTAGAAGCATCAATTTCATCCGCTGATTGAATTTTTTTCTGGGTAAATGCCAACCAGAAAATTGACCCCACAGTTGGAATATGAAGTGTATATCCTTTCTCTCTACAGTACGTTTCAATGGTAGAGGTAAAGACTTTTGTCTTTGAAGACATCTCTGTATAAAATCTTGGCTCAAGTAGTTGTTTCAGAGTTGCTAGTCCTGCAGCCATCGCAACAGGGTTGGCAGATAATGTGCCTGCTTGATAAACCGCACCATCTGGTGCAATATGTCCCATAATATCCGCACGCCCTCCATAAGCACCCACAGGCATTCCTCCTCCTATTATCTTACCATAAGTAACTAAGTCTGGTTTAATATCATAATATCCAGCAGCTCCCTCAAAACCAACTCTAAAACCAGATATAACTTCGTCAAAAATTAACAATACATCATATTTAGTACATAATGCACTCATTTGTACTAAATACTCTCGATCCTGTAATAATAAACCATTATTTGCAGGAATAGGCTCTATTATAACACAAGCCAATTCATTATGATACTGCTTTAAAGTATCCTCTAAAATGTTTAAATCATTGAGGGGTAAAACGATGGTTTCTTTTGCAAATGATGCAGGAATACCTGCAGAAGTACTTACTCCAAATGTTGCTAAACCTGACCCCGCTTTTACGAGTAAGCTATCAACGTGTCCATGGTAACATCCTTCAAATTTAATTACCTTATCTTTTCCTGTATATCCTCGTGCTAAACGAATAGCAGACATCACAGCCTCTGTTCCAGAACTCACAAATCGGATTTTTTCAATAAAACGATTGTGCTCAATCATTATCTTACCCAATTCATTACCCAACAAATTAGGCGTTCCAAAGGAAGTTCCCTTCCCAATTGTTTCAATTACAAAATCCCTGACTTTCTCATTATTATGCCCTAATATCAATGGCCCCCAAGAGCAGCAAAAATCAATGTATTCGTTATTATCTTCATCAACAATTTTACACTTATCTCCTTTTTTTATAAATAAAGGAGGCCCAGAAACAGACTTAAACGCACGAACAGGAGAGTTTACTCCTCCAGGGAAATATTTTTTAGCCTCTTCAAATAATACAGCAGACTTCTGACGATTTATCGTATCTACAAATGACATTCAATTAATTTTATAACTTATTGAAAATACTTAATACTCAATTTCAAACCAATACTAAGTTTTGCACAAAATACGTAGACTTTATTTTATTTAGTGCAAAAATACTTCGAACTTTCATTAAACAACATATACACATTTTTTATACTTAAAAATAAACACTTCCTATAAGTCTATATAAAAGTCAAAATGGCGGATCATTGCAACATTATTCTGACAAAATTTCATAAAAAAAGTTCAAAAATAGAACTGGTTAAGATTTTGATAGTTATTTTGTAAACAATTTTTATATTAATATTATTATTAATAATAGAATAATCATTAAAGTATATAAATGACCTACGATAATTTCACTACTAAAGCGCAAGAGTCCATTCTTAAAGCTCAACATATCGCTAAAAGTTATGAGCAGCAGACCGTAGATACCGCTCATTTACTCAAAGGTATACTAGAAGTCGATGAGAATGTAGCCGAATTTTTATTAAAAAAAGTCGATGTTGATATTACTTCTTTAAAAGAAGAATTAAACAAAGAAATTAAAAAATACCCTAAAGTACAAGGTACCGACAAGCAGTATCTTACTCCTGATGCTAATAAAGCTATCGCTAAAGCAAAAGCAACCCTTAAAACTTTTGGGGATGAATATATTTCTGTAGAACTTTTGCTTTTAGGTATTGTACATGGTACTGATAAAACTGGTAAATTAATAAAGTCCAAAGGCGCTTCTGTCGATAAACTAAAAGCGGCGATTAAAGAACTTCGAAAAGGCAGAAAAGTTACCGATCAAGGAGCAGAAAATTCATATAATGCCCTGAAACGATTTGCAATCAACTTGACTGGGCGAGCAGCAGAAGGAAAACTTGATCCCATTATTGGAAGAGATGAAGAAATCCGAAGAATCCTCCATATTCTTTCTCGAAGAAAAAAGAATAATCCAATTGTTGTCGGTGAACCAGGTGTTGGGAAGACTGCTATCGTAGAAGGTATCGCATGGCGTATTGTCAACCAAGATGTTCCAGAAAATTTACGCAGTAAAAAAATCTATTCTCTGGACATGACAGCCTTAATTGCAGGTGCCAAATATAAAGGTGAATTTGAAGAACGCTTAAAGGGGGTTATTAAGGAAGTTAGCAATTCGAATGGTGATATTATATTATTTATTGATGAAATACATACCTTAATTGGTGCTGGTGGAGGTAGTGGAGCTATGGATGCCGCCAATATTTTAAAACCTGCTCTAGCAAGGGGCGAACTAAGAACCATAGGAGCAACAACCAATGATGAATACCAAAAATACTTTGAAAAGGATAAGGCTTTTGTGCGTCGTTTCCAAACAGTATTAGTAGATGAGCCAAGTGTTGAAGATACCATTTCAATTCTGAGAGGGCTACAAGAACGTTATGAAGTTTACCATAAGGTGAAGATTTTAGATGAAGCCTTAATAGCTGCTGCCGAATTGTCGAGTCGTTATATTTCTGATCGCTTTTTACCCGACAAAGCCATAGATTTAATTGATGAGTCCGCTGCAAAATTACGTTTAGAATTAGACTCTGTGCCTGAAGAGGTAGACGAGTTAAGCCGCAAACTTCGTCAGTTAGAAATTGAAAGAGAGGGCATCAAACGAGAAAAAAACCAAAAGAAACTTGGCAAAATGAACGAGCAAATTGCAGCACTCAAAGAAGAATTGAGTGATATGACCGCTCGTTGGCAAAGTGAAAAAGAAATTGTTGAAGCCATTCAAACCGCTAAGAAAAAAATTGAGGAATTTGAAATCGAAGCGGCTAAAGCAGAACGTGAAAGTAACTTTGAGGAAGTGGCTAAGATTCGTTATGGTAAAATAAAAGAGCAAGAGACCATTCTGAAAGCAGAAGAAGATAAATTGCACGCTTTAAAAGATGAGAGTCGATTCACTAATGAAGAAGTTACGGCAAATGATATTGCAGAAGTAGTAGCACGTTGGACAGGTATTCCTGTTGCCAAAATGCTTCAAAGTGAGAAAGATAAACTACTGAACTTTGAAGACGAATTAGGAAAACGCTTGATTGGTCAACACGAAGCAGTGATTGCGGTATCGGATGCCGTGCGCCGAAGTCGTGCAGGTTTACAGGATAGTAAAAAACCTATTGGTTCTTTCATCTTTCTAGGACCTACAGGCGTTGGTAAAACAGAATTAGCCAAAGCCCTTGCCGAAGCATTATTTAATGATGAAAATGCCATCACTAGAATTGATATGAGTGAATATCAAGAGCGTCATTCTGTTTCTAGATTGGTTGGTGCGCCTCCTGGATATGTGGGTTATGATGAAGGTGGTCAATTGACGGAAGCCGTACGTCGTCGCCCCTATTCTATTGTTTTATTGGACGAAATAGAAAAAGCGCATCCTGATACATTCAATATACTATTACAGGTATTAGATGATGGCCGTTTGACAGATAATAAGGGACGTGTGGTTAATTTCAAAAATACCATCATTATTATGACTTCTAATATGGGATCAGATGTTATTTTAGAAAATTTTGAAGACTTAGAAGCCGTAGGCGAAAAACATCGTGGTGAGATCATTGAAACGACTAAACTTGAGGTTTTTGATCTCTTGAAAGAACAATTAAGACCTGAGTTTCTCAATCGTATTGATGAGAAAATTATGTTCTTGCCTTTAACAAAATCCGAAATTCGCCAGATTTTATTGATACTCATGCGAAAAGTCATCAAAATGTTGGCGAAACAAGATCTTAAAATTGAATTGAGTGAAAAAGCTTTGGATGTATTAGCAGACCTAGGGTATGACCCACAATTTGGAGCTCGACCAATGAAACGTGTTTTACAAAAAGAATTGGTCAACGAATTATCTAAACAGATTTTATCTGGAGCTTTTACTGCAGGAGAAACGATTTATGTTCATGTAGATAATAAAGGCTTAGTATTTAGTGAAACTCGATTTGAAGGCATGGATGAACCAAGTAGTATAAAGAAGTCCACTCCTTCGAATGGTATAAAAAATAATGCACAGAAGCCTAAAGATAAAAAAGAAGAAGAACGCCGTAAACAATTAGAAGAATTGGATAAAGCTACGAAAGAAGTCGAAAAAGCAGTAAAAAACATCAACAAGACAGAAGATAACGAAAAGGATAAGAAAGATTAACCATATAAGATGGCAATTGCTAAAATCAATTGTCATCTTTACTTAATGTTTATCACATTCAAATTTCAGAAATATTAAGGTTAAATTTGTGATTTATTTGTTCTTGTCCAGAACTTCAAAGCTTATTAGAACAAGTGCTAACAATTTTATATCGTTTTTTTATTACTTGCTGTATTGTTTTTTGTGTATCCCCAATCTACACAAAGCAATTGCCATTAGAACGACATTTGGATAGCCTTGTACAAGTTTGCACCCCCACATATTTAGAAGAATACCCTTTAGAAGTAGAAGAACGCATAAATACACTCCTCAATCGCCATTCTAATAGAACATTTTCTCAAGACTCTACAATTGCTGAAGTTCTACATCTATTGGGCAGTATTCATTATAATTATTATGATAAACCAACTGCAGCAATAAGGCTTACAGAAAAATCAATGTCTATTAGACAGCAAATTTTTCCGCCTACTCACTTTGAAATAACTAGAAGCCTTTTCAATCTAGGGCTGTTTTACAAATATTTGGGACGTTATTCTGAGGCCTTTAAATACATTCTTCAAACGCAAGAAATTTATAAAAAACATCATCCTGAGAAAACAAAGTATATTGCTAAAACCTATTTGGAATTGGCAGAATTATATGATCGCCAAAGCGACTATGAAGCCTCTATTAAACATTATGACTTAGCCCTTTCTTTATTTGAAAAAATAAACGAAAAAGAATTTATCCTCGATTGCCAACTCAATAAAGCTGTCGCTTTATCTGAATATAAACAGTCCGAAGCAGCGATACAACTTCTTCAGAAAATGCTATCTGAATTAGACGAAGACTACTCTTTTTTCAAGCCTGACATTTATGCCAATCTAGGAGATATTCTAGAAGAAAGTGATGGTGAACAAGCAATAAAGATGTATGATAAGGCAAACTATTATTATAAAGAAATGGGAGAAGACTATATCTACAATATGATAGTTGTCTTTCAAAATCAGGCTTTAGTAGAAACAAAACTTGGACGTCTTCAGGAGGCAGAGCAACACCTCAAAATTGCGCATCGTTTATGCAAACAAGCCTATGAATCCAAACCTTACCATTACGAGTATGCCAGCATTTATGATAAATATGGCGATTTCTATTTTAAACAAAAAGAATATCGAACGGCTCTAGAATATTATCATAGCGCAATAATGAACTGTACTATCAACTTTAGAGATACTTCAATCTATAGTTATCCTAATTTTGATGATGAAATTGTACTCGGCGCAAAAACAGATTTATTGATATACCTATCTTCAAAAGCCAAGACGTTTATTGCTTGGTATCAAACCAATGGGCAACAACGCTTTTTGGAAGAGGCCTTAAAAATTTATCAATTACTAGATAAATTAATCGATACCATTCGTTTTGAGCATCACGAAGAAGATTCTAAATTATACTGGCGAAAAGCAACACATCCAATATATGAACAGGCTATCAAAACCGCCTTAGCACTAGGAAATGAAGAGATGGCCTTTAATTTTTCTGAAAAAAGTAAATCGGTATTGCTGCTAGATGTCATCCGAGATGCCCAAGCACATAAAAATGCAGGTTTGCCCGATAGTATTGCCTTGTATATTAAAGAGCAACAAAGTATCATCTATGAAAAAGAGTTAGAATTAGAATATAACGAGGATATCCAACTAAAAACAAATGTCTTAGACAGTAAACAGGCTCTATACTCTTACATTCAACGGCTAGAGGAACGTTACCCCGAATATTATCAATATAAATACAATGCTAAAGTATTGCCTATTTCTTTTATCCAAGAAAAACTACACAAGCATCAAGTTATTTTAGAATACTTTGTTACCGATACAATACTCTACTGCTTTACCATATTGAAAGACGGTTTTCAAACCTACCAACTCCCCTTTGATAAAACATTAAAAAAAGAAATACTCCAATTTAGAAAACTAATATCTGATCTTGACTATATCACTAAGAACCCGCAAAAGACCTATGATTCATATGTAAATGTGGCCTATAGTATTTATAATAAAATTATACCACTTCATTTAAAAGATGCTCTTAATAATTATCCCTATGAATTGTTAATCATCCCCGATGGTTCTCTAAACTATTTCCCTTTTGAAGCCCTTCTAACCAAATCTTCTGAGCCTTCCAAAAGCAAAGAATATAATCATCTTCCTTATCTCTTACATCGTGCTACAACCCGTTATAGTTATACAGCATCCCTAGCATTTCAACTTCGAAAAAAACAAAAAGCCCTAAACCCTCATCTAGGCATTGCTCCCAACTATAAGCAAACTCTAGAAAATTCAAAACAGAATACTGATCAACTCCGAAATAATCTAGGAGAATTGACCGCAAATGTAGAAGAAGTCAACCATAGTCGAAGGCTTTTTGGTGGAGAAATATGGGAAGGAGACAATGCCAAAGAAAATAGTTTTAAAAATTCTGCACAACAATATCAAGTATTACATTTAGCAATGCACGCCTTTATGGATGATAATGACCCCGCTCAATCCAAACTGATCTTCACCGATTCTGATGATAGTTTGGAAGATGATTATTTGCATGTATATGAGTTGTATAGTATGAAACTCAATGCTGATTTGGTTGTTTTAAGTGCTTGCAATACAGGAGGAGGACAATATGTGCAAGGTGAAGGCGTAATGAGCTTAGCAAGAGCCTTTATCTATGCGGGCTGTTCTAGTATTATTATGAGTATGTCCAAAGCAGAAGATAGAGCAACAGGAAAACTAATGCAATTATTTTTTGAACACGCCCAAGATGGATTACCCAAGAGTATCGCTTTAAATCAAGCCAAACAACAATACTTAACACAACATTCTGGAATTTCAGCACATCCTTTCTTTTGGTCTAATTTTGTCCTTGTTGGAGAAGATAAGCCTCTAGAATTTCAACATTTTTCATATTGGTATTTATTTGGCGGATTAACTTTGATGATTTTAATTTTCTTTTTTATAAAAAAAGGAAAAACCCTGCTATAATTTTTGATTAGTAAAATCCATCAATCCTTCAATTTTTGAAATCTATACGATCGCTCTTCTTGGTTTGCAAAGATACGTATCAAATAATTACCCGATGCTATATGATGTAAAGGAATAGATAATGCTGTTTGAGCTACACCACTAATATTTTGATGGTGAATCAGTTTACCTGAAACATCATAAATGTGGATAAAACCATCGTTGACTTCTTCTTGAAGCAATAAATTTAGAGTTGTTTTAATTTGATTGCCTAGCAGCTCTACCACAAAGTCATATTCTATTATAGGAACTTCTTTTGCTAAGATTTTCTTTGTTTGCGAATAAGAATGTTTCCCCGATTTTTCGTTGATTTTTATTCGATAATAGGATGTTAAGCTGTCAATTAAGGTATAATCATCTTCAAATTGATACCCATTTTGGGTTTGGTTGTTGGCTATAACTTTTCCAATATTGACAAAATTAATATTATCAAAAGAACGCTCCACCTCAAAACTATCCAAATCGACTTCAAAAAGAGTAGACCAGTCTAAAACGACCATTTCCTCATTCTCTACGACTGCCTGAAAATCTACCAACTCAAAGGCTTCATAAAAACTATCAGGTAATTTACTTTTAGTAAGGCATTTTCCATTTAATACAGGCAAATATTCCAATTGCTCAAAAAGCAGTTGCTTTAATTCTATGGGGCTTAAGTTGGGATACAGATGCAATAACCTCGCTGCAAAACCACTAACATAAGCTGTCGATAAAGATGTACCATTTTTGATACCATATCGTTCACTTCGAATATCGAAGCCCCTAGCCGCTAGGTCAATCGTATGCTGTCCATAATTCGAAAAGGTAGGGATTCTATCCTTATCATCAATCGACATGACCGATAGAATATTGTCCAAATCATAGCTAGCAGGATAGTACGGAACGGTATCCGTTAAGGTCGCATCATTACCTGCCGAAGCGATAAATAAAGTATTGGACTGCTCACCTACTCTACGAATAGCATTTTCTAGAATTTCTGAAGGTAAGCCCTTATAACTCCAACTCGCATTGATAATATCTACATCCTTTTCCATCGCATAATAGATACCACAAACCGTATTAAAGATAGTGCCTAATCCATCTTTGTTGTGTGTCTTTATTGCCATTAACTCAATATCTTCGGGTTGAAATCCCTGTTTTATAATTTCAGCAATATGGCTGCCATGATACTTAGGATGGTCATCATCAGGTATAGAATCTCGCTCTTCAAAGCTGATACCATGTATATCATATTGATAACAATTTCCATCCTGATCGCTAGCAAGGTGATCTTCATTAGGATTGACCCAACGATAAGGAAATAAGGTAGATGCTTCATCAAAAATATCCAATCCTGTATCTAAGACCCCAATTTTAATGGGACTATTGGTCGTTGATTTTTTTCTTTTTTTATAAAAAGTAGACCTGTCAGTTTTAGCACTCGCCGTTCTAGAAGACCAAGCATCACTATTAATCACATACTGGAAATCTGCCCCATTGATTTTTGATTTACGTCGAATTCTTTTTTTCTTACCATCGTCATCTACAACATAATGGGTTTCTCCATTATCATCAATGAAAATAGCTTCGGGGATTTGCCAGACTTCCAATTGTTGTCCACACATACAAGAGTCAATTACTGTAGCACCAAACTCCTCTTGTAGCACTTGACGTTCAGCATAACTCGTACCTTCCTCATATTCCACCAAAAACTGATTGGGATAATAGATTCCGCCTAGAGAATCAACAGCCAAAACCTCCACCTCAAAATCTACAGAATATTGCGTAATCTCAGGTATCAAAGGATTAGTCGCTACACAACGATAGATACCTGCATCATTCACTGATACTTGCGGAATATGTAAAAAAGTATCTAGGGAGGATTCTCCTAATGATACATCATCTTTAAACCATTCATAGACGGTATTTTCTCCTCTTCTTCGATCGATTCGGAGGGTATAGGTGCTGTCGATATACGTTCTGATATCACCGATTAGGGGGATGGTGTCGGGGGTTTGGGAAGAAAAATTAAAAGCATTAGAATTGGATATTGGAAGTTTTAGTATTGGTTCGATATCTTCAAATGATAGGGCATTAGTCATGATAGCCAAAGTATGAAGAGTAATTAAATTAGATAAATCTGGTAATTCTATTAATTCATTAGAATGACAGACTAAAGTTTTTAAATCTACTAGCTTTGATAAAATAGGGAGTCTTTCTAGAAAATTATTATTGCAATATATCTCTTTTAACCTTATATTATTTGAAATATTTGGAAGTTTTTTTAAACTATTGTTATCACAGGATAAACGAATAAGATTCCCATGTTCGGGTATTATTGGAATAATATAAACTTCATTATAAGAAAAATTAAGATATTCTAAGTTATGTAATTGCGATAAATCTGGTAAATTAGTTAATTCATTATTGAAACAATTTAGTATTTCCAATAACCTATTTTCTTCTAGTTTTGGTAACTTCTTGATTGAATTCTTACTACAATCTAATATCTTTAAATTCACTAGATTGTCTAAATCAGGTAATTTCGTTAACCAATTAGTCTGACAATCTATTTCTTCTAAATTCACCAAATTTGATAGTTGAGGTAAACTATCTATCTTGTTCAATTTACAGTTTAAAACCTTTAGATTTCTAAGTGAATCTAAATTAGGTAATTCCACTAGTTCGTTATTTGCGCAGTATAGTTCTAATAAACTAGTTAGACCATTTAGACGAGGTAATTCATTTAATGGATTTGTACTACAGTTAAGCTCTTTAAGATTTTTCAAACTTGACAAATCAGTGATATGCTCTATTTTATTAATTGCTAAATTTAAATATTCTAAAGAAGTTAAAGCAGATATATTTGGTAGCCTCCCACTAAGATTCCTTTGATATAGATCTAATCTAGTTACCCGACCATTTCTCACCGTCACCCCATGCCAAGTAGAAACAGGATTTGCCGTCAACCAATTCGTATGGTTTGTCCAATTGGGGCCTCCTGTACTGTTATAAATATCCACAAGTGTGAGCGAATCTTGCACATCAACTTGTGCTTGAAGTGGGGATGAATAGATTGATAATAAAATAGTAATACCAAGTAGTATCTGTCTCATATACTTTGTTTAATGATAGTCAATAGTGCGGAAAAATAGACTTTCCTCTATTGGTCTATAAATTTAGACAGAAAAACGTAACCAGTCAAATTTCATAACAATAAAAAAACTTTTTTTAGTTTAAAATCATAAATAATGATCAAAGGTAAAGTAGGACGACATTTAAATTTCAGCGATAATAAGATTAGATTTGTGTTAATTTTGTTTTAAACTTAAAATGTATAAGATTTTTTAATCTGTGTCAACTATCATCAACCGTTTTTTAATTTGTTGCAGTTTGCTGTTTTTTGTCTCCTCTGTTTATACAAAACAGCTCCAATTAGGTTCTCATTTGGATAGCCTCATGCAGGTGTTGACAATGGAATACTTAGAGGAATATCCCGTAGAAGTAGAGGAGCATTTAGATCTACTCCTCAAAAACTATCCTAATCGGACGCTTTTCCAAGATTCTACAATTGCAGAAGCCCTACATCAGGTAGGAGGTGTTTATTACAATAATTACGATAAACCGACCGCTGCAATACGATTGACCGAAAAATCTTTAGCCGTCCGTCAACAGGTTTATCCTCCCACTCATTTTGAGATTACCCGAAGCCTTTTCAACTTAGGATTGTACTACAAATATTTGGGTCGTTATTCTGAGGCCTTTAAATATATCCTTCAAACACAAGAAATTTATAAACAATACCATCCTGAAAAAACAAAGTATATCGCTAAAACCTATATGGAATTAGCAGAGTTATACGATCGTCAAAGCGATTATGAAGCCTCTATTAAGCACTACGACTTAGCCCTTTCTTTGTTTAAAAAAATAAACGAAAAAGAATTTATTCTTGACTGCCAATTCAACAAAGCCGTTGCTTTATCGGAATACCAGCAATCCGAAGCAGCCATAGAACTCCTTCAAAAAATGTTATCCGAATTAGACGAGGACTATGTCTATCTTAAACCCGACATCTATGCCAACTTAGGAGATATCTTAGAAGAAAAAGATGGAGAAAGAGCAATAGAAATGTATAATAGAGCGAATTATTATTATAAAGAAATGGGCGAAGACTATATCTACAACATGATAGTTGTCTTTCAAAATCAGGCTTTGGTAGAAACAAAACTTGGAAGGCTGAACGAAGCGAAGCAACACCTCAACATTGCACATGATTTGTGTAAAGAAACCTATGAATCCAAACCCTATCATTACGAATATGCCAGCATTTATGATAAATATGGAGATTTCTATTTTAAACAACAAAAATATCAAAAAGCCCTAGAACATTACCATAGAGCTATCATCAATTGTACCCTCAATTTTAGAGATACGTCTATCTATAGTCATCCCAATTTTGATGGTGAAATCGTACTTGGTGCTAAAACAGATTTGCTGATATACCTATCTTCAAAAGCCAAGACATTCATCGCATGGCATAATGCCAATGGACAGCAGCAACTGTTGAAAGAAGCCTTGAAAATTTACCAATTACTAGATAAATTAATTGATACTATCCGATTTGGGCATCAAGAAGAAGATTCAAAATTATACTGGCGAAAAGCCGCACACCCCATTTATGGACAAGCCATTCAAACTGCTTTAGCTCTAGGAGATGAAGAGATGGCGTTTCATTTTTGTGAAAAAAGTAAATCGGTCTTGCTCCTAGATGTCATTCGTGATGCTCAGGCACACAAAAATGCAGGATTACCTGATAGCATCGCCTTGTATATTAAAGGACAACAAAGTATCATCTATGAAAAAGAGCTAGAATTAGAATATAACGACGATATCGAACTCAAAACAGATGTTTTGGATAGTAAACAAAAATTGCATACTTATATTCAACAACTAGAAGAACGTTACCCTGAATATTATCAATATAAATACAATGCGAGAGTATTACCGATTTCTTCCCTTCAAGAAAAATTACACCAACACCAAGTTATTTTAGAATACTTCGTTGCTGACACAACGCTCTATTGTTTTACCATCCAAAAAAATAGTTTTCAAACCTACCAGATTCCCTTTGATAAAACATTAAAAAAGGAAATACAAAATCTTAGGCGGTTAATCTCCGACCTCAATTACATTACTAAAAATCCCCAAAAAGCCTATCAAGGCTATACCCAAACTGCACACAGTATCTATAAAAAAATTATCCCCAATCGCTTAAAAAATAGTTTCCGCGATAAACTCATCGAAGTATTAATTATTCCTGATGGTTCGCTCAATTATTTTCCATTCGAAGCCCTTTTAGTAGAACCTGTTGCAAGCTCGAAAACTAGAGCATACCATAACCTACCTTATCTTTTGCACCATGCTGCCACCCGTTATAGTTATACTGCATCTTTAGCATTTCAACTTCGAAAAAAACAGAAAGCCCACAATACACATTTAGGTGTTGCGCCTACATACAAACAAAACTTAGGCAATGCAAAAGAAAAGACTGATTTACTGCGATACCAACTAGGAGCTTTAACCGCTAACAAAGAAGAAGTAAAACATACCCAACAGCTTTTTGGTGGTGAAATCTGGCAAGATATAGAGGCAAAAGAAAGCAGCTTTAAAGAATTTGCTCAACAATATCAAGTATTGCATTTAGCGATGCACGCTTTCGTCGATAATGAAAACCCTGCTCAATCTAAACTGATTTTCACCGATTCTGGTGATGCTATAGAGGATGATTACCTGCACGTATATGAATTGTATAATATGAAACTTAATGCCGATTTAGTCGTTTTGAGTGCTTGTAATACAGGGGATGGACAATATGTACAAGGAGAAGGCGTCATGAGTCTGGCAAGAGCCTTTATCTATGCTGGCTGTTCTAGTATTATTATGAGTATGTGGAAAGCCGAAGATGGCGCAACAGGAAAACTAATGCAACTCTTCTTTGAAAAAACAAAAGAAGGTTTATCTAAAAGTATTGCTTTGAATCAAGCCAAACAACAATACCTGACTCAGCATTCAGGGATTACCGCACATCCTTTTTTTTGGTCTAATTTTGTATTAGTTGGAGAAGATAAGACATTATCAATACAATACTTTTCATATTGGTATTGGTTAGGTTTAGGAGCAGTTCTTATTTTAATTTTTATTTTTTTAAAAAAAGGAAGAAAATAGAAGATGACTTACGAAGAAATTATTTCAAAACTCCACGAACTGGAAAATCCTGAAAAAGCCGTCTTTAAAGCCAAAAAGTTCGGGATTGTAACAAACAATGCCTTAGGCATCTATATGAGTGATTTAAATGCACTTGCAAGAAGCATTGGCAAGGACAAAGCACTCGCCTTACAACTATTTGATGCCGATATATACGAAGCAAAAATCTTATGTAGCAAAATTTTTCATCCGAAAGAACTTACAGAAGAATTGATGGAGAAATGGGTAAGTACCTTTGACAATTGGGAAATCTGTGATTCTTTTTCCATGGGAATTTTTGCAAAAAGCAAATTTGCACTTCCTAAGATTAATGAATGGACATCTAGAACAGCAACCTTTGAGAAACGAGCTGGTTTTGCTACAATGGCAGCCTACTGTATGGCAGATAAAAAAGCCAATAATACTGTCTTTGAATCTTTCTTACCACTAATTCAAAATGCAGCGACTGATGAACGTAACTTTGTTAAGAAAGCGGTCAATTGGGCATTGCGGAGCATCGGAAAACGAAATCAAGACTTAAGGAAAACAGCAATAGGATGTGCTAAAGGTTTACTACAAATGGAGAATAGGACAGCTCATTGGATTGCTAGAGATGCCTTAAAAGAACTCGAAGGCGATAAGGTTCGAATGTCCGATTATCCCCGACATATCTATCGACCTTAAGCTCTACTTTCTAAATCACTATATTTTATGCTCGTGATCATACTTTGCAATTCCAGCTTTATAGGTTTCTAAGGCACGTATTCGAGCTGCTTTGTGTTCAACCATAGGACGAACGTACTCAAAACTACCATATTCAGGAACCCACTGCTTAATATATTGGAGGGCTTTATCAAATTTTTTGACTTGTTCCGTAGGATTAAAAACCCGAAAATAAGGAGCAGCATCACATCCTGTTCCCGCAGCCCATTGCCAATTACCATTATTAGCAGAAAGGTCATAATCCAATAGCTTTTTAGCAAAATAAGCTTCTCCCCAACGCCAGTCTATTAAAAGATGCTTGCATAGAAAACTTGCCGTTACCATACGTACCCGATTATGCATATATCCCGTAGCATTCAGTTGTCGCATCCCAGCATCTACCATAGGATAACCTGTTTGTCCTTGACACCATTTTTCAAATTCTTTTTTATCATTTCGCCATTGAATATAATCGTACTTAGGACGAAAATTACGAGTAACAACATGAGGAAAATGAAAAAGTATCTGCATAAAAAACTCTCTCCAAATTAATTCGCTTAGAAAAACCTCGTCTCCTTTTCGCAACTGACTGATAACTTGTCGAATACCTATTGTCCCAAATCGAAGATGTGGGCTAAGGTAACTTGTTGCATCCATTGCAGGAAAATTACGGGTATCACCATAATCTTTTAAATCTGCCAATTGATAAGGCTTGACTTTAATCGTTGAGGGCTTAAATCCTAGTTGGTTCAAGGAAAGAAGGTCTTGTTTTTTTTTATAAAAAAAACTAAAATCTCTGCTCCCAATTGGTTGAATACGATCTTTGTTGACTAGGCTTAACCATTTTTTTTTATAAGGGGTATATACCGTATAAGGTTTCCCGTCTGATTTAACAACTTCATTTTTTTCGAAGATGACTTGATCCTTATAGGTATAAAAAGGAATTCCTTTAGACACTAAAAGTTCTTGTATTCTTTTATCCCGTTCTAGAGCATACGGTTCATAATCTTTATTGGTAAAAACAGCTTTGATATCATACTGCTCTAGTAATTCCTTCCAAGCATTTATAGGCTCATTATGCAAACAATGAATTCCACTATCATATGCACTTAACTGTTGATGAATTGTAGTTAACTCTTCGTGTATAAAATTAACCCTAGCATCATTGGCAGGAAGCTCTTTTAAAATTTCTTTATCAAAAATAAAAATGGGAAGAACGGGCAATCCAAAGCCTAAGGCTTGGAATAAGGCATGATTATCTTCTAGACGAAGATCTCTTCTAAACCAAAATACAACAAGAGTCATGAGTTGAGCTTTATCGTTTTAATGTAAACAAAGCGAACTGGTTTTAGTTTTTATCAAAACGATAAAAGAAGAATCTAGAAGGTTGGGCAAATGATCGTTTCATTTTCGTACGCCCCTAAATAAGCGATTGAAATCTCAAAAGCTCCTTGACCTTGCTGGTAATTTTGCAGATCATGCATATTCAAATCATAACTTAATCCAAATAATACATTTTGATATTCGATTCCTGCTAATAATACAATAGACTCTAGCCCCATGCCACTATCATCAAAAGCAACAGGTCTGACCCAACTTCCTACATGAAAAGCAGTACTATTATAATCATTAAATAAGATTCGAACATTTGAACCAATATTAAGTTCCATATGTGGTCCTTGAGTTGCAAATAGCACTCTAGGAAAAACTTTAACCCTTGAAGAAGTATTGATAGTACTACCAAGCTGTGCCGAGTACTTTACAAATAAATTCGTTTCTATTCCATCTTCCCTATAAAAAGAAAGATTGGGCTGATTAAAATGATGCATTCCACCGCCTACATGCAAAGAAAAATTGCTATTCGGTGTAACCGTATAATATAAGCCTAGAGCTAAGTCTAGATAACTGAAATTATTTTTTGGTAAAATTTCCTGTGTTGGAAATTCATACCCTGATGTACCATTAAACTGATCATTAAACGTTAAATCTTCATAATTGATATTTCGCTGTGACACCCCTAATTGGAATCCCAGCGATAAGAATTGTTTTGTATCAATATCAAGCGATTTATGATACGCTCCAAATACGGCCATTTGGGTTGTATTGAAATCAATGCCCCCAACTTTATCAGAAAAGAATGAAAGTCCAATGCCAAGTGCATCGTCATTTCTAGGATTATCTCCTACGGGAAACCGAGTATCCAAAGCAGCTGCTATTGTCTGATAAGGATTATCTAAACTACCACGCCACTGGTCACGATAGATAGCAGAAACCCTAAAAGTACCATCAAATGCCCCCGCCAAAGCTGGATTTAACGTTAATGGAGAAGCATAGAATTGAGTGAAGTGCTTATCTTGAGCAACTGTACTCATTGTAATCAACAAGGAAAAAAATAGAAGTGGTAAACTTTTTTGTATCATCAGTTAAATTATCTTTCAAAAAATCACTTAGTTCTGTGCAATAGGCTGCAAAGTTAACCTTTACTCTATAATAAATACAACCCTAAGTCGAACATTTTGAATATGTTGAAAAATTATTGAAAAAAGAGGAGGTTTTACAGAAAATAATCCCTTCAAAAACGGCTTTTTAAATAGATTTATTATTTTTAACCATATCTTTTAATTAGGATCTTCTAAATGTATGCCTAAGATTATTTTTTTCAACATTTAGAAAAGAGTTTATAAAATTTTTATACTAATTACTTAGAATTTATGTCCACACACTATGGAATATGCAGGGTGAGTATATCACCAATAAGAGCAACAGCCAAGGATAAAAGTGAAATGGTCACCCAATTATTGTTTGGGGAGACTGTAGAAATATTAGAAAAACAGCGAAATTGGTTAAAAGTAAGGTGTACTTGGGATAATTATATTGGTTGGTTAGATACAAAACACATTACCCCGCTTTCAGAAGAAGCCTTCCTAGAAATTGAATCTCAAAATGCTTATAGTTTAGAGTTAGTCCATGAAGCCATTAACGACGATTACTATATCCCTTTAGTCTTAGGTAGTCGCTTACCCGCTTTTGATGGTTTAAGGTTTCGGTTAGGGGTACACGATTACCGATTTAGTGGTCAAGCAATATCCAAAGAGCAAATGAAAACAATCCCAGATATGGTAGTGAAGATAGCTCGTCGTTACCTTTTTGCGCCCTATTTATGGGGAGGGCGCTCTCCTTTTGGAATTGATTGTTCGGGCTTAGTACAAATGGTTTTTAAGTTGGTAGGAATTCCTATGCTGCGAGATGCTAGCCAACAAGTAACACAAGGGAGAGATATAGATTTCATAGAGCAAGCTCAAATAGGAGACTTAGCTTTTTTTGAAAATAACCGAGGTCGAATTACTCATGTAGGCATTATATTCCCAGAACATAGAATAATTCATGCACATGGTGTAGTGCGTATAGATAAATTGGATCACTATGGAATTTTTAACGTTGAAATGGATAAATATACCCATCGCTTAAGAGTGATTCGTAGATTCTTAGATGATATTCCTTCCGCTTTAGATCAATCTGAAGAACAAGAATCGATTCATGCCAATCAAGTTAGTATGTTTAAAGATTAATTTTTTTAAAATTCCCTAGACAAAAACGAAATAAATCTATTCAATTTTAGCATATATTAGACGAATTTTACTTTTTGTACAAAATACACTTTGTCCTCTAAGAAAAAATCTTTACTTTCATGGCTGTATGATATTGGTCTATATATTTCTATAGGTTATTCAAGTCATTGTAGCTGTCAAATGCTTCTTACAATTTTAGGTGAACCGAATCTTATTTTCTAAAAAAATAGTGTTTGACAGCTTCTTTTTTGGTATTAATTATGAGTTAATCTTATGGCTGAATTTGATAATTTTTTTAAATCTGCATTTTCGGTAGATTCTGTTATCTTCGGTTTTGATGAATCGGATTTGAAAATACTACTTATCAAGCGGGGTACAACTCCATTTCTAGGTAAATGGGCCTTACCAGGAGACTTAGTCTATCCTAATGAAGACCTAGATACAGCAGCCAACCGAGTCTTGGAAGAACTTACTGGTTTAAAAAACGTATACCTAGAACAAGTTCATACTTTTGGTGCTGTAGACAGGCATCCACTTGGTCGTATCATTACCGTAGCTTATTATACTTTAGTAAAGATTAGTGATTATAACCTTCATGCTTCCTCATTTGCTAAAAAAGCAAAATGGCATTCTATTTCTGAAGTAAAAGACTTGGCCTTCGACCACTATGAAATCTTACAAGCCTGCTTCAAACGCCTAAAACGAAAAGTGCGAAGCGAACCAATTGGTTTTGAATTATTACCTAAAAAATTTACACTTACCCAACTACAAAAATTGTACGAATCAATACTAGAAGTCGAACAGGATAAACGTAATTTCAGAAAAAAAATCCTAGCGATGAATGTATTGATCGATCTCAAGGAGGTACAAGAAGGCGTCGCTCATCGTCCTGCGAAGTTGTATTCTTTTGATGAAGAACGCTATTACCAATTGGTCGATGATGGGGCTTTGAATTTCGAAATGTAGGGTTTTCTAAAATCATTTCAGTTCCTCCACAATTTTTTTCTGAAATATGAATAGCTTTCTCATTCATTTATACGACCTCTTTACTATAGAAAGTTATCAACCTTCGATTGCTCACATATGATTTATGAAGCCTTAGAAAAGGGATATAGTGCTTTTTCAAACCTCTATTTTCCTAGTAATAATTCTTAAACGACTTCCTAGAATATTTTCAGCAATTCATTGTAAAAGTCCTATTCCCCAAAAGTAGACTACGGACAAAAGGATTGTTCACCCTCCTAAAAATACAGTTTGCATAAAAATAAAATATCCTACTAGAATTAGAGTTAACTTACCAATATTGTTTTATAAATCAATTCATTTCAACATGGAAAAAAATAATCTTTTTTTACTTTCATTTTTTCTTATAATAAATTTTGTAGGATGTAGAAGTAATCTTTCAATTCCTGATATTGATAATATAACACTTAATACAGAAGCTGATTCCTTATTGTATGACTATATCAAATCAAAAAAAATAGTCGGTGTAAGTGCTGGTGTTCTAAAAGGTGATAAAATTATTTGGCAAAATGCATTTGGTTTTTCTGATGTTGCCAATAAAATAATTGCTGATACAAATATGGTTCATCGTTTAGCTTCTGTTACAAAACCAATGACAAGTGTTGCAATATTACAATTAGTTGAAAATGGAAAATTAAACCTTGATGAACCCATACAAAAATATTTACCAAAATATCCGATAAAGGAAGAAGGAAATATAACAATCCGCCAATTGTTAAATCATACTTCAGGCACACCTGCTTATAAATTCTTCACCTCTGAAAATCGTCCGACTAAACAGTATAAAAACTTGAAGGAAGCACTAAGTGTTTTTAAAGATAGAGCTTTATTAAATACACCTGGTAAAGAATTTAATTATTCTTCTTATGGATATACTATTCTAGGAGCAATTATAGAGCAAGTATCTGGCAAAAGCTATCAGCAATATATGCATGACAATATATGGTCAATTTGTAATATGCATCAAACTGATATAGAAGAATTTGGTAAACATTATGAGAACAAATCCAAACTTTATAAAAAAGGCTCGTTTGGTTTTTCAGAGGATAAATTAACAAATTTAAGCATTAAATATCCAGCTGGTGGCGTCCAATCTACTAGTGGCGATATGTTAAGATTTGCTATGGCTATAAACAAGGATAAACTAATAACAAAAAAGACCAAATTGATGTCCTTTGATTTACCAAATATCGAACAGCATCTTAAATATGGACTCGGTTGGATAATTGAAGAAGACAATGCATTAGGTCTTCTTCATTATCACGATGGACATCAATCTGGAACAAGCACCCAATTTATTATGATTCCTTCAAAAGGTATCGGGATTATAGTTCTGATAAATTCCTCAGAGTCTAATGATGAAGCACATACCATTGCTCGAAAACTTTTAGAAATTTACACCAGAGAATAGAATTATTCTTTCAACCATACTGAACTGAGCCATTGTTCAAAAAAACTGAATCACTTCCTTAAAAGATTTCCCAATAGGAAGTGATTTTTTATTCACTTCTACAACTTCTTTGTTGTAAGAAGTAATAAATCGCCTATTGATGACAAAGGATTTGTGAATTCTTAGAAAAGAGGCACTCAATTTTTTCAGTATTTCTGTTAATGATGAATAAACAATATGAGACTGTCCATCAATATGAATAATGATATAATTACTCATCCCTTCGATGTATAGAATTTCCTCTTGTAATAATTTCAATGTTTTACGCTCGCTCTTTACATATAGATATTTTGCTTCTTTTGTATTTTCTTGTATTTTTGAAGGGGTATAGATTTTTTTAAATCGATTTATAGCTTTCAAAAAACGTTCAAAAGAAATTGGTTTTAATAGATAGTCTAGAATCTCTAATTCATAACCTTCTAGAGCATACTCTCTATGCGCCGTTGTAATAATAACATGAGGTGGATGGTCTAGTGTTTTCAAAAAAGACAAACCTTTGAGCTTCGGCATTTCAATATCTAAGAACATTAAATCAACCTCCTCCTCTTGCAAAACAGTCATTGCCTCAAGCGCATTCAAACAAGTATTCACGACTTCAAATTCTGGTAAGTCTGCAAGGTATTTCACGATGATCCTTTGTGCAATCGCTTCATCATCGACAATTAAACATTTTATTTTATTCATTAAGCAAAATTTTTAGTTCAGCATAATAATATTCATCTATTTGCTTGTTGACAAGGGTATATTTCTGGGGATATACTAAATCTAATCGCCTTCTTAAATTAGATAAACCCAATCCACTCTTCCCTCTCTTTTCTGCTGTTCTTATCCAACTAATTTTATTCTTCACTTTAAAAATCAAAGTCTCCTCCTCTTGGCGTAATTGGATATGAATTGGAACAGTTTCTGTTGATTCTTTCACACCGTGCTTGAACGCATTTTCTACAAGCGGAATAAGTAAAAGAGGGGTGATCTCAATACTCGGATCAAGTCCTGCCGATTTATCAAAATCAACCTTCATCCGTCCTTCATATCGCTCTCTCTCTAAAGCAATGAAATATTCTATGAGCTGTACTTCTTTCGACAATTTCACTTTTTCAACATTCGATTCGTATAATGAATAGCTTAGAATATCCGATAACTTTAAAATTAAATCTGGTACTTTTTTCGATCCTTCTAAAGATAAACCATATAAGGTATTGAGTGTATTGAATAAAAAATGAGGATTAATCTGCGCTTTCAAATAGTCCAATTCAGCCGTTTTTTGTTGGGCAATTATTTGTCTAGCAGTATAGTTTTCTTGATACCATCTTCTTAATAAATGTATACCTGTAGAACACAAAGCAGGTAAGGCTATAAAAGCTGCAAACTGTATAAAACCTGATAACTGAAAGATTTCTAATTGATGCCAACCATAGAGATAATGAAAAAAAGCACTAAAAATATAACGCTGTACAATCGTTAATATAAAAATCATTCCTAAAAATAAACCAATATATATCTTAAGTTTTTCCTTATCAAAAAATCGAGGCATCAGTATCCACCAATTGGCATAAGCGGCTATAAACCATACGGGCAAAAATATTGCTCTGTTGATAAACGCCTTGTTTATATCTCCAAAGTAAGGATAAACAGTAGCCGTACCGATTATTAAAATAGCCAGCCAAAAGAAGATATGTCCGAATAGGGTATTTAAACGCATACGCTAAAAGTAAGGTTTTTCGTAATCGCTTGACAACTATTTATGTGAAATACCTTTTTTCAAGGGTAAAAGCCTCAAAAGGCAGATTACAAGCAAAAAGGATTCTTTACACTCCTAAAAATCCAGTTTACATAAAAATACAATATCCAACTAAATTTTGGGATAACTTGCCAATACCAACTCAAGAAATATTATTCTTTGAACCTATCAAAATCGTTTAAAATGAAAGTTATAACCGCATTTATCAGTTGCTTCCTATTAATACTAAACTGTCAACCTATCCCCAATGAAGTTCATGATAGCAAAACTGTCATCACCACCGATATCCATAATTTTTGGGAAGCCTATGACAAAATTATAACGACAGCTGATCGTAATGAACAAATGCAATACCTTAAAAAATTATTTCTTCAAAAAGGAACATCTGGATTAAACGATATTATGAAAGCTAGAAAATATACTCCCGAAGAATATTTAGAGGCAATACTAAAATATCCTAACTTTTGGGCATCGATGCGGAAAAACCTAGCAAAAGCCGAACAGTTCAGCAACGAAATCGAGCTGGGAATTGAAGAACTGCGGAAACTATATCCCAACCTTAAACCTGCAAAAATATACTTCACGATGGGGGTCTTTAGGACGGGTGGAACGACAATGGAGGACAAGATATTGATCGGTAGCGAAACCGCTATGGTGGATAAAAACGTTGACCTTTCAGATTTCCCCCACGATTTCTACCTTAGAACATATTGGGCATCTAATCCAATTGACTTTTTGGTCTTAACCAATGTCCATGAATACATTCATACACAACAAAAAGACGGTCGAAACGAAAATTTGCTTTTCCGTTCGCTCAAAGAAGGCGTCGCAGAATTTATATCGGTCTTAGCCATGAATACAGAATCGACGACACCTAGCGTAAAGTACGGAAAACAAAACGAGCAAAGCGTAAGAGCTGCTTTCCAAAAAGAAATGTTTTCAAATGATTATGGATACTGGTTGTATAGCAATCGAGAAAATCCCTTCGGTGTTCGAGACTTAGGCTATTATATAGGCTATGAAATGGTAGAACGGTATTATCAAAAAGCAACAGATAAAAAGAAAGTTATTGCTGAATTAATCGAGCTGGATTACAACGATCAGCAAATGATAGAAAACATAATAGATGAATCGGGTTATTTTGAACAATCCATCGCTGAACTTAGCAAAACCTATAAGCTCAACCGCCCTAGAGTGGTTAATATTCTTCCTTTTAAAAATGGTGAACAAAAGGTAGATCCTACCACTCAACAAGTGACCATTGAATTTTCTAGGGCGATGGATATACAATTCAGGGGATTTGAATTTGGTCCGCTAGGAGAACCCCATGTACTTCGAGTACAAAATTTTCTTGGTTTCTCCGAAGACCAAAAATCAATATCTTTTGAGGTAACAATGGAAGCAAATAAATCCTACCAGCTCGTCTTATCACCTAATTTTAGAGCCAAAGATGGAACTCGAATTGAACCGTATCTGATTGATATTAAAACAAGTCACTAAAAATTAAACGATGAAAAATATAATCTTCATTTTGCTATCGCTCCCCTTTAACCTCATAGCTCAAACAGTCGACTATTCCCCCTTAAAAAAACATCTAAGTCCTTTTAGTTCGATAGAAGCCGATGCCTTCTATTTTTTAGATGATAAATTAGACAATGTCCGTCTTGTTGGTTATGGAGAAGATACCCATGGAACAGCAGAATTCACTATCATTACTAAAGAACTCTTCAAGTATCTTGTAAAAAACCAGAAGTTTCGTATACTGATTATAGAAGACGCCTTTGGAATGGTTAGAACCTTGAACGAATACATTCAAACAGGAGAAGGCACATTAATGGACATCCTCTCCCCTAGCAACTGGAGGTATTATACAGAAGAATTTTACCAGTTGGTTGAATGGTTAAGGCTACACAACCAACAATTTCCAAATGATAGGGTGAAACTATACGGTGCCGAGATGCAATACATCCATAAGGATGCCCATTTCTTAGAACAATATTTGTTAACACTTGGGGTAAAAAAAGATTTTTCAAAACTAAAAACATTTCGAACGATATGGGACAATACCGCCCCTTCCGATGTCATGGATTTCATTATTTTTCACTATCAACTGAAACAGCTATTTTTAGATAATAAGGAAGAATGGATTGCTAAAACCAGTCAAAAAGCCTACGACCTTGCCTATCAACACCTAGACCTGATCCATCAATTTTTATCTACTGTCATGCAATCCAATAGCGCGCGATTTCATGATTTTAGAGAACTATATATGACCCAAAATATCGAGTGGATACTTCAACACGAAGGCAAAAATAGCAAAGCGATGTTTTGGGCACACAACAATCATATCGGCAGTGCCTCACACAATGGACTGGCTGTAGCCGTTGGACATCATTTAAAGATGCGATATGAGGACACCTATTTCAATATTTATTCCGATTTTGGCAAAGGTTCATTTTGGGCATACCCCCACGATGCAGGGCTCAACGGAAAAAAATGGCTACATCAGGTATACACCTTTGATAGCATCGCCCCTCAAACCTTCACCCATTTCATGGACGAGCAAGGTCGCCCAAATGCTTTTATTGATTTACGGCAAGCAAGGCAAGATAAAGATGCGAAATGTATTTTGGCTCACCCCTTTTTGGTCATGTCTGGCGCTGGTGCGCAATACCACAACACTCGAACAATGTACGAACCCATCGGCAATTCTTTTGACGCCATCTTTTACATTGCTCAAACTTCAAAGCTCCAGTTTTTAGGTGAACTTTAGAACCTTTCATTTATTCGATATAAATATCAAACAAGTTCCAGCTATATTGTTAAATAACATAAGCTAATTTTTCCTATTTTTAAGAGATTTTGTATTTTAAAATCGAAATAACACGAAAACAATAGTAAGAATATAAACTTAATACTTAAGTAATGAGTTAGCGTCTAACAAGTCGAAACCCGATACCAATCAATCCCTGATTAGGAGTATATTTATTGCGGCTAGTAACCCGACAGTTATTCGGTCTACTGAACCACGAACCGCCACGAATTACTCGATTTTCACCGAATGTTGCCCCTTTAGGGTTTTGTATATTTTTATTTTTTTCATAATAATCAGCCGCATACCAATCCCAGCACCACTCTCGCACATTTCCAGACATTTCATACAAACCTAGACTATTCGCAGGCAAACTTCCAACTTCTACCGTCTTTGATCTATCTTCTCCTATTTCCGAATAAGGCTTTTTAAACATTTCTCCTGCAGAAAAATTAATCTCATCTGCACGAGCCTTAGAAGCATCGTTTCCAAAGCGATGCTTTTTCCCTCCTGATCTCGCTGCATATTCCCATTCCGCTTCGGTGGGAAGTCTATAACCATTTGCAGACCAGGTACAATCTATCTGCCATTTGTAAGTGTCATAATCATTTCTGTTGTTCACATCTTTTTCTACTTTATTTATCTTATAAACTTTTTGCAAATTGTTTTGCTCACTTAACCAATTACAATATTCTATTGCATCGTACCACGATACTTTTATGACAGGACGCTTTCCTCTACCCCACCCCCAATCAATTGGTTTTTTTTTCTCAGTTGCACTACAAAAAGCATCGTATTCTTCAAAGGTCACTTCTGTTTGTCCAATATAAAAATCATCTAATGTAACCATGTGTACTGGTCTTTCATCCTCTCTGCCCTCTTCAAAAGTATCGCCCATCTTAAAGCTGCCTCCTTTTACTAAGATCATATTACCTAGATTTGGCTGAGATTTTACCTGCATATTAGAATTGGTGAACACGCTCAAAAGGAACAATAATCCTGTAATCAATGTAGTATGTTTCATGTTTTAATATAATTTAGAAGTCCACTATCTTTAATTTTTGGCTGCTCCACTTTTTGTAGATCTACCTTTATTCCTTGCTAATACAAGTAATCCTATTCTATATCGTAAGTAATCGATATATCTTTGCTCGCTGCGATACAAGAAGCGAAGGCGGCACTCGCTCCGAAAAAGCGTGGC
>JAHDBJ010000035.1 GCA_020630435.1 Saprospiraceae bacterium
GGCATTATTTAGCCTTTTCTCTAATTTTAACTAGACCTATTTTTTAAACAACTTCACAGTAAACAAATTAAAAACCTGCAAAAGCATAAACTTTTACAGGCTAACCAATTAGTATGAAGTATCCTTATTAAAAAGTCCATCCTAGAGAAACCAAGAACCGACCTTCTTTATCATCAAAATTATATTGGTCACCAAAGATGACAACATGATCTCCATATTTTTGAAAATTGCCTTCATATTTGATGTCAAGTGCTAATTTCCATATATCGAACCCTAGACCTGCTTGCCAGCCATAAGTGAATTCTTTAAATTTTTGACTATACCCACTAATATCAGTAAGCTCTGAAGAACTATTAATATGAACATGACCTACAGGACCTCCTTGTATTCTTAAAAAACCATACTTTAAACCTAACATTATTGGAATGTCAATATTTTGATAAGATTCCCCTTTTATAGATGAAAAAACATCGCCAATATTATCGTATTCATCTATTTTATAATCTACTTGATTAGAATTAAAAACAATTTCAGGTTGAATAAAAAACTTATTTCCTATTCGAGTATAAACTCCAAAATGATAACCTGTTTTGGCATTTTCAACAGCTATTCCAAGTTGCTCTGCTTCTTCACCATTGGTAACTAATAAATCAGAAGGTTGAACATCAGATGAACTCATTCCTGCTTTGATACCAAATTTAACCTGAGCAAAAGAGAATTGTGCAATAATAAGTAAGCAGCATACAGATAAAAATGTTTTTTTCATGGTGTGATTTTTTATCGTGATAAGAATTTTGTTTTCCCTAGAACGATTAAAACATCTACTTAATACGTATTAAAAAAAGCTTTTAACTTGCTTTTAACGTAGACCATGAAAATTTAACACTTTAGATTTTTATTACCGAAGTCATTGAAACAATTTTAGTATAAATGAGACAGTATATAAAATAACCATTTTATGGTATTAAAATTTATTATTGTATTTTATATAAGGCCATAGTTTATAAAGAATTGGATAAAAGTTTTTTTGAAAAAAAACTATTTCATTATTACTATATTAGATAATATTAATAAGTTTGGTTTTTATATGTTCTTTATCAACTAAATTTAAAACTATTCTTATGAACAAGAAAACCAAATTATTATTCTTAATGCTTTGTTTTATTACTACAGTATTAACGGCACAAAATTCTATTACAGGAACAGTAAAAGATAGTGATGGTAGTCCACTTATTGGGGCTGCTGTAGTGGAGGTTGGCTCAGATAGAGGTTCAATTACTGATGTTGATGGTAATTTTAGGTTAGATGCGAACCAGATTCCTACCACTTTGAGTATTTCTTATTTAGGTTTCAAAACCCAAGAACTCGCTGTTTCGGCTGCGGGTAGTCTTAGTATTGTACTAGAAGAAATTTCTAGTAAATTAGACGAAATTGTTGTAGTCGGTACTAGGGGAAAAGAGCGAACAATTTTAACTTCTCCAGTACCAATTGACAATATTAACGCTGCGGACTTAATTAGTAGTGGACAAACTACCGTAGACCAAATGATCAACTACAAAGTCCCTTCTTATAACTCTACAAATCAAACGATTTCGGATGCAACAGCACACTTTGACCCATCAGAGTTGAGAAATATGGGCCCGTCAAGAACCTTAGTTCTTGTAAATGGTAAAAGAAAAAATCAAAGTGCTTTAGTATACGTAAACGATACTCCAGGAAAAGGAGAAGTCGGTACAGATATGAAAAGTATTCCTTCTTCAGCAATTGAACGTATTGAGGTACTAAGAGATGGTGCTTCTGCACAATATGGTTCTGATGCAATTGCAGGGGTAATCAATATCGTTTTGAAAAATAGAGAAGAAGGTGTAGTAACTGCAGGAGCAGGAATTACAACAGAAGGGGATGGCTTAATGTATGAAGCGTCAGTAAATAAAGGGTTTAAAATAGGTGAAAATGGAAACTTAAACTTAACAGCAGATTTTTATCATCAAGATGAAACCAATCGTGCTGGAGAACCAGGAGGAGATGGCTTATTTGGAGTTATTTTTCAACCAAATCCTGATGATGTTACAAATGGTACGATGACACAAGAGGAATTTGATGCGGCTCAAGCCTTTGCAAATTCTGTTTTAAATGGTACACATCCATGGTTAGTAGAAAACCCAGATATGGGGATGACAGTAGGACAACCTGCCTATGATAAATTTTCTATTTTTGGTAACTTAGGAATGCCTTATGGAGATAATAAAGGAGAATTTTATCTTTTTGGAGGATATACCTTTAGAGATGGTAAATCTTTTGCTCTTTATAGAGCGCCATATTGGATTACAGATGATTTTGGATTATTAACACCTTCAGGAGAGACGTATGATGGGTTTCAGCCTACATTTGAAACGAGTATCAATGATTTGACATTTACAGTAGGAAATCGATATAATTTTAGTGGTTGGAATACAGATATTAGCGTAGGATATGGTTCAAATAGCGTAGATTATTTGATTGGTAATACAATTAATGTCGCTCTAGGAGCGAATAGCCCAACGGAGTTTGATGCAGGAGCTTATGCTTTTGGTAATCTTGTAGGGAATATTGACGTATCAAAAGCATTTGATGATATTTCATTGAATTTTGGAGTAGAAGCTCGCCAAGAAAACTTTAAAGTTACAGCAGGACAAGAAGAGTCGTATATAGATGGAGGGGCTCAGTCGTTTCCTGGTTTACAGCCAAGTAATGAATTGGATGAAAATAGAACAAATGTAGGAGCATACTTAGGAGCAGACTGGGATGCAACCGAAACGTTCCTTGTAGGAGCAGCTTTGCGGTTTGAAAATTATTCTGATTTTGGTAGTAATTTCTCTTGGAAAGTCAATGCACGCCAATTATTTGGAGATAATAAAGGGGCTATCCGTGCTTCTGTAAGTACAGGGTTTAGAGCACCATCTTTACACCAAATTTATTTAAGTAATATTCAAACCTTAGTATCTGGTGGTACAGTATCGAATCAAGGAACATTTAATAATGTAAGTCCAGAGATTAAAGCGCTAGGTGTACCAGCTTTAGATGCAGAGACTTCTTTCAATATTTCTGCTGGGGTTACTTATAAAGTTACAGACGATTTTTCAATCTCTGCCGATTACTATAATATCAAACTAGAAGATAGAGTATTATTTACAGGAGAAATAGGTTTTGATGGAGATGCTACTACTGATAACCCTGTGGAAGTTATATTAAAAGATATAGAGGTAACGTCTTTAAAATTCTTCGTAAATGCGATGGATACCCGTACACAAGGTTTTGACTTAGTAGCAGATTATCAAAATATTGCGATTGGGAATGGTGACTTAGGATTTACATTAGCAATGAATACAAATACAACAGAAATACTAGGACAAATTAATGCACCAACTGTATTTTCAGATGCTGGATATGATATTTTTAATAGAAAAGAACAGTCTAGAGTCACAACAGCACGTCCTAATTTCAAACTATTGCTAGGAGCTAATGTTGGATTTGGTAATTTTAAGGCAACTCTAAACAATACGTATTTTGGAGAAGTAACTTGGCAACACGCATCTAATGAAGCAATGGATCAGACTTTTGGAGGAAGAATTGTTACAGACTTAATTTTGGGATACGATGTATCAGAGTCATTTAATATTGGAATCAAAGCGAATAATTTATTAAATGTATATCCTGATGTTATCGATACTAAAGGCGATTTTGTTACAGACCTAGGAGGACGTTTCAAATATCCTTGGGAAGTCAATCAGTTTGGATTTAATGGAACAACAATTTCTGGAAAATTGAGTTTTAAATTCTGATTTAGTATCACTACACTAGTGTCAAAGTAGCCTATATGCTAGGTACATATAGGCTACTTTTTCGTATTCTTCTTTTTGAAAATGTAGCCTATTTTTAGATTTAAAATAATGCTGGGAAAGAGATCTTGGTGAAATGGTTGCCTATAGGGATGTTGAAAAAAGAAGAACCTCATTTCATCACTCAATTGTGTATCCGTCACATCATTTGGTAGATTATTTTGATTATGAATATAACGAATTCCTAAGCCTAATCCAGTTTCTATATGGAATTGGTTATTAGCTCCTGCTTGCCATGCAAGACCTGCGCCAATGGTTAAACCATTATCTAAAGATTTTATAGTATAAGGAAGACTTTGGATGTAAAGCCCACCAAATCGTTCAAAAGCGTCTTCATCATCCAAGAAACTATGACGAAAAGTATATTCAATTTGGATATATTTTTTTTCATTTTGATGCCATTCTTTATTAAAATAATATCTATAACCCATCTTTAAACGATAGCCCTGAAATTTACCCCTAGTATCATGACCAAAAGGCAACACAATACCTGCTCCAGTTATAAAACTTTTCTTTTTTTGAAAGACATATTCATAATCAAAATGTAATGTAGGAGAAGGAATATCGGATAGATTGGCTAATGAGAATTTGGCAATATGTAACTTTGACAATTCTACATTATATTTAGGATCTAAATTTTGAATGTCAAGAACTCTGGGATAGGTGAAACGTTTGGGAGATTTTAGATCTATAAGCATTCCGAATCCCATATTGTAAGGGATATTGAGAAAAAAACTAGGAGATAATTTAGATTTCAGCTCTAGTTCTTTTGAAAATTTCCCATTATCTAATATCAATAAAATGGACTCTTTTTGACGAGGAACAGTGAGTGTAACTTTATGTCTATGGTCGGTTTTAATAGTCCTAGACTGATAAGTTACGTCTAGAGGTTCTTCAGCTTTGATTTGTATACGGACTTCTTTTCTATTAAAAATACTTGCACAAGCGCTTACGTTCAAGAGTATAATTAAAAAGAATCCTGTTTTTTTTAAGAAAGCCATAGAGGATATTTAAAATAACATGAAAATAGTTTGATTATTATCAAACAATAAATAGTCGGATGATATTTAGTAAATATATTTATAAAAACTGATTCTTATTGAAAAACGCTGTTGTACGTATGTTTTTAAATAAGAATTAAGTGAATAGGTGCTATATGTAAATATTTTTAACAAAGTCTATTTTGAAGGTTTTTCACTTTTCTTTTAGGTTATTTTATATGCTAGATCCTATTTTTTTGAAAAAAAAATTAGGTGAAGCAGCAAAAAGTAAATATTAACGTTTATATTTACAAGTGTTAAAAAAATTAACACTTTCGAGAGTAATTTAACTACCTATTAATATAAGCAAAGGTGCTGTAATGGTTTTTTACAACTTGAAGGATATAAAATTGACTTGTTTGAAAATCAAATACATGAAAAATTATTTTTTAGTATAATTCAAATATTTTGATAAAAGTCATTCAATACTACTACTTATTTCCAATTTTGAATTTAATGTTCATTTCATAAAAATTTATTTGTGAGGTAATGCGATGCAATTACTCTTTTTAGTACTTTTTCTAAGGAAGATAAAGTGGAAAATGAGTAATTTAAGTTTGTTTATTACTTCAAAATTATTACCTAATTAAACATTTTTAGTATGAAGCAATTTTTAATTTTAATGTCGCTGATGTTTTTTGCTATAGGTCTTTCCTATGGTCAAAGAACAATCACCGGTACAGTCTCAGACGGTACAGAAACACTTATTGGAGCAAATGTTCTTGTAAAAGGAACAACAATCGGTGTAGCTACAGATTTTGATGGAAAATTCTCTTTAGAAGTTCCTGATGATGCTCAATTTATTGAGATAAGTTATACAGGGTATAGCACTCAAGAAGTTGACATTACAGGTCAGAGTGAATTTAACATAGTGATGCAAGAAGGGGAGACCTTACAAGAAGCAGTTGTATTAGGATATAGATCTTCTACAAAGCCTAAATCAAATGTTGCTGTAAAAACTTTATCTTCTAGCACAATCCAAGATAGACCAAATCCTTCAGTCGTTCAGACTTTACAAGGACAAGTCGCAGGTCTTAATATTGTGACCAGTTCAGGACAGCCTGGAGGTAATAGTGAAATTATCCTAAGAGGGGTGAACTCCATCGGTGGTAATGTTGAGCCACTTTTTATTATAGATGGGGTACCAGTAGATGAAGATAATTTTAGAAGTATTAACCAAAATGAAATTGAGTCTGTAACTGTTTTGAAAGATGCAGGAGCAACAGCAATCTACGGAAATAGAGGTGCAAATGGTGTAATTGTAATCAAAACAAAAAATGGAGGGTATAACTCAGGCTTGAAAATTCGTTATTCTGGTCAAGTCAGTCGATCATCAAGACAAGCAATTGACTATGATCTAATGGATGCCCAAGAACAATTAAGATTAGAGGCTAAATATGGTAGTGGTAGAGGTTCTACAATTTCTGAAGATTCTATTGGTCGAGTTCAAGGAACCGATTGGTTAGATGTATTTTTAAGAGATCCTATTACACATAGCCACAACCTAGCCCTTTCTTTTGGAGGGGAAAACTTCAATGTATATTCAAACTTCGGATATTTAGATTCTGAAGGTATCTTAATTGATAGTAAATTAGAAAGATACAATTGGAGAACAAACCTTACTGGTAAGAGTGCAGATGAAAAGTTCAGTTATGGTACAAACATATCTTTAAACTATTCTAAGAACAATGAGCCAAATAGTGTTGGTTCTTCAGCAATTAACAGAAACTATGTATTAGGAGCCTTCCAGTCAGTACCGTATATATCTTTAGATGAGTATGTAGATGGGGCAGGATTACTGAGTCCGTTAACATTTGCGAATACACCACTATTCTTATGGGATAGAGTTCAGACGTATACAAGATTTGAAAATGAGTTGAAAGCGATTTTGAGCATCGATGCCTCATACAAAATTGCTGAAGGCTTGACGTTCTCTTCTACATTAGGAGGAGACTTTACGGATCAAAATTTGACAAGAGCAGAGGGCCCTGAATCTTTCAATGCCTTATTATTTGCAGAAACAGGCAATACGACACCAGGTTTCCAAGACCAAGCCAATACAAGAGTTTTCTCATACAACTGGTTGAATTCACTTAATTATACGAAGCAATTTGGTGGTGCTCATACGATTGATGTAGGGCTTTATACCGAGTACTTTAGAGCTTTTTACGATAGATTCGGCTATAGAAACGAGGGTTTAGACCCTAGAACATTCTATCCAGGCGATGGTAGTGGATTTATTGACGATAATTCTGATAATGACTTCTTTGCTGATCAAGCTAATGCTAATATTCTTAAAGCAGGATTATTCTCTTATTTTGGGAGTTTAGATTATGATTATGGCAATAAATATGGAATTGGCTTCACGCTTCGTAGAGACGCTTCGTATAGATTTGCTTCATCTAATAAATGGGGAACCTTCTATGCGGTTTCTGCTAGATGGAATATCAATGAAGAAAGTTTTATGGAAGGAAGTCCGTTTAATTTATTGAAATTAAGAGCTTCTTATGGAACAACAGGTAACCAGAGAATCGTTGATTCAGGAGGTTTCTTAAATTATTTTGGTGGAGGAGATTTAACAGAAAATTTCTTTGCGACTAGTAGTGGATATGGAGGAAGTAATTCCATAGGACTGAGTCAAATAGGGAATAGTACCTTGAAATGGGAAACAGTAAATCAGGTTAATGTAGGGTTAGACTTCGAATTATTAAGTAATCGATTAAGAGGTGCTGTTGATGTATATCAAAAAACAACAGAAGATTTATTTCAGGGAAGACCTATTTCTGCAGTAAATGCTACAACACTTATTAATGCAAATACAGGTTCTTTAAGAAATAGAGGTTTTGATTTTGATATTTCATATGATTTCTTAGTTAATCCAAATGGATTAAATATGAGAGCATATTTTAATACAAACTTCAATAAGCAAGAAATAATTGATTTACCTACTCCCGATGGTACCATTCAGAGTGGTAACGTAATCACTCGTGAAGGATCAATTTTAAGAGAATACTATGTTTATCAATATGCAGGGGTGAATCCTGCAAATGGAAATTTATTATTCTTGGATGCTAACGGCGATATTACTGAAAATCCTAGTCCTGATACCGATAGAGTATATACCGATAAAAATAGATATGCAGATTATCAAGGTGGTTTTGGAATGTTTGCCGATTATAAAGGTATCTTCTTAGATTTAAGTTTCAACTATGTGACTGGAGTCTATAAATTCGATTTTGACTTAGCGGGTGCGATGGATCCTACGAACATTGGACAGTTTAGACATTCAAGAGATATGCTTAAGGCTTGGGAAAATCCAGGAGACGTGACGAATGTAGCTTCTTTAAATGCAACAAACCTTGCTTTGGATAGTAGCTCAGATCGTTGGTTAATGAATGCAAGTTATCTTAGATTAAGGTTTATTAGATTAGGATATAATTTCTCTCCTACGATAGTCAATAAGTTAGGGGTATCTAATCTTGGAGTCTACTTTAATGCAGAAAATGTGGTAACATGGACACCTTGGAGAGGATATGATGTAGAAACTACAGAAACTCAAAGAGGATATCCTGCTCCTAGAACATTATCATTAGGTTTAGATATCGAATTTTAATCAAAAAATTTAAGAAAATTATGAAATTAAAGACATATATATATACGTTAATCTTATTGTTTGTCGGACTATCTAGTTGCAACGATGCGATAGAGATTACCCAACCTGGTCGATTATCAGCTGATAAGGCATTTCAGTCTGTAGAAGACCTAAAATTAGGACTATTTAGTGCTTATGATATACCAGATGTAACGCATGAAATTACGTTTGCCTCTACATTCACAGATGAAATTTCAATAGGCTTCGACAATGGAGGTCAAGGTCTGGGCGATGGTAGATATGGGTTTATTCTAAATTCTACAAGTACAGCTCCAGCTAATATTTGGATTAATAACTATGCATTAATTAACTCTGTAAATAGATTAATTGAAGGTGCAGATTTGATAACTCCAACTGCTAGTGAACAAGCGGAATATGATAACATCTTAGGACAAGCCTATGCACTAAGAGCCTATGCTCATTTCCAGTTATTCTCATATTTTACAACAGATTATACAGATGGTACAGCATTAAGTGCTATTGCACTTGACTATGTACCGACTATCGATCAAGAATTAGGTAGAAGTACGAATGCAGAAGTGGTTGCTCAAATTACAGCGGATTTGAATCAAGCGAATTCGTTGATGAACGATGATACCTCCGATCCATTCTTTTTAAACAAAGATGTAGTTATGGCGATGAGAGCCAGATTAGCTGCATATACAGGGGATTATGCGGCTGCAAAGACGCTTGCAAATGACTTATTAACAAAGTATCCGCTAACAGATCAAACAACGTATTTAGAAATGTTTGACGATGAAAATCAAGCAGAATGTATCTTCCTTCTACAAAGAACGATTGGTGATGACCACGATACTCAAGCTACAGGTGGTGGTGGTTGGGTTGGTGCATTATACGCCTTTGTTAATGCTACCATTACAGGTTCTCCGTATTTTGAGATGGGACGTGCATTGTTTAATGAACTTCAGGATGGAGATATTAGGTATAATGTATTGGTTGACGATACTTCGTTAATTGATTCGGAGTACCCAAATAGCTCAAATTTTAAAGATAATGATGTTTTAGTAATTAGTAAGTACTCTGGTTCTGAAGGTCAACCATTAATGAATGATCTGAAAGTTTTTAGAAGTGCAGAAATGTTATTCTTAGTTGCAGAAGCAGAAGCAGATGCAGGCAATTTCTCAGAAGTTGCGCGTCTTTTAGCAATGCTTAGAACAGCAAGATTTGGTTCTGATCAACCTGAGTTAACCCTCAATAGTCAAGCAGAGGCATTTGGAGCGATATTAGATGAAAGAAGAATAGAGTTAGCCTTTGAAGGACATAGATGGAAAGATCTTAAAAGGCTAGGAATTAGAGCAGGAAGATCGGTTAATCGTGATCCTTTAGATTGTGCTGTCAATGGAGCTTGTAATATAGCTTCTGATGATTACAGGTTTACTTTGCCCATTCCTCTTGCAGAGATGAATGGTAACTCTGTCATTAGAGAACAACAAAACCCTGGTTATTAAAAATGTTCAGTTATCCTATAGACTAGGGTAATAACCATTCAGAAAAACATTCTGATTGTTAATTATTAAAAAAAATTAAAATTATGTTTCGAAAATATATTTATATATTTATTCTGCTAACTGTCTTTGCTTGTAGCAAAGATGAGGCAGTAACATACGGAGATTCATATGTTGGATTTTTCCAGCCAACATTCAGTTACAATTTTATTCGAACAGAAACAGGGGAAGCTGTTTTATCTCGAGTTAAGGTAATGCTCATTGCTGCTCCAACTTCCACTCCGATAAATTATACCTTTGAGATAATACCAGATGGAACTACCGCAATAGAGGGGATTCATTATACAGTGGATTCTAATACAGGAACAATTGCAGCGAATACCAATCTTGGCGATTTACCCATAAAAATATATCCTGATAATACGGACGTTTCTGAGAACCCAGTTATAAAATTCAGGCTTACAGGAGCAGATTTGCCTGTTGGAGTGAATTTTGATGAAATTACGTTCGACTATACTGTTAGCTGTCCTGTTGATGATGACCTGTTTCTAGGAGATTATGAAATATCATATATTGATGATCAATTAACGGGTCTATTTGGTGCGGCTACGTTTGGTCCTGAAGGAACAGTTGTGACCTTAACTTCGGGTGGATCAACTGTTAGAGAGTTTGAATTCACACATCTTGCAGGATTGGGGATTGGTCAACCTACAGCAACTTTTTCTTTTAATCTGTTTTGTCAAAAGGTTAAACCGTTGGCACTTGAAAGAACCAATTTATCATGCGCGAATGGAACGCCTATTGGTATGGGACCAGTAGGGGATAATGATCTTGCTCCATTTGATCCTGAAAATGATGCTGTTTTTGATATTATATTTGAAAGTTTTGTACCACCAAATCATGGTGATTGTGGTGTATCGGCAGTACAAGAAACTATAAGATTAACAAAACAATAGAATAATACAAAAAATCTTATTATTTAAGGTCTTTTGCTGACTAAGGTTATGCAAAAGACCTTATTTTTTATATTTACACTTAAACATGCAGTTAAAAAACTCGTTTAATTAGTATGTTTGTTTTATGAGCATTATATTGGATACAAATCCCTAAATAATTTTATACTTATGATTACTACTTTCAACACTTATCGATCATTTATAGTTGGTAAATTATTATTGACAATTTGTGTTTTTCTATTCTTTTCAGAGGTGTTACAAGCACAAAAGGAAGTCTATGTAAATAAGATGGAACTGGAAAAATTACGTAATGAATTATTAGTAGAGGAAGCCTTAAAACAAAAAAGAGTAAAAAAATTCTTAAAAACAGAGGAAGGACTTAGAGCTAGAACTTTCCTAAAAACACATAAAGGAATGATAATAGATGATGTAGTAAATGGCAAACCTATCTTTATTGGAGCAGATAATAGAGGGGCAGCAATTACAACGGGGGCATCTTATCTAAAAGAAGGTGGAGGCTTAGGCTTAAACTTATCAGGCGAAGGTGTGAAATGTGCTATTTGGGATACTGGAAGAGTTAGAAATACGCATGTAGAATTTGGAAATAGAGTAATTAATAATGATCCCGTAGATATAGATAATCATGCCACTCATGTTATGGGAACAATTCTTGCAGCAGGTATCGATCCTGCAGCAGAAGGGATGGCGAATAAGGCAAAAGCTACAGCATATGATTTTTTTGAAGATAGTCCTGAGATAGCGGATGAAGCAATGGGCGGTGTAATGCTCTCTAATCATTCTTATGGACAAAGAGCAGGCTGGGATGATGGCGTATGGCGTGGAGATACAAATATTAGCACGGAAGAAGACTGGCAGTTTGGTTTTTATAATGGTAGAGCACGAACATGGGATCAGATTGCTTTTAATGCACCTTCTTATCTGATAGTAAAATCTGCTGGGAATGATAGAGGAGAAAATGGGACAGGACATCCTGCCGATGGTCCTTATGATTGTATTTCAGTATATGGAAATGCTAAAAATATTTTAACCGTTGGTGCTGTTGGAAAAATTAATGCAGGTTATTCTGGTCCTGCAAGTGTACAAATGAGTTCTTTTAGCAGCTGGGGTCCAACGGATGATGGTCGTATTAAACCAGACCTAGTGGGCGCAGGAGTAGGGATATATTCTACGGGTTCGGATGACGATAATGACTATAAGAGCCAACAAGGTACATCTATGTCTTCTCCCAATGTAACAGGTTCGTTGATACTCCTACAAGAACTAAATCAAAACTTAACAGGGAATTTTATGACTTCGGCTAGCCTTAAAGGATTGGCTATCCATACCATTCATGAAGCAGGAGACGATCCTGGGCCAGATTATCGTTTTGGCTGGGGCTTACTAAACGCAAAAGGAGGAGCAGAATTTTTATTAGAAAAAAATGATACCGATCGTTTACTATTAGAAGAAGAATTAGCCAATGGAGAAGAATTTACAATTGATATAACCCCTAAGATGGGAACAAGAGTTACGGCTACATTAGTATGGACAGATCCTGCGGGCACTCCTGTTGCTGCATCCTTAGATCCAACTGATTTAATGTTGGTAAATGACCTAGATATGAGGATTACAGCTGGAGGTAACCCAGAAGCATTTCCTTGGATATTAGAACCAAGTTCTCCGGCCGATGCTGCAACCACAGGCGATAACTTTAGGGATAATGTAGAGAAAATTGAATTCGATGTGGTGGATGAAAAGCCTTATGTGATAAATATTTCTCATAAGAATAGTCTAACGAATGGTAGCCAAAAGTTTAGCCTACTTGTATCCTATGAAAGTATAGCAGAAAATAATATTACGAATCTGTATTGGATCGGAGGCAGTGGAGATTGGTCAGATGGAAACCATTGGTCATTGACCAGTAACGGAACGCCTAGTGGCATCGTACCGAATAATACACATAAAGTGATATTTGACAATAATTCTTTTGCATCTTCTGGTGAAGTATCAACAGTAGATGGAGATGTTGACTGTGCTGGTTTGCTTTGGTTATCAGTAGATGAGGCAACATTAGATCTAGCAGGTAATAATCTTAAATCAAAGGGGAATATACTACTGAATTCAGAAAATCTTCAGTTGAAAAATGGAAATATCATTTTAGAAAATGAGAATAATGAAAATAGCAGTAATGCAAAGCTGGAAGAAACCTCAATCGAAAACGTAAGTTTAGTGCTACCTTCTGAAAACACAGGTACATGGGCTCTAGAAAATCAAATTATTACAGGGTTAAAAGAAATTAAACTAATGGGGGGAGCTTTATCTACTAAAGCGTCTCAATTTGATAATATAGAAACCATACAAATCGCAAATGATGCAATATTAGAGGATTCATTGAGTACCTATAATTTTAATACAAATGGGAACTTTATAATAGATAATCAATTGATAGAAGGAAGTGTTCATGCAGATTCACTAGCCTTATCAGGAAATAATAATTATTTCAATGATGTCAATGTCGATGTATATCTTGAAGTGAACAATACAAATGAGATACGAAATCTAAATATAAAAAATACAAGTATTGGTATAACATCGGGAACGACTTTAGAAATAGGAGAAACACTCACAATTGACAATACTGAAGAAATTTCTTTCTTTGCGATAGGCAGTGGAAAAGCTACCATTCGATTTAAAGAACATTCTAAATTTTGTTTCGATAATTTGAATATTCAAAATATAGATGCAACGGGCGATGGTTCGGTCAGTGTAGGTGTAAATAGTACCATTATAAACTCAGATAATTGGTTTGAAAAAGTATGTGATGATTTATTATTTGCTGACTTTACCTACGAATACCCCTGTGCACATGCACTAGTCTTAATGACCAATACAAGTACAGGAAATGTTGAAAATATTGAATGGTTAGTCGAAGGCGATAGTAAATCCACAAGTATGAATATGTTTAATTATAACTTTGGGGATGCGGGAGAATATGTTGTTACAATTAATGCTTCGGACGATGTAGATACAAAGGGATATTCCAAAAATATCAAAATAAAAGAAACGGCATTAGAAGCAAATGAAGTCATTTTAAATGGTGCGAACTTGGTCAGTAAAAAGTTTGCGGATGCCTATCAATGGTATAAAGATGGTCAAATAATTGTGGGTGCTACGGAAAGAAGCTATAATTTTAACGATGAAGAAGGTGACTATTTTGTGCTAACTTTTGATGATATTTGCAATCGACAATCCGACATTTATACAGTAGGTTCGACCGCAACCATTGATGTTGTATTTAACGATGAAATTGAAATCCTACCTACGCTATTTCAAACACAATTGACCATCAAAATGTCTAAACCTAAAGTAGGACATTATGAGTTGGTAAACCTACAAGGGATTACTGTGAAAGAAGGAAGAATTGGAGCAATGGATATTCAGTCAATTGCAGTAAACGAACTACCGATCGGAATGTATATTATGAAAATAAGGATTGAAGGTAAAGAAGGAATTATGAAAGTCGCTAAATTCTAGAAAACCTTTAATAAAATTATTCTACCAATACATAGTTGAAATGTGTATTGGTAGAATTAGCAGATAAAAAAATACATTTCATCGAATCTATTGAATTAAAATAGCATAAAACCTTAGTTTTGTTGTAAACGATCAATTTTTATGCTGCTGATAGTTAAGGTCATTTGGGAAAGTATACGACAGGCATTCCAACAACTACTTGGAAATAAGCTACGGACTTTTCTATCCCTCTTAGGGATTACCATCGGGATATGGTGTGTAATTTCTGTAATGTCGGCAGTAGATTCTTTAGAATATAGTGTAAAGGAGAGTTTTGAACAACTCGGAGAAGATGTGATATATGTCGATAAATACGATTGGGGCCCTAAAACAGAGGAAGAGTTTTTACGGCAACGCCGTAGACCTAGACCTGATTTTGCAGACTATAGAGCCATCGAAGATAATGTAGGAACAGCCGAAATCGCCACATACTCCGTCTTTTTCTCTTCAAAACTAATTGAATGGCGTTCAAATAACATTAATGGTACGTTTGCGATTGGAGCGACAAAAGATTATGCTGAAATTTTTAACCTCAAGTTTGAAAAAGGACGTTATTTTAACAATACCGAATATACCAATGGACTTCCTAGAGTAATACTAGGTCATAGTGTAGCAGAAGGATTATTTGGAGGTATTGATCCTATTGGTAAAACAGTTAAAGCCGTAGGGCGAAAAATGCAGGTCATCGGTGTTTTAGAAAAACAAGGAGAAACCCTTTTTACACCTATCCCGTTTGATCAATGTGTCATTGTTTCTTATCCTTATGCCATCAGAATAACAAATGCAAAGACCAATAAGTATATGGGACGTTCTATCAACGTCAAAGCTAGAAATGGAATTTCTCTAGAGAATCTAAAAGATGATATATACGGTGTATTGAGAGCAAGACGGAAGCTCAAACCGAAGGAAAAAAACAACTTTGCCTTGAATTCGCTATCGATTATTAACAATGCATTGAGTAGTGTTTTCAGTCAGTTGAGTACTGCTAGTTGGATTATAGGAGGCTTTGCTATGTTAGTAGGGATGTTTAGTGTAGCAAATATTATGTTCGTTTCTGTAAAAGAACGCACCAACCTCATCGGTATTAAGAAAGCAATAGGAGCTAAGAAATATATCATCTTGCTAGAGTTTCTAATTGAATCCGTTATACTTTGTATTATAGGCGGAGCTTTAGGTTTATTATTTGTTTACCTAGCAGCGAAGGCTGCCACTTCAATTTTTGGCTATACAATTTTTCTTTCTTTTAAAAATATTCTAGTAGGTGTAGGTGTATCAATATTAACGGGCTTAATCTCAGGAATTATCCCCGCCTCACAAGCAGCAAATATGGATCCTGTAGAAGCCATGAGAGCCTAGACCTAACGGTTTACATAATAATCGAAATACTTGCACTCCTCTATGATAGTTTCAAAAAATTCGGTATCAGCATAATCCTTTTTTAATAAGGCAAAAAATGTATTGTATTTATCTGGCGGTAAATAACGATTTCTACGATAGGCTGAATAATCGAAACTTGAACCAGTATAGTATTCATTACGTTGACACTTCGCAGCCATGAAAGTTGCTCTAGCACCTAACTCCTTGTTATAAGTCGTTTGACGACATAAATCAAAATAGTATAAAGCCTTAGAACAATCCAACTGTTCCCAGTAATCCAAAGGCTTTTCTTTGGTGGATTTTGGCATTTTATACCAAGTTGTACTTTGACGATAAAAATCTTGAGCCCCCCAAGCATGACCAAAATAACTCATATTATATAAAGCTGTACCCATCCAATAAAAATATTCAGGACCATACTCTACATCCGATTTGGATTTATACTCAAATTCTAGTAGCTTATCTACAATTTCTGCCTTATTATAAAACTTATCCAAACTATCGGGAAATGGACAGTGAATACAATCCTCAAAACGCTCTGTAAATGGATTAAACTGATATTTTTCCTTTTCTGCGAGCGGAATCAAGCCAAAAGAACGCTTCGCCTCTCCCCACATCCCCCTAGCAAAATAATAAGTACCTTGGATATCCAATAGCCTATTTTTTATATCAAAACCATTCTCATCTTTTAAGAATAATTTTTCAAATTCATTTTGTTCGGGTTTATCATAAATAGATAAGAGGTCGTTAATGATTTCCAATCGGGGGTTCGACTCGATTCCAGTTAAGTCATTATGACATAAAAAGGCTTTTCCTTTATTGCCTCCTTTTTCATATAAATCGGCTAGGCGATCATATAGAAAGTCTTTAAAACCAGGATATTTTAAAAATAATTTACTTTCTATAATTTTCGCAATTTCTTGTTCCTCTTCATGTTCCATCTTTTCATAAGAATGTATTTTTATTAGTAATTGAAAAACCTTAAGCTGCTCTGCCAAATCTTCATCTTCAATCTTACCTTCTAAGGCTCTAAAGGTCTTATCAGCATTGTATAAATCTCCAGAAAGATATTCTAAATAGCCATTAGAAACTTGCCAAAATTGAGGATTACTAATTTTCTTCTCATCAGCTACCTTTTGAGTGAATTTTTGAAGATCAATCATATATTTACCCATCTCATCCCTAGAACGATTATAAAAACGACTATTACCTCTCCAGTCCCTTCTAAAAGAATGGCCTAAAAAATAGCCTTCCAATTTTTTGATTTCCCGTAATAAAATCGATTGCAAATGCCTTGAAGTAGGATCAAGTTCATAGATATGCTGCATTTCCTCAACGCCCTTGCTATTTTTATCCATTGTGCGCATCATATAAAGGGTTGCTCTTTCCGAATCATTTCTACATAATGCTAGGCATTGTTCCCATTCTTCATCATTTTTAATATAAAAACTTCGATAAACAGCTTCTCGTTTGCTAGGACAATACTGAAAAATAAGAGAATACCAGTAAGATGCTTCTACATTCTTACCCAATCGTTTCAATGCTCCTGCTTTATGTCCCAATAACCAATAATTGATAATACTAACTCGCTCGTCAATCTTCGGTTTTAAATAATCGTATAAATCCAATGCCAATTGATTTTCACCAGCATAATGCGCCAAGCGAACCAATTGATAAGCGTACCGTAACCGTACCCAGTGTGAATCTGTCTTCTTGAATAATTTTCGGCCATCATCTATTAAGTTAAGCATGGATTGTCTGTTTACTTGAGGACCAGACCATTCGTCTTTACTAATGACATAAGGCTCACAGCGTTTAGCAAAAATTAGATAATTTACAACGTCTGTACATTTACTGGTTTTAAGCTGTAGGGCAAAAGTGTTGTCTTTTATATTATAATCCATTGGATTCTCCTTGCGCTTAATAGCTCGCGTAATAGACTCCATTTCAGGAACAGTAGCCTTATATACAATGTCTGCTATCTCTTCAAGTGTAGCCGCTTCACAAAAAGTCTCTTGCCATTCTTTTAAATTATCATTGTTCCTTCTAGTTTTCAATTCTTCATCAGTTTCATGGAAATCTCCAAAGTTTAAAATATAAGGCGTAAAGCGGCTGACTTCACTAACCATTGGAGCATGGATAAAAGAATAGCCTTTGTAGTAATCTTCATAGCCATCCCCACAGCCTACAGATATATGGTATGGAAGTAAAATACAACTCAAAATTAATCCAAATCGAAGGACATATTTATTTAAAATAGTCTCGTAACGTATAGATACTTTCATGGGGATAATCTTTTATAATCAAAGAATCTAAGTGATAAAAACTCAAGTAAAATGATGAAGTCTGTAGTTTAGACGCTAGGAGAGGAACGATTTTATTAAGAACAGATAAAGGCACATCTTCCAAGCGAATGACATCGTCCTTATACAAATAATAGCCTTGAAGATAAGTACTTTTAATTACTTTGTAGCGTTTAGGAGCAATATTCATAAAGCGACTCGTATCTGCAAGTTCGTCAGCATTTAAATTATTGATCAATTTAATGAGTTGACTATTTCTATACAGTACACCCCATTTAAAAATAGGTAAAGCTACATCTAAATCTAGTGGATAGTCTTCAAAATTTACTAGATATTGTTGAGCAATAGTTGGATCTAGAATTGAATTTTGAGTATCAATATCTTCTAGTTTTCCTACATTATAAAACATTAACATACCTCGGTCTATTGGTGGAATGCCCGTTTTTGAAGCGTATTTGATTTGATGAAGTCGAATCGTCGCAGAGAGCTGTATATTTTGGGAAGTAATTTTGTTTTTGAATAATTCTAAAAATGAAAAATATTTTGTTTGGGTAGCCTTTGTCCAATCACAATCAAATTGCATCTCCTTTATTTTTGAGATATTCATTGATGCTAATAGCTCAAAAATCTTTTTATGTGTTTTTTCAACAAGCGTTGTTATGCCTTTTTTATCAATATTTATAAAAGTTCTATTGGTTATAAAAACAGTAGGAACTATATCATAATTATTGATGTTAGGGTATTTGTTGTTTAAAATCGCCAAAGGCACTGGTTTTCCATTCCAATCAATATCAAAAAATTTCACATACAATCGATTACTGTTCAAGATAGATAAATAGTCCTGTTCAAATGTGTTCAGTTGTAAGGTTTGTTGCCAATAGTAAAAACTTAGCTGGACTTTCTTTTGAGGAGTACGACAAGCTACTAGAAATAGCAAAACAAGAATACAGAATTTGTGAAGCATGGCGAATGATTTATTTCCGTTAAAACAACTTAGTTTTTGAAAAAAACAAAGCCTTTGTTTGATTTTTAAACTAAGTTATTGTAAATTGAGTTCTCTTTAACACCTAAAACCTTAAAATTATGTTCGGTATAAAACACATCAAATTTGATTCATTAACCTATGTTATCCATTACAAAAATGGGAAAATTAAAAAAGAAGGACGAGGATTATCCTTTTTCTATTTTGAACCCAATAGCTCCATCGTAGCCATTCCGATGGGGAGTAATGACCTTCCCTTTATTTTCAATGAAACAACAGACGATTATCAGACCGTTTCCATACAAGGACAAATCAGTTACAAAGTACATGAACCTAAAGAATTATCAAATATTCTAGACTTTACAGTAGAAAGTAACGGGCAGTATAAAAAAAATGATATTGAGAAACTCAATCAACGTATCATCAATGATGCTCAAACGGCAACAGCTACTTATATACATAGTACAAAATTGAAAGAGGCGATTCGTTCAGGAAAAATAGTAGAAGAACGAATTTTTACAGGATTAAAAAATTCTGAAGCAGTACGATTACTCGGAATTGAAATATTAGGAGTAAACGTATTATCCGTTTCTGCTACACCTGAAATGACTAGAGCATTAGAAACGGAGACTAGAGAAAAACTTCAACAAGAGGCTGACCATGCTATATATGACCGTAGAAATTTTGCGGTAGAGCAAGAAAGAAAAATTAAAGAATCAGAATTGAATACAGAAATTGCAGTAGAAGAAAAGCAAAAACAAATTGCAGAAAAGAAAATGGAATCAGAAGTCTTGAAAGCTGAAAACCGTAGAAAACTTCGAGAGATGAATCTAGATGCCGATATAGCTATTGAGAACCAACGAAAACAATTGATAGAACAGAAAGTGGCTAACGATAAAAAGCAAGCAGATGCTAAAGGATATGTGCTGGAGACAACCCTAAAACCGTACAAAACGATGGATTGGAAAGTGCTTACTGCCCTAGGAAATAACAATGATCCAAAATTTAATATAGCCCTTGCTTTTAGGCAATTAGCAGATAATGCGGATAAAATTGGAAATCTCAACATTAGCCCTGAGTTGATGGATTCACTCTTGAGAAATACGAATAGTAGAAAATAGCCAAAGATATGAGTATTGAATATGCGATAATTGTAAGAAGTAAAACAAGGCTTGAGGCCTTAGTTGACCGTTTTAATACCGTATCACAGGCTAATTTCTATATTGATAATTTAGGAGGGAATTTTGATGATTATCAAGTCGAACATGATAATTTTTATCGTTCTTTAGAAACCTTACAGACGAGATTGTCAGGAACTTTAAAAAATAAAATACTGTACAGAAACCATCTTCAAAATTACATCTTTGCAGAAAATAACTTAATCATTGTAGTTGGTCAAGATGGCTTAGTTGCGAATACTGCAAAATATTCTAATGGTGTACCCATCGTAGCAGTTAATCCCGATAAAGGACGTTACGATGGGGTGTTATTACCTTTTGATTCGAGTAATTTTATACTTGGAGTTGAAAAGGTTTTAAACCAAAAACACCGTTCTAGAGTGGTGAAATTTGCAGAAGCCTCTTTAAACGATGGTCAAAAACTACTAGCTTTTAACGATCTATTTATAGGAGCAGATTCCCATGTATCCGCTCGTTATCGAATAAAATTTCAAGGAAAGGCTGAAGAACAGTCTTCTAGTGGAATTATTGTCTCAACGCAAGCAGGCTCAACAGGCTGGTTGAGTTCTATTTTTAATATGGCATATGGCATTACAGGATTATTTGAAAAAAATATAGAGCCTAAATTGCCCCATCTGAATTCAGAACAACTCCTTTTTGCGGTAAGAGAACCCTTTAAAAGTGTACGAACATCAACAAATATTGCAGCAGGATTTATCCAAAAAAGAAGTGAATTAATTATAGAATCCTATATGCCAAGAAATGGTGTGATTTTTAGTGATGGCATCCAGCAAGATTTTTTAAGATTCAATAGTGGTGCTAGTGTTCGTATTGGAATTTCGGATAAAGAAGCCCATTTGGTTTTACAGAATTAACCCTCCATATTTTTTTATTAAAAATTTTTAAAAATGGATATAAAAAGCATAAAAAACATTTTAGCAGATTGTAACTTTACGCTATTTGATATACCCTTTCAGTTTTTAGTGATGAAAAAAGGCAATGGCTTTTTACTACAATTACAAGGCTATATCAAAGACAACGAGAGTGATATGTTCTCTTGGCAAAAAGGCGGTAAACATTATATCAGCTCTTATGCTATTAAAGATGAAATCGTCAATAAAGCATGGAAAGCCTTTTTTGATTTTGTAATTCATGAAGCTAGGGAAGCATTTTATTATAAAAATCAAACCATTTATCACCCACATTTTAAGGTTGATGAGTTAGTCGCTTTTGTAAAACAGTCAACTCATGCAAGGAGGCCAACCTCAGAAAATGAACAATCGCTTTTTGTTTAGAAATAACGAAGGCATCACTTTTATAAAATAATTATATTTCTTTACGAAAGAAGAGAAATCAAGCGCCCACAAAATTTTCAATAAAATAGAACAATGAAGATAACAATCGCACAGCTTAATTTTATCATTGGAAACTTTGAAGGTAATCTTCAAAAAATGCTAGAAGCCATTAATGAGGCAAAAGCACAAAATGCAGATATTATTGTCTTTGGGGAATTGACCACTTGTGGTTACCCTCCTAGAGACTTTTTAGAGTTTGAGGATTTTATCAATCGTTGTGAACAAACGATAGAAGAACTATGTAAAGCTGCTCATGGAATAGCGATAGTAGTCGGTTCGCCCTCGACCAATCCTGTTATTGAGGGAAAAGATTTATACAATTCTGCCTACTTTTTGGCAGATGGTGAAGTCAAAGGAATTGCCCATAAGACCCTCTTACCAACCTACGATATTTTTGATGAATACCGTTACTTTGAGCCAGCTTCTGAATTTAAAACAGTTGAGTATAAAGGCAAAAAAATAGCCCTTACCGTCTGTGAAGATATTTGGAATATCGGTAATGAAAATCCACTTTATACGGTATGCCCCTTAGATGAATTAATGCCACAAAATCCCGACTTGGTGCTTAACCTATCGGCTTCACCATTTACCTATAATCATGCTAATGAGCGTATTCATGTTTTAAAAGCCAATGTAGAACGCTATGGTTTACCAATATTCTATGTCAATCATGTAGGTGCTCAAACCGAAATTCTTTTTGATGGTGGTTCTATAGTCATGTCCCCTGATGGAAAAATATTTGATGAATTACCCTATTTCCAAGAAGCCATAAAAACATATGATTTTGATGAAGTGATGAAAGGAGGAAAAACGAACGAGCAACCTAAAGATAAGATGACGTTAATCCATGATGCGATTGTTATGGGCGTGAAAAATTACTTTGGGAAGTTGGGCTTTAAATCGGCGATACTAGGACTTTCTGGGGGGATTGACTCTGCTGTAACAGCAGTATTGGCAGCGAGAGCATTAGGGGCTGAAAATGTACATGGTATTTTAATGCCTTCCAAGTTTTCTTCCGATCACTCGGTGAATGACGCTAGAGATTTAGCTGAAAATTTAGGAATTAACTATAAAATAATTCCAATTAAAGAAACTTATGATGCCTTTCTCAATACCATGACACCCCATTTTGAAGGACGACCGTTCAATGTGACAGAAGAGAATATCCAAGCCCGTTGTCGAGGAATTATTCTGATGGCACTATCCAACAAGTTTGGACATATCGTATTAAATACATCAAATAAAAGCGAAATGGCGGTAGGATACGGAACCTTATATGGAGATCTTTGTGGTGGTTTATCTGTTATAGGTGATGTCTATAAAACAGAAGTTTTTGAATTGGCTCGTTTCATTAATAAGGATGGTGTTGTTATCCCTGAAAATACCATCAGTAAACCACCTTCTGCGGAGTTGCGGCCCAATCAAAAAGACTCGGACAGCCTTCCTGAATACGACGAACTAGATAAAGTATTATTTCAATATATTGAAAATCAAAAAGGCCCTAAAGAGATTATAGCTATGGGGGTTGATCCTGCTTTAGTCAAGAGAGCTTTACGACTAGTCAATATGAATGAATTCAAGCGTTATCAAACAGCTCCTGTTCTTAGGGTCTCTTCCAAATCTTTTGGAATGGGCAGAAGAATGCCAATTGTTGGAAAATATTTATCCTAAAATAAATTTTAAAGTATTTTTTGATTTTTTATAAAATTGTTTACTTTGACATGAAGATGTTGTTTTCAATTTATATAAAATCAAAAAATGCTATTTAATCTTAGTGATCATAATTCTCTGGCGAATAACTTTGTAGCAGAACTTAGAGATGTAAATGTCCAACAAGATCGGATGCGTTTCCGTAGAAACTTAGAAAGACTAGGAGAGGTATTAGGCTATGAATTGAGTAAAACCCTCCAATACAGAGATATTGAAGTTGAAACACCACTCGGAATAGCCAATGTTGCGCTATCAACAGATAGAGTTGTTTTAGCAACTATTCTTAGAGCTGGTTTACCCCTACACCATGGTTTACTCAACTATTTTGATCATGCTGATAATGCCTTTGTCTCAGCTTATCGACGTCATCATAAAGATGGTTCTTTTGAAATCAAATTAGAATATGCTTCTTGTCCTGATCTAAACGATAGTGTTTTGGTATTGGCTGATCCAATGCTAGCAACAGGGTCTTCAATGGTAATTGCTGCAAAAGAACTAATGTCCTTTGGGAAACCTAAAAAAATCCATATTGTTACAGCCGTTGCTTCTGTAAGCGGTGTCAATTATGTGAAACGGCATTTGCCCAATGTAAGTCTTTGGATTGGGGCAATTGATGAAGAGCTAACTGCTAAATCTTTTATTGTTCCTGGTTTAGGAGATGCAGGTGATTTGTGTTATGGTAGTAAGTTGAGAGATTAATTATTTTTATAATATTAAAGTAATTTATTTAATTTTATTGAATATTTAAATATAGATACTCAAATAGACACAGAATAATTACCACAATTTTTTTAAACAAAAATAAACAAACTTTGCTATGGAAATTAATTGGCTTGCACTCGTTGTCGCTGCACTTATCCCTACAGTAGTAGGATTTATTTATTATAATCCAAAAATACTTGGTACTGTTTGGATGAAATCACTAGGAAAAACAGAAGAAGAATTGCGAGATGGATTCAATATGCCTCTGACTATGATTGTTGGATTAGTCTTATCTTTTTTATTAGCCTTTGTACTTAAAGTTATTGTAGAAACAGGACACAAAACAGTTGAGGCAGGAGAATTGGTCTGGGGAAGTACGCATACTTTCGGTCATGGAGCATTTCATGGATTATTTTATGGTCTGCTAATTGCTACCCCAATTCTTATAACCAATGGGATGTATGAAAGAAAATCATGGAGTAATATGCTCTTAAACTGTGGTTATTGGATTATTACCATTAGTTTAATGTCAGGCTTATTAGATGCATGGTATTAGGAGATTTAAGATTAATATTTTTAATATCAATCTCAAGACAATTTTACGTATAAATGTTAAAAAGAGGCAGAATAGTTGATTCTGCCTCTTTTTTTTTATACAATTGAGGTTTGAATTTAAATTTTGTGTCCTCTGGTAAGAATTTTATAATATATAAAACAAACATATTTAAATTATTTACGTTTTATAAAACTATACCTTATCACCTCTAAATTAAATAGATGAAGTTTATTGCATTAATTGCTACAGTTATGCTCCTCTCGACCCAAGTATCTGCTCAGTGTATTTCTGGTGATTGTGAAAATGGTAAAGGAGTTTACCGCTTTCCAAATCAGGCTCAATATGTTGGAGATTTTCAAAATGGGATGCTACATGGAGAAGGAACTTGTTATTACCCAGATGAAAGCCGATATATTGGACAGTGGGCTTATCGTTTTCCGCATGGAGAGGGGACAATGACATTTGCTGATGGTACACAAGTAAGTGGAATTTGGGATAATGGAATCCTAGTAGATGAAAATGGAGAAATCCTTGAAGATGAGATGACGACCAAAGCAATGGAAGATATAAACAGCAATTTACAAACAGGCTGCCTTTCAGGAGATTGTGAACATGGAGAAGGGACTTATGCTTATGCCGATGGAAGTCGCTATGAAGGATCTTTTGTTAATGGTAAAAAACATGGTTTAGGAACATTCTTCTATGCCAATGGCAATAAATATATAGGTCATTTTATGTTTGATCAATATAGTGGAACAGGTAAAATGATGGAAAAAGAAGGAGACGTAATCGAAGGACTATGGGCCAAAGGGGAATTGAAAAGTGCGAATGATAATAATGGGGATAGAGATAAAGTCGAATATAGGGATTGTTCAAGGGGCGATTGTATGAGTGGACTAGGAACATTCTTCTATAATGAAGGGAAGTTTGTAGGAGAATTTCTGAATGGGATGCCCATAAAAGGAACTATTTATTTTCATAATGGAGATAAATATACAGGAGAATTAAAAAATCACACTTTTCATGGATGGGGAGTATTGTACCACAAGAAATTTAAAAATGAAATCAAAGGATATTGGGAAAATAGTGCCTATATTGGTAAAAAGAGAAAAGATAACCCCCCAAAGACTCAACCTAGTCCTCCGCCTGCTAAATCTATTCCTCAAATTGTCAAAAAGCAAAGAGTTTGGGCAGTGGTTGTAGGAGTATCTACTTATACCGCCATGCCAAGTTTAAAGTTTACAGATGATGATGCTTATCGAATGTACGCTTTTTTCAAAAGTCCTGAAGGTGGTGCTTTACCAGATGATCAAATCAGTATCTTAATTGATGAAGATGCGAATAGAGAGAAAATTTTGAGTACAATGAATCGTGTTTTTACACAAGCAGGCAGAGATGACCTAGTAATTTTATATTTTTCTGGACATGGTTTAAAAGGGAGTTTCTTACCAAGCGATTTTGATGGCTATGGCAATAAGATTCTACATGAAGAAATCAATCAGATATTTGAAAGTAGTCCTGCTAGACATAAACTCTGTATTGCAGATGCCTGCCACTCAGGTGGCTTACTAGCTTCTAGAGGGGCTATATCAGGAACATTAGAAACCTATTATAATCGTTTGGCGCAGTCTCAAGGCGGCACAGCACTAATTATGTCTTCTAAATCAGAAGAAACTTCTTTAGAGTCAAATGGTCTTCGTCAAGGCGTATTCAGCCACTTTTTATTGAGGGGATTAAAAGGCGAAGCAGATTCGGATGGAGATATGATTATTGAGATAACAGAACTCTTCAAATATATCAATGCCCAAGTTACAGAATACACAGGACGGCGTCAAACACCTGTCCTCAAAGGACGGTTTGATGAGAATATGCCCATCGGCGTGGTGAGGTTACGAGAATAGTCGAATGACATATAAATTTAGAAAGCACTATCAATTCTATTTATTGATAGTGCTTTTTTATTTTTTATATGAATTTTTGATAAAAAACAGCAACTCTTTTCATTAGAATAAAAATAGTGTGACAGTTCAATAAATTCTACGCATGAAAAAAATCTTTGATAATGTAATGTTCACACTTTCTTCCTTGACTATACAAAGCATTTTGATAAAATAAAACGACTCAATATAATATTTTAATAGCTTCATCTTTTATAAAATATTCTAAAAAAAACAGGGCAGTATCTTTTTGCGATAAATAGATAGTATTCGATTTGTTTATGTGACTAAATACCTATGTGAAAAAATTTTATATCTATAATCCAAGCCTTTTAATAATGTAAATATTTGCAAATATCACTTCTTAAATTTTTATTCCTTTTTAAAGTTGAAAGCAAAATAATATTTTTTAAAAGGTTGTTTTTTTATGTTTTTTAGTTTAAAAATTTTGAAAAAATATTTTTTTCAAAATTTTGTTTTGACTTATCTTTGTGGTGACTTAAATAATTAACACCAATTTTTAAATAAAAAACAGCAGCTTAAAAAGTGAATTAAAAAGCTGTTAAGAACACAAAAAATTATTGAAAATGGAAAAAAGAAGACTATTAATCGTCGTTTTAGGATGTCTATTGGGGATGAATCTTTTTGGACAAGATTATATAATTAGTAATCAAGTTGTTACTACGTGTACAGGAAATCTTAGCGATTCAGGAAGTCAGGAAAGTTATGCAAATAATGAGGATTTAACGTTTGTGATTGCGCCTGAAGGAGCGAATGGATTAACCCTAACCTTCTCGGAATGGGATGTAGAAGCAGGGTATGATTTTTTATATATTTATGATGGGGCAGATACTAATGCTCCTTTACTTGGAACATTTAGTGCTAATTTGCCAGAAACTATTACAGCATCAGGAGGAAGTTTGACCTTACAGTTTGTTTCTGATGCAACAGTAACACAAGGAGGATGGCAAGCCAGCTGGACATCTTTTGGAAGAGGTTGTGGAGATGATACACCAGGGTCAATGACTTATTTAGATTCTTGTACAGGAGTATTATATGATTTAGGCGGAGAAAGTGCAAACTATGGAAATAATGAAGATTATAAGATTGTTATTGCACCAGGCGCTTTTGATGTAATGTTGACCTTTGATACATGGGATGTAGAAGCAGGATACGACTTCTTATATATCTATGATGGCGAAAGTACGGATGCACCTTTAATTGGGACATACAGCGAAACGAACCCTGGAACAGTAACAGCAAATAGCGGCAAAATGACATTACACTTTGTATCAGATGAAAGTGTATCGCTAGGTGGTTGGGCTGCAACTTGGTCGGGTGCTGGAGGAACTTGTTCTACACTTCTTCCTCCTCCAACAGCAGGGTTTTCTACAAGTAATGCTATAAATATTACAGTAGGAGGTGCAGTACATTTTGCAGATGATTCAACAGGGAATCCTACTGATTGGAACTGGACCTTTGAGGGGGGAAGCCCAAATACATCGACCAACCAAAGTCCCGTCGTGACGTATACAACTCCAGGAACATATACCGTAACCTTAACAGTATCGAATCCTTTTGGAGAGAATACCATGACCAAAACAGGGTTTATAACGGTAAATGATAATGCTGTCCAATCGTTTACTATGAATCAATCAGTAGCCACTTCATGTACGGGGATCATTACAGATTCAGGGGATTTAGAGGCGAATTATTCTAGTGCTGAGCATAACACATTTGTAATTGCGCCAGAAGGTGCTTATGATCTAACCTTAACTTTTGAAGAATGGGATGTTGAAGCAGGGTATGACTATCTGTATATTTTTGATGGAGAGACTACCGAAGCACCTTTACTTGGGAGCTTTAGTGAAACGACTCCAGGTTCAGTTACTTCTACTAGTGGTAAATTGACCTTATTATTTATCTCCGATGAAAGTGTTACGATGGGCGGATGGAAAGCAAACTGGACATCTTATGGAAGAGGATGTATGGGAACAGCAAACTCTAGAATATTGACCTCAGCAGAACAAATAAAACCAAGACTAAGCGTATTTCCTAATCCAGTTGTCTCTATTGCTCAAGTTTCATTAAATGTAACAAAAGAAGAGAAAGTAAATTTTAGCATCATAGATCTAAATGGCAAAGTCGTGCTGAATGAAATCCAAACGGTACAGGGTACTCATGCCATTGATATTGATCTTTCCCAGTTAGATGGTGGTGCTTATATTTTAAAAGTAACTTCCAATTCAATCTATCAGACACTTAAAATCGTTAAAGCCAAACAATAAACCTGTAGTAGTAATAAAGTGTTCTGATGCTCACCAGCCTAACCAAAAAGCCGCTTCAGTAGTCTACTGATAGCGGCTTTTATCTTTATATAAAATATATTAAAAACATTGCCAATCTATATTCGAATAAGTAGCATTGCCTTTTCCTAGGCAGAACGACGAAGGCTTTGTTCGGTCTCTTCTGAACTCAATGCCTCAAAAGTATAGCCCATTTTTGAATAGTATTCTAGTACTTTGGGTAAAACATAAGTTAATTTATCTTTTGCTTTGATACTATCGTGAAAAACAATAATAGAGCCTTTTGATGTGTTTCTAATGACATTATTCAAACATTGCTCCTTAGTGATTTTTGGATCAAAATCTCCACTCAATACATCCCACATGATAATTCTATAATGTCGCTGAAGAAATTGTGCTTGTTTAGGCATCAAACGACCATAAGGCGGACGAAATAAAGAAGATTTTACCATTCTTGCACAACGACGTATATTGTGAAAATAAGGAATATTTTCAGCGCCCCAACCATTGAGATGATTAAATGTATGGTTACCTACAGAATGTCCAGCTTCTAAGACTTGCTTGAAAATTTCAGGATATTTCTGGACATTATCGCCGACACAAAAGAACGTTGCTTTTGCATTATATTGCTCTAATTGTTCTAGTACCCAAGGCGTTACTTCAGGAATAGGGCCATCATCAAAAGTCAAAAAAATTCTTTTATCCTTACTGGGGATACGCCATGTAAAATTTGGAAAAAAATTTTGGATAAACCTTGGAGTCTTTACTAGATACATAATTAATTTTAAATTGTATAACTAAAAGAATGGGGGTAATTTTCAAAAATAGAATTTTGTTAACTATTCTTATTTAAGAGAACTTCTGTTTCAAAGTATATGTCTAAAATGGCATTTTTTTCTACTTTTACGCTTGAAAAAGAATTGCCAAACTTTTAGAAACATATACCCTCGTATATGATAAACGAAAATTCGCTATTTATGCTGCTTTGAACATTGTTTTTTATTACTTTTTTATGATTTTTTTTGGGAACTTCTTTTTTAGAATAAAAATTAATGTAAGAAATAAGTGAAAAGTAATATGAATATTAAACTTTTTACAAAAAATAAATTGGATTTATTAAAAAAATATGGATAACACGATTAGATTGAGGTTTGCACCAAGTCCTACTGGTGCTTTACATATTGGAGGAATTCGTACAGCTTTGTATAATTACCTTCTAGCCAAAAAGTACGGAGGGACATTTATCTTAAGAATAGAAGATACGGATCAAACCCGTTACGTTCCTGGAGCGGAAGAATATATAATGGAAGCTTTGGAATGGTGTGGACTTACGCCTACAGAAGGGACAAAATATGGTGGGGAGCATGGTCCTTATCGCCAATCAGAACGAAAGCATTTATACAAACAATATGCGGATCAAATGGTCGCCTCAGGAAATGCGTATTATGCTTTTGATACACAAGAAGAGTTGAGTGAAATCCGAAAAGCATTGGAAGCACAGAAGGAAACGTTTATTTATAATGCACAAACACGTGATCAAATGCGTAATAGCCTGACCGTATCAGAAGATGAGGTTCAGAAAATCTTGGATAGTGGCGCAGCTTATACGATTCGATTAAAAATGCCTGATGATGAAGATGTAATCATTGATGATATTGTGAGAGGACGAGTAGTATTTAAAACAAAAGAATTGGATGATAAGGTTTTGCTGAAGGCTGATGGTATGCCAACCTATCATCTAGCGAATATTGTAGATGACCATTTGATGGAGATTACGCATGTTATTCGTGGGGAAGAATGGCTTCCAAGTACTGCACATCACGTATTAATGTATCGGTTTTTAGGTTGGGATGCACCTACCTATGCACATTTACCTTTAATTCTAAAGCCATCAGGGAATGGAAAGTTGAGTAAACGAGATGGACGAAAATTTGGTTTTCCTGTGTTTCCTCTATCGTGGAAAGGGGCTACAGAAGAAGATTCTTTTGAAGGATTTAGAGAGGCAGGATATGATTCCAAAGCATTAATTAACTTTTTAGCTTTTTTAGGATGGAATCCAGGAACGGAACAAGAAATATTTTCGATGGATGAATTGATCGAAGCTTTTGACATTAATCGGATTACGAAGTCGGGAGCTCGGTTTGATTTGGATAAACTTAAGTGGTTTAATCAGCAATACTTGCATCAAACGCCACTTGAGGAGTTAGTAGAAAAAGTTAAGCCTATACTAGTAGAAAAAGGGTATTCTCCTAATGATGCTTTCCTTGAAAAATTCTGTTCTTTATACAAGGAAAGGGTTAGTTTTTTACCAGATTTTTGGACACAAGGATACTATTTTTTCGAAGAGGTGACCGTTTTTGATGAAAAAACAATCCGTAAAAAATGGAAGCTAGAAAATAGAACGAAGTTTGAGACCCTTTTAGAAGTAGTTCAAAATGTTGTGCCTTTTTCGGCGGCTCTTTTAGAGGAAAAGATTAAAGCTTTTATAGCTGATGAAGAATTATCTTTTGGTGCGGTATTGCCTATCATTCGGATTGCAGTTTCGGGTACAACAAAAGGCCCTTCGGTTTTTGATATGTTAGAATTGTTGGGGAAAGAGAAAGTCGTTGAAAGACTTTCAAGGGGCTATGATTTATTCGATCAATTGAAGGCTTAACGGTTTGGAAATCTTAAAATAACGTCAATAAAAAACAGCCTAGAAATGTATTTTTCTAGGCTGTTCTATTATTAAAAAAACATATCTATTTGAGTTGTCCCGCTAGGACACAAGTCTCTTTAAATCGCTCAACATTACCTTCCGCATCGAAAAGTTCGACAAATATTACATAGATACCTAATCTAGCTTTAATACCATCATCTGTAGAACCATCCCATTGATAAGTACCTTCGTTGGCCAAGTTTTCATTATTAACGAGTTCTTTTATCAATCTTCCCCTAGCATCGAAAATTTTTATATCAGCAGTATAACCACTTTGTCCAATTGAGTAATTGATTAGGAGAAAATCATCATTACTATCTCCATCAGGAGAGAAGGTTTTCTTTGCTAAAGAAACCGTTTCAGCACCGTCAATTGGATTTTCAAAATATTGAGAGTTTTGATATGTTGGTGTCCCAAAGCCTACTTGAGATGCTGCGGAGTGCCAATTATTAGGGTCATCTGATGGGGCATTAAAACTAATACGTTCTAGGGAAATTCCTTTTGGATTTACAATTAAGTCACTGTGGTAGTCGTCTGCATAATTGGTAAAATCAATTGTAATATTCGAGCCATTATATATTAAAGCAATTGAACCTGCGTCATTATCAAGTGCATTAATTGAGGATTCTACTATTAGACGAGCCGTAGCTGCTTCATAACGTTCTATAATATCCTGTTTATCTTTGGTTACAATGGCATAGGAATTAGGCAGCATAAGGTAATCAACGCCTATATTTTTAGAGGATAAATCACCATCTTTATTGGCTCGGGTTATTGAAAAATCATTTAGATTAAATATTTTCTCTGTTGGATTATAAAATTCAATATATTCAGTGGCTCCTGATGTTGGATCAAACATAATTTCATTGATTAATAATTCTCCTTCGTCGGCTCCTTCAGGAATTCCAAAAGCTAAAGAATTACCAGCTTCCATCACATTTCCAAAACAATCTTCTAGAGAATTATCAGTAATCGTTAAGGTATAAACAGTAGCCGTGGATAAAGGTGCAGATAAAATTAATCGAACTTCATTTAAAACAATTGAGGCAACTTGTATGTTAGCAATCACTACGCCATTATCAATAGAATAATTATTCTTGTCCGTTAAAAAAGACGGAGCGATAGATTGTGAAAAAGTTACTAATAATTCTGTTTTTGATTGAGGAAATACATTTATAAGTTGAGGAGGACTAATTACGGATGCCAAATCACCATTAGAATTAACACGTCCAGGTGTTCCCCCATTAAGGTCTAATGAAGCACTCCAATAAGGAGAACCCGCACAAACACCCATATAATCGGGATCAACGAGCTCAAATGACCAACCACCGTTTTCTTTTTCTTCATCTTGATACATATCTTTGTCATAGCCAATATAATTAAGAACAACCCCAATGCTATCCGTTAAAGATAGGGCTCCTTTAGAATCGTTTATGGATGGGAAATCTTCAATACCTAAAGCATTTCCATAATTTAAATATTCAAGTTCTATTTCTTCATCACAAAGGATTACATACTCTTTAGGTTGTAATATGTAATAAGGTATTTTTTGAATTTTACTAGTAGTAGAGCTACTTGATGTAATCTCCATATTATAAAGATTTAATACTTTATCTGTACGGTTATATAATTCTATAAATTCTGCATCAGGTAATCCTCTTTGAGGACTTTTATCTGCTAAAAATTCATTAATTATAATATCATTAGGTTCTACAGGATCGGTTACGTAGTATATGAAATCAGCATCATTAGCAGAATCTAGCATGCTATTTCCAGTACAATCTGTAACACCATCTAAAGCTGTAATTGAATAGTTTGCGAGATCAGTAAAACTATCCATAAAGGTTAATAAAGCTGTTGTGTTAGCAGGACTTTCAAGGGTGGCATTCGTAATGGTGCCTAAACTAGATGTGAAATTAGCAGCAGTTATAGAACCAGCGTCCATTGTTTCGTTAAAAAATAGGCGTACTTGATTATTAGAGAGCGGTATAACTTCTACTAATGTAGGTCGTATCATATCTTCCTCTGTACTATACACAGAATTTATAGATCCAGGTGTTCCTCCTTTACTATCTTCGGAAGCACGCCAATTTTCTCCTAACCTACAAAAAGCCTCAGGATTGATTAACTCTAAAGAATACCCTCCTTCATCACGATCAGAGTTTCTATACCATTCACTGGAATAAGTTAAAACATTGACTACATTATCAAAATTATCAGACAAGGTTAATGTAGTTGAAGTATTGGATAATGAAAAAGAAGAAGTTATTCCTATGACATCACCATATTGGGCAAATAAAGGAATATTTTCGTCTTTACAAATAATGACAAAACTGTCAGGTTGTAAAATAAAAGGAGTTAATGTTTTTGCTGAGTTGCCTATTTTTAACGTATAACCTTCTAAGTTAAATGTTTTATTAGAGTTATTAAATAACTCTACATATTCAGCATTAGGTAAGCCTATAACAGGGATAGGATCAATCATAATTTCATTGATAATAATATCATCAACACTAGGAGGTTCAGTTTCATAATAAGTGAAAGTAGCGGTGTTATTTGAACCAATAGAATTACCAATACAATCTGTAACTGCCGATAAGACCGTAACAGTATAAGTAGTAGCATCTACAAAACTAGAGGAGTATGTAAGCAGGATTGTATTCTTATCAGGTGTTTCTAAAGTAGCATCAGTAATTGTCCCCGTACTTGTGTTAAAATTAGAAACATTAGCTACATTATCGTCTAATATCTCATTAAAAAATAAACGAACTTCATTTTCTGAAACAACGATTGCTTCAATAAGTGACGGCCCCGTTGTATCAGGAGTATCATCAAATACAGAATTCTGCGCTCCAGGTGTTCCTCCATTTGTATTAATTGAAGTTCGCCAATTTTGCCCATCTTGACAGTATAAACTAGGGTTGATTAATTCTAAAGTATATCCATCTTTAGTACTTCCTTGATACCAATCGTCTGTATAATTTACCTCATCTATAATAACACCATTCGGATCAGTAAGTCTAACGAAATCTCCAGTATTGGTTAGAGAAGGGAAGCTGTTGACAGCAATGACATCGCCAAAAACTGAAAAATCTGCTTGAAAATTATCATCACAAATAATAACATAAGCGCCAGGTGCTAAAATAAAACTAGATAAAGTCTGAGGTCCTCCGCTCGAAAATTCAAACCCCGCCAAGTCAAATGCTTTATCGGTCGTATTATTATATAATTCTACAAATTCCGCATTGGGTAAGCCCACTACAGGGCTAGGGTCTGGCATGATCTCAGTAATAAGAATATCATAGGGATTTGGAACATCTGCCATAAAAAAGCTAAGTGTTTTACTATTGGCGACTACAGGATTCCCTGCTATATCCGTCATGCCTGATACAGAAATTGTATAAGATTGACCGTTGGCCATAGCAGGGCTTATTGTCAAATGTACTATCGTTGGATCACTACTATCTATTACAGCATTTACAATCGAGACGCCATTATCTATGCTATAGTTTGCTAACGCCGCAACGCTAGCGGCATCCATTGGTTCATCAAAAGTTAAAGTTACTTCTGTTGCAGATTCAATAGAAGCAGTAAGTAGGTTCGGGGCAGTAGTATCTGTAAATAATGGATCAGCGTTAATATCATCGAAAAATATTAAGTCACTTCTACTACTTGTATATCTGCAATACACACCTAAATAAGTTCCCATTGGATGGGTGTTATCATTAGCTGTTCCTTCTGAATTAAAGGCTGTTCCACCAGTATAATCAGCTAATAATTCCCAATTACCAGCATCATCTCTAGTTACTTGAACTCTAGCCAGTACGGGATCACCCCCTACTGCTCCTGCTGTACCCGTAATTAAGGTAGAAGAAGAGGTATTGGTTTGACGTTTTAAAGTTAAGGCATCTGTCGAACCGCTCGTTCCTCCAACTTGTACATAATAACCATTCAGCCCCGCACTTAAATCGCTGTTATCGGAAGATAAATAAAATCGGGCATAATTGGAACCAGAAGTAGCAAAGTCTAGCATGGTATAAAACTCCCAAGTCGTCATCCCTTGAGTACTCGCAGGTGTCGATAAGTACGATATGGTATGCGATGCATCAGCATCATTCAACTGTAATTGACCGCTACCATTTACAATAAAGTTATCTGTATTTCCTGACCAAGCTGGATTATTCGTAAAATCCCCATCTGAGAAAGTGTCAGGAAATTGAGCAACGGCCAAAAAAGGTAAGAGTAGTAAAAGGATAAAGTTGATTTGTTTCATTATAATTTTATTTTGGTGTGTTCCAAACCATGAAATCGTAAACTACAAACATAATTAATATTTCCAATATTTAATCTCTGATACGGGTTAATTTTTTGATAAATATTGGTCAAAAGTAAGATGCGAGATAATGTTTGTTTGGATTTGTATGTGAAAAAAATGAAGCCAATTTCAACTAACTTGAAGTAAATGTGTTTATACCTATACAGCAATTAACACAGATTTAAATTATTTTAATGGCAATTAGTGCAAAAGATTTGTATCTCATTGAAAAACATCTCTTCGGTAAACTGACCGATGATGAACAAGTGCTTTTTGACAAACGCATGGAAGATGAAGAGTTTGCGGAAGAAGTCGCTTTTAATAAATGCCTTAAAAATGCGTGTAAACTCGGAGGAAAAAAACATTGTGAAAAACTTCGGACATCTAAAAAACTAAATGCCCAAAATAGAGCGCACTCTAAACCCCCCATTTCCTTTCTTGGTATCTTCAAAATTCTACTATTCCTATTCTTTATTTACACCATGTTCAAATGTGTCATTATGAAGCTGTTTTAACCGAACAGTTCAATACTCAAAAATAACAATTCAACAAGTTTTATAACGATTCAGATTTTTTAGGTTTCGCAAGTTTGATGCCGACCATAACTTTGTATTGTCTTTTGTTTTGAAAGGCATTAAATTAAATCTGAGTTAAGTATGTTGGAATTATCTTATACCTTACTTTTAATTGTGTTACTCGCCATAATTATATGGACATTGAATAGCACAATGAAGACAAACAAAGTCTCATTGACCAAAAGGAAAAGACTTATAGCGATCACCTTAGGAGGAATTTTTACGTGGTTGATCGTACAGTTTTTTATTTTTAAAACAGGATTTTATAGCGATACTTCCCTACCACCAAGATTGCCTTTAATGATGATTTTTCCATTGTTTTTATTTACAGGGATATTTTTATATCAAAATAGAAACCATGCTTTATTAAATGCAATACCGATTCATATTCCGATAGCCTACCAGAGCTTTAGGGCGTTCATTGAAGTACTTTTCTATTTTACATTTTTAAAAGGAATACTACCTATTCAGGTTACTTTTGAAGGAGCAAACTATGATGTGCTATTGGGTATATCGGCGATATTTGTAGGATATTATGCTTATTATTCTAAAAAAGCCTCCATACAAAAACTAATCTTATGGAATGTTATTGGAATAGGAGTAGTTGCTTTTGCAGCCTTTACTTTTATCACTTCTTTCTATATGTCTTCCTTCTGGAATAATGCGACAATATCACAAGAATTTATACAATTTCCATATCTATTATTGCCTGCATTCTTTATGCCTTCCGCCATATTTATGCACGTCTTATCCATTATTCAATTGCGGAATAAATTGAGTTTACAAAATAATTCTTATACCACTTCAAAAATAAAACACATACCATTATGAAATTAAGAATCCCTTTTATATTTATTGGATTGTTTTTTATAACGATGGTCTTTGCACAACAAAATATTAAAGGAACCATTATCGACAAACAATCAGAAATGCCACTTATTGGTGCTACGGTAGAAGTAGCGAGTATGAATACAGTTACAGGTGTTACAACAGATATTGATGGTAATTTTTCAATAATAGGCGTACCCCTAGGAAGACATACTTTAGTCGTTTCGTATATTGGATACGAAAGCATTAGCTTACCCAATATCGAAGTGACTGCTGGAAAAGAAGTTTTTCTAGAAATAGGTTTAGAAGAAAATATTGAAGAATTAAATGAAATCGTCATTACCGCCGAAGTCCAAAAAGACAAAGCACAAAATGAATTGGCTACAATTTCTTCTAGGACATTTAGTGTAGAGGAAGTGAATCGATTTTCGGGTGGTCGAAGCGACATAGGGCGATTAGCCGCTAATTTTGCAGGCGTTTCTACGGCGAATGATGCTAGGAATGACATTGTCATTCGTGGAAATTCACCTACTGGCGTATTATGGCGACTAGAGGGGATTCCTATCCCTAACCCCAATCACTTTTCTACCGCAGGAACAACAGGAGGTCCCGTTAGTGCCTTAAATCCGAACTTGATAAAGAATTCGGATTTTATGACGAGTGCTTTCCCTGCGGAATATGGGAATGCTTTGGCAGGTGTATTCGATTTGGGATTGAGAAGTGGCAATAGAGATAAACATGAATTTATGTTTCAGCTTGGTGCAGTTAGTGGGATAGAAGCACTAGCAGAAGGACCAATCAATAAGGAAACAGGGGCATCCTATTTGGTTGCTGCACGATACTCTTTTGTCGGTTTAGCCTCAAGCCTTGGTTTACCGATCGGAACAAATGCAACGCCGAATTATCAAGATATTTCGTTTAATATCAATTTTGGAAATTCTAAGTTTGGAAAATTTTCTTTATTTGGAATTGGAGGACGGAGCGATATAGATTTTTTACACGATGAAGTAGACGAAAATGATCTTTTTGCGGCAATAGATGAGGATTCTTACGCCCGATCAGGCTTTGGTGTTGTAGGGATTAAACACAATCTTATAGTAGACGATAAAACGTATTTGAGAACGATACTCTCTGGCTCTACAAGTATTAATAAATTTGATAGCGATCGTTATTTTGATTTGGGGACACCAGAACAAACCATCAAAAGGCTTCAAGAAGCGAATAATGCTGAATATCGTTTTTCTTTTTCCTCATTTGTTAACCGAAAATTTAATGCAAAATTGACAGCTAAAGCAGGAATTTTACTAGAAGAATTTCAGTATGATTTATCAAATAGAACTAGAGAGTTTACTCCAGATTGGATAACCGTTTATGAATTTAAAGACAATACCTTACTAGGACAAGCCTATGTACAAACGCAGTATAAACTCAATAAGTCATTTACGATTAATGCAGGTTTACACACACAAATACTTACACTAAATGATGATTTTGCCATAGAGCCTCGCCTCGCATTAAATTATCATGTCAATGATAAAAATACCATTAGTCTAGGATATGGCATACATAATCAGACAATACCGTTACCAATTTTGTTAGCTAGAGCAGAAACTTCAGAAGGGGTGTTTGAAGAATCGAATATTAACTTAGAAGCTGCTCGAAGCCAACATTTTGTACTAGGTTATGATAGTAAACTAGGAGATAGTTGGAGAGCGAAAATAGAAGCCTATTATCAATACATTGACAAAGTACCTGTAGAATCTACGCCGAGTAGTTTTTCTACTTTAAACGAAGGAGCAGATTTTGTTTTTGCAGACGACAAAATCAATCTAGTGAACGAAGGAACAGGATTCAACTACGGTGTTGAATTCACGCTAGAGAAGTTTTTTAGTAAAGGATTTTATGGATTGTTAACTGCTTCGGTCTATGATTCCAAATATAAAGGAAGTGATGGTGTAGAACGAAATACCGCCTTTAATAATCAATATGTTTTAAATATTTTAGCAGGAAAAGAGCTGAAAATTGGAAAGGATAAGCGAAATGCCTTAACTTTCGATACTAAATTGACAACTGCAGGAGGCAGATACTATACACCTATTAACCTAGAAGCCTCTCAAAGCATCGGGCGAGAAGTTTTGGATGATGCAAATGCCTTTAGGGAGCGTTTTAATCCGTACTTTAGATGGGATGTGAAATTTGGAATTAAATTGAATAGTAAGAAAAGAAATCTGTCGCATCATTTTTATTTTGATATTCAAAACGTAACGAATAATAAGAATATCTTCACTAGGAGATATAACCGTTTGACAAACGAGGTGAATGAAGTAAATCAAGTTGGATTCTTTCCTGATTTTATGTATAGAATTCAATTTTAAAAATAAACTATGCCATTTTCTAATAAAGCCGAGCGTGTAAAATATTTGGGCTTCGACGATTTTAAATTATTCTTCTTCGGAGTGCTGTCGCTTGGCTTTGTTATACCGATTACGTTTTCGACCTATGATTGGTTGCACAATGAGAATTTTGAAGCCTATGTTTGGGATTATTTAGAGGCACTCATCTTTGCAACGACAATGTGGCTGGGGGTACGTTGGTTTATTTTATTTATTCGTCAACGATTACCTGAATTTAAATATACTCGCCGAAGGATAGTTTATCAAGTGATTTTTGTAGTTGTCTATGGTGCAATCGCAGGCAATATTGTCCACTATATTTTAGAAGTTTTATTGAATTTTCCACCTAAACAAAACTATGAACCAATACAAGGATTTATAGCGAGTTATTTTGTAACGTTTTTTTTCTTGTCGATTTATGAAGGAATATTTTTATACCAGCAAAACCAAAGAAATCTTTTAAAACAAGAAACTTTAAAACAAGAGCATATCAAATCAGAATTGCAAGGGCTAAGAAATCAAGTTAATCCACATTTTTTATTCAATAGCATGAATACCTTGATGAATATTATTCATGAAGATAAAGACTTGGCGACCTCCTTTCTCAAGAAGTTATCGGATGTCTATCGATATATTTTAGAAAAAAGAGAACATCATTTAATTACGTTAAAAGAGGAATTGAAATTTATTGAATCCTATGTTTTTTTACAAAAAGAAAGATTTAAGAACAATCTGAATGTCCATATAGAAATTAGCGATTATCACTTGGAAAAATACCTACTACCCTTATCGCTCCAAATCCTATTTGAAAATGCCATTAAGCACAATGTAATTTCTAGTAAATACCCTTTAACGATAGAAGTCTATGTAGATGCCAATCATAATTTAGTGGTTAAAAATAATTTGAGACCTAAGAATCAACAAATGCCCTCAACAGGTGTGGGACTACAAAATATTAAATCACGGTTTGCCTATTTTTCGGACAAGCCAGTAGATGTAATTTCTGAAGGACAAGCGTTTATAGTTCGTATTCCTTTAATTGATGAGAAAAAATATTGATATGAATGTATTGATAATTGAAGATGAGTACCATGCTGTAAGGCGATTACAAAGCTTGCTAGAAAAAGTGATGGTGGAACTAGAAATTTTAGCCGTGATTGACAATGTGGAAGAGTCGGTCGAATGGTTTCAAAATCATGTCCATCCTGATTTGGTTTTTATGGATATACAGCTGGCTGATGGTATTAGTTTTTCTATTTTTAAAGAAGTAGAAATAGAGTCTCCAATTATATTTACGACTGCTTATGATCAATATTCGCTCAAAGCCTTTAAAGTGAATAGCATTGACTATTTGTTAAAACCTATTGATGAAGAAGAATTGCAAAAAGCCATTCTGAAGTATGAGAAGATGAATAAAGCGTCTATACAACCTGATTTGTCATCCTTGACGACTTTGCTAAAAGGGGTACAATTTAATAAAAAATATAAGGAACGCTTTCTTCTTAAAAATAGGGATAAATATACCTTTTTACTCTCTGACGAAATTGCTTATTTCTACTCGGAGGATAGTGTTACGTTTGTTGTTACAGTAGGGGGGAAGAGCTATGTGTATGATGATACACTAAATCAATTGAGTGAACAGTTAAACCCTGAGCATTTTTTTCGTATCAATCGGAAGCAGATTCTTCACATCCAGTCGATTTTAAAAATTCATAATTACTTTAATAATCGGATGAAGTTGGAGCTGAAGCCGAAGTTAGAACAAGAAACAATAGTAGCAAGAGATAAGGTGAAAGCCTTTAAGCATTGGTTAGGAGCGTAGAGCGTTGGAACACCATAGTTGTTAAATCTTTTTTTGTTGTAAAAATTTTATCTAGGGGTTTAGTAATCGGTAAAGCTATTTTTTGTAAAAAGGTGGCAACTTTACTCGGCTTTTCACCTTCCTTTCTAGAAGAAGAATTGAAGATTTTACGTATTGTGCCTGATACCAAATAACTGGTTTGAATATTAATGTATTCAGGAGAGACAGCTAGTTTGAAGCCATGTTTTTCTACGATAGTTTCGTAATATTTGACAGGACGACCAAGCCTTAATTCTGTGCCTGAGATTTGCGTGTTGGTTTCTTCAAAAAGAATGACTTGATGGCTAGACACACGACAAATTTCTGCTAGTAAATCTTTTAGCATTTGTTCATTGGTATTGTGTTGTAAAACCGTAGCTGTAAAAACAATATCAAAATAATCATCCTCAAAGGGAAGCGTCTTGCCATTCGTTTTGCAAAGCTGTATGGATTTGTTTTTTAGATTGCTAGTTGCCAATTCTAGCATACTTTTTGAAATATCTGCTCCAACGAGTTGCTTTGGCTGTAGCTTATCCACAAAGAGTAGGTTTCCGCCTGGACCACAGCCTACCTCTAGTACTTTTTTATCCTTAAAATCAACCTTTTGCAACATTTCAAGGAAGCGTTGTCGCTTATAATGATAATAAGGCTCATCATCACCCGCAATGACATTTCCCTCCTGTCTTGCCTTAATCCGATGAGCGACTTCCGACCAATAGGATTCTGGTTGATATGCTGCCATAGTTTGTTTTTTATGTAAAGGTAGGAAGGGATAAGATACTTTTCAAATTTACTCGAAAATTGAGATAAATGGCTAGATATTTTGAAAATGAATTGGATGAAGAAATATAGAATAAAAGAAATCAAGGAAACTACGTTCAGATTATAGTTTAAGGTCAAGAAAAATAACCCTATTTTAATTTATCGTTATTGAATGGAAAAAGCAATTTCGAAGCATTCGACAAAACAAAATAGGGTTATTTAAATCTATATTTTTGCAATGTATTACCAGAGAGGATTTGAGAAACTACCCGATGATGTCCATCGATTTATATAAGAATCTCCTTTTATCTGTTGAGTAATTGCTCCTGCCATATATAGATCAAAACAGTAATAAGAAGCAGAATAATATGGAGGGTGAGAGACTATCAATGCTGTTACATCTCTAGAACAATCGAAAGATCCATTAATATTAAAGAAATGGGTTTCTCCTACTACTTGAAAATCTCCATAAACATTTATATCAATTTTTCTGTGCTCCCCTGCTGATTTCCATTTTCTGTTTCTATATCTATATTCTAGTTTTACTTTCAAGTATAAGTTTGAATACCTTGCGCCATAAAAAGAAAACGATTCATTCAAAACTTCATGTACATATTTTCGTTTTCCCGTTGTGTTAGAAAAACTTCCTCCACACGGTTGATAAGAATATTGGTGAAATTCTCTTTGATGTCTTGAATCTCGTTTCCCTGCACAAAATCGAGTTGTTCTATTAGAGTTGTTTTCTTGTATTGGTACAATATCTCCAATAGCTTCCAGTTGATTAGGATTTAGTTTAAGTTGTTCTATTTCGTTTTCTTGTGACTTAGGAATAGCGTACATTATTCCTTCGTTTAACCAAATAATATTTTCACCAATTTCAAATTCTTTATTCCAGTTAATTAAGGTTTTAAAAATATCCGAATAGGGCAATTCATTATCTTCAGTTTCATACCGTAAATAAGAGTTGTAATTTTTATTTTCAGCCCAATTTGTCAATTCTTCTTTTGTATAAAATTGACTTAATTCTTTGTAGTACTGATTAAATTGATCCGCAGTATCAAATTTCAACCTTGATTCTATGGTTTGATTTGATTTGCCAATATCTTCTTTTTGACAACTAGACAGGAAAAAAATAGTTAAAATAACGATACCTACTAATATCTTTTTCATAATTAAAATTTAAAAATTAACATTAATGGTTTCTTTGGCAGAACATATTTATTTTCCTCTATATTTTACAACTAATAAATATGTTACCTTTTTATATAATTTTTTTATATGAAGTGATATTCTCAATATTATTACATTGCTGTTCGACTTGTTTCAAGTTTATCTCTGGTAATACTTTTGGTTTTATTTCATTGCTTCTTGAACTTCTATTTTATGTTAATCTGTTTAATGGGCATTATTAGTTTTCTAGATACTCTAGTATAAATACCTACCAGTATTTTAGATAATTTTTCATAAAAGATATTTTTTTCGGTTACGTATGGTGTGATATACTATACTATAAAAATGTAATAAGATATTATTATCGAAACTATTGACTTGAAGAAAAGTCACTTTAAACGTTTTAAATGGCGGAAACCGAAAAGCCCTAATAGAGTAGGTATTATTTTTTAATTAAAAATTAAAAATTATGAAAACTTTAAAATCTCTTTTAGGAATATCACTAATGTTCATTATTGTTCTTACTTCTTGTACTAAAGAAGATATAGAATTAAAGGAAACTACAGATATTCCTATTGACATTGAGCAGATAACATCGATGAGCGAATTAGAATCGTTAATGAAACTTGAGAATTATCAACCGACATCAGAATTTGAAAAATCATTTTTGTCGACAACTCATTTAAGAACATGCAGCAATCATTCAGATGAATCAAACTCTTGCTCAGGAATTTCTTCATTTTGGCCAGTTTCGACTACAGGAACTAGCAATTATTTAGGAGGCTGTATGGAAGCTTATTTAATAGACTACTTTAAACTAAGAGTAAATGGACAATATTATTATGTCTGTGCGTCTGGTGTGACATCTAATGATGAGGGAAGGTATTTATTGAGGGCAAGAGTTTCTAATGGCAAATTAGTTGTTTCTAATTTAACTTTTTATGGAGATAAGATCAATACTTATTTACGTTTATATGGAGATAATAACTGTAATACGATTTCAGGTATAGGTAAAAATATCATTTCAGCAAGCTTATAAACTCAATATAGTATTTTATTATATAATATGAGTCATCCAGAGTTTTAGGGATGACTCATGTTTGTATATAAATATTGATAATGTATTTTTAAAGTAGAGTTTTTAGATAAGATCTTCAATAATTACCTCTTGATTTCTGAATTCAACTTTTGCTCCTTTTTGCTTGCCAAGCAATATTTTTCCGATAGGTGATGCTAATGAGATAGCATAAATTTTTTCTGTGTCAATTTGTATTTTTCCCATGCCAATAGATAGAAAATATTTGCCTTGATTCGTGATAATTAAACTTCCAACTTCGATTGTATTTGATTCATTCTCAATATTGATTGCTAAGAGTTCTTTTTGCAATTGGAGAGCTTTATGAAGCTGTAGTTCGTTGCGCTGCTGTTCAATTTGCATCATCGCTCGACTCGTTTCAAATTTATCTCCAGCACTACTTTTGGTTTCATTGTTTCTTGATTCTACAATGCCTTCTATCGCTTTTTTTGATTGCACTATTTTTTCATCAATATGCTCTAACAATTTTTGATAAACTTGTTTTTTAAGATTTTCGTTTTTTGACATTCTGATTCAAGATGTTTTTTATTAGTTTGAAAGTGTATTTATTGTTGTGGTTTTTAAAAAATAGGAATAAAATATTTTGCGAAAAATAATATAACATTATATTTGTGATTTTTAATTCGCAAAATCAAAAATATGATAAATTTTACAAAACGTTTTTTGTTACTATTCGTAGTAACGTTGTTCTTTTTAGAGGGTAATTTAGAAGCACAGGGCGCTTATCCTGTCTTAGACAACCTTGCTGAAAATGGCATTTCTAATGATGCAAAACTATTAGGTGCATTAGACAATAGATTGGTTTATTTTGATGAATCGAATGATGAATATATACTATGGGTTTCGGATGGAACAGCAGAAGGAACGGTGCAAATTAGCCCCGAAGATCAGACGGAAATTAGTTTGATTGGTTCAACATCAAATGCTTGGTATTTTGAAGAAATAAGGGGAGAGAATTCTCACCTTTCAGTACTTTCTTCGGGAAGTAATGAATTGGTTTCATTATTAACAACAACAAAAAGTATATACCATCCAACGCTTTGGGGAGATGATTTATATTATGCTATAAAAGTAGATGGAAGTAATGATGAAGATTTGATGAAAATAGATATTTCTACAGGAACAACGACTAAGTTGTTTACATCGGACTTTGGTGGGATTGTAGGGATAGGAGGAACCGATAATGACTTATTTTTTATTGCAAGCATGGACGATGGGAAAATGCTAGGAAAAAGTGATGGTACTGCTGCCAATACGACTACTTTTCATAAGCTATATGATGGAGGAAGTGAGTTTGGTAAAGAGGTATACATGAAATCGGATGGTCAAAAAATGTACTTTTTTTATCATCCTACAAATGAGCCTTATACGCTATTTGTAAGCGATGGTACCTCTGAAGGTACAAAGATGCTTGAGGTTTATGATTATCCAGCTTTTGGAGCACCTGATCGTAATTTTGTATTTGCTAATAATAGAATGTTTTTTATTCTCAGAGAAGAAGGAGCACCGTCGGGAACAACCTACGAAATGCACGCTACAGATGGTACTGTAGCAGGTACTGTTAAATTAAACGAGGAATCGTATTATTCTAATCCTAGAGCGCTGACGGTATTTAATAATAAAGTATATTTCTCTTACCAAGACGGCAATTGGAATCGTGGAATGAAATCTACAGACGGCACATTGTCAGGTACAGAAGTGGTTCTAACGCCTTATACTTCTTCTGATGGTGTTGGAGGTATTTATGATGTAAATGTATATAACAATCAATTGGTTTTATCGGGCTATAGTAGTGAAAATGGTAGAGAAATATTTGTCAGTGATGGTACAGCAGAGGGAACAAGTTTATTGGTAGATGTCAATCAAGGAGAAGAGGGGAGCAATCCTGGTGAATATATGCAAGTTGGCGATTTGCTCTTTTTTATGGCAACGACAAATGAAATCAATCAACTCTGGGTCTTTGACCCTGATTATCAACCAACCGCTGTAGTCAATCCAAAATTAATTCATGCTAATAAAATTTACCCAAATCCATTGATTAATCATTCAGAATTGACGATTGATTTAAAACTAACAACTATACCCAAAAGAGCATTGATTTTGATACATGATATGTATGGAAAACAGGTTTTGCAAAAAAAATTAGAAGTGGGAACCAATCGTTTGAAAGAAACAATTGATTTAGGAAATTTAGCAGCAGGCAATTATTTGCTTTCTGTTTATATTGATAATGAAATTGCACTTACGCATAAGCTAACTAGCTTTTAATCAATAAATGAAAAATAAAA
>JAHDBJ010000036.1 GCA_020630435.1 Saprospiraceae bacterium
ATCTGAATTCAAATTTATATTATTTTTGTGTCCAGATTTATTAAACCATCTCAGGACTTTTGTATAGAAGTCTATTAAAGCCTCTCTTTTTAAATTCAAAAAATTATTTCTTTGGTTAAAAATTAAATTCAAATTACTTTGAATTTGACTAACTTCTTTATCAATCTCTCCTTTTAATCCTGTTATCTCTTTTTCAATTTCTCCTTTTTGGCTTATCAATTTCTTCCCAATCTTATCTAATAAATTAGCTTGAGTTTTAGCTAGGGATTGATTAAATATTGATTTGGTATAATTTTTTATAAAGTTTTTAACATAAATAGCTGCAAGTATCGTCAAAAACCCCATCACTATCGTTATTACGACTCCATAGAAACCAAACGTTTTCTCGATAGCTTCTAATTTATCATATACTTTATCTATCTCATCAACATTACTTTGGAAAAAACTCATTTAATATATTTTAAGTTATTTCCCCAAACCTAGCAAAATCCCCACAAATAACAAAAAGAATATATTTGATTATTTTGTTTTCTAACCTTAAAAGTGGAAATTGGGAGTAGTAATTCAAAAGTAAAAACTATGGACATTCCAAACATTGACATTAACGAGGGCAAGTTAGCAACGGATTTTCTTTCTAACCTTGTAAAAGAGGGCTACAAGGGCATAAAAGGATGGACACAAGGCAAAAAGAAAAAGATTTCTTTGGCTTACAGGCTAAAAAATACGCTTCAAAGCTCATTGAAAATTATAATTTTATTCGGGTGTTGGGAATGTCGGAGCCTGTACCTTTGACTTCGCTTTATATTCGAGTGGACGTCCTAGAAGAAGTGACAGCATTTAAAAGAGCTGACCTCAAGGACTTGGAAAGTAAGTTTGACTTTGTACATCGCAGCTTTGGAAAGAAGCGAGAAACCAAAGAAGCGATTGAGGTGGTCAATGATATTCAAAAATTTATTTTACTAGGTAAACCAGGAGCAGGAAAGACGACTTTTTTGAAATACCTTGCCATTGCTAGTTTGAATGAAGAAGTCAAAATCAAGGATAGAAAATTGCCTGTGTTTGTGAGTTTGAAGGAATACTCTGAGAAAGGAATGGACTTAATGACCTTTATTGCTCATCAATTCGATATTTGTGGCTTACCTGAAGCGGATAGTTTTATTGAACAGCTTCTTTCTAATGGTAAATGTCTTTTGCTTTTAGATGGATTGGATGAAGTCAGCGAGTCGAATTTAGACCGAGTGATTGGAGAGATTAAAGATGTCACTAAAAAGTATAGCAACAATCAATTCATTGTGAGCTGTCGAGTAGCTGCTTACAATCATTACTTCCCTCAATTCTCTGACATTGAGGTTGCGGATTTCAATGACGAACAAATTGAACGATTTATTAACCGATGGTTCAAGAAGGACAAAGAAACGGGGCAAGAATGTTTAAAGCAAATAAAAGATTCTAAACCACTTAAAGAAATGGCTCAAGTGCCTTTGTTGCTTACTCTCCTTTGTATTGAGTTTGATGAAAATTATGGATTTCCTCCTAGTCGGTCAGAGCTTTATGAGAGTGCTATAAATACCCTCTTAAAAAAATGGGACTCAAGCAGACGAATAAAAAGAGATACAGCCTATAAAGAGTTATCTGTCAAAAGAAAAGTGTCTATGCTTTCTGAAATTGCATATAACAATTTCAAGGGCAATAAATATTTTTTCAAAGAGCGCGACTTATGTAGCCAAATTGAAAAGTATATTGAGAAGCTTAATTTTATTGATAGTGATGTTATAGGAATTGATATTCTAAATGAGATAACCTCACAACACGCTATCTTTGTACCTAGAGCCAAACGAATTTACTCCTTTGCTCACCTTAGTTTTCAAGAATATTTTACAGCAATTTATATAGTTAATAGAAATGAAATAGTGAGTGAAATAGTGAGGCGTTTTTCGCTAAAAGATAACTGGAGAGAGGTGTTTTTACTGCTTACTGAAATGTCAGAGAATGCAGATAATATAATTCTTAGTTTAATAAAAAGAAGTTTTGACATGATTAACAAGTCAAGTGACCTAAGATTATTTATAAAAGAAACCAATAGTTATTTATTTGACGTAAAGGTTAAATATACAGAAAGTATTAGAAGAGTTGCTTGTGTTTATTCTACTCTTGTAAAAAGAAGGTTTAATTCACTTTCTTATAAAATAAGTAAAATAAGTAAAAACATCTTTATGGGATATAATAAAATATCTAATCTTTATTCAAGATATGAGATAATAAATTTAAGTCTTTCCCCCAGAGAGCTATCCTATATTTTTAAATTCAAGTATACATCATACAAGGCTTTACCTCCTCGTCTAATAAAAGAAATTACTGATTTACTTAATTTATACATATTAACACTTGACTGCCTAAACACAAAATGCGTAGTCTCCCCAGAAGTGAGAGAAAGGGTCTTGAATAGTATTTTATTGGTGGAAGATGATAAATAGTGATGCCTAATTTGGCGCAACATATCGCAACATATTTTAATCCTTGAGCCTTAGCTTAGTATTTGGGGCTTTTATATGAGGGGGTGTGAATTGGTCCTCGTTACACATTTTTAAATATTGGGAGCTGTTAACCGCTAATAATTGGAACAACTCCACCGACGTAGTATGAAATTTTCATAGTTATTATTTAGCCACCGATAACTGGAATAATTCCACCACCATAAATAAAATCTTTCATAATCGTTTATTTTTATCCACCTATAACTGGGTCAATTCCACCACCAAATGACAATATTCTCATCTACCTAATATAACAATTTTTGTTGATTTAATCAATTATAGTTATATAAAAAGCCCTCACTCAACTTAGTGAATAAGGGCCTAAAATTTTCATTTGCCTTGTGACTATATCACCTTGAAAACTAAAAAAGTGATATTGATAATCATTAAAACTATAATCAAAGTCCATGCTGGATAGTCTTTAATTTCAAGTTTTAAGTCACCATAAGAAAAATGAAAACTTGGGCGGGATTTCTTTTCCTCCATAAGTTTATCATTTTAAGATTAGAAAATAATAACCCAAAGGAGAAAAGAAAACGCAACATTAGCTTTTATACCTTTGGAGTTGATACAATATAAAATATTTCTTTCACCTTCGTTTGTGACATGTAAAAAAAGAGTGACATTAATTAATTTAAAAAAAGAATGTCACCGTACTATAATGTTATGTTTTTTTAAAAAAACTGTGTTTAAATATCAAGATATAATTACTTATATCAGTCACAAAATGTAGCTTTATAGTTTTATGTATGCTTTATCTAACAAAAAAATATACCTATATTTGTATTGCAACATTAGCTTTTATGCTAAGGAAAAGGGCTTACTAGTTTTAGTGAGTCTTTTTTATTTTACAGAAATGGTAATTACTATTTGTGTAACTTCAAAGCTAGGATAACCCAATAGTTCTTTCACAGCATTGACTTTCGCACCGAACCAAGTGAAATGAAATGAACTAACTATCATCCTTGTTATCTTCAATTTCAAGGATAGGAATGACCTTGTTCATATCAACTTCAGGAAGGCGTGTCAGCTCGTCAATATCTACTTCAAGGAGCTTCACTTCTTTGATGTTGACATCAGGAAGGCGATTCAGCTCATCCATGTCTATTTCAGGAAGTCGAGTTAATTTATCTATGTCAACTTCATCGAGTTTCACTTCTTCCCTTTCAGGGAGTGTAATTTCTTCTCGCTTCAGGAATTCAATTTTATTTTTATTGTTCATGTTTTTTGATTTAAGATGATAAGAAAATGACCAATGAGGATCCACTTTATACCTTAGCCAAGTTTAAATCCAAATTGTAAGATTTCTGGTTGTTCAATAAAGTAATTCTTTCGCCAGAAGATAACGAATTTGGCAAAGTTCCGAGCAATGAAATAAATCCCTCCAGCTTTTTCAACATCAGCTTTAAACTTGATTTGGTCAATGCTTAATCGGTCTTTACCTTTTTTGATTTCAATTTGCCATGCTTGACCGTTTCTTACTGCCGAAATATCCGCTATTCCTTTGCGTGTGTTGGACTTTCTAAACTTTTGGGTATGTGTGTCATACACGCCAGTATTATTCACTCTCCATGCTTCGCAAAGTGGATGCAGCTTGATATAAGTAATGATTGCCTTAGTCAAAGCGTTTGTGTCCTTTTCTGAATATCTAGGCTTAGGGATGGCGTGAGGGGGTAAACTGCTATCTTGTAGCTTTTGTTGGAAGATGTACTCGTTTAGAGCTTTGATACTTGTGATTTCATGTAATTCCATAATAACCGATTTTAGTCGTCTAAATCTTAGACTTGTTAAACTTTATTTTTCCTTATATTTGTTGTAAGCTGTAGTGAGCGTAAAAATTGATTGCCTGTCTTCTCCAAAAGATGGGCTTTTTTATTGCTTGCAACTTAATAAGGGCAGCAAGTTCTAAGAACTATTATGGTGATTTAGGTAGAAGGCATTTGCCTTAATGCTTGGTTGTTTTTTTCATATTCTCTGATTTTGGATTGAACGAATTGTAATTTCTTCAGGTAAATATCATACATCTTTCCCTGCTTGTAAGTCTGAAATACTGAAATCAATCTTTTGGTGTATTTCGACAAATCTTGAATCTCACTAGCAACATCTAACTTGATTTTGATTTGTGGAATTGTACGAACTTCAAACCATCGGATCAGCTCCTGACGTTCCTGGTCGTTTTCATCGGTTGGTGTCTGTACTATCTCGTTAAATAATTCATCAAATGAAGTGTCGTCAAGTGAAGTGTCGATATTGAAATCTTTCGTTAAAAAGAAGCTTGAAATGGGTTCTATTTCTTGAGCTTGCTCAATTGGTACTGATTGATCATTTCTGTAGTTTTTCCAATCTCTGAAGATTAAGTAATCAGCCAAGTCAGCGCCATTTTTCTTTTCTTCATCTGTTGCATATTTTTCTAATAGGTTGGATACCTCAAAGTTTGAGGAAGGGATATAGTCATTGAGTTCTTCAGCTCGTTTGCTCCACAATTTAAAAGCCTCACCATCTACTGAAGCATCAGGAAATAATATTACATCTCTATTAGTGAGGGCTTTACATTTTTCACATTTCAATGACTTAAGGCTATATACAGCCAACCAAAGGAAGTTTTCATGATTGTCAGGTAAGCCAAAATATAATGTCCCGTAGATAGCAGTTTTGGGAGCTTCCACAAGTGCAATTGGATTATTAGGATATCGGCTTAATAGGTGTTCTCCAAAAAGGCAACCAACAAAATTATCATTATTAGAGTATTCCTCAAGCCATCTAGGAATGGGTTTCTTTTCCCTCTTTAAATGACTTTTTACCATTGAATGAATAAAGCCTGTTTTTTTAGTGCGATTCTCTTTATCAAACTGTTTTAATTGTATTGCTTGTACATTGAGAAATTGGTCAATAAATGGAAAGGTAATGGCATTGGAATAATACCCGTCTTTTATCGTTCCTAAGTAATATAAGCTAATAATTTGCTCTATGTCTGAGCCATCAAAAGGGAATGAAACATTACTCAAGAGATTTTGAATAAAGGCATTGTACTCATAATTCTTGAGTGTTCGTTCAAGTACTATTTTAGGAAGAAAGCGTTTCTTTTTGTTGATGACTTTGGTTTTATGCTCTGATATTGTGAAGTTGTTCGTTTTAGCAAATCTTCTAAGAGTTTCAGTAATGACTTTACTTTCTATCTGCCAATATTTTTTATCCTTATTCCATAAAACTCCATTAATCTTCTTCAGCGAGGTCACAATATTTTTGTCATATTCAAACTCGATGACAATTAGGTTTTTACCTTCAGCATCATCTTTGACCTTATAGATAATACTTTCCTTTTTTGATTTTCCTTTGTATGAGGGATACGCCTTATGGCCGCAATTATTTGCTCTATCACAAATACCGTACTCCTCACCTGCATAATCATCTGTTTTGTTATCTATATACCTGACAAAGGTTCTTTTTCCACAACTCGGGCAATTGTGTTTTTTACTTCCTCGTTCTAATGAATATCTATATTGTTCATCCATTTCAATAAGTTTTAAAGTAGTTTTTCATATTCTCCATGCCTTATCCTTAAAAACAGGCTTTTATTTCCTAAAAACCGCTTTGCCGTTTTGTTTTGGATATTGAATTTAGAAGCCAGTTTGATAGCATCTTTAGTCTTGACTATCTCAGGTAATGCTTCATAAAAGTTTTGCTTATTCTTAGGAAGTTTATCCAATGAGCTACTATTTGATATGATAGCGTTCACTTTAATTGCTGAAGCCTTGAAATAGTCAATTAACTTGATTGCACCTTTGACTGATTCAATTCCAATTGCTTCACCATCACTTTGACCACAAGCAAGACTCATCATTTCAAGTATCAATGAGAATCTAATAGCGTACATTTCTAACTTACTATACATGCCACTTATAGCTTCGTTTTCGGGTTTATTGCTTTCATCTGTATTAGTTCTTTGCCACTTAAAGATTAATTTTCTAGCTTCTTCAGTATATCTCAAGACTTGAGGGATAACTTTACTCCCTTCTTCTTTTATAGGTATATTAATTAGCCTAGAAATAATATTCTTCCAGTTCTCAAAAACTATTGGATTGAGTTCTGTTTCACTCCAATAATGTTTTTTCAAGTTATCAGGGATTGCAAAAAGTATTCTATCGATAAAGCCATTATCTACCCTATTACCTTTAGCAAGCTCATCAAGTAACTCATTTTGAATTGTACCAATGACTGATATAAAAGGCAAGGGAATCAGAATAGGATCCGATGTTTTTCGGTCAATGTTGATAGAACTACCACTCCAAGCACTTAACCAGAATTCCATTTCACTTCCTTTGTTGTACCGATTAAAGTTTTTAAACCAACTTGCCATTTCATCAGCATATACACCTATCCCTTTTTTATTAAACTTGTGTACTCCTACTAGAGCTTCAGGTGTAAAGTCAGTTAGTAAGAATTTTCGCCAAGATGGTTTTACGGGTTCATCTAAACCTGACTGAGCTAGTTCTTGTTTAGAAAAGCCCATAATCATGTCATACTCCTTTTTGTCAATCTCATACTGGTTGAAAGTTTCTTCATCTTTTTCAAGTAATGGCTTGATGGCAAATTTTAACGGATGAGATTTACAAGTTCCTTTGCGTCCTGTGATGGCTATATAGAGCATGGCACTTTGTTGATAGCCTTTCATAACTTCCACTCTATGCGTATTACCAATAGCAACAGAAGCAGCATAGAGCATTGAAACTCCTGTAAAATCAACAGGAAAATTTAAATCTGAATAGGTGGCATTGATAATGTCCTGAACAGCTCTAGGAAAGACATCTATTGGAAAAGGATTTCCTTTTTTATTTTTTAATCCCTCGACATGACTCTTTATTTTATTGTCGGTCAAAACGCTTGTGTCAAATGAAGGATTTAACAATTCTGTCTTTGCCTTAGCTCTATTTTTGCTTATATTTGTCATAGCAGAACTTATAAATTAGATAGCACTTATCTAATAGAGATTTCAAAAAATGCCTATCCCACTTCACCACAAGGATGGGCTTTTTTATTTCTATTAAATATCTCCTAAGCACTAGTTAAATAATTAATTGTTTGATAAATATTTTTCAGCTTCAGCTTCTATTTCAGCATTTGTTTTTTTACGACCATCTTTAATGTATTTCATTAATTCTTTTTCAGAAAAGTATAGTCGTTTGCCCCGTTTCATTACGGGTAACTCGTTTCTGTGTACTTTGCCATAAATAGTAGGCACAGTAAGATTTAATAACTTTGCTGCTTGCTGAACTGTTAGAAATCGTTCAGGCTGTTCGGTTGGTTGTTGTTTACTTTGTTGAAGTAATATTTTTTCAATATTATCCAGTCTTATATTTAACTGGTTAACTGCACTTGGCAGTTGGTCGAATGTCAATGTTTTTTCCATTACAAAAGATTTTTGTTATTAATTTCTTTTGCAATGTTACGTTTGAATTTTACGGGTTAAAAGGTGGCTTTTACGGGTTTTACGGGTTGTTTTGATTTTCAAGGAATTATCTAGTCAATACCTTATACAAGTCCATTTCGTTGGTAAAATGATTTAAAGTCCTTATTATTTTAAAAAAATCTTCGTCTCCTTTTAAACTAGGTTCATTACTCAAATCCTTATGGATTTCACCTAAAACTTTACCTAGTTTAGTTTTACATCCTCTTTTTAATTCAATGATAGTATTCGGTAGAACATAATCTTTGTATTCAAAAAAATCACAAAGAAGGTTTGTAAAAGTAAAAAAGTCACTTTCTTTCTTGAAAGCATATTCCCAACCATTATCATCTATTGCCTCAAACTTTTTTTCAATAAGTTTTTTTGTTCTATTTGATTTCGATTCTATTTTATCTAAGTCTGTCTTATTATTCAATAATGGAGTGATTTCATCAATAAATTTCTTTTCGTCTCTAAACCACTTCTTTATCATTTTTCGATATTGTTTTTCAGTATTTTTTGAATCCGATTTATAACCTTGATTTAATTGTAATTTCCTCTCACTTACAATCAATTCTAGTTTTATTTTTTCTGGTTCTGTGAGTATTCCTTTTTCATAGAGGGAAAGTGTATTTATTTCGCTTAGAACTATATCTGTTAAGTTAATCAAAGCATCTATTAAAGTACTTTTGGTATGTAGTTTAATATTATATTTTTTTGAATACTTGTTTAAAACTGGCTTTCCATGAAATATTGGTATTTTATCTTTAAACTTAGACTTTAGATGATTTAAAAAACTAATATCAAAAGGAAATATCTTTAACCATTTGTCATAAGTCATAAAGAGAACTTTGAAGTCCCTTACACCTTCTGTTTTCCCTTGTATTCTCACCTCTTCTACCCATTCAAGTAATTTAGTTTTCCTATCAGGTAATATCTCTTTAGTATCCTTTATTCTTGACTCTACGATAAAAAAATATTGGTCTAAATAAAGAGGACCTCCACATTTAATTGGCAGGTCACCAAAACTTAGAACGATCCATTCAATAAAGTCTGTTATATCTTTGTACCAGTCGGACAAATATTGATGTTCAACAATGTGTTCAATTGTGTAAATAATCTTATGAGCAACCATTTTACGTACCTTTCCATAATTAATCCTATTAAAACCATTTCTTTTACTCAATTTAATATGATCTTCACAGCAAAAAGGGAATATCGTTGCTCCTTCTTTTTCTTTTAAAAAAGCTACAATGTCTTTAATCAATCCTTGATAACTAGGGTCATTAATAGAACGGTAGCGACTTCCTTCTCTTTTTATATTAAAGGGAGGGTCTATTATAGTCGATACTTGTGCACTAACAAATAGATGATCGCCTCTTTTCTCAATATGATGGAGTTTTTTAATATCTATTTTAGGCTTAAATATATTTTCTTCCATATCGTTTTTATTGTCACTCATCAAAATCTAATTTTATTTTATTTGCTGCTTCTAGTTTTTTCTGATCCACTATTTTAGCATAGATTTGAGTTGTCTTCAAATCTCGATGACCAAGTAACTTAGACACTGTATAGATGTCTGTATTATTAGCTAATTGTAATACTGCGAATGTGTGCCTAAAACAATGAAAAGTAATATCTTTTGTTATCCCTGCTGCTCCTATCCATTGGTAAAGATGTTTATTATGATATGCTGAGTATTTTAAGCCATCAAAAGGCTTATCATTTCGCTCACCAACTTCACCAAGTAATTTGTATGCTTGTTCAGATATTGGCAAAACCTCAGCTCCTTTAGTTTTCTTCTGTTTGAACTTTATAAAATATCCCTGTTCCTTGATACACTCAATTTCCTCCCATATTAGTTTTTGAATATCAGAAAACCTCAAGCCTGTGAGAGCCGAAAACAAAGCAGCACGTTTCAATAGGACATTATTGCAAGGTGTCTTTATCAACTTGTTAAGTTCTTCGATGGTGAGAAATTCTCGATGTGTCTCAGCTGCTTTTATGGTCTTGATTTTCTCATTAAGATTAGTTTGTAAAAAACCATCTTTATATGCTTGTTTCAAAGCAGCCTTAAATTTATTGAAGTATGAAACTGCTGAATTGGTGGCTAATTTATTTTTATCACTTCGCTTGCTTTTCGTTGTTAGGAGGTATTCTCTAAAATCATTACAAAACTTCTCGTTTATCTTGGCAAATTTTATTTTTCCCGAAGTGAAACCAACTAGATAGTTGAGGGATGCCATCCAGTTATCGTGATTAGATGATTTTCGTTTGTTCGCCAATACTTTGAAGTATTCAACAAAATCCTGTTCTCCGATTTTCTTCAACCGTAATTGTTCCTTTTCAAAGGCATTATATACCTCTGGTTTATTCAGTTCATTATCTCTTTTTTGCCTTATCTGCTCTGCAACTCTCAAGGTATCTTGATAGGTTTGCTTTTCAATGGCTGACTTAGGCTTTTTCATAATATATAAACCGAGAAACTCTCGACGGGTCAGCTTGCCTGTCTTAGGATTAGGAATGGCAGGATAGAAGTCCAAGTATAGACTTAACCTATTTCCTGTTATTGATTTCTGCCTTAATTTCACCTTTATAGCCATTTAATTACTGCAAATTTCTTGAGATTTTAACCCCAAATGTCCCTTTTTGTCCTTTTTGTGTCCTTTTTAATTTACTGATAATCATTTGTTTAAGTGTCAAAAGGACATAAAGGACAAAAGGACACTATATGTACTTTTATAAAAAAAATAGATATTTCATCTAAATCTCATTTTTAATTAAATTAAATACTAGAGTTTTTCATTATTGTATTAAGCTCTTCCCTTCTTATTCTGGTCATTCTTTTTGCAAGATTGACCGCTTTAATTGTTCTAGATTTAATCATCCTATATACTGTCCTTGTAGAACAGTTTAATAAGATGGCTGTTTCTTTTACTGTTAAAAATTCTTTTGCTTTCACTTTTTCAATTGATAAGATTTTGAATTTAATTGTTTCTTCATAAGAGTTCTCAATTCGCTTAGCTTTCAAACTTGCCTTGTATGCTTTTTGATTGCACTTATGAGAGCAGTATTTAGTTACAGTTGTTTTGGCTGTGAATTCTTTTTCACAATATTGACATATCCTTTGTACTCTAATTTTTGAACTCATTAAGTGTCCTTTAATGTAATTAAGAAGCAATAAGTGTAATTAAGCGACATAAAGGGTGAAAAAAAAGAATAATTTTGTACCTCGAAGCACAAGGTACAAATAAGGTACAAAAATAACTAAACAAATACAAAATAAAATAATAAAACAATAAGTTTAATTATATCATAATAAATTGATAAATAGCAATTTATTGATATATTTGTTATGATACCTTTTGTTTGTTTTACATTAGTTACTTCCCAATACAAAAACGCCCAAAAATAGAGTCGAGTAGGTCGTCGGTTGATATATCCCCTGTGATTTCTGCTAGGTAGTTGAGAGAGGCTCGGATGTCCATAGCGATGAAGTCGGCGGTGATGTTATTGTTCATGCCGTTGAGGGCAGCGTCTAGGCTATCGTAGGCTTTTTGTAAGGCATCGTAATGGCGAGCGTTGGAGACGATGGTGTTATCGGCACGCACCTCGCCTTTTATCACCGTTTTATAAAGGGCATCTTTAAGGCTGTGAATATTCTCTTTTTGTAATGCCGAGATATGAATTGTTGGAAAGGTAGCTGACAAATCCTTGTTTTGTTGAAGGAGTGTTTCTCGCATTTGCCCGTCGTCTTTTACCAATCGTTCGAGTTCCTTTTGATAGGCATCCACTTTATTCCCAACGACAATGACAGGCAAGCCCGTTCGAGCTAGTTTTTGGACTTCTTGTACGACTTCTGTGGGATAAATACCATCGGGAGCCATCGAATAGACGTAGACTAAGAGAGCCGATTCGTTAATTTTTTCTAGGGTTTTTTCTACACCAATGGCTTCTATTTGGTCTTTGGCGTCTCGAATTCCTGCGGTATCGATTAAACGGAAATTTACGCCGTTGATATTTAAAACTTCTTCGATGGTATCTCTTGTTGTTCCTGCAATATCGGATACAATGGCTCGTTCTTCATTGAGAAGTGCATTCAGGAGGGTCGATTTCCCTGCATTGGGTCGCCCAGCGATAACGGTATTTACACCATTCTTTAGTACGTTTCCAAGCTGAAATGATTGAATCAACGCCTTCAAAACTTGTTGTATTTTGAGGATTAAATTCCGTAGGTCGCTGCGATTGGCAAACTCTACATCTTCTTCTCCAAAATCCAGTTCCAATTCGATTAAAGCCGCAAAGTCAATTAATTCCTGTCTTAACTTTTTGATTTCATCGGAAAAACCTCCACGCATTTGTTGCATAGCCAACTCGTGTGAAGCCGCAGAACTACTAGCAATCAAATCTGCTACGGCTTCGGCTTGCGATAAGTCCATTTGCCCATTTAAAAACGCTCGTAGGGTAAACTCCCCAGCTTCTGCCATTCGTGCGCCTTTTTTTATAAACAATGTGATTAACTGTTGGATGATATAAGGAGAACCGTGACAAGAAATTTCTACAACATTTTCTTTGGTATAGGAGGTTGGGGCAATAAACACCGAAACCAGTACTTCATCAATAATTTGTTTTTCCTTGTTTCTGATTGTTCCAAAATGGATGGTATGAGAAGGTACGTTGAGTATATTTTTAGAGAAACAATTATTGGTAATCTGAATAGCATCTTTGCCCGAAAGTCGAATAACGGCTATTGCGCCTACGCCAGCTGGTGTTGCTAAGGCTACAATGGTATCTTCTAAATTGCGGTATACACTCATGCTGCAAAGGTAGTGAGTTTAATTTTTTTATTTAAAAAAGTTAAAGGACTTCAAGAAGAATGCTTTTGTACCAATGTGACTTTTCTCGAATATATTGTCTATTAGGTTGTACTTTGTATCTTTGTTTAAAGAATTAAATAAATTAAAAGTAAACAGATGAAAAAGAAAGTCATTGGTATTATTTCACTTATACTACTTATTGGACTAGCCGTTGGTACTTATTTTGTAATTGGTAATTACAGTTCAGGCTATCGTACGGGAAGGATTATGAAAATCAGTAAGAAGGGTGTGATGTTTAAAACATATGAAGGACAACTCAATGTAGGCGGTTTAGATAGTGGTGGAGATGATGGAGTAGCTACAACTGTTTGGGAGTTTTCAGTCACCGATGAAGGAGTCTTAAAAGATATTGAAGAAGCTGTTGATAATGGGAGAGATGTTAAATTATATTATAATGAAAAGTTTTATCAATTTGATTTTAGAGGCGATACAAAATACTTTGTATACAAGGTTGCTGAAATAGATGAAGAAGAGTAAACTCAATACGATAGGATAAGCTATTTAAAACAATAAATCGGAATCAATTTCACAGTATTGATCCCGATTTATTGTTTTATAAAAATAATGCCCAATGGCTTGGAAGAGCTTGTTTTACCCCTATTTTAATGCCAAGTTAAAGGCTAATACCATTCACAGCAACTACACCCGTCACTTCGGGCACTTTGGCTTTCAATGTTTCTTCTATTCCTGCTCGTAAGGTCATCATAGACATAGAACAGCCCTCACAATTTCCCAACCACTTGATTTGCACTTTCATCTCATCGGTGATGCCCACTACTTCCACATTACCACCATCTACGGCAAGGTGCGGTCTTATTGTATCTAGTGCATCATCTATCTTTTTTATCAACTGCTCTTTTTCTAATACCGCCATCTTATATAAATTTTATTAGTTAAGTACATTCTAAACTAAGCATAGTTTCAAAACTACAAAGTTACAAATAATTCCATAGACTCTTTTAGGTTAATGGAACATTCGCAAGAATTATAAAACTAGCTTTGCATTTTAACAATTGTAGTAGGGGCAAGGTTCGCATTTCGTTTTTCAGTTACTTCAGTTACTTTTAGAGCAACATTTTTAAATATGGTAGCAGCAGGATGATTTTCTTCCAAAATAACGGGCTTCCCACTATCTCCGCCCTCTCTTATCCCTTGTACAATAGGGACTTGTCCTAGCAATGTAGATGCACTTTTTTGTGCCATTGATGCGCCGCCGCCTTTCCCAAAAATATAATATTTATTATCGGGTAATTCTAAAGGTGTGAACCAAGACATATTTTCAACGACCCCTAGTATTGGAACATTTACAGAAGGCAGCAAAAACATATTCATTGCCTTTACCGCATCAGCTACTGCGACCTCTTGAGGTGTCGTTACCAATATTGCTCCTGTAATGGGTACGGTCTGAACAAGCGTTAATTGTATATCGCCTGTACCTGGAGGAAGATCAATAATCAAGTAATCCAATTCGGGCCAAATACAATCTTGAATAAATTGTTTGATAATACCTCCAAGTCGAGGACCTCTTAGGACAACGGCTTGCTCTGGCTCGATGATAAAACCAATAGAAATCAACGAAATACCATAGGCATCTAATGGTAATAATTTGGGTTTACCGTATACCTCTTGTACTTTTGGTCGCTTCCCTTTTAGTCCCATCATTGTGGGGATAGAAGGCCCATATAAGTCCGCATCGATGAGTCCTACTTTGAAACCTTGTTGTTGCAAACCTAAGGCTAGATTTGTGGATATCGTCGACTTTCCTACGCCCCCTTTTCCAGAAGCTATGGCTATAATATTTTTAACCTGCGGCAAAATGCTTGTAGGTTTCTTAGATTGTATTGTTTTAGCCGCAACATGAATATTGACATTTGCTGTAGGATAGACCGCTTGAATTGCACCTATGCAAGCAAAATTTAAATCCGATTTTCCTTCATAATTAAGAGAAGGCAGTTCTAGACTAAAATTAACATTATCCCCTTCAAGTTTTAAATCTTTCACATAATTGAGCATGAGGATACTTTGACCTGTTTTGGGATCTTTTACTTTGCTAAGTGCCTCAACTATTTTTCTTTCTTCTAACATCGAATCTATTTTTTACAAAAATCAATTATTATTTTTATGAATAAAATCTATACACACCTCAAGCAATTCTAAACTATGTTTGGGTAAAACATCGCCCTCGTAAGGGTGCTTTGCCCCAAAGACATGGTCAGCATCTTCTATCAAATGTATCTTTGACGTGCTAGACCATTCGTGTAACAATTCAGCACAAAATACAGGAACGGCGGGATCTTTAGTACCATGTACAATGAGAAAAGGCTTTTTGAATTGTCGAGCATTTTGTTCAATAGTATAGGCTTCTTTATTTTTAATAAAATCCTCGTATAGCTGATAATATAATGGCATTTGCTGCTTCGTTCGTCCATTCAATATATAATAAACGCCATCTTGTTTCCATTGTTCTACTAAGGTGCTATGCTGCCAAGCATAATCTAAACTAGCTACTGCTGCCCAAGTGATTAATTTATGGATTCTAGAATCTGATTGAGCTTTTAGAATAGCAATGCCTCCACCACGACTATGACCAATCAAGGTCAATTTGTTTTTATCAAATTCTGTAATAGGAAGTAAGGTTTCTTTTTCTAGAAGATGTTCTAGAACAATATCCAGATCCGCTAATTCCTTCGTATAATTATTCTGCCCAAATGCGTCTAAATCTACAAAGTCTAGAGGAGCTGCTGGGCTTGTTCCATTATAAGAAAAATTAAATTTAATAAAAACAATTCCTGCCTTTGCAAACATTTCCCCAATCCTATTCCAACATCCCCAGTCTTTGAACCCTTTAAATCCATGGGCAAAAATAACGATTGGTTTGTGAGTATCATTTTTTTTATAAAAAACGTCCACCAAAATCGGTTTATCGTATTTTCCTTCTAAAGAAATATGTTTTTTTTTCGTTATTTCCATATGTTTACTATTACATCATCATTTTTAAAAGGATACTCTCATGTTACTTAGGCATCTAACTTTTCTCTTAAAAGTTTATTCGTACTTTTAGGCTCGGCTTTTCCTTTTGATTTTTTCATCACTTCTCCCATAAAAAACCCAATGAGTCCTTTTTTTCCTTTTTTATAAATCGTTACCTTATCGGGATATGAGGCAAGAACTTCATCTACAATCTGACTCAAAAAGTCAACATCGGCATTTTGAATCAGCCCTAGTTCTTCTGCAATTTGTACAGGCGCTTTAGATGGATTTTCTACTAATACAGGAAAAATCCGCTGATAAGCAATGGCTGAACTGACCTGTCCTGTATCAATCATTTTGATGAACGCTGCCATTTTATCAAATCCTAGATTAAAATCTTTTAGGGTTAAACTATTTTCATTTAAATACGATTTAATTCGATTGATGATAAGATTTGCCGCCGCTTTTTTGTTTTGAGTTTGTTTTGATAAGGTTAAATAAAAATTTGCGGTTTCTAAATCATCGGTCAAGATTTTTGCATCGTATTCAGACAGTTGATGTTCAAGGGTCAATAGCTCAAAGAATGCTGCGGGTAATTTGGGTAAATTTTTCTGAAGGGTCTCAATATAAGTTTCAGTCAAGACAACTGGCGGCATATCTGGTTCAGGAAAATAACGATAGTCGTGAGCATCTTCTTTATCCCTCAAAATAGTGTCGGTATTGTCTTTGTCAGCATCATAAGAACGGGTTTGTTGTTCGATTTCTCCGCCTGCCTCTAGTATCGTTATTTGTCTATTGGCTTCATATTCAATAGCTCTTTTTGCATTACGCAATGAATTAACGTTTTTGATTTCGCAGCGTGTTCCGAGTTTTGTTGTTCCTTTTAGTCGAACAGAAATATTACAATCACAACGCAAAGAACCTTCTTCCATGTTTCCATCAGAAATATCTAACCAACGCACCATCCGTCGAATTTCACCAATATAAGCATATGCCTCATCTGCAGAACGCAAATCGGGGTCCGAAACAATTTCCAATAAAGGGACGCCTGCACGATTGAGATCGATCATTGAATATTTAGGAGATACATCATGAATAGACTTGCCAGCGTCTTCCTCCATATGAATTCTCGTCAATTTGATATATTTTTCTTTATTTTCTACCTTAATAACGATCCCTCCTCCTAAACAAATGGGTTGCTCATCTTGCGTAATTTGATAGCCTTTCGGCAAATCTGCATAAAAATAATTTTTACGATCAAAACGATTTTCCTTATTAATGGTGCAGCCCAGAGCTAAACCTAGTTTTACTGCAGATTCGATATGTTGCTTATTAGGAACAGGAAGTGTACCTGGGTGTCCTAAAGAAATAACTGAAACTTGCGTATTTGGCTCACTTCCAAAACTGGTATCGTCACCGCAAAAGGCTTTACTTTTTGTTTTTAGCTGTACGTGAATTTCTAATCCAATGACTATTTCATATTTATCGTGCATGAATGCTACTTTTAAAAATTCTAAATCAAGCGCAAATTTAGTTATTTCTTTTAGAAGCCACTTGTATTTAATTACTTAAAGTTTAACGCTTTTATACAAAATGCTTATAGATAATTTATTATTTTAATAATGTCACACATTTTAATCTTGTTTTCATAAAAAAATGTAGTAAATTCGTATCTTTCGGTTTCTTTACAATAATTTATAATTATTTCAAAACAGCAATATGTTTGGTGGAAATAAAAAAAAGGAAACAAGTGTTTCTAATAATACAAGCTCTTCAAAGTCAACGGGCTCTAGTCTAGGAGGTTTCAATAATCTAGTCCATGGTACTACAATAGAAGGAACAGTTACTTCAAAAAGTGATATTCGTGTTGATGGTATCATCAAAGGCTCTTTGGTTTGCAGTTCAAAAGTGATTATTGGTCCTACAGGTTTTGTAGATGGTGAAATCAAATGCGAAAATGCTATGATTGAAGGTAAGTTCTCAGGAAAATTACGAGTACAAGAATTATTAAGTATAAAAGAAACTGCTGAAATTAATGGTGACGTGTTTACGGGCAAGTTGGTTATCTCGGCAGGAGCAATTTTCAATGTAAATTGTAATATGGGGAATCAACGCTCAAATGGTGTAGAAGGTAAAAGCACCATTTCTTCTTCTAAAATAACAAGCGGAACGGCTAAAAAACAAGCAAGATAATCAAGCCTTTTTTGTTTTTGTTAAATAATATTTTTTTATAATTTCTGCTTATAACTAAAAAGCTATCTCAATTCATTGAACTGAGATAGCTTTTTTAGTAGAAAAAAAACTTATATTTACTTCAACTTGGTAATCTTAGCAGATTGTTTGAAGTTTCCTTGTATTGTCTCCATTAGATAAATGCCGTTAGAAATATCCGATATCGGAATTGTTAAGACATTTATTCCTTTATCAACTTCAAACTTTTGAGTCGAAACAACTCTTCCTAAAGCATCAAATATCATAATATTTACATCCTCATTTGATGTAGCATCATATTCTAACAAGAAACGATCTCCTCGTACTGGATTAGGATAGACTTTAACGATTCCATTTTCATTAAATCCTATTTGAATAATATCAGAATATTCAAATGTCCCATCAGTATCTACTATTTTTAGACGATAGAAATTAGTACCTACATTAGGTTGTTCATCTACCAACGAATATGTTTCAATAGCTGTAGAGTTACCTACAGCATTAACTTTACCTATAGCTGTGAATCTAGAACCGTCTGTTGAACGTTGTACTTCAAAATAGTCACTATTAATTTCTGAGGCGGTCTGCCATACCAGATCAATCACGCTACGATTTTTCTGTCCCGTGAATGTGAGCAATTCCACAGGGAATGAAGATGGAGGAGCATCAGAAAGCCCAAAAGAAGAGAAGCCTGAAGTATATGAAGATGAATATCCATAACTAGCAGGTGTAGCTGCAAAATTAGAAGAAGTTATAGTACCTCTTAAAGAATTAGCACCATCAGCTGTAGGAATAGAAACGCTACTTTTAATCATTGCTAGAGCAGCTCTTGAACCTCCTGTCGCAGTTTCCCAACCCGCAATTTCCGTTTCTGTATAATATAAGGTAATATCATATGCTCCCGACGGATTATTATTGGTAGGAACAACGGAGAATGTCTTATCTACAAAATTATCGGCAGCAAATGATGTACCACCACCACCCGTAAATGATGTCGTCCCATCTGTATCAACTGTTACAGTAGTGCAACCATAATCGTGATTACTTAAGTTGGTAATTCTTACCATTAATTCCCCATCACCTGATATAAAGTAAACATCATCAAAAGGACCAAGATATTCACTAGCAGAAGAAGTTTGGACAGATTCTACAGTAATTGCAGCAGCGGTTACTTCTACATTATCTACCGTGAACCCTGGATTTGTAACTGTTCCAGCGCCATCCATATGCCACCAAAAACCGAAAGTCAGGGCAGAAGAATTATCATAACTAGACATATTAATAGCCGCTGAACTAGAGCCAGCACAAGAAACCCCACCTGCGGTACTACCTGCAAATCCTAAACCACCACCACCATCTGCCAAAATACGAGGTGTTTCACCACTACCTCCTGCGGCATAGTCAAATGTTAGTTCTAAATCGGTATATCCTGTAGCATCAATAGTTGTTCTTAACCATGGTCCTGCAAAATTAACATCATCTGTATAATTATTAGATACCCCTGAGTCATTAGATAAGAATGCAGCATTGCTTGTTAAACATCCAATATTTGATACAAACCAACCATTAACAGAAGAACCATTAACATTGGTTATACCCCAATTACCTGCACCAGCTTCAAAATCATCAGAAAAAATCACAGGTCGATCACCTGAAGGAGCACTATCATCATCAATGATAGAAACGCTATAGGTTTGATTAAAGGAAGCCAATCCTGTTCCAGATAAATTTAATATAATGGTCTCTGTCCCTTCTATAGCTTTATCGTTATAGATGCGTAGAACAAATGTCTTAGAAGATTCTCCTACAGCAAATGAAACAATATTACTAGGAAGTTCATAGTCAGCAAGATTAGTAGCAGTACCTCCTGCTATTCCAACAGTATAACTTGTTGCTGCTGTTGCTGCATTATACAGTCGAACTTCTATATTAATATCTTGATAAGTACGACAACCAGATACGGTACTTCCTGTTCTTTCGTTAACCAAAATACCATTATCTGCATAATAGGCTAATACAGAAGCATTTGCTTTTACACAAGCTGGAGAGGAATTCAAGCTATTACGTACGCCAGTAATAGCGGTTTTCATCCTATCTTTTTGTCCTTGGGTAAAGGTATTTTGACAACTCTGAAAACCATAATCCATATAATCTTCGTAGAGGTCTTGAACGTCTGAACTGAAAGGATTATTAACACTAGGATCATCAGCATCTGTAGAACAAGTATTGGCGGTGTCTCCTGCACCACAATTATAAGCTGTAGTACCAGCGTCAGGAGGTGTGTCACATACAAAATCGCCTTCTGTTAGACAGTTATCATTCTTACAAGAGTTTTTAGGACCAGTACCGTCAGGATCATTAAATGTATGGTATAGGTTTAAGTAATGACCGACTTCATGGATATGTACCTTAGAATTATCGGTACTTGTTCCAAAAAATCTTGCTTCATTTACAACACCATCAAAACAAGCACCATGTGCTCCCGCTAAATAAGCATATCCTGCTACCCCACAACCATCATCAGGAAAAGATCTACAAATTTCATTGACTAACCAAATATTTAAATAATCGTTAGAATCCCAATATGAGAGCTCTTTTAAGGCTCCATCTTGTGTTTGTGAAGAACCATTTGTGCAAGTAGTTGCCATAAAATCATCTCTAAATAAGTTAGATAGAGATGTTTCTACTCTTACGACACCGTCCGTTGGATTTCCACTAGGATCTTGTTCTGCCAAGCAAAATTCAAATTCTGTATCTACACTGCTAATTCCTGCATTAGAGTGGAAAGGTCCACCTGCATATACTCCTACATTTCGGAATGCATCATTTAAATCTTGCATACCTTGTTCAATAGTTGCCATGCTTAAATTTTCATTGACTCCAACAGGTGTCCCAGGGAAATGCATTACATGAACTACGACTGGAATTGTATGAAGTATTCTTCGTTGATTTTTACCATCTGGTCGAGCTTTAAGAGTTTTAATTGTCCTTACATATTTTTGTTCTATTTCTTCTGTTTTTTTACGGTATTCTGGATTTTCTTTTAGTAATTTTTCGTGCAAGAAATCCGTACCGCAATCACCAATAGAAGTTCTTGGATCTTCTATAACATTTAATGACTGTGCTGTAAGTAGACTTGTTGTAAGAAGTAAAAAAAAGAGAAGGTTTGTAATTTTTTCCATATGAATTTATTAAATAGGTGAATAAAGAATAAAACTATCAATTAATGGTTAGGTTTTATTTTACACTAAAATAAAAGGTAAATATAAAATGGAAGTTGTTATAGGATAAGTAGGAATAAATTGTGACCGTATTCGTAAAGTTATGATAAACAAATGGTATAAACAAATTGTTATTATTTTTTCATATAAAAAAATATGAAATTCAAATGAAACACAATTTTAATACGAAGTTGCTTTAGGAGTTGTTCAATAATTGGCTGCTGAGCTTATTAAAATTGAATTTTTGTTTCTATTGCACTTTTTTAGAGCTGCATAGCCGAGTTACGGAGCGATGAAAAAGTGAAAATGGAAGTAAAAAAGCTTTTTCAGAAGCCAGTAAGCTATTTTTGAACAACTTCTTAGTAAAAAATAAAAAAAGCAGCCTCAATATAAAATTGGGCTGCGTGTTAGTTGAGGGTCTGTATATAATTGAAAGCTAGTTAATACTAGCTCTAGAATTTAAAAAAGAGGACTTTTCTTGTTGTTGTATTAACGTATTATTTGATGGGGATTCTCTAGAAGTTATTGTTCCATCAGATGTAAGGATAAAAGACTTATATTCAAGTATTGTAGAGGATAACAATTTTTGAGCATTTTTATCCCATTCATTAACTATTGTTTTTATATTGACGTTTAAATTGGAATCAATTTCTACAACATCATAACGTTCAATCCCATAATATTGTGCAATATTTTTAATATTAATAACTTTTCCTTCAGGAGTATAAGTAATTAATTTGTACGTTGTTGCTAAATGAGAGTATGGCATACTAGCTTTTACAATTACGGCAACAAATTCATCATTAGATGCCAATAAAGCCTGATACTCATAGGTTTCTGGAGGCATTCTTGAATACCTTGGCCTATGGTCAGGAATAAACATTAAATATTTGTGATTTATTTCATTTATGGTTGTTGCTGGCTCATAAACAGTTTCAATATCATTAAAATCAATTCCTTGTGTTTTTTGTGAAATAATATAAGGAAAGCTAGCTTGTTTAAATGTATTGATGTAAGCTTTAAATAAATCTTCTGTAGTTTTTTCTTCTACTTTTTTATCAAAATTTGAGAAAAAAGTGACTATTCCTATAAATAAAAAAAAAGGAAAGGTTCCGAACGTTTTCATAAAAATTGGTTGTTTAAGGTTAAATACTTGTTTATGAATAAACGAGGATTGCCTATTTCAAGTGTATAAAATTATTATTTTTAGGAATTCTTTAACAAAAGTTACTAAATAATTTGGAGCAAAAAATTGATGGAACTGTAGTAAAATCAACAGGAAGTTGGTACAATGTTCTTTTAGACAATGGTCAGCTTTTACCTTGTCGAATAATTGGAAAGTTTAGATTGGACGGGCTTCGTTTAACGAATCCTGTAGCAGTAGGTGATAGAGTGCAAATTTTCAAAGAGAGTGAAACAGCAGGTATAATCAAAAAAATATTAGAACGAAGAAATTATGTTGTAAGAAGTTCTCCTAGAAAGAAAATGTATTTACATCTCTTAGCAGCCAATATAGACCAAGCGGTTGTTGTTTCTACAATTGTAAAACCTAAACTTAAACAAGGATTTATTGATCGTTTTTTATTAATGACAGAACCCTATAATATTCCTTGTATTGTTCTTTTTAATAAATCGGATCTTTACAATGATGAGGATTTGGAAATATATGAATACCTAAAAGCGGTGTATGAAAATATTGGTTATAAAGTACTTCTAGTTTCAGGACTTAAGGGAGATGGAGTGAGTGAATTAGTTGGATTACTAAAAGATAAGATAACTTTAATTAGTGGACATTCAGGTGTGGGAAAGTCCACTTTGATCAATGCTTTTCAGCCGCAGTTACAGTTAGAAACAAAAGCTATTTCTGATTATTCTGGAAAAGGTCAACATACAACGACCTTTGCTGAAATGTATCCACTTGATTTTGGTGGAAAAATTATAGATACACCAGGCATCAAAAGTTTAGCATTCATTAATATGGAACCACAAGATGTTGCACACAATTTTAGAGAATTTTTCATCTTATCTAAAGAATGTAAATTTTCTAATTGTCTACATCTTAACGAACCAAAATGTGCCGTAAAAATAGCTTTAGAAAATGAAGAAATTTCTTTTCTGCGGTATCAAAATTATCAAGCAATCATTAATGAAATTAACGAGCAGAACTATTGGGAACGAAATAAGGAAATGGGATAAGTATAATAAATCCTATTATTTAAAAAAGATAAACTAGAAATATCTTTATTATACTTTTTCTAAGAGCAATAGAGTATTATTTAAGATACTATTGTCTATCTTTTGTTATTTAAAGTCGCTGCCTTCCTTCTTGAGAGTTATCACTATCAATTTTGGGAATTGGATTTGTCTGACTTGGAGCTCTTCTAGGAGTATTTTGTTTTGTTTGTGACTCCATTTTTACTTGGAATTGGTTAATATTTCTCATTGTTATGTACTTTTATTAATTAAAAACTATTAAAAACCATGCCAGTTTTTGACGCTCTGGCATAGGAGTACGCTAAAGCAAATATTTACAAATAATTGATTTAGAGTAAAATAAGGCTTTGTTAGTATTAAAATTATAAAAGACAGGTAAAGTACCTATTCATTAATTAGTCTTCTATCTTGTCTCAATCTTATTTACGTTAAAAGTGACGGATTAGTTTCACCATTATAACATTTTTAAGATAATATTAAGTTCCTTAAACTTATAGCTTTTAAAAATAAGTTTAGGATTAGGGTATCTTCAAGATTAAAAAAATAAAAGGCTAGTCTTTTAAGACTAGCCTTTAACCATTTTAACCATTTTAAACTACTATGCAATAGTTTAATTTTATAGTATCAAATATGTTGCCAAAGACATTATATTGTTTTCTAATGTTAAAATTTTAAAGTTTCTTTAACTTATTAAGAAGGTAATTGCAAAAGCTAAGACAGATAAAATAAGTCCATACATGAAGACACCGTAACATATTCTCAAATATTGGTACTTTTTAGCTAATACAACTCCTAGATAATATAAATCTCTTGTCATTGAGCTATAGAGAAAGTCACTATCTTTAATCATTTCCATCATTCCCCAATGGAAATCATCTAATTTCATATTATAGAAGTTACCAAAAAATAATAGGTTTGAGCGTTTTTCTTCTATATCTTCTCGTGTAAACCGTCCTTCAGTAATCTTTGGTCTTGTAGAAAGTGTAGCAAAAACAACAGCTACTAAACAAACAACTAAAAGTATAAATGTAGGAATAACTAATCTTGGATCATCCGAAAATCTAGGCACCAGAGTAGATAAGATAATAGAAATTACAATAGCATTAATACTCAACATGATATTCGCTTTATTATCTGCTATAGAACTTAGATTAACATGTGTTCGATAAGTAGTACGATACATGGTTTCGACACCTCTTCCAAGGCGCATTTCTTTAATTTCAAGTTGGTTTTTGATTGCTGTTTTTTCCACTTTATTTTTTTTATTCTTTTTCTTTCGTTTACCTATCTCGTCTGATAATTTAGGAAAGAGCTGCGAACGCAGTTTTTTGAGTTGTTTTATATGTTTATTCTTTCTTTTTCCATAAAGATCATCTGCAATAGCCGTATGGTAATTATGATTTTGCATAAAATCAATCTCAAAATTCAGCCATTCTTCTTCAGTAAAAATTACTTCTTTAATAACCATATATTCTTGCCTAACTCGACGACATCGATCCCAATAAGTGGATTTTCCCAAATGACTAACATCAGCGTCGCAAAGAATTTTATCTAATTCTCCTTCAGGATTCTGTGGCATTTTTGTTGCCAAAATTGCAGATTTTATGATGTCTATTTTTTCGGAAGACATTTCCTTCTTTTTCAAATACTGTTCGGCTAGTGCGGCGCTTCTTTCTTCATGTTCTTCTGGACCATCTACATATCCAACATCATGAAACCATGCTGCTATTAAAAGGAGTTCTTTCTTCTCACGAGAAAGTTGAGCTGATACTGCTAATTCCATACAAGCCTCAGCTACTTCTCTAGTGTGTCCAAGATTATGATACACATATTCTTTTGGTAATTTCTCTTCGATATACTTACAGGTATATGTTTCTACATCTAATAACAATGATTGGTTCATAAAATTTATTTATGGAACAGTCAAAAAATAATGAACAAGATTGATTCTATTTTCAAATAAATGACCAAACTTTAAAGCAATAAATTACTTTTTGACCAAATTACTCTGGATGGTCAAAACGATAAATTTTTGCGACACCTTTTTTACCTTCATTACAAATATACAGATTGCCTCTCTTATCAAAAACTAATCCCTCGGGTTGCCTATGAACTTCCTTTAATAAAGGTTCTAAATGAACAATTTTCCCACTTCTTTCCATAATTAATAACGATTTACCAACTGAAGATGTAATATAGTAATTACCAGTTATCGGATGAATTGCAATTGCAGATGGTGAAAATCTAAATTCGCCTTTATCGTTTAATAAGTCTTTCTTAAAATCTTTTTTATTTGCAACTTCTTCATTATTTTCTAGAAATATTTCTATCATATTCCATCCTATCTCTAATAAAGGTTCGGCATTAAATTTCATAGAATCTAGACTAAATGTATATATCGATTTATATTCATTTTTATTAAGGCTTTCTCCCTTACAAGCCATCAGCAAGGTATTCGTTTTTGGATCGTATCCCAATCCCTCAAAATTTTGTAAAGCACTAAACCTTCCTTTATGTTTTGTCATTTTTGCCTCATTTGTTTTATCCCATTCAACCTCATAAAGTGTACCTGTATTTTTTATAACAAAAATTTTATTGTTTACAATTTCTACCCCTTCATAATCTCCATCTTTCCAAAATTTCACAGTTTCTACTAAAACCCCCTTTTTAGCCTCTATAAAGAATAATAGACCTTTCTCATCTTGGATAGCAACAAGTGTATCCCCTGTTTCGTTTATCCCTAGACCTGAAATTTCTCTTAGGGTAGTGGGCATATTAAATTCTGCGGAAGGTACTGCTAGATCATAATGCAGATGTGCAAGATTTTCCGTTAAACTGGAGTCTATTCCTTTAGATTCGATTACTTTATTTTGTTCATTTGTAGTATAGCTATTTGTAAAGCAGCCATTATATAGGAAACAACAAAGAAAAAGCAGGGTATTCGTTGATTTATGTAGCATACGTATTGAATTTTATATACAAAATTACCAGCATGAAATGTAAATAATGTTAGCCCAATATCGATAAAAAATTGGTATTTTAATCTTACTTAAGTTATAGTATTTTTTGCAAAACTACGAAATAATATTTTAGAAAGATATAAGTGTTAAGAGTCATAAATGTCCCTAAAAAGATATTTATAAATAATTTCTATTATAGAAAAAACGAATTTATAATAGGATATAGCTAAAATATCATGAATATGTTTTAATATTGTCGGCTGTATGAAATTAATTTTTTATAAACAATAACCATTAGAAGTTGTGATATTGAATAAATACAAATTTTAATGAAGGACATTTTTGACTTGATAGCTAGATTTTTATTATCCTTTATTTTTTTAGCAAGGGCTGGTAGTCTTATGAGTGATTTTGAAAGGGCTGAAGCTGAATTAATCCAAGCTGGATGGTCTTTAATGCCAAAGTTTTCGATAATATTTGTTATATTTATGATTATTGTTGGAGGGTTATTGGTACTTACAGGTTATCGGTCAAAATTAGGAGCAGCTATACTGATCATTGTATTACTTCCTGCTACGATTATTTATCATGATTTTTGGAATTTTCCTGAGATTGAGCAACAAGAACATTTAGTACAATTTATCAAAAATATGTCAATCCTAGGAGGTTTAATGATGCTCATGATTCATGGTAGTGGTCAATATAGTGTCAAAAAGATTTTTGCTACAATCAACACTTAGGATGATTAATGTTCTACAAATATGTACAATCTTGGACTTTTTAAGTAGTCCTTATTTTATATAAAACTATAGAAATGTCGGAATTAAAAGCTTTAATAATAGAGGACGAGTATGATAGTCGGGAGAATTTAAAAAACTTCCTTTCGAAATATTGTGAAAATGTTAATGTAATAGGTGAGGCCGAAAGTATTGAACAAGGAAAAGATTTATTACAATCAGATACCATTAATCCAGATGTTGTTTTTTTGGATATCCATTTAAAAGACGGTCTTAGTTTCCAACTGTTAGATAATCTAAAAGAAATAGATTTTGAGATTATTTTTGCGACGGCTTACAACCACTTTGCTATAAAAGCTTTTAACTACAGTGCTGTAGGTTATTTACTTAAGCCAATTAATCCAGAAGAATTAGTAGCTACAGTTTCCAGAATGAGAAAAGGACGTCCTCAGTTTATGAAAAAACGCCTAGATGTTTTATCTCAACATTTTAAAAATCCGAATACCTTTGAAAAAATGAGTATTTCTGCGGTAGACGGCATCCATTTCATTAACATTAAGGATATTGTAAGATGTGCGGGAGAGGATAATTATACTCATATTTTCTTAAGTAATAAACAAAAAATAATTGTTTCTAAGACGATTAAAGAATACGAAAAACTCTTACAACCAATGAACTTTTATAGAGTGCATAAAAGCCATCTTGTAAACCTTAATTATATTTCTAAATTTGTAAAAGGAGAAGGTGGATATTTAATAATGGAAGATGGTATGCAAATCGAAGTTTCTAGAAGGCGAAAAGCTGCATTTATGGAACAATTAAAAAAATTACAACAATCTTAAAATTCCTGATTTTATAAAAAAATAGAACTTTGATGTAGCTGTCAAAGCTAAAACTCCAAAATATCTTATGGTTTATTATTGAAACTTTTTCTATAAATAATCCGTTATTAGTTAAGTGTTTGTATGTGTTTCTTAAAATCTAATTTCGAAAATCATATATATAAGCTCAAAAAATATAACTTTTTTGCTTAAAAAACCTTTATTTTCACGCTTTTTTTATATATTTTTGAAGTTAATCGGGAGAAAACAAAAACATACGACATTGTCATTAAATACTTTACTATGGAAACAAAGAGTAAAAAAAGTTTATCTGAACTGAAAAAAAACTTTTCAGATAAGGTTCTTAACCACGAAGAGATGGACACTCTTAAGGGAGGGAAAGAGGTCGACTCTAAAAATACTTTGAATACAAAAAAATCTAAATGGAATGGATTTGGAGGTTTCATTCCCCAATAACTATCCTGAAACTTTGATGTTTAAAATACCTTGTACAATTCTATAGTACAAGGTATTTTTTTATGCAATATGTTGACCATTATCAATAACCCTATCAGGTTTTAAAAGTACAACCTCATCATCTTTTCCAACTGCACCTAATACCAAAACTTCGGACATAAAATTGGCGATCTGTTTAGGTGGAAAATTCACAACTGCAATAACCTGATGTCCTATAAGGGCATCAATCTCATAGAGCTTTGTTAATTGGGCTGAAGTTTTTTTTATACCAAGAGACTCTCCAAAATCGATTTGAAGTTTAAACGCAGGTTTATGCGCTTCGGGAAACGGTTCAGCTTTTATAATTGTCCCCACACGCATTTCTATTTTTAAAAAATCATCAAAATTAATCATATCTTAACCCGTTAATTCTACAATATGCAAGCCTATATTTAACAACATAATCAATATTAAAATTGCTGAAACAATAGTCAACCAATTTCCATTTTCCTTTCTAAAAGTAGCTATCTTCTCTTGTTGAGCAGGTGTATTCCCTTTTATTCTTCCCGAAGCAACCAGAAAAAGGTATAAGCCTCCTAACAAAAATGCGATTTCAAAAATTAAACCAATAATGCTATTCATTTGTTATTAAGTCTGCCTTATTATAAAACAATATCTTCTTCATTTATCCATTGGCGAAGCTCCAAAAAACTTTCTTCTAATGCTTGAATTGCCTTATCTGAAAATTCCCCTTCTCGCTCACATTTTTTACGAAAAACATCTAATACATCTAAATCACTCAATATTTCCACATTTGTAAGTTGTTCTATAGATTGATGTTCCTTTTTTAGCCTCACTCTAAAAATATGTATAGGACTGCCTATAGTCAACTCCTCTAAAACTTGATGTATATTTGGTTCTGTTTCACCTTCAATAATGATTTCAACCCAAGCCTCTAGATTTTCCTTATGCTGTTTTTTTATTATAATTAATTGCTTTTTTATTTTATCAATATTTCCTTCGATTCTTATCAATCGTCTAAATAGCGGGAGCTGTACAGACTCAATGTCTTCAAGATTTTTACCTTTAAAATGAAGTACTTTGACAACTTTGTTGTCTTTTATCTCACTAAAACTTAGTGGAATGATGGAGCCTGAATATTGGATATGTTTTTTCCCACCCACTTTTTGAGGTCTATGTAAATGCCCTAATGCCACATAATCAAAAATAGTCGGAAATTGTTCAGCATCGATATTCTCTATATTCCCTACATATAAATCTTTTCTTTTTCCCTCTTCGTTTATGCCTCCTGTTGCGAAGAGATGCCCTGTAGCAATTACTGGAACATTAGAGGTGTCATATTGCGCAATAATTTCTGCTACAGCTTTGAAATGATTAACGATACCTTCTTTTGTTCGATTAGTACGTTCAAGACTACTTTCTCCTGCAATACTTTTTCTTATATCTTTTTCTCTTAAATACGGTACTGCTGCAACGTAAGCTTCTACAACTCCTTTTTCATCTCTTAAAATCAGGACTTCGTCTTCTATCTTTTCCGTAGCACATCCAACTACATGAATATCCAATAATTTAAGTAGATCTTTAGAAGCTTCAAGCATCGAGGGAGAATCATGATTTCCTCCTACAATAATGATGTGTTTACAGCTCGTCTTACTTAGTTTAGTCAAAAATTGGTAATATAATGTCCTTGCATAATTAGGAGGATTATTTACATCAAAAATATCTCCAGCAACAATAAGTGCTTGAATCTGATCTGTAACTATATATTCAAGTAACCAATTCAATACTAGCTGATGCTCCTCCAGGCGATCCATATTACTGAATTTTTGTCCTAAATGCCAATCTGCTGTATGAAGGATTTTCATTTGAATTAATTTTTAAAATAGACGTTTATTCTACAGCCGTTTCTTGAAATTTTAGTTCACCTTTATCAGCATCAAATTGAACATTGATCCCCAGAGGAAAGGTACATTGGTTCGCAACATGACCAAAAGGCATCCCATATACAATAGGCATCGATAACTCAGAAAATTGATCATCGAACATTTCCATAAGTGTTAAAGAACGATCAGGGTTGTTCGCATCACAATTTTCAAAAATGCCAAGTACTATACCCGCTGCCTTATCTAAATCACTACTTTGTCGAATTTGTGTCAACATTCGATCTAAACGATAGGGTTGTTCTCCAATATCTTCCAAAAATAGGATTTTATCTTTAAAAGATAATTGGTATTTAGTACCCACTAAGGCTGCTATAAGCGATAGATTCCCTCCTACCAAACAACCTTCAGCTTTTCCTGAATTTAGCACTTTGAATTTATCTTCTTTTGCTCTTCTAGTAATTGTAAGATCCTGTTTAACATCATCAATAATGAGCTGTTTGAGGTGATTTACTGTAAAATTTGTGAAATCAGAGGCTCCTACAGGACCATGAAAACAGACCAAACCAGATTTATGAAAAATTGCATTTAAAAGTGCGGTAATATCACTAAACCCAATAAAAATTTTCGGATTTTTTCGGATGATTTTATAATCGATTTTAGGAAGCAATCTCGCTGTTCCATACCCGCCTCTGATGCACCATATTCCATTAATGGCATTATCTTCAAACATCTCATGCAAATCACTCAATCGTTGTTCATCTGTTCCTGCTAAGTAGCCATTTTTTTCGTTTAAATATTTTCCATATTTAATTCTTAATCCCAAAGACTCAATGTTTTTAACCGCTTTTTTGAATTGACTATTGGTAAAGGGGCTACCTGGAGCGATTAGACCAACCATATCTCCTTTTTTAAGTCTTGGTGGTTTAATCAATTTTTGAGTTTCCATAGTAGGGATAAACGAATTCAGTAAAAATGGTGTAAGGATGCTAGTCGTCAGCATTTTTTTATTAAAAAGTCTACGAGTCATGGAAAGAAAGGGCTGAGTTAGAAAAGAATTAACTATATTATCATTAAATAATATTGTACCCTTAAGTTCCAATTTTTTTTATTAAGTTTCAATTTTTATATAAAAAAACAGATAGAATATTTTATTGATGAGTAAATTTATTTTCTAGGTTTAATCGCATTGTACATCCTTTCAGCTTCCTCTTGAGTATACGTTCCTGTTGTAGCCTGAAAACGATATTCCCTATCTCCTTTTATGATGAAGTAACGAAAGTCATAGCTAATATTTGTAGTATCTACAACAGTTTTATATATAAATCCATCTTCCTCTTGTTTTATAAGTTCCGAAAAGTACATCCCATTTTTCACATCATTTAATTCCTCTGTTTTTAACTGAGAGGCACTTGTTGTAAATGCCTGATAAGTTATAATATTTATACCATAATTATCCTCGCCTTTTATGGTTACGTCTTTAAAATACGTTCTATCAGAAACGGTTACCTTACTACCTTCTGGTACCATAACGGTCAAAGGAAATCCATATTCTAGAAGATTTAGTTCTTTTAAGGCTGTCGAAGAATCTTTTTTGCAAGCCATTAGGGAAATCAAAAAAGCGAGAAATAAAAGTGTAGCAATTTTTTGCATAGTATTTTGTTTTGAAGTTTTGATAACTTTTTTGGTGTACTGACAAAAATAGTTTTTTCCAAAGAATTTTATGCACATTTTATTTTTTTTAAAACTTTCAGCAAGCGTCTTTATCAAAACTATCGTATTATTAATAGAACTTCTTAAAAAAGAATCATATGAACTGTTTAATGTTAAAGTCCTTTGTTATATTATCACTTATTACTCTAGCATCTTGTCTTATACCCCAAGATGAAATCGCTCAAGAAAGTATTGTAGCAAGTGGTTTAAAACCAATCTATGCTTCTAACGAAGAGTGGAAATCAATTGATGCTTTACCACCAAGACCTGTTTCCAAACTAGGGAAAATATACTATAAAAAACCCTATATTTTTGTCAATGAATTATATGAAGGTATCCATATTATTGATAATTCTAATCCTAGTGATCCTATTTTTCTAAAATTTTTGAAAATAGTGGGCAATAAAGACATTGCTATCAAGGGAAATTATCTCTATGCAGATAATGTAACCGATTTATTAGTTTTTAATATAGAAGACCTAGACGATATTACATTAGTCAATACTATTGAAGGATTATACAATGAACAAAATCTGATCTTCCCAGATGCATATGAAGGTTTCTTTGAATGTGTAGATTCTAGTAAGGGAATTGTAATCGGATGGGAAGAGACAGAACTTACCGATCCCAAGTGCTGGCGATAACTTTTAGAAAAAAGGTCAAAGGAGAGTTTTAAGGAAAGCCTGAAAAACTTAACTTTGCGAACGTGAATAATAATCTTCTACAATTACTGGAATTATATCGTGACGATGAGCGCACCCAACAGATTATCTCTACTATTGAAAATAAGGATGCGGCACGCCTTCAACTAAAAGGCTTAGTAGGTACTCAAACTGCTTTTGTCTTAAGTGGTACATATCTATCCAAACCACAAAGTCATCTTTTCATAGCTTCAGATAAAGAGGAAGCTGCTTATTTGCAAAATGATATAAAAAGCCTTTTTGAAAAAAAAGCAATACGCTTTTTTCCTGATTCGTTTAAACGACCGATGTTTTTTGAGGAATTAAATAATTCCAATGTCCTACAACGTACTGAAACAATTAATAAGATCAGTACTTCGAAAGCAGTAGGAGAAATCATTATTAGCTATCCTGAGGCACTTTTTGAACAAGTTGTTGCCCCTCAAATACTTGCTAAAACCAGAATTATTATTAAAATCAATGAACCCATTGATGTTGATTTTTTGGTAAGTGTTTTTGTAGAATATGGTTTTGAAAGAACAGATTTTGTATATGAGCCTGGACAATTTTCTATTAGAGGAGGGATTATTGATATTTTTTCTTTTGGAAATGAATGGCCTTATCGTGTAGAATTATTTGATGATGAGGTAGAGTCAATCCGTATTTTTGATCCCACCACTCAGCTTTCTAAACGAAATATTTCAGAAATTTCCATAGTTCCTAATATCAATTCACAATTTACTAAAGAAGAAAAAGTTTCTTTAATTAAGATACTTCAGAAAAATACTGTCGTTTGGATTAAGGATTTTTCCATATTACTAGACAAACTTCAAGTTTGTTTTGAAAAAGCAGTAGAACTTGCAGACAAAATAGATCTTTTAGATGAAAAAGAGCAAGAGTCCGAATTATTAAAGGAAAGAGCATTTATTCTACCCAATGCAATCATCCAAGATTTATTGACATTCCCTATTATTTTAATAAAAAATTCTATAGAAGCCATTCGTCCTGAAAGAACAATCCAATATGATAGTAAACCTCAACCGTCTTTTAATAAAAATTTCAAATTATTAATTGAAAATCTCCTAGAAAATCAAGGTAACCATATAGAAAACTATCTATTTGCTGAAAATCCTAAGCAAATAGAACGTTTCTATCACATCTTTGAAGATTTGGATGCTCAGGTTACTTTTCACCCTGTTCCAGAAGGATTATCGAAGGGATTTATCGATTTAGAAAAAAATATTGCTGTTTATACTGATCATCAGATTTTTCAACGTTTTCATGCCTACAAATTACGACAAGGATTTACCAAGTCTCAAGCAATTAACTTAAAACTGCTTCGAGAGCTTAGACCTGGAGATTTTGTTACTCATATTGATCATGGTGTTGGAAAGTATTCAGGATTGCAAAAGTTAGATATCAATGGTCATATTCAGGAATCTGTTCGATTGGTTTATAAAAACAATGATATTCTTTATGTAAGTATCAACTCTTTGCACAAGATTTCGAAATATGTTGGGAAAGATGGGAAGGTTCCTAAAATTAATAAATTAGGTTCGGATGCTTGGCAACGGATGAAACGCAAAACGAAGCGTAAAATCAAAGATATTGCTCAAGAACTCATTAAACTATATGCACAACGGCGAGCTTCTAAAGGACATGCTTTTCCTGAGGATGGTTATATGCAAAATGAATTAGAAGCATCATTTATCTATGAAGACACACCAGATCAATCTTTAGCGACACAAGCTGTTAAAGAAGATATGATGAAGCCTTATCCTATGGATCGGCTCATTTGTGGGGATGTTGGTTTTGGAAAAACAGAGATAGCAATAAGAGGAGCTTTTAAATGTGTTATTGATGGAAAACAAGTAGCAGTCCTTGTTCCTACAACGATACTAGCTTTACAACATGCCAAGACATTTAAAGATCGACTAGAAGAATTTGGAGTAAGCGTTGATTACATTAATCGTTTCAGAACGACAAAAGAAAGGCGAATAATTTTTGAAAAGCTAAAGGCCGGAGAAATTGATATTGTTATTGGAACACATGGCTTATTGAATAAAGACGTAGGATTTAAAGATCTAGGTTTATTGATCATAGATGAAGAGCAGAAATTTGGAGTTGCTGCTAAAGAAAAATTACGTAATTTAAAAATTAATGTCGATACCTTGACCTTGACGGCGACGCCTATTCCAAGAACATTACAATTTTCTTTGATGGCTGCTAGAGATTTATCTGTTATTCGAACAGCTCCTCCCAATAGACAGCCCATTCATACAGAAGTTCGAGTTTTTAACGATGAGGTTGTAAGAGACTCCATTTATTATGAAATTCATCGAGGGGGACAAGTATTTTTTGTACACAATCGTGTAAAAAGTCTTCCAGACATGAAAGCAATGGTGCATCGTTTATGTCCTGATATTGATGTAGCAATGGCACATGGTCAAATGGACGCCTCTAAATTAGAGCGAACGCTTGTTGATTTCATTGATGGGAAGTACGATGTTTTATTATGTACAAATATTATTGAAACAGGATTGGATATACCTAATGCCAATACGATTATTATTAATAATGCGAATCAATTTGGAATGAGTGATTTGCATCAATTGAGAGGTAGAGTAGGACGATCCAACAAAAAGGCATATTGCTATTTGTTTAGTCCGCCACTAAGTACACTAACATCTGATGCTCGAAAACGCTTACAAACATTAGAAGAGTTCTCAGATTTGGGTAGTGGATTTCATATTGCAATGAAGGATTTAGATATTCGAGGAGCAGGAAATTTATTGGGCGGAGAACAAAGTGGGTTTATTGCAGATATTGGATATGAAACCTATCAAAAAATCTTAGATGAGGCCATACAAGAATTGAAAGAAACAAAATTTAAGGAAGTTTTTCAAGAAGACATGGAAAAAGAACGTAAATACGTTCAGGATGTCATTGTTGAAACGGATGTAGAAATGCTTATTCCTACAGAATATGTTTCTAATGTACAGGAGCGACTTGCCCTTTATACGGAGTTAGATCATATTGAAACAGAAGAAAAACTTAAACTATTTGAACAATCTTTAAAAGATCGTTTTGGAAAAATTCCTAAAGCTATAAAGGAATTATTCAATGGGCTTCGACTACGGTGGTATTGTAAACAATTAGGCTTTGAGCGATTAATTTTAAAAAACAGAAAACTGCGCTGTTATTTTATTAGTAATCCTCAATCTGCTTTTTATGAGACTGCTCTTTTTAATAATATTATTACATTCGTTAACAAAAAGACCGATCGGACACTAGGTTTTAAACAATCAAACAAACATTTCTTTATGGTCAAAGATGGTGTGAAAAGTCTCAAGCAAGCAGAAGAATTATTAGAAAATATCTTAGAAGGCTGCAAATAAAAAACGGTACAAGAGATTTCTTGTACCGTTAGTTTTCATTTGTTTGGTTATTTATAGTACAACCACACAATTTTCTTCAGAACCTACACCAGCAGAAACATATTTGTCTGCTTTTGTATCATTTGTCCAAGTTTCGCCATTTACTAAATATCTGAATTGGTATTCTTTACCAACTTCAAGATCTACAGTAGTTGCAAAAGAACCATCTTTTGCTTTTTTCATTTTAGTTCCTTTGATATCCCAATCATTAAACTCTCCAACCACTGTTACTTCTTTAGCAGCGATTTCCTTAGCAGCAGTTTTAGTGATTTTAAACGTCACTTTACAAACTGGCTTTGATTTAAGATATTTTTTCGTTAAACTCATTTTCAAAAATTTTTGATAAAAAAAATATTATTAATAATTATATAAGATTTCAGGATCGAATTTTCTTTTTTTTCTTGAAATTTTAGACTTTCTTTGAAGCCACTTTTTTATATAAAAAAAAAAGTATACTTTGTGTATGATTTACAATAAGTGTAAAGTTATTGTACTTTTAACACTATTTCAAGGATTTTTGAAAAAAAAAGAGGTTATAAGGATAAAGTTTAACATTTTTCTCTATAAAAAGCCCTCATTTTGTTAGTGTTAAAGTTATTTAAGTGCCGTTTTTTTAAAAAAAGTGCAAAGGTAATTTTTTTTATTGAAAGAAATAATCAAATAAATGCAAAACATTAACCACAACATTTATCAAGAACATTATCCAGGAAATGTCTTAAAAACAGAACATGAAGACGGGATATTTAAATTTTATACAGAGAATAATGTACTGTTAACGGTTTCGGTTTATACAGATACGATTATCCGTCTTAGATATGACACAGACGGTTTTCCTCAAAGTGATTTTTCTTATGCCATTTGTAAACATTTCAAAAGAAAGTTCGATAAGGCAAAAATGAAAGAGGACGAACTTTACTATGAAGTTATAACTAGTAAAGTTATCTGTAGAATAGGTAAGAAAAATTTAAAAATTACATTTCTCAATAAAAAAGAAATTGTCATTAATGAAGATGAAAAAGGATTTCATTGGGAAACAGTTCCAAATTTTGGTGATGATATCGTACAGATGAGTAAAAGAGTAATGCCTGGTGAGCATTATTATGGTCTAGGAGATAAACCAACACAGTTGAATCTAAGAGGGAAGCGATTGGTTTTGTGGGGAACAGATGAGTATGGTTTTGAAAAACATAGAGATCCCATTTATAAAAATATTCCTTTCTATATGGGACTTCAAAATAATTTGGGATATGGAATATTTTTTGATAATACCTTCCGTTCTTATTTTGATTTTGCAAGCGAACGCAAGCAAGTAACAAGTTTTTGGGCTGATGGTGGTGAAATGAATTACTATTTTATCTATGGGCCTGAGCTAATGAGTGTATCTGAACAATATACACAATTAACAGGTGTACCCGAATTGCCGCCTTTATGGTCTTTAGGTTTTCATCAGTGTAAATGGAGTTATTACCCAGAAAGTCAGGTTAAAGAGATTACTTCAAAGTTTAGAGAGTATGAAATACCTTGTGATGCTATTTACTTGGACATTGACTATATGGATGGTTTTCGTTGTTTTACTTGGGATAAAGAAAAGTTTCCAAACCCTAAGCGAATGGTTGCGGAGTTAAAAAAACAGGGATTTAAGACGATTGTCATAATCGATCCAGGGATTAAAGTAGATAAAGATTATTGGGTATTTAAGGAAGCTCTTGAAAAGGATTATTTCTGCAAACGAGCTGATGGCCCATTAATGAAAGGAAAAGTATGGCCAGGAGATTGTTTTTTCCCCGACTTTACTAATCCTGAAGTCAGGGCTTGGTGGGCAGATTTGTATAAAGAATTGATAGAAGAAGTCGGTGTAAAAGGAGTATGGAATGACATGAATGAACCCGCTCTTTTTGAAGTGCCTTCTAAAACATTCCCAAATGATGTAAGGCATGATTATGATGGTCATCCTTGTAGCCATCGAAAAGCACATAATATATATGGTATGCAAATGTCTAGGGCAACCTATCATGGTGTCAAACGTTTTGCCTATCCAGATCGCCCATTTATCATTACTCGGTCTACGTACTCAGGTGGGCAGCGTTATTCTTCAGGGTGGACAGGTGATAATATTGCAACATGGGAGCATCTATGGGTAGCGAACATTCAATGCCAGAGAATGAGTGTTTCAGGTATGTCTTTTATTGGTTCTGATATTGGAGGATTTACAGAACATCCTACAAGCGAGTTGTTTGTTCGTTGGGTTCAACTAGGTTTATTCCATCCTTTCTTTAGAATTCATTCATCAGGAGATCATGGAGATCAAGAGCCTTGGTCATTTGGAGAAGAAGCTATGCTTTTAATTAAAAAATTTATAGAACTTCGATACCAACTACTCCCATATATTTATACGACCTTCTGGCAGTATGTTAATAATTATACGCCTATGCTGCGTCCTATTGCATTTATAGATCAAAAAGATCAGCATACATTATATCGAGAAGATGAGTTTATGATAGGAGATGCTGTATTAACAGCTCCTGTAATGGAACCCAATGTTCAAAGTCGTATGTTATACTTACCCAAGGGGAACTGGTACAGCTTCTGGGATGATACGAAAGTAAAAGGAGGAACGGAGATTATGGTGCCCGCATTTTTGGATGAGCCTCCGATCTTTATTAAACCTGGAGTGGTTCTACCAATGTATCCTATTATGCAATATGTCGGAGAGTATGATGTAGAAGAATTAATACTTCATGCTTATTTTAAATCAGGAAAAGAAGAAAGTGTGTTGTATGAAGATAAAGGAGATGGTTACCAGTATGAAAATGGAGCATTTAATCTAAAAAAATTCATATTGGAAGGTGATAAAAATCAAGTTCAGATCACTCAATTTATCGATGGTAAATACAGTCCAACCTACGAGATATATGAATTTATAATGCATGGTGTGCCTTATGAAGTAGGAGCAATTATAGTAGATGGCAATGCAATAAATGTAGATAATGAGGCTCAAGTCTTGGAGCATGGCCGTTTTTCTTTTTCTGTACCCGCATCCTTTAAAGAAATCATTCTCATAAAAGAAGTAAAATAAACTGTATATTAAAATACATTCTTACTACGGGAGATTTAACAAAAAGTTAAATCTCCTGTTTTTATGTTTTTATAAAAAGATGTACTTTTGCGGATGGAAATACAAAATAATCAAATCCTAGAAGGACTAACTTTCGATGATGTACTTTTAGTCCCTGCCTATTCCGAGATACTTCCTAGAGAAGTTGATATCAGCACCCAATTTACTAGAAATTTAAGGATAAATGTTCCGATTGTATCTGCCGCAATGGATACGGTTACAGATAGTAACCTTGCGATTGCAATAGCTCGTCAAGGAGGCATTGGAATTATTCATAAAAATATGACGATCCATCAGCAAGCTGAAGAAGTACGTCGTGTAAAGCGTTCTGAATCGGGGATGATTATTGATCCCGTTACCTTAGCTGCGGATGCTACGGTTACAGATGCTTTAGGTTTGATGCGTAGACACCGAATTGGGGGAATTCCCATTATTAATGGTCAGAAAAAGCTAATTGGAATCTTAACCAATAGGGATTTACGATTCGAAACAGATTACACCCGACCTGTTCGTGAAATTATGACTGCTGATAATTTGATAACGGCTCCAATTGGAACAACTTTGGGGCAAGCAAAAGACATTTTACAAAAATATAAAATCGAGAAATTACCAGTAGTAGATGACCACAATGTATTGATGGGTTTAATAACCTTCAAGGATATTGAGAAATTAGAAGACTATCCAAATTCCTGTAAGGATCAGTTTGGAAGATTAGTTGTAGGAGGAGCCGTCGGCGTAACAAATGATATGTTAGATAGAATTGAAGCGCTATATAATGTTGGAGTAGATGCCATAATTATAGATACGGCGCATGGACATTCAAGAGGTGTTTTAGATGCAGTAAAAGCAGCAAAATTGAAGTTTACAGACCTAGAAATTATAGGAGGAAATGTAGCAACAGGGGCAGGGGCAAAAGCCTTAGTAGATGCAGGAGCAGATGCCGTGAAAGTCGGTGTTGGTCCTGGAAGTATTTGCACAACAAGAATAGTTGCAGGGGTTGGTGTACCTCAATTATCAGCTGTGATTAATGCTGCTCGTGCTATAAAAGGTAGTGGTGTACCGATTATTGCTGATGGAGGAATTCGTTATACAGGCGATATCGCTAAAGCAATTGTTGCTGGAGCAAGTACTATAATGGCTGGTTCTTTATTTGCTGGAGTAGAAGAAGCACCTGGTGAAACGATTATTTTTGAAGGTCGAAAATTTAAAGTATATCGAGGTATGGGCTCATTAGGTGCTATGCAAAAAGGCTCGAAAGATCGTTATTTCCAAGACGTAGAAGATGATATTAAAAAACTCGTTCCTGAAGGCATAGAAGGAAGAGTCCCTTATAAAGGGACTCTTGCAGAGGTGATGGTGCAATATATTGGAGGATTACGTGCAGGAATGGGGTATTGCGGAGCAAAAAATATAGAAACTTTACAAAATGCAGTATTTGTGCGTATTACCAATTCTGGCATAAATGAAAGCCACCCTCATAATATTACTATTACAAAAGAAGCTCCTAATTATTCTAGAAGGTAAAGCAGAAAATGCTATTTATTTTCTACAGATTGATTCATAATCAAAATGTGCTAGGGTTTTTAGTTAAAAGTTTAGGGTATAAAAGCGCTTTTCTAATCTACAGTTAGAGAAGTCAAATTTTTTGTTTTACAAATAAAAACAAAAAAGTGCATTTTAAAATTGTTTTTTAAAACTAATTGTTTTATTATTGTGTTATAATAGCATTCTATAAGAAAATGATTCAAAGAACCTACATATACTTGAGGTGGTTTTATCTTAATTTTTGACACAATAAAAGCAGACTGGTTATGAAAAGAAAATTGCAACAAATTCAAAGGAGGGCTATTCACTACACAAAGATTCATTTAAGAGATGGTCTTACTATTTGGAAACTTCCATGGTTTCAGATTTTCTGTTGTTTAATTATTGCTTATGGTATATATAATAAAAACATTAGTATACAAGTTAATATGAATAGCCTTGGAACTGAAAATTCTGCGGCTGTTCAAAAATTTAAACCTCAGCAAGTTGCGGCACAAGTTATTACTAAAAAAAAATTGTCTCCAGAAGAGATAAAGATTAGAAAAAAAAGATCCGCATATATAGAAAAATATGCAAAATTAGCGCAGGAAGAAATGAAAAAATATGGTATCCCTGCTAGTATAAAGCTAGCACAAGGAATATTAGAAACAAATGCTGGTTCGAGTAGTCTTGCGGTAAAAAATAATAACCACTTTGGTATTAAATGTTTTTCAAGAAAATGTAAAAAAGGGCATTGCAGCAATTTTCTTGATGATTCACACAAAGATTTTTTTGTAAAATATAAATCTGTATGGGAAAGTTATAGAGCTCATAGTAAGCTCTTAAATAATAAACGATATCGTAAACTAAAAAAACTTGGAACGAAAGACTACAAAAATTGGGCTTATGGTTTGAAAAAACTAGGATATGCAACGGATAAGCAATACGCCCAAAAATTAATAAAATATATTGAGGAATTAGAGTTATATCAGTTTGACAACTAACTAAGGATATGATAGCTGCATTTAATCTATCTATCTTTCATAATCATTAAAAACGTTTTTAAAAAGAAGACAACTATTTAATGGAAATCTGCTTAATATCGTTTTAAAAAAGATTTCCATTAAACAGTTGTTTTTTTAAGTGTAAAAAATCCTTAAGACTTAAAGACTTCTATTTCATGTGTTTTAACAACCAAATCTGTAAATTTCCCTTTAAAACGAGTTGCTTTTACAATGTGGTTATCAATCCAATGATAATTACCACCTCTAGGTTTACCCATTAGCATTCCATGGTACTTAAACTTATGCTTGTTTAACCAACGTTCAGTTATTTCTCTATGCTCTTCAGTTCTAGAAGTAAAGAAATAAATAATATGTCCCTCATCATACCATTTATTAATAATTTTTAAAGCATCAGGATATGGTAAACATGTTTCCATTCTTTCAGGCTCTTCATTAGGAATGTCATCACAAATAGTCCCATCTATATCAATAAGGTAATTCTTAATACCATTCTCTAACATTGGACTAATCGTCTCACCTTTTTCATTATAGGTTACCTTTAATTCATGCTTTGAAGCATCCATTTTAATTATTTTTATGTGTTATTGTGACCTAAGTGAAAGCTGTTTAGATAAATAATGCTCAAGAATTTTCTTCAACACGTTTTTCTAAAAGATACTTAGCGTATAAAATACATTAAGTAACAAAGGTACAAATTTTAAGGTCATAATGCCACTTTTTTTAAAAAATATCAAGCTCTTGAGGGGATTTAAAGTAAATCTTGTAAATTTTGATGATTAATGCGTTCTAATTTCATTTACAATTCAAGCATAAAGATTTTTCGCATTTGAGGACTATAACTTTTTTTTAGTGACTGTGATCATGTCCATGATGGTCATGACTATGGTCATGATCATGTCCGTGGTGATGATCGTGATTATGTTGATTATTTTTACTGTTTTTATTTTGGACATAAGCCATTTCACAAGTTGGGCATTTTCCTGCTTGAGCGCTACCACTTCCCTTACAGTGCATTGGACAAATATAAGCAGATGTATATTCTGGACCAGATTTATCAACTACTTGTTCTGTCGAATCATTGGTACTATTTGTTGACGTACTTCCTCCACAGGAAATAAATACTGTACCAAATAAAAGCATAAGAATAAAAATAATGTTTCCTTTTTTCATTTTTTGTAAAGTTTTATGTTTTGAAAGCTAGAAAATACATTATAGCAAATTCAAAATTTCTTAAACCTTTGAAATTTCAGATAAGTGCAAAAAAATTAAGAAGCGTGAATTATTTATGTATTTCCACCTTTAATAAAAATCAATTGTCCTTTATGATGTTGCGTATTCTGTTTTTAACTCTACTAATGCTTTTTGGTAGTTATCCTGCAAGAGCTTAATTAAATCAGGAAGTTGAGCAACATCTGACATTTCTTTAACAATAGATTCAACTTTTTTATTTGTAGTTGTGAGTAAATCATTTCCTACAAATGCTAATGTAGATTTCATTTTATGGCTCACTGCTTTTAGTGTTTGCCAGTCTTCTTCTTTAACGGCTTGAGCCATTTTTTCAAATTCTTGAACAGGTTCTTCAAAAAGCATTTCTAGCATTACTTTTTTCATTTCTACGTCTCCATCTGACATAAGTTCTAAATAACTGAGATTAATATGATTATAGTTTTTTTTCATAATATTTTCAAAAATCATAGAAAATTTTGTTGATAACAAATAATAGTTGGTTATCTTATTTAAGATGTTTCGAGATTTTTTCAAAAAGTTCTGGGGGCATAAATGGTTTGATAATAAAATCATCCATTCCATACTCTTTATAGCGTTCATTTTTTCCAGTAAAACCGTCGGCAGTCATGGCAATGATAGGAATATTTCCTACAATATCATGCATATTTTCTCTAATATAGAGACTGGTTTCTTCCCCTCCCATAACGGGCATTTGCATATCCATTAAAATGAAGTCAAACGGTTTTTCTTTTAGAATTTCAATAGCTTGTTTCCCATTTTCAACTACATGAACTTTAAAATTTTTAAGGTTATTTTCGATTATCTGCTTACTTGGAATACTTATCATTTGATCATCGTCCACTAATAAAATATTGTATATTTTATCGTTAGTAAAAAATTGAGGTACTTTTACTTCTTCTTTTATAGGGGCTGAAGAAATACCAAACTTTAAATCAAAAAAGAAGGTAGAACCTTCATGTAATTTGCTTTCCACCCCTACATTACCTCCTTGTTTTTCAACAATATTTTTTACAATAGATAGCCCTAGACCAGTACCTTCAAAAAATCGCTCTTTATGATTGATTCTATTAAATGCACCAAATATAGCATCTAACTTATTTTCTGGAATCCCAATTCCAGAATCTTTAATATAAAATTTTAAATGTATTTCATCATCCGTCCTATCCAATTCTTCTACAATAACTTTTACAAATCCTTTTAGTGTAAATTTAACGGCATTTCCTGTTAAGTTGATTAAAACTCTCGTAAGTCGATGTTTATCACCAATTAAGTATCTAGGAATATTTTCACCTCGAGACAACTCAAATTCTAGATTATTTTCGGATAGTTTATTTTGAATAACAAGGAATAGATTTGACAAAACTTCGTGGAAATCAAAAACTTCATTTTCAAAAACCACATTACCATATTGGAGAGATTGAAATTCCAAAATATCATTTATCATACTAAGTAGGTACTCTGCATTAGTACGCATGACTTTGAATAGTTCATATTGTTGTTCATCCAATCCCATATCTACCCCTAGTATCAAGTTATATATAATTGCGGATAAAGGGGTACGCATATCATGGCTTACCTGTGCTAGAAATTGTTCTTTTAATTTTGCACTTTCCTGTACTTTTCGAAATTCCTCTGCCTGTTTTCTCTCCGTAATATCTTGAATAATCCCACTAAATAGAATAACTTCTCCTTTACCATCTTTTAATACTTGACATTGTATAGATACATATCGTTCTTCTCCATTTTTTCTATAAATTTTCTCATCACGCTTGATTTCTCCTTTTAAAATAGCTTCCTGATGGATTTTATGAAGAATATGAAAAGTCGAGGTATGGTCAGATATATCTTTGGCTGTAATCGTATACTCACGAGGTCCAAAACCAAAGATTCTATATATTTCGTCGGATGCCGAGAACGTTTGTTGTGTAGGAGAATATTGCCAATTTCCTATATGAGCAAGACTTTGAGCTTCTTCTAAACGCTTAAGGACTTGGTTCCTTTCGATCGAATATCTTAATGATTTAGCTAAAAGTTCACCATCAAAAGCACCTTTCACCAGAAAATCTTGCGCCCCTGCTTTTACAGATTTGATTCCAATTTCTTTATTGGTAAGTCCTGTTAAGACAATGACATTAGCATCAGGGACTTGAGCAAAAAGTTTCTCTAATGTTTCAAATCCTCTACTATCAGGTAATGTTAAATCTAGAAGAACAACATCAAAGGTTTGTGCTTGGAGCGTTACTATTCCTGATGAAAGATCACTACAAGTATGTATTTCACACTCTATCAAGTCTGATTCAGCTAATAGTAATTCGACTAACCTAGCATCCCCTGGGTTGTCCTCAATAAGTAAAACTTTATTATAGGAGTTATAATCCATTTGTTATTTTGTTTTCACTAATACACTTAACCTGTTAGTGAAAAATAAAACACTCTACAATAATAACAAGATAATATTGTTTGTTATTGAGTTGGTTTTATATTATTGATATTAAACTGTCAAAATCAACTTTGAAGCAGATTATTATTTGGGGAGTAAAATACCTTAACAGTTATTCCTAAAAGAAATATAGAGCTATATTAAACCATTTTTAATGGTTTAATATATAGTCTAGTTCTATCATTTAGTGATAAGATTCAAAAAAGATTTTGACAAATTTATTAATAATTTTGTTTTGTAATTTATGTTTTGGATTATCGTTATACCTTGAATACACTCTAAAGTGTAGCAAATTAAGATAAAAAAATTAACTCCACAAATAATATTATTTTTTTATCAATTTTTAATTTCAATATATCTTTAGTTACGAGGTAAAAAGATAAAAGTTGCGCCAATATCGCTTAAAACAAATAAACATAAAAAAAC
>JAHDBJ010000037.1 GCA_020630435.1 Saprospiraceae bacterium
CGTGTACACGCACACACGCAGTAAATTACTTTTTTCAATAGAATATCAACTATTTTATATAACATTCTTAAATTAAACAATTTTACAATGAAACGAAACTTAACTCATTTTAAAGTTTATTTTAAGGAACGAGCAAAAGTCTTGACGGCTTTCCTTGCACTCATGCTTTTTACAGCAATGAGTTTTGCTCAAACTACTGTGTATTTTCACAATGATGCCGGATGGGCGGATGTGAGAATGCACCATTTTACTGGTTGTACTGCTGGAGAATCTACTTGGCCTGGTATTACAGGTACAAATATCTGTGGAGACCTCTGGGAATTTACAGTACCAGATGGTTGTATGGAAATTATTTTTAACAATAATAATAATGGAAGTCAAACAGGGACACTAGCTGTTACTGCCGATGCATATTATAATGCTACTGAGCCAGATCCACTTGGCATAGAAGAAATGACGTACCTTAGTCCATTTGTTACATCATACGTTCCGAGTTGTGATGATGGTGGTGATTCTGCTGGTGATTGGAGAAATGGTGGAATCATTTACGACGATCCTGTTAATGAAGATTTTTACATTAATTTTGATGTGGCTGGACCTCATACCTTTTGTGGATGTGGACAAGGTAGTATTGCTAGAGTTATACTAAGAAGAACGTCAGGTACATCTGAACCTGAAAGTGTTATTGCTACCGAAGAAGCAATTGTTATTGATGCAACATTTGATACAAGTGTTGATACAGGTTGTGGACCAGGTAAGTTAGGAAATAATGATCTTTATTTTGTGAACTTAAAAGGAACGGGTATTACAGAGGGAAGATGGTCTATCGAAGTTCAGACGGATATACCTGGAGGAGATTATTCTACAACTTCGGCATTAGCATCATGGACTTATACTGAAAATACTTTAACTGGTGGATGTGCAACACAAGCTGTTTTTGCACCGTATTATCAACGTTCTACTCAAGCTCCTACGGGACAGTTTGGAAATACTATGCCTTCTTGGTATGATATTACTTGTGCAGTTGATGATCCTTTAGACGATATAAAATCAAAGGTAGGGATATGTGATGCTCTTGTGAATGAGCCTCAATTAGAGTATATTACTGTTGGAGATGCAGGCGTATATCGTACAATGGCAGTTTTTGGAAATGGAACGTCTGATGTATTTTATGATATGGGAAAATTCCAACCTGGAAATCCAACATTGCCAGCCTCTCTAAACGGTGTGAGAATTCCCGTTTCGTGTCCTAACGAAGAGATATTAACGACTTCTTCGACGGGTATCTGTACTGGTGACACAGATGCAGAACTTTGGCTTGGAGCAGAAACGAATACATGGAAAAGATTAACTGTTGGAGGCTCATCTTGTAGTGCAAATGTAACAGGCAGTACATTATTTTATCGTGTTTACGCAGCTGGTGCAGCTGCACCAGCTTTTGCTCCTTTAGTATTAGGTTTTAGAGATGATTGCCCTCTAGGGATTGTAGCTCCAGGCACTAATGTGGGACCAGGTGGAAATACCTTTCCTGATGGAGGTTCTTGTGGTAACCATGATTGCTATTTAGATCAAAGATGGCAAAAATATCAGACAGGTAGCGGTGCAACTGCGGGTGGGGCTCATATTGTAGGACCTACTGCTTCTGGTGCTATAATTGAAAATATTGCGGCTAATGCGGGTAATTATATTATTGAGATGTATACTGAAACTTATACAACAGATTGTTCAGGAGCATCAGTAACGGCTCGTGAGCCTCTTACAGGAGAGTATGTAACTTCTTTTACAATTGTTGATGGAACTGAGAATAATGGAATATGTTCAGTCGCAGCTACATGTAATAGTGGAGGAACTAGTATTGCAGCACAGAGTTTTGAGAGTAGTGCTTCTGATTCTTGGAATTATACTGTATTACAAACTTGTAACACTAACGGGGATGAATTTGATGTATTTGCAGCACCTTATGGCAGTAGTGCTATACCTGCTAGTGATGGTAGCAATGTTTTTGGTATGTCAGATGTAGATGGTTGTAGAAACGGAGTAAGTTTAGATACAATTTATTTTGCTGCAGTTACGATTCCTGCAGGCGTGACTCAAGTAGAAATTTGTGCGGATTCTTATCATAATGGTGCTTATGATGTGACTTCAGGGGCTGATGAAATGTTTTTTGAGATATTTTTAGATGATGGAGCGACTACAACAAGTCAAGGTATTTTAGATGCTGAATCTTGTAGTTTAGATCAGTGGACAACTTATTGTAAAGTAGTTGATGTCCAGCCTGGAGATCAAATTAGTATGACCTTTACAGGTGGTAATGATGCAGGTACAGAAGAGTCTGCTATAGACAATATTAGTATCTGTTCTTATGATGCTTCCTCATGTCCAAAACCTGATATCATTTTTAATGAAATTGCAGCAGATACGGGTTCTGGAGATAGTGATGGTGGTGAATGGGTAGAATTATTCTGTCGTACGGGACCTTGTGATATTAGTGGATTTATACTTACTGATGGAGAGTTATTTATTGAAATTCCTGCGGGGACTACTTTAGCTACTGGAGATTATTATACCGTAGGTCACCAATATTTATCTACAGGAGATGGTTCTCCAAACTTTGACCTAACAGCTAATGGAGGTCATATTCATAGTTTAGACGTAGGTGCACCTACTACTACTACTTGTGGTGTGACATCACCTATCTGTGCATTACCAGATGAGCCTGATTTTACATTAGATAATGGTAATGAGCAAATTGCATTATATAATCCATGTGATTTTGCTGATCCTGTAGCTGCAGTGTCTTGGGGAACTGGTCAAGGAATTCCTGGTACTTTCCATTGTTGTGATTTAGGAATTACGGGTATATCTATGCCTGCAGCGACTGATGCTTACTGGGATTATAATTTTAACATTAATAGATCGGGATGTACTACTTCTTATGCCTATGATAGTGCAACAGATTCTTGGAGAGAAGATGACACCCCTACTCCAGGTGAAATTAATACAGCATTAGCATATACACTGACAATTGAATATGTAGATGAAGATGAGTTAACTCAAACAGCTACTTTTAATATTGGGTCATTAAACACACTTTCACAAGAACAGTCTGCTATAGAGACAGCTCTTGGCACATTGACAATATGTGATGAATCGGAGATTTCTGTTTCATTTTCTCAAATTGATCATCAGACATTAGCTCCTAACGAAGTAGTTGGAGGTGGAGGAGCATGGGGACCAATGGCAGATGGATGGGGCTCAGGTATTGCTTATTCTTCTGATTTATCGTCTGTTGCATTAGCTGCTGGTTATACAGCAACTATCTCTGAATCTGGTACGCTTTACATAAGAATAAGAGAATTGGGTTATCAATCAAATGGTCCTGGAACAACCTTTAATGCTGATAATGGTGATTGTGAAGGATATCCTAATTCAACGACTACTGATAATGGTATGTCAACAGATTGTATCATTGACTTGAATATTCCTATTACAGTATCAGGTACTTGCATAGTTCCAGTAGAGTTATTAAACTTTACAGCAGCACTAAATGAAAGAGTCGTTGATTTGAATTGGTTGACGGTTGCTGAAACGAATTCTAGCCACTTCTTAGTTCAAAGAAGTAAAGATGGACAGCGTTTCGAAACACTAGGTAAAGTGGATGCTGCTGGATTTTCTACACAAGAGCTTGCGTATTCATTTGAAGATGCAACAATTGACATGAGAATACCTAGATACTACTATCGATTGAAAATGGTTGATCTAGATGGAACTTTTGAGTATTCTAGATCTATACCTGTAGTCATCAATAGTAAGATGCCTACGGTTGAGTTAAGTCCAAATCCAACGAGTGATGTTATCACCTTAGTGAAATATAACTTTGTAGGGGATGTAAATATTTCAATCTTCAATTCTGTAGGAGCATTAGTAGCTCGTACAAGATTTGCAGATGATTTAAATGTTAAAGAAATTGATATGTCTCAATTCGCAAAAGGGATGTACTTAATTAATCTTAGTGATGGTACAAACAGTGTCGTTGAGAAGGTAATCGTGGAATAATAATGAAGATTATTAAATAGTGATTATAGAAAGCCTGTCGGAAAATTTCGACAGGCTTTTTTATAGTGTATCGTTGTCTAAAAATTATTCAACATAAAAAAACTCGACTCACCGAAGTGAATCGAGCTTCTAAAAAATAGAATATTTTTATAAATTAATTTTCGGCTTTCATCTGTGGAAAGAAAAGTACTTCCTGAATGGAATGTTGATTAGTTAGCAACATCGTTAAACGATCAATTCCAATCCCTAATCCAGAAGTAGGCGGCATTCCATACTCGATAGCTCGTAGGAAATCATCATCAAGTGCCATCGCTTCTTCGTCACCTCTAGCCGCTAATTTTAGTTGCTCTTCGAATCGTTCTCGCTGGTCTATTGGATCATTTAACTCCGAATAGGCATTCGCAATCTCTTTTCCATTCACAAATAATTCAAATCGTTCTACTAGACCATCCTTACTACGATGCTTCTTCGCCAAAGGCGTCATTTCGATCGGATAGTCTGTAATATAAGTAGGCTGAATCAGATTCCCTTCTACTTTTTCTCCAAATATCTCATCAATGATTTTGCCTTTACCCATCGAGGCATCTAATCCTATATGTTGCTCTTTGCAGAAGGCTCTTAAGGCGGTTTCATCCATTTGAGAAACGTCTACACCCGTGTACTTCTCTATAGACTCATACATAGAAAGACGCTCATAAGGACCTGCAAAATTAATCTTTTGCTCTCCGTATTGAACGGTTGTATCACCTGTAACTTCTTTACAAATTCGTTCAAGGCAATTTTCCACCATTTCCATCATCCAAATATAATCTTTATATGCTACATAAATTTCCATAGCGGTGAATTCAGGATTATGGGTTCTATCCATACCTTCATTTCTAAACATTTTGCCAAACTCATATACTCCATCAAAACCACCAACAATAAGTCGCTTCAGGTATAGCTCATTGGCAATACGCAAATATAAAGGCATATCCAATGTATTGTGGTGCGTCTCAAAAGGTCGTGCCGCAGCCCCACCATGAATAGGCTGTAGTATAGGCGTTTCCACTTCCATCCATCCTTGTTCATTGAAGTAGTTACGCATAGAGCTAATTACTTTTGAACGCTTGATGAAAATATCTTTTTTAGAACGATTTACAACCAAATCAACATAACGCTGACGATAGCGCAGTTCAGGATCCGTAAAAGCATCGTGAATTTCTTCTTCTCCAGTAGCTTCATTAATACTCTTTTTAACAATGGGAAGAGGGCGAAGCGATTTGGACAATAATTTGAACGCACTTACTTTTATTGTGATTTCGCCCATTTTGGTAACAAATACATCTCCTGTAACGCCTACAAAATCACCAATATCAATCAGCTTTTTGAAAAGTGTATTATAAAGCGTTTTATCTTCGTCAGGGCATATGGCATCTCTTTGGATATAAACTTGTATCCTACCAGAAGAGTCTTGCAATTCAGCAAAGGAAGCCTTACCCATTATTCGTCTAGTCATTATTCTTCCAGCAAGGCTTATCCCCTGAAAATTGGGATTTTCTTTATCATTGTTGAAGTTTCTTTTGATGTCCTCTGCTAGAGCAGTCACTTCAAATTTTTCAGCAGGATAAGGATCGATACCCAGTGTTCTTATTTTTTCTAGGGATTCTCTTCGTACGATTTCTTGTTCACTTAATTGCATGATTATTTGATCTTTTGCTCGTGTTTAAAATTTTTGCAAAAATAAAAATTTATTAAATAGATTATTCTAATTATTCAACAACTTCTATTTTCTACTAATAATATCTAAGCCTTCTCACTTGAGAGACATATTTTGCTAATCTTACTACTTGACAAGTATATCCAAATTCATTATCATACCAAACATAAAGCGTAATACTTTTACCATCTTGAGAAACTAGAGTAGACGGTGCATCAAAAACCGAAGTACTCGTAGTTCCTACAGCATCTGATGATACGTATTCTTTATCTTCCGAATAATGAATTTGTTCTACTAATTTTCCAAATAAAGAAGCGTCTTTAATTAATCGATTAACCGTATCTACATCTGTAGAAGTTCCCAGTGTTAAATTTAAAATAGCTAACGAAACATTAGGCGTAGGAATTCGAACAGCATTTCCTGTGAGTTTTCCTTCTAATTCAGGTATTGCTTTAGAAACAGCCTTTGCCGCACCAGTACTGGTCAATACCATATTGATAGGTGCTCCTCGTCCTCTTCTTGGTTTTTTATGAAAATTATCAATCAAGTTTTGGTCGTTGGTATAGGCATGAATGGTTTCAATATGACCTTTTTCAATCCCATAAGTATCGTTTATAACTTTGAGTATAGGTGTAATAGCGTTTGTTGTACAGGAAGCGGCTGAAAATACTCTATCTTCATTAAAGATTAATTCTTTTTGATTGATACCATGTACTATATTTTTAATATCCTTTCCAGGAGCAGTAAGCATGACATGGGATATACCTGGTTGAAGATGCTGGCTTAACGCTGCTTTATCTCTCCACACACCTGTATTGTCAATAATCATAGCATCTTTAATCCCATATTTGGTATAGTCAATATCAGTAGGACGGCTCGCAAATATGACTTTAACTCGATTTCCATTTATAATTAATTCACAATTGTCTCCATCTACTTCTACAACACCTGGAAATACACCATGTACAGAATCTACTCTAAGTAAAGAAGCTCTCTTTTTTAATTCCTCTGTAGTATCACTTAATTTAGGGCGCAATACAATGGCTTTTAACCTCAATTGTTGCCCTTGACCCGTTTGAGCGACAATTCTTCTTGCTGCTAGCCGACCAATTCTACCAAACCCATAAAGAACAATATCTTTAGGAGTGATAACTTTTTTATCAAAACCAATGTGATCATTTAATTTATCTATAACAAAATCGTTGATACTAGTATATTGCGATTTTGTTTCTAACCATTGAGCTGCTAATTTACCTAGGTCAATTCTAGAAGGAGCTAATTCTTTTATACTAGCAATAGCTTTTGCCAATTGGAGGCTTAATGCTACATCTATTGGGTGAGTAGAATAGTGTTTTCCTACTAGGTGATGATTAATGAGTTCGCTAGGACGAGTGTCATAAATGTCTTTCCTAAAAAGGAGTAATTCAACAGAACTATCAAACCGAAGTTCACCAACAATTCGTAAAAGTTCTAATGCTATTTTTTCTTGTTCATGCCATTGGTTGAGAGTAGCTTCGTTTCGAGTTTTTAATAAGCTCATTTTATTATAAAATTTGGTTTTAAATATAAAAAAGTGGTGGATTTAAAATATTATGCAAAATAACGGATTTTATCCCAAATATAATAATTCAAAGAGTAAGTATTCATAATGTAAAAGTTTAGGAATGATAAAATAAAAAAGCATCTTGAAAACTTCAAGATGCTTTTCTGAAATAGTTTTTTATAAAACTATGTTCCCAGATAATTTTTAAGCAATTTACTTCTATTGGTTGAGCGCAATTTATTAATTGCTTTATCTTTTATTTGTCTTACACGCTCACGAGTTAATCCGAATTTTTCTCCAATATCTTCTAGAGACATAGGATGCTCAACGCCAATACCAAAATACAATTTAATAACGTCGCACTGTCTATCAGTCAAAGTAGATAAAGACCGATTTATTTCTTTGCTTAAAGAATCTTTATATTCTAGTGATTTATCAGTGTTCGGAGTGTTTGAGTTTTCTAAAACATCTAATAATGAGTTATCCTCTCCATCTACAAAAGGAGCATCCATAGAAACGTGTCTAGCAGCTACACCCAATGTCGTTTGGACTTCTTCTGTCGGTATTTCTAATTGATCGGCTAATTCATCTGGAGAAGGCTCTCGCTCATACTCTTGTTCCAATTGAGAAAATGCCTTATTAATCTTATTTAGAGAACCTACCTTATTGAGTGGTAAACGGACAATTCTAGATTGTTCTGCTAAAGCTTGAAGAATGGATTGGCGAATCCACCATACAGCATAAGAAATAAACTTAAATCCTCTTGTTTCATCAAATCGCTGAGCGGCTTTTATTAAACCTAGGTTTCCTTCATTAATCAAATCACTTAAAGAGAGACCTTGGTTTTGATATTGCTTGGCAACAGAAACAACGAAACGCAAGTTGGCTTTAGTCAATTTTTCTAAAGCGATTTGGTCTCCTTGTTTGATTCTTTTGGCAAGATCTACTTCTTCTTCTGGTGTTAATAAATCAACTTTACCTATTTCCTGTAAATACTTCTCTAAAGATTGGCTTTCTCGATTTGTTATTGACTTTGTTATTTTGAGTTGTCTCATCAATCAAGTTTTTATTATTAAGCTACAGATATGATCCAATGTGTCTGAAATAATTATCTTGTGGCTAATTCTGAAAATAAAAATAGTTTTGTTTTTCGATTGTGCTTGTTTTGACTAGCTGATTTTAATCAACAAAAATTGATTTTTTATCTAGGAAATACTAGCATTTATCTAAATATGCCACAATCAATTAGTTTATTATGAATTCCTTAACACAAAATTAATCTAAATTCTGCTTGTAAGCAAGAGAAATATTGATAGTTCTCAAAAAATGTGACATTGAAATAATATTATACGTAATATCCCCAAAGCCATAAATGCTTTTTTTATAAAAAAAGTTCATTTATTTGGAAAAATGATTTTTTTATTTTTTATTGCGACAAATGTAAAGTCGGATTTAAGTAGGACTTATTTTAGATTTCTTTCTCTTAGATAATTGATATTTAACAAATAATTTCTATTTTCTCTTACTTAATTTATCTTTTGTAGATTGTTAAAAATATATACACAATAGGATATTTTTAATATAATGTGCAAAGTGATGCTAAAGTGGTTCTTTTATAGGTTTAATTGAATGACTTTATGTTTAATCTGATTGATTATAATTATAATTATTGACCATGGAGAGAGTTTCATTTACACAAGAGTTTTTATTTCGGGCTTCCCCTACTATTTTGTATAAATTCTTTACTACCCCATCTTGTTTGATTCGTTGGTTTTGTGATGAAGTAGATATTAACGATAATCTTTTTACATTTGTTTGGGAAGGGGCTGCGGAAGAAGCAGAGCTAATTGAAGATGTTGAGAATGTATTAGTCCGATTTCGATGGGAGGATGCAGAGGATGAATCGGAATACCTAGAGTTTAAAATGACTAAATCAGAAGTTACTGGAGAAACAATTCTTGAAATAACTGATTTTTGTGATGATGATGAAGTTGATGACCAAAAACAGCTTTGGGAAAGTCAAATGAAACAATTAAGACAAGAAACTGGAGGTTAAATTTGAATTTGCCTTTTTCTTTCATCGAATAAACTTCTACATTAGTCGACATTTTAACAGTATTTATCGAGAAAAATCGGTTTTTGTAGTTTAATGAATAAGGATAGGTTGTTTTTATCTATTTTTTTAGATGTTTCGACGATGCTTACCTAATAAAAGTAGAATCTTTTCAGTATTAATTCCTTAAATCCCTTTTCTGCATACTAATTTAGATTAAATTTGCGTCAGAATTGCATGGCTTTTCTGAGAGAAGTCTATGTTTATAAAATAGCTTTTGTTTATCATAAAAATATATATTGTATGGAATGGGGCATTATCATCGCTTTAATCATTATTGCTCATATTGGATTGTATAAAATATTTGAAAAGGCAGGAGTGCCTGGGTGGAAAGCATTGGTTCCGATTTACGGAGGAATAGAATGGTTTAAAATTGTAGGACAACCGTTATGGAAATATATTCTACTCTGGATTCCTTTAGTTGGTATTTTTATGCTTTCTAGTATTTTGATTGATACCTCCAATGCTTTTGGTAAATATAGTTTTTGGGAACACTGCCTTGCGGTTGTATTTGCACCTTTTTATTTATGTTATTTAGGATTTTCAAAGTTGAAATATTTAGGCCCAAGTGTAACAGCTTTTAGGAACTATAGAGAAAAGTTGAAAACAGCAATAGAAGGAGGAAAGGAATATGAGATTAAAAAACTGAGAGCTAGTAATCCTTATCAAAAATCTGCTCTAAGAGAATGGGCGGAGGCTATTATTTTTGCAGTATTTGCTGCTACATTTATTCGAATGTTTTTAATTGAAGCTTATACAATCCCAACCCAATCTATGGAAAGCTCTCTAATGGTTGGAGACTTCTTATTTGTGAGTAAAACGAGTTATGGGATGAGAATGCCTATGACGCCCATGATGCTTCCCTTAGTACATAATACGGTGCCACTCTCTTCCAAAGAATCTTATTTAAAATGGTTAAAATGGCCCTATAAAAGGATATTAGGTTCTACAAAAAGTATAGAGAGAAATGATCCTGTTGTATTCAATTTTCCAGAGGGAGACACGATTGTTTGGGCGCAAAATGCTATGTACAAGCGATATGGGACAAATAACTATTATAATTTTAAAAGGCATTACAATCTTAATGATGCTGTTTTAAAAAATCCTAAAAATTTTGAAGTTAAAACTCGCCCAATTGATAAGAGAGATCATTATATTAAACGTTGTGTAGCAATAGCAGGAGATAAATTAGAAATTAAAGATCGCCAAGTTTATGTAAATGGTCAGGCAGTTGAAAATCCTAAAAATATTCAATATAAATATAATGTAATTGCCAGTAGTCCATTAAACGAAAGTCGATTATTGGAATGGGGGGTAAATATAGATGACCTGGCAATAAGTAAGTTTAAAAGGCAACGAGAAAACTTAGGTAATGGCTTTTATGAGTTACATTTAAATAAAGAAATGCACGATAAGATAAAAGCCTTGACAGGAATTCTATCCATTGAATTAGCACCACAAAGTACAGGAGGCGTATTCCCACAAAATGCAATGTCTGCCAATTGGTCTGTAGATAACTACGGCCCAGTTGATATTCCTAAAGCAGGGCAGACCGTTAATCTTACAGCAGAAAATATAGCTTTGTATAGAAGAGTTATAAGTGTCTATGAAGGAAATGATTTGAAGGTTAATGGTCAACAGATCTTAATAAATGGTAAGCCAACTACCCAATATACCTTTAAAATGGACTACTATTGGATGATGGGAGATAATCGTCATAATTCGGAAGATTCTAGAGTATGGGGATTTGTGCCAGCAGATCATATCGTTGGGAAACCACTATTTATATGGATGTCTTTAAAAAATGGTAAACTTTTTGGAGAAGGCGGAGGAATTCGTTTCAATCGTATTTTTTCATCAGCGTATAGAATGGATTAAATTATGAGAATTATTGGATATATTGAACATCCCTCAATGAAGATAACGGTTTTTCATATGAATAACCGTTATTCGGTGAAGTTTGAATTGGGCTTGTATGAACAAACATATAAGTTTAGAGAAAGTACGGAATTAGATGATTTTGATACCATCCAGAGGCTTATAGATAACGATTATCAAAAAATAGTACTTGAATGTTTTGCTACAATGCATCAAACTAGTTTGTCGGCATTAAAACGATTATCAAAAGAGGGGGAAACGGAATTGGAAGAAATAATTTGAAAATTCAATTAGTAACAAAAAATAAGCTGCCGATTTGGGGATAGGAATTTTGAGTTTAAGCAAGATGAACAAGTGATAACTTGTGAATCGTCAAGCAGACAAGATGCTTGAAGAAATTGCCTAGCTATTGCTGAAAAAATAACGAAGAGTAAGCTCAAAAGGACATAAACGAAATCAGGAAGTTATTCTTTGACGGTTATTTAGTTTATAAAGATCCTATTTTTTTACAAAAAGGAATAGAATTGCTTCTTTTATCCAACGAATCCATAGGTATACCAAAAAAGGATATACAAAAAAGACAAGTCGATTATAATAAGCTGCATCAGCAAATTCTAAATGATGAAAGTGTAGTACTGCTCGAGTAATTCCACACCCCCAACATTCAATATCAAATAACAAAAGAGAAGGGCAGGTTTTGATACCAAGATCATCAAACGTATCGCTAGGAATAATCCAAAGGATTATGGGAGTGAGTGCGAGGATGAAGAACCATGTCCAAATTACAGGATAATTTGCTTTTTTAGGTTTGGTTTGCATATTACAGTTTCATATAATAAAAAATGGCTGTTCTACCACTATAAAGCATTTTAAAGAACAGCCATTTTTAAAAAATAGGTTAATTTTTATTTACCTCCGCCATAGTATTCCTTCTTTTTCACTAAAGCATGAATTAAACCAGGTAACCAACAAAGCACGGTTAGTACAAGGTTGATAATCCAGTTATTCCCGCTCCAATCATCAAGTAAACCCATTGCTAACCATCCTAATCCTAAGATTGCTAATAACACATATACACCTGAAGAAATATCAGCTTTCTTTTTTAATTGCTTTTTGACAAATTTTTGAGCAACCTTTAATTGAATTGCTTTTTTAATACCTAATTTTTGTCCTGTAATTTCTTTATATTTTTTAGGTGTTAGGGCTAAAAAATCTTCCATTGCCATGTTTTTTATATTATCATCCAAAGCATTATACTCATCATTAAATTGAATTGATGTATTCTCCTTTTTAGTTGTCTTAACAGGAGAAAGTACATAAGCATTTGTGCTAAGAGTGAACATGAAAACAAGTAGGAAAGTTGATAAAATTTTCATTGAGTTAGTTTTTTAGAAATTAAAAAATATTTTGATAACACTAATTTATCAAAGTTATCTGTTTTTACAAAAAAAATGTGTTTTTTTACTAAAATATATCTTAGCATAGGATGCTTTGTTATAGATACATCGAGGATAATATAAAGTATACAAAGGCTCTCAATATGAAATACCTATATTTAGTTTAAACGATTATTGTTTCAATATCTTAACAGTAAGAATAGTTCCTTCTTTGGTTTGTATATGAAGTTGTATAAAAATAGAATGCTGAATTATTTACACGTCATTGTATCTCAATATTTCAGCTAATTCTTTTTACTGTAGCTAAGACTACGAAAAAAGAATGGAGCTTTATCTTGAAATACAAGCACTTATAATTAAAGTCAACCTTCATTATTAAATAACTTCAATGATAAAAATAATATCCTGTATATAAATCTATAGACTAAGCACTAAGCCTATTTTGCAGTATTCTAAAACTATTGTATTTTGTTTTTTTTAACTAGAAGAATAGTTTTTATCAACTACCCAATATGGATTTAAACCAACGTATTATCGAAGTCAGTGATGAAATATTGATGACTTTACTAGAATTTAAAAAAAGGCATCCTGATTTTACATTTTCTCTTCGAACAAAAGATAGTCCACAATCTAATGAACCTCGTCTGTCTATTGGTCGTTGGTTTCAAGGTTCTAATTATATTTATGTTCCCTTATTCAAAAAGGGAGATCAGGCTAGAAAAATAAAAACGATTGGATTTGTTTTAAACTTTAAACCTGATCTGAGTATTGAAAAAAATCATCTAGAAATTTCTTTTAAAGCAGGGATCAATGCAGAAGAAGAAGTTGCCTTTCACCAAGCACTAGCCAAGCGATTAGGAGTTCAACTAAATGAGAAAAATTTTGGTTCATTAGATTATCCAAACCCTACTAATTATCTAGAGAATTTAAACGATTATATTACTAGAGTTCGAAGTATTACTTTAGAATTATTAGAAGAGCATGGATTGACTAAAACATATGTCATTAGTGAAGAGAAATTTCAAAAAGACCTACAAAAAATCCATGAAATTCGAAAAAAATTGAATAAAAATATCCATGATCTACAACAACCTAAATTAGGCGAATACCTCCAAATTTTGGAACACAAAAAACAGATCATCTTACAAGGTCCTCCAGGAACAGGGAAAACATACACTGCAAAAGATCTGGCAGAACAGATGATTTTTGGAGATATTTCTACAGATAAAAAAACACAAAAAAAACGTTTAGAAGATACAAATCAATTTGAACTATTACAGTTTCATCCTTCCTATTCATATGAAGATTTTGTTCGAGGTATAGTAGCCAATAGCGAAGAAAGTGGAATTCGTTATGAAACAGAAAATAAAACTTTAGCCAAAATAGCAGAAAAGGCACAAGCAAATTGGAATGACGCTCGTAAAGAAATCAATATTTTAGCAAAAGAGCAGCAGATTATCGTTTTGTTTCATCAATTTGTAGATGAGGTTGATGCTGCAATAGAGTTTCAAAATGGATATACCATTAATCAAAATGTATCTATCGTAGGTGTAGAACCTGATGCTTTTCGGTATTCAGGAGGCAACTGGGGAAATAGCTTAAGAATGAAATTCAAAGATTTAATATTAGCTCAAATTAATGGTGTTACAACTCGGAAAGCTTTTAGAACATTAGAAGGAATTTCAGGTTTAGGAAAACAACATGCTTCATATTTTATTAAAGTACTCAATCAATTTCAGAAAGCGTATGAGTCTCAGTTATCAAATTTATCTGATAAGACTATCGAAAAACCAAAGTTGAAAAAATTCGTTTTACTTATTGATGAAATTAATAGGGCAAATTTGCCTTCTGTTCTAGGAGAGTTGGTTTATGCCTTAGAGTATAGAGGTGAGACAGTTACAGGGATGTATGCAATAGATGGTAATAAAGAATTAATATTGCCTGAGAATTTGTATATTATTGGAACAATGAATACGGCAGATCGTAGCGTAGGACATATAGATTACGCAATTAGAAGACGCTTTGCTTTTATTGATATATTACCAACTATTGAAGTTATACAGCATCCTGAAGCCCAAAAAGCATTTCAAAAAATGACAACATTATTTGTTAAAGAAGAAGAAGGAAAAAAACGTAATTCCAAGCACCTAGCACCCGATTTTGATTATAAAGAAGTACAACTTGGTCACAGTTATTTTATGCTTAGGGGGAAAGCTCCCTCCGAACAACTACATGAACTAAAAATGCGTTTGCAGTACGAAATAGTACCTATTTTAAATGAATATATAAAGGATGGTATCTTACTGGAGTCTGCAAAATCAAAAATTGAAAAATTAGTAGAGTTTGAATAAAACTGTATTAAAATATTGGGAACATATAACGCAATCAGTAGTACTCGATTTGCAAGGGGATTTTTATGAATACAAATTCAAAAAAACGCATAGAAATCAAAATCAAAATCAGTCTTGCTTTACACTTACTAAAACCCAAGAAAATCACTACCAAATTAAGGCAGGATATTTTATAGGTCTGGATTGGATAGATGCAGAAAATGCTTTGTATATCGCTCCAAAACTTAATAAAGAAGGACTGGAAATTGATTTTACTAAAATGCTCTTTTCAATTTTAAATAACCCTGAAATACTTAAAGATACGGATGAGCTTTTTGAGATTAAGTGGAATGAACGACCTATTGAAATTGAACAAAAAGAGGATCTGTTGACTCCTTTTTTAGTGGTTGAATTTTTGGTTTTAGTAAAAAATATTGTCCGAAAAGGACTAAAAAAATCATATTACAAAGTTGAAAAAAAATTGCAAAGTAGAATAAAGGGAAAAATCCTTGTTGATAGGACAGTCAAACAAAAAATATCAGACCAAAAAAAATTATGTACCTACTGTAGGTATGAAGTATATGGATATGACAATAAAGAAAATAGATTATTAAAAAAAGCCCTTTTATTTATTCAAAAATGCTTACCACAATATACACATCTTAACAGAGCAAAAGGATTTGGTGATATTTTTAATTATATTAATCCTGCTTTTACAAAAGTAACAAATGATATTGAAGTCTATGAGATGAAATTTGGTAAAACTTCAGTTTTTTATCCTGAATATAATCAAGCATTGAAATTAGCAAAATTAATTCTAAGAAGATTTGGATATAATATTTCTAATACAGCAAAAAACGAAATAACAACACCTCCATTCTGGATAGATATGAGCAAGTTATTTGAATTATATATTCTTGGATTATTGAAAAAAGAATTTTCTAGTAAGGTTCAATTTCAGTTTAAAACAAAAGGGAATGCGCTAGATTATCTATTAAATTCTGAAAGATATAAAATGGTTATTGATGCCAAGTATAAAACGAAATACATGAAGAAAGGTAAAGTACACAAAGACATAAGACAAGTGAGTGGCTATGCTCGTTTGAAAAAGGTATATAAAGAATTGAATAAAACAAAAGGGCAGATAATTGATTGTCTTATCATTTACCCAGATCAGGATAATGGCGTAGTCGATTTGCGTCAAGTAAACTTAAAGAGAACAAATATTGAGGGCTATCACGATGTTTATAAACTTGGAGTGCAATTACCACAGATTTAGAGTATGAAATAATTAATTAGAGATGAGCGAGTAAGATTAAAAATTTGGGGATAAAAAAGGAACTTTAAAAAGAGTAATTAGAAAATATCTACATTGTAATATAAAAAAAAATTGGAATTTATTTCTGATTAACATATTATTAACTTCAAAATGGACACAAAAACTTTCATTTTGCGTTAAATAGGTGTAAATTTGTTTTATCAAAAAAAGATAATTTTAGTCTAAACTTAAATTAAAATAAATAGATTTAATCATGAAAAAAATATTAACATTAGCATTTTTATTTGTTTTTGCTATCTCTTTTGCTCAGGCTCAAAAGAAAGGTAAAAAAGTAAAACCAATTGCTAAATCAGAAACCCCAGCTATTAAAATTGATAAAAAGAAAACACAGGACGGCCCTCAAATGGAGTTCAAAGATACAACTATTGATTATGGTACGGTTGAACAAGGTTCAGATCCATATAGAGAGTTCGATTTTACAAATATAGGAAATGCACCTCTAGTAATAACCGCTGCAAAAGGAAGCTGTGGATGTACAGTTCCAGATTGGCCAAAAGAGCCTATCATGCCAGGAGAGGAAAGTAAAATCCGTGTACGTTATGATACTAAACGTGTAGGTAAGTTTACAAAAACTATTACCTTAACAACAAATGAGGGGGAAGATAAGAGAGTACTTAGAATACTAGGTGACATCAAAAAGAAACAAGAAGAAAAAAGTGTACCAGATTCTGCTCCAAGTATTTTTGGAGGTGGAAGGTAAGAAAAATATAACCTGAAATGTAAAGCTCTAAAGTGTATACTTTAGGGCTTTTTTGCTAATTTTACTAGATGTTTTAAAATAGAAATTTATTTTAAAACATATTCAAAGTCATAACAGCCGCCAAATTAAAAATCTATGCCAGATATTTCTAAAAGAGGTCAAAATATACCAGCCTCACCAATTCGAAAACTTGTCCCCTTTGCTAGAGCTGCAAGGGATAGAGGAACAAAGATCTATTTGTTGAATATCGGACAACCCGATATTAAAACGCCTGAAAATGCTATAGAGGCTATTAAACAAAAAGATATAAAAGTATTAGGATATAGTCATTCCGCAGGGAACGAAACGTATCGTCGAAAACTTGTAAATTACTATAAAACCTTTGGGGTAACATTAGATTATACAGATATTATTGTAACAACGGGAGCATCAGAAGCCCTAGCGTTTACCTTAATGGCTTGCCTAGACGAAGGAGACGAACTAATTGTGCCAGAGCCATTTTACGCTAATTACAATAGTTTTTCCTTATCAGGAGGGATTAATATTAGACCCATTACGGCCAAAATTGAAGATGATTTTGCATTACCTCCGATTGCTGAATTTGAAAAACTGATTACAGCAAATACAAAAGGTATTTTGATATGCAATCCTAGTAATCCTACAGGATATTTATATTCAAAAGAAGAGTTAATTGCACTAAAGAAAATAGCGAAAAAACACGATCTGTTCTTATTCGTAGATGAAGTCTATCGAGAGTTTTGCTATGGCGATAAAAAATTCCATTCGGTATTAACACTTAGTGGAGTAGAACAAAATGTAATCGTTTTTGATTCTATCTCCAAACGGTATAGTGCCTGTGGTGCTAGAATAGGAATGGTTGTGAGTAGAAATAAAGTTGTGATGGATGCTGTCATGCGTTTTGCTCAAGCTCGATTGAGTCCACCAACATTGGCTCAAATTGTAGCAGAAGCAACACTTGATACTGATCCATCGTATCTCAAAGAAGTGATCAAAGAATATGACAATCGACGAAAAACCTTGATTAAACGTTTGCAAGCAATGGACGATGTGATTTGTCCCAATACGGGTGGAGCTTTCTATGTTTTTGCACAGCTTCCAATAGATGACTCAGAAACCTTTTGTCGTTGGTTGTTAGAAGCCTTTGAATATAAAGGGGCAACCGTAATGATGGCTCCAGGCTCTGGGTTTTATGCAACTAAAGGACTTGGTAAACAAGAAGTAAGAATTGCTTATGTCCTAAAAGAAGATGACTTACACAAAGCGATGGATTGCTTGGAAGCTGCACTTAACGTATATCCAGGACGTCTGAAAAAAGAAGATCAGGGAATGGAAGTACTGGTTTGATAATTTTGAAATTAGCGCAAATTAAAAAATAGACTGAATTAGAAGATGAAAATGCCGTATTGATAAAATAGGGCATTTTTCAAAATGTGAAAATTGAAAATAATGTTATTAGCCAAAGGCAATCGAGTACGGTTTAAACATACAGGACAAATAGGACGAATATCTGCTTTGCTAGCAGCAGATATGGTTAATGTTATCCTAGATGAAGATGGGGTGGAAATTCCTGCCTTTCTTGAAGATTTAGAACGATATGAAGAATCAATTGAGCAGAGGGTAAAAGCCAAATTTGTAAAAGGCAAATCGGAAAAAATAATTAAAAAACCCGAAAATCCTGAAACAGAAAGCCAATACATTATATTAAAAAGTGAAGGAATACAGCTGGCTTTTCTACCGAATCGAGAAGCCGATGGAACAGTAGTTTTTTACGATATTTTCTTACTCAATGATTTAGAATATGCTGCTTTGTTTGATTTCAAGTTAATTATTCTAGAGAATATAAAACTACAGAAAAAAGATAAACTAAACAGCATTTCTAATTATAAAATTGGAGAGTTACTTTTTGATCAGTTGAGTGATAATCCACGTATTGAGATTGATTTTTGGCAGATCACGACGGCAGGTACGCAAAATAAAACTACAACTACGACTAAACTACGACCAAAGCAATTTTTTAAAAAATATAAAATGATTCCTCTGGTCAATCAAATGGGGTACATATACAAAATATTGCCCAGTTTTGAAAAAGACAAAAAAGGAACTAAAGAAGATTTAAAAACGTATACACAGAAGAATCTCCAACAAAATACAAATGTAATGGAAGAGTCATTGCAGTTATTTACAGAAGTGAGTGTTAAAGACTATGCTAATTTTGAGACAGAACTTGATTTACATATCGAGAAATTGACAATAGAAGGAAAAAGGATGAATAATGGAGAAAAACTCCGTTTGCAAATGCTTCATTTCGAAAACTATATTCAAGAAGCTATTAAGGTTGGGGTAGAGAGGGTTTATGTTATACATGGGATAGGGAAGGGGAAATTAAAAGATGCTATTGCCCAAAAATTAGAAGAAATTCCTGAGGTCAGTACCTATAAAAATGAATACCATCCAAAATATGGTGTAGGCGCAACAGAAGTTAATTTTTATTAAGATGTCAAATAATACAGCAAAAGAGATCATATGTGAATTGTGCGAACGAAACGTTGAAGAAACCACTCGGCATCATCTCATCCCAAGAACACTACATTCGAACAAATGGTTTAAAAAGAATTTTACAAAAGAGCAAATGATCGAAACGGTCGATCTTTGTAGGGATTGCCATAAGGAAATTCACCGACAAATTCCTGAAAAGCAAATGGGGCGTTCATATAATAGCGTAGAAAAACTAGCAGCCCACGATAAAATCGCTAACTTTGTGGCATGGTTAAACCGCTAAACGTTTTGACAATGCCGCAACGCATTAATCTACTTACCTTCTTTTTATTATGTTTACTACTGGCTTGTAAATCTCCTAATACGCAAGCACAAAAGCATCCTTCCCACCATCGTTATACCAATCAATTAATTAATGAGAGTAGTCCTTACTTGCTTCAGCACGCTCATAATCCTGTAAATTGGTATCCTTGGAATGATGAAGCTCTTACTAAAGCCAAGGAAGAAAATAAAATGATCATTATTAGTGTGGGCTATTCTTCTTGTCATTGGTGTCATGTTATGGAACATGAAAGTTTTGAAGATTCTCTCGTAGCTCGGATAATGAACGATAACTTTGTTTGTATAAAAGTCGATAGGGAAGAACGCCCTGATATAGATGCCGTTTATATGACAGCGTGCCACTTATCAAGCGATAACAGTTGTGGTTGGCCTTTAAATGCTTTTGCACTTCCCGATGCTCGTCCTTTTTATGCAGGTACCTATTTTCAAAAAGAAAATTGGATCGATTTGTTAGAGTTTTTTATAAAAACAAAAAAAGAAGAACCGCATAAATTAGAACAATATGCTGGGGAAATTGTAAAGGGAATACAGCAACGAGGTAAAGTGTCTTTCATGGATGTAGATAAAGTATTTTCTAAACCCGATGTAGTAGCTATTACAGATAAAATGATTGGCAGTATTGATATGAAACGAGGAGGACGAAAAACAAAAACGGCTAGTGTTGGGAATAAATTTCCAATGCCTAACAATTACCAATTTTTACTCCAATCGTATTTTTATACTAAAAATCCTAAAGCACTCGAAGCCGTAGAAGTAACGCTTAAAAATATGGCATGGGGCGGTATCTATGACCAATTGGGCGGAGGGTTTGCCAGGTATTCGACCGATCCTGATTGGAAAGCACCTCATTTTGAAAAGATGTTATACGATAATGGGCAACTCGTAAGCCTATATGCTCAAGCCTATCAAGTGACTAAAAATCCGCTTTATAAAGAAATCGTAGAAGGAACGCTTGACTTTGTTAAACGAGAACTGACGGATAAAGAAGGTGGCTTTTATTCCTCCTTAGATGCCGATAGTGAAGGCGAAGAAGGGAAGTTTTATGTTTGGAAAAAGGATGAGCTAAGAGTAATCTTTCAAGACAAACAGATGCTTGATGTATTTTGTGATTATTATAGTGTGAAAGAATTTGGAAATTGGGAGCATAGTAAGAATATCCTATGGATTAGAAAAGAAAAAAATGAAGTGGCTTCTAAACATAATCTATCGATTGAAACCCTCAATAATATTTTGGCGAAAGCCAGAAAAAAACTATTCGATGTACGAGCAAAAAGAATACGACCAGGATTGGATGATAAAGTATTGACGGCATGGAATGCGCTCATGCTAAAAGGATATGTCGATGCTTTTAAAGCCTTTGGAGAAGAGGAATATCTAGAAACTGCCTTGAAAAATGGTAATTTTATTTTGAACAATATGCTCAAAGAAGGGCAGCGGCTCAATCGGAATTATAAAGATGGAAAATCTGTTATTAATGCTTTTCTAGATGATTATGCTTTAACGATAGAGGCATTTATTGCACTATATCAAGTGACTTTTGATGAAAAATGGTTGGATAAAGCGAAGATATTAACGGAGTATGCACTAAAGTATTATTATGATGAAGAAAGTCGAATGTTTTATTATACGTCTAATTTGGATTCGCCTTTAGTTGCTAGAAAAATGCAAACGAGTGATAATGTGATACCTGCATCAAATTCTACAATGGCTAAGGTATTGTACACTCTAGGATTATATTTTTATAATGAAAAATATGTAGATTTATCTCAAACTATGATGATGAATATGTCTGCTAACTTATTGATGCATCCGCAACCTAGTTTCTTTTCTAATTGGGCGAGTGTATATACAACATTAGCATATCCGCCTTATGAGGTGGCAATTGTAGGTGAGGGTTGTATGGGTATATTGGAAAAGATGAACGCCCATTATTTACCCAATAGTCTCTTATTAGGAGGAAAGGAAGAAGGTCATTTGACCTTACTAGAAAATAAAAAAACGGAAGGAGAAACTCGTATTTATGTTTGTCAAGATAAGGTTTGTAAATTGCCTGTTCAAACGGTTAAAGCAGCTTTACAGCAACTAGAAATACATCAATCAAAATAACGAATCTTGAAAAAAATTGCAGTCATAGGAGCTGGACCTGCTGGATTAACCGCAGCCTATCAACTGTCAAAAGCTGAAGGGATAGAAGTAGAGTTGTATGAGGCAGCGGATCAAGTTGGCGGCTTGTCCAAAACAATAGAGCTTTGGGGACAACAAGTCGATCTAGGGCCTCACCGCTTCTTTAGTAGTGATGCGAGAGTAAATGAACTATGGCTAGAAGTAGTGGAAAAGGACTATCAAATGGTTGATAGACTCACTCGTATCTATTATAAAGGCAAATTTTTTCACTATCCATTAAAAGCAACAAACGCCCTGAAAAATCTCGGAATTGTAGAAGCTATACGCTGTGGGTTTTCTTTTTTTAAAGAACAAGTTTTACCTACAAAAGATACGTCTCACTTTGAAGGCTGGGTGACCAATCGATTTGGCAAACGATTGTTTGAAATCTTTTTTAAAACCTATTCCGAAAAACTTTGGGGCATTTCTTGTACCGAATTGGACGCTGATTTTGCGGCACAACGTATAAAAAAATTATCCCTCTATGAAGCCATCAAGTCCGCCCTTTTTCCACCAAAAGAAAATAAGCATAAAACACTAGTGGAACAATTCGCCTACCCGCTACAAGGAACAGGCATGGTTTACAATAGAATGAAAACAAAGATAGAAGCTAATGGGGGAGTGGTTTTGTTGTCCTCACCTGTAGAACGCATACTAACTCAAAATGGAAAAGTTTATGGGCTTTTGCTTGAAGATGGTAGCGAAAAACATTATGATCATGTAATTTCGACAATGCCCCTTTCTCAGATGGTGAAAAGATTGCCCGAAGTCCCTCCAAATATTAAAAACTTAGCCTCAAAATTACAATTTCGGAATACGATTCTGGTGTATTTAAATATAGCGGGTCAGGATTTATTTAAAGACAATTGGTTGTATGTGCATTCTAATAATTTGGAAATGGGGCGCATTACCAATTTTAAAAACTGGGTACCTTCTTTATATGGGGAAAGCTCGAATACAATTTTAGTATTGGAATACTGGTGCAATTTTGACGATAAACTTTGGGAAACCTCTGAAGAAGAGTTAATCCATTTGGCTCAAAAAGAAATCCAGCAAACAGGCTTAATTAAAAATGCTGAAATATTAGCAGGTAAGATCGTTAAGATACCCCGTTGCTACCCCGTTTATAAAACGGGCTATAAAGAAATATTAAAACCCATTGAAACCTACTTATCTACTATTCCTAATCTCTCTATTATAGGACGCTATGGAGCATTTAAATACAATAATCAAGACCATAGTATCTTAATGGGCATCCTTGCCGCAGAAAATATTTTATCCAATAAAGAAAATAACCTCTGGGAAATCAATACCGATTACGAAACTTACCAAGAAAGCTCCGTCATCACCGAAACGGGTTTAGTTCGGAATAGCGTTTGATAAATAACAATAACGGTTAGAAGTAATCAAAAAAGCCTATCAATTACTCAACAGGCTTCCTAGACTTTAAAGTTTTATTCTACATAAAAGCAGTAACTGCCCCTTCTATGAAAACGTTCCTCTGGTTTTTCTAATGTCCATGTATGATAATTTTCATGTAAAGCCTTTTTCATTAAATCTATATTGTTTTGACTTCCTTTATTAAGACTAACACATATATCATTCAATTCTTTATTAGGACATTTTCCTTCAAATTCTTGACCTGGGAAAGTAGCTGCAGCGTAACAACCATGACTAAAATAGTATAATCCTCTTTTTTTAGGAATTAGTTTATACTCAAGTATATAATATTCGTTATTATAATTATAATTACCATCTAAAGATATTATATCATTTATATCACTTTTAAGCTCTAATTTAGAGTTCGGCGGAAGGATAACATCAAAATCATTCAAAGCACTAATCTTATCTTCAACCGTATCTAACTTAAATAAATAAATGGTTGGTAAGAAGAGAAAATTCTTCAAAAGAAAATCTTTTTCTAAATTTTTTTCTAAAATTAAATCATCAAAATGTGATTTGATAAAAATAGTATCTCCTATAATATAGGTTTCTAATGTGGGTGATAGTGTAACAGGAATTTCAAACAAATAGCCAACTCCTACATTCTCACATTCCTCTGAAACACAAGATTGATAAACAAATACACTTAGAAGTGAAAAAGCTAGTATTATAACTCTAGTAACTATCGAATAAAGCATTGACTTGATTTTGATTGTTTGTTTAAAAAAAAGGTGAATTTCATGTATTTAAGTTTTAATTATTCAGTAATGCAAAAGTATTACTTTTTTTAAAACAAACAAAATGCTTGACTTAAATAATATTAAATAAAAAAACATCATATGTTACCTACCAAGAAAGCTCCGTCATTACAGAAACGGGCTTAGTACGAAATAGCGTTTGATAAATAACAATAACGGTTAGAAGTAATCAAAAAAGCCTATCAATTACTCAACAGGCTTCCTAGACTTTAAAGGTTTATTCTACATAAAAGCAGTAACCACCAAAACGATGAAAACGCTCATGTGGTTTTTCTACTATCCATGTATTATATCTTTCAATAGGACTATCTAGTAAAAAATCGAAATTATTATCAACCCTATTATTTAAAAAGACCTCTGCTTCATTAGTATATCCATGTTTGTTACACCTACCTGGAAAATCTTGAAGTTCTCCACGAGGATACAAAGAAGAGCCAAAGTTAAAGAAGAATAAACCTTTTTGCTTCAAGACAATACGAGATTTTAAGGAGTATGTATTATTTTTATAAACATATTCCCCGTCTATATATTGGTTACCTGTGGAGTACGTATTTAACGTTGTATTATATTCTTCATCTAATACAACATCTACATATTCGAAGGTTGATAGAATATTATTGTTAGTAATTGAGTCTATCCTTATTAACCCAACTGAAGGGAAAAAGTTAAAGTTTTCTAACTTATAATTTTTATTTCTATTTTTTTCAAATACCTCATCGCTAAATTCTGAAAATAGAGTGATAGTATCTCCTATATTATATGTATCTAAAGCAGGACTTAGTGTAGCAGGTAATTCAAAAGTATATTGCCCACCTTCACATTCTTCTGGTATACAAGATTGATAAGCAAATACACTTAGAAGTGAAAATAATAATAATCTAACTCTAGTAACTATTGAATAAAGCATTGACTTGATTTTGATTATTAGGGGTATTTCCTAAATGATTATTGATAAGATTTTGTTGATAGGTATCTATTGTTCTAGTATTTTCATCTAATACAGAAAACATCTGGGCATTAGTAAATCCTGTTACATTATCTGCAATAATGTTTGTACAATTTGTAATTACATCTTGGTCACAAGAACGTAAAGGTTCTACATCATCTACTAAATCGTGGTGTAAACCTATGGGAATATGATTGGGATTTTCATTCCATGTTCTATCTAGACGCTCTTCCCAAGAGCTTGGTCTAAATGCACTATTTCCCAAATATCTTCTATGCGCATAAGACATACCAATATATTCTGCCCAAGATTCTACTACAGCTATTAAATCTGCATCATCACTAAATTGATCTCCATGCCCTCCAGTTTCTGTCTCTGCTTCAACGACATCCAACCAATACCCTTGTCCTACATTTACAAAATGTGAAGCATGAGCAAATTCATGATAAGCTAATCTTTTCAAACGGTCAGATGCAGCAAATTCTGTATCAATATGAACATCAGGAAAAGCTCGTAAGATCTCATTAATAGGACGACGAAATCTCAAAACTGCTATATCATCTAAAAAGTCTATATCTATCCAACCATCAATAATTGCACTCGCTAAAGGAAAAGGATTTTCAAGAATATTTCCACGTATATAATTTCCCATTAAGGCAAATCCGCCTTGTCCACTTCTTCCCAAATATACATCTAATTTATTTGGTGGTGTTGCTATACCATCTTGTTGAGCATTATCATGAAATTCATGTAAGGCATTATTGACAGTAGCAGCACTCCAATAACGATGTGCTTGTGTGCCATTAGTACTCCACATTCCATAATTCACTTCAATATTATTATAAGGGTCACTTTTCCATCTTCCTACATAGTCTTTTACAGTAAAAGCCCATTCCCATGATGCTTTCACCCCACTTCTAGCAAATCTATATTTCGCCTTATTATTTTTAAACTTCACCCACATCCAAGCATTTTTTCTATACAATTTATTGATTTTCCAACAACCATCATCATCTGTCCAAGTTTCATCTTCTGTAAACCAAGTATCTTTCAGGATTACCTTTACCTGTCTTACCCCTTGAAACCCTAATTGTGTATCATCTACATTTACACATCCACCAGGCTTTCGTGGATTACTATATACTTGACAACCACAATCATTTATAGTATAAAAAGAATTAGCACCACCACCATATCCGCCATTGTCATCATCATCTTCTGGACCTGTATCTGGGAATTTGCCTGTCTCTCCATTTTGTGGACTTTTTGTAGGGATTTTTCTATCATTTGTAGAGTTATTATTCCCTGAAGTGCGATACGAACCTGAAGAACTATCATTACCAAGATATTCGTCATAATCATTTCCAGTTAACTCAAAGGCTCTACGCATTAATGTTTCATTAGAATTATAGTTAAGATTAATATCTGCTAGCTTAGTATAAGTTACGTCATTAGGAATATCTGAAAGTCGCTTTACTACTCCATAGTAATAAGGTATTTCATCTTCACCAATGTTTGGATCTTCGTAGTAATCTCCCATCTCAATAACCTCATAATCTAAAGGAAAATCATAAAGATTAATATCACTATCTGTAAGCGTCATTAATTCGTCTATTGTTTGAGTTTCAAAACGGATATAATAATGAGAAGGACCAAGATTAACGGAGTTTCCATAAACTTGGGCATATGCGTGTTCTAGTAAATCAACCTCATAAGGGTTTTGTCTTTGACTACCTAATATGGTTAGTTGAGGATTATTATTATCATCGTAATAAGCATTAGTAACTGTATTTCGTTGATTTGAAATATTGGTAGATTCTCCCTCAATTATTTTAATGCTAGTCATTAAATCATCTTTTTGACATCCAATCAGACTTATCAAAGATACAAAAACTAATAGCAACCGTTTGTTTAAGGATAAGGTAAATTTCATGTATTTAAGTTTTAATTATTCAGTAATGAAAAAGTATTACTTTTTTTAAAACAAACAAAATACTTGACTTAAATAATATTAAATAAAAAAACATCATATGTTACCTACCAAGAAAGCTCCGTCATTACAGAAACGGGCTTAGTACGAAATAGCGTTTGATAAATATTAATTTTTTTAAAAAATACGAAAGTCTCGTTAAGTCTTGACACTAATTCCTATTTTTGCAGCGAATTTCAAACGCTCTACCAAATTTTGAAAATATATTAAAATTCGATTATGAAAAAGCATAACTTTTATGCAGGTCCCGCTATATTACCTGCCCCTGTTTTAGAGCAAGCTGCGGCTGCAGTTGTTGACTTTGAAGGAATGGGCTTATCGTTATTAGAAATCTCTCACCGAAGCAAAGAGTTTACCGCTGTAATGGAAGAGGCGATACAATTGCCTAAAGATTTACTTGGATTAGGAGATGATTTTGAGGTCATGTATTTGACAGGAGGAGCAAGTTCACAGTTTTATATGGCTGCAATGAATTTACTCAATGATGTTGAAACGGCTTCCTATGTGGATACGGGAGCATGGTCAACTAAAGCCATAAAGGAAGCACAGCATTTTGGTAATATTGAGGTCATAGCGACGTCTAAAGATAAAAATTACGCTTATATCCCTAAAGGCTACCATATTCCTGGAAATTCAACTTTTTTACACCTTACAAGTAATAATACCATATTCGGAACAGAGTACCACGAATTACCAGAAACGGACGTGCCAATTATTTGTGATATGTCTTCGGACATATTTAGTAGACCAATTGATGTGGCTCGATATGGAATGATCTATGCAGGCGCCCAAAAGAACTTAGGACCAGCAGGAACAACTTTAGCAATTGTTAGAAAAGATTTATTGGGAAGGGTAGAAAGAACAATTCCAACCATGTTGAATTATCAAACACATATTGCTAAAAATTCTTCTTTCAATACGCCACCAGTCTATCCAATATATGTATGTTTATTGACACTGCGTTGGTTAAAGGAACAAGGCGGACTAGCCGTAGTAGAAGAGAAAAATCAAGCTAAAGCAGCTTTACTATACAATGAGATTGACGAAAATCCATTATTTGAAGGAACAGCAGCAGCAGAAGATCGTTCATTGATGAATGTAACTTTTGTATTGAAAGATGAGACTTTATCGGATGCCTTTTTAGCAGCAGCTACAGCAGCGAATTGTGTGGGTATAAAAGGACACCGATCGGTAGGCGGATTCCGAGCATCTATCTACAATGCGATGCCGCAATCCAGCGTTCAGGTACTAGTAGATGTGATGAAAGATTTTGCACAGAAAAACGGATAATCGAAAATAATTTCCGCCATTTTTTAAAATGGCGGAAATTAAAAAACATAACAAATGAGAGTATTAATGGTTTGTTTAGGAAATATCTGTCGTTCGCCATTGGCAGAGGGCATTCTGAAAGCAAAAATTAAAAAGGCTGGACTAGATTGGTCTGTCGATTCTGCAGGAACGGGAGGATGGCACGTTGGTGAATTGCCCGATAGTCGTTCAATTGCCATCGCAAAGACTAAAGGTATTGATTTGACAGACCAAAGAGCAAGACAATTTGAAGCAGAAGATTTAGATGATTTTGATCTCATCTTTGCGATGGACAGCTCTAATTATACCAATATTATGCGTTTTGCAAAAACAGAAACCCAAAAACAGAAAGTCCAAATGATTATGAACATGGTACAACCTGGATATAATCAAAGTGTACCTGATCCTTATTATGATAATGATGGTTTTGCGCTAGTTTATGAAATGCTTGATAAAGCCTGCGATAAGATCATAGAAGAATATGCCTAGTATACTAACTTCTGGTATGCTTGAATACCGTCAACTGTCAATTGTAAAATATAGATGCCTTTTTGTTCGACGGTTATACTAAAAGATGTCCGATTTTGAACGGTATTCGTGTTAATAATTTTTCCCGATAAATCGTAAAGGTTATAGTTTGAAATGGTAACAGAACGTTCATTTTTAATCTGAAAATTACCATTAGCAGAAGGGTTCGGAAAGATGTTTAGACCAAGCTCTTGGATACTCTTTGTGCTAGATACAGTTGAACAGCTAGAATCCAAGTTATAATAATTACAAACCGTTTTCCATGCAATTTCTTGGAGTTTATTCGCTATATCTTCAGGAATAGGTCCAAACGCACCACCCCACCAATTATACAATTGATTGGTCAATCCTGAAGGACTTTGTTCATACAACGTCGCATAAAAAGTGCAGGCTACAAGATACCGAACAATATCATTGCCATGAATCCTGTCTTCAAAAACGTCTCGAATCCTTGAAATTCCATTAAGATTTCCAGCCTCTATTTCATCATACAAACGAGCCAATGCTTGCCCTGCGGGTATTAACTTAGCGGGATGCGTAGGTTGATGCCTTACATTTAGGGTATCGACAAAACTTTCCCATAACGGTAAATCATCAGAGAGTCGCTGACGCCAAGGGTTGCTATCTACATCATCATCACAGCCTGTAGGAGTACCACTATCCAAACAATGCCACAGCTCATAAATATATACTTGAATATCAGGCCGGTATTGTGTAGCATACAAGTAGAAACTGTCAACGTATTGGTGGGTTTTAGTACTAGACCATTCATGCCAATAACGAGGAACACCTTCCGTTAAAATTAACTTGTCATATTGTCCACTGGCTAAACCATTTACAGGATCAAAGTAAGCATAAATATTAGCATCTGGAAAGTTATCGAAATCCCCTCTTTCCCTTGCTTGCCACTGCCATCTCAAAGGAGAACCAAGAATTTGTTGATAGCCGAAATCGAAACTTTTATTATCGGCATCATTAGCTAAACCTTGTACCATTTCACCAATGTAATCAGAAAGACTATGCCCTACAATAAAGGTATTCGTATCATCATTTTGAGCAAAAGTAGTAGTATTGAATAGTAAGAAAATGGGAAGTAATAAAATTGTTGTTTTTAACATGGTAGAAATTTTAGGGTATTTGTGAAGTATGTATTTATCCCCTGAACATATGATTCCGTTACTATTTTTATAAAAAAAATTAAAAAATAGTTGTCCCTTGATTCTATCAATTATTTGATTTATATTTATTGTTGTAAACAAATGTCGTTTAAAACGTGTTTAATGAAAGACTATCATAATGAATATGAGCGAATGTATTTCAAGCTGGTAAAAACGGGTTCGCTAATTGAACAAAGCGTCAAAAAAGCTCTAAAACCATTTGATTTAACACATGCCCAATTAAATGTATTATCTCTTTTATTTGATAATCATCCAAAGCCTGTTGCACCCAATGAAATTAAAGGGCAATTGATTGTGAGTAGTCCAGATATTACTCGATTGATAGATCGTTTATACAAAAAAGGATGGGTCAATAGAGCTGTTTGTAAAGAAAATAGAAGAAAGATAGATATTACGATTACAAAAAACGGAAAGGCGGTTTATGAAAAAGCACATCAAGCTGCTAAGGAAGAAGTCAATGATTTTTTTGAAAAAGATTTAAGTGTAGAGGAAGCTAGAACGATGTATACTATTTTAAAAAAAATGAATTTATAAACAATTATAAAAAGGAGTTATGATGAGAAGGAAATTTATAAAAGGATCTGCGATATTAGGAATGGGCGTAGTTGGTTCTTCAATGTTGGTTTCCAAATCAGGGATGTACCATGATAAAACCAAGCGCAAAGTACGTCAAATTTTGACCGCTAAAGGTGTAGCTGTAGGGACATTGCCTGTAATGCGTGCCTTTGCAGGTAACCATAAGGATTATGTTTCTCCATATGTATTATTTGATGAATTTGGTCCTGTCAATATTGAAGCAGGTTCTGATCCATTACGAGTTGATGCGCATCCTCATGCAGGTGTTACGCCTACGACTTATTTCCTAGCAGGAACGGGACATCATAGGGATAGTTTAGACTATGATTTTCAAATAGGAAAAGGCGATTTTATGATGTTTAACTCTGGAAAAGGGGCTATTCACATGGAAGAATCAGGGCAAAAGATTTATGAAGAGGGGGGAGTATATCATGGTTTTCAAATATGGTTGAATATGCCTTCAAAATATAAATTTGCCGATCCAACAACAACTGTTAATCGGGAAGCAGATATGGCTCAAGTCAAAGGAAAAGGCTATTCTATACAAGTTGTACTAGGTGCATTAGATGATCAGAAGTCTAGTATAGAAACACTCTCCCCAGCATTTTATTATCATGTAAAAATGGACGAAGATGCTCGACTAGATATACCGACAGAGCCAGATCATAATGCCTTTATTTATCTTATCAAAGGAAAATTAGAACTTGAAGGTGCTAAGGCATTGACGGATAATCAATTGGTCTTATACGAAAGAGGAGATACCTTGATCAATCTGTATGCTGAAAAGGCTTCAGAGTTTTTGGTGTTAGGTGGTACACCGCTTAACGAACCTGTATTTTCTTATGGACCTTTTGTGATGAATAATGAAGAACAAATACGCTTGTGTATCAACAATTATCATAAAGGCTTAATGGGCAATCCAGACCTTGTGAATGCACATTAGTGCTTCTTGAAATATGCTGTATTTTTTAAAATATGGCATATTTTTTTTAAAATTTTATATCTTGTTCGTATGAACAAAATGTTTAAATTATCTTTTTTAGTGTTACTCGGAATTTATACCTTTTCGTGCACGCCTAAAGTAGGAACGAAAATCACACAAGAAAGACCGCCTGTCAAAGCTCCTGAGATAGAAGTATATAAATCGGAAAATAAAGATACGCTCGCCACAGTAGAAACAAAAAAAGACCTAGAAGTCGCTCCAATCCCTGTTAAGCCATACCTAGCAATTAATTTCCAAAAAACGGCTTGTTATGGAAAATGTCCAGTTTTTGAATTGAAAGCCTATTCAGATGGTCGGCTAGAATATGCAGGTAAACAGTATGTAAAACGTTTAGGTGCTTTTCAAGCTTATATCGATAAATTAAAGGTACTGGAATTACAAGAAAAGGCTTTAGAATATGACTTTTTTCAACTTCAAGAATACTATCCCAAATCAGGTAAAACAGTAGTAGAAGTACCCAGTACCATTACTTATGTGAAGTATAATAACCTAGAAAAACGGGTGTTGAATAAACATAATGCTCCAAAGAAATTGTTACAATTTGAAAAATACTTGGATACTTGGTTAGAAAGTATTAATTGGGCAAGAGTCCAATAAGTATCTAAAAGTTAATTTTAAATATATTCTTAAAATAAATACACTGTAAACTAAATTTCTTAAACTTTTGACCATGCTTTTTTCTCCAACTTGTCGTTGTGTACTCGCCTTGATAGCTAAGGCTATCAGGCTGTGTCACGCCTCAATTTGAATAAAAATTCATTGTTCAAAAATATCAATTAACTTAATTTACAGTGTATAAAACTAACTATAAAATTTTAAAATAAAAAAATAGAATGCAAGCAATCATATTAGAAAAAACGGGAGGAGTCGAAAACTTCCATATAAAAGAGAATGGGAAAAATCTTTGAAGCAATAAATAGGGGGTATAATAGCATATTTAAACCTAATCAATTAAGTATTGGTCTAGTAATACCCATTGAAAATTATGCTCAAAATCCTGTCCCTGCCATGCAAGCTCATCTAGAGCGAGTGCAATTAGCAGAAGTGCTAGGATTTAAAGCAATCTGGGTTAGAGACGTTCCTCTAAATGTGCCTGCATTTGGTGATGCTGGACAAACCTTTGATCCGTTTACATACTTAGGTTTTTTAGCAGGGCAAACCAAAGAAATCGCATTATGTATAGGTAGTATTGCTTTGCCCTTACGTCATCCCGTTCATGTAGCAAAATCAGCAGCAACGATAGAGCAACTATCGGGAGGTAGATTAATACTAGGGGTCGCTTCGGGGGATCGTCCGTCAGAATTTCCTATGATGGGCATTGATTTTGAAAATCGGGGTGCAATTTTTCGAGATGCCTTTCATTATATTCGTAATGCACAAAAAGCTTTTCCTGTTTATAAGTCGGACTATTTTGGAGAATTAAACGGACAAAGTGATATTTTACCAAAATCCAAAGGGCATAAAATTCCAATATTATTGACAGGACATAGTCGTCAATCCATAGAATGGATTGCAGTTCATGCTGATGGATGGATGTATTACCCTAGAAACCTATATATGCAGCAACATAATATTCAGGAATGGCGTGGATTGATACCTGAAATACAAGAATTTGATAAACCATTTATGCAGCCTTTATATATTGATTTACATCAAAATGATGACTTCGTGCCACAAGGAATTCATTTAGGATTTCGAATAGGGATAAATCATTTAATTAAATATTTTGAATATTTAAAAGATATTGGCGTTAATCATGTTGCTTTAAATTTACGTTTTAATACAGCAAAAATAGAACAGACCCTAGAGCGATTAGCCAAACAACTCTTACCTCATTTTCATAATCAAAAAGAAAAAATACAAAATGACTAAAACAATTTTAATAACGGGGAGTACAGATGGCATTGGTAAGTTAGCGGCAACCAAACTCGCAAAAGAGGGTCATGCAATTTATATTCATGGTAGAAATGAGGAAAAATTAGTAAAGGTAATTGCTGAAATAAAAGTTTTATCTAATAACGAGAATATAAATGGCTTTGTAGCTGATTTTTCTGATCTCGATGCGGTAGAGAAAATGTCAAGTCAAGTTAAGGAACAACTACCTAAAATAGATGTACTCATCAATAATGCAGGAGTTTTTAAAAGTGCCGTTCATCAAACTAAAGCTGGTTTTGATATTCGTTTTGTTGTTAATTATTTTGCGCCTTATTTATTAGTGCAGCGACTGTTGCCCTTGCTAGAAAAAGGAGAGGCAACTCGAATAATTAATCTGAGTTCTGCAGCACAAGCTCCTATATCTTATAAGGCACTTTCAGGCGAAGAACAAATTGGAGTTCAAGCGTCCTATGCCCAAAGTAAGTTAGCATTGACAATGTGGAGTTTTCATCTAGCAGAAAAATTAAAAAATATAATGGTCATTGCCGTAAATCCTGGTTCACTTTTAAACACCAATATGGTGAAAGAAGCTTATGGTCGATTTTGGTCTTCTGCGGATAAAGGAGGGAATATATTGTATGATTTAGCTGTTTCAGAGGAATACAATGGTGTCACAGGAAAATATTTTGATAATGATAAAGGAAACGAAAAAGGTACTTTTGGAGAAGCCCACCCTGATGCTTATAACCCATCGCTGATTCATAAACTCATAAATCATACGAATACAATTTTGAATTTAAAGTAACGTCTCTATAATGAATCCGAAAGACTTGTTGCTACACCAATACGGAAGCCAAAATCACGGTATTTCCACTCCTGCCATGAGGTGACAAACTCTAATCGAAATAATCGGAAGATATTATCAATGCTATAGCCAACTTCAGCGTAATTTTTGAAACTATCCGTATTAAGATAATTAATAAAAATGTTTTCTTTGATTCCTAAAAGTCGTAACTCCAAGATTTGAGTAGCTAAGAAGCGGCGCATTTGGTAGTAAGCATTGGCAGTAAGATAATCACCAGTTGTACTATAATTGTAATATTCTAATAAGCGATAACTGTCATTAGGAGCAGTTGTTAGAAATACAGTTTGATTACCAATAAAATGTTTAAAATCAAGGAATGTCATAGCTGCTGTGTTAGGAAAAAAACCATAGTTTACTTTAGCACCTAGTTTAGATTTCACCCCAAAATTATGGATATATGCTGCTCCGAATTCGACTTGGTCGAAATCGGTTTCTCCTGAAAATATATCGTCCAGTCCTTTTTTATAAAGAATTGAAAAAGAAGGAGAAGTATTCGATATTTCTGTTTTTATATTGTTTCGAATCCTATATTTTTGAAAAGGTTTATAAGTGATATTGGTTTGAAAAGTACTCGCACGATGTTGTTCAAAACGAGTATCAGATAATTCAATATTTATAGGAATATTAGGGGTATATTCAAGGTCTGTTCTATCAACTATTTTATGATTACTTGTATTTAAAAGTTGATTTCTTTGAGCATTTTCAAAATTAAGACTTAAAATTAAATTATCGAATAGTTGAAATTTCGTATTCAGATTTAGATATGTTTTTTCAAATAATCGGATATAATTTCGTTCTGCTAGCAAAGTGGTCAAGGTATTGACTTGTTGTAGAATAGGCTCATCAGCATTGAGCTGTTGAACATATTTCCCTCCTTCAATCCCTATAGTATGTTTTTTATATCCCTTAGAAAAGTCGTATTGAAGACCCAATTTTCCACTTACCTTTTTGCGAGCAAAAGCATAACGAATATCAGGTTTTAAATAGAAGATATTCTTTTTTCTATAGCGTTTTGAATAGCTAAGATTATAGTTAATGTGATACCCCTCAACGGTATTAAAATTAAAAGAACTTGCAAGTGGCTTTAACTCTATTCTCTGTCCTTTCCCCAAATTATACCCTCCACCAAAAAATAGGTCAGTAGGCTTAAATTTTTTCTTTTTAAACCTTTTTAAACTATCAACGTCTCCTGTTTCAGCAATTGCTACACTATCGATATGACGATAACCAGCCAATTCATAATTATCTAATGGAATAGGACGAACAGTTGCCCAATAAGCAGAATCTAAGGTATGAGCGGAAGAATCGACTTCAATAGAGCGATTATAAACAACATTTGTGGTTTTAGTTTTTTTCTTTTCCTGTTTTTCGTAGGTTTTTAAAATTTGCTTGAGTTCTTTTCGAGTAACTTCTCCGCCCGATTTTAATTTTTTGTCAGCTCCTTTCAATTCTTTTTCCAATTCTCCCGATAGCATAGACTTTGAAGGTTTTATAGTTTTTGCTTCTACTTTTTCATCAATAACCACTAATTTTTCACCATCTAAATCGGGGTTGAGTTTAATATCATAATCACTAATAGAAGAGATATATTTATAAATGAATGCAAAGCCAAGGAGTTTAGCTTTTACATCAAATTGATAACTAATAGGCATCCATACCTTCTTTTGTAGAGGGGCACGCATTTGTTTAATTTGATAGATGATACCTAATTGATTAAATGCTAAATCTAAACTATGAATACACCACAAATCCTCAATAATATTAATAGTTCCTGAAAAAACTTGTTCTCCTTTTACTCTAGGAATAACTCTAATCTGATTTACTTCTGCCCCTTGATCAATATAAGTACCTTCGTATTCAAAACGATAATAGGCAAAGGCTTTTGGTGATAGTGGAGATATGCCTCCTGCAATTTTTGGGCTATAAAAACTACTAAATATGAAGTTGTTTGGCCCTGTATTATTATCATTGCCACTGCTTCGGATAGAAAGTACACGTTCTTTAAAAATATTTGGTCGTTTATAAGAAACTTGATTTACGGATTCTGTTACATAGGCTTTTTTATCATCAATTCCCTCTTTCGCTAGTTGTTTTTTTAAAAAATTAGGTGCTTGAGTTACTCTTCCTGAGCCTTTTATATAGACTTTAGCTTTATAACTATCCAACTGGTTAAGATGGTATTTACTTTTCGCAATGGCTTTGCGCATGATAGTGTATGCAGGGTCTTCATTACCGTCTCGAACAATAACGGTTGCCAATTCAACAGCTTGTTCTTCTAATTCAATATTGATAATACTAAAATTAGTACCAATTCTTATGGTTTTTGTTAAGGATTGATAGCCTAGGTATTGAAAAGTAACCGTATAGATTCCTGTATCTAGAGCTATACGATAAAAGCCATCAACATTAGCGCTGGTACCTGTGCCTTTTTCTTTTACAAAAATGGTAGCATAGGGTAAAGGTGTATTGGATTTATCTTTAATATATCCTTTTATACCTCCAGCATAAATAGACAATGTAAAGCATATTAATAAGAATATTGAGACTATTTTTTTCATGGATTAATGATTCTACTAAGAAGTTAAAGACACATAAATATACAACATTGTAAAATGTAATATGTCTTTATTAACAGTTCTTTAAACGTTAAAAATAGGTAGCATAAAAAAACGAGATTTACCACAAAAGTAAATCTCGTTTCTAGAATGTTTTTTGAAAAACCTACTGTTCTACAACAACTTCTACAGTATTAGCTACGGCTTTTTCAGCATCTTCAGCCGTTAATCCTAAGCCTTTAGCTGAAATTTGATCAGCATTTACACCAAGTGTAACCATCATATCTTTTACAACCTCGGCTCTCAGTTTTGAAAGTTCTTTACAATCTATTTTTGTTTTACCATCGGCGGTATGTACCTGTACTTGAATTCTAGATTCTGGATGTTCTTTTAGTGCAGCTGCTAAACCTTTCACAGCATCCATTGACATATTTGTGATACGATGAGAAGAGGGATCAAATGTAATTCCAGAAAGTGGATAGGCTGTACCTACTGCTTTAGTATTAAACATCTTATTAAAAGTATCTTTGACATTTTCAGCAGTTTGGTTTGCGGCATCACTTACAGCTTCTTTCGTATTATCTACAGTTTCATTGATTTTCTCTTTTGCTATATCAATGTTTCGTTTTATTTTTTCGCCATTATTGTCAACATAATAGCCATCTTCTAATTTGAATTCGCCTTCCTTTTTTACAATTTCGCCTTGATTATTTAGTAAGTTACCATTAGGATCTACATAAAATGCTTTTTGTTGTTTTTTACTGCTCACATCTGATTTGCATCCAGTATTATAGAAAAAGCTCAGTCCAATAATAATGAAAAATAAAGATTTTATCATTAATGATTTTGAATAGTATTCTGTCATTTTATTTTGATTGATAATGAATAATATTATGAGTTTTAATTTTATACAAATATAAAGAGTTTAGAAAGAGGTAATAAAATAATTCCTAACTTTTAAAATGCTGATAGCAAAAATAGATGATTTCGCTTCTAATTTTTTGACTTTAAAGATTTTTATAAAATCTAGTATTAAATTAAACACAATTATACAACCAAAGTAGGCACTTATACATGGGGGGTTAACTACGTTCTAAAAATACCATATATTTAAGGAATAGAAGTTATACAACAATAATTCTATTAAGTTATTAAAATAGTTAAAAAGAATAAATTTTTATCAATATCAACAGTTGATAGGAAAAAGTATAACTAAAAGTGGTTATAATATTTTTTTGCATAATAGTATTAAATATTTAATTATAGACTTCACTTTGGTTTTAATTAACCAAAGTGGAGTTTTCTTCTAGACTTAATAACAAAACAGACTCTATTAAAGTAGATTCTGGGTTCTAGGAGAAATTATGAAATATCTTTATTAATATGCAACTGAACAAAATTTTACCATTATCAACGGCTGAAGAAAAACAAGTATGAAGAGGGAGAGTCGTTGTTCTTCTAGTAGTATGCGATGACGAAAAAGAAGATGAACAAAAGAAAGGCTTAAATGCTAATGGTAGGGATTTTGGATAAAAATTGAAAGGATAGAATAGTGAAAAAAAAAGGGCTAATCCTATTTTTATTAATTCCAAGAATTCTTTTTGGACAAGATATAAAGGAGTTTTTTACAAAATCAGCAATAGTTGGCTCAATAACGATCTATGACTATCAAAAAGGTGATTGGATATTTAGTGATTCAACAAAGTCAGAAATAGGAACTCTTCCAGCATCAACTTTTAAAATAGTAAATACCTTAATTGGTTTAGAAGAAAAACTAATAAAAGGGAAAAATGATACTTTAAAATGGGATGGGAAACCTAAATATTTTAAATCGTTCAAAATACCCAATTGGAATAAAGATAATGATTTGGAAATGGCTTTCAAAAATTCAACGATTTGGTATTATGAAAATATATCTAAACAGCTAAAGAAACGAAAGTATAGGAAACATCTAAGAAAGAATCAATATAGTAATCGAAAAATTAGAAATGGAAGAGGGGATGATTTTTGGAATTATGGGGAATTGAAAGTTTCTCCGATTGAACAAATAAAATTACTGCTTAAACTATATAAAAATGAACTTACTTTTTTGCCACAACATCAAAAGTTAGTAAAAGAGTTAATGATAGAGAAAGAGACGAGTGAGTTTATCTTAAGAACGAAAACAGGTTGGTGTTATGACAGGAAAGATGTAGGCTGGTATATTGGGTATATAGAAAAAGTCGATAATGTTATATTTTTCGCTACGAGGATTGAAAAAGAATTAGAAGAGAAGAAGCGAGGATTTTCGAAGCTAAGAAAATCAATAACCAATGAAATCATCAATGAATTGTATTCGATAAAAATAAATTGAAAATTCTAGTCTAGTACCAATTAGTGATAGAATAGTATGATCAATACAAGCTTTTTAACTAAAACCTAATAGAAACGAGATTCCAAAAAATATTTTTAATTTAAAACATTTATTAAAATGGAAAAACTGAATAAATTTTCACAATTATCAACTACTGAAAAAAAGCAAATACGAGGAGGAAGAGCTGTTGATCTTATTGTTGTTTGGATTGAACCCAATCTAGAAGAAGACAAACAAGAAAATAACTAAGAAGAGATTATAATATATTTTCTTTTTTAGTATTAAGTAGTACTAAATATTTAATTGTTAGCTTCACTTTGGCTTTAATTAATCAGAGTGGAGCTTTTTCTAAGTTTAGTATAAAATTTCACAACAATATATTTTTATAGTACTAAATAGTTAATTATAAACTTCACTTTGATTTTACTCGAAGTGGAGTTTTTTAGGCTTTAGTATGAAATTAAATTTAAATCGAAGGCGAAATAATATCCAATACCTCATAATAAAAGAATCGATTAATTCTATGGGATAGAATTAAAGATCGGAAAATTTCAATTTTCCAAAATAGACTCTGTAACTAAAGAGCAGAATTGTTTTTAAGTAACTTTCAGTGTCCTATTTAAACACGCTCTAAATATTGGAGTGATTCAAAAAATATTTTTAATTTAAAACATTTATTAAAATGAAGCTAAACAAATTTTCACGATTATCAACTACAGAAAAGAAACAAATACGTGGTGGAAGAGCAATAGATCTTATTGTTTTTTGGAAACCAAATGATGACACTAAAGAAGAGAAAGAGAAAGAGAAAGAAGAATATAATGATTAATATTATTTCTTTTTAGTAATTAGAGGCTTCGCTTTGGTTTTTAATCGGAGTGAAGCTTTTAGTTTAATATTCATATTAGATAAGATAGACTAAAAGCGATAGCAACATAATGTCGCTATCGCTGATGGGAGGTATGGATATAACATCCATTAAAATAATATTAATAATGAAAACTACATTCTCTTTACAAGCTTTTGAGTAGAATGTAAAACGCCGTCTTCAAGAATACTCAAGAAATAAACACCATGATTTAGATGACCTAAATCTATAGATACTTGGTAGTCAGAGCTACGGTCAACTTTTTCTTCATGTATTTTTCTTCCCATTACGTCGGAGACGATAATAGTTGTATTAAATTTAAAATCTTCATCGGTTTCAATAGTCACTTGATTATCAAATAGGGTTGGGAAAACTTGGAAACTTCTGCACGCTGCTTTTACTTGTAGGATTTCAGAATATTCATATTTGCCATCAAAATCGACTTGTTTTAGCCTATAGAAATTGCTAGTACTAGGATTTTGATCAACAAAAGAATAGTCTATAATTTCTGAACTTGTTCCTGAACCATATACTTTCCCAATAGTTTCAAATCTATGTCCATCAGCACTTCTCTCTATTAAAAAATAATCATTGTTAATTTCTGAAGCAGTTGCCCACTCAATATTTACTTCGCAACCATCGGCATAAGCATCAAAATCTATTAATTCTACAGGGGTCTCAATACAAGAAGAAAGTATGTTATTCACAAAGATATTAAGATCACTATAATCAGTCATGTACCTATAATCCCCTTCATCTAAATTTGTATTATTATCATATTCAATGGGACTAGGATAATCAGTAAGGAATCCAGCTGCATTTTGTATGATTTCTGGCCCCATTTGACCTGCTCCTAAGTATAACATATGTACACTATTATCTTTTAAATAATTAGCATGAGCTGCAGCATCTACAATAGATTCTCGATCGTTAATGATACCATCTGTGAAAAATACCAATAGTTCATATGTATCACCACCATTAAACATTGTTTTAGCAGTATCAAGTGCAGCTGTAAAATTGGTCTGCCCTCCACCAGGACCTGCAGTACCATACACGGTATTTATCCATGTATTGATTGTTCCACCTGCTCCTAATGAAGTAGCATCTACTACGATGTCAGAAGGACCTTGTTCTGCTTCTGTTCCAAATCTTACAAAACTGGCTTGGATTGTTGCTATCCCTGAAGAGGAAAGTGTTGTTAGACCATTGATAATACCAGCTCTGATTTGAGCATATTCAGTTGATTCAATAGAGTTTGAATTGTCTAAAACGAACATTACATCTAGTTGGTCATCACATACTCCTACTAATGAAAGATCAGGGTTAGCACTAGGTCTTTGCCCAGAATCTGGAATCCAATTAAATCCATTTATTGCCATGTTAGCAGTTGAATTAGGTGCTTTTTCCAATATGAAAATTAAAGAATCAACCATTTGTCCCGCTTCAACATAGAAGTTGTTATCCATAGCATCACCATCACCATATCCAACAAAAACATTAGAAGAAGTTCCATCATTCCCAATGCCCCAATAGCCATTTACAGGTGTACCTTGATAGAAGGCAAAACCCTTATAAGTAGCTGCAGCAAAGGCATTGTTTAAATTCAAATCAACATATAAGTTCTCAACACCATCATCTATTCCAACAAATATTGTGTCAGTTAAAGCAGGTAGATACTGTGTAGCAAAATCTGTAAATAAATAACCAGGCTTAGTTTCTCCATTGTATACGTATGACTCATCGGCATATACCCGAATTGTCTCACTATCAGGGCCAACATTGGTATAAGTAGTTTGAGGCACAACAAAATTGTCAAAAATGTATCTAAATTGTGCTTGTGATACGTTTAAAAAAGTACATAAAATTAGGGTTAACCCCGCTTGTAGAAAACGTGTTTTCATATTTTCGTATTAATATTTAGTGAAAAGAATTTTAATCTCTATTGAGGAACAATAGTGAGCTAGCAAATAATATTACTCCTTAATAGATGTTTAATTTATGTGCTCAAATAATAAATTTTTATTGCCAAAAAACAATAGGTTAAATTGGTTGGATAACTGACAGAAATTAGTCAGCCAAGTAGTATATAAGAATTTGGAAAATTTAATAAAGGATTTAACAAAAAAGATATAGATGGAGAGAAATTAACAATAGATATTATATAGTCCCTACAGCTGAATATTATTTTGTTAAAATAGTTTTCTTATATATACACTCCTTATTTCATGTTAGAAGTGTTAGATATATTTCATGGTATTGGTAATTATGATACCAAATATTATGCCAAAACATAGTTGTGCGAGAAAAAATATATAAAAAAATAGGATATTTTTTTATGCACTATGTTTTGGTAATGATTATCTAAACCATAGCCATATTCCTAGGACACAAATAATGAGTAATACAGTAAGTAAAAACTCTAAACTTTTAAATGTACTGGCTTGAGGTTTATCTTCTGTATCGTATATTAAAATAGGATCTATAGTTTTAGCATATCTCTGAGTCAATAAACTTATAGCAACCATAATGACAGAACAGATAACAAAAAGAAAGACCGCATATCGTAAAAAATTCATATGTACTAGATAGCCAATAAGAGAATCCGAAGATATAATTCCTTCTCCTCCAGCTTTGAGGCTTAGATCATTTTTAAATTCTAAAATAAGTCGACCGATTCCTAAGATAAATCCCGTCCACAAAGCTACTAATGCACCTTTACCATTGATTTGTTTAACAAATATTCCTAGTAAAAATGCTGCTGCTATTGGTGGAGATATATAAGCTTGGACACTTTGTAGATAAGTATATAATCCACCTCCTTCTGTGAGCTGTCGCATTAATGGAATCCAAAGTAGCCCAATTCCAACTAATGCAATTGTTGCAATTCTACCGACAGTTACCAATTCTCGTTCAGAAGCATTAGGACGCCATTTTTTATAAAAATCAAATGTAAATAGGGTAGAGGTACTATTGAATACACTTGATAAAGAACTCATCAATGCAGCTAAGAAGCCAGCAACGACTAAACCCCTAAAGCCAATAGGTAAGACTCTTAAGACCATTGCAGGCAAGGCAACATCTGTGCTTGTTTCGGTGTTACCTGAAATAGGATTTGTAATACTAAACATATCTGGATGAGTGTTGATAGATAGGGCATAAGCAATTACACCAGGAACAACAAAAATGAAGAGTGGTAATAATTTTAAAAAACCTCCAAATATTGTTCCTCTGCGAGCATGAGAGATGTTTTTGGCCGCTAGAACCCTTTGTACTATAAACTGATCAGTACACCAATACCAGATACCAAGAATAGGCGCTCCTAAGAGCACAGCATCTAGAGGATACTTGTCACTATTTGCCCAAAGGCTTAAATATTGTTTACTTGTTACTGGAGCATCACCTATAGCACCTGCAGTTTGCCATGCTTCCATGCTTTGTTCTGTTCCCATTTGGATAGCTGCAATCATATTTTCCCAACCGCCAATTGCTTGTAATCCAAAGTAAGTGACAGCTATACCGCCTAAGATGAAAATTAGTGATTGAATCATATCTGTATAAATCACAGCTTTTAAACCTCCAAATATAGTATAGACTCCAGTTGCCAATACAACAACTAAAGCTCCTTGCCAGAAAGGAATACCTAATAAAACTTCAAAAACTAAAGCCCCCGCAAAAATTGTAAAGGAAATCTTTGTTAATACATATGAAATAATAGAAATAATAGAGAGATACATTCTTGCACCACTATTGTATCGTTTTTCTAAGAATTCAGGCATAGTGAATACACCGCTTTTTATATAAAAAGGTACAAATATCCAACCTAATAAAAGAAGGATTAATGCGGCTAATATCTCAAATTGTGCTTCAGGAAAAAAACCTCTTGCACCAGAACCAGCCAAACCAATTAAATGCTCTGAACCAATATTACTAGCAAAGAGCGAAGCACCTATTGCAAACCATCCCAAATTACGCCCTCCTAAAAAATAGTTTTGAGAATTAACACTACTTTTTTCTTTAGTTGTTACATACCAAGCTATACCAAAAACCAAAATAAAGTAAAAGAGAATAACAAGGTAATCGAAGGTTTGTAATGTATTCATAATTAGTTGGTATCGCTTTATAGAGAATATTGTATAATAGACCGTAAAAGATACAATCTTTATTTTAATTTAATATAAAGGTCGAGGAGAGAGATAGAAAATGTTTGTGTAGAGAAACCGCTAAGTTCAAATTACTTTAAGTCGTTTTTTAAAAACTTATAAATAAAATGTAGGATTGGAGAAACTTTTTAAGTTTTAAAAGCGTAACTATTATAGAAAGCATGACGATATAAATTTTTTTTTTCGAAAAGTCAAGTTTTTATGTAAAAAAATGCAACAAAATCTTTTTTTTGTTCGTATAATTATAAGGAATTGAACAATAACCTGTATTTGACAATTAAAATGACTACCTCAGTATCCTGAAAAGCAAGCAATACCAATATATTTATTTTAATAAAGAGCAATAGGCACACTCTTTATTTCACAAGCTAAATAATCTAGATGAGACAATTAAAAATTACAAATAAAATTACTGCACGAGAAAGTTTATCCTTAGATAAATACTTAAACGATATAGGTAAGATAGATATGTTGACAGGAGAGGAAGAAGCTGTTTTAGCCAAACGAATTCGAGCAGGAGATCAAGAAGCTCTTGAGATTATGACTCGTTCTAACCTCCGTTTTGTTGTTTCTGTTGCAAAACAATATCAGAATCAAGGACTTTCTTTAAGTGATTTGATCAATGAGGGGAATGTAGGTTTAATGAAAGCCGCTAAACGTTTTGATGAAACAAAGGGGTTTAAGTTTATTTCTTATGCAGTTTGGTGGATACGTCAATCTATACTTCAAGCTATTGTAGAATATTCTAGAATTGTGCGCTTGCCTTTAAATAAAGTAGGTTCATATAATAAAGTTAATGAAGCGTTTTTGTCGTTTGTCCAAGAGTTTGAAAGAGAACCAACAAATGAAGAATTGGCAGAGTTGTTAGATATGACACCGAAGGAAATTCACAATATGTTGAAAGGAAATAGCCGACATTTATCCTTCGATGCACCTATTTCCAATAATGAGGATGCGTCAACGATGTTGGATATCATCCATGAAGATGATGATGCACCTGATGATAGATTGATGGAACAGTCTTTAAAAGATGAAGTAAGGCATGGTTTATCAATACTCTCACCTCGAGAAATTGAAGTGCTTTCTGCTTATTATGGATTGACAGGGAAAAATCCTTTAACGCTCGAAGAAATTGGAGATTTATACGGTTTAACGAGAGAACGAGTAAGACAGATTAAAGAACGAGCCATTCGCAGAATGCGTAAATCTTATAATAGCACAGCTTTGAAATCTTACTTAGGCCGTTAATGGTTTAGCATTAAATGTTAAGCACTAAAAAACATGAGTCATCCCATAAGTATAGCTTTTACGTGACTCTATCCAACCAACCA
>JAHDBJ010000038.1 GCA_020630435.1 Saprospiraceae bacterium
GGTTGGTTGGATAGAGTCACGTAAAAGCTATACTTATGGGATGACTCATGTTTATAAAAGAGAATTAATGATTAACTCTTTGATTGTTCTTTGTCTTGGATTCTTTTTCGATCTTCTGCTTTCATTCCTTCTTTAATATCTTCTTCAATAGAGGCTCTAGCAGAATTAAACTCCCGAATTCCTTTGCCAATTCCCCTTGCCAATTCAGGAATCTTTTTCCCTCCAAAAAGGAAAATAATTGCAAAAATAACAACCAACATTTCAGGACCAAAGAAATTAATCCCTGCTATCATACTTATTATATTCATATCGTAATAATTTTATTTATACAAAATTACTGCTTTTTATTTAGGAATTCAATCAAGACTCTTAATATTAGGAATTTGATGCAATAGTTCTAGTAACTTCTATTTAAAAATTCCTTTTCGTTTAATGTTAAAATAGTCCTCGACTGCATTTTCTAAGGTCAGGCTGTTTTCTTTTAGAAAATCGGGGTTTGCGACTGCTTGAATAAATATTTTATCGACTAGGACTAAAAAATTAGGATCAAGCTCTTCTTTCAATACGCCTTCTTCGATGCCTTGTGTATAAAATTTTGTCATCAAAATGGTTGAAACATCTGCAAATTCGGCTACCTGATTTGACAATTGAGGATATAATTCTTCGATATCTTGTAAAAATTGGTAGGAAATACTTGCCATTTCTATAGCTGCTGTTTTTAATGCCTTGGTATAGCGTTGTTGGAAGGGTATATTCCTATCTTTTAAAAATAATCCAAACTCCGAGACTTGTGCGATTTTAAGTTCCACAACTGCTTTTAATATTTCGTCACGGGTCGAAAAATATTTATATAGAGTAGCTTTACTTACGCCTAGGAGTTTGGCAATTTCAACCATTGTATATTTACGAAATCCATTCGCCAAATATACATTCATAAGTTGCTCAATCCAGTCTGCTCGGATATGCGGATTGTTGATACGTTTTTTATTGAGTGGTTTTCTGCCCATTGGTTTTGGTTCGGTTTGGTCTTGCTAATTTTCTAGAATTTGTTGGCTATGTTCCTTTGATTTTACTTTATTAATAATTTTTTCAATATACCCTTTTCCATCAATAATAAAAGTTGTTCGATGTACTCCATCAAAAATTTTCCCCATAAATTTCTTTTCTCCCCAAACACCATAGGCTTTAAGTGTTTCTAATTCCGTATCTGCTAATAAAGAAAAAGGCAATTCAAATTTATTAATAAAATTGGTATGTTTCTTAGAAGAATCTGGACTAACCCCTAGTATTTCATATCCTTCTTTTTGTAAAAGGCTAAAATTATCTCTCAAGTTACAAGCCTCTACTGTACATGTGGGAGTGTTATCTTTAGGATAAAAATATAGTATCAGTTTTTTCCCTTCATAGTCTGATAATTTAATGGTTTTTCCATCTTCATTCAGTCCTTCAAAATAAGGGGCTTTATCGCCTTTTTTTAGGTGCATCATAAATTGTACATTTTTATTTTTTTTGTAAAAAAAATCAACTGCTGTATCATACAAAGATAATTTTATAAAAAATGATAAAAAAATAATTCACATCATACACCAAAATAAAATACAACTGCATCAATATACTTGAAAGCTTTCCGGAAGAAACAAGCATTAGAATCGGCAAGATTTAAATTTATTTTTTTTGAATAAAAAAACGCCTGTTAAATTGCTTCTGCCGAAATGAACAAATATTTGTTTCTAGAGTTTTGTTTCTTCCTCTATTTCCAATTTTAAGTGTCGTCGAATACTCAGCTTATTTTTATGTCTTGCGCTAGCGTAAGTCTGCTTTTGTATTGTCTAATTTTTAATAAAAAGAAACTATGGAAAAGAGAACAGATATTTCCAAACTACAAAAAAATAGAGGTATTCATTTAAAAATAGGGATGATTATTGCCCTTAGTTTTTGCTTCTGGGCTTTTAATTATAGTGTAGAAGTTGATGACCATCAACCTGATAACGATGACATTTTTTGGATTGACGAAGAAATTGAAACCGTTCCCCAAACCAAACAAGAAGAAAAAAGATTACCTCCTCCAAAGGTAGAGGTAAAACAAAACATTGCAGAAGAAGTTGAAGAGTTGGTGGAATTTATTGAAGAACCAGAACCTCAGCCACAGTCTGAGCCCATTGCTAAACCTATAAAAACAGTTAAAAAGGTGGTCTTAGCCCCTCCGAAACCCAAGCCTATTGCTCCTAAGCCAAAACCAAAAGTCAAAAAGGAAACTCCCGCTCCAACACCGCCTGTAATTGAAGAGGAAGCAGAAGATAAAATTTTCGTAGCTGTAGAAAAGATGCCCCTTTTTCATTCGAAATGTAGTAAGTCTTATGACAGCACAGAACGAAAAATTTGTTCCGATCAAGCTTTATTAAAATACGTCAATAAAAGAATTGATTATCCTACTATTGCTCGAGAGAATGGTATTCAAGGAACAGTTGTTATTAATTTTATTATTGATGAAAAAGGAAATGTTACGAATCCTAAAATAATAAAAGACATTGGTGGTGGATGTGGAGAAGAAGCCTTACGTGTCGTGCGTTCAATGTCAAAATGGGTGCCTGGTCAACAACAAAACAAGAAAGTTAAGGTACAGTATAATTTACCAGTGAGCTTCAAATTGAAATAAGATTATAACTCTCTTATATGATTAAGGAATAAATATTGGTAGTTTTTCGACGACTGAAAGAGGGCGTTCTCTCAATGTAGAGACGTCCTTTTTCTTTTTTCTGATATAAAAAGTTCGAGTTTATTTATTGAACAACTTCATTTTTAGAAAGGTATTTTTCTGTTCTAAGCATTGCATTTTTACGAACATTTAAATAAAAAAGGTTAAAATCACCAATATGATAGTTCTTGGTCATAATCAAAAAACTACCTTTAAACTTGGGTTTATTCACCCATAATAAGCCTTTATGAACTTTAGCAGATACTAAGTTTTTGGTAAAACCTTCTTTAAATTTTGCTAAGACAGCTCCTTCGTTTAATGTTTTAGGAGCGAACTCTTCGGTTGTGGTCCATGTCAATGGATTCGTTACGGCGATATTATTTTTTTTTGAATACCACCTTTTAGGATAATAGCCTTTTTTATATGTACGCCATGTACAAAAACAGCCTGTTTCTTCGGGAGTTTCGCAGGCTTTAATATTTTCAAATTGATCTGCTTGTACAGGCATTCCAACTAAATAGGCTGCTATTAGTTTTTTTTGTAGGGGTTTTCCATCAAAAAACGCTTTCAATAATGGTCCGCTATGGGTTGTTCCTTGACTATGTGCAGCAATAATAATTGGACGTCCATCATTGTAATGCTCAAGATAGTATTCAAAAGCGGCTTTTACATCTTGGTATGCTAAATCAAGTGCTTTTTTAGCAGAACCTTTATCTTTGGTATAATAAGCTTTAATATGCGCTTGTCGATAACGAGGTGCAAACACTCGCCCTGCTCCATTGAATATACTGGCTTGGTGGCGTATTGTCCCAAAATCTGTTCTTTCGTTTATCTCGATTTCCTCTAAATCTGCATTCCAAAGTTTTCTTTTCTTTGTATAGGTTGTTGGGTGTATAAAGAAGACATCTGCCTTTGCTTCTTTCTGTCGATCTTTAATGCTATTTTCTGGAACGAGATCCGCTTTATCTTTTTTATCAGGTAAGGCTGCCCAAAATTTTGATTGAGCATAATCAGGAGCTGAGGGCGTTTCAAAAGCATTATCACTTGACGTCCATAAAAAGGCTGCTCCAATCAAATATATAAAAAGGATTTTTTTTGGTATCATGTCTAGTATCATTTTATAAAAACCTACTCTTGCTTCGTCATTACTACTTCTACTCTTCTACTCATCTTTTTTTCCTCTTCTGTTTGTCCTTCTAGTGAGCCTTTCCCTTCTTGTCGGACTACATTTTCGATCGTAACACCCAGTTTTTTTAAATAGTTGACTACTTCTTGGGCTCTCTTTTCAGAGAGTTTTTTATTGTAATCTGCATCACCTACATTGTCTGCAAATCCGATAACTTCAACTTTCCAAGCGGGATCTTTTGCCAAAGTCATGGAGACTTTTTTTAACTCCTTGATTGCCAGAGTATTTAAATCAAATGAATTAAAATCAAAATAAACGAGTACACTACGAACTCTAGTCCTTTTAGGCCCTGTATCTAGCGTCGTTTTAGAATTTGCCAGTGTTGGAGCGCCTCTTTGTATATTCATCTCTGGTACGGGCTTAGGTTTTGGTTTTGGCTCTATAGGTGCTGTTTTGTGAACAACTGCATCTTGATACCCCTCAGGTTTTAAACTAATTAAGACGGGAGTCGGTTCTTCGTTATCACTTGGAGGTAAAAATACCGCAGAAAGAAAATAATCATATCCTGGTACTTCAACTTGAAAAGAGTAGCCTTTATTGCCTTCTAAACAAGCAAAAAACCAACCTTCTTCATCAGATTCTAAAAGCCATTTCTTCCCTGTTCGATAAATTTGAAATTTGGTAGCAATCGGTTCACTTGTTTGTTTATCAACAATTTTTCCTTCTACATGAATCATCGGAATTGGTCGATATTGAGGGGGGAGCTTCGTATAATATAAATCTAATCCTCCTTCTCCACCATATCTTGCTGAAGCAAAATACCCCATTTCTCCATCTCCTTTGATATAAATTCCGAGTTCTTTACTAGGAGAATTGAATGGTAAGCCCATATTCTGGGCTTTAGACCACATTTCAAATTTGTCATCATATCGACTAATAAAGATATCACCATCTCCTTGTCCTTCATGTCCATCAGATGTAAAATAAAGTGTTTTACCATCCGTTGCGATATATGGTGCTTCTTCGTCGTAAGGTGTATTAATACTTTTGCCCATGTTAACCGCATTTCCCCAATCGCCATTAGCTAATCGTTTACTCATCCAAATATCTGCTCCACCTAATCCACCTGGTCGGCTGCTACTAAAAAACATTGTATTACCATCACAAGAAATGGAAGGTTGAGAATCCCAATAATGAGAATTCAATCCTTCAATTCTATTAATTTGAGAAACCTCTCCATCTTCTAACTCTGCCTCATACACATCACATCCTCCTTCTGAATCAGCCCGTTCACATCCTGCGAAGAAAAAAGTCTTTCCGTGTGTCGCAAATTTTGCCATTCCTTCATTCTTTTTGGTATTAATATCATAACCAATTTTACGAGCTTTTTTCCAAGTTCCTAATTCTTCATCAATTGAACTGACAAAGATGTCTTCATCAGCGTGTTTATGTTTTCTAGTAAATACAACTCTTTTACCACTACTAATAACCGTAGGTAAATATTCATCTGCTTCAGTATTGATGTCTTTTCCTAAGTTTTTGGCAAAAGCATAGGGCGAGTCCTTAGGTAACTTTAAGACATATTCTAGATTTTTTTTTCTTTGAGCTATTATCTTATCATAATCTAATTCAAGACCAGATTCTTTCTTTTTATTGATGTATTTCTCATCCTTCATCTCTTCATATACTTTATAATAGTACATTGCCCTTTCTATATCATTAGATTTAAAATAGGCTTCTCCACATTCAAAATAAGCCGCTCTTGAGATTTTTGTATTGGCATCAAATGATTTTTCAAATGCAATTGTAGCTTCTGCATACTCTTCTAGTTCGTAGTGTACTCTCCCCAATTCTCTGTATGCTACAGGAAAATCTTCTTTGATTTTTATAGTGTATTTTAATTGTTTTTTAGCTCTTTTAAAATTATTTTTATTGATAAAACCTTGTGCTATCTTAAGTGATTCTCTAGCACTATTTGTTTTTATATAATCAAATTCTTGAGCCATTAATAGATTCCCAAAAAATAAAAAGGCAACGATGTAAAGTATCTTTTTCATCATTATTAATTGAATTAACGATTGAGTACTTTTTTACTCATTTCTATAAAAAACTCTCTATTGACTCTAGGCTTAATAGAGTTCTTGGCGATTTCTATAGTGTGGATATTAAAATGTGATTCAAACAGTTTTAGGTATTCTGTTTTTGTTCCACCGAAAGGTGGTCCTTCATGAGGAAAAGATACTGCGAAAAGCAGTCCAAGCAATTTACCTTTTTTGTGCAATAATTGTGCTACTTTTTCAATATACTCTACACGTTGTGTCGGTAATATAGCACAAAAGAAAGTTTGTTCTACAATTATATCAACCTGCATTGATAAGTCAAAGAAATCAGAAATTAATAATTGTTCCTTCGGAAAATCGGGACAATTTTGTTTTAAAATATCAAAAGCTTCTTCTGCCCAATCACATACCCATACATTTTTGAATCCTTGTTGGTACAAATAAACAGCTTCATGTCCAGCGCCAGCACCTGGAATTAATATCTTGAGTTTTTTATTTTTTTCTTTATCAAAATAATCTTTAATGGGTCTTGTAATTTTTCCTGTGTCCCAAGGGATATCCTTTTTTTGATAACGTAATTTCCAATATTTTTTATCTAATATTCTCATATAAAAATCTAAACAGGTGTAAAATAAACCAATACCGTCAGAACAATCATAGTTAGTACTGTAAGTATTCCTAGTAATGGCATTATAAATTTCAACCATTTATCAAAGGTTACATCTACCATTGTTAAAGATGCTAGAATCAGCCCTGTTGGTGTAATAAATGCCATTAAGCCCATTCCGTATTGATACGCACTCACAACATTTTCTCTTGCGATGTCTACAACATCTGCTAAAGGAGCCATGATAGGCATAGAAAGAACTGCCATACCAGAAGAAGATGGTATAAAAAAAGATAAACCTGCATATAAAAACATCATAGCATTGATAAAGATACCTTTGGGCATTCCTTCAACACTCGATGAGGCATAATGTAATAACGTATCGCTGATTAGTCCATCATCCATAAGAATCGTTACGCCTCTTGCCAATCCAATAATTAAAGCTACAGATAATAAATCATTTGCGCCTTTGACAAAAGCATTGACAAAGGTAGTTTCTTTTATAGCTGCTACTATGGCAATAACAATTGAGCCAACAAAAAATATAGTTGTCATTTCTAAAAACCACCAATCCCATTGTGATACCCCAGCAATCATCAAAGCGAAGCAAGCTACAAAAATCAAGAGTACCAATCGAATGCGAGTGGTGAATGTTACTTTTTCATTACTCGTTTTTGTAAGAAACATTTTTTCAATCGATTGTTTTTGAGCATAAATCAAAGAAGCTGCAGGATTTTTTCTTACTTTCTCTGCATATCGAATGATGTACCAAATACAAATGATTGTTCCTACTGTTAACATGAACAATCGTCCTACAATTCCGCTTGTCCAATTGATACCTGCCGAATGGGAAGCAATAATGGCACTAAAAGGATTAACTGTAGATGCCATCGTGCCTATACAAGAACCAATATAGATACTTGCTAAGGCAACCATTGCATCATAACGAGCAGCTAAGAAAACGGGAACCAAAATCGGATAAAAAGCGATTGTTTCTTCCGCTAGTCCAAATGTTGTTCCTCCAATGGCTATCAATGCTGTGATAATAATGATTAGAAATTTTTCATTCCCTTTTAGATTTTCTGCAAGACGCCCTACTCCTGCATCAAATGCACCTGTATGATTTATAACACCAATAAACCCTCCAATTATCAACACAAATAAGATAACATCTATTGCTTCCATAATGCCTTTTAAGGGCGATTGAATAAATTCTTTGATCCCTTGTTTATTGCTTGGCATTTTATGGTATGTCCCAGGAATACCTACTGGTTTCCATATATCGCCATTTGTAAATTTGGCTAATGGAATTTTCATTCCCAAGCTATCTAAGGTCTTTTGAGTAGCTGAATATTCTTTTGTAAAATCCATGGAACTATGAGTAAAGACATTACGTTCTTTATCATACCCCAATTTATCATATTTTCCTGCTGGGATAAATTGCGTAGCCAAAGCAACAAAGGCTGCAATTATCAGTAAAACCGTGTGTGCTGTAGGAAATTTGATTTTTTTCATTATATCATTTAATTTGAACAAATTATGCTGTTTTTATAACTCTAAGAGTCTCTTAATTAGGTTGACTTAATTAATCGAATAATTTATGACGGAAAAATTAAATTTCACTCGTCGTTAAAAAGCCTTGAAAACCAATAGGTTTTCTGCATTTTTTGCCTCGATTGAACTTCAATTTATATTCGTCAAAATGAACTATCAATTAAGTCAATCTACTTACAGCCTAATAGTAAATATATTCCTAAATTTCTTAAATTAATAATTATCAAAAAAATACTAGAAACCGAACGACTATATGCTCGACGAATTACCCTGAATGATCTTGATGCTATGTTTTTACTCGATAGTGATCCAGCGGTCATGCGATATATAACAGGAGGCAAACCTACACCGAGAGCAACTCTTAAAGAAAAAATTGAAAAAACAATTGAATCCTATAAAAAAGAGAATGGCTTGGGTCTATGGCTCACTGTTCTAAAAGAAAATGATGAACTCATTGGTTGGCATTTTATTAAGCCTTTTATCGAAGCACCTCATATTGAATTGGGTTATCGCCTTTATCAAAAAGCTTGGGGGAAAGGCTATGCTACTGAAATGGCAAATGGTTTAGCCAATTATGGTTTTCAAGAATTGAACTTACCTAAATTGGTCGCTATAACTGATAAAGAGAATATAGGTTCACAAAATGTCCTAAGCAAGGTAGGATTTCAGTTATTAAGTAAACAAGCTGCCTATCATGGTTTTGATGATTTGTATTATTATGAGTTGGAAAATCCAAATTCCCGTACTTAAATTAGAAGCTAGAATTACTAGATGCTCTATTCTTTTTGATTTGTAAAAATACTAAAAATCGTTTTGCCATAATTTCGAGCTTCTAGGAAATTAGGGTGGTTCTCAAAATCGTGATTAGGATTATGTTCTAAGACGAACCATCCTTCTTCAGTTAATAGGTCATATTGGAAAATAAGACTGGGGATTGTATCAATCGTTGGAAGCGGATAAGGAGGTCCAGCAAATATGTAATCGTATTTTGAAGTAGTTCTAGCCATGAATTTGAATACATCAGCCTTTACAATATTTAATTCCTCTTCAATAGCTAATTTAGTGGCTGTTTCTTTTACAAACTTAATACAACCTTGAAATTTGTCAACATAGGTTACATCTTGGCATCCTCTAGAAATGAACTCATAACTATGATTGCCTGTTCCACCAAAAAGGTCTAGGACTTTTAGTGTTTCAAAATCAAAATTATTATTCAAAATATTAAAAAGTCCTTCTTTAGCATAATCTGTCGTTGGGCGAGTTGGCCACTTATCTGCAGGTGGATAAAATTTTCGCCCTTTAAATTTTCCAGCAATAATACGCATGAGGGAATATATAGGTTGGTTTAACTAAATACTTTTAAACTATATAAATCATAATAGAAGTGTTCGGATATAGTTTCTAAGTTTTTTCCATATCTATAGAAATTAGGTTTTTGGACAAACCGAATATGTCTAATATATCTAAACAGCAATCTATAGATATCGGAATCGGGAAGGATATGTCCTGCTAGAGTAACGGGTGTTACTTCAGGTTTTAACCGAAACTGACTATAGACCATTAGTACATAGTATATAAAATCTTCACTACTTTTATATTCAAAAAAATTAGAAAAAATAAGCTCTTTTCCATCCAAGAAAAGCAATTGAAGGAATTGTTTGTCTTGAACATTAATAAAGATATGCTTGCCTTTTTGATGCTGAATTTCTTTTTTGAATGCTAGAAAGAGTGAGCTAATATTATGATATATTTTTGATACTGGAAAATATCCTTTTACTAGATGAATTACTTCATTTTTAATAGGATAGATATTAGAAACACCAAGATCTTCTAGGTGATCCGTCAGCAATTGATAGCCCTGTTCATCCTTAATTATATTTTTTAAATAGACATCTTTTTCATTTTCATTGTAAAGCTTTCGAGGTAACAATGTAAACTTAGGTAATGCGAATCCGATTGTAACATCTTTGAATGTGCTTCTCAGTAGTTCATCTCTAAGTAATTTAATTTGGATGGATTCTTTTAGTGAAAGGGTTTCTCCTTTCTTAGTAAGAAAAGAATAGTGATGTAATGCCAAGATTTGATTTTGGCGATCACTTATTAAATAAAAAAGGCTGTCCATTCCAATGAGAATGGACAGACTATATGAAGTACACAGTTTTTTATCAAAACTTTTTTCTACAAAATCTTGAACGACTACTCCCAATTTCCAGCGGTTGTTGGTTTAGACATATTACCAAATTTCAAATAATATTGTTTTTCTGCTGGATCATCTGGGTTATACCCTGCATCATAGCGTTTGTATATTGGATCTGCAAAAGGTCCCATAAATTCTTTTACAGGAATTTTTGCTTCTAGAACAGGAACATTTCTAGTTTGCTGATACGTAATTGTATCTGCAACTAATTCAAATGTTTTTCCGTCAGTATAAGGTACAAACTCTATAGAATCCAAATTAAATCCAAGCTGATCTTCTCCTACAGCATTTTTCCATTTAATTTTCATAATAGAATCTATAGCAGGAACTTTAAACTCTTCTCTTTTTATTTTCGCCCCTGCTGTTTCATCTCCAAAAAGTTTAACGATTGTAAATTCACCTTCTTTCAATACTTGTTTGAGGGTATCGAAAGTAGGGGCATATTGCCCTGTTATCCCTCTGTATGCCTGTTGGGCCTCTCTAATTTCCATTAGTTTAGAAACTACGGCATTTTTTCGTTTTGAATATTCGTTTTGAAATTTAATAGGCTCGCTAATACTTGTAAATAGCAAATATATTAGCCCTGCAATAAGCAGAAGTAATAAAATGTTAATGGCAAATCTCATAAGAAGGATATTTCGTTTGTTAATTACTTATGCAAGTATAATATTTTTATCTAAAACATTAAAAAAATATTGTGTTTTTAGCAGAATACACATTGAAGTTATCCTAGGAGTGTGACTAAAATACGATTTGATTAATTTTTTACATAAAAAAACAGCATCTTGAAAATAAGGATCAAAATGCTGCCTTCAAAATTATGACTCCAATTGATATAGTTCAAATTAAAATCCTTCTACCCCATTAACTGTAGTATATTTAAAACTTAATTTTTTATCTGGATGGATATGTTTAAAAGCAGATTGTGCCATTAAAGTTGCTTCATGGAAACCACAAAGAATTAATTTGAGTTTGCCTGGATAAGTGTTAATATCACCAATCGCATATATACCTTTAACATTTGTACTATAATCTAAGGTATCGACTTCAATAGCATTTTTAGTAATACTTAAGCCCCAATCTGCAATAGGGCCTAACTTTGGTGAAAGTCCAAACAACGGAACAAAATGATCGGTTGCTTTTACAAATTCCCCTTCTGTTTTATGTTTAATTACGACTTCATCCAATTTACCTTCTCCTCTTAATCCTACAGCTTGCGCATTGGTCATCAGGTTTATTTTCCCAGCTTGCGCTAGGTGAGCTACTTTTTCAACCGAATCCAAGGCTCCTCGAAATTGTTCTCGTCGATGGACTAGCGTTACTTCATTTGCTACATCTGCAAGATAAATTGTCCAATCTAAAGCTGAATCCCCTCCCCCTGCAATTACGACTCTCTTATTTCTATAAAATTCAGGATCTTTGATAATGTATTCCACTCCTTTATATTCAAAAGACTCTAGATTTGGGATAGGTGGTTTTCTAGGTTCAAAACAGCCTAGCCCTCCTGCAATGGCAATTACAGGAGCATTGATTTTAGTACCATGACTTGTCGTCAATACAAAAGATTCATCTTCTAGTTTTTCGATGGATTCTGCTCTTTCTCCTAAGGTAAATCCTGGATTAAAAGGCTTAATTTGCTCCATTAAATTTGTAACTAAGTCTCCTGCAAGAATTGAAGGGAATCCTGGAATATCATATATTGGTTTTTTAGGATATATCTCAGTCAACTGTCCTCCTGCTTGCGGTAAAGAATCTACCAAATGACACTTTAACTTTAATAAGCCTGCTTCAAAAACAGTAAACAATCCACAAGGTCCTGCACCAATAATCAATATATCTGTCTTTATCATTTTATACTATTTAATTTTTTAATATTTGTCAAAAAATAGTCTTGTATTCTGACCGTTTTTATGCATTTTTCTTAATAAAGTAATTTGGATGTAATCCGCATTCCGTTTTATTCTTACCTACCCAACGCCCTTCTCTACCTTTTCCTTTTAAGGTACAATGTGTACAACCTATCGACCCATATCCCTCCGACTCTAATGGATGTCTAGGAAGTTTATGGTAGAGTAAATGTCCTAAATACTCTGCTTCGGTCACATCAATGATAGGATGAAACTTAATAACATCTCCTTGTTCTTCAAAAACCCTTAATCGAGAACGAAAATCGGTTTGATAAGATTTCAAGCCTGATATCCAAACATCGTGTTTGGCGACAATTGGTTCTAAAGGTGCAATTTTATTAATGGTACAACACATTTTAGGATGGTCTTCCCACCATTTTTCTTCTGTTGTTAAGGTATTTTGTCCTTTATGTGGTAATACTTCAATAATATTTAAACCCAATAATTTTACTAGTTGATCTCTATATTCAATGGTCTCCTTAAAATGATACGTAGTATTAATAAAATGTACTTTTTGGCTTGGTTGTGTTGTACTTATAAGATGTAGTAAAAAAGCTGATTGAGTTCCAAAAGAAGACGTAAACAATACTTTATCTTCATCAAAGTACTTATATAATGTGCGAATCCTTTCTTCGATAGAGAGCGGTGTAAATATTTCATTTAACACTCCGACACTTGCTTTTTTCACTAGTAAATCTGGTTTGTAGCTCATAATTAGAATTTGTATTATTTGCTGATTAATTCGGCTGTAATCTTATTTAATTTTTTGACTTTCTCTGTAAAATTTCCTTGTATATTATCTCGTATTTTTTTCAAATTATGTAATAATTCGTTGGTATCATCTGGTAAAATCTCTTCTAGCATCTGCCTAAAACGTTTTGCAAAAGTAGGTGATTTTCCATTTGTAGAAATCGCAACCTTTAAATCTCCTCTTGTAACGATCGCTCCTAGGTAAAAATCACAAAGCATAGGGGTATCGGCAACATTTACCAGTTTTCCTTGTGCCTTAGCCGCTAATCTTACATTTTTATTCAAATCCTTAATATCTGTTGCGGCAATAATCAAATCATGAAACTGTACATCTCCATCGTGAAATTTACGTTGAATGATGTTTACTTTATGATTTGGATGTTTTTCAAGTACTTCATAAATTTTGGGATTCACATCAGGGGCTACCATTGTAATATTTGCATCAGGACTATTTTTTAAAATAAAACTCAATTTTTCATGCCCAACTTCTCCTGCACCTACGATTAATAACTGTAGTTCATGTAGTTTTATAAAAATAGGATATAGTGTATTCATTTTGATTTTTTAACTATTCAATAATTAAAGCGATACTGTAGCTAATATTTTTGTTTTAGTCCACTCAGGATGTAATGCAACGACTTCCCCGATAACAATAACTGCGGGGGCAGCAATCTTATATTTTCGAGCTTCTTTAACAATATTATTCATCTTGGCAATTACTTTGCATTCCGTTTCTAATGTCCCGTTTTGTATAATCATTACAGGCAATTCTCCTTTCCCTTCTTTTATAAATATCTTAGCAATCGTCTCCAATTTTTTAGTTCCCATCAATATCACAACTGTCGCTGTTGATTTAGCAGCAATAGCAATATCATCTGATAACTTTCCTTCTTTAGTTGTTCCTGTCAATACCCAGAAACTTTCATTGATGCCTCTTCTTGTTAAAGGTATCTCTTGCATTTCAGGGACTGCAATACAACTTGAGATACCAGGAATAATTGAAGTCGCAATCCCTAGATTTTTTGCATATTCTAGTTCTTCATGCCCTCGACCAAAAACAAATGCATCTCCTCCTTTTAATCGGACAACGTGTCCATGTGTGAGGGCATATTCTACCAACATTGCATTAATCTGCTCTTGTCTATAACGGTGATTGTTAAAACGTTTTCCAACATATATTTTTTTAGCATAAACAGGAGCTAAATCCAATAGTTCTTTATTTGCCAAGGCATCATAAAGGACAACATCTGCTGTTTCTAATGCTCGAAGCCCTTTAATCGTCAATAGCTCTACATCTCCTGGTCCTGCTCCTACTAAACTTATTCTTGCTTGCTTTTCTTTTTTCATAATAATCTATGCCTTATAATATTTGTCAATAACAAGTTTATCTTTGCCATCTTCTCCTAGTTGCTTCTCTCTTTCTGTAATTACTTTTGAGACAAAATCACTTGATTGAGCTAGGTATTTTTTAGCAAAGTCTTCTGAGGGTTCATTTTTATTTATTTGTAAAGCTGTCTCTTGGAATGTATTTTCAAAAGTAAATATTCCTGCCTCTACAAAATGCGTATCAAAATCTTTGATGATACCGATTTGCGTATTACATTTTTTATCTTGACTCAAGAGTAATGCCTTAGCACCTATCACAAAACCACTATACGCATGATAAATACCATCTGCCCAAGCTCCTGCCTCTAATGCTTCTTGTCCTAATAAGATTTTTTCTTTAGCATCTCCTATTATAGCTCCTACCATATCCAGTGCTACTCCCGCACATTCTCCTACTCCAATCTCTTGCACATATTGTTGGTTTTGCCCCCAATCAAATAAATCTGTTTCTGATAAGGCTGTAATATCCGCTAGTGGTTTAATCAAGGTATAAAAATACTTTTTCCCTTGTCGTTGATAATAATTATTAAAATATTCATTTTCATTAGCATTATTTTCATAATCATCTAATAAAAGGCGTAGTGCATCGGGCATTTTTTTACTAGGAATCTTAATCACCTTATCGGCAATAAAGCCGACTCCATTTTCATCAACACCCCCACCAAGTACAATTTGCATTGCAGGGATAACCATCTCTTTCTTTTTGATTGAACTTCCATGTAAGCCTATATTAGCCGCCATATGTTGTCCACAAGCATTCATACAACCACTAATTTTAATTTTAATATTTGTCTCGTCTACAAGATGTGGATATTCTTCATAAATCACTTTTTCTAGGATTGTGGACAATCCTGTGCTGTTGGTTACTCCCAAGTTACACGTATCGGTTCCTGGGCAAGCGGTAATATCTGCTATTGTATCAAAACCTGCCTCTCCTAATCCAAGTTTTTCTAATTCATTAAAAATATGTGGTAATGCTTCTTTTCTTATAAACTTCAACAAGACACCTTGATTAACGGTCAGGCGCATATCATCCGCAGCATATTCTTTAACTACTGCCGCAAATTGGCGTGCTGTTTCTGCTTGTATATCTCCTAGGTGTACCTTGACTTGTACTGCGTAAAACCCTTTTTGTTTTTGTTCGTAAACATTAGTTGAAAGCCAAAGGTTGTATTTATCTATATTATTCGGTTGTTGGGTAGGTGGTGTTTTTTCAGGAGCAGGTTCTGGAATAGCAACCGAATTTCTATCTATTTTATAAATTTTATTTTTAAGTGCTTTTCGTTCCTCCTCGACCAACTCCATAAAACCTTCAAGTCCTAGTTTTTTGACCAAAAATTTCATCCTAGCTTTAAAGCGTTTTTCTCTTTCTCCATGCCTATCAAAAACTCGAATTGCTGCCTCCATAAAGGGTATAATATGGTCTTCGTGTAAAAACTCATAGGCAGTTTGCGCAATAATCGATTGTGCCCCTAATCCTCCGCCTACTACAACTTTAAAACCTCTAATTTCTTCTCCATTTTCTGTTTTCACTCTAGGAATAAAACCAAAATCGTGGAAATACGTATAAGCAGAATCTTTATCACTAGAAGAGAAAGCTGGTTTTATCTTTCTGCCCATATCTTGACAGATAGGGTTACGGAGGAAGTACTCGTAACTCGCTTGAACATAAGGAGACACATCAAATAATTCGTCAGGATCAATCCCTGCATTAGCCGAAGCTGTCAGATTACGAACTGTGTTTCCACAGGCTTCTCTAGCAGTTACACCAACCTCTCCTAATTCTTTCCAAATTGCGGGAGAATCGCCAACTTTCACATGGTGCATTTGTATATTTTGCCTTGTGGTGATATGTAGGTTTCCGTTAGTAAATTTTTCAGAAACGTCTGCGAGCCGTATTAATTGTGCTGTTGTTAATTTTCCAAAAGGAATTTTCGTACGAAACATTTGAACTCCAAATTGACGTTGTCCATAAACGCCTCTTGTCAAGCGAAAGTGCTTGAACCTCTCTTCGTCCATTTTTCCCGACTGAAAGGCATTAATTTTTGTTCTTAGTTCTATAATGTCTTTTCTTACTTCTGAGTTTAAGTGATCTAATTTCAATTCTTCCGACATGGTTTTATACGTTGATTTTAAAATTTGTATTTATTTTTTAGAAGTTGTTTTGACCTAAACTTCTTTTTCATTGAGTCCTAAATCATAAATGATAGCTTCAAAAAAAGCCCTTTCAATTACTTGGCATTGAAAGGGCTTTTAAAAACTATATTTTATTATCCTAACCTATATGCAAAGTAATCCAACTATTGTTGCAACAACAGCAGCAACAACAACACTCTTTTACTTTATTCAACAAATTTCTACTTTGCATTTTTTCTATATTAAAATTTAAAAAGCCTTCTTGGAGTTTTACTCTAAGAAGGCTTCTATATATCATATAATTAATAGCTGCACCCTAGTAGAGTAACATATCTTTCAAACAACAACAGCAACACGTCATTTTATCGAAAACAATTGCTCTCATGGTTAGGTGAACTATTTTTAATTAAGTTATTGTAACTGGTACAATATTAAAGCCTTTTTTATTAAAAGTCTAGTATTTTGGCATTTTTTTTAATGAAAAGTTAAATTCCACTTACTTTCTTTATGAGAAATCCAGTTAATTAGGATGATTTTTTTTTATATTCCTAAAAATAAAGATACTGGATCTTCTAATAATTTTTTCACTTTAACTAAGAATGTTACCGAACTACTACCATCAATCACTCTATGGTCATATGATAATGCCAAATACATCATAGGTCTAATTTTTACTTCTCCATCAATAGCCATCGGGCGTTGTTGAATGGTGTGCATGCCTAATATTGCAGACTGCGGTTCATTAATTATAGGTGTACTCATCATAGATCCAAAGATTCCTCCATTTGTAATTGTAAAAGTACCTCCTTTCATTTCCTCCAAAGTCAATGTTCCCGAACGAGCTTTACCTGCTAATTCTTTGATTTTGAGTTCTATTTCGTGGAAGTTGAGTGATTCGACATTATGTACAGGAGGTACAACTAAGCCTGTAGGAGTAGAGATTGCTATAGAGATATCCGCATAATCATGATAGATTAAATGTTTATCTTCAATACGAGCATTTACCTCGGGCATTTCCATTAGTGCTTTAGCACAGGCTTTGGCAAAAAGAGACATAAATCCAAGTTTCACTCCATATTTTTCTACAAATTGTTCTTGGTATTTTTTACGAAGCTTAATGATTTCGGTCAGATCGACTTCATTAAAAGTGGTAAGCATTGCTGTATTATTCTTAGCAGAAACGAGTCTTGATGCAATCGTTCTACGCATACGACTCATTTTTTCTTTTCTTGTATTACGACTAAAGCTAGTCGATAATGACGTAGTCGAAGGAGTAATGTCTTTTCTTGGTTCAATAATCGTCTTTTTAGTTTCTGCCTTGGCTGTCAAGGCATCCTCTTTTGTAATTCGACCATTTTTACCTGTTCCTTGGACTTCAGTTGTAGAGATGTTTTCTTCTCTTAGTATTTTAGCTGCTGCTGGTGATGGTGTTCCCTTTGCATAGTTTTCGTTTGATACTGGTTTAACTACAGTCTCCTCTTTTTTAGGAGCAGTTGGTGTTGTATCCTTACTGGCAGGAGCAGCAACACTTGTATCAATTTTAGCGACTAATGCTCCTATTTCTAGGTCATCTCCTTCATCCGCCACATAGATTAATTTCCCTGCTGCTTCTGCTGGAAACTCTAATGTAGCTTTATCTGACTCAAACTCACAAATTGGTTCATCTAAATTAACGTAAGCACCATTTTCCTTTAACCATTGAGATAATGTAACTTCCGTGACCGATTCCCCAATAACGGGAACTTTCATTTCTACTATACTCATTCAGTAGATATTTATTTTAAAAAATTAGATATTAACTTAAATTGGAATCAAGATTAAAACAGTTTTAGTAAATAATTGTTGCATCGAAGAAACTTTTATGGATTCCAAAATTTCACTCCAAAGGTAGGTATTTTTTATAAAAATAAAAGGATGACATACCTTATGCCATCCTTTTATTCCAATTATAGTATTAAGTACATTTATACACTAGTTAGGTGCAAAGATCATACATGATTCAGGAAGGCTTTCTTTCATTGTTGCAACTTGAGCTTTAGGAACTTTCGTTCCTACTAGGTTTAGATTTTTTAGATACTTCAAGTTTAGAATTGACTTTGGCACTTTTTTGATTGGTGTTGCCTGTAAATCTAAATATTCAAGATTTGCAAATTTCTTTCCCATATCATTTGGTAATTCCATTAAGAACAGGTTGCCTAAGTACAAGGTTCTCAGATTTGGAAAAACATAAACAATTGTAGGGAAGGAAATTGGTTCATCTGTTGGAATTCCTAAAACATATAAATGGTATACCTCTTTAGGATCAACAAACATCGTCTTTTTTTCATAATCTTTTCCTACATACTGAATCAACTCGTACTCTCCTTTTTCATTAGGTTCATTTGTATTTAATAAGTCAATATAGTAACTTTCAAAGTTCGGCGGAGGAGGTAAATAAGTTGGTTCAATTATTTCCGCATCACTATTTTCTACTACTTCAGCTACTTCTTCCGTTCCTTCTTCTGTAGCTGTTTTTTCTTCTTGTGCATTAGCCACGAATACAGAACAAACTAGGCATAAAACAAGAAAGAAGGGTTTTGTAATGGTTTTCATTCCTATTATTTTAATTTAAAAGTTCAAAAATAATTTAATTATAAGAGTGTTCAAAGAATTAGACGGAAAGTAATTAAGAATAGTTTTCTCACCATGTCAACTTTAACAATTTTTAATAGATTTTTAGTGTCTCAGAGCAAAAAACAAAAGTCATTTAACGTTTTTAGTACAAAAAAAATATTCATTTTTAAAATTGCCTGAATTTTCTATGGAAGGGATTTAGGAATCATTATCATTTAGTATGTACCATTAAGCATTTTCATCAGGTAAACTTCTAAACACTTTTTTGTAGATTTTACTATTTGGAAAAAATATAACCCAAACTGTTATAAATATAACTATTAAGTCCATAAAAACAGATGTTTTTTTTTGATACCAAAGCTCTAAAGTTCCTTTATAGGGAGAAATATATTTTTCATAGTACTCTAAAGGAGGAATATTTGCTTGTGAAATCTGTTTTTCTTCGTCTCGAAAAACAATTGAAGCAATACTTGTAATACCTGGACGCAAATTATATATCGTATTTTGAATATCTGGAGAATATAGGTTAAATGTTTTATTGACTAAAGGCCTCGGACCAACTATACTCATATCGCCTTTAAAGACGTTTATAATTTGTGGGAGTTCATTAAGCTTTGTTATTCTTAGAAATTTACCAAACGTTGTTATTCTTGGGTCATTTCTTAATGTGATATAGCCTGAACCTATATTAGGGCTATTTTTAAGCATTGTTGCAAATTTCCAAATATAAAAATATTGTTTTTTATATCCAATCCTTTTTTGGAAATAGAAAACCTCTCCTTCTCCTGTAAATTTTAAAATAATGATAATGAATACAAATAAAGGGGACAATGCAATAAGTGCTAATCCAGATATGATGATGTCCATCAATCGTTTTGAACATTGAAGCATTTGTAAGAGTATTTAGGTTTAAAATTAATAAAGCACTTCACCTGTATTCGAATTTTGACCACTTGTTTTGTTCATAATACTTCTTAAAAAACCTTAGGACAGTAGTCTATTATTTTACAGGATAACATGATTGAAAAATTCTTGTTTATAACATTATATGTGGTGAGTACTGGAAAGGTAACCGCTAACTTTTGATATTTTTTAAAATACTTCTTTTAATTAATAATAATTTATGCAACTCCCTCTAATAGCTTCATTGGAAATATCAATATAGTGAAGCTGTTTAAAAATAGAATGATGAATTAATTACAAGTGCTTGTATCTCAATATTTCAGCTAATTCTTTTCACTGTAGCTAAGGCTACGAAAAAAGAATGGAGCTTTATCTTGAAACACAAGCACTTATAATTAAAATCAACTTTCATTATTAAACAACCTCAGTATATGCACTTAAAGTCTTATAAGATAAAAGCTTTGTATTCTTTAATTAGAAGTTTTATTTAAAAAATTTACTCTATCAACTTTCTTGGTGGGATTTTAGTATTCTAGACTATTTATTCGTTCTTGAAACCATTGATTTTATACCTTCTTCAAAGGAATATGGAGGCATAAAGGCTAATCGTTTGTTTGTTTTATGATTATTAATGATATAAGACTCAAATAAGCGAGTATATATTGATGGTTTAAGGATTTTCAGTATATGACGAAAAATAAAAGGAAGGGCTATATTTAATTTATCAACCCGCATATGTTTCATCATAATTTCTATTAGCTCTGTTGTAGATTTTCTACTGTTATCTCCTGCAATAAATATACCTTTAGGTTTTAATTCTATAATATGTATAATTAATGCGGTTAAATTACCCACAAATACCATTGAGCGCTCATTTTGGATTGCTCCTAGTGGTAAAATCGGCAGCCTTTCTATTAAAGCTCTTATTTTTTTAAGATTCCCCTTAACATTAGGCCCATAAATTAAAGGTGGTCGAATAATGGAAATAATAAAATTTTCATCGTTTAGTGATAGCAGATCTTTTTCAGCAAGTAATTTACTTTTTCCATATGGCTCTGTAGGAAAACATTCTGAATCCTCATCAAAATATGTATTGATATTATCCCCATACACTTTTACCGAACTTATAAAAATAAAATGTTTCACATTCTCTTTTTTAGCTCTTTTTGCAAGTCTTAAGGTCAACTTATGGTTAACTTTAAAATATTCTTCGGGATTTATTCTTTTCATTTGATGAGCTTTGCCAGCCAAATGGACAACTGTACTAATTTCAGTAAACGAAATTTCATCAATAGGTGTCGTTCTAAGAGAAACCTTTTGAACATTAAACTTATCCTCAAAAAATGGTAAAGCATATGAGCCTACAAATCCTGATGCCCCTGTTATAAGAATTGTTTTCAATTTCACACAAAAGTTTATTGATGCTTTTTAAAAATAGATATAATATTATCGACCATCTCTGACATAATCGTTGTCCGTTTAGAATTTTCTATAAACTTTTTTCTAGAAGCAATCTTGTATTTATAGTCCAGAAGATTATTTTCAAACATTTCTCGATCTCCCGGCTCAAATAAAATTACATTAGGGACATTTTTTTCTAAAAATTCTGCTGCATATCCTGTTACACCCCCTATAATTGGTTTTTCAGTAACGCTGTATTCAAAAATTTTTGAAGGCAATACTTTTTTGAACGCATCACAGTCATTTAAGTGTAACAATAAATAATCACTCTTTTTATAAAGTTCTTTGAGTTCTGTTCTATCTACAGGGGTATATAGTGTCGTATTGGTAATATCGTACTTCTCAATAGTTTCTACTAATTTTTGTTTTGCCCCTCCATCTCCTATAATCCAAAAATCAAACTTGTCTTCCAATTTTTTTGCCGAAGGAATTATCTTATGTAGTCCTTGGCCTTCTCCTATATTCCCTGCGTAAGTAATAATTTTTTTATTGGTCATTCTATTTTTCGAATAATCATAAGGAAAGAAATCTGTGTCTATTCCGTTTGTATAAAAAGAGTAGCTTTTATAATATTTCTTTTTAAAATAACTGTGAAATCCTTTCGAAACCAAATTAATATGAACACTAGAGCTGAAGGTGATTTTTTCAATTATTTTTAAAACTGGAAGAACAATAAAGCCTATGATAGTTCCTTTTAATAAATCCTTCATGGTATCTGTAAAAATATCTCTTATATCTAAGTACAGTATTGTTTTTTTGAGTTTAGCACACAACATTCCTAGAAAAGCTGTAAAAAGCCTTGAAGAGGTTGCAAAGACAAAGTTATAATCATGTTTTCTAACAATCATCAAGGTTTTAAAAAAATAGGTAGAAAATGATTTTATTTGATCTAATAATCCGCTTTTATGTAATGGGATAGGAATTCTGTACACTGTAATGTTATTCGTAAGTTTTTCAACTCTTTTTGCTTTTTTTCTAAAAGTGTTATATCTATTTGGCATTGTCGTGATAATGTCTATTCTATCTTCAGAATTTATTTTATTTTTAAATGCCTCTACCAATGCTGTTGTTCGAAAAGAACCTGCACACAAATCTGGTTTAAAATAGAAACTAAGTATTAAAAACTTTTTACTCATAAATAATGGTCGTTTAGTGTTCGTTCTGATCGAGGTATATTGTTGTTACTATTGTTTTTTCAAAAAAAACAATAATTTTAGGTGCTTGCATTATTTGATTGAATTCGAATGCATATTGGTAAGTAGATAGAACTATTTTCAAACTTCCTTCCACATCAATTTTAATATTTTCTCCTATAATCTGCTTGTCTATTAATTTTACTTTTTTATTTGGATGGAAATGTAAGTAGGCTTTAGCTCGTTGATTATTTTTTTTGACTACATTATCAATAATAACAATTTTATTTGAGTGGAAATCAAAACTTCGGGTATGTTCAACGCCTATACGAGCATAACCTGTATGAGATGCTATGATTCGGTTTGGAGCATCTTCTATTATTTTCGGATAAGCCCTTCTTGCCACTCTAAATCCTCCCCAGATTTCTGTTTGCTCAATTTCATCTATCTGTACCGTGTTATGAGATGAGGTAGAACGTTCCAATTGTCGTCGTCTAGTCTTATTATAAGTTGATATACCTGTATCAACAATAAAAGGTTTTTTGTTATAGTAAAGTATGAAACTTAGAGTATCGCTGTGAGCATGTCCTGCTATATAATCTGCTCCTACTTCTCCAATATCGACAATGCACTCATAATTATTATTTTCAATTTTACGATAACCACTTTCCTTTAGAGGAAGAGTTTGTGATGAAAGCCCCAATTGCTTAGAATACTGAAATAATTTTCTCGTTGTTGGAGCAATATTAAAGGCACTATCATTTAATAAGGCAATATCTCCATTTTGAAATGTCACGTGTTTTAACCATCCTAACATCAGTTCGGCTTTTGACCTTAAAAAGGTTTCTAATTCTTTATTAAATGGTGTATTATTTTTCACTAAATTGATACAATCCAATACTCGAAATAGCATAATTTGATGATACATTGGACTCCGTTCAAAATGCCCCCCATCAGCTAGAAGCTGCTCTTTTAATTCAGCATTTAAGATTTTTTTTGCTTGTCTATAAAAAGATGGGTCTTCAAAATAGTATGCTCCAAAAAGAAGTGCAAATCCATTTTCCAATAAGTGATTACCTAAAAGATGGTATTCTAGATTGTCTACTAATATTTTTAATTGAGTATAAAGCGAACTATCAATACTATCATCTTCGATTTGATGATAAGTTATAAATTTTATCCAATTCATTACTCTAAGAGAAATTGGAAAAGGTTCTAAACCATCTTTACAAAATTCTATTTTTTGAATAAAATCATAAATAAGCTTCATCCCTTTTTCCAAAGAGAAGGTCTCTTGATGAAGAAAATCAAAGTAATTGAGATTATATGTCCAAAGCTTTCCAAAATGATCATCATTCCAATTAATTTCTGATGAAAAGGTTCTTGATTGGTTTAGAAAAATAAAATTATCTCCTTCTATAATTGCCTTGGATGGTATGATTGAAGGTTCAAGAATTAGTTTGGATTTCTTATAAAAAAAAATTTTCCTAAGATATGAATGTCCTATAACTCGTCTCCATCTATATCTAATGAAATAATATATACGATAATAAATCTGTCGTACTTTAAGATATTTTAAAGTGTGAAAATATATTAATAAAGTCCGCAAATCTATATTTAATTAAAGGATTAATTTCTATAACAATACAATTATAAGAAATATAATTGTTATAACGCATTTTTAAAAGAAATTTCCTCTTTTAGAGATTTACAGAAACATATTTTATCAAAAAAACCTACTAAATATTGTATAAAAACACCACTTTGAGTCCTAGCATATCAGGCAATAGATTTTCATAATTTTTAAATTTCATATTATAAAATCCTTCGACTTGGAGGGTAAAATCTCTAGCAATGTCAAACTCCACGCCTGCATTTAGATTAACGGTATAGGGTGTAAATACATTTCTTGTTTCTCTTCGCTCTTTGTCAGGTATTTCTTCTCCTTGAGGATCAACATAAATATATTTATACTTTTGTTTTAGACTAACTTGGCTTCTAAAACTACTACCAATATAAGGAGCAGCAGGCGAACTATCTGAAGTAAAGACATAACGGATTCCTAATCCAAATTCCATAAAATCTTGCGTACTCCAAACCGATTGAAGGGTTAAATTTTCTCCAGGTGGTTCAAATGGAGGAACTCTCAAATTATTTATTCCTTCATCTGAAAAAGCTGTCGTTCGCAAATATTCCGTTTCTCCATATATTCTGAAATTTCCATAAGATATTTCTCCTCGAACACCTGTTTGATAACCACCACTTACAATTTCACTTGTATCACTTGCAAACTCAAAAGGAGAAATTCCTCCACCAATGGTTATACCTACATTATAACTTCTAGGTTTAGGAATGATAAAACGTTCATTATTAATCCAGTTTTCATCTGCTTCAAGTGCTTCAAAAGCATTCGCATTGACAGGGGTCATCACATAATCAATACTATTTCTATATTTTGGTAATTTTGCTACTTTCTTTATTTTTCTTTTCTTTTTTTGAAACGTCATATTTGACTTATGTTCTGATATAGCCGACTTTTTTATCGTTGGACTATTAGATCCTGACATAGTGTTGTCTGGATATTTTTTTGATACTGTAATATTTTTGGGGGTAGGAATACTCCATTTTCTAACTGTCTTATTAGTAGGAAGAACCTTAGGTTTTTTTTGAGCAATAGGCTTAGAAGAATTATTAGCAGTTTTAATACTCAACAATTTAGTCGAACTTACAGTTAAGCGGTTTTTAGAAATAGGTTCAGTTTTTATAATATCCTTTTTAGTCTTTTTTAAAGATATAGTTTTTTCTACTGTATTTTTCGTATTTTCAGTTTCTTTATTACTTAATACTTTTTTATTAATTATCGTCTTTTCCCCTAGTTTAGAAATTTGCTTATCGACATTTTCAGGTTCTTTTTTATTAAGTACTTTTTTGACAGCTTTCAGTGCTGATTCAGAACGTTCGAGTTTAATATATAGGTAAGCACTAAATAATATTAAAAGTAAAATTACTGCTGCTGAAGAATATTTATACCAATCAGAACGTAATGATGCAAAGCGTCTTTGTTTCAAGGTCATTGAAAGGTGTTTCCAATCGACTTCTTTATTATTGAAAGATTGAACTTGTTTCAGCTTGTCTTTAAATATTTTATCAAAATCTTTATCAAGCATGTTTACTAATTTTACCTTCTTTTTTTTGAATCATAGTCCTCAATTTCATTCTAGCTTTTGCTAAGTTAGATTTAGATGCTCCTATGGTTATTCCCAATTTTTCTGCAATTTCTGGGTGTTTATACCCTTCTATAACATGAAGATTAAAAACCATTCGATAAGAGGGAGGTAAATCTTGAACCATTTTCAACATTTCCTTAACTGAAAGTTGAACAATCGCATCGGCATCAATTTGATAATATTGAACATGAACTAAATCGACTACTGTTGGTTGATTAACACTCCTTCTATAATAGTCAATTGCTGTATTAACCAATATTTTATTCAACCAAGCCTTAAAAGAGAGGTGAGGGCTATATTTATCAATTTTTATAAATACTTTCAAAAACGCATCATTCAGCATTTCCCTTGCCTCTTCTTCATTTCGGGCATATCGAGAGCAGACTGTCATCCCATAATTATAAAAAAAATGGTATAACTGTTTTTGATTTTCTGCATTGTTACTTCTACAGCCCTCTATGACTGAAGCAAGTTCCTCACTAGTCATATTCTCGTTTTTATCACGTATTTATTGATTAAAAGGTTGCCTAAGTGTACCAACAATATAAAACAAATAAAGCAAAACAATATTATAACGTATTTTTTTGTTCTAGTACACTCGGATTTAGACAACGTTCATAAATATAGGAAAAACAATTAATTTAGTTTTATGTAAACGCAATTAATTTACTTTATAATATAAAATGGACAAAAGTATATTTACAAACTCGCAATAATTGTATATTTGTTACGCTCGTTTTTCATTATCAATTTAAAGTATTAAGCATATTGGATCTAACATCCTACTTCAAAAATCAACTTTGTGAATTTTTACGATAAAAAATCAAGATGGAAAATTTATTTGACTTTAACAGCTATAGTTATTGTAAGTGTTTCTTTGTTAGTGTCAAATTACTTAGCCAATCGAATTGCTGAAGGAGAAAAGCGTAGTGTTCAACTCATGCTTCAGGCTTATCAATCTATCAATATACCATCTGAGATTGACGCTCCTATTGGAGGGAATACCGATCTTGCTTTATTTGTTTTGGAAAAAAATACAACTATCCCGATTATTGTTTTAAATGGAAGCGGTGAAATAGAAATGGCTGCAAACTTTGGAGAGGAATTAGATTATAATTTTGAGTATTTAGAAGGCGTATTAAAAGCTTGGAGAAAAAGTGGCGCTCAACCTGAAAAACTTAGCCATGAACTCGGAAGTTATTATATCTACTATTCTCATTCTTGGTTATTATCAGCTCTAAAGTATTTTCCAATTTTAAACTTTCTGCTAATTGGCTCTTTTATTGCCATTGCATACCTACTATTTAGTTCTTCAAGAAGAGCAGAACAAAACCGTGTTTGGGTTGGAATGGCAAAAGAAACTGCTCACCAATTGGGTACTCCTATATCTGGTATAATGGCTTGGATAGAACATCTTAAACTAATGGAAAGTGATAATCCTGAAATGAAAGATATTGTAACAGAATTAACGAAGGATGTACAACGTCTAGATCTTGTGGCTGATAGGTTTTCAAAAATAGGTTCTGAACCTGAACTAAAAGAAGCAAATGCCTTTGATGTTCTAGAACGAAATTTCAAATATATGGAAAAGCGTTCTCCTAGAAAAGTCAATTTTATATATCCTCCAAGAAATCAAGAGGAGTATAAAATATATATTAATGGTCATCTATTTGATTGGGTCGTTGAGAACCTATTGCGCAATGCCTTAGATGCGATGGGGGGAAAAGGTGAAATATCTGCTGAAATTTATGATGATAATAAATTCATCTATTTTGATTTAATCGATTCTGGTAAAGGGATTCCAAGTTCAAAGTTTAAAACTATTTTTCAGCCTGGATATACTACTAAAAAAAGAGGATGGGGCTTAGGATTATCTTTGACAAAAAGAATTATAGAAAGTTATCATTCTGGTAAAATTTTCGTTAAAAAATCCATACAAGGAGAGGGAACAACATTTACCATTCAACTACCTAAGAAATAAAACACTTTTAAAAAAGGGAAGAATAAAATTAAAGAATCCTAATTATATCATAACAAAATTGGTAATAAGGTGTCATTAAGCCCATCATATAACAAGATACTTAAATCTATAAATAGTCTATTTTGAGTATCTAAACTATTTTTCATCTATCTATTATCCAAAAATAATTTATTTTCCTTGTGCATTACTTATCTTTACCTCAAGAAAGGGATATAAAATATATGAGTTTTCCCTAATGATGCGAATTGTAAAAACGTATCTTTCTGGCAAGATTTTTGTGCGAAACTTAATGCTAGGAGAGGGAATAATATTTATGATTTAGTTACTAAAGAAATAGGACAATTTTGAAGAATACCTATTCAGGCTGTGGATATTTATCTCAGACTTCTACCCCAATGTCTAGGTGTAGAGTCAAAACTTTCCTATTGCAAATACTTTTCCTTCTATTTTTTCTTCCTTTTTCTTTTTCATACTCTTATTCTACAGATATAGAAATTTTAGTAGTTGGTGAAAATAATGAGCCACTAATTGGTGCCAATGTTACTGGTCCTACTCAACAGGATGGTACATACAAATTTGCGGGTATTACTGACTTTGATGGTAAGATTATTATAAGACATTTGGCACTACGTGATACCGTTCAGATTTCATATACTGGATACAATACTTTAAAAAAACCTTTATACAAACTTCGGAATCAATTCAAAGAAAAAGGAAAAATCAGGCTTGACCCTACCATTGAGTTAACAGAAATAGAAATTGTTGGAGCTACAAAGTTTAGTGAAAAGGAGCGGAATATTCCTTCTGTTGTCCAAGCAATTACTGCAAAAGAAATAGCTTTATCTAATCCCCAAAATACCGCCGAAGTACTTGAAGATGGAGGCCAAGTCTATGTTCAGCGAACACAATCTGGTGGTGGTAGTCCCGTTATTCGAGGTTTTGAAGCCAACAAAGTGTTGATAGTTTTAGATGGGGTTCGTATGAATAATGCAATATACCGAAATGGGCATTTACAATCTATTTTAACAGTTGACAACGCAGCATTAGAACGTGCAGAAGTAGTATTTGGTCCTGCTGCTGTTATCTATGGTAGTGATGCATTAGGAGGAGTATTAGCACTTTCCACTAAAGATCCCAAATTAAAGTTTAATCGTGATGAACCTGCGATAAGCGAAACGGGTTTTTTCACAAGATATTCTACTGTCAATGATGAAAAAACAGCTCATCTAGATCTAATGTTTGGTGGAGAACAATGGGGTTCATTCAGTAGTTTCACCTATTCTGATTTCAATTTTGTGCGAGCTGGTAGTCGTAAACCCATAGGGTTGGATTCTATTCCAGACAACTGGCTTCGTAACGAATACATTCGAATACAGAATGGGGATGATATTATCGTTAGGAATCAAGACCCTTTAGATCAAAGGGCTTATAATTTAAACCTTAATACGCAAACGAAGACAGGATATAGTCAAATTGATTTTATACAAAAAATCAAATATAAACCTAGTAACGATCTGATCTTTACTATGAATTTTCAATTTTCTAACTCTAGTGATATTCCACGTTATGATCAACTGACTGCTCGGAAAAGTGGTAAATTAAAATTTGCTGAATGGCACTATGATCCTCAGGTTCGTAAAATGCTTTCTCTAAGAGCTGATATATTTAAAGAAAATCGATTTTTCAATAAAGGAATTATTACCGCCGCTTATCAACATATCGAGGAAGATAGAATCAGAAGAAAACGGAATAGTCGGCTTAGAGAACGTCAACGAGAGGATGTCTATGTAGGGAGTTTAAACCTAGATTTCAAAAAAGCCTTTGATAATGAAGAACGTAGTAAGGTTTCTTATGGATTAGAATATACTTATAACTATGTTGACTCCAATGCAGATATTTTTGATATACGTTCAAAAGAACGCTATCCTGCTGTAACCCGTTATCCTGGTGGAGGAAGTATATCGAATTCTCTTGCTGCATATACTAGTTATTCTTGGCGTAATGAAGCAGACAACCTTAACCTTATTGGTGGATTGAGGTTCACCAATTACAATTTGACTTCAAATTTTAATGACGATGTTAATCTCATTGAATGGCCCTTTCAAAAAATAGAATTAAATAATAGAAATAGGCTAACAGGAAGTGTGGGGTTAACGTTCACTCCTAATCAATGGCGATTCAGAACCTTAGTATCGTCAGCATTTAGAACCCCTAATGTTGATGATTTATCTAAAATAAGGATTAAAGATGGTTTCATTACTGTTCCTAATCCAGAGTTAAGTCACGAATATGCTTACACAGGAGAAGTAACTATCGGACGGGAATTTGGAAAGCAAGAAAGTAAAAATAATGTAACATATGGAACACTAGCTAAAATTAGTACAACAGGTTTTTATACGCTTATTGACAATGCTATTGTTAGAAAACCAACTTCATACGTTATTGACGGTGAAGAACGAACGACCATCATTGATGAAACTGGTGAAGAACAGATCATGATTGGAAATACTAATGCTGCTAGTGCATTTATATATGGGATTTCTGGAAACTTTGATCTTGATATTAATTCCAATTGGCATTTTGATGCTAGTGTGAGTTTTACTAAAGGGCGATACACCTCAGGTATTACAGAACAAGATACCTTGCTCCCTCTTTCTCATATCCCACCTCTTTATGGTAAAGCTACGATTGGTTATAAATTGGATAAATGGAATCTAGAAGGGGTTGTAAAATTCAATGCAAAAAAGCCTATTGAGGAATATGATCCTACTAGTGGTAATTCTGATAATTTAGACGAAGCTGTTGAAGGTTTTGGAACACCTGCATGGGTTACGTATAATTTATACAGTTCCTATCAATTGTCTAAAGCGATCCAACTAAATATTGGCGTTGAAAATATTCTCGATTTACATTATAGAACCTTTGCTTCTGGTGTTTCTGCTCCTGGGAGAAATTTTGTCGTTACAGTAAGAGGAAATTTCTAAGTTATACTACCTCTCCAATCAAATCATATTCGGTAGCGTCTATAATTTTCACCTTTGCAAAATCCCCAATCCTAACAAAATTTTTCGAAGCATCTACCAATACTTCATTATCTACTTCAGGCGAATCATATTCTGTACGCCCAATAAAATGAGCACCCTCTTTTCTATCAAATAAAACTTTTAGTGTTTGTCCAATCTTTGCTTGATTTTTTTCAAAAGAAATAGATTGTTGAATTTCCATAATACGATTAGCTCTTTCCCTTTTCACCTCAGCAGGAACATCATCCTCTACTTCATATGCTAAAGTATTTTCTTCGTGAGAATACTGAAACACTCCTACTCTATCAAACTGCATATCTTTTACAAAATCACATAGATCCTGAAATTCTTCTTCTGTTTCTCCTGGATAACCAACAAGGAAAGTTGTTCGAATAGCTATCTTCGGAATTTGTGTTCTAGCTCTTTTTATCAATGCTCTTTGTGCTTCTTGAGTAATCTGGCGACGCATCCGCTCCAAAACCGCATCATTGGCATGCTGAAGCGGTATATCTAAGTAATTACAAACTTCGCTTCGTTTAGACATTGCGTCAAAAATTTCTACTGGGAACTTACTCGGATAGGCATAATGTAAACGTATCCATTCAATTCCTTCTACATCTGCTAATGCTTCTAATAACTCCGATAATGCTCTTTTTTTATAAATATCTAAACCATAATAGGTCAATTCTTGTGCAATAAGCATTAATTCTTTAACACCCAACTTTGCTAGATTTTTAGCTTCTTTAACTAAATCTTCAATAGGTTTAGAAATATGCTTTCCTCTCATCAAAGGAATAGCACAAAAAGAGCAAGTCCGATTACACCCTTCAGAGATTTTCAGATATGCGAAGTGCTTAGGAGTTGTAATAACACGCTCACCTATTAGCTCATGTTTATAATCTGCATTAAGCTTTGATAGTAATGCTGGCAATTCAAGCGTCCCAAAATAAGCATCGACCTCAGGAATTTCTTGTTCTAAATCATCTTTATACCGTTGAGATAAGCAACCTGTAACATATAATTTTTCAATATCTCCTGCTTTTTTTATTGCTGCATATTCAAGGATTGTATTGATGGACTCTTCTTTTGCCAAATCTATAAAGCCACAAGTATTTACAATTACAATATTCGCATCCTCTTCACTATCATGGGCAACCTCATAATCATTTCCTTTTAATTGGGTAATAATATTTTCGGAATCCACTAAATTCTTGGAGCATCCTAGAGTAATTACATTTACTTTATCCTTACGAAGTGTTCTTGCTTTCATGGTACAAAGATAAGATAAGGGTAACTTTATTTACTTTTTTATAAAGAAGTTCTTAAAAAATAAAAGCCTGTCGGAAATCCAACAGGCTTTAGATATATAAAATAGTTATGTTATCCTTTGGTTTTTATTGTTTTACAAATCTTGTAGGTAAACTGTACTCACTATCGTTTTCTAAGAGGATCATATAAGTTCCAGGAGCAAGATTAGAAACATTAAGCTGTATTGCATTATACCCTTTTTCATAATCTACATTCTCAAGACTTACTGTTCTTCCAAGTACATCTTTAATAATAATGCCGCCTTGACCTTCCAAATTAGAAATAACTTCAACCGTTAACATACTGCTTGTTGGGTTAGGATAGATATTTTGAATCACGTTTTTCTTAGCACAATCAGAAACAATTCTAATAATTCTTGAGTACTCAAACTTACCATCAAAGTCTACTTGCTTTAATCTATAATAAGCGACACCAATTGCTTTTTTATCGGTAAAAGAATACTCACTTTCAATAGATGTTGTACCATTACCTGTAACAATATCCAGTACTTCAAAATTTCTACCATCGGTCGCTCTTTGAACCTCAAAGTAATCATTATCTAATTCCGAAGCAGTTGTCCATGTGATTATATTATTACAATTTACACTCTCACCCTTGAATGAAGTTAACTCAACAGGAAGTGCATCAGGAGAATCATTCGCTATTGTAAATAGTTCTTCCTCTTCCTCAACTATTATATCTAATCTTTCTTTCTCTGATTCATCTCCTGGAGAAGAACAAGAGGCATCCCTAAGTGTGCCTGCTGAATCTGCTCCAGCTTTCTCAGTACCTACGTAATCCCATTTAGAATTTGATGTAGTACCACCTTTTGTATTTCCAACAGTACCAACATATCGAGACACATAATTCTTACTTTCAGTAAAAGAAGTACCTACTTCAGTATCTTTATATTGAAGTTTCAAATCAATTTTAGAAGCAGCTGTTAGACCTTTTACTGCCCATGTTTTCCCTACAGAGTTTGCACTAACGTCTACACCAGATTTACCATCATACAAAACTTTATCAAAAACCCTTACGGCCACATCATCTGTATTTGTCTTATTGGCTATTTGAATAGGTGCATAACTTTTTGAAGTTCCAACTGGCATAACTTTCGCTGCTATTCCTACTTTTTCAGTTCTCAAAAAACCTTTAGTTGCTGTCTCTGATTCAGGAGAAACAAAGTATTTGTCAGAACAATGTCCTGTCACTTCATTAATACACATATCCTCATCAAGGATTATTTTACCTTGTACAAATTCTACTTTACCTTTTACTTTAGCTCCTGTATTTACCAAACGAACATTTTTACTTGTTTCAATTTTTAAGTTTGGAATAGAAGCTGTACTAGAACAATCCCCTCCTGCATCAATTTCTTGCTCTTCTGTTGTTCCACAAGTAGATTCTTTTATATGCAACGTTCCTTCTCCTAAGAAAGAAGCTGTTGATTTATTGGTAAAACGTTTTCCACTAAATTTTACTGAAGCATCTTTTGATACTTCTAAAGTACCTTCATTTGTTAAATCTCCACACACTGATAACTCATTATTACATCCACTAACCGATGGAGAGAAAATTTTTACTGCATTACTACAACTAGTCCCTGTTGGATCTTCAAATATTTTCATGCCGATATCTGTACATTGAGCATTTGCTCCAAAGTGCATTAAAAATAAGAAGCAAAAGATAGATGCAGATAGCAATGTTTTATGCGTAATTTTTATTGCTTTCATGATTTTATTTAATCTTTTTATTTTTTATTAAAAGTGTTAAGGTAATGAGGAAGAAGAAATATTCTTCCTCATTACACTGCATCTAATTTTTATTATAAACCTCCCGCAGTTAATCGCTTCTCGTGATTAGCAGTAGTCGACTCTAACTTAGTTGATCTATCTTTAAGATTCGTTACTTCAAGCGCATTCGCATCCGCAACTTTCTTTGCTGAAGCAGCATCCAATGCCGCAGCATCCGCAGCCGTCTTAGCAGCAGCTACATCTGTTTCAACAACAGATAATTTTTTAGAGTTTGTAGCAGCAGCAGCCTCTAGTTTAGTCGCTCTATCCTTAAGATTCGTTACTTCAAGCGCATTCGCATCCGCAACTTTCTTTGCTGAAGCAGCATCCAATACCGCAGCATCCGCAGCCGTCTTAGCAGCAGCTACATCTGTTTCAACAACAGCTAATTTCTTAGAATTTGTAGCAGCAGCAGCCTCTAATTTAGTCGCTCTATCCTTAAGGCTCGTTACTTCCAGTGCATTCGCATCCGCAACTTTCTTTGCTGAAGCAGCATCCAATACCGCAGCATCCGCAGCCGTCTTAGCAGCAGCTACATCTGTTTCAACAACAGCTAATTTCTTAGAATTTGTAGCAGCAGCAGCCTCTAATTTAGTCGCTCTATCCTTAAGGCTCGTTACTTCCAGTGCATTCGCATCCGCAACTTTCTTTGCTGAAGCAGCATCCAATACCGCAGCATCCGCAGCCGTCTTAGCAGCGGTAGCGTCTGCAGATGCAGCAGAAGCAAGTTTTGAATTACTTGCAATGGTTGCATTTGCTTTTGTTAACGCATCAGCTAAAGTTTTCACTTGCGATTCTAAAGCAGTTATTCTTTTTTCAAGTTCAGCAGTATCTCCACTACCTCCTACTTTTGACCATTTTCCCGCAACTTTACGATATCTTGTACCATCTGCTAATTCACCATCTGTTCCATCAGGGGACTTCGTATCTGCATCCATTTCAGTTGTATCTGCATATTTTCTAATAGCAGGGATTCTTGCCCATGTAGTAGCTGGTTTTTCAAGTGTACCGATATCTTTTTTTACAAATCTTCTCCCATCATCATCCATTCTAGCGATTGCTCCTACTGGTGCAGTTTTTTCTAAATCTAAGTCCGCTTTAGTTGGGAAATCTCTTTCACCAGCCACCTTTTCAACAGCCCCATCTGCCTTTTTCATATAACGATCTCCTTTAGCATTCACCGTAGCAATATCACCTGTAGCTAATTTAGCCGCTTTTACAGCAGTCCTATCTGCATAATCTCTAGTTGTCTCTACTTTAGCAAGTTCTCCTGTTGCTGTTTTTACATAAGTTGTTCCATCAGGTGTTTGCATTTTATCACCCGTAGCCATTGTTCCAGCTTTTAATGCTTCATCTTTAGTTGAATAGCTTCTTACAGGTTTGATTTCACCATATTCTCCTGAAGCTAGTTTTACATATTCTTTTCCATCTGCTGTTTGTACTTTTGTACCCGTTGGTGCTGTAGGATCTAAATCAGATTTACTAATTGCTGTCGATTTTCTAATTTCATTCATTGCTTTCCATTTCTTCTCAGCACCACTGTAAAAGTTCAACTCTCCTTTATCTTTATTATATAAGATAAGACCATCTGTTGGAGTTATTGCATCTCTTACTGCCTCAGTAACAGGCTCAATCAAAATCCCTTTACCATCTGGGCAATCAATATGTAAAGCCGCAGATTCATTTATAGTTGCCATTCTGTCTTTTGGAGCAATTTTGATTTGTGCATCCATCGTGTTTGCTCCCAATACAAGTGCGAAACCTAGTACAATAGCTTTTAATTTGTTAACTCTCTTCATGATAAATTTAATTTTTTAATATTGAAATATTAGCTTTTAAGGTCAATGAGTGTACATTGACCTCATTGATGTTTTAGAATAAATTTTAAAAAATGATTATTTAATATATTTTCAGCATAGGAATGATACCTTGTGTTCAAGACATCAAGTCAACTGAATAGTGTTTTTATACTTAGTTGAATTTAAATATGTTATTGTAATTAGTATAGGTAGTTTAGATTCACTTTCTCAATTCTACCATGTCTACCATTATTTGATAATGATGATTCAAATATAAGCTCAAACATAAAAAGAGAAACATCTATACCCTTCCAAATGTGACATAGAAAAAAACAAATGTAAATTCAAATAAATCAATAAATCTTTATAATTTTAGATAAAATCTAAACAAAACAAAAAAAATAACAAAAAAAATACGTGACGTTGTTTTTTAAAAAAATCATCAAATAAAAGATAAAAAAGGGTGGTTTTTTTTATAGAAAAATTCAAAACTCAAATCAAAGGAACTCTTTTTATGTCATTTTTTTAAAAAAAATTGATATTCACAACCTCTCTTTTTGTAAATTAGAACCAAGAGATTCAATGAAAAATCATTCTTCAAAAGGAGAAAATTTATAGATCTTTGTACTTTGTAATAAGAAAGAGGAAAATACAAAATATGTTTAATCACGAAACAACGAAACGAGTTCGATATGGAGAAACAGACCAAATGGGCTATTTATACTACGGTAATTATCCACTTTATTATGAAATTGCTCGAACAGAAATGATTCGTTCTCTAGGAATGAGTTATAAAGAAATGGAGCAATCCTATCGCATAATGATGCCTGTTATGAGTTTAAATATTAGATATGTTAGACCTGCCTTATACGATGAATTATTAACGTTAAAAACAAGCATCCGAAAATTACCTAAACAGTTTATTACCTTTCATACAGAAATATTTAATGAAAAAAATAAACTGGTCAATGGGGGTGCTGTCAAACTTTGTTTTATTGATATTAAATCAAATACAACAATAAGAACACCAGAATTTTTAGTCCAAAAACTAAAACCTTATTTTGAAAATTCCTAGTCTTCAAGAAATCCAATCTGCTATATTTACTCATCCAGTTGTAATGACTTTGATTGATTGGATGAAGCGCACCTCCTTACCTGGTTTTTTAAGTGTTCCTATATATGATGTTTTACAATTTACCTTTCAAGAAGCTCAAAAGGAAAGCATTATGATGCGTGCAAATTCGATGGCATTTAGTTTTATGCTTTCTCTATTTCCTTTTATGATTGTACTCCTAACCTTACTTCCTTACCTCCCCATTGATAATTATATAGAGCTATTAAATGAATACCTTTCGGGTATTGTTCCTACAGATGTTAAGTCTCAAGTCATGGATTCTATCGGGTATGTTTTAAAACCTAGAAGTGGTTTACTGTCTTTTAGTTTTTTATTAGCCTTTTTCTTTGCCTCAAATGGCGTTATGGCGCTTATGAGAGGCTTTGACAAGGATTATGATATTTCTTTTTTAACCAGAAATGCGCTTCAAAAAAGATGGGTTGCCTTAAAACTTACATTTATTTTAGGTTCACTTTTCTTACTTTCAATTGGTCTTGTTATGATTGGACATCTTTTAATTGACTTGATTGTAACTAAAATCAAGGCCGATAGTTTTACTAAATTTAGCTTCAACTTACTGCGATGGTTTGTCGTTTTGTTTCTCTTTTATACGGGTATTGCATTTATATACCGTTATGGTCCTGCCCTTAAACGGAAGTTTAACTTTTTCTCTCCTGGTGCGACTCTAGCAACTACTTTATCTTTATTGTCTTCCTTAATTTTTTCATATTTTATCAATCGTTTCAAAAATAATATTTACGATGACATCTATGGTTCATCGTTTGCCACCTTAATCGCTTTTATGATTTGGCTACAAATCAATGCCTATATCTTAATTATAGGATTTGAACTGAATACCAGTATTAGTATTAATAAAGCAAGGCGAAAGCTAGAACAAAATATCCAAGTAGAAAAAGAATAATTTTCATATGAAACGTAATTTTTTTTTAAAAATGATAGAAAATTTGAAAAAGGAATGATACTTTTGCGTTGCTAAATCGCAAAGTACCACTAAAATAATTGGAGGAGTGGCAGAGCGGTTGAATGCACCGGTCTTGAAAACCGGCATAGTCGAGAGGCTATCGGGGGTTCGAATCCCTCCTCCTCCGCTGGAAGCCTAGAACTTAAACGAGTTCTAGGCTTTTTTTATGCCCTGTCCTTACTTTTATGTCCGATTCTTGTTGTTTATTGAATTGATTTGTTGCTATTTTTGTGTCCAAAGTTTAACAATTTTCTATCAATAATCATCATAGGTAAGGTGAGAACTAATTTTGCAATGGCTTTATCCCGTTTTCAAGTCAATTTCAGTCGAAATTAGCTTTTTTTGTTTTTTGGGTTAGGTTTATCAGAAGTCGAAATAATTAATGGATAAAAAAGCTAATGGTCAAAATGGAAAAAAGTAAAATTGCTTCTGCAATAATTAAATACCCTAAAGAAGTTTTTAATTTAATTGAACATAAATAAAAATGAATTATACTACTTATAGAACAATCCTTGTTTTATATCTTCTCTTGACATTTTTAGTTTTAAATGGACAGAGCGAGTATTTTTTAAATAAGTTGGATACTGTAAAATTTACTCATAAAAAGCTAAATGGAAAATATTCATTTGAGGTTTACAGACCAATATCCTATAGAATACATTTTAATTTCACAAATGATCATGTAAAAGAAAATTTTGACGACATTGTATCCTCTTTAGAGGAAAACTTAACTAAAGATAGCCTTGTTTTAACTAAACAAGATTATTCAGCAAGAAATGCACCTACAGAAGGCTCATTACACATTTATATTGGAGAATCTATACCTCTACATATAATTCAAAAAATATTAAAAAAATTTGAAGATGATATAATTTCTGATTTTACGATAACTTTAGTACTAGATGATTATGGTGGTGCTGGTTTCTTCTTATTTCAGCATAGAGAATTAGGTTTACAAAATGTGAGTTGTGGAACAAGATGGTATCATAGAACTATAAGAATTAATAATAAATCTGATCTACTTAAATTATTAAACTTATCGTCTAAAAATGATCTGATCGAATACTTTAAAACTAATCATATTAATAATGAAGCTCTCAAAAAAGAAGAAAAAAGGTTAGAAGAAAATATTTTTTGGCTTAAAAAATATGATCATATCAAAGACTATAGTAGAAGGTATCAACTTTCAATGAATGAAATTAATAATTACCTACAAAAAAGTATTATTTCAAAAATGTCCAATGAAAAAAGAAAATATATTAGATATGGATTAGTTTTGACTATTGACACTAATGGGAAAATATTAGAGATTCAAAATAAACTCAGTTTTGAATTTACACCTGAGGAAATGAAAATTATTAATTCTAGTCTTCTAGCATTACCATTATTTAAAGGAAAAGAAGAAATTAGAAAAATGCCATTATATCTATTATTTTAAATGAATCTTATTTATAGTTAAAACAATCTCTTATTCACTATCTCACGAAAATATTAGTATCCCTATCATTTTTCTTTTTCCATAAAAAAACTTCCCATGCAACCTTTTTGAATCGTTCTGCACCTTAAGGATGAAGATTGATTCAGATACTATTATAAAATACATTTTTGAACTCAATTGTATATCATAGGGGAGTTAATTAAATCTAACCTATACTTAATTTATCATTTTTATTTCTTAACACAGCAGGCAAGTCTTACAATACAATCAATTATGCGACGACCTGCTTTAAATCAAAAAAAATATGACTAAACTAATTTTCAGATTCAGCATCTTACTTTTCGGCATTTTCTTTATGGTTTCTTGTGATAATGATGGAACACTACAAGATTTTGATGCCGATACTAGGCTAATTCAGGAAATTCAAAATTCAACGGATAGAATAGCAATAGATGTCAATGAACTCCCTTCTCTTACGATACAAACAACAAATGAAGATTATTTTGAAACGTTTATAGAAACTGCTACTAAAGTACCGAATAAGGGATATGAATTAGAAATGGAAAATGGTACTACTACATATTTTAGAACTTCTGGTGAAGAGATTTTAGCTAGAAAAGGCGGTCAAGGATATGGCAAAAGAGGAATTATCAAACCCGAAGACTTACCTGTTGATGTTCTAGAGTATATAGCAACAAATTATCCAGATGTACGCATCAAAGGAGGTAAAGAATATGAGGGAGATTTATATGTTGGATTAGGTGATAAAAGAATTTTAGTTTTTGATACTAACGGAAATTTCGTAGAAGAAACAACTATAGAAGATCTTTCTTGTGGTGGTAGAGGAAAAGGACGCAGTATCGCTATAGAAGATCTACCGCAAAATATAATGGATTATATTTCTACAAATTATCCAAGTGCAGAAATCAAAAAAGCTAAATATCGTGGAGGAGACAAGTATGTAGTTGGATTACTTGAAGGAGAAACTAAGATATTAACCATCTTCGATACTGATGGCAACTTTCTTTATGAAAGACGCAAAGAATAGTTTTTTCAAATACAAATGGTTTTTTAGGGTTGATAAGTAGTATTAAAAGAAATATTGCTTCTTAACAAATAAATGGTTTGGCTCACTTAGTCAAACCATTTTTTGATCTCTTCTTAGCTTTGTTCATCTATTTTAAATTCTCACGTATCTTTTATTAATCAAAGTTTATTTTTAGTCCTTTTTCTAATAAGAATCGTTTTTTGAATACATTTAATGTTTGTTTATTCCCCTTCAAATATCGAACTTTGCGTTTTTAAACCATCCGATAAATGGGAAGATTTATGTCTCCAATCAAATATAATGACCAATTTGTAAATAGACACATTGGAATTAACAAAAAGCAATTAGGTGAAATGCTAGAAAAAATCGGTGTTTCAAGTCTAAAACAGCTTATCGAAGAAACAATACCTAAACATATTCGGTTACAAGATGAACTCAACCTCCCCGAAGCCTTGTCTGAATTCGAGTATTTGGAAGCTTTAAAAAAGCTAGCTTCACAAAATCAAAATTTCAAATCATTTATTGGGTATGGTTATTATGGCACAATAACACCATCTGTTATTTTGAGAAATATTTTTGAAAACCCTGGATGGTACACCCAATACACTCCTTATCAAGCAGAGATTAGTCAAGGACGTCTAGAAGCATTGTTTAATTTTCAAACAATGATAAGCGATCTAACAGAACTTCCTATTGCAAATGCCTCTTTATTGGATGAAGCTACCGCCGCCGCCGAAGCAATGTCCATGTTTTATAACCTTAAGAATAAAAGAATCAAAAATGATCCTTTTAATCAATTTATCGTTTCGGATACTATTTTTCCACATACCCTAGATGTTTTAAAATCAAGAGCCGAACCACTAGGAATAAAAGTTGTATTAAGTGATTGGAAAAATTTTGTCTTACCTGAAAAAACATTTGCTGTTCTTTTTCAATATCCTGATAAAAATGGAACAATAGAAGACTATACTGATTTAATAACCAATTTAAAATCGAAAGAGTTATATGTAGCGATAACTGCTGATATTTTAAGTTTAACCCTTTTAAAATCTCCTGGAGCCTTGGGGGCAGATGTTGCTATCGGTAATACACAACGATTTGGCATCCCAATGGGCTTTGGAGGTCCTCATGCCGCTTATTTTGCAACTAAAGAAAAATTTAAACGCCAAATCCCTGGTAGAATTATTGGACTATCTGAAGATGCCAATGGAAATCCTGCCTTAAGAATGGCACTTCAAACTAGAGAACAACATATTAAAAGAGATAAAGCCACCTCTAACATCTGTACAGCTCAAGCCCTACTAGCAATAATGGCTGGAATGTATGCTGTCTATCATGGTGCGGAAGGCTTAAAAGCTATTGCAAAACGAATTCATTTGCTTGCACAACTGTTAGATAACACCCTCAAAGAAATGGGGTTCAATAATGAAAATGATTATTTTTTCGATACTTTAAAAATCGATTGTTTAGATGAAAATGCTCGGAATGAAATCTATAATATTGCCCTAAAACATCATATCAATTTATTAAAAATCGGAAAATACTATATTGGAATATCCATTGATGAAACCACACAACTTGAGGACATAGAACAACTCATCATAATATTTGATGAGTTTAATCAAGCAAATCATAGAGGCAGCGTGCCTAGAATTTCCCACCAAGCCTATCATCAAAAAGCGCATGAATTAAGCTATAAAATTCCCGAAAAACTGATAAGAAAATCTGAATTTCTAAAACACCCCATCTTTAATAGCCATCATACTGAAACAAAAATGATGCGTTACATCAAAAGATTAGAAAACAAAGATTTATCCCTCACACATTCTATGATTCCACTTGGTTCATGTACCATGAAACTCAATGCTGCAACCCAATTACGTCCTGTAAGTTGGGAAGCATTCGCTAATATACATCCATTTGCTCCTGCCGAACAAACTAAAGGATACCAACAAATTTTAGCCGAGCTAGAAACGTATTTGTGTGAAATTACAGGATTTACAGCTTGCTCTCTTCAGCCAAATTCTGGAGCACAAGGAGAGTATACGGGACTTATGGTGATTCGGGCTTACCATAAAGCAAATGGTGATACTCAGAGAAATATTGCATTGATTCCTTCTTCTGCTCATGGCACCAATCCAGCTAGTGCTGTAATGGCAGGAATGAAAGTTGTCGTTGTACAATGTGATGAAGAGGGCAATATTGATATAGAAAACCTAAAGTCTAAGGCTTTAGAATATAAGGATCAACTATCTTGTTTGATGGTAACCTATCCCTCTACTCATGGTGTTTTTGAGGAAAGCATAAAAGAAATTTGCGCCACCATACACAACCATGGCGGAAAAGTTTATATGGATGGAGCGAATATGAATGCTCAAGTAGGTTTAACAAACCCTGCCAAAATTGGTGCAGATGTTTGTCATTTAAATCTACACAAAACATTTAGTATTCCTCACGGTGGAGGCGGTCCAGGAATGGGTCCTATCTGTGTAAATGATAGCCTTGCCCCTTATCTACCCAATCATCCTATCATCAAAACGGGCGGCAAAGAAGGAATTCAAGCTGTGTCCGCCGCTCCTTGGGGTAGTGCTAGTATTTTACTAATCTCATACGCCTATATAAAAATGTTGGGCAGAGATGGTGTCAAGTCAGCTACAAAATATGCAATTCTAAATTCTAATTATATAAAATCAAGCTTAGAGCAAGATTATGATATTTTATATGTTGGTAAAAATGGTCGAACTGCCCATGAACTCATTATTGATTTGCGTTCTTTCAAACCACTAGGCATTGATGCGACCGATGTCGCTAAAAGATTAATTGATTATGGCTTTCATGCTCCAACACTGTCATTTCCTGTAGCTGGCACAATTATGATTGAACCAACAGAAAGTGAGAGTAAGGACGAATTGGATCGTTTTTGTGAGGCCATGCTACAAATTCGTAGAGAAATTGAGAACATCGCTCAAGGTGTGTTTAATAAAGATAATAACCCTCTTGTAAATGCTCCTCATACGCAAGCTGTATTAACTGCTACAGCGTGGAATTTCCCCTATTCAAGAGAAGCCGCCGCTTATCCCTTACCATACCTTAGAGATGGTTATAAATTCTGGGCTTCAGTGGCAAGGGTTGATAATGCAAAAGGCGATAGAAACTTAATTTGTACCTGTCCTCCCATTGAAGCTTTTGTTGAACATTAAACGTGTTTTAATAAAATCTGTATTAAAATTTATTATCAATAATTGATATTGTTAATCGACTTATACATGTTAATTCTTCTTCACTATTAAAAATTTCTATGTTCCATACATGAACAGTCCTGCCAATGCGTATTGGTGAGACTTTCCCTATAACAAAATTACCTTCTCTAACAGCTTTAAGATGGTTAGCATTAATTGCTAGACCAACAGCTGTTTTCTTTTGAAAGTCTTCAATGCACAGTGTTGAGGCGATACTTCCTAGTGTTTCTGCTAGCGCAACAGAAGCTCCGCCATGAAGAATCCGCATTGGTTGAACAGTTCTTGCATCTACTAACATCTTTGCCTTAATATAGTCGTCTCCAACCGCTATAAATTCAATTCCTAAGTGTTCAACAAGTGTGTTCGCTGATATACCTTGAAGAAGTTCGGCAGTTGGCTCATGCTTCCAAAGTTTCATGTATATTTTTTGTAAAAAATATTGATATAATACTCTATAAAATACAACTGTACTGCAAAATAGTCTAATCACAAATAGTAAGTAGCCTATTTTACAATGCAGCCTTAACAAACACAATGTTAATTAATTCAAAATCAACTTAAATGTGTAATCATTAAGTTTTAAAACATAAATCCCTTTCGCTAAATTTGCAGTTTCTATTACATTAATATAGTCATTCAACTCTTTTGACATCACTCGCTGACCAACTGTCGAGAACATCTCTAGTCGAACAGGCAATTCCA
>JAHDBJ010000008.1:0-60540 GCA_020630435.1 Saprospiraceae bacterium
AACTCTAAACTACAGCTTTCCTATTTTATTTTTTAATCAGTGCGTAACTTGAGTTTATAACTCTTAGACATCAATTAATCCTTATTTTTTTCACCTACAAAGGTACTCGGAGATTTAATAGTATTAAAGTTATTTTTGTTAATAACAACTCAACACACAATAAACATAATTTGCCCAATCTTTTGAAAGCACTTTTTCACATATTCTTTGTAGAATAAACAAATAAGTTATACATTTGTACCTATAAGTGTAAAGCATGAGAGATTAATACAAACACAATAAAAGTCTTTACACTCCTGCCTTTTATAACATACTTATGATTAAACAAAATGTACTTCAATAAATAATGTTAAGTATAGCCCAAACAAACTTAACCGCTAAAAGTATATTTTGTATGAAAAAAATACACGAACAAAAAGATAATAAGGAAGTTAATCCTCAATTAGTAGAGGAGGCTGTAATGGAGATTATTGAGCACGCAGAACAAATTCTCCAAGATTATGGTTTAAAAGGTGCTGTCACTAATATCGAATTAGGCTTTGGGAAATATCCCAATGTTGACACTCAGAAATATAATGTACAACCCATATTTCCTACAGAAAAAAATGAAGGATTTGCTTTTACTGTTAATTTTAAACGAAAAGTAAATGTGTTTAAGTCTTCTTAAGACATCCCGTAAATAAAGCCATTTAGTTTATCACATAATTTTCACCCTCTTATTTACATTTAAATACAAGTTTATGCCCTTCAAAACAATTTAACGAAAAATAAATATTTTAACAAAATACTTTTTTTTATAAAAATCTTTCAGACCCTTAACAATTTATTTATAAACACTAATATATTTAAATTGAAATAATTTATTTTTTCCTACAAAAAAAAGAGTTCCTTCTTTCCTTCATTTTTATATTCTCACTTGTCACACTCCAAAAAAAGAAACTTAGTAGAGCAAACTATTTTCTATTACTAAAACTAAATTCTTTGATAAGAAAATACATAAAATACTTATCAAGGAAGGCTAAAATTTAAACAGTTATGAAATGTTACAATTTCATTCTAGTTCAACTTTGTTCTATATTTATCATTATTACTTGTTCAAAAGATAAAGGATTAAGTTCTAATGATATTCAATATCCTTCTATTGAAATAATTAACAATAAGTACATAACCACACAAGAAATAAAAACTATCCCTTCTTCTCCTCTTAAAGAGAACCTTTCATTCCGAAATTTTAATCATTTGACTAATCTCAACAATGCATCAGAGCAAATGCATACAGAAAACAAGCAAAGATTTAATAATTTTATTAGTGCAAATGAAAAAAATCAATCTATACATAATTTATTAGAAACCGATATTTTTACAAGCCCAAGAGAAGACTATCAATCATTTCTGGTAGTTCCTATTATAATAGCCCTAACCAATACACCTTTTGAATTTCAAGTAGAAAATATCTTCTTCATATAAAAAACAAAAAACTATTTATAGATAAAAAGTTACAGGAGCAGATTAGAGCCGTGAATAGAAATATTGCTTCAAAGATGTATAAGGAAAATTCAAAAAATAATAGGGCATAACTTGGAGGATTTAGAATATTACGAATAACTTATTTTTCAAAATAATAAAGAGACAAGCTTAGAAAGCTCAAATGCTCGAAACGAGTGTTTGAGCTTTTTAAATTTTATCGTTTCAGTATGGAATAGTTATTAATTATATTTTTTATTTCATTATTTTATATATCTATAAAAACAACTTCTCTTTTCATCATATTTATTTATTAATGAGCATATTATAATAAATAAACAAATCAAACTCAATTCTAAATATTCCTATATTGTACTTACTCCCTTTATTTTTCGCCGTCACATTTTTTCAAATAGGTTCTTAGTAGAACATAATTTTTATTTTATTAAAAAACCCAATTCTTTGATAAAAAAAATTAATCGTCAAAGAATATTAAAACTTAAAAAATTATGAAAAGTTATTATTTCATGTTTCTGCTCCTTTGTTCTATTTTAATTTTTTCCTGCCAAAAGGACGATAGATTAAACCTAGAAAATACAGAACAAAACACAGGGAAGATTGATTTCCCATCACTTGTAGACGATCGTTATTCATTTAGAGATTTTGATCACTTATCAAAATATTACAAAGTCTTAGATCAAATGTACACTGAAGACGATCAAAAATTCAATGATTTCATTAGAACAACTAATGAGATCGAATCCGTACACAAATTACTAGAAACAGATATTTTCACAACTCCTGAAGAACGTTACCAACCTTTTTTGACCGACCCGATTATGATGACCATAGTCAATAAACACTTTGAATTTCAAGTAGAAACATACCTTGTTACTTACATGAATAACAACGAGTTATTACTAGGAGATTCTAAAAACCTAAAGCTAAAGTCAGAGATTAGAGCCATGCCCAAAGGAGAAAAAATAAACCTACGTGCCATTCCTGAGGATGCCATACTAACAGAAGATACAAACCAAGCTGCCTTTGCTGCTGTTTGTGGTTGTAGCATCAGTATAGTAAAAGCCTCTTGCAGTCAGGTAAGGGTATTTGGAGAATGTAAAAACTTAACTGGTGGACCTGGTAATGGAACCGTAACTATTGAACTTGGTGACTTTGCTCCTAATACTGAAACGCATGAGGTTTATGGAAACTTCGATTTTCTTTTTCCACTTACAGATGCCACAGGTTTTGAAATTTCTGCAACTGCCAATCCAGATTGTATCTTCGGTAATACTCAATTTGCCAATTTCTCAGATGATGGTGGCGACGCCTGTGATAATCTGGATAAAGATACGGGTTGGTTATGGAGTCAAGATGGAGTACAAGGCTTATCTCATAGAACCGCAGCCTATACAAATTTCTGGTCACATTATGAAGAAGCTAAAGCCTATTCGAAATTCTGGAATGGAAGCGATTGGAAGCAAAATGATGCAGATTTGGAAGTCACTATAAATGCTGATAGAAAAATAGTAACTGATTGTAGTAGTTTAGGGAGTGAAGACGAAACTCAAACTTGCCATTGTAAGAATAAAAGAGCAAGGGTAAACACAGGTACTCAAGGGTTTAAATTTTTGGTCGGTCACTGCGATGGTGACGTAGAAGGTACTTTTAAAAAGACCATAAACACCAATAGCCCCATTAACGGATCGGGAATAGTGGATTTCGATTGTTGTGAGTAATTTAATTTAGGCTAATTATTTGTCGTAAAATATAAAGCTCAGATACTCAACAAGAGTGTTTGAGCTTTTTAAATTTATAGTCTTTAGATAAAAAAATGTAGGAACTGAACAGTTCCACTTGAAAAAGCGTTATCTACTATTGGGTAATTGTAGCAATGTCTACTTAAATAATTCAAGAAAAATATAACTCAAAAATGGACTCATTAACCCAAGTTGTGCTAGGAGCCGCCGTAGGAGAAGTCGTACTCGGTAAAAAAATTGGAAATCGAGCAATGCTCTGGGGAGCATTTGGAGGCACTATTCCCGACTTAGATATTTTAGCAAATTTTTCTATGTCTGAAATTGATGCTCTAGCATTTCATCGGGGCATCTCGCATTCTATATTTTTTGCTGTATTTTTTCCATTCGGTATATCTTGGATTGTTGATAAACTCTACAGCACCCAATTTTATCAAAATAAAACCTACAAAGCCTTTACCAGTGTTTTTGCTTTACTCTTTATTAGTTTAATCCTAGCAGTTATCGCCTATATTTCTAAAAGTTGGATGATGGGAGGCTTAGGATTAATCGCGCTATTGGGAATAGGTTTTAGTTTGTGGAAAGACTACTATAAGACTCCCCTTAACCCTGTAAATGTCAGCTATAAAGATTGGTATTGGTTATTCTTTTGGTCTATATTTACGCACCCACTTCTAGATTGTTTCACCTCTTATGGTACACAATTATTTCAACCTTTTTCAGATTATCGGGTTGCTTTTAATACGATTTCTGTAGCTGATCCTATTTATACCGTTCCCTTTTTATTATGTCTCATACTTGCTTCTAGGTTATTACAAGGAAGTCGCCTTCGTACTCGCCTAAACTGGTTAGGTATTGCCCTAAGTAGTGCCTATTTGACCTTTACTATTTTCAATAAATGGCAAGTTGGTCGAGTTTTTGAGCAATCTCTTGAGGCACAAAATATTCCCTATACTCGATTTACAACTAATCCTACTATCTTTAATAATATGCTTTGGCAAGGAGTAGCAGAAAGCGATTCGGTTTACTATTATGCCATGTACTCTATCTTAGACAATGAAAAAAAGATCACTCAGTTTAAAACAGTTGCTAAAAACCATGACCTCATAAAAGAACTCGCATCCGACGAGACCATCAAAACATTAAAATGGTTTTCTAATCAATATTACAATATTGCGAGAAATGATCAAGGTCTAATTTTTAATGATCTACGATATGGTTCAATAGCCGAGTTTACGGGACAAAAAGAAGAAGAATATGTATTTAAATTTCAACTACTTGAAGAAGAAGAAGGTATTCAAATAGCCACATTAAGAGATGATCCAAGGGATTTATCTTCAGGAATGTTGAAAAAATATTGGAATCGAATTAAAGGAATTTAATGTCCGATAATAAAAAAAATCATGTTTCTACTCTACCCTTTAGTATACCAACTGAAGACGGATATTTTTTTAATTATAATGAAAAAATAAGAAGCTATACCATCAATATTCCTAATGGGGAACTTTACTATATCGAACACTTCTTTACTGAAGCTGTTGCCCATTCGCTTCTAGCTTCTTTTTTACAAAATGAAGATAACTTAGATTGGAAATCTACGGATTGGAGGGCATATGAAAAAGAAAAATTTACAACAATACAATTTTCCAATATTCAATGGCGGCATGATCAAATCAAATTATTTGGAAAGTCTATCTATACCCCTAGATATTCTGCTTGGTATGGAGACAAAGGTATGAATTATACTTATTCAGGTCTTACCTTATCTCCTATCCCTTGGAATAAAGATTTAATTTTTATAAAAAAATCCATTCAAGAGCGTTTTAACAACAAATACAATAGCGTCCTCTTAAACTGGTATAGAGATGGAAATGACTATATGAGTTGGCACGCAGATGATGAAAAAGAACTCGGACAAAATCCAACGATCGCATCTGTCAACCTTGGTACAACAAGACGGTTTCTATTAAGAAGAAATTCAAACCATGCTGAAAAAATTGAATTTCAACTTAAAAATGGTTCGTTGCTAATTATGAAGGGAAAACTCCAACATTATTGGCAACATTCTGTTCCTAAACAGCGAAAAATTCAAACCAATCGAATCAACCTAACCTTTAGAAACATTCTAAAATCATAGGAACTATTTTTTATTACAAAGTACTTAGTCTCCACCATCTCTATTTCTAAATAGAGATAAGCCATATTTTTTTAAACAAAAACCTTTACCGTTCGTTATCTCCTTATATACTATTACAGATGACAACAGATACCATTTCTAAAAGCAATCTATTCCGATTTATCACAAGGCTTCTCATGCTCTTTCTTTTTTCAGGAATAATCATACTATTTGACAGTTATGTCTTTCAAGCCTTTACAGCCGCCCTACCTAGTTCCAGTTTAATTACAGGTATTTTATTTTTTTCGACAACAGTACTCCTTATTGCTGTTTTTTGGTATGGCAATTTTTTTAAAATAGATAGAGGAAAAAATTTTTGGCGATACTTATTTGCTTTCATTAGTATTCTTTTTTTTTCAAAATTCATCATTTTTGGATTTTTGCTAGGAGAAGATATTTATCGTCTTGTTGCCGATTATAATGGAAATTCTATCGTTCGTTCGGGACTATTGAGCCGAATAGCTATTGGCATTGCTGCACTCCCTTTTATATCTATGTTATCGGGTTTGAGAAATGTTTATAATTATAAAAAAAGGCGGTTAACCATCAAACTTCCCAATCTACCTTCGGCTTTTGACGGACTAAAAATTATACAAATATCAGATATTCATAGTGGCAGCTTAAAAAATCTAAATGGAATTGCAAAAGGCGTTTCGATGATAAATGAAGAGAACCCTGATCTCGTTTTTTTCACAGGAGACTTAGTGAATAACTTAGCAAGTGAAATGCTAGATAAAGTCTCTATTTTTAAAGAAATCAAGGCTAAATATGGTGTCTTTTCAATTCTAGGAAACCACGATTATGGTGATTATGTTTATTGGAGAAATATAGAAGATAAACAAGCTAATTTTCAACAGCTCTTTCAAATACACGCCGCTATGGGCTGGCATCTTTTGCGCAATGAAAATCATATCCTAACCTCTAAGGATGGGGATTTAGCCATTATTGGTGTAGAAAATTGGAGTGCAAAAGGGCATTTTCGTTCTCAAGGAGATTTATCAAAAGCTGAACAAGGCACTCATGAATGCAGTGTTAAACTACTACTTTCTCATGATCCTACCCATTGGGAAGCTGAGGTTATTCAAAAATGTCCAACTATTGACATTACTTTCTCAGGGCATACTCATGGTATGCAATTTGGAATAGAAATCCCTGGTATACTGAAATGGAGTCCAAGTAAATGGATCTATAAACAATGGGCAGGGCTATACCAAAAAGGACAACAATACCTCTATGTAAACCGAGGATTTGGAGTACTCGGTTATCCAGGAAGAGTCGGCATTTTACCAGAAATTACCATTATGACACTCAAGAAGCCTTAGTAGTACGTTGTATATTAGGATAAAATAAAGACCAAGCCCCTTTAGGTTGAAACGCTGACCAAGTATCTTCTTTCTGACTTAATCGATCGCCCACACAATACAAAACCGATGGATTATGTCCTAAACCACAATGCCCCCCCAGTACTTGTATATTTTGAACAATCGCTGTCTCCTGAGTTTCTATACAATGTTTCCAATTTACAATACCATCTTCTTTTGTATAAATTGCTGTTGTAGGAACAGGTGGCGTAATTAAAACACGGTCTAAGAAGCCTTCTGGTAAGTCTCCATAAGATTTTCCATGTAAAAACTGATGCAACCATTTGGCATTACTAGGCTCAAATAAGCCCATAAAGGGTGTTCCCATCGTAATGACTTGGCGCACACATTCTGGAATTTTCCGAGCAATCTCTCTAGCATAAACACCACCTAAACTCCAGCCAATAATACTTACTTTTTGTCTCGTCTCTTTGTAAATTTTTTCTACTTTTTCATATAAAATGTCTAAGTAAAAAGATTTTCCCAGATTGACGCCCATATCCCAAGCATACGATTGATAACCACAATCATCCAAAAATCCTCGAATAGGAATCGTTGTTGTATCATTGGCAATAAAACCTGGTAGTACTAAAACAGGATGCCCATCTCCTTTCGGCAAAGCATTAATAATTCGTTTATTAGCTAGATAGTAAGCTCCGAAAGTCATTGCTGCTCGACTCGGTTCTGTAAGTAACCAAAATAAAGATGGTGCTTTATTTTGGTTTTCAAAAGATTTGCGATTCGTAGTCATAGTTGTTGTAGTTAGTTGTTATCTAGTATTTTCTTTTCTTAAAATTATGAAGCTCCTTCCATCAAAGCATTTACCGCATCTTCTAATTCATCGATAGATTCTTGTATACAAAATTTCAATACATCCATCTCTTTTATCACACTTTTATCACTTGTAATAGTTATTGAAACATTTCCTGCATAACTAAATATGGCAATCATCATTCCCATTCCATCCAATACAGGAGCGAATCCATATAAGTTCATCATTTTAAAACCGTCTAAATATAATGGTATTGGTGGTCCAGGCACATTAGTAATCACGACATTGAAAAAAGGGTTATGCAATTTTGATAAGCCCATCTTAAGATATACCCTCCCTGCTGTAGCGGCAACCTCTGAAGGAATAAACTCCATAATTTGATCGGCGGGAATGGCTTTACTCATCGTTTTAGACGATAAGGTGTTTTGATTAATTTGTTTTAATCGTTCTAAGGGATGTGGTTCATTTGTTGCTAGATCTACTAGCATTGCTGATACTCTATTTCCCATGTTTCCTTTCTCATCTTCTGCTCTTACCGAAATAGGTGCCATTGCAACCAAATTCTTGAGTGGTAATCGTCCCGTGTGAACCAAATATTTACGCAACGCTCCAGCACAAATCGTCAAGACTGCATCATTGACCGTTGCTCCAGAGATTGCATTTTTTATTTTTTTAATTGTTGATAACCTAATATCGACAGCGCCAATAACTTTTTCTCCAGACATTGTTGTATTAAAGATTGTCTTAGGGGCAGTCATTGGCAACGGAGGCGGAGTCATCAAATTCTTTGTTACTTCTTTCCGAATATCAAAAGCTTTAGCTGTTGTACTCTTTACAAACTGAAACAACTTTTTAGGTGTATTTAAAGCACCTCCATAACTTTTAGCAATCAATTCCGCAGCAGAAGGAATTTCTTCAGGTTCCCATTCTTTTTCAGGAGGTGTAGGTACAAAAGGATCTTCCGTCATGCTCAAAATTGCAGCCATAATCTCAACGCCGCCACCACCATCAATAGCTGCATGATGGACTTTTGAATACATTGCAAAAACATTCGACGAATATCCTTCCAATGTTAAGCCTGTGATAAACGTAATCTCCCATAAAGGCTTTTCTCGGTCTAAAGAAATACTTTGTAATTCCGCAGCTTTCTCTGCTAGGGCTTTTATATCTGTCTTACCTTCTAGTCTTAGTTCAAAAATATGATTATTAACATCAAATTTAGGATCTTCTACCCAAAACGGGTGTCCCATATCCATAGGTACTTCTACCAATCGCTGTCTAAAAATTCTAGAAAGATGAAGCCTATCTGAAAAAAAACGCTTCATGGCATCAAGATCAAAGCTCTTTTTCTCAGAATCAAAAATATATAATGCTCCTACATGCATAGGAGATGTTTTTGATTCTAAATAAAGAAACATGGAGTCTTGTCCTGAAAGTTGTTGCATACAGTTGTTTTCTACTAATTGGTTAAAAATATATTGACCGATTTATTACTCTTTATTAAAAACACACTTCATTTTATATTCAAGCTCCCTTTAAGACGCATTAAATACTGTCAAAAGGTATAAATGTAAAACAATTATCTAAAACTTTAACGTTTTAGCAAAAAAAATGTTTTTCCTTAAAGAACAATTCACAATTCTATTAAGCTTATTAACATCTTATACCACAATAATAGACCTATTCTAATCACTATAAAATTGCCTACAATACCGTCTATTCTTATTAATGCAGCATTTATTGGATTATTTTTTATTCATTAGTACAAAGATTTTATATCTTTGCGGTCATTTTGAACAAAAATTTTTATTTCAAATAGACTATTTAAAAAATGGCTTTAATTCAAAAAATTCGTAATAATAGTTGGTTACTAATTGTTTTACTAGGATTAGCAATGGCTGCCTTTCTATTAATGGATATGTTTAGTGGTAATAATGGTATGATTGGTGGCCCATCCACTACGGTTGGAAAAATTGGAAATCGAAATGTTTCATATCAAGAATTTGAAGCAAAAAATCGATTTAGATTTGGTAATTCTGCTGGAAATGTTTTTGCCCAAAGAAACGCAATCTGGGATATGTTTGTCGAAGAGTCTATTGTTCAGGATGAGGCCGATGCATTAGGACTTAGCGTCTCTAAAGACGAATTGAGTGAATTATTATGGGGACCAAACTATAGCCCTATAATTATAAGAGACTTCCCTAATCAAAATTTTAGAGGACAAGTCAATGCAGAGCAAATCAATCAAATCAAAAGTTCTATTGAAAGTGGGCAAATGAATAAAGAGTTTGCTTCATTCTGGATGCAAGAAGAAAAAGATGTTATCAATGACCGTTTGAAAAGTAAGATGGTAAATCTAACATCTAAAGCCTTTTATACTCCAACTTGGATGGTAGAAATGTCAAATGATGAAAAAAATACTAGAGGAGATATAGAAGTTGTAAAGATTCCTTTCGATGCTATTGAAGATACACAAGTAGAATTAACAGATAATGATTATTCAAGTTATTTATCTGCCAATTCTGCAAAATATGTTACCAAAAATCCAACTTTTGGTGTGAATTATGTTGCCTTTGATGTCTTACCAAGTCAAGAAGATTCTACTGCACTTAGAACTGAATTGTCCGAATTAGTAAGTGGATTTTCAACTGCAGAAAGCGATTCTTCTTTTGTCCTTAGAAATAAAGGTGCAATTGATGTAACTTACTTTAGAAAAGATGAGTTGAGTGAAGCTGTGAAAGACAGACTTTTTGAAGAGCCTGTTGGCTCTGTTGTAGGTCCTTATGTAGATGGAAGATTTTATAAATTAGCCAAAATACTAAATCGTAAGGTTACACCTGACTCAGTACAAGCTAGGCATATCTTAGTGAGTACTCAAGCTAATAATCCATTTAGTGTCCAAACTGCAAAAAATAAAATTGATAGTTTGAAAAGTTTGATTTTAGCAGGTACACATCAGTTTGATTCTTTGGCTATTAAACATAGTGATGATCCAGGTTCAGGTTCAAAAGGTGGTGACTTAGGAATGGTAGGTTACCCTAGTAATTATGTAAAACCATTTAAAGATGCTGTTTTCTTTGGTGCTGGTAGAGGAAAATTACAAGTTGTACAATCTCAATTTGGTATCCATTTAATTGAAGTAACCAAAACAAAGTCTTCTGGAACACAAGGAGTCCAAGTAGCTTATATCGAAAGACCAATTAAGCCAAGTCAAGCAACTGTAGACAAAATATACCAAGAAGCTAGCCAATTCGCAGGAGATAATCGTTCCTTAGAAAATTTAGAAAAGGCAGCAGTTGATAAAGGTTTAACTGTAGAGACGGCACTAAATTTAGAGGAAAATTCTTATAATATACCTGGACTTAGCGTAACAGGAAACGCTAGCCGTGACATCATTCGTTGGGCAAATAATGATGCTAATATTGGTGAAGTTTCTCCTAAAGTGTATGCTTTCAAAGATAATACGTTTTATTACGATAATAAGTTTGTTGTTCCTGCACTAGCAAGTAGAACAAAAGCGGGCTTGCCTTCAATAGCGTCAGTCAAATCGGCTATTGAACCATTAGTACGAAACCAAAAGAAAGCTGAAATGCTTAAAGCAAAAATCTCTAGTACGGATTTATCAGCTATTGCAACACAATTTTCTACAAAAGTAGATACCATAAAAGGCTTAACGTTTAATAGCCCAATGATTAATGATGATAGAGAAGCAGACGTTATTGCCGCAGCTTTAGCCCTCGATGTGGATCAAGTTTCAAATCCTATCGTTGGAAATAATGGTGTTTATATGGTCAAATTATCAAATAGAATCGCCGCTAGAGCACCTTCAAATATCTCACAGTTAAGAAAAGAAGCCTCTTCAAAATATCAAAGTGCTGTGAAAAACGGATTAATCCGTTCTATCAAAGAAGTTACTAACATAGAAGATAATAGAAATACCTTCTTCTAATCTCAATATAGAATAAAAATTAAGGGCGGGTTCATCGAACTTGCCCTTTTTTTATATGTTTTAGTAATATTGTCATAAAAATAAACAAATGAAAATCGGAATTGTATGTTATCCTACTTATGGAGGTAGTGGTGTTTTAGCAACAGAACTAGGAAAAGGTTTGGCGCAAAAAGGTCACCAAGTACATTTTATTACCTATCGCCAACCAGCACGATTAACACATTTTCAAGAAAATGTCTTTTATCACGAAGTTAGTGCCGCTGACTATCCTTTGTTTGAATATCCACCTTATGATACTGCTTTAGCAAGTAAACTTGTAGATGTTATTCTATATGAAAAATTGGATATTCTACACGTCCATTACGCTATTCCTCATGCTACGGTAGCCTATATGGCAAAAAAAATATTACTAACAAAAGGTAAATATATTCCTGTGGTCACCACTCTACACGGTACAGATATTACGCTAGTTGGTAAAAATGCTTCTTTCACTCCCGTAGTAGAATTTTCTATCAACAAATCAGATGGTGTAACAGCAGTATCCGAAAGTCTAAAACAGCAAACCTATGATTCGTTTGATATTAAACAAGATATTAAAGTCATTTATAACTTTATAGATTTTGAGCGGTTTAAAAAATCGGATAAAGAACATTTTAAAAAATTAATTGCTCCAAATCAAGAGAAAATACTAACCCATACCTCAAACTTTCGTAAAGTAAAAAGAGTAGAAGATGTCGTCTTAATATTTAAAAAAGTAAGAGAAAAATTACCTAGTAAGTTATTGCTTATTGGAGATGGTCCTGAACGTGAAAATGTAGAACGGCTATGCAGAGATTTGCAGCTTTGTGACGAAATCCGCTTCCTAGGAAAACAAGATGCTGTAGAAGATCTATTGGCTATCAGTGATTTATTTTTGATGCCTTCTGCTAGCGAAAGTTTTGGTCTAGCTGCACTAGAAGCAATGGCTTGCCAAGTCCCCGTTATATCATCCAATATTGGTGGATTACCCGAAGTAAATATAGAAGCCCAAACTGGTTTTTTAAGTGCTGTTGGCAATATAGAAGAAATGAGTAAAAATGCCATTCAACTACTTTCAAATGAAGATACATTAAATACGTTTAGGCAAAATGCTTTAAAACAAGCTCAACAATTTAGTTTAGAAAATATTTTACCACAATACGAAAGTTATTATGGTGAAATTCTAGAGAAAGAAGCAGCTAATCCTTATCAAGTCAATAGGATTTAGAACATTTAAAATCATTTAATTAAAAACGATACACTACACAAAATGAAACAGTCCGTCCGAAATCTAACACCACAAGCCTTATGGAGCAACTTTGCTGATCTCAATGCCGTACCTCGAGCTTCAAAAAAAGAAGAACGGGTAATTGCCTTTATGGAAGCATTTGGCAATAAGTTGAACTTGTCAACTTATGTCGATGAAATTGGTAATGTTATTATTAAAAAGCCTGCTACTATAGGGATGGAAAACCGTCAAACCGTTGCATTGCAAAGCCATTTAGATATGGTACATCAAAAAAATGCTGGTACGCAATTCAACTTTGATACAGAAGGTATAAAAATGTTAGTAGAAGACGATTGGGTCAAAGCCGATGGCACGACTCTAGGAGCAGATAATGGTATTGGAGTAGCAACTATTATGGCAATATTAGCATCAGAAGATATTGTTCATCCTACGATTGAAGCTCTATTTACAATTGATGAAGAAACAGGCTTAACTGGAGCGATGGGTTTCAAAGGAGATTTATTAGATGCTGATATTATGCTTAATCTCGATACAGAAGATGATGACGAGCTGACAATTGGTTGTGCTGGCGGCATCGATGTTACTGGAAAGGGTACTTATAAAGCGAGCGATTGCCCTTCTGATTCTATCGCTTTTAAAATCCAAATCAAAGGACTTACAGGTGGACACTCTGGAATGGATATTCATAAAGGAAGAGGTAATGCAAACAAACTACTGAACCGATTATTATATGATATTAATAAATCTTTTACGCTAAACATCTCAGAGTTTGATGGTGGAGGACTACGCAATGCCATTCCTAGAGAAGCTTACGCTATCATTACTATCCAATCAAAAGAGATAAATGAATTCAAAACATTTATAAAAAAACAAAAGGTAATATTATTAAATGAATATAAAATAACCGATCCCGACATTGAATTAACATTAACGGAGGTCGTCAATCCTTCTAGTGTCTTAGAAAAATCCTTCCAAGATCGTTTAATCCGTACAATATATGCTTGCCCAAACGGAGTATATCGTATGAGTCCTAATATTGAAGGACTTGTTCAAACCTCCAATAATATTGCTAGAGTTCTAGTCAAAGAAGGACAATATGCCATAAAGTGCCTTACACGAGGTTCTGTTGATAGTGAAAAAACAGATATGGCAATGTCTATAACAAGTACCTTTGAACTCTTAGGAGCAACCGTGAGCTATACTAATGACTATCCAGGTTGGGAACCAAAGCCTGATGCTCAAATCATCCAATTGATGAGCCAGCTATATAAAGAAATGTTCAACGCTGATCCTCATGTCAATGCTTGTCATGCAGGTTTAGAATGTGGTATCTTAGGTACACATTATCCCGATATGCAAATGATTTCGTTTGGACCAAACATTAGAGGTGCACACTCCCCTGATGAGAAGGTGCAGATCAGTTCTGTACAGAAATTTTGGAATTATTTATTAGAAACGCTTAAACGTATTCCTCCCAAAGCCTAGTTTTTTTATGAAGTTTCTCAATAATTGGCTACTGAGCTTATTAAAATTGAAGCAAAAAGGCTTTTTCAGAAACCAGTAAGCTATTTTTTGAACAACTTCTATCCTAAGGCTGCTATGATAGTAATCATGTGTTGGGCAATTTCTTCTCCTTTATCTTCTTGAAGAAAATGTCCAGCATTTGCAATCGTTTTATGTTCTTGCCCCTTTGTTCCTAAAATCAAACTATGAAAAATCTTATCTGCTCCTGCTGTTATGGGGTCTTTGTCGCTAAAAAGTGTAATAAACGGTTTGTCCCATTTTGTTAAAACCTCCCATGCCTTAAGGTTTGCAGGTGAGGCAGGATCGTCTGGTGATGTTGGTACTAAAAGTGGAAATTTCCTAGCTCCTGCTTTATAACGTTCATCTGGGAAAGGGGCATTATAAGCTCTAACGACTTCTTCACTCAATTCTGTAGTAGTCGCCATTTGTAGTGTTTTCCCTGTAATAAATTCAGGAACATTCTGAACAAATTCTTGCCATTGGAAAAAGGCTTTAGGCATCGGTTGTAAGCCTGTAGGTAAAAATGTATTCGCCGCAAAAATATATTTAAACCGTTCTGACTGTTCTGCTGCTATTCGAAGTCCTATTAGTCCGCCCCAATCTTGACAAAATAAGATTATCTCTTTTAACCCTAATTGTTCTACTAAAGAAAACGTCCAATTTACATGACGTTGGTAAGTATAATCCGATTGATGAATCGGTTTGTCTGATTTTCCAAAACCTATCAAATCAGGGGTAATCACTCTATATCCAGCATTGCTTAAAACGGGTATCATTTTACGATATAAATACGACCAAGATGGTTCTCCATGTAGCAGTAAAATAACCTGTCCTTCTTTATCTCCTTCATCAAGATAGTGCATATTTAAACCATCTCCTACGTTTATATAATGGGCTTCAAAAGAATAATCTTCTAGGTTTTCAAAGGCCTCCAATGGTGTAACTAATTTTTCTATCATCTTAATTTTAATATTTAGGAAAGGGTTAAAAATAGGATTCTTCTTTGATTCTTCTCAAATTATTTTTAATATTGAAATACAAATCGCATACTTAATACTTAATCCAATCATTTTTATCAAACTCATTAAATAAACTATCCATTTTTTCTACTAACCCAAGACAAAACACATTGCTATTGATTTATATCGATTTTAAAATCAATAATAATGAAAAATTTTGTCTTATTTATTACTTGTCTGATTGGCTTTACGTTACAAGCCCAAAAAATTCAACTCCTCCCTCCTAAAGAACTTTTTGCAGAAACCTATGCTGTCGTGGTTGGTGTTGCAGATTATAAAGATAATCGAGTCGGCGATTTAAATTATAGCGATGACGATGCTTACCAGTTTTATGCTACACTTATCAATCCTAGCGGATGGAATGTTCCTAAACAAAATATCATATTACTAATTGATGAACAAGCTACTAAAAATAATATTTTAACTGCTTTAAGGAGAGTCGTTTCTGTAGCGCGATCCAATGATAAAATTTTATTTTATTTTGCAGGGCATGGCGAAAAAGGAGGCTTACTTCCTAGTGATTTAAACAGCTATACAGGAGCAAATTTTTTAAAACATTTTGAGCTGAAAACCGTTTTAACACAAGCTAAAACCCCCTACAAATTTTGCTTTGTCGATGCTTGTGAATCAGGAGCAGTAACTGATGCACTATACATTGGAGGGGTATCAGATTTATTGTATGGTCATTACAATAGTGGGATTGCAATGATGCTTGCATCTGGTAAAAAAGAAAAGTCACTTGAGTTGGGTAATATTCGACAAGGTATCTTTACCCATTTTCTTATTCGTGGTCTAGAAGGGGAAGCTAATTTTTATCAGGATAAAGTCATTACTATCTACGAGCTTTTCTCATTTGTGTACCATAATGTGAGACAGCTTACTCATAATAAACAAAACCCAGAAATTAGTGGTGATTATAATAAGTTTTCGATAGTCAAACGGCTTCGTTAATATACATATTGAAAGAAGTATAAAAATGTTAATTTTTTAGTTCTAATTGTTTCGCTTTTCTAAAATTATAGATAATTCTATAGTAGAATATAATTACTATACTTCACAATCAAAATACTATAAGGTAATTTTTCAAACTACTTTAATCTAAAGTTTCATTTTTACTATTGATGAAACTATTCAATCCTAAATAAAATTTCTACATTTGCAGCGTCTAATGTCCTTACCATAAATTAAATACAAGACACCATCTTTTTTGTCAAAAATTTAATCCATAAAACTTATGGCAGATATTCAAAAATTAGAAAATGTTGCTTCGCAAGTTCGTCGTGATATTATTCGCATGGTTCATGCTGTTCAGTCAGGGCATCCTGGTGGTTCTCTAGGCTGTACTGATTTTTTAGTTGCTTTATATGGTGAAATCATGGAATATGATCCTAATTTCAACATGGACGGTAAGCATGAAGATATGTTCTTTTTATCGAACGGACACATCTCTCCACTCTGGTACAGTGTACTAGCACGAAATGGCTATTTCCCTACTAAAGAATTGGCAACATTCCGAAAAATCAATTCTAGATTACAAGGACATCCTGCTACACATGAAGGGCTTCCAGGAGTTAGAGTAGCTTCTGGCTCGTTAGGGCAAGGATTATCTGTAGCTATTGGTGTTGCCCTGTCAAAAAAGCTGAACGGCGATGATAAGACAGTCTATTGTTTGACAGGAGATGGTGAACTACAAGAAGGACAAATTTGGGAAGCCATGATGTTTGCAACACATCATAAAGTAGATAACCTAATCGTTACCGTAGATTGGAATGGTCAACAAATAGATGGTGCGAATGATGATGTCATAACATTAGGCGATTTAGAAGCTAAATGGCAAAGTTTTGGTTGGGAAGTGCTTCATATGAATGGAAATGATATGACCGCAGTTGTAGAAGGATTAAAACACGCTAAAACTAAAACAGGACAAGGAAAGCCTATTGTTATATTGATGAAGACAGAAATGGGGTATGGTGTAGATTATATGATGGGAACACACGCTTGGCATGGAAAAGCACCAAACGATGAATTAACAGCAAAAGCCTTAAACCAACTTGAAGAAACGCTAGGAGATTACTAGCTATTTATGTGGGGTAAGTACTTTAAATTTAAAAGGCTTACCATTTCTAAAAAACAAACAGATGTTAGAAAATCTTATATCAACAGGTAAAAAAGCGACCAGAGATGGATTTGGGGCAGGATTGCACGAAATTGGTCAACAAAATTCAGAAGTAGTTGCTTTATGTGCTGACTTAGTCGGTTCCCTAAAAATGCAAGCATTTATAAAAGACTTTCCAGAGCGATTTTTCCAAGTCGGTATCGCCGAAGCTAATATGATGGGAATAGCTGCAGGACTAGCAACTGGCGGAAAGATTCCTTATACTGGAACATTTGCAAACTTTTCGACAGGTCGTGTCTATGATCAAATTCGTCAAAGTATTGCCTACTCTCATAAAAATGTAAAAATTTGTGCTTCTCATGCTGGGGTAACATTAGGAGAAGATGGCGCAACACATCAAATCTTAGAAGATATTGGTATGATGAAAATGTTGCCAGGTATGACGGTTATCAATCCTTGTGATTATAATCAAACTAAAGCTGCAACTATTGCAATTGCCAAGCATTATGGTCCTGTTTATTTGCGTTTTGGAAGACCTAGTTGGCCTATTTTCACACCAGAAGACCAAGTTTTTGAAATTGGGAAAGCACTACTACTAAGTGAAGGAACAGACGTCAGTATTTTTGCAACAGGACATATGGTTTGGCAAGCGATTGAAGCAGCTAAAGCCTTAGCACAAGACGGCATTAGTTGTGAGATCATCAATATCCATACCATCAAACCTTTGGATGAAGACGCTGTTCTAGCATCCGCTAAAAAAACAGGTTGTGTAGTATCCGCTGAAGAACATCAAAGACATGGTGGTTTAGGAGACAGTATTGCTCAACTTCTTGCTAGGGCGTATCCTACTCCGATGGAATTTGTAGCAGTTAATGATAGTTTTGGAGAAAGCGGAAAACCCTTTGAATTAATGGAAAAATACGGTCTAGGTGTATCCGATGTTATCCAATCTGTAAAAACCGTTTTAAAACGTAAAGCATAAAACTTCTTTTTTAAGAAACTTTATTAAAATAATATTATGAAGTTCAACACTAAAGTTATTCATGCGGGGATAGAACCCGATCCAAGTACTGGGGCAATCATGACACCTATTTTTCAGACATCTACCTATGTACAATCTGCTCCTGGAGAACACCATGGTTACGAATATGCTCGTACTCAAAATCCAACACGTCAGGTACTAGAAACCAATCTTGCAGCCTTAGAAAATGGTGTCGATGCTATTTGTTTTGGTAGTGGTTTAGCAGCAATGGATGCTATTTTAAAATTATTGAACTCTGGTGACGAAATCGTTTCTACAAATGATTTGTATGGTGGTTCTTATCGCCTTATGCGACAAGTTTACCAAAAGAACTATGGTGTAGTGTCTCATTTTGTGGATATGCAAAATCCTCAAAATATCGCTGACGCTATCAACGAAAACACGAAACTCATCTGGATTGAAACCCCTACAAATCCAATGTTAAATATAGTTGATATTGAAGCGGTTTGTAAGATTGCAAAACAAAAAGGCATCTTAACTTGTGTTGACAATACATTTGCTTCTCCTTACCTTCAAAATCCTATTGACTTGGGGGCAGACTTAGTTTTACATTCTGCTACAAAATATCTTGGAGGTCACTCTGACGTCGTTCACGGTTGTATAGTAGCTAAAACAAAGGAATTAGCTGATCAATTACACTTTATTCAAAATGCTGCAGGTGGCGTACCAGGGCCACAAGATTGCTTTTTGATTTTAAGAGGTATTAAAACATTGCATTTAAGAGTCCAACGCTCTTGTGAAAATGCAGCAATGATTGCAGACTTTCTAAAAGGACACTCAAAGGTTGCGAATGTCTATTATCCTGGTTTTAAAACGCATCCAAATCACGATATTGCGAAGGCACAGATGAAAGACTTCGGAGGAATGGTTTCTTTTGATTTGAAAGCCGACAATATAGAAAATGCTAATAAGGTATTAAGCAATACGCATCTCTTCTCCTTAGCCGAATCGCTTGGTGGCGTAGAGTCTCTTATTGGCCATCCTGCAAGTATGACACATGGTTCTATTCCAAGACCCGAACGTCTAGCTGTTGGATTGACGGACTCTCTTATTCGACTTAGTGTCGGTGTAGAAGATGGTGATGATTTGGTAAATGATTTGAGCAAAGCATTTGAAGCCTTATAAAACTATTATGAGAGCCTTTTGCATCATTCTGTTTTGTCTTAGTATTAGTTGTAATTTCAACAAAACTTCTGAACAGATTATTGAACAGGAGATTAACTCAATCAATACGATTGAGGAACAAATTACTTTTTTAGAAAATATACTTAAACAAAATGAAAAGGTGCGAGCTAGGCGAAAACGAATTTTTGAAACTTATAGTCAATATAGTGATGCCTATAAAAACGTTAACTTCAATATGATACGGATAAGTGGAACAAACTTATCTAAAGTCGAAGCATTTTTAAAAAAATTTGACCATCCAACACCTGAAAAGCATGGTACAAAGGTAGCAGACATTCCTTGTATAATCATTCATCAGTCTCCTGGAGGTTTAGAAGCTAGACATCGTAATTTTATAGCCTTACATGATGCCTATCAAATCGGATACATTTCAAAAAAAGTATTCTCCGAATACTTAAATAGGATGTATCAAATCTCTAAAGGTGTCTATATTCAACCAACTGATAAACCTCAAGACACATTAGATATTGATGTTATTATAAAAAAAATGAAACTCTTGGGTTAAATATCAATTTACTATGAAAAAACTGATCTTACTTTCTCCATTATTTCTCTTATTCTTTCATTGTGATCTTAACAATGCTAAGGAGCTGTCTATACAAGACGAAATAAATGCTTTAAAGACTATTGAACAACAAAAAAGCTATCTAGAAAATATTCGAACGATAGATCAAAGTGTTCGTGATGAAAATCAAAAGATACTTAAAGAATCTGGTAAAACTAGTCAAGAGTATATTACTTCTACTTATAAAATGTGGGGAATTGATACCACTCATTTTAAAAAGATTGAAACCTATTTAAATACTCATGGGCATCCAACACTAAAAAAACATGGAAGGGAAGCCGCAGATACACCATGTATTATCATTCATCATGCTGTAGGAAGAGCTGAACCTAGGATAAAACATTTCAAACTTTTATATGAAGCCTATAAAAAAGGAGATTTATCAAATACCCTTTTTACCTTCTATTTAAACAGAATGTATTATTACAAATTCAATTCTAGAATAAAATGGGGTGAAGAATATACCGAAGAACTTGAAGTAGATACTTTGATAAAATCTCTAGAGCTCCAACCTACACGTTTAGAAATCGATAAGTCACTTAATTAAATAAGGTGCAAGGGTATGATATTACAATTATTGGAGCAGGTATCGTTGGGTTAGCTACTGCATACCAGCTTTTAGATTTTCAACCACGCTTAAAAATTTGTGTTGTTGAAAAAGAGCAACAGGTTGCTATACATCAATCTAGTCATAATAGTGGCGTTATTCATTCAGGAGTATATTATCAGCCAGGTAGTCTTCGAGCAACAAACTGTATTAGGGGATATCAGATGCTCTTAGATTTTTGTGATACTCATGAAATCCCCTACAATTTATGTGGCAAATTAATTGTCGCTACAGCAGAAAAACAATTGCCTATCCTAGAGCATATTTTTCAAAAAGGCAAAAAAAATGGTTTAAAAGGGCTTCGTTTTTTTAACAAGGAACAAATTAAAAGCCACGAACCTTATCTAGAAGGGATAAAAGCCATTCATGTTCCACAAGCTGGTATTATTTCCTATAAAGAAGTCGCTGAAAAATATGCTAAATTAATTCAAGAAAGTGGTGCTAGAATCAGATTAGGAGAAAACGTAATTAAAATTATTTCTAAAAATAAGCTCCACGAAATTATTACGAAAAATGGTAGTATTTTAACAAAAGTTATTGTTAGTGCTGCTGGTTTATATTCGGATAAAGTAACTGGACTAACAGAAGTCAACCCCAATTATAAGATATTGCCTTTTAGAGGCGAGTATTACAAACTAATTCCTTCAAAAGAGTACTTGGTTAACAATCTTATTTATCCCGTTCCTGATCCTGAATTTCCTTTCTTAGGTGTTCACTTTACCCCTATGATGTATGGAGGTGTGGAGGCTGGACCTAATGCCGTTATCTCTATGAAACGAGAAGGTTACCACAGAAATGATTTTAATTTTAAAGAATTTGTGGAAATAATGACATATCGTGGTTTTATAAATATTGCTTTAAAATATTGGCAAAAAGGACTAGGCGAACTATATCGTTCTTATTCTAAAAGAGCTTTTGTCAGAGCTTTACAGGATTTAATTCCTTCCATCCGTTCTGAAGACCTGGAAGTTGGTGGAGCAGGTGTTCGAGCAATGGCCTGTAGAGCTGATGGAACGCTTCTAGATGATTATCTTTTTATTGAAAATAATCGTATTATCCATATTGGAAATGCACCTTCTCCAGCAGCGACTTCCTCTCTTTCTATAGGGTATACTGTAGCACAAAAAGCAATTCGACTCCTATAATATCTGATATGCAATTAATGCTGTTACATATGCTAATACTAACATAAACACAAACTGATAAATCGGATATTTCCAGCTCCCCGTCTCTTTACGAACAACCGCCATTGTACTCATGCATTGTAAAGCAAAAACATAAAACAATAGTAAGGAAACCGACGTTGCCACATTAAATCTAGCATTACCTGTTATTGGATTTTTTTCATTTTTCAATCGTCCTATTATGGTGTCTTCTTCTTCTGATCCTATACTATATATCGTTGATAATGTCCCCACAAATACTTCTCTAGCCGCAAAGGAAGTCAGTAAAGCAATTCCAATTTTCCAATCATACCCTAAAGGTTTTATCACAGGTTCTATGACTTTACCCAAATACCCTGCATAAGAATATTCTAGTTCTACCGCAGATAAATCTAGCGTTTCTGATTGCGGATGGTTTTCGTACTTTTCTTGTATAAATTCCGATGAATGGGGGCTAAAACTTGCTAAAAACCATAGAACAATAGAAATGACAAAAATAACTTTTCCTGCCTCCACTACAAATGATTTTGTTTTATTATAAACACTATACAATACATTACGCCAATTCGGGAAACGGTAAACTGGAAGATCCAATGTCCATAAAGGGCGAAATGTAGATTTAATTATCTTATTTAATCCCCATGCAACTAAAAGTGTAGCAATAACTCCTAGAAGATATAAAGCGAACATTGCCAAACCTTGTAGGTTTATCCAACCATAATATTCATTAGGAAATATCAACGCTACTAAAATCGCATATACTGGCAATCTTGCACTACAGGTCATTAAGGGAGTAGCTAAAATAACTGCTAGACGTTCTTTTTCGCTGTCCAATGTTCTTGCACTCATAATGGCAGGAATAGAACAAGCCCAACCAGACATTAAGGGAATGACACTATTGCCACTTAATCCAAATTTTTGTAAAAAATTATCAGAAATAAACGATATTCTTGCTAGATAGCCTGTATGCTCTAAAATTCCTAAAAGAAAAAACAACAGTGCGATTTGAGGAATAAATATCACAACACCTCCAATGCCTGGCAGTACCCCATTTGATAGCAAATCTGCTAACCATTCGGGCGAAACCGTATTACTTACAAAAGAACTAAGGCTCGCAAAAGCACCATCTATCCAGTCCATAGGATAGGTTGCTACGCTAAATACGGTTTGAAAAACAAGAAACATCACAAACAAGAAAAATAATATCCCCCCAAATGGATGGAGTAAATACTTATCAATACTGGTTGTTTGTTTTAAAAAGGCACTTTCTTTTGCTTGTTTAGGCAATGCTTCTGCTACAATGCCATCAACCAATTGTTGACGATTAGTATAGTCTTTTTCAAATTGTTCAAGATTATCATTTGCCGCTAAAACGGCTTGATACGAATTTATAAACTGTCCATTTTTTTCTGCTTCATATAAACTACGATAAAATGCCGTTGGCACTTCAAACTTATTTTGTTGTATCAATGTTCTTAGTTCATCAACACCTTCCCCACTTTTAGAATTCATTAAAATGACCTTAGTCTTAAGCCTTTGTTCTATTTTATCAACATCTAGTTTAAGGTTTAGGCGTTCAAGGTCATCTTTAAAATTAACAACTAGAGCTAAAGGAATTTGCAAATCAGCCAACTGTGTAAAGAGCAATAAAGATCGTTCTAATTGCATGGCGTTAGCAACCATAATAATAGGCTCACCAGAAGTGGCAAATTTAAGGATTTCCGTTTGACTTACCTTCTCATCAAGCGAATTGGCAAAGAGATTTTTTATTCCTGGTAAATCCACAATCTGCACACCTTCAAATATACCCGATTTTTTTTCTACTGTTGAGCCCGAATAATTTCCTACCTCTTGGTTGAGTCCTGTCAATAGGTTAAATAAACTACTTTTACCCGAATTTGGTGTTCCTACGAGTGCTATTTTTTGCATAACTACTGCTCTAGTTTTTGAATTTCAATATGCGCTGTATCTGCCATGCGTATACCGAGCATTTTCCCTTTTGAGGATAAATAGATAATTTTAAATAAGGCAGGACTATAATGCTTTTTCACAATAGCCCCTATACTAATACCATTAACAAGCAATTTCTTTTTGATTTGTGCGCTACCTGAAATGGCTGTCACTTTTGCTTGCTCGCCTGTTTTTAAATCTTTGAGTTTCATATGATATTGTATGTCATTAGAATTGTCTCCAAAGGTATAGAAAGAATTGTATTTATCAAGATTTATTCTAAATAAAAAACTAACAACATAACTCTTCTTAAAGGATTATCACCCCAATTTGAATTTTGATAATCTAACTCCTTATAAGTTCTTCTAAAATTAATATACAATCTATGGTGAACACTCTTTGAATTTTCTATATTTGTGCGTCATCATCAAAATACTTTTCCATGTTAAGCAAACGTATCATCCCTTGTCTTGATGTCAAAGACGGTAGAACGGTAAAGGGTATCAATTTTGTCAACTTAATAGATGCTGGTGATCCAGTAGAACAAGGAATGATTTATGCGGAACAAGGAGCAGATGAATTGGTTTTTTTAGACATTACTGCGACACATGAAAAGCGGAAAACCCTAGTAACACTCGTTCAGAAAGTAGCCGCTAAATTAAATATCCCGTTTACAGTAGGTGGCGGTATTAAATCAGTAGAAGATGCCTTTGCTGCACTACGAGCTGGAGCAGATAAAATAAGTGTCAATTCTGCGGCTGTACGACGCCCTGAGCTAATCACTGAACTGGCTAATCGCTTTGGTGCACAATGTGTCGTTGTAGCTATTGATGCCAAAAAGGTCGCAGACGATGTTTGGAAAATACACCTCAATGGTGGTCGTTTAGAAACAGACCTCGAACTATTTTCTTGGGCAAAAGAGGCTGAATCACGAGGAGCAGGAGAAATCTTGTTTACTTCTATGAATAATGATGGCACAAAGCAGGGGTTTGCGAATGAAGCCCTAGCCCAACTCTCCGAAATTGTCAACATTCCCATTATTGCTTCTGGTGGTGCTGGAACAATGGAACATTTCAAAGATACATTTACAACTGGTAAAGCCGATGCCGCCCTAGCCGCTAGTATTTTTCACTTCAACATGATTGCCATCCCTGACTTAAAACGATATTTGAAAAAAGAAGGTTTAGCGATAAGGGTATAAGTTTACATCTTTTTTCTTGCCAACATTTATTTTGTTATTTAAAAATAACAAATTATATTCGTGTTGTATTTTTCTATCCTTAGAAATGACATTGTTTAATAATGAAGGTTGATTTTAATTATAAGTACTTGTAAATAATTCATCATTCTATTTTTAAACAGTTCCTATATCTTTTTATGCTTAAAAATTTAAATTACTTATGAAAATACCCATCACTATCTCATTCCTATTTATCGTTTTTTTATTAAATGCTCAACAATCAAATACAGTCGCATTTGGCGACATGGTACATGATGAAAAAAAGCATAAGTCATTTCTTCCAATATGCATAAGCGATCCAAAAGAGAGTAAATATACTTTCGTCATTTCAAATCCTCATTTAAATAGATTAGATTATCGCACATTTACCATCCATATTTATGATTCTAAAACATTAAAAAAATTAAAATCAAAAACCATAGAATTCAAAAAAACGTCCGATAAAAAAGGTAAATCCTTCTTGAGTTGCATCCAATCTGGGAATAGACTTTTTTTCCTTTCTAAAGATAGAGATAATTTCTCTTCATTAGAAAAGAAGACAACCATTTACTTGGAGGAATTTGATGTAAAAACACTAAAACTGGAAAAAACGAAACAATTAACTCAATTTAAACACTCTACATCATTGATTACGCTTGGCGTAAGTAAAAGATTTATTTCTTACAAAGTAATGAAAGAATATGGACAATTACTCGTCGGTTTAAATATACTGAAAGGGGTCACAGGTTATGCAGAATTTATTGTATTGCTCTTTGATAAAGATATGAATTTAGTTCGTAAGAAAAAGACTAAACTCCCTGCAAAATCTTTACACTTTGCAAAAAGTGAAATTGACTTCACATCTGATAAAGAAGGAAATCTTTACCTTTTGACCTTATTTACAGAAAAGAATAGAGACTTATCTTTTAAATATTTTGACCAGATGGAAGCAGTAATCTACAAATGGGGTATAGTAGATAAAAGAAGGAAAAAAACCCCTTTAAAACCGAAAGGTAAATTTCCTGTTTCTGCGAAAATAAATCATAGAGATGGGATGCTTCATTGTGCAGGTTTTTATAGTGAAGCGGGGTATTACAGTGAAGGTATTTTTACTGCAAAGTTTAGTGATAGTCTAAGTAATATTCACCTAAAGATTTTCCCTTACGAAGATAAATTACTTAGCAATAGCGACCTTAGGAAACGAGATAAAGGAAAAAAAATTAAAGGAAAATCTAATTTTTATATTAATGATTTCATTTTTGATAAAGAAAATAACATCTATTTGTTTGGTGAAACACAATTTATATCTACTAATCCTACTAGCCCTCAGAATAATCGTTCTACATTCAATTTAGGCAATCTTGATGTATTTAAGATTTCTAAAGATGGCGAATTACTTTGGTCAGGAAGTATTTCTAAAAGTTTATCATCGAATTCTCCTAGTACTGCTATAGAATTAGGTTCTTATTTACCTATTCTAAAAAACAATAAATTGTATATCATTTATAATATTGCTGCTTATGATTTATATAAAACTACACTAAAGTTAGGTTTTACTATTAGTCTACCGAAACCCAAGCTCCCTCCAAATACTCGAAAAGGGGTTAATATTACAGCTTTTGATCAAAATGGTCATAAAGTCACAAGACCTTTCCTACAAGGATACCTATTTAGATATGATAACTGTATTGATGCTAGAACGAATCTAATTGTTTCTAGAAAAAAGTTTACAGAAACACTTGTAAGACTCAAAATATAGTAGCGCATAACGATAAGAGGCTAACTCCCTATTCCAAAAAAAGTCTAAATTTGCGTTTTGGATATATTTTTATAAAAAGGAAAAATGGCAAATAGAAAACTAGAAGCATTTGGTCGCTTATTGCAGATAATGGATGAACTAAGGGCACAATGCCCTTGGGATAAAAAACAGACCTTCCAAAGTCTACGCAACTTAACGATTGAAGAGACTTATGAACTCGCAGATGCCATTCTTGAAGAAGACCTTGAAGAAATAAAAGAAGAAATTGGAGACCTTATGCTGCACATGGTTTTCTATGCCAAAATTGCAGAAGAAAAGAACGCATTTGATATAGCTGATGCTCTTAATACCGTATGTGAGAAATTAATAAAACGACATCCTCATATCTATGGAGATGTTCAGGTGCAAGACGAAGAAGAGGTTAAACGAAATTGGGAGCAACTAAAATTACAAGAAGGGAAAAAATCCGTATTGGCTGGAGTTCCTAAATCGCTTCCTGCAATGGTCAAAGCTTATCGAATGCAAGAAAAAACCAAACAAGTGGGGTTTGAATGGGAAAATAGCGCACAAGTATGGGAAAAGGTACAAGAAGAGATGGACGAATTGAAAGAGTGCTTTGACAAAAATTATGATTTACAGAAGAAAGAGGAAGAATTTGGAGACGTTCTTTTTTCTTTAATCAATTTTGCTCGATTCAATAATATAGATCCTGAAACTGCCCTAGAGAAAATAAATAAGAAATTCAAGTCTAGATTTGAATATATAGAGAACAATGCTTCTAAAGATTTGAACGATATGAGCCTCCAAGAAATGGATGAACTCTGGGAAAAATCAAAAAAACTGGAATAACCCTCCCACTAGTCTTATTCATTTCATATACTTTTTCGTCACAAAGTGTTTCTTCTTTTTAACACTTCTAAATATATAAAAAAAAACAAGACACATTACTAATTCAAAAATATATTGCTTACTAAAACGAATTTTTAATAATTTTTATAAAAATTATTTATAAAATGTTAAAAAACAATAATTTAAAAGTTTTTTCATTAAAAAAAACATAAGTAAAATATACATACCAATCCTTCGTTTTTTTTTCTTGGTAAAAAAAAATCTCATTAAAGGATTAAATTTGTGACATAAATTCTGGGATTTTCCGATAATTCTTAATACTTTTATGTTATTATCATAAGCCTTAAAATATCCTAAACTCTCCCTTAAGTTGCTCTATGGTATAATTATGTCTATATACTATTAGTGTTAGATAAATTTCCCCCATATTATCATGCTATGTTAATTTGTGTTTAATTGATTTACTAACAACTTCGTTTTTGATTATTTGAATTTTTTTGAATGAAAAACCTAATTGAAATTTCTAAAATCGTCACAAAGAAAAAGGTAAAAAAAATAGAAATTTTTGACGATCATTCACTCAAACATAAAAACAGTAAATTCAATGAATTCTATGAAGCCTTGATGGCGAGTAAATTCAAAAATGATCGGGATGCTGCTTCATTTTTATATGGTTGTAGTCCTACTGACGACAAATACCGGCAGCTCAAATCAAGATTTAGAAAACGATTGTTGAATACACTTTTTTTCTTGGATGTTAATTTACCTGCAACTTCAAATTACGACCGAGCCTATTATTCCTGCAATAAAGATTGGACCTTGGTAAAAATTTTACTCTCGAATAACGCCAATCATACTGCCGCAGCCTTAGCCAGACAAATTTTGACAACGTCCTTAAAATTTAAGTTTGCCGATGTCATTGTAAATTGCGCAAGAATTTTACGAAAGTATTCTTCTGAAATTGGGGATGAAAAAGGTTATGAAAAGTATGACCAACATAGTAAACAATTTCAAAATGTACTAGATGCTGAAATTCGCTCGGAGGAATTATATCAGCGAGTTGTAATGAATTACCATAAACCTCCTTCTAAGAATTTTAATCTACGAGAAAAGATTGATACTTATTGCGACGCACTTGTCGGTCTTTCTGAAATATATGATTCCCCCATTGTCATCTACAATATGTATATGGTCTGGACATATCGTTTTGAAATGTTACACGATTACAATGCGATGCTAGAGGTTTGCAGTAAAGCAGAAAACTATATTAAGGAAAATCCTCGTTTTTACCGAGATGAAATGCTAGCCGTATTCCAACTCAAAGAAATGTCTGCTTATCTTCATCTCCAAGATTATAAAAATGGAAAGATTAATGCTGAAAAATGCCTACAATCCTTTCCAACAGGTAGTGATACTTGGTTTGTTTTTATGGAGTACTATCTATTATTAGCAATGCATACTGAAAATTATATCAATGCTATTGCGATATATAACCAAGCCACGAACAATACAAAATTCAAAAAGCTCTCGAATTTTGAAAAAGAGAAATGGCAAATCTATGATGTTTATATTAATTACATTATAGAAAGTCAATCCGATACCAACCCCGTAATCAGAAGTCAAAAGCGCAAGAATTTCCGCTTATCTCGGTTTTTAAATGATCCAATTCTTTATCCAAAGGATCAAAGGATTTTTACTGTCTTAATGGTTGTTGCGCAGTTGTTATTTTTCTTAGAAAAGAAAAGCTTCAATGCCGTAACCGAACGTGTTGATCGATTAAAAAGTTATGCGAATCGCCAGCTTAAAAAGGAAGAATATTTTAGAGCCATTCAATTTATTCGTTTATTACAGCAATTAGCGAAAGCAGATTATAATCCTGATAAACTTTCTAATGTAGAAAAATATTACAACCGACTTGTTGAGCAACCCTTCTTCTTTAGGGGTTTAATATCAGAATTAGAAGTTATTCCTTATGACAAACTTTGGAATATGATTTTAGCTAAACTTAGAAAGTAACCGCTGCTTTGAATAAAATAATCATTGCCATTGATGGCTATTCTTCTTGTGGAAAAAGTACATTAGCCAAAGAACTTGCCCAAACCTTATCTTATGCTTATATTGATACAGGAGCTATGTATCGTGCTGTCACACTTTATATCATAAAACATAAAATTGATATTCAAGATTCTAGCCAGATTGAAGACGCATTAAAGCAGGTTCAAATTCACTTCAAAAATATAGAGGGGAAAAATCATACTTTTTTAAATCATGTAAATGTAGAAGAAGAAATAAGAAAAATGTATGTCTCTAATCAAGTTAGCAATGTAGCTGCTATCTCTGCTGTAAGGCGTTTTTTAGTTAAACAACAGCAGGCGATGGGTTTAAAAAAAGGGATTGTTATGGATGGTAGAGATATAGGTACGGTCGTTTTTCCTCAAGCAGAGTTGAAATTTTTCATGACGGCTAGTCCAGAAGTACGGGCAAAAAGAAGGTTTGACGAATTACGGAGTAAAAATCAAAATATAACTTTGGAAGAAGTACTACATAATTTGCAAGAACGTGATCGAATCGATACAGGAAGAGCTGACAGCCCTTTAATGCAAGCCAACGATGCAATAGTCATTGATAATTCAAATCTTAGTAAGCAAGAACAGCTTCAAAAAGTACTTGATCTTGTTCAGCTTAAAATTCAAGAACCTATCATTTAGTCTCTTACATAGATTTCAATTCACTAACTAATTTTCCTAGGGAGTCTTTTGCATCACCAAATAACATTCGTGTCTTCGGATCGAAGAATAATTGATTCTGAATTCCTGCATACCCCTTACTCATACTTCGCTTCATTACGATTATATTTTTCGCATTATGAGCCTGAATAATAGGCATCCCATAAATAGGACTAGACGGTTCATCTTCCGCAGCTGGATTGACGACATCATTAGCCCCTACCACAATCACAACATCAGTATTCGGTAACTTATCATTAGCATCATCCATTTCGACTAATTTAGGATAAGGTACATCTGCTTCGGCAAGCAGTACATTCATATGTCCTGGCATACGCCCTGCTACGGGATGAATTGCATAAAACACTTCTACACCTCTACTCTCTAGCTGCTTTTCAAAATCATTACAAATATGTTGAGCTTGTGCTACGGCTAATCCATATCCTGGAACAATACAAACTTGAGAAGCATATCCACATAAGATAGCAGCATCTGTAATTCCAATTTCTTTAACGACCTGTTCTCCTTTTTCTCCACCTCCTGCTACTGCACCTCCACCAAATGAACCGATAATAACATTTAGTAAGGAACGATTCATCGCTTTACACATTAATATGGTCAATATCAAACCTGCTGAACCTACAAAAACACCTCCAACCATCATCACTTGATTATGGTATAAAAAACCTGCAAATGCCGCTGCTACTCCTGTCAAAGAATTTAGGAGGGAAATAACAACAGGCATATCTGCTCCCCCAATTGGAAATACAAAAAGAACTCCATAAACCAATGAAAGAAGCAATAAAAGCCATAAAATCCCACTTCCTCCTAATATAGTTGGATTAAAGACCGCAACAATTATTAAGATAATAATCGCCGCTAATAATATCCAATTAAGAATCGTCAACGCATTTGAAGATATATCTTTAACCTTCCCTGCTAGTTTACCATAAGCCACTATACTTCCTGTAAAAGAGATTGCCCCTATAACTAAACTTAGGAATAAAACCGATAAAAACCCGTAGGCTGTAGAACCATTGGTAAAATATTCAACGGAAGCTATTGTCATAGCACTCGCCCCTCCCAATCCATTAAAAACGGAAACCAGCTCTGGCATTGCGGTCATTTGCACCCGTTTTGCCATCAAATAACCTATCCCCGTCCCGACAGCTAGTGCTGCAAAAATCCATATTAAATTCCCTATCCCATGCCCACTTGCATCTTTATGAAAAAAAATTGTTGCTATGATTGCAAGAATCATTCCTGCTGCTGCAATGGAGTTTCCTTGTCGAGCAGAATCAGGGTGACTCAATTTTTTTAAGCCTACTATAAATAATATAGCTCCTATTAAATAAGAAATTTCTAAAATAAAGTTTGACATTTGTTTTTCGTTTAATCTTTATAATAAATATCCCCCCCTACGCTTCAAAATTTATAAAAATTTAACCTTGCATCGGATGACCATTCTCCATATTAGTGCGTCTTACTATGTAAAAGTACGATTGTCTAATGCAAAAGACGATTTTAAAAGAACGATTTATCTATTATTCATCAATAATACTGATAAAATAATAAAAAAATCAATTTGAAAACAAAAAACATATCCTTCATTTTTATTTTATAAATCCTTTGCAATTATTTTATTTTTGCGATAAAAATATCAAAACAAAAATCAATTATGGAAGAAATTAATTCGTACACAGACACCGCCATTAAACTTGTAATGGAGTATGCACCAAAATTCCTTCTAGCTATCGTGGTCTTGATTGTTGGTATGTGGGTTATCAACAATATAGTCAAATATGCTGATAAAGCGATGCAACGCAGTAGCCTAAGCCTTGAAATTCGTCCGTTTATAAAATCATTGATCGGCGTTATTTTAAAAGTCTTATTACTTTTTAGTGTTGCAGGAATGGTCGGCATTGAGACCACTTCCTTTATTGCAGTACTTAGTGCCGCCGTATTTGCTATTGGTATGGCCTTACAAGGAAGCTTAGGCAACCTAGCTGCTGGTGTGATGATTCTTATATTTAGACCGTATAAAGTTGGAGATTTAATACAAATCGAAGATGATATGGGTTATGTACAAGAAATTCAAATCTTTAATACCATCATTACGACATTAGACAATAAAACCGTCATTATCCCTAATGGTACAGCGATTAGTGGCGTCATTACCAATCTATCAACGAATGAATATGTACGTGTCGACATTAATGTGGCAATGCCCTATAATGAAGATTTCCCTAAAGTACAAAAAATCATTTTAGATGCTTTGAAAGCTACTGACAAAGTATTAGATACTCCTGCTCCAACAGTAGGAATTGAAACCTTTGATACTCACTTTATCTCTCTAGCGCTTTGGCCTTATGCCAAAACGGATGATTACTGGGATGTTTATTTTGAAGCTAGTAAAAATGTAAAAGCAGCACTCGGGAAAAATGGTATAAAAATGGCGTATTCCGAAGGTGTGGAATTGGGTGATATTGGTTTATAATAAAAAATAAAGCGATGCAATATCAAAAATTGCTAGTGGGTGATACAATCATTGAATTTCACAATAATTGGCTTGGTGAAGAAACTGTTATTGTGAATGGTCATCTTGTATCTAAAAAAAGTTCTATATGGGGAACGGATCATCATTTCACTTTAGTAGAACAGGGACACCATGCTCGATATATCTTAACCACAAAGATGAATGCTGGAATGCAAGTACTTCTAGATCTACGAAGAAATGGTGAGTTGATTCAGGAAGACGTTATTGTAAAATATGGCTCACGCCCAATGAAGCCCAAAAATAAAGCTAAAAAAATGGGCATGGCAAAATTAAAAGAATATGAATTGAATGAAGCCATAGAAGAATTCAAAAAAGCCTTAGATTTTGATGTTAATGATCCTGATATTTATTTTCATATGGCTTGTGCTTATTCTATTCTTGAAAGCCCCAAAGATGGATTTGAATGTATCAAAACAGCCGTTGCGAAAGGCCTCCAAGATAAGGAAATGATACTCAACCATGATATGCTAGCATTTCTAAGAATTCAAGATGCTTTCGAAGATTTTTTAGCTAGTGGTTTCATCAATTATGATAAAAATTTGTTGGATCTTAAAGAAGATGAATAAGATGGCTATCTGCTTAATAAAGAAGTTGTTTAAAAATAATTTGTTTGCCAAATGATAACACGCTTACTGATAAAGAATTATGCGATAATCGAAAATCTCGAAATCGATTTCTCAGATAAATTGACTATTATCACAGGAGAAACGGGCGCTGGTAAATCTATCCTTTTAGGAGGATTGGGCTTAATTATGGGGAAACGTGCCGATTTAAAAGCTCTTTTTGACAATACTAAAAAATGTATTATTGAGGGATATTTTGATGTTTCTAAATATTCTTTAAAATCATTTTTCACAGAAAATGATATTGATTTTGATGATGAACTTATTATTCGGCGAGAAATTACCCCTTCGGGAAAGTCACGAGCATTTATTAATGATACGCCTACTTCAATCAAATTACTTCAACAATTAAGTGCTAATCTAATCGATTTACACCAGCAATTTGACACCTTAGATATTCATAATGTCTCTTTTCAATTGCGGATGATTGATGCCCTTGCAGGAAATACCGACTTATTGGAAACCTATCAAAAGGAATTCAAACAATATCAAAGCGATCAACGCAAACTACAAAAGCTCCTTAGTCAAAGCCAAGCAGCTACGAAAGAGACCGATTTTTTGACCTTCCAATTAAATGAGCTGACCGAAGCGACTTTACACGAAACAGAGCAAGAAACTTTGGAAACAGAACAAACGCAACTCAATAATTCCGAAGATATAAAACGTGTATTAGGAGGTGTTTATCAACAATTAAACGATGCTGATAATGCTACACTTGATCAACTTCAATCATTGATGTCTATGTTGCATCAAGTTCAAAAGTTTAATCCTACAATTGAACAACTTTATGAACGACTGAATAGTACAATACTCGAACTAGAAGATATTTCTAGTGAACTTGAACAATTGGTAGAAAATACCGCTTATAATCCAGAACGACTTCAAGAGATCCAAGAACGGCTAGATTTAATCTATCGTTTACAAAATAAACATCAAGTACGCACTACAGCAGAGCTTTTAGGCATTCAACAACGACTTGAAACCAAGCTAGAAGCCTATTCTGACTTAAGTGGAGAAATCTCTATCCTAGAATTATCTATTGAGCAACAAGAAAAAGATTTACGACAAATTGCAGAACAACTGTCTATACGACGAAAGAAAATCGTACAAGGGTTTGAGCAAAAAGTACACGAATTATTAGCTCAACTATCAATGCCTTATGCCCAACTAAAAGTAGATATTCAAACGACAAAACAACTGAATGCTACAGGACTAGATGAAGTGAATTTTTTATTTGCCTCTAATAAAGGAAGTCGCTTTGATTTGATTAAAAACGTTGCCTCTGGTGGAGAACTTTCGAGGTTAACCTTATGTACCAAATCTTTGGTCGCTTCTGCTATACCACTACCTACACTTATTTTTGATGAAATTGATACAGGTATTTCAGGAGATGTTGCGCTCAAAATGGGACAAATCTTAAAAGATTTATCTGATGAGCATCAAGTTGTTTCGATTACACATACGCCACAGATTGCTGTTAATGCCGATAGCCATTACTTTGTTTATAAACAAATCGTAGGAGAGCGAACGACGACAAGTGTAAAAGCCTTAAATCAAGAAGAACGCATTAATGAAATTGCAACAATGTTAAGTGGAAGTCCGCCTTCTGAAGCCGCTATTTCTAATGCCCGTGCCTTAATGAAAAAATGAGTTTTTGAACTCTTATAAGTCCAAAAACTCATTTAATAATATAGTGCAAAAAAATGCTATTATCTCTTACCTTGTTCGCTCCCAATTTCTACCGCCAAAACCACCTTTAAGATTTCGCTCCATTTTAAACTTATTAGCAGATGTCACCTTTAAGGTAAATTCTCCCTTACCTTTAAATCTAAAATCCCCTTTAGGAACATCAAACCAAACCATTCTAATCGAGTTTCCTTTACGTGTTCCAAAAGCTACATTAGCAAAGGCTGCTTTACCTCCTGAATCTAGTCCGCCTTCTCCATACCATATAAGCATTCCTCCCACTTCTCTAGTATAATAGACGCCACCATCATCACAACGCCATTCTCCATCGAGATTATTGATATTGCCAAACGCTGAAAACCCTGCTCTTCTATAACCTGGTAAGTTTCTAGGTAATCTGCTTTTTCTTGTCCATACAGTACCTCCAAAACGACCTGATTCTAGTTTAAAACCATCCAAATACGGATTAACCGTAATTGTTAATGGTCCACGTCCCTTATATCGTCCCTTAGCAACATCATAAAACGAACCCTTAGCTGTATAAGCACTTTCTAGTGTTGCTTCAAAAGCATTTGCCCAATTACCATTGCCATCTTCCCCGAACCAATACAATGAATTTTCTACTTGTCGAACATAATAATGACCACCATCGTTACAAGAATAATATCCTGTCAAATCCGCTCCAAAACGAAAAGGGTTTCTGATAGGCGTTTCAGATTCTACAAAAATGGTGAAATTAATTGTAGCCGTCATTTTATCCTTCATTCTAAAGTCTCTTCCTGATAATGTAATGGGTTGACCAACGATGCCTACCATACGATTATATATATTGTTGTTATGAAAGATATACACTCCTCCCGTTTCCGTATCCACATGCAATGGAAGTTCTAAAGAACCCCTAATTGGGTTTATATCAATAATATCATCCCCATGTGTATCATCATCCCATAGAGATACGTAAACCTTACACGATCTTGTACTGGGTGAAAGTGTCTTTTCTGCTGACAGTTGATCTCGAAAAGTAGCTGGTCTTCTGTGGGCACTTGCAGTAATAGAACGACTTTGCTTTGGGGTTACTTTTTTAGGATCCCAATTTACCCCCTCTTTAATTCTGACTTTAGTATAAAGTTGATATTTTCCGTCCCAAGCGACCATTGGTGATCTATCGTCACCATCATCAATACTAATTGAATTCACTTTAAATTTAACCAACTTGTATTTGAAGTCACCTTCATTTGTAATTTCTGGCGCAGCATTTATACTAGCTGCCATCAATAAACAAGCTAAACTTGCCGTAATTGTTTTAAGTATATTTTTCATTTTATTTGCTTAATTGTGTTATAAAACGTTTTTGATTGTATATTATATACCCCTTTATACCACAGGTATAATAAGATGTTACCTAGAAAATAAAAAAATAGTGATTTTTGTATATGAAACTTACTATAAGTTAAAACAATTAATCTTTTACCGCAACTATTTTAATTTGTATATTCTTTGGTTTTGTAAAATCTTAACGAGATACAAAATATCTCTAGTTTAAATGTTATCTAACCATAAGATCAAATCTATATCAATGTATAAATATAGGATTTTTTAATGATTGATAATAAAATGTTAACTGACCTTAAAATCATTTTTAACTATCCATAAAATATTAGTTTTGCTTGCCCCAAAAATATTACTATAAACTTTATGACAATGCTTATAACTCTAAGGAATATCACTTATTTACTTATTCTATTGTCAATTAGTGCTTGTAATAAAAAAATAGATTTATCAAAGAAGAGCACTCGGACATTTGATACAAAAACACTTCTTGCCTCAAAATACCAAGATTTTTTTGAGAATCAATCTGAACTAGACTATGAAAAATTACTCGCTTTTCGAAATGCCGAGTCTGAGCCAAAAGAGGGACTTCAAAAAAGGCATTTTTATGATATTCTCTCTTTACTAGAATCTTATTTAGGGAATTACTCGGAAGCCATCAAAATATATGATAAAGCAAGGTTACAACCTACCGATATGATGGTTTTTGATTCTTTAGGCAATATGACAAAAAGTATTTTCTATCCTAAAGCAGCCTATTCAAATTTTCCAGATTCTTTATTTTCTAAAAAATATGATCGTACTTTCTTAAAAGCATTTGTACAAAACCTAAAAAAAGACGAGGCAAAAGTCTTTGCTATCAATGAACTACACCCTATTGCATATTTTCGAAAAACGGTTTATGATTTATTGCCAATTTTAAAAACTAAAGGCTATAAATATCTAGCACTAGAATCTCTATTTTTTGACAAGCAGGCTCAACAAAACATACATTCAGAACCAAGAAAAGCATTAGGTTTTTATAACCATGAAGTAACTCTAGGAGACATTATCAGACGTGCCAAATCTTTAGATTTTGAGTTAATCTCTTATGATGCACAAGGAACGGGCTCTCAGGTAACACGAGAGGAATTATCTTATAAGAATATCATTGATCGAACCCTAGCAAAAGACCCTAGTGCTAAAATTATACTTTTTGCAGGAGCAAGTCATGTTTCAGAAGGAAAAATCGGGAGGATAAAAAACTTGGGCTACCAATTTAAAGAAAATGGAATTGATCCATTAACTATTACTCAAACTAAATATTATGAACGAAATGTTCCTGAAACAATTAAAGAACCAACAATATTTCGAAATACAACTTCAATGATAGATGGTCGATTCGATTATCTTCTAGTATTGCCTAAAACTACTTATTCTAATAAACGACCAAGTTGGCTCTGGGAAATGGGAAGAAAACCTATCAAAGTTGATGCTCGCCAATTGAAGAAAGTATCTCCACCTTTTATTATTGAAGCCTATCGTAAAAACGAATCCCATAATGCTGTCCCTTTTGATAGGATAGAAGTAAGTACTAAAAGTGAAGTTCCACCACTCGCCTTAAAGAATGGGAAATATAGAATAAATGTAATATCTTCTAAAAATGAACGCTATACTTTTCAACTAAATGTAAAATAATACAATTCTAGTATGGAAAGCTCCACTCTGAAATTTTGTACGAAAACCTCACAAAGGTTATTCTAATTATTTCAGCCTTTACCAAAATTCCCTACATTTGCGGAATTGAACGATTACATTCACAGGAACGCACATGAATATCAAAGACGAAATCAAACGACGACGAACTTTCGGAATCGTTAGTCACCCAGATGCAGGAAAAACAACGCTAACTGAAAAGCTATTGCTTTTTGGTGGTGCTATACAAGTTGCGGGAGCCGTTAAGTCTAATAAGATTAAAAAAACGGCGACCTCCGATTTTATGGAAATTGAAAAGCAGAGAGGTATCTCTGTTGCGACTTCTGTAATGGGGTTTGATTATAAAGGGGTTAAAGTAAATATTTTAGATACGCCTGGTCACAAGGATTTTGCGGAAGATACCTTCCGAACCTTAACGGCTGTAGATAGTGTAATTGTCGTCATCGATGTTGCAAAGGGGGTGGAGACACAAACCGAAAAGCTAGTCGAAGTTTGTCGAATGCGAAAAACGCCCATCATCGTTTTTATCAATAAATTAGATAGAGAAGGAAAAGATGGCTTTGACTTGCTTGATGAGATAGAGCAAAAATTAGGCATTAATGTCTGCCCTTTGAGTTGGCCTATTGGAATGGGACAACGTTTTCAAGGTGTTTATAATTTGTATGAAAAAAAACTATGTCTGTTTAGTCCGCATGGTAAACAATCTGAGGAAGATACCCTTGTCTTTGAAGATTTGGATAACTCCGAGCTGGAAGAAAGAATAGGAGAACGAGCTGCGGAAGAACTACGAAGCGAGGTAGAAATGGTGTCTGAAGTGTATCCTGAATTTGATAAAGCCACTTATACCACTGGAGAAATATCGCCTGTTTTTTTTGGTAGTGCCATTAATAATTTTGGTGTCAAAGAACTCTTGGATTGTTTTATAGAAATTGCACCTAATCCTTTGCCTAGAGTGACCGAAGAACGAGAAGTGCTTCCTGAGGAGAAGAATTTCACAGGCTTTGTTTTTAAAATTCATGCCAATATTGATCCTCGACATCGAGACCGCATCGCCTTTTTAAGGATTTGTTCTGGAGAATTTCAACGCAATACGAATTATTTACACATTCGTAATAATAAAAAAATGAAATTTTCTAATCCTACTTCTTTTATGGCAGCTAGAAAAGAAGTTATTGATAGTGCCTATCCTGGCGATATTGTTGGTTTATATGATTCTGGAAATTTCAAGATTGGTGATACCATTACAGAAGGAGAAGTTTTGCATTTTAAAGGTATTCCGAGTTTTTCACCAGAACAATTTCGGGTCGTTCATAATGCAAACCCCATGAAATATAAGCAACTTAGTAAGGGCTTGGAACAATTAATGGATGAGGGGGTCGCCCAAATGTTTATTCGTAAACTTGACAATGCCAAAATAATCGGGACGGTAGGAGCGCTACAATTCGAGGTGATTCAATACCGTTTGGAGCATGAATACGGAGCGTCTTGCACTTATGAGCCTTTAAATATTCATAAAGCCTGTTGGATCAGTTGTGCGGATGATAAGATGCTCGAAAGTTTCCTAGCACGCCGCAAAAGAGATATGGCAAAAGATTTAGATGGGAAAGATGTTTTTCTAGCAGAATCACAATGGATATTGAATATGGTGCAAGAGAATTTCCCTGATGTACAATTTCACTTTACTTCAGAATTCTAATGCTCCTTTTCTAGGTCAATCACCTTACGACGCAACTCAAAACTTTCGCCTAAGTATACTTTACGAACCATCGGATCAGCTGCTAATTCTTCCGCCGTTCCTGCTTTTAGGATATTCCCTTCAAACATAAGGTAAGCTCTATCTGTAATCGATAAGGTTTCTTGCACGTTGTGATCTGTAATAAGGATACCTATATTTTTAGTTTTTAGTTTAGCAACAATATATTGAATATCTTCAACGGCTATAGGATCGATACCTGCAAAGGGTTCGTCCAATAAAATAAACTTTGGGGAAGATGCCAATGCTCTAGCAATTTCACAACGTCGGCGCTCTCCTCCTGATAAGGTATCTCCATTACTTTTACGAACTTTGTGAAGTCTAAATTCATCTATTAAGCTCTCCAACTTGTCTTTTTGTGCTGCTTTGCTGAGCTTTGTCATTTCCAAGACCGCTTTGATATTATCTTCTACACTTAGCTTTCTAAAAACGGATGGTTCTTGAGGTAGGTAACCTACGCCTCTTCTTGCCCTTCTATACATTGGAAGGCTTGTAATTTCTTCTTCATCTAAAAATACTTTGCCGTCATTGGGTCGGATAAATCCTACCACCATATAAAACGTAGTCGTTTTCCCTGCACCATTAGGTCCTAATAATCCTACAATCTCCCCTTGATTGACTTCTACCGATACTCCTTTTACCACCTCTCGGCTTCCGTATTTTTTTCTTAGATTTTCTGCTTTTAGTTGCATTGAATTAAAGTTGAAATGCTTTTGTATTCATAAAACTACTAAATCGATTGGAATGTTGCTTGATGATAATAAATTTACATCAATGCATCAGCAATTAATAACAATTTTGCTGCATATTCTCGATTATCTTCTTTATCTAGTAAATCCTTAGCTTTTTGGTGTAATTGTTTAATAGGATTACTAGCATCTAATATTTTTTGAATGCCCATTTCTTTTTTCAAAATATCAAGACTCTCTCTATCGGGTAAGGCTTGCATTCCCGATAATTGTCCCAGATTATTCGCAGATAAAATGGTGCTTTCTTTAAAGCTAGTCGGTAAGGCATCATATCCAATTGATAGCTGCATTACTGGCTGCACAATAGTATGGATGGCTTCTCCACTTGCTCTAACGTAATAAGCTCTTCCCATTCGCCCCATCAAATCAATTTTATGAGGGTTGATTCGATTATTTTCATCTAAAATATTTTCATCGATATGCATCTTAACAACATCGCACAAGATCAAATGTCCTGCCCCTCCTTGATCACCAAGCGTAATAATTTCTCGAACGGTGCATTCCATCTGTACTGGCGATTCTTTAATTCGAAAAGGCTTTACAACATCCGAAGCAATAGGACTTAGACCCGATTTTTTAAACTCATCAATATCTGAAGGAAAGCTGATACTCGCAATCGTCATTTGTCGTACAATATTATAATTTACAACATTGATGACGACTTCCTTTGTGGCTTGTATATTGGCTAAAGTATCTTTCGTTTGATTATCTACCACCCGCCGATTAGATGAAAAGACCAGAATAGGAGGATTAGAACTAAAACAGTTGAAAAAGCTGTAAGGAGCTATATTTGGACGTCCCTGTTCATCAATGGTACTTGCAAAAGCAATAGGACGTGGCGCAACTGCTCCTAGTAAATATTGATGTAAATCCCTAGTAGATGTCTTAGAAGGATCAATAGTGAGCATAATAATTTTTTAGAAAGATGAATGCTTTAGCATAAGCAAAATGATGAATTTTATTTTACAATTTGCTCGCTGGTTTTCCCAAACCGTCTTTCTCTAGATTGAAAATCTAATATTGCTTTGTAAAGATGTTCTTTTCTAAATTCGGGCCAAAATATTTTTGTAAAATAAAGTTCGGTATAGGCAATTTGCCAAAGTAAAAAGTTACTAATTCTAGCTTCTCCACTCGTTCGAATCAATAACTCAGGGTCAGGAATGCCTTTCGTTGTCAAGGCATTTTCAAAAATGCGCTTGTCAATATGTTCTGGGAGTATTTCTTTATTGGCAACACCTTCTGCAATTTTTTTAACCGCTTCGGTTATTTCCCACCTAGCACTATAATTTAGTGCTAGCACTAATGTCATTCGCTTATTATTTTTTGTATTTTCTATTCCTTCTATTAGTTCTTTATAACATTGGGAAGGTAATTTGGTTATATCGCCTATCGCTTCTAGTCTAATATCATTTTCATTGAGTGTATTGATTTCTGTTCTCAATGTCTTTACTAATAAAGTCATTAAAGCATTGATTTCAAATTTTGGGCGATTCCAATTTTCTGTAGAAAAGGCGTATAAGGTCATGTATTTTACCCCCAACTCTGCTGCTGCTTCGGTTGCCTCTCTTACGGCTTTCACGCCATTACGGTGTCCAAAAACTCTGGGCTGTCCCTGTCGTTTTGCCCAACGTCCATTACCATCCATGATAATGGCAATGTGTTCAGGTAAGTGCGTAAGGTCAATACGGGATTTTAAATCCATCGTGTTTTAAAATTTTAATTTTTATTCCAATGTGGGTAGAAATTTAAACACTAAAATTCAGGCAAAGGTAAGATATTATTAGTATAGGTCAAAAAAGGGAGGTGGTTTTGGTTCGATTTATCTTTCTATAACCACTTTTATTTTACAATCATTGACATAGTAAGTTGATCAAAGTAGACATTATCTCTTTTAAAAAAACCCTCTAGTATTCCATTTTCTTTGAATCCCATTTTTTTATATAAATTTACTCCTAAGACATTTTCAGTATAGACTTGTAACCAGATTAATTCTAGGATTGGATTTTGTCTTGCCCACCCAATGACTTCTTTTAATAATGCTGTTCCTAATCCGCTATTACGCCATTCTTTAGGCATTCCCATACCAATTACAGCTGTATGTTTCATAATCGCTCTAGGATTTCCTGTCAAATCGATATTCCCAATTAGTCGATTTTCATATTCTGCGACTAATAAAATTGAATTTTTTGATTTTAGAAAAGCATCAATCCATTTTTCTTCCTGTTCTAAGGTTAATTTTATTTCCTTTTCAAGTTTAGGAATGTATTTACTTTGAGGAATATATGCTTTGATTAAATCCAATAAATCCTGAGCATCTGAAACCTCACCACGCCTAATCGTAACGATCTTATTGTTCTTTAATTTTATGTCAATTTTATTGAATTCAGGCATTTGACTTAATTATTTTTTCATTGAAGTTATTTAATCCAATCTATCATAGCTCCAAGAGCCATTACAACTAAGGTAAATGATAGTACTCCTAACATATAACTAAAAAATCCTTTTACATAACTCCCTATTTTTCCTTTTTGAAAAAATCGTCCTATTGCCCATGAGATATATAAAACCCCAATTAAAAATCCTTTATCAATAATAGCTAAACTTATCAGCCTATCAATAATTCCAAAAAATGAAAATATTAGCATCGCAACTCCTATTACAAAACATAAAAGGATAAGGATTTCAAAAAAATTATAGTTATGTTTTCTAAAAAAAATTTTAATCCAAAAAGCAATAAATATGGCAATCAAAATATTTGTATAACCGTAATTATTTGATAACCAACGAAAAATTATTGTAGCTGTCGATTCTTCACTAAAAGAATAATTTACATACCCATCTTCAAAGTTTAAACCTTGTTGCATAAGTGTATAAACCAATGAGCATATTATAATGAAGACAATTGGTTTGACCAATCGATTCCTATCTTCAATGATGAATTTTTGTATATTTATCCCTGGTCTCAAAAGTAATTCTTTTATAGTAAAGAATATTCCTTTTTCTAGATTCAAAACACTTCTTATCTCAGACAAAATGTATTGTCCGTCTATTCTTTTTATGCTTTGGGCTTTGCCACAATTTGAACAAAATTGACCTATAACTTCATTATCACATTGAATACATTTTCCAATTTTTCTTTGTGCTGACATTGAATATACAGTTTATCCAATTGTATGCTTACCGTTCCAATAAAGTAAGCTGTACTTTCTCAACTCTTCTATGATTAGCGGAAAGGACTTTTAGGATATATTGTTGGTATTTTATTTCTACATCTTTTTTGGGTATTCGCCCTAATACCTCTATCACTAACCCTGCCACAGAATCAGAGTCTCCCTTAATCTCATCAAAAGCGTCCGTGCTTATTCCTACCACTCGACACACATCGTTTAACATCGTTTTGCCTTCAAAAGCATAATTATGTTCATCTATTTTTTCATAGTCAATCTCAGCATCGGCATCAAATTCATCTTTGATTTCTCCAATAACTTCTTCCATTATATCTTCAAGGGTTACGATACCTGAACTACCACCATATTCATCAACTACAATAACCATATGGGTGCGTTTTTCTTGAATAATTTTTAATAAATCACTAATTTTTTTTGATTCAGGCACATAAATCACTTCTGTTCTGATTAACTCTTGCCATTCAAAATTTTCATCTTCTTCTAAATACGGAAGCAAATCTTTTGTATAAAGCAAGCCCATAATATTATCAAAATCTTCGTCGTAAACAGGATAACGAGAGAAGCCTGCTTCTTTCATTATTTTAAGCATGGTTTTAAAATCCATCCTAAAATCTATAGCTATTACATCTACTCTTGAACGCATCACTTGTTTAACAGATGTTGTACTAAATTTCACAATACTTTTTAATATATCTACATCTTTAGCAGAATCTATTTCGTGGCTTACCGTCAAGTCTATCGCATCATCAATATTTTCTAGCATTTCAGCATTGATTTTTGCTGTTCTAGACTCTAAGCGTTTTTCAATGATTTGGGTACTTTTAACCAAAATATTACTTAGTGGGTAAAATAATTTATCCAGAAATGTCAAGGGTCTAGACATAAAACGTGCTAGTTTCAGTCCGTTTAATTTGGCATAAACCTTAGGGGCAACTTCTCCAAACAATACTAAGATGAAGGTAACACAAACTATATTGACAACGAAATTAATATTATTTGATACAGCCAAAGCACTTACCTCTGTAGTTATAGGAATTCCGATAATGCTTGTTACTGTATTAATAATTTCCCAGAATCCTGTAAATATAGGCGCAAGACTCTTCCCTATCATTAAGAAGAAGTTATCAGGGATTGCGTTCATTAAAACATAGCTCGACAATATCGCAATGGCAATATTGATGAAATTATTTGCAATAAGAATGGTTGCTAATAAATATCTTGGTTTTTCGACAAGTCGCACAACTCGCTCTCCTGATACTTCTTTTTCTTGTTTCAATTCTTCAATATCATTGTGGGTAATCCCAAAATAGGCTACTTCTGAACCCGATACCAATGCCGAGCAAACCAATAGTATTAAAACAATAAATAAAGGAAATAAAAGATTAGGTGTAGCCGTAGAGAATAAAAGAATACTGGCGGCTAATTTGCTTGTCAAGAAACAACTAAGTTCTGTTTCCAATTTGAAATTGAGTTATTTAATTAAATGTTGGGCAATACCACAGGCTTTTATTTTGAACAAAACCTGCTTTTAAACTCTAAATTACAAATTTATAAATATAAACATGGTCAAAATTGATACAAATCATCTTGACCATATTATATCCTGCTTACTATTAAAATGGTAAGTCATCTGCTATTGCATCCGAATTGTCTTCAACTACAGGAGTAGCTGTTTCTGTTGTTTCTGTTTTAGTATTAACATTTGGAGGTTCTTCTGTTGGGAAATAATTACCTCCTCCTTGTTGTTCTTTCCTTTCAAGTAAGCGAAATATATTACCAGACACTTCAGTATTATACCGATCATTACCATCTTTATCTTGCCACTTTCTAGTAGTTAGTTTTCCTTGTACATATATTAAATTCCCTTTTTTAAGTTGATTTTCTGCTCTTTCAGCAGCACCACGCCAAAGAATTACAGTATGCCATTCAGTTATATCTTGCCATTCTCCATTCTTGTCCTTGTATGATTCATTTGTTGCCATTCTCAATCTAGCTACTGCTACTCCTGACTCTAGTCTTCTCACTTCAGGATCTGCTCCCAATCTTCCAATCAAAGTTACTTGGTTTACCATTTTTTTCTTTTTAAATGATTTTAGAATAAATTTAAATATAAGGAATTATCATTCAAATACAAATCTATTATTTTTGGAAATGCATACTCCTTTAAGCGCTCTTTTTTAATTTGTATCCAATTGTTATTTCTATCAACTAGAGCATCTAACAATTCAAATTCCATAAAAATTGCTGAAATTTTTTGATGACTCAACACTTGTTTATATACTTTTGACTGCCTTTTTATAACAATGTTAACACCTTCAAGTAAGCCATCAAAGGCTTTATTTTTTACTGTTTCAACATCTAGTATTCTATCTGCTTCATACAATGGAAATTCATATAAATGCTGCCATATATCTTTTTCCGAACGCTTATGTAAATATACAAAATCCCCAATATTTAAACGCAAATAATGGAAAAAACGTTCTTTTTTAAATGTTTTTTTTGCCTTTATAGGCAAAAAAGTTATATTTTTATTTATAAATGCACTACATTCGCTTCTAAAGGGACAAGATACACATTTAGGTTTTTTAGGCATACATATGGTTGCCCCAAAATCCATTATGGCTTGGTTATATCTTGCTGCTTCTAGAGGTGGTAGTAATTTTTGAGCCAGTTTCTTAAATTCTTTTTTTCCTTCTCCTGTATCAATCGGTGTTTTTATACCAAAAAACCTCGATAAGACTCTAAAGACATTCCCATCCAATACTGCAAAAGGTAAGTCATATGCAAAAGAAGCAATTGCTGCCGCAGTATATTCTCCTACCCCTTTCAGTTTTAAAATGTCTTCATGGGTTGCTGGAAATTTCCCACCCAAGTCACTCACAATATATTTAGCTGCTTGATGCAAATTTCTTGCTCTAGAATAATAGCCAAGCCCTTGCCAATTTTTAAGGACTTGATCTTCTCCAGCGTTTGCTAAATCTTGAACAGTCGGATAATTTTTTTTAAACTTTTCATAATACGCACGTCCTTGTTCCACCCTCGTTTGTTGAAGGATAATTTCAGAAAGCCATATATAATAAGGATTTTTTTCTGACTTCCAAGGTAGTGGTCGTTGTGTCGGTTTATACCATTCTAATAATTGACTTGTAAAAAAATCGTGTATTGTCCCCATTAATTAATTAAATGCTCTAAGAATTTATCTAAACTATCTAACTTATCATCAACTTCTTGACTTGTAACCTCCTTTTTAGCTTTCTGTAAATCGACTGCATAAGTCAATAATGCCATTGCCAGACAGTCTTGTTTATCTTTATTGGCATACTTTAATTGAAAGCGATTCACCATTTCATTCAATTCTTTAGCTATTTTTCGTACTACATGCTCATCATTTTCTTTTATTTTTAAAGGATAAGGACGTCCTGCAATTAGAATGGTGATATTTTTGATATTATCCATATAACATAGTTTCCTAAAGTAATCTTTCTCCAACAAAAGTACAGGTTTTACCCCCTCATTGCAAATCAATTATTCACACTTTATCAACAGTCATTCTTAAATGCAAGAAATATAATTGAACTTGTTATAAATTAGGCGTAATTTTGCGGCTTCTGATTTTTATTCTAAAACAACCTCTTACAGTCTAAATGTTCAATGAGTGACGCAATAAAACACGAGTGTGGAATCGCTTTTATTCGATTATTAAAACCGCTTGAGTACTATCATAAAAAATATGGAACAGCATTATATGGTTTGAACAAGCTGTATTTGCTTATGGAGAAACAACGGAATAGAGGGCAAGATGGTGCTGGTGTTGCAACTATAAAACTAGATGTTCCTCCTGGTAATCGTTACATTAGTCGACACCGAAGCAACAAAAGTGACAGTATCAAGGAAATTTTTGAACATATACATAATTATTTCAATAAAATTTCAGATAAAAAACTCAATAATCCTACTTGGCTAAAGAAACACCTTCCATATACTGGAGAATTGCTAATGGGGCATCTCCGATATGGAACACATGGTATTAATAGTACAGAATCTTGTCACCCTTTTTTAAGACAAAATAACTGGATTAGTCGAAACCTAGTGCTTGCAGGAAATTTCAACCTTACGAATGTAGATGAATTGATCCAAGAACTAATTGAGATTGGTCAATATCCAAAAGAAAAAACAGATACGGTTACTGTTTTAGAAAAAATCGGACATTTCCTAGATGAGGAAGTACAACGAGTATTTGATTGGTATAATAACGAAGAGATTAATAATCAATCAATCAATGACTTAATCTTTGATGAGTTGGATGTACAGAGGATTCTTCAACGAGCTGCTAGAAAGTTCGACGGTGGCTACGTTATGGCTGGTATGATAGGACATGGTGATGCTTTTGTAATGCGTGATCCTTCAGGTATTCGACCTGCTTTCTATTATAAGGATGATGAGGTAGTCGTAGTAGCTTCTGAACGTCCTGCAATACAAACGGCCTTTAATGTTCATCATACTAAAATTTGTGAACTAAAACCTGCTCACGCTTTAATTGTTAAGAAAAAAGGATTTATTAGTGAAGTCCCCTTCACTAATATAAAAGAAAGAAAGTCTTGCTCCTTCGAATCTATTTATTTTTCTAGAGGAACAGATAGAGAAATTTATTTACAACGTAAAAAATTGGGTAAGCAATTAGCTTTACCTATTATGAAATCTGTAAATTTCGATTTCAAACGAACGGTTTTTTCTTTTGTTCCCAATACCTCAGAAACAGCTTTTTATGGCTTTTTGGAAGGTGTTGAGGAAATTATAAATCAAAAGCGTACAAAAGATATTTTAAAACTAAAAAAACCAAGTAAGAAAAAAATCCGTAAAATCCTTTCGACTAGAGCAAGAGTAGAAAAACTAGTTGTAAAGGATGCGAAACTTCGTACCTTCATTGCGGATGATGTCTCTAGGGGGGAGTTAGTTTCTCATGTATATGATGTGACTTATGGTATCGTAGAAAATGAAAAAGACACCTTAGTTCTAATTGACGACTCCATCGTAAGGGGAACAACTTTAAAAAATAGTATTATTCGAATTGTTTCTCGATTAAAACCAAAGAAGATAATTATTGTTTCTTCTGCCCCCCAAATCCGTTATCCCGATTGTTATGGTATTGATATGTCAAAGATGGGAGACTTTGTAGCCTTTAAAGCGTTGGTCGCCTTGCTGAAAGAAACAGGAAAAGAAAAACTATTAGAGAAAACATACAAGCGCTGTAAGGCTCAAGAAAAATTTCCTATCAACAAAATAAACAATGAAGTAATTTCACTCTATAATTTGTTTTCCTACCAGCAGATTTCAAAAAAAATAGCTCAAATTGTTACCCCTGATGATATAAAAATTGAAGTTGATGTTGTATACCAGACTCTTGAAGGACTCCATAAAGCCTGTCCTAATAATTTGGGCGACTGGTATTTTTCAGGAATCTACCCAACCCTTGGTGGTAATCGTGTCGTCAATAGAGCTTTTATCAATTATATGGAAAAGAAGGATATTAGAGCCTATTAGTTCAAAATCTTATATATAAGTTCTTTTAATAAAGCTCCACTTTCTTTACCTGTAGTATCAAAATTCAGTCCTTTAGATTTCAGATCGTAGACTCTTAAAAGTGTAAAGATCTGATGTAATTTAGAAATAGGATAGTTTTTCATAGCACTTCTATATTTTTTGACCTGATAGGTTGCAGCGTATGCATTCTTAGGATAAAAACCAAGTCCTTTTGCTAGATCTAAATCGTTGAGTTGCTTGAATTGATGTGTTGCAAATGTCTTACTAAAAAAATTATATAATGTTCCTACTACTAAGGGAAATGGATTTTTCTTTTCATTAGCTGCAAAATGAAAGACAATACGCTGAGCTTTTTGTTGATTTTTATTCCCCAAAGCCTCTTGTAATTCAAAAACATTATAGTCCTTACTAATCCCTATATTATCTTGAATATGTGTAGTGCTTATCTTTGTCCCTTTCGAAACATTCAAAACTAGTTTATCCAACTCATTTGAAATCTTAGACAAATCTGTCCCTAAATATTCTGCAACGAGGGCAGATGCACTTCCATCAATGCTAAGACCTTTTTGTGAGAGATAATCATTTATCCAACTTGGTATTTGATTGTCATATAATTTTTTCGCTTCAAATACTACAGCATTTTTCTTCACCGCTTTTCCAAATTTCGTATTAAATTTTAAGCGTTTGTGTTTATGACAAATCACCAACAAGGTACTAGGGGAAGGCTGCTCGACATATGATTGCAAATCGGATAATGTTCTCATTTCTTGTGCCTCTTTCAAAAAAACGACCTGGTATTGTGCCATCATAGGATAACGCCGAGCATTGTCAACAACATTCTTGAAATCAACTTCTTTACCATAAAGTGTGATTAAATTAAACCCTTTTTCGGCTTCATTTAATACATTTTCTTCTATATATTTGGCAATTAAATCAATATAATAGGATTCTTCACCATGCAAAAAATATACTGGTTTGTAATCCTTTTGTTTGATAGCTTGTATAATCTCTTCGTATTTCACCAATGAATTAAATTTTATGACAAAGATAAAAATAGCCGATGAATTACTGGAAAAGTGTCCCTATTTAAAATTAGCTTGCCTTGAATGTGATGTCGTATTAGAAAAGGAGACTAAAGAATTATGGAAAGAAATCGATTACAATATCACAGAGATGTTGAAAATACTAACCATTGAACGTATCAGCAAGACGCCTAATATTGCGGCTTCAAGAATTGCGTATAAAAGTATAGGAAAAGATCCGAGCCGTTATAGGTTATCGGCAGAAGCTTTATCTAGAAGGATTATTCAAGGTAAAGGCCTATATCAAATTAATAATGTAGTCGATTTGGTAAATTTAACGTCTATAGCATCAGGTTTTTCTATTGGGGGATATGATGTTAATGCTATAGAGGGAGAAGTTACTTTTGGTATTGGTAAACCCAATGAAGCCTATGAAGGGATTGGTCGTGGAAAATTGAATATAGATTGTCTACCTGTGTTTAGAGACCAGTTAGGAGCATTTGGTAGTCCTACTAGTGATTCTCCTAGAACAAGTGTTACCATGAATACACAAAGATTTCTGATGGTTATTATTGATTTTGATAATAGAAAATCTTACCTAGACAATACCACTCCACTAGCCGAAAGATTATTAACCTCTTATGCATCAGCAACAAATTTGAAGCAATGGAAAGTCTAACTACACAAAATTCTTATGCCAGCTATCTTTTAAGGGAACGAGCCACTGTGTTTCAAATTCCTTTTTATTTTTCACAAGGTTATTAAAAACTAAGGTATTATCATCAATAATACCTTGAGTATAAAGTGCTACAAAAGTATCTTTAGGAACGACTTCAATTTTTTGATCTTTTTGAAAAGCAAAACTCATTCTATCGAATAAGTCTAATTCAAACTCTTGTCCAATTTGTTGCATAAAATGAACAGATTTATCTATCGAACAACCACTTGCTCCAGCTTGACTTTCATCAACCATAAGCACTAAAAAACAGTCATGAACAACCATTGCATTAGCCTTTAAGGCTTGACTATGACTAGTCCATTGAACTGTAAATTGATTAAGATACTGTTGAATCTTGTCTCGTTCTGAGGGATTCAGAATACGATTAGATTGGTATATCCAAACACGGCTATCAGATGGCAAATTCATATTCGACAATCAAGGAGTTGAATCTATTTTTTCTTAGCAACTTTTTTAGGCGATACAATGACAAACATTCTTCGTCCTTCCAACTTTGGTAAATCTTCTGCGCTTCCAAGCTCTTCTAATTCATTTAAAAATCTAAGCAATAAAAGTTTACCTCTATCTTTAAACACGATTGTACGCCCCTTAAACTGCACAAAAGCTTTTACCTTAGCACCATCTTCCAAGAATTTTTTGGCGTGCTTTACTTTAAAATCAAAATCATGATCGTCCGTATTAGGCCCAAAGCGAATCTCTTTGATAACCGTTTTTGCAGTTTTTGCTTTAAGCTCTTTTTCTTTTTTCTTTTTTTGGTAAAGGAACTTTTTATAGTCAATAATCCTAACAACTGGAGGTTTTGCTTTGGGAGAAATTTCTACGAGATCAAGTCCCAAAGCATTTGCCCACTCAATACATTGCCGAGTGGAATATACTCCAGATTCGATTTTTCGCCCAATTTCATTGCTTAGTTCTTCCAGATTATCTCCCACCAATCGTACTTCAGGGACTCTAATGTAGTTGTTAATCCTGTGTTTTGGAGTGTTGTTATTCGTTCTGTTGTTTCTTCTAAATCCTCTTGCCAATATTTAAAATATTTAATTAAAAAATAATACCTACTTAATAAAGCAGCATCGATAATTTATAATACTTTTTTTTCAAAGATAGTTCAAAATAAGAAAATTCTTTTGATTATTTCCAATAATATTATGCTAGGTGTAAAAAAAACCGTCAGTTACTAATTGCCTAGCAACTGACGATTCAACTTAAAGACACCATTTAAAATAAATTTGAAAACTGAAATAGGTTTTTCAAAACCCTAAAAAGACACGGATAGAGCCGCCTTGCTTGTTCTGGAATCCCCTTGTCTGTTCCGAATATAAAAAAGACAGTACTTTATATATATTGTAAACAGAAAACCAACCTGGATAGCTTTTTAAGGCATAGCTAGTTCTAAGGCCCGCCATAGTTTGCTTGAGCTTAACTCTAATTTTAAAAATGTTGAGCTTGACAAACGACTTCAGTTTAATTTTATAACACAACTTATATGTGCTATTAAATTTTATTTAATTCAAATATAGTAAAATTTTATTCTACAATACAAGTATTTTTTAAAATATTTTTAAAATATTTACTCACATTTCCTATCAAAAATTATTAAGTAACTGATACTCTATCTATTAAGTCTAGAACATAATAATATATTTTAATTATTACAATGTGTATAAAGCCTTAATCTCCCTCTTAGAACTTTGTACTACGAATATAAACAGTTGTCTCACTAGTCTTTAAATCGATAATTTTCAACATTAGAATCATTCATAAAATATTTGCACTCCAGATTTTATATTGTTATAGAATATTTTTATTTTTTTAAAAAATCTTTTCCAATCTATTATAAACAACTCAAAAACAGCTTTTTAAATATAAATTATACCTTTAAACAATATCTATTCTTAAAAAAAGTCCTTGACTTTAGGTTACATCTCTAAGTTCTCACCAAATAAACAATTGTATTTAAATACAGGAAATTTCCAAGCCAATTCATGATTCAAATGATTAAAAATATCATGAACAAAAGACAAGATTTTTACTAAAATTTAAAAGCTAATAAAGTGAGACTAAAAAATATAAATTTATTCCGTATAAATAAGTATCCATTTTGGATGATATGGGTATTCATATTATGTTTTGGAACAAAAAATATTTCTGCCCAAGATATAGACTATTCCCCATTATACAATGATGCAACATTTCAAAAAACAATAGACACTAGTCTTCCAGTAGGAAGCATTAGTGCTGAAGGAGGTGTATCTGCTGGAATGGCAACATACAATGTACCTATAGCTTTACCTTCAGGTACAAATAACGTAACACCAAGCATTTCTATAGGTTACACCTCACAAGTAAGTGACGGATTGCTTGGCATTGGTTGGAATATACAAGGATTATCTGCAATTTCTAGAACAAACAAAAGTGAGTATTTTGATAATGAAATTGCTTCAATACAGATAGAAAATGATGATGCTTTAGTACTAGATGGAGCAAGACTCATTCTCAAATCTGGAGAACACGGTGAACTTAGCTCGGTTTATAGTACTGAGGCTGAAAGTTTTTCGACTATATCTTTAGAAAGTGGTCTTGCTTTTAGTTATTTTAAAGTAGTCACTAAAGAGGGGATAATCATGGAATATGGAAATACACCTGATTCAAGGTACAAAACAACTGGTTTCCTTTCTCAAAGTCCAATGATATGGTTATTAAATAAAGTTATACATCCCGATGGTAACTATATTGAATATAAATATAAAGTAGATGATTCTAATAAAAGTGAAGGTATCATTGATGAAATCAACTATACTGGAAATCAGAATGCAGGCTTATCTCCATATAATAAGGTTAAATTTAATTACAAAACAAGGTTTGATCAAAATATACAATATTTAAGCGGTCGAGCTTTCGAAACAAAATACCTTTTAGATAATATTACAATTACTGCTGATAATAATCAATCTTTTAAATCGTATCATTTTAATTATGGGAAGGATGAAATCAATTCTTACTTAAAAGAAATTATTGAAAAAGGAACAGATGGAACAGCATTGAATTCTACTATTGTAAAATATGGTCAAAAGAATAACCTACTAGAAACAAGTCCTCTAACATTAAATTTATCCTACCCCTACCAAGCAATGAGGCTTATTTCGGGAGATTATGATGGAGATGGAAATTCTGATATGTTAGTTTCAGATATTGATTCTTACAATGGGTTTAATTATGACAAAGCTTTCTCTATCTTAAAAAATGGTGCATCTTCTCCAAGTATTAATAATGTGCAGTTATCTTCTGAAGGTATTCCTGAGTATCAGATTGTAGGAGATGAAAAAATTCCCCATCAACATTCCTATTTGGTTGGTGATTATACAGGAGATGGGAAAGATAATGTATTAGTCATTGAAACAACTATTACAGATGATAAATTGGTAGTTGGTCGACAAAGAATTTACTCTTTTGAAAATAATGCTACCTCATATACTTATTCTGCTTCATATATTGCACATTCAACATATAAAGTAATTACGAACATTAACAATTATATCCGTACAGGAGATTTTGATGGTGATGGAGTAATAGATGTCTTAACTTTTTTGGGAAATACTGGTTTAGATCCCCAAAACCCCGATATCAACAAGCGAAGATTAAAATGCTCATGTAGTGGTGAAATTACGGGTAGTGGTAATTTATTCGATATAGAAGACTTTGACGATGCAAAGCATTACAATGTTATTGACTTTGATGGTGACGGTAAACAAGAATTACTTCTTGTTGGGCAGGGAGCTTATAATACTACTTTACTAGAAGTATTAGCTATTGAAAATGGCCAACTTGTTTCTTTATATAGTTCTTCGTATGGACAAACAGCTTGGGGTAATCAAGTATTTACTGGAGATTTTAATGGTGATGGAAAAACTGATTTTCTAAAAAGAGATGGAACGACTTCAGGCTCTCCTTGGTCTAAAGTTGTCTCAACAGGCAAAACATTTATTACGGAACCGTTCACGTTTGAAGATAGAAACCCTGATTTTCAAGGTTCTGAACCAGATAAAGTTAGGATCTTAGATTTTAATGGCGATGGAAAAATGGATATTCTTCATGGTTGGAATATACTATCCTCCGCCTCTGTAATCAATATATATTATAGTACAGGAAAAGGATTTTATAAAAAAGCATATTATCATAGTGAAAAGTTAAAAGATATGCCTTTTGCTGTTTTTGATACAGATGGAGATGGGCGTCCCGAATTACTTAACCGAACTTCTATTTTTGAAGATTATACTATATTACATTTTAATAAAGAAAAAAATGAACATTATGTAGAGCAAATCATAAATGGAGAGGGGCATTTGACGGAATGGGTCTATCAAAAAATGAATGATGCTTCTGATGAAACGTTCTATCAAAAAACAGTAGAAGACGATTCTTATATTTATAATTTGCCAATTACCCTAGTAAAAGAATTTAAGACAACGGATGGTCTTGGAGATATAAGTTCAATTTCATACGAATATGAAGACTACAAAATAGATAAGAAAGGTAGAGGTATATTAGGGTTTACAAAAATTAAGTCTTACGACTACAATAGCGGTGTCAAGACCGTAGTAGAAAATAAATTCGAACACGATAATTATAATATATCTTACCCCTATAAAACAAGTAATTATAAGATTTCCAATAATCAACTAATCAATACATCTATCTCGAATTATGAAATTGAAGATCTAGGAAATAAACGATACTGGTTAAAAACACTAAGTAGTTCTAACGAAGATTTTATCTCTAGGTGGAAAACAACTACAAGTTATAGCAATTATGATAATTATGGCAATGTGACGACTCTCTATACTAATAGATATTCTGATGGTACTATTGTGAATAGTTCGACAATTAATACGACATATGAAGCCTATGGAAGTTTAATTCCAAATAAACCAACAGTAATAACTTCAACCAATACTAGAATTGGTCAAAATGCCTATAGTTCGACAGTTCAAAATACCTATAATAATCTAGGACAATTAACATCTAAAACAACCTTTCATGGATTACCGAAAAGTACCACAACTTCTTATGTTTACAATAACTTAGGGAATCAAACTTCTGTTACCATTAATCCATCAGGTTTGACACCACGTACTAAGACTTTTACATTCGATAGTAAAGGAAGGTTTGCATTAACATCAACAAATGCTTTGGGACAAACAACCGAGCCAAGTATATTTGATTACAGATGGGGTAAGCCCCTTTCTATTACAGGAATTAATGGTTTAACAACGACTTTTGAATATGATGCATTTGGTCGTCTGGTAAAAACGACTAAGCCTGAAGGATATGAAGTAAACGAGACGTACGTATGGAATATTAATAATAATGAAAATACCGTTTCTTATCATAAGACGGAGCATCCTGGAAGACCCGATATTCTAGTATATTATGATGTATTAGGTAGAGATGTTAAAAAAGTTACTGAATTATATCAAAATCAATGGGTCACAGAGAAAAAAACCTATGATAGCAGAGGTAATTTAAAAACGACAACTGCCCCATATAAATTGGGTGAAACGCCGTTTATTACAACCAATCATTATGATGAATACAATCGAGTTATTAGTACCATAAACCCAATTGGTACAACGACTTTTGAATATGCTTATTTAGGAACTGGTGCAAATAGATATTTAAAAACAACCCTTACAAATCCTGCTGGTCAAGTATCCTTCAAAAAAACAGATGCTACTGGAAAAACAATACAAGCAACTGATAATGGAGGTACACTAGATTATACATATAATAGTCAAGGAAAGATGATTCGTGTGAAAAATGGAACGACTACCCTTATAGAAAATATTTATGATGCCTATGGCAAACAAACAAGCCTGATAGATAAAAATGGAGGGACAACAAACTATGTTTACGATGCTTTAGGACAGTTAGAAAGTCAAACAGGAGCGAATGGTGACACTCATAGTTTCACCTATGATTTATTGGGTAGAAAACTAACCCGAGTTGGTGAAGAAGGCACTATCAGTTATGAATATTTTACGACTCCAGGAACGTCCTTAAATAAAGTAAAAAAGATCATCAACTTCAACGGAGACACAGAAGAGTTCACCTATGATAATTTTGGTCGTGCAAAGTCAATCAAGGTAACTATTGACGGTGAAATTTTCATCACTACAAATCAAACTTATTCTCAATATGGTAACCTATTAGCAAAAAAATTCCCATCAGGTGTAATCGTTAATTATGAATATAGTTCGAATGGAATATTGGCTAAAATAAAAGACAACAACGGTCAATTACTCTACGAAAATAATGGCATGAATAGTTATGCACAAGTAACATCCTATACCTTTGGTAACAATAAGACCAGTTCAAGAGAATATCAATATGGAATACCTACTAGATATTACACAGAAGGTATAGAGGACTATAGAATGGTCTGGGATTATCAATCCAGTAATTTATTGCAAAGAAAAGATGCAATTTATAATCTAACGGAGGATTTCACTTACGATAACCTTAACCGTTTGACTAGCTCAACTGTTGATGGTATGAATTCCATCAGTTTAACATATACTGCTAATGGAAATATTAATTCTAAATCTGATGCAGGAGATTTATACCATTATGACAATAATAAAATTAATGCTTTAGTAAAAATTGATAATGAGGTCAACATTTCTCAAAACGATCAAGATATTGTTTATAGTTCTTACCTACAACCTGAAAGAATAACAGAAGGAGACTATGAATTAGTTTATAGAGATGGTTCTAATCTTCAAAGAAGAAAAGCTGTACTTAAGCAAAGCGGTATTGGTATAGACGTAAAGTATTATCTAGGAGATTATGAGCGTCAAGAAACCAATCAAGGAACCAATCACATCCACTATGTAGGAAATGGCGTAATTATTATTTCAAATACTCAAGGATCAACTGTAGGAGATGCCTATTATTCCTATACCGACCACTTAGGTTCAATACTCAAAGTTACGGATAGTAATGGTACTATAGTCGCAAATCAAAACTTTGATGCATGGGGGCGTTTTAGGAATCCGAATAACTGGACTTATGTTGGTGTTCCTTCTACCAATCCATCATGGTTGTATAGAGGATATACAGGACATGAACAATTAAAAGAATTTGCACTTATTAACATGAATGGACGTTTATACGATCCTGTAGTTGGTAGAATGCTAAGTGTTGATAATAATATACAACTACCTGATTATACGCAAAATTACAATCGCTATTCTTATGCCCTAAATAATCCACTAAAATATACGGATCCTGATGGAGAGTTTATTGTTAATGCTATATTGGGCGCTTTTATAGGAATAGCTTCGAATGGTATCCAAAATGTTTTGTATAATAAACCTTTCTTTAAAGGAGCAGGAAAAGCAGCTTTATTTGGAGGTTTGAGTGGTGCAGTATCTGGTGGAATAGGAAACTTATTCCCAAGCCCTCAGAAGATGACATTTGGTCTTAAAATAGGAAAAGCGATAGCACATGGTATAGGTAGTGCTGCTATCTCTATGATTTCAGGAGATAATTCACCAACAGCATTCATAACAGGAGCCATAGCATCAGGTTTTTCATCAGTAGCAGCTCACTATGAATTAAATCCTGGCACACAGATTATCTATGGAGGAGTAGGTGGTGGTTTAGCAGCAAAAATAGCAGGAGGAGATCTTGTAAAAGGAATAACTAAAGGGGTAATAATCGGAGGGTTAAATCATGCAATGCATGATCCGCTTGTAGTTGGTAGGTTTGCTATAGCTGCTATTACAGGTAGAATAAGACATTTAGGTGGTGCTGATGCTAAATATGTATCTTTAGGCGGTAGTATAATTGCAGATGGAGGTGCTACGGGCGAAATTCAAGGTATTCGAATATTAAGAGGAGATGATGCTGGAAAATTTGTACCATTTACCGAAGGTAGATTTGCTGTAGGTCTAGATGTAAGTGGAGGGATTGGAGTAGGAGAATATTATTATGCAGGTCCAAAAGATTATTTTTCAGTCGAAACATTAAAAGGAATGAGTTTTGGTGTAGGAGGCTCTATCGGAACTTTGCTTATGGGTGGTTTAGGTATTGATGGAGGAGTGTCCGTATCTGCTTCCCCTGATGTTCATGGGTTTCGAACTTATGGTATCTCGGCAGGTTTAAGTTGGTCACCATTGCCAGGAAGATTTTCATGGCAGACTGGTGTAGGATACTCCCTAAAATTAGGCGATAAAATACTTTAATATCTAGAAAATGAAAAAATTGATTTTCTTATTAGTTATAACATTGTACTCCTGCGTTCCTCGAGATACAACTTATGATCAGGAACCTTATCAAAGAGTTTTCATACAAGATGAAATTGATTTCATCAATAATGGATTTCGAAAAATGGATAGAGGGGGGTACATCTTTAATGGTACATTCATTTTTGTCGGTAGATTTAAAAATAAAAAAGGTGAAGCAATCACTCATTCAAATGATGTGAAGCAATATTTTCAACAAGATTGCCGAGTTCAAAAAAATGCTCATTCCGATACTTTATATATTACCAATATCGATAGTACCCAGTTATGGCTTACAGGTAAATTTTATAGAGATGAAGATTTTGAATCGGGTAATTTTTGGAAGCTTTTCAAGCAAAAATAGACCACAAACATAAAACCATAAGGGCAAATCTACCATATAAATATAGTGGTGGATTTGTCCATACCTTACAAGTATTGACATTCCCCTAGATAATATTCGAGCAATTGTAAATTTATTTTAAAAAAATGTCCAATACTAGGTTACTTCATTAAGGCTTAAGAAATATATAAATAGACAAGCATAAAGTATTAAAAAGAGGAAGTATAATTTTCTCTAAAACATTCTCACTATTTGGGTGAATTACATCCCCAATAGATGTGATAATATTATGAAAAGTAAAAAATATAAAATAATGAAAAATATATTATTAATCATTTTGGCAACTTTGTCAATATACACATTAAATGCTCAATGTGAGATGACATTTGAGTATGATAACGCAGGAAATCGAATAAAACGTTTTGTGGGTGATTGTAATCCTACAAACAATTGTGAAACGCCATACGATATAATCGATCAGGTAAATATAGAAGTTGATGGAAAAACCATAACCAAACAAGGCGGACACAACAGTCAATTCGATGCAGGAGGCGCAACCA
>JAHDBJ010000008.1:60640-164851 GCA_020630435.1 Saprospiraceae bacterium
AATATACTGCGGGTACAGAATTGAAAATAAAGCTCGAAGGTGGAAAAGTAAAATATTTTGCAAATGATGCACAGTTAGGATATGAATCTACTGTAGACCCAAGTTTTGGCGATTTATTGGTGGACTTCTCTCTACACTCTAATGGATCGCAAATTATAGATTTAACACTTAATAAAGCCTGTGAACAAAATCAAACTCCATCAATTTGTGAAGAAAACTATACCATTGAAGACCAAGTCAACATAATCATTGACGGAAATACCATAACCAAACAAGGCGGACACAACAGTCAATTCGATGCAGGAGGCGCAACCAACATACGATTAGCCGATGGTGATTTTATTACTTATTCTGTAATGGAAGGTAGACACACCATCATAGGGCTATCCGACAGCAATAGTGATGCAAGCTGGGATAAAATTAACTATGCCTTTTATGTAAATGCTAACAAGAAACTTATCATCTATGAATCGGGGGTAAAAGTAGCTGAAGATTTAGGAGAATATACTGCGGGTACAGAATTGAAAATAAAGCTCGAAGGTGGAAAAGTAAAATACTTTGCAGATGATGTGCAGTTAGACTATGAATCCTCTGTAGACCCAAGTTTTAGTGATTTATTGGTGGACTTCTCTTTACACTCTAATGGTTCTCAAATTATGAATTTAAACATAATATCCGATTGTAACAACACTAGCAGAATTAAAAATAATCCTGACCAAGTATCAAGTCAAGAAATTTCCTTAGCACAGACAAAATTATTTCCTAATCCTGCAAATGAACAGTTCAATATTCAATTTTCAAAAGACATATCATTCCCTGTTCAGATGCAACTATTATCCATAACAGGACAGCAAATCATGACAACACAATTGAACCAATATACCAACACTATACAATCTAAAGATATAGCAAAAGGTATATATCTTATTCGTTTACAACACAACGAGAATAGTCATCAAATAAAATTAGCGATACAGTAAATAACAATTATCCTAAAATGAATATTATTAGGTGATAAAATCTAATCTCGAATACAGCCATATAATACAAAAGCCAAACTCTAGTTCATTTATAGAGTTTGGCTTTTTAATGCCTCACCTCCATTTAATAAGTTATTTTGTTTCTTTTTTAGAACGACTGCCTAGGAAGTTTTTATAAAAAAACTTGATAGCACCAGTTTTCATAAAAAATATCTTTACTTTTATAAGTTTCTAATACAAGTTTATCCTTACTTGTAAGAAATTTATTATCAGCTGTTTCAAAACAACACAATGAACAACATCTTAAAAAATTATGCCAATCTTCTAGTTAATTATTGTCTTGAAATTCAAGAAAATGAAAGGCTTTTTATTAAAACTTCAACCTTAGCCGAGCCTTTAGTTCGAGAAATCTATCGGGAAGCCATGCGTCAAGGAGCAAATGTCGAGGTTAGTTTAAGTTTTAGAGAACAAGGGCGAATTTTTTATGAAGAAGCAAATGATTTACAACTACAATATATCTCGCCTTTATATGACAAAGCTATAAGAGAATTTGATGCCTATCTTTTCATACGTGCTCCATTTAATTTAAGTGAAGAGCAAAGTGTCAATTCTAATAAGAGAGGAATTCATAAAAAAGCTACTGCTGAACTCAATAAATTATATTTCAAACGTACTGCTACTAGAGATTTAAAACGAAACCTCTGCCAATTTCCAACCAATGCATCCGCTCAAGAAGCAGGTATGTCTTTAGAAGAGTATGAACAATTTGTATTTGATGCCTGTCATCTTTTTGATGATAATCCTATTCAACGATGGTTAGATGTTCGTAAGCATCAGCAACAAATTGTTGACCTATTAAATGTGAAAGATAAAATACGTTATAAAGCTGAAGGTATTGATATTACGTTTTCTACCCAAAATAGGACTTGGATAAATTCTGATGGTCAAACGAATATGCCTTCTGGCGAGGTTTATACAACGCCTGTAGAAAATTCAGTTAACGGAACAATCCATTTCTCATATCCTGCTATATATATGGGACAACGGGTGGAGGGTATTACTTTGTGGATTAAAGATGGTTATGTTGAAAAATGGGAAGCTAAACAGGGTGAAAAATTTCTAACTCAAATACTTGAGCTGGATGGTGCAAGGCGGTTTGGAGAAGCGGCGATTGGTACAAATTATAATATTAAACGTTTTACCAATAACATCTTATTTGATGAAAAAATTGGAGGGACTATCCATATGGCACTAGGACAATCTTACCTACAAACTGGTGGTAAAAATCAATCTCCAATTCACTGGGATATGATTGCCAATATGATGAATGGTGGGGAAATTTTTGCCAACGATGAGAAAATATATGAGAGTGGCAAATTCTTATTTTTATAAAAGAATTTTAATAAAAAACACACCATGCACTAAGCTATGGTGTGTTCAAATTTTTATACTAAAGTGCTTTTTTATTTAGATGCCTCAGTGGTTGTTCCATTTAAAACTGCTTTTTCTGCTTCTTCCAATTCTTCTACCTCTCCTTTAATTGCTTTTTTGATTTTTTCTTCTACTTCCAAAGCAACTTCGGGGTTATCCGCAAAAAATTGTTTTGCAGATTCTCTACCTTGAGCAATTTTTGCCCCTTCATAACTATACCATGAACCACTTTTCTTTATAACTTCTTGTGCAACTCCTATATCTACAATTTCTCCTGTTTTAGAGATTCCCTCACCATACATAATATCAAATTGGGCAATTCTAAATGGAGGTGCCATTTTATTTTTCACAATTTTCACCTTCACATTATTTCCTACTACATTTCCCTCTTTATCTTTTATAGCTGCACCCGAACGACGAATATCTAAGCGTATAGAACAATAAAATTTTAGGGCATTTCCACCAGTTGTTGTTTCAGGATTACCAAACATCACCCCTATTTTTTCTCTCAACTGGTTAATAAAGATGCAACAGGTATCGGTTCTACCTATAGCTGCTGTCAATTTTCTAAGTGCTTGCGACATTAACCTTGCTTGAAGTCCCATTTTTGAATCTCCCATCTCCCCTTCAATCTCACTTCTAGGTGTCAACGCTGCTACAGAATCAATAACAATAATATCAATTGCTCCTGAGCGAATTAAATTTTCTACAATTTCTAATGCTTGCTCTCCATTGTCTGGTTGAGAAATCAACAGGTTATCGGTATCTACTCCTAAGGCTTCAGCATAACTTCTATCAAAGGCGTGTTCTGCATCTATAAATGCAGCTATCCCTCCTCGCTTTTGAGCTTCTGCTATTGCATGAATTGTTAATGTCGTTTTACCCGAAGATTCAGGACCATAAATTTCTACAATACGCCCTTTGGGTAAGCCTCCAATACCTAGAGCAATATCTAAACCTAAAGAACCTGTTGAAATAGATTCTACATTAACTGCTGGTTTATCTCCCATTCGCATAACAATCCCTTTCCCGTAAGATTTCTCTAAACGATCAATTGTCATTTTTATGGACTTTAATTTTTCTTCTTGCTCTTTTGATAATTTTGATTCCTTTGCCATTTTAATGATTTACTATATTAAGTATTAACTAAAATAATGAATTATCTAATTATTATAGTTTTAAAAACAATATTTTTTATATGATAATACAAATATAAATTTTTTGTTTAAAAAAACAAAATTTATAAAAATTTATTTTACAAAAAAATTAAACACAAATAGATTAAACCAATGTAAACAATTGATTATAAATCATTTAAATTTAAAAACAAAGTGTTTATTTTTTAAACAGAAATCTCATAGATGTGTACCTTACACCATTCTTTATCATTTCTTGCGCTGTTTTATTAAAACCTATTTTCTGATAAAATTTTATAGCCTCTCTGGAAGCATTCAAAGTAACTTGCATCTCATTATAAGACAAACAATAATTAAGAGCATAATAAACTAACTTCCTCCCTAATCCATTCCCTTGTAAGTCACTCTTAACATAAAGCATCATTATATGATTAGGAGGACGAATTTCAAGTACCCCTTCTATTTTATCTTCAACCTTCATTACTGCAAAATGATGTCCTTTAATATAACGATCATAAATTTTTTCTTTCGCAAAAATATGTTTCAATAAAAAATCCTGTCCTTCTTTAGAGTTAGAAGCAGCATTAAATTCCATAAAAATGGCTTTACATATTTTTGATATTGCAGGAATTTCTTCGGGTTGTAATTCTAATATTTCTTCATCACCCTTGTACATATACAAGCAATTTTTCCTGAAAATATGGAATTTCAAAATACTTTTCTAGAGGAAAAATTTCAATGTATTCTTTACGAGGAAGTGCCTGAATTTCATTATCAATATTTCCTCCTTTGAGTGTCAACAAGCCATTGGGTAATGCGTGGATATGTTTTCTTTTAAGCAATGGCTTTGACCACATTATCAGTTTATCAAGACTAGCTACAGCACGACAAATCACAAAATCAAATTGCGCTTTTAATTCTTCCGCTCGTTGTTGTTTTGCTGTTACGTTTTCAAGTTGAAGTGCTTCAACGATAGCTTCTACTACTTTTATTTTTTTTCGTGTTCCATCAATAAGGGTAAAGTGAACGTTAGGAAAAAGAACCGCTAGAGGAATTCCTGGTAAGCCTCCTCCAGTTCCTAGATCTAGAATAGCTGCTCCATCTTTAAACTGAATGATTTTACTTAATGCTAGAGAATGTAATAAATGATGTTGTGTGAAATTATCGATATCCTTTCTCGAAATGACATTAATCTTTGCATTCCAATCTTTGTACAATTGGGGGAGTTGTTCAAGCCGTTCCAATTGTGCAGTTGTTAGTTTTGGGAAATGTGTTTTTAAAAATTCCATATTTTAAAACCGTCCTTTTCGATCAGATTAAGATTTATCCCTCACTATCCTCATCTAAATATCTCAAATCAACACTAAATTTTTCAGGATGTCGCCCCTTAAAATCCTTATAAAAACGGGTAATTTCTCTCATATCTTTCTCTATATCTCCGCTAGGATAAATCACTTTCCCAATACCCGCCTTCTTCATACTAAAATCGCAATAAGATAAGCAGATAGGAACTCCAGCCGTTACTGCTGTATAGTAAAACCCCGTTTTCCATTTTGTAGCTTTTGAGCGTGTTCCTTCAGGAGTGACAACCATTGCCAATTGTTCATGCTCTTTAAAAAGATTTGCCATTGCTTCAACCAAACTTAGCCGTTTTTCGCCTGCTTGCTTCGGACTTCTATCAATTCCTATTCCCCCTAAAGGTTTTATAATAAGATTGAACGGAAATTTCATCCAATCGTCCTTTATCGTAAATTTCATCGGAATACGAAGTATTGAAAATGCCATATTCACAATAAAAAAGTCCCAATTACTTGTATGTGGAACGGCTGTTAAGACACAACGATTGGCTTCAGGTGGTACATTTTCATCTATTGTCCAACCTAACATTTTAAAAATAAATCGATTGATTGCTCGCATCATAATATACTATCCTTCTTGGGTTTGTACTTTTGGCATTCGGTGGGGTATATCGTATGAGCCTGATGGTGCTCCATCTAATCTATTTTGAAACATGGCTAGGGTTCTTATGCCATAATCATCTTGAATCTGTTCAGATACTACTTGCATGATGGGTGTTGCTATTTCAGCAGCATCCGCAAGTTCTCTAAGAGCCTCATTGCTTTTATTTCCTTTATAAAAATCGTAAACCGAACGTATTCCTACTGCACGAAATTTATCAATATCTCTTGGCGCATAACAAAGTAATTTAGCCTGTCCTATCCAATCTAGAATTTGTCTTGCTTCGTAAGGTGTTCTAATAATCAATTGTGTTAGACTTGTTGTCGCTAAATTTTGAGCATTCATAATCCCTTCTTCCGCTAGACGTTCTTTGTGTGTCAGGTCAATCCCTTCAATTCTATCTAGATCCAATTCCCTATTATTGATTCCTCTGCCATTCGTATAGATTTTAAATCTATCAATTAGGTAATTAATCACTCTATCTGGTACCATTCCCGTAAACAATGCCAACCATGGAAAGGCACTTTTAATCGGTGTATCTAAATTATTCGAACCTAGTATAAAATAAAATACAATTGCTACGAGAATTGCAATGATCATTCTAATACCTCCTGAATAAAATATACTCGGTTTTAAGTCTTTATTGATTAAACGATGTATTACCTCTTTTGCAGACCAAATAAAACTTCCTAGAAATGCAAATACGGCCATACTTAAGGCTTGACGTTGTAATACTGCATTCTTACTTCCAAATTCTGCTCCTGACAATAAAAAACTGTCGTCGCTTGTCAATTTATCGGCATTCATTAAATCAGGGAAAATCACATCTGTAAATACAGCTAGTGTTGCTCCAATTAAACAAATTAAGGTGATAAAGCTTAATGGTAATACATAGTCTATTGGTCGAAAATAATCTTTTACTTTTTTGTTACTATCTATCCCAAATGTCCTAGCGACTTTATCATATTCGTTTTGTTTTCTTCCGATTTTGAACCAAAAGAAAGACATCATCGCTAAGGGCATAAAGCCTGTAACGATAAGTACCGCCAATAAGCGTACAATGGTTGATAGTTCAGTAAGCATAGCTGTTTAGTTTTATAAAATGAGGGGTTAATATAAAATAACAACACTTATAAGTGTGTTCCATGACCTTTAAAGATCATAAACTTAAACTTTTTCTACAATATATTTTATTTTTTTCAATAGAGATTCAAGTTGTTTAAAAATATGGGCTAGCCTGCCCAGCTTTCTCTATCTAGGCTACGATATTGGATGGCTTCGGCTAAGTGTTCGATTTTTATTTCTTCACTCCCTGCTAAATCTGCTGCTGTTCGAGCGACCTTCAAGATACGATCATAAGCCCTTGCCGAGAGTTGAAGTTTTTTCATGGCTGTTTTTAATAATATTAAGCCCGCTTGATTGATTTTACAAACTTCTTTCACTAAGCGACCATTCATCTGAGCATTACAATATATATCTTTATAGTCTTTATATCGAGCTGCCTGAATTTTCCTAGCTTTGATCACTCGCTCTGTAATTTCTTGGCTTGTACTCTTAGGTCGTGTAAATGAGGTCAATTCATCATATGAAACGGGCGTTACCTCTACGTGTAAATCAATTCTATCTAGTAAAGGTCCAGAGATTTTATTGAGGTATTTTTTTACTATACCAGCTCCACATACACAGTCTTTTTCAGGATGATTATAATAACCACAAGGACAGGGGTTCATAGAAGCCACAAGCATGAAACTAGCAGGATAATCAACAGAAACAGCAGCTCTAGAAATTGTAACTACTCTTTCTTCCATCGGTTGGCGCAATACTTCTAAGACTGTTCGTTTAAATTCGGGCAATTCATCCAAAAATAAGACCCCATGATGTGCCAAGGATATTTCTCCTGGCATAGGGTTAGAACCGCCACCTACCAGAGCCACATCACTAATCGTATGATGAGGAGAACGGAAAGGTCGGGTTGATAACAAAGAAGCATTTGATGGTAGACGTCCTGCTACAGAATGGATTTTTGTCGTTTCCAATGCTTCGTGCAAACTTAGTGGAGGGAGTATTGTTGGAAGTCGTCTAGCTAACATCGTTTTGCCTGCTCCAGGTGGTCCTATCAAAATAACATTATGCCCTCCAGCAGCAGCTATTTCTAAAGCTCGCTTTATATTCTCTTGTCCTTTAACATCTGAAAAGTCTATATTATATATATTTTGAGTATCAAAAAACTCTTCTCTAGTATCTACTTTTACAGGTTCTAAATTTATTTTTTTATTTAAAAAATCAACAACTTCTTTTAAATTATCAACGCCATATACCTCTAAGTCATTAACTATTGCAGCTTCCCTAGCATTTTGATTAGAAACAATAATCCCTTTAAACTTTTCCTTTCGAGCTTGGATAGCCATTGGTAAAATGCCTTTTATAGGGCGCAGGCTACCATCAAGCGACAATTCTCCCATCATAATATAATTTCCAATAGTATCTGCTTGGATTTGACCTGTTGCAGCAAGCATTCCTATAGCAATTGGCAAGTCATAAGCTGAACCTTCTTTCCTAATATCTGCTGGTGCTAAATTGACAATTATTTTTAAACGGGGAAGTTGTAAAAAGGAATTTTTACAAGCTGCTTCTATTCTTTGATACCCTTCTCTAACTGCATTATCAGGTAGACCTACTAAAAAATACCCAATTTTTCCTGCTTGTACTGTTCCACCCGCATTAACCTCTACGGTTATTGTTTGAGCATCAATTCCCTGTACAGCACTTGCATAAGTCTTTACAAGCATTGTTCTATTACTTTTTATATTTTTTTGAAACTTTGCTCAATATAAACATAAAAAACGGTTACTTATAACAAAGTAACCGTTTTTTATTTAAACATCTGTTTTATACTATTTTAATCCTGTAATTTAAATCTAACAGGTAAATTAAACTGTACTTTCACAGGTTTATTTCTTTGTTTCCCTGCAACCCACTTCGGCATCGAATTGATAACTCTGAGGGCTTCTTCACCACATCCTGCAGCTACATTACGAACTATTTTGGCATCTTGAATTGAACCGTCTTTGTCCACAACGAAACTAATTACTGCAGTTCCTTGTACACCATTTTCACGAGCGATACTGGGATACTTAATTTTCTTACTTATATATTTCAGAATTTTTGTATCCGAGCATTTTTTACGCTCATTTGCATCCGACTCTCCTTCACACCCAGGGAAGTGAGGCATATATTCCACAACTTGGAATATTTCTTCTACTTCTGGCTCTGGCGGTGGCGGTGGTGGTGGCGGCGGTGGCGGTGGTGGCGGCGCCTTTTTCTTTGGTGGCGGCGGCTTCGGCTTAGGTGGTGGCGGCGGTGCAGGTTTTTCCTCTACAGCCACTGTTTCCTCTACCGTTTGATCTTCAAACTTTGGAGGCTCTTCCTCAATGATTTCTTCTTCCGGCACCTCTTCGATTACAGGAGGTGGTGGAGGTGGAGGCGGTGGTGGCGGCTCTGCCGTTCTAGGTGGTTCAATCTCAATGTCATCAGGCATCTCCAAATCAGACAAATCAACCTCTATTTCAGGTTCATAAGTTGTCCAATTAAATGCCAACACTGCAAAACCAAGCGCAGCCGCTAAACCGTATCTGAGGAATGTTCCGCTCCAACGAAATACATTTGCCTCTGGATATTTATTTCTCCTATCTAAAGGAGACTTCGTAGGTTGCCCTTCATATTTGGACGTAAGCCGACCGTCATCCAAGCCTCTTAATCTGGAGCGTAAAAACAGTATAATACCTACTGTTATAAGCACCAAAACTAATGCTAGGATTCCAAGGGTCGTTCCATTAAAGGCGAGACTTGAAAAATCCATAGGTTTAGGTTATTTAAAATGATTTTTGAATAGAATAACGCCTGTTAAACTAGAGATAATATTAGTAATAATATCTTGAATTTCAAAATGTTGTTTTACCTAAAAAAAGAAGGTCTAAACTTTATTTTTGTCTTTCGTTTTGCTTTGACACATTAACATCTTGATTTTCAAACTTTTGCAAAACAAGCGTTTGTAAATTAGCGTTTATTCTCTTTTGAATTAATCTTAAAAAAAATCAGCATATAATATTTTAGCCCATTTTGAATATATTAATCTACTAGAGCAGCATAGGCTTCTCTATCTAATAGACTTTCTATTTCATTAAGCTTACTAATTTCAATTTTTATTATCCATCCTTCATCATAAGGAGAAGAATTAATTAAACTTGGGTTATCCCCTTCAGATTCATCCAATTCAGGATTAAATTCAATTATTTTACCTGATAAGGGCATAAATAATTCTGAAGTTGTTTTTACGGCTTCTACTGTGCCAAATACCTCATCTTTCTCTACAACTTCGCCTACAGTCTCTACCTCAACATATACCAAATCTCCCAATTCTTGCTGGGCAAAATCTGTGATCCCTACATATGCTTCATTCCCTTCTATTCTCACCCATTCGTGTTCTTTGGTATATTTTAAATTATCAGGAAACTCCATTCTGATTTTAGTTTGGTCATTAAAAGAATCGGGTCAAATTTAAATGATTTTTAGACTTATCCAATATAATTTAGCAAAGATTATTAAAAAAACTCCATACTAGTCTTAAAATAATCTTCATTTTTTATGATTTTTTTCACCTTAAAAAAATTAAAAAAGCCCAAAGCAAAATTGCTTTGGACTTCAAAGGTGTTCTACTAATTTTTAAAAAATATAGTAAAATTTACTATCGATCAATAACTTTTAGGAGTTAAGTATATTGACCATTTTTAAAACCCTTTATTGATAATAATCTTTTCAGAGAATATTTTGTCTCCTTGAGCTATATTCACAAAGAATACTCCATTAGAGGCTTCTGATACATTAATTTCTTTATCATAAAATCCATCAAAATCATTTACTCTTTCAGTATAAACTTCTTTCCCAGAGACATCGACAACTGTGATCGAGATAGGCAATTTTTCTGAAAGTTGAAATTTCAAGTTGAATGTTCCATTACTAGGATTCGGATAAATACTTGCAGATTCTATATTCAATATTTTACTTAATGGTTTCCAGGATTCAATATTTTCCTTTTCTACCTCTTCTTCTAAAGTGCTATTCTCTCCACAATCTTTCCACATAACATTCATCACTTTACGTTCTCCAAGATTCCCTTTAACCTTAATTTTATTATTAGCTCTTCGAAGCTTCACTTTTAATAAATCGCCTGATTTCTGTGCCTTTACAAAATCTATTAATTCATCTATGCTTCCTATGTTCGTATTATTGATCTTGTAGATAATGTCACCCTCTTGTAAACCCATTTTTTCAGCCGCAGTTTCTTCGATAACACTCTCTACATATGCTCCTTTGTCTTTGTCATCAGTAATATATACACCAAGCCAAGGTTTAGTTAAAGATTCTACTACTCGACATTTACCCTTTTTCTCTTTCATCCAAGTACTAATACGGTCAGCATACCTTCCTCCTCCATGTTTTCTATATTTTTTTATACGATGAAACATATGAGCAGACTCGGACCTTGGCAAAAGTTTAGTTTTGGCTGTTGATAATTTTCCCTCTCTCAAATAGGCAATTGAAATTTCATCTCCTGGCTTTTTTGCATCTACTATTTTAATTAAAGCTGAAGCATCCTTAACTTTCTTACCATCAAGTTCTGTAATAATGTCTTTTGCTTTTAGCCCCGCCTTTGAAGCAGCAGTTTCATCAATAACTGAATTAATTAAAACCCCTTTACTGCCTTCCATATATCCCATTGTAACTCCTAAGAACGCTCTAGACTTTTCTTCTTTCATTTTATCTATATCTAAGAAAACAGATCGTTCTCCATTGATTTTTACTCCTTCTTTATCTAGTTCTTTAATAATCTTATCAATATCATATTTTTCATCAGTTTTATGCTTAAATTTATAAATCCGAACATCATTTGCCCCATCTTTTTTATTAAGTTTATACTGCTTTTTTTCTCCATTTTCATCTGTCCAAATCATAATTTTTCGCTCACAATCAGGGCTAATAATTTCTATATCAGAACCTTCTACATTAATATTATCACTATCTATATTGATTATTTGAATATCTTCATTCTCTTCTATAATATTTCCTTCTCCATCTTTCTCTATTATTCTTTTTTTAATAATTTTCTGTCCATCTTCTAACACTTCTATATCAATGTCTCCTAGAGACATTTGAACGTCATCACTTGTTCCTTCTTTCACAATTTTTTCTACTGTCTCTACTCCATTTTCATCAATGGTTTTCTTTATGATTGTTATTTTTTTATGTATGGGAGCTTCCTGTGCAGCAAGTTGAGATGCTGAAAAAAGAAAACTAAAACACAGGACAAACAAAACAAAACATTGTTGAGTCATTAATCTTTTCATGATAAGTCTATTTTTACTAGAATTTAAAAAATAGAGATTATTAAAGGAAGGAAAAATGTGATAGTAAAATGAACGGTACAAAGCTAAAACTAATTTAAAAAACAAGCAGTTAATAAAAAGTTAAAAGACTGTTAATTTGAAGCATAGCGTTGACATAATATATAAATTTGTAGCGATCGGTGCTTAATAATGATATGACAACAACTTGAACCCAAACACTACTTATTTTTATTTTTTTCAAAAATCACTATACAATTAGGTATATTTAGACAAAATTACAGTTGTATTTTATAGAATATATTGAATTCAAACAGAATGCAATCTTTTTAAAGTTTATAGTACAAATTTCAAATTCTTAATTGTCATCAAACTTGTTTTAAATTAAACTGTCTACTATAATATATTGGGGTTAAACATTCAATCTAGATTAAATGAGTAAAAAAGCTATTTGGGGTATTATTAGTTTGATGACTATTTCTCTTCTTGGTATTATTATACTTCAAGCAAGTTGGATAATTGAATCCTTAAACCTATCACAAAAACAATTTGATAATAAGGTTGATGAGCTTCTAAATGATGTTTCTGAACATTTAGATGAATATGATGAAAATTATACACTTCATATGGCCTTAAGTTTACCATTGAATACATCAATTAATCAAGAATTTACAAATATCTCCACTGCTGAAAAAACGGTTCCACTATATGACCTAGAAGAGCATTTTGAAAATGAAGACGATATTAATAGTTATGCTAAATCTTGTAATTGTCTTAGATGTAAGGCTGAAAGAATGTATCGTATATCCGAACTATCTGTTTACAAGAATACTCAAGGAAGTAATCGTACAATAGATGAACGAATTGATAATGATTTTCTAGACACTTTACTTAAACAGGAGCTTCATCGAAGGAATTTGCATCTTGACTTTAATTATGGGATCTACTCCGTTAAGAAGAAGGATTTTGTTATTAAAAACGGTATGTACTATGTTGCCAGTAACTCAATTAATATCACTCCAGGAGAATTTAATGCAGAACAGGCTTCTGAAGATGAGCAATTATACCATAGTAAATATAAAATCAGTTTATTTTCTCGGAGAGATTTTCAAACACCTGGTTTTCTAATGATACATTTTCCAAATAGAACTCAATTTGTTTGGCGTTCTGTTTTACTCACCTTCTTAGCATCTTTACTATTTACAGGGATTATTCTTTTCTGTTTTATATATACTGTTAGGGTTATCTTACATCAGAAGAAAGTTTCAATTATAAAAAATGACTTTATTAACAATATGACACATGAGTTTAAGACACCTATTGCCACGATTTCATTGGCTTCAGATTCTATAACCAATCCTGTCATTATTAATAATAAAGATAAAGTAGAGCGATTTGCCAATATCATCAAGCAAGAGAATCGGAGGATGAACAACCAAGTAGAAAAAGTATTGCAAATGGCATTAATTGATAAAAAGAACTTTGAGTTAAAATTATCTGGAGTAAATATCCATCAAGTAATTCGAAATGCGGTTCAAAATATTAACTTACAATTAGAGAAAAAAGATGGTTTGGCTATTGCAAACTTAGACGCTAATAAAGAAGTTATTGAGGGAGACTTAACACATATTTCAAACGTTATTAATAACCTTTTAGACAATGCTAATAAATATACTCCCAAGCAACCTAAGATTCAGGTTAGTACAAAAGATAAAACAGATGGTATTGAAATTAGCGTAAAGGATAATGGTATCGGGATGAATAAAGAAGCAAGAAAACATATTTTTGATAAATTCTATAGAGTCAGCACAGGTAATTTGCATGATGTAAAAGGCTTTGGACTAGGTTTGAGTTATGTAAAAGCTATAATGAATGCTCATAATGGTCAAATCAATGTCAAAAGTGAATTAGGGAAAGGAAGTGAGTTTATTTTGTTTTTTCCCTATAAAGTTCAAGCATCATAGCAATATTTTTAATAAATTAACATTTTAATAAAAGAAGTGTATGTATCGGTAGATATTGTAAAATAATGCTCTTTACTGTAGTTAAGAATAAAAAGGTTGTTTTACAATATCTCTCAAATTATTACAGAGGTAAAAAAATTGAAACAATGGCAGAAATAAAACCAAAAATTCTATTAGTTGAAGACGACCAAAATTTTGGAGATGTTCTACGCTCCTATCTTGAAATGCATGATTTTGATGTAACGTTAGCCCAAGATGGTGTTGCTGGTTTAGAGGCATTCAATAAAGGAAGCTTTGACCTATGCATCTTTGACGTAATGATGCCTAAAAAAGATGGTTTCACCCTTGCAGGAGAAGTACGACAAAAAAACAGTACCATGCCCATCATTTTCCTTACAGCTAAAACGCTTAAGGATGATGTACTACAAGGATTTAAGATAGGAGCAGATGATTATATTACAAAACCTTTTAACTCCGAAGAATTATTGTATCGTATTCAGGCCGTATTGAAAAGAAGCCAGCATACTAGTACGACTAAAGTTGAAGAGAAAAAGGAATACGAAATCGGACAATATCACTTTAATTTTCCGCTTCGCATTTTAACCTTTAATGGTGATGAAAAAAGTAGTGAGAAATTATCTCCTAAAGAGGCTCAATTGCTTAGAATGTTTTGTATGTATATGAATGATATTCTTCCTCGTTCTGAAGCCTTGACTAAAATCTGGGGAGAAGACAATTATTTTACAGCAAGAAGTATGGACGTTTTTGTCACTAAGCTAAGAAAATATTTAAAGCACGATTCCAATATTGAGATTGTAAATATCCATGGAAACGGGTTTCAATTGCTCATTAAAGAGCAAGAAAAAGTTTAGCAGTCTAAACTGCTCTGATAATAAGAAATAGGTTTATAAAAATCCTAGATAGTTACTGTCTAGGATTTTTTCCATTTAAGAAAGGAACAAATCGAAAATCATCAAAGCTTTCTTCAATCAAAGTATTATCATCTTGTTTAACAAAACGATACATCGTTTGCACATCTCCTTTCCCTACAGGAATAACCATAACCCCACCGATCTTTAGTTGTCGTACTAGTTCTTGTGGAATTTCTTTTGCCCCTGCTGTTACTAATACCTTATCAAAAGGCGCAAATTCTGGTAGTCCTTTATAGCCATCTCTATAATAGAATCGAATACCTTCAAAACCTATTTGGGGTAAAAAATGACTAGCTTTTTTATATAAATCCTCCTGTCGTTCAATTGTATATACCCTAGCACCAAGATAGGATAAAACAGCTGCTTGGTAACCCGATCCTGTACCTATTTCCAAGACCTTTTCACGTTTTTGCACATCCAATAATACCGTTTGATACGCTACAGTATATGGTTGCGAAATAGTTTGTTCATTCCCTATTGGAAAAGCTCTATCCTCATAAGCAATTTCTTCAAAAGCTTTATCTAAAAAAAAATGTCTAGGAATATGAGCAATAGCAGATAATACACGCTCATCGGTTATCCCTCTATCGCTGATGGATTCAACTAATTTTTTCCTTAATCCTTTATGCCTATAACTATCTTTCAATAAATAGATTTATGGTAAATCAATACATCAAATTGGTTCACTATATAAACAAAAAAATCAATACTCGGCAAATGTTTTGCAGGAAATTAATTTTTGAACAAGCATTATAATAATATAATATCTGAGCCGTTCATTTTAATTTTAATTTGCGGATGTACTTGACTATCTTTGCCCTTTATTTTAAACACGAATTACAACGTTTTACACAAATAAAACTAAAATTTTTCAAAACAATGACAAAAATCAAATTTGGAACTGATGGTTGGAGAGCCATTATTGCTCAAGAATACACCGTTGATAATGTAAAAAGAGTAACTGAGGGTACGGCTATATGGATGAAGGAACATAACATGGATAAGGTCGTTATTGGGCATGATTGTAGATTTGCAGGAAAATTATTTGCAGAAACGACTGCTCGTGTTTTCGGTTTATATGGCATAAAAGTGAATCTCGCTAAAAATTTTGTTTCTACTCCTATGGTATCTCTAGGAATTGTAAAAACAAAATCTGATATGGGAATTGTTATCACGGCTAGTCATAATCCTCCTTCCTATAATGGTTATAAATTAAAGTCTAGCTTTGGAGGACCAACTGTTCCTAAAGATGTAGCAGCAATTGAAGCAAAAATACCTGATGTCCCAACTTCTAAGCCCCTTCCTAGTTTAGAACAAATGTTAGAAGATGGCTTATTTAATTATATTGATTTAGAAAATATTTATTTAGAACACGTAAGAGAAAACTTTGATCTTGCGACAATAAAAAAAGCCAATATTAGAATGGCTTATGATGCGATGTATGGTGCAGGGCAAAATGCTGTTATGAAACTTTTTCCCGATGCCCTTCCTTTGCATTGTGAATTAAACCCTTCCTTTAATGGTCAAGCTCCTGAACCCATAGATCGTAACTTACAGGAACTTTCCGCTACCTTAAAAGAAAATGATAACCTCGATATGGGATTAGCAAATGATGGTGATGCTGACCGAATTGGATTATATGATGCGGATGGTAATTTTGTTGATTCTCATCATATCATCTTACTACTGATGCACTACCTTCATAAATATAAAGGTATGTCAGGCAAGGTAGTCGTTTCTTTTTCTGCGACCAATAAAATAAAGAAACTAGCAGAAATGTATGGATTCGACATTGAAATTACTAAGATTGGATTCAAGCATATTGCTGAAATCATGATCAAAGAAGATGTATTAATTGGAGGTGAAGAATCTGGTGGAATAGCCGTTAAAGGTCATGTTCCTGAAAGAGACGGCGTCTGGTCTGGATTGTTGATTTTTGAGTATATGGCAAAAACAGGAAAATCCTTAAAGGAATTAATTCAAGAAGTATATGATTTAGTCGGTTCTTTTTCTTTTTATAGAGATGACTTACACATTGAAGAAGCTAAAAAGTTAGAGATTGTGGAAAACTGTAAAAGCGGAGTTTATAGCTCTTTTGGTAAATACAATATTCAAGGTTCAGATAATCTAGATGGGTTTAAATATTTTTTGGATGGTGAAGATTGGGTTATGATTCGGCCTTCTGGAACAGAGCCTGTTTTAAGAGTTTATGCACAGGCTAGTACCCCCGAAGAAGTAAGAGCTATTTTAGATGCTACACAAGCAACTTTACTAGGATAGTATTGAAGCTGTTTAAAAATAGAATGATGAATTATTTACAAGTCATTGTATCCGAATATTTCAGCTAATTCTTTTCACCGTAGCTAAGGCTACGAAAAAAGAATGGAGCTTTATCTTGAAATACAAGCACTTATAATTAAAATCAACCTTCATTATTAAACAACTTCATTATTTATTTTTTATATTTAAAAAATTTTTAAACGTTTAAACCAAAACAAAAATGGCAGCTATAAGGCTAGGCGATACCGCCCCTAATTTCACAGCCCAATCGACAGAAGGCAGTATCAATTTCCATGACTGGCTCGGAGAGAAATGGGGAATTTTATTTTCTCACCCTGCTGATTATACTCCTGTTTGCACAACAGAATTAGGTACTGTAGCAAAGTATAAAGACGAATTTGAAAAAAGAAATGTCAAAGTTGTTGCACTTAGTGTAGATGGATTAGATTCACATAATGGTTGGGTTAAAGATATTAACGAAACACAAAACACAACCGTCAATTTCCCGCTTATTGCAGATGAAGATAGAAAAGTTGCAGAACTCTATGATATGATTCATCCAAACTCAGATGATAAAATGACTGTTCGCTCTGTCTTTGTTATTGATCCAGACAAAAAAGTAAAATTAACGCTTACCTACCCAGCTTCAACTGGACGAAATTTTGATGAGTTACTTAGAGTTATTGATTCCCTTCAATTAACCGCTTATCATAAAGTAGCTACTCCAGCAAATTGGAACAATGGAGATCCTTGTGTAATTGCACCATCTATTACCAATGAGCAAATCCCCGATATGTTTCCTAAAGGACACAAAGAAATTAAACCATACCTGAGACTTACTCCCCAACCCAATTTAGATTAATTTTCTAAATAATTGATGTGCCATATTTTTATTAAAATGTGGCACATTTTTTCTTTGAAGAATTTTATAATAAAAACAATTTTTCTTTAAAAAAATTGACATTTAAAAAAAATAATCGTAATATTACGATAAGTTATGGGAACAAGTAATACAGAAATATTTAGTGCGCATCAAAATCGTCTAGCAGAAATGGCAAAAGGATTAGCACATCCTGCTAGAATTGCGATACTCGAATATTTAATAAAAAAAGGTTCTTGTGTTTGTGGTGATATTGTCGATGAAATTCCTTTGGCTCAATCGACTATTTCACAACATCTAAAAGTTATGAAATCAGCAGGAGTTATTAAAGGCGAAGTAGATGGAGTATATCGTTGTTATTGTGTAGATACTCAAGCCTGTCAAGCACTAGTAGATATGTTTAAAAAAATGTTCAACTGTTGTTAATATTTTTTTGCTCAAATTAATCGTAATATTGCGATTTAATAATATTATTTTTAAACTTTTAAATTTTATAAATTATGAAAAATTATTTAATTGGAGCTACGCTATTGAGTTTTATTGGATTAACAGCATACATCTGTTGCGGAGGAGGGTGCTGCCCTGTAGGATGTTGCTAGTTTTTAGGTTCAACAGTTATAAACTTCATCAACATTAAAAAATCCCAAGCCTTTTAAGACGGGCTTGGGATCACCAAATACTACAGTCTATCATTTAAAATTGGCAATACAATTGTTTAGAAAACAGGACACCCAATAGGTTTTTGTTTAGATTTTTCTGTATTTGTGGATTTATAGACGATTCCTATTTCAAAACCTCCTCTAAAATTAGAAGCTGCTTCCAAGGTTGATATATTAACATCGTAACTTAATCCTACGCCCCAATTGCCATAATCATATCGAAGGATAACAATTTGAGCATCATTCATACGATGCATAGTTCCAAAGTATAAAGATTGCATCGTAGTTGCATCAAGTTTACTCACATTCAGTTTTAGTAAACCTCCAAAATTTACCTCCTTGGATGGTCCTTGTTTCAGATAAACCATCCGAGGGATTACCGAAAAAATTCCATTCAATCGTATTTCAGCACCTAAATACATCGTTATTTTTCGATATAACAACTCACTATCGGCTGTTGTAAATCCAACTTTTGGTTCATTTATGTGTGCCATAGAAACCCCTGCATAATAACTATTGTACTTATCAGGTACAAATGACCAAGCCACACCTGCTGTAGCATCAGCATACCAAAAAGAAGTGCGCTCAAATTCTTCTCCAGTATTTAGATTAGGATTCAAAATATCTCCATCATATTGACTATCAAATATTAATTTGCTATGATCAACACTCTGCTGAACAACCCCAATTTGTCCTCCTACACTTAAAAAAGTATTTCCCTGTGCATTCAAACTCTTACTGTAAGCTACGGCTAGTTGTGCTTGAGTATTTCGCATTTCTGAAGTACCGGCCTTATCATTCATCAAGAATAATCCAACACCTAGTATATTATTACCAAGTTTGCCATCTAACACAGACATATCAGCAGATATAGACATCGTTTTATAAGGCACTGAAACACTTGCCCACTGGCTACGATAATTTGCAATAAAGCGCATATCTTCTTTCATTAATCCTGCCATTGCAGGGTTCAAAGAAAGTGGTGACATATAAAACTGTGAAAAGTGTGGATCTTGTGCTTTGGATATTGTAGCCCAAAATAAAAAACATATAAAAATGTAGAACTTTATATTTCTCATAGTAAAAAGTTTTAGTAATGATTGAAGACCAAATTCTATAGATAATGAAGTATTATCAGTAATTCAGGGGGAGATAATCTTCAAGGGGGGGAAGAAACTGATTTTTTAATTTAGAGCATATTTAAATTTAACTAACGCATTAAAGTAATATCACCTTTTTTAAAAATACGTTCTCCATCAATTCTGCATCTTCCTTCTAAATAATAGGTATAAACTCCACGGTTAAGTGGTTTGCCTAGATAAGTTCCATCCCAACCTCTTTCTTTAAATTGAGTTTCAAAAATCAATTTACCCCATCGATCATAGACTCTAAAGATGGATAATTCAGATTGACTTCTGACAAAAACTTGGTCATTATTGCCATCACCATTTGGAGTAAAAGCATTTGGAACGATAAAGGCATTATCGTCACAAGCGGAAGCTAATCTAAAAGTAGTAGAATCAACGGCCATACATCCCATATCATCCATCGCTTCAACATAAACAGTCATTGGTTCAATAGGTCTAACAACTGGATCTGGGCAAAATTCACAAGACACAAATTGTGCTGGCGACCACTTGTAGTTATAGTTCAATACATTGTCTGTAAGCACCTCAAGTTGAACCTCGTCCCCTCTTATAAATGTTTTAGACTCTGGTAATGAAATCTTAGGTTTGTCTCGTACCGTCACTAATAAATCAACTGTATCCGCTTGACAAGTTCCCGTTTGACCAATAACATAATATTTTGTCGTAATAGTCGGATTTGCAATAGGATTATTAATATTCACATCACTCAACCCAGTACTAGGATACCATTCGATAGTAGTCGCATTTCCAAAAACATTTAATTGTGCTGTATCTCCTACACATATCTCTACATCTTCTGCCATTACTGTCGTTTTTTCAGCGACCAATATCTCCACTGTATCTTGAATAATACAATCCCCATTGGTAACTGAAAAGATATAAGAAGTTGTTTCTGTAGGTTGTACTATTGGGTTTATATTCTCATCTGTAATTAGTATACCTTCATTGATCCAAGAGAACTCTCCACTAGGCATATCTCCCATTAATTGAACTTCTTCTCCTAGACAAATATATTGGTCTGATCCTGCTGAGACCTCTTCTTCCTGAATTACATATACTATTATTTCATCTGACAATAAACAACCTGATGGTCCCGTCGCCTTTACCATATAAGTTGTTGTTGTACTTGGACTAGCAATAGGATTTGGACAATTTATACAATTCAATCCTTCACTTGGAGACCATATAGGGTTACTCCCATTTGCTAAATTAAGTTGTATACTCCCGCCATTACAAATTGTTTTATCTGTTCCTAATAATTCTACCCCTTCATCCTCTACTTCAATTCTTATTGAGTCCATTGTAGAACATCCTCCCCCTGTTGTTGCTGTCACATAAAAAGTAGTCGATTTATCTAAGTTCTCTACTATTGGATTTTGACAACTATAACAGGATAAATTCATACTATTATCCCAATGGTAAGTTGTAGTACTTTGGTTACTATTTACAGAAAGTTGTACAACATCATTAGGACATATTCTTTCACTCGAAGCACCAACAGTAATGATAGGAGGAACAATCGGATTTCTAGTAAGCGTTATTGAATCCATTGCCATACATCCACCATTTCCAGAACTTGCCATTAGAAAATATTTTGTCGTAACCGTAGGATTTGCAATAGGAGTTGGACAGTCTGTACAACTTAATCCTTCACTAGGAAACCATGTAATAGCACCTACTGTTTGAGCTTCTAATTGGAAGGTTTGACCTCCACAAAGGATAGATTCTTCCGTATTTATCTTGGCAAATGCAAATGGTTCAATTACAACAGGTTCATTAGCATCAAGAACGACTTGACAACCATTCTCATCTTCCATAATTAAAACAGGATAGAATGTACCAACTGTTTCGTAAATATGACTAATCGTTTCTGTCAACTTAAAATCATTATTCTCATAAAGAATTCCATCTCCAAAATCCCATCTATATCGAGCATCTTGCGCACTATTTCCTATAAATGTTATTTCTGTTCCTTTACACCCTACTTTAGGGTCAAAAGAAAATTCTCCACTAGGTCCGCCAATATTAATATATTTTTCTTTACAATGTGTTGTTTTACAAGAACCATCGGTTGTAATCGTTAAACAAACAGTATAAGCCCCTCCTTGGGTATAGATATGTGTAGGGTTTTGAATAGTAGCCACTCCCGAATTATCTCCAAAATCCCATTCCCATGCGGTAGCATCTTCTGACAAATCCGTAAAATTAACTTCTAATGTAGGACAGGTCGCAAAAAGATTGTCTCCCTCAAAATCAGCAGTTGGAGCATTAATGGTCACTTCTTTACAAGAGCTTCCAACACATCCATTAGGTTCAGTACCACTTAAGCATACCCTATATACGCCTGTTTTAGAAAAGCTATGTGTTGGGTTAATTTCAGTTGAAGTTGTCCCATCACCAAAATCCCAAATATATGACTGAAAGCTCCCTTTTGAGGTATTGCTAAACAACATTTCTTCTCCCGTACAACCTATTTCATAAACATAAAAACCTACATCAGGTGTCTGTATCGTTAATGGTATATCATGGGCTGCGCTTCTACTACATCCTACTGCATTTGTCACCGTTAATATTGGTGTATAAAATCCCGATTGGGTAAATGTATGAATTGGGTTTTGTTCGTTACTTATATTTCCATCGCCAAAGTCCCATTCCCATTTTATATTCTCTACCTCACTTCGGCTAAGAGATTTATCTATAAACTGGAAGGTTTGACCAGCACATTCATCTTGAATAGGAATTACATCAAATCGAGTGATAATATTTGAAACCACTATCGGTCGAGGAAGCTCATAGGTGCTTACACAATCACCATCTGTAACCGTTAACGTAATGCCCGTATAAATACCCACTCTAGGAAAAACAAAATAAGGTTCATTTTCTTCTCCTTCAGAAATCAGTATATCTCCTCCTGGTACATTCCATTCATAAAGACCATCTCCTATTGTTAAGTCTTTTACTTTTGTTTTAAATTTAATACAGCCTTCATAATCTTCTACTTCAAACATAGCTTTTAACGGAGAGGCAAGAATCGTATCAGTTTTGACGTCTATACAGTTTGTCTCATTATTCTCCACAGACAATTTAACAATGTAGGTTCCTCCTTGATTATATATGTGATTTGGATTAAGCGCTGTAGAAGTATTTCCATCCCCAAAATCCCATTCCCATGTATCTGCTCCAATAGATAAATTATTAAAAGAGATTGTTTGTGCATCTTCACAATTTTGAATATATTCAAAATTCGCTTTGGGTTCATTTACTTTTATATAGTTTTCATAGATTAAACTATCTGCACAGCCATAATTCCATACCACAAGTTTAACATCAAAAAGTCCAACATTTGAATACTGATATTTAGGATGTTGTTCTGTTGATGTTCCACCATCACCAAAATCCCAATACCAGCTTGTTGCATTATCTCCTGATAGATCTTGAAATTCTATTTCTTCATTTATACAAATCTCTCTAGGCGAAGCCTCAAAATCTATATCTACTGGCTCACCAACTTTTATAAAATCACGTTTAATATCTGTTGCTACACATCCCGATTCCGTTTCAATTGTTAATCTGACATTATGCTCTCCTGGTTTGGTAAAATTAATCGTTGGATTTGCCTTATCTGATGTAGTAAAGCCAAAATCCCATAAATAAGATTTTATCTCTAAATCTTTGTCAATAAGATTTCTAAATTTTATGCTAATAGGTAAACAGCCCTCCTCAGTTTCACTGTTAAAGTCAACCCTCAATGGCTTGATTACTATAGTGTCTTTTGTAAAGGTCTGAACACAACCATTGTTTAAGGTCGTTTTTAGAGTAATGGGATACGTTCCAAACTTTGTAAATGTAAACGATGGTTTTTTATTAGTTGATGTCCCCTCTGTCCCAAATGCCCATTCTACAGTCCCAGAGAAATCCGTTTGAAAGTCAACCTCATAGGGAACAACACAAACACTTTTAGCACCTATTGTCTCGTAATCTAGTACCACCTCATCATCAACGGTTATGCACTTTTTCGCCGTTGTTGTCGCTTCACAACCGATATCTGAAATCACCGTGACACTTGGATAATAACAGCCTATAGATTTATAAGTATGTGTAGGCTCTAGTTCACTACTCGTTATACCATCACCAAAGTTCCAAAGTAATGAAGCTACATTTGTATCATCTTTTAAACTAAAAGAAACTTCTATCTCACTACAACTGCCTTCATTATTTTGAGTATAATCAAACTCGGCAAGTTCTCCTAATTGAACAAATGACTCCTTCTCTACTATACTAGAACAACCTGTTGCTGGGTCTGTAAGTATTAAACTTATAGTATAATTTCCAATTTTAGTATAAACGTGTTCTGGGTTTTTCTCTATACTTAAAGATGAACCATCACCAAAATCCCAGCTATATTCTAATCCATTATCATCCCCATTAATGACAGATTCAAACGTTATTGTATGTGGAATATTACATCCTCTAGTATCTGTTGCAAAAAAATCAAAATCTACCGCCGACTCTGCTTCAATATATTTTGCTTTTGTAATTGTAGTTTCACAATCGTTAATATCTGTAGCGGTTAATGTTACGGTATATATATTAGAGCTAACATAGGTATGTTCTATTGTTGATTCTGCGGTACTTTTAACTGTTCCATCTCCAAAATCCCATCTCCAATTTTTTATTTCTTTATCAGTATCTCCAGAAAAAACGACCGCTAATGGTGTACAACCTTTAGAAATATTCGCATTAAAATCAACCGTAGGGGGATTAAAAAGCTCTATACTTTCACAATATGTATCGATTGCACCACTATCATCACTAGCTTCCAAACATATTTCATATACTCCTCCTTGAGTAATTGTTCTTGATGGATTATTTTGATTAGAAAAAAATACGCCATTTAATTCCCATCGGAAAGAAGACGCATCCGTTGATGTATTATTAAGATTTATAGTGACAGGAACGCACAAGCTGGATGGCAGGTGTACTTCAAAATTGGCAGTTGGAGCAGCATAGACTAGGGACAGCAACATACAAAATAATGCTACTGCCATGCTTTTTATAAAGATGGCATTCATAAGTAAGTTTATTTATATAAGCTAGGCTCTTAGCTTAAGACGGTACTTGAGTATTCTTGTTGACTCGATTCTAGTTACAAGATGTGAGATGTAGGAAAAAAAAACTATTTACTAAGTGTCTTTTTAGTGACATGAAAAAACAATAATTATAATTTAATATAGATTTAACTTTTGTTTTAAAAAACTTAAATTTTAATCACATAATTATTTAACACCTATTTAATACACTAATATTCAAATTAAAAAAATCACATATAGAATCTAAATATTTACAAATAAATAATTCAATATTTTCATTCTGTGACGCTTTCCAACTTAAAGTATATAGTAGTACAATTTTTGATATTAGCTTTCGTTTTTAATTATTATGAAAGTATTTGTTAGTTTACCGTCTAATTTTACAATTAATACAATCATGAAAACCTTCTTGATCGGAATCTTCTTTATTGGTTTTATTCAACAAGCCATTGGGCAGGATTCAACAACAACTAAAATTCAAAAAAATCTTCCTGCCATTGAGGAAGAATTAAAACAACTAGGCTGGGATTTTAATAAAAATCCTGATGATAATATCCGCTTAGAAGCTGCTCAACAATTTAAACCTAAATTCAAGCAAGCATTACAAATGGATAATGCCTTTACCTATCATTTTGATTCTCTACAAATGATATCCTTCTTGTATCCTCAGGATAGTACCTTTAGAATTATTACTTGGCAAGTATTTGTAAACAAAGACGAATATCAATACTATGGAATTATTCAAAAAAGAGATAACCCTAAGCATTTAATAGAATTGAAGGATCGTTCTCAAGCCATGCTTGTTCCTAGCAGAAAAGTGCTAGGAGTAGATAATTGGTATGGTGCAGTTTACTACAATATTAAGGACATTGATACCAAAGAAGGGAAACGATATATCCTTTTTGGTTTTGATGCCAAGGGATTATATATGCGCAGTAAACTTTTAGATGTACTAGCATTTAAAGATGGAGGAGTTGAATTTGGTATGCCCATATTTGAAGAAAAAAAAGTTAGACTCCCAAAAAGTAAAAAAGAAAAAATACACGTGTCTACTATGATGAAGCATCGTTTTATTTTAGATTATTCAGCAACTAGTGCCATTAGTCTAAACTACGATCCTGAATTGGATGCTATAATATTTGATCATTTGATTTCGATGGGTGGACAATATCAGGGACAGGGACCAACCTTTGTGCCTGATGGTAGTTATGAATCCTTTCAGTGGAATGGCGAAAAGTTTGTACATGAGTTAAAAGTTTATCGTCAAATCCAAGATAGACCTGTTATGGAGGATAGACCCATTTTAGACAATAAAAAACGAAAAGGCAAAAATGTTTTTGGTGGCAAGTAAATACTTTTACCTAATAACTTCGTCCCGTAGGGAGATCTTTATTCTTGATTTTAATAATTTCTGCAGCAACACTAACCGCTATTTCTTTAGTCGTTTTGCTATAAATTGGCATTCCAATAGGAGCATACAATTCGTCTAGTTGTTCTGATGGGATACCTTCTTGATCTAACTCCCTAAACAATTGTTTTATCTTTGCTTCGCTCCCCATCATTCCCATGTATTTAAATTTTTTACCTAGCAGTTTTTTCAATACTACTTTATCACCACGATAGCCAAAAGTCATAATAACAATAAAGTGTTGATCATTTTCAGCAATACATTCATCTATTTTATCATAAGGCGTAAATATTTTCTCGTGTGCTTCTGTGTTAGATAACATGGTACTTAACCCCTCTCTGTCATCATATATTTTTACATGAAAATCTAAATAACGCATTAAAGAAGATAAGGCTAAACCTACGTGTCCCCCTCCTATAATATGTATTACGTTTTTTGTAAGTATTTTTTCTTTATATTTCCAGTCTTCATTGCTTTTGTATATAAATTCGTAATCTTTAGAAATTTTTTCAGGTGTAAAATCTATTTGCTGAGGACTAACAGATAAAGATCCTTCGGCTTGAAGACCTAGACTCGTAATCTTTTCAATAAGGGTAATATTATTTTTGTTTATAGGACAAAGCACAACAAATTGCTCGCCAGAACAGATTAAACCTGAGCGATTTTGTCCAATATCTTTACGATGTATTTGCTTTTTATAAAAAAAAGAAACTGTCCCTGTTCGAAGCATATCTCTAGCTTTTTCAACTAGTTTGTGTTCCATGATTCCTCCACCAATTGAACCAAATAAGCTACCGTCCTGAGAAACGACCATTTTGAATCCTTGCCGTCCAGGGCTGCTTCCTTTACTGTCTAATACCACTAATAAGATTGAAGGGATTTCCCTATTCCATTTACCTAATATAAATGACCAAATATTTTCAAACTTCTTACTATCCATTAAGCTGTTGCTTTCTTCTCATTTTTAATATTTTGGCAAAAGAGCGTGTCCTTATTTCCTCTAATGTCAAGCCTGCCGCTAAAACTTCTTCTTCATTAATTGCACCGCTATTCAAGGCTCTTAGAAAATAATTTAGTAAACCTTGTCCTGTCGCCGCATCATCAAAAGTATCTCCTATTAAAGTAGCTTGGGCTGCTTTATCCATAAATGCTTTCAAACGTTCTACTGCTTGGGCATAACTTTCTAGAAAAAAGGCATAAACAGCAGTATAGCGCATAGGAAATTGCGCAGGATGTAAATCCCAGCCCTGATAAAATCCATTCCATAAGGAATGACGAATATGACGATAACCTTCACGCCAAGCGGCATGGACAATATTAAAATTTTGACGAATTTGTGTGCGGCTGAGTGTTTCTTCTCTGTTTGGCCCAACGGGCATAATATTGGTTGCGCCATCAGATAGCCAGATTCCTGTATGCCCTAGTGCTACTTTTGTAACATGGTGTGCGAAATCACAAACAGGATGATCCATTGTCTGATATTTTGCAGTAATACCACAAGAGGCTGTATAATCATATGTCCCAAAATGCATCGCTACACAACGTCCCTTTGCTGCTTTTATAAATTTACGTAAGGGATTTTTTCCTTCTGCATCCATAATGGATTGAGTCGTCTCTACCATCATCTCCATTTTCAGAATTCCTTTTGGTAATTTAAGTGCTTTTTCTAATACTCGAAACAATCTAGCTAGTGCTTCAGGTTGTTCTGGAATCGTTACTTTGGGCAACATGATAAAAAAGTTTTTGGGAAGTTTTCTTTTAGTTGCTTTAGTAAGTGTCGTTAAAAAAAGATCCAATGTCCGAACACTTCTTTCTTTTAGTTCTTCTGTAAACGGCTTGATTCGTATTCCTATAAACGGTGGTAATGTTCCTTCCTTCATTCCTCTAGCAACTTCTTGAGCAGCCTGCACGGCTGTTTTATCTTCTTCCTCATTAGGACGATTTCCAAATCCATCTTCAAAGTCAATTCTAAAATCTTCTACAGCTTCTCTAGCCAATTTATCCTTAACTTTTTCATAAACTTGATAGGCCAAATAACCTGGACTTCGCTTACGTTGGTCAGTCTTTAAGGTTTCAAACTCTTTTAAAAATGCCTTTATTTTCACTTGACTTTTAGGCAATTTATCAGCTCCTTGTAAACCAAAAGCATGAGCATAGGTTACAAAATTAGGCGCATAGATTTCAAATGTTTTTTCAGCAATTTTACCCAAAGTTAACGCTGTATTATATTTAAAAAGATGCGCTCCTCCATAAACAGTATGCAACGGTTGTCGATTAGAGTTATCTCCTATATAAATTTCATTAAAAGCACTATTTGCTTCTGATAAGGGGATAAATATATTTTTCTTTTTCTTTTTAGAAATACTTAGTTTCATAGATATATAATTTGATATTATCTGTAGGAGACAGATATTTATGGTAATGCCAATTTTATTAAAAACGAGGAATAATAGAGCCTAAATTAACTGCCTCTATAGGTCGAATATCCAAACGGATTTAACAATAATGGAATATGATAATGACTATCATCAAATACAGTAAATACAATCCCCACTTCTGGATAAAATACGGGTAAATTTTGGGTAGTAAAATAACTTTTAGTATCAAAAAACATTCGATAAGCCCCTGATGGTAAAATGGTTTCTTTTGTTAAAAGATCGGCAATTCGACCATCTGAATTGGTATTACCTTCTGCAATTGTTTTCCAGCCATCATGGTGCATTTGTTGTAGTTTGATATTTACACCTTCTGCGGGCTTTCCTAAAGACGTATCGAGTATATGTGTTGTGATTTGACTCATTCTGATAATTGGTTTTGTTTGTACTGTTTTGAATATTGGATCAATGTAACGCATTTGATAGTTTAGCTAAGTATTGGGAAGTTGTTTCTTTCATATACATCCCTAGGGATATAGCCGTTTTATCAAGCATATTTATTTTGAAAAACGTATGGTTAAAATGATAATCTCGACCATCGGTTAAAGTAATTCTTTTTTGGGTAATAATTGCTGCTTCAGAAGCTGAAATATTATTAAGTCCACCTACATTTATATAATTTTTTAAACGTTTTTCGGTATTAACTAAAGCACTTTCTAGTATTTCTAAGTCTTCGGTCGCATCTGCTAATATTTTTCGTTGCAAGTTGATTCCATCAATAGCAATTGATTTATCTATTTTTACTCGCTTATCGGTTTTATCCAAAGAATAATAATCTTTATCAATATCTCTATTGAATTGCTTAACCGTTTCCAGATGTATTTCCGCTAATTCTCGCATTGGTTTTACAATCTGACGAAACTTTGAGCATAACAATCGATGGTAGGCTTTTTCGTCCGCTAGATTCCCTTTATCGTGTTTATCTTTTGTTTTAAAAAATAAATTAACTAAGGCTTTTTCTACTCTATGATCAACCGCCCGAACCTCACTCAATAAACGAGAAAAAAATTCTGCTTTTTTATTAAATCCTTCTACTTTTTCAAGAATTTCGTCTAACGGCTCTTTATAGTTTTCTGATAGTTCAAACCGATGATCATCAAGAGGAGGAGGCTCCTGTTCCATTCGCTTTTTGTTTTCCTCAAAAAAATCTTCGTAGGGATTCGGCATTTCTTACTTTCTTTTCAAACAAGATACAAAAAGGTAGCATTCTAAACAAACAAAACCCGACGATTTGAAACTAGATTTAGACTAGTTTGTGCTTGTCAAGAGTTTATCCAAGCGAATTTGCGTTATTTTTGCTTGTTCACCCATCGCTATTTTTATTTCTTCTTCTTTTGAGTTTGGCAAACGAGTATTCAAAATATTCAACATCTCCTGAGCGCTCTTACCTGTTGCACAGATAATAAAAATATAACCAAACTTCTTATAGTAGGCTTCATTTCCATCTGCTAAAGCAACAAGTGTTTCTCTACTTGCTGACTGTATCCCTGATTGTTCGTCTCCTGACCATTTTTTGGTAGGTGCAAACTTCTTTTCCAAACTTTTGAGATCTCCCCCAATTTTAGGGTGGTGTGTAAAAGCCTCTAGCCAGTCTGTAGTTGTACAGAACTCATACCAAATATTATCGGCTCTTTGTCCTATTGCTTCTCTATTTTTAAAAGGACGATACTCTAGCACTTTGTCTGCCCAATGTTTACTACCACAACATTTCATTAGGGCTTTATGTGCCTCTGATAATTCTAAATTATTAAACTCTTGAATATTCATTACATTCAGATTAAGTGTAAATTTAACTCATTATTCAGTATCCTCTATACTACTCCCTTGGTTGATCCAGCAACGAATTAGCTCTCGCTCTTCGGGCAACATTCCTGTTTTATTATTTTGAGGCATATTTTTAGTAATCACCACACGCTGCATAATTTTCTCCGAGAGATTCGCAATATCTTGAGGCGTATCGTATACTACGCCATTAGGAGGAGATGTCCAAACATCATCCGTTGGGCTTGAAGAATGACAAGAGACACAGCGTTCATTGATAATGGAATAAACTGTAGAAAATGGTACTTTATCACATTTGCCATTACTAACTTTAGGAGCTGTAACAAAGGTAAGTGAAAGCATAATGAATACAGCTACTGGGAGTATCCAGAATTCGTGCTGCTTTTTTTCCACTAAATTTAAATAATGTTTGAATATCGCTGTTGATAAAGAAATGCCCGCTAATATAGCCCAGTTGTATTCATTTCCGAATGTACTCGGAAAGTGATTGCTAATCATTACAAAAAGTACAGGCAATGTAAAATAGTTATTGTGCAGTGAGCGTCGCCCTGCATTCTTTGCTAGACTAGGATCTAATGGTGTGCCTTTTTTAGCAGCTTTAACCAATGCTTTTTGTGCAGGGATAATACCAAGAAAAACATTCGCCGCCATAATTGTTCCTAGTAATGCTCCAAAGTGAATATAAGCAGCCCTACTATTAAAGACTTGAGTATAAAAATATGCAAATCCTGTTAAAATAATAAATCCAATAATGGCAAATAATACACTATTGTCTACTAAAGGCGTACGAACAAGGACTTCATAGATTAATAGTCCTATAGCTAATGAACCTATCCCAATCGCAATTCCTTGAGCTGGTGTAATATCCAATACAGTTGGATCAATTAGAAAACCCTTCGCATTAAAATAATAGACAACACAAAGTAATATAAAACCACTCAACCATGTGAAATAGGCTTCGTACTTAAACCAATGCAAATCTCTAGGAATAATCTTGGGTGCAAGTTTATATTTTTCAATATAATAAAATCCTCCCCCATGTACTGCCCATAAATTACCTGCTAGCTCATCTCTTAAATCCTTTTTTCGATTTAAGCTATTTTCTAATAAAACAAAATAAAAAGAAGCTCCAATCCATGCAATTCCAAAAGTGATATGAACTAAACGCACCAAGAGGTTCATCCATTCTTTCATATGCCCTTCATAGGGCGTTCCTTGAAGGAGATAATACAAAGAAATAAGCATCCCCGCTAATGCTAAACCCGCTGCAAAAAATAACCAACCTCTAGTTCTCTGAGCAATATGAATTTTTTCTTCAACCTCCTCTTCTGTTAAATCATTTTTTTCGAATTCTTCATTTAACTTTAGTGCGTGCACATAGACTTTATCTGCTTTTAGGATAAAGTATACAAGTGCTATAAAAATAATAGTAGTTAAGGCTAAAGCTATCGTCATCTCTGTTTGGTTAAGGCTTATCAGTTACAAATCGTCTAAGTCCCATTTTTTAACAATGTTAAAAACATAAACAAATAAAACTCGACAATAAATTTGTGGAGGATAAACTGCCAATTTATAAAAAACCTTTCAATCTTTAGCATTTATTTTATACTGCTTTACTTTTTTTTGACCGTTTCTTTACAAATAAGAAAAACTCAAAGACTAATAATACGCCTACGCTTGTCAAAGCTAACATAACAGTTAAAAGGGTGAAAAGTCGATTACTTATATCTCCATCATGCTCATATACAAATGCAATTATGGAAAATATTCCTGAAAGAAGAAGTGTAAAGCGATAAAGAATATTTACATAATTTGAATATGATTTCCAATCACTTAGTTTAGTTTTATAGGAAAGCATATTCAATAAAGCTACAAATAGGATATAGATATGGCTAGAACGAATCTGCATTCGTTGTACCAGCGCTTCAAAATGATTAGGCTTGAAATAGTACTCCATATAATAACCCGTTCCTAGAAAAACGAAAAAAAGCAAAATTCCAAACCACAAATTAACTTGCTTCATTCAATAAAATTTGCTCGTACTGATTGGGCTATTTCTGCCAATTCGTCTTGTTCAAATTTTAGTTTAGGTTTTGAAAAGCTAATATCCTCCATACTATTCATGGGAACAAGGTGTACATGGGCATGAGGCACCTCAAGTCCAATAACTCCTACACCAATTCGTAGGCAAGGAATCGTTTTTTCTAAAGCTTTAGCCACTTTTTTGGCAAAAATATGCAGTTCTGCTAAAAGCTCATCTTCCAAATCGTAGATATAATCAATTTCTTCCTTGGGGATGACTAAAGTATGTCCTTTTGCTATAGGAAAGACATCAAGAAAAGCAAGAAACTTCTCTGTTTCTGCGATTTTATGGCAAGGTATTTCTCCTTGTACGATTTTAGTAAAAATACTTGGCATTGGTATTTATATTTTTGATTCTACAATTTGTATAACTTCAGCTTCTAATCTTTCTGTTTCTTCTATTATTTTTTTGGCTTTCGCCAAAATATCTTTTTTGTAGCCTTCGTCTGTAATATCTCCAAGGTTTATCTTAACATTAAGGTAAGCTCCTCGAACGGCTGCTCTAGCACAAAGTGCTCCTACCCCTGCATCGGACACTGAGTTGGGGTTTCCAATTTCAGCCATCGCTTTAATTACATCAAATGAAGAAGCCGCCAACTCCATTACTTTATACGGAATTTCGATGGCATTTTTTGTAGCTGCCTGAATGGCATCTTGTCTCATCTGAATTTCGGTGTCTGTACCTTTCGGTAAACGGAATGCGGCTATAATATCATTAAACGCTTTAGTATCTTCATCTACCATATCCAAAAGGTGGTCGTTTAGTATTTGACCTTTTTCTGCCCATTCGGAAAAAATTGACCACCTCTTTTCCCATCCATGTTTGCTTGCCGATAAATTGGCAACCATCGTTGCTAATGCAGCTCCCAATGCACCAACATAAGCCGAAATAGAGCCCCCTCCTGGTGCAGGGCTTTCGGACGCTGTTTCATGAGCAAAGGCTTGAAGGTTCATATTGACTAATGGTCGTTGTTCAGCACCACGCAATTGATATTCTATAATTTTCTGTTGTGGATCAAAAGGTGCTAATTCTGAAAGTCCTAAAGATTTAACAGCAATTTTAATAATTTCGGATTCAGGAATTCCAATTGATCGTTTTTGTTTTTTTAAAAAATACTTTCCTGCATCCAACATTACCTTTAGTGGGACAAGTCCTACTAATTCTGACCCCGTTACACGTAAACCTCTTTTATCCGCACTTTTACAACATTCTTCAAAAGCAATATGTAAGGGCGTTTCGTTTATATTGGTAAGGTTCATAGAGATTTGAGCAATCCCATATTCTTCGATGTACCAACCTATTCCTTTTACCGATTTACAAGCTCCTGGAACTCTTACGGCATTTCCTTCTTCATCTCTGACAATTTGTCCTTTTCGTTTTTTGACCCTGCCTGCTTCCCGTACATCAAAAGCAACACCATTTGTTTTTCGAACAGAGGTCGTATTGAGATTGACATTATACGCTACTAGAAAATCCCTAGCACCGATAACTGTTGCCCCTGCTCTAGGATTAAATTTGGATGCACCATAATCGGGTTGCCAATCCTCTTTTTGGAGTTTATCGGCTAAACCTTCATATTCGCCCGCTCTAATGGTTGCTAAATTTTTTCGTTCTGGTCGAGTAGCAGCAGATTCGTACATAAATATTGGAACGTCTAGTGTTCCTGCTTTTTCTCCTAGCTGGTGGGCATATTTCACAACCTCCTCCATCGTGATATTTGCAATTGGAATCAATGGACAAACATCCGTTGCACCCATACGAGGATGTTCTCCGTTATGTTTGCTCATATCTATAACTTCCGCTGCTTTTTTTATGGCAAGGTATGCTGCTTCGATAACAGGCTCAGGTTCTCCAACAAAGGTAACTACCGTTCTATTTGTTGCTTTTCCTGGATCTACATCAAGTAGTTTAACGCCTTCTACACGTTCAATTTCATCTGTAATTTGCTTGATGATGTTCATATCTCGTCCCTCACTAAAATTGGGAACACATTCGATCAATTGTTTGGTCATGGCTAAGTTGGTTTTATCGAATACTAAAACAGCAAATGTAATGAGTTATTGAAAAAATACAAAAGCCTACCACGATTCGTAGTAGGCTTTTGTACATTCATTTTAAAAAAATATTATTCTTGCATCAAATAATAGTCGTTGCCAATCTCCACTGAACTAATCGTACGATCCCCTGTAAGGTATATGTAAATTTCCTTTTCTCTAGCCTTTTCAACACTTATCGCTAACTGGTATCGCTCTTCGTGCGCCTTTGCAGTGTCATCTTCTCGTTCTTCAATGCTTGTTACAAGAAATTTTCTAACTTCCTCTTTTGTAGAATTATCTTCAAATCGAACCAATTCTTTAACTTCAATGATATACTCTGTAAATATTTTGATTCGTTTATCTGTTTCTGCTAGTTCTTCGACTTCCCAACGTTTCATCTTACTAAAATCCATATGCTCATAAGGGTCATCCTCTCCTTTTGATTTTTTCTTTTTGCGCTTATCTTCTACTCTCCATGTTTCTATAAAACGAATATTTGTACTATCCGCTATTTGAAGGCGTTTTTGATAGTCATTGACTTTAAAAAAAGGCTTAATGGTTTTTCCCCAAAGCATATCTGCTTCTTCAATTCTTACCTCCCATCTATCTGTAAAATAGGTATTTTCTTTTTGTTTTAGACGACTATCTCTAGAAGGTATAAAGAAGATAATTTCGTCCGCTTTTGTTTCTTTCTTAAAAATGAGTGCTTCGGCTTGTCTTTTTTCATTTAAGATTACTTTTAAATGGCCTTGGATCATTGGATTTCTAACATTCATCAACGAAAGTTTAAAACCATATTCTGTGGGATTAATATTGTTCATATTATAAACCCCTTTTAGATCTTTACCAGCAACATAGAGGTTGTTGCCTGTTATACCAAAAGAATAGCTCCCTGCTTGGATGGCTTCTTTTCTACCATCTTTAGGCTGCATCTCACTTGGACGAAAATCATAACCGAGCAAATCATCAGGTTGTGTAAACCGTTTATCCGAAATATAACTATAATACTCTTTTTGAGCATTGACAAATGTAGAGAATAATAAAGCAAAGAGGAGTAGTTTTAATTTCATAATTTAATTTTTATCAATAAATAACAAGTTTAAAAGGGCTACCATTATTTAAACGATTTTTCACATTAAAAGTATCTCAAGTATATTAAAAAAATGGCGTTGTTTTTACATTTTAGTTCTTATTTTGGGAATCTGTTTAAAATATCGTTATTTCGTTTTGAAAAAATAAGTCACATGAAAGCACTTGTCCTAAAAGAAAAACATCAAGCACTAGAATACAAAGATGTAGAAACGCCTAGTCCAAAGGAGGAGGAAGTACTTGTGGATATAAAGGCTGCGGCATTGAACCATCGTGATGTTTGGATTACAAAAGGACTTTATCCTGGTTTGAAATTCCCATGTATTCTAGGCTCTGACGGTGCTGGTCTATTAGACGGTAAAGCTGTAATTATTAATCCTAGTAGCAACTGGGGTAATAATCCAAGTTTTCAAAATAAAGATTACAAAATACTAGGACTCCCCGATGATGGTACATTTGCAGAAAAGGTCTGTGTGCCTCGCAATAAAGTTTACCCAAAACCTGAACACCTTAGCATGGAAGAAGCAGCAGCCCTTCCACTTGCTGGTCTTACCGCTTACAGAGCCTTATTTTCAAGAGGTAAGGTTAAGCAGAAGGATAAAGTATTGATCAATGGTGTAGGTGGTGGTGTAGCTTTATTTGCTTGTCAGTTTGCAATAGCAACAGGGGCAGATGTCTATGTAACCTCGAGTCAGGCATCAAAAATAGAAAAGGCAATTGAACTAGGAGCAAAAGGCGGTGCGAATTATACATCTCCAGATTGGGTAGAACAATTTCAAAAGAATATTGGCGGCTTTGATCTCATCATTGATAGTGCTGGAGGTGGTGGGTTCAATAACCTAGTAAAGTTAGCGAACTTCGGAGGGCGCATTGTGCTTTATGGTGCGACTAGAGGGATCATAACCGAACTAAATCCAAGGATTGTTTTTTGGAAGCAATTGTCCATTTTGGGATCTACAATGGGAAATGATGAAGAGTTTAAAGATATGTTAGACTTTGTTGACTTATATCAAATGCGTCCTGTCATTGATGAAATTTTTGATATACAAGATGGTAATGTTGCTTTTGAAAAAATGGATAAAGGATTACAATTTGGAAAACTTGTTTTAAGAATCGACAATTAGCTTATATTTAAAAATGAAAAAAGTACTTTTTTTAGATCGTGATGGTACCCTAGTTATTGAGCCACCTGTAGACTATCAATTGGATAGCTTAGAAAAATTAGAATTTTTCCCTAGGGTATTTCAATTCTTATCAAGAATTGTGAACGAATTTGATTATCAATTAGTGATGGTTACAAACCAAGATGGACTAGGAACAAACTCTTTCCCAGAAGATACCTTTTGGCCTGCTCATAATAAGATGCTTCAGGCTTTTAAAAATGAAGGGATTGAATTTGATGAGATACTAATTGATCGTTCTTTCCCAGAAGATAATGCCTCTACACGAAAACCTAGAACGGGACTATTGACTCATTATTTGGAAGGAGCATATGATCTTGAAAACTCTCTAGTGGTGGGCGATCGTTATACGGATATTTTACTAGCCAAAAATATTGGAGCAAAAGGAATTTATTTGAATACAGATGATGCTATGTCGAAACAAGGATTGGAGGAAGTGTGTGCCTTACAAACGATGGATTGGGAGGAGATTTATAAATATTTAAAATTAAAAAATCGAATAGCAACGGTGCGCCGTACAACGAAAGAAACGGATATTAACATTCGTCTAGATCTTGATGGAACGGGAAAAGGCAAAATGGATACAGGGCTGGGATTTTTCGATCATATGTTGGATCAAATTGCTCGTCATGCGGGTGTCGATCTCGAAGTAGCAGTAAAGGGCGATCTACATATTGATGAGCATCATACCATTGAAGATACAGGACTAGCCTTAGGAGAAGTTTTTCACAAAGCCTTGCATGATAAAGTTGGGTTGGAAAGGTATGGTTTTTGCTTGCCTATGGACGATTGTTTGGCTCAAGTAGGAATAGATTTTGGTGGTCGCCCTTGGTTGGTTTGGGAAGCTGATTTTAAACGAGAAAAAATTGGTGAAATGCCTACAGAGATGTTCCATCATTTTTTCAAATCTTTTTCCGATACGGCAAAGTGTAATCTAAATATCAAGGCAGAAGGCACAAACGAACATCATAAAATAGAGGCTATTTTCAAGTCTTTTGCACGAGCCATTAAAATGGCCATTCGTAGAGATTTATACAGTAATCAAATTCCTAGTACTAAAGGAGTTTTATAAAAAAAGTTATGCTTAAAAGATGTACATGGGCAACAAAGAATGATCACGAGATGGAATACCACGATAAAGAATGGGGGGTTCCTATCCATGATGATCGACTCTTATTTGAATTTTTAATTTTAGAGGGAGCACAGGCGGGATTAAGTTGGTCTACTATCCTCAGCAAACGAGAAGGGTATCGAGCAGCTTTTGACAATTTTGATGCGAAAAAAATCGTAGGATACGATCAAGATAAGATTAATGAATTACTTCAAAATAAAGGCATCGTCCGCAACAAACTCAAAGTCAATTCTGTTGTAACCAATGCAAAGGTTTTTCTGGAGATTCAAAAAGAATATGGCAGCTTTGATGCTTATATTTGGAGCTTTGTAGAAGGCAAACCTATTCAAAATGTATGGAAGGTAAACAGTGATGTTCCTGCTACAACAGTAATTTCTGACAAGATGAGTAAAGCCTTAAAAAAGAAAGGGTTTAAATTTGTGGGTTCTACCATTTGTTATGCTTTTATGCAAGCGGTTGGTATGGTTAATGATCATACGACGGATTGTTTTCGATATAATGAGGTAAAAAAACTACAATGAAAATAATTGACAAATATAATTTAGATGACCAAGATATCAATAGGATTATAGGAATGGCTTGGGAAGATAGGACGCCTTTTGAAGCGATAGAAACACAATTTGGCTTAAATGAAAGCGAGGTAATAAAACTAATGAAGCATGAGCTAAAATTAAAAAACTGGCAAAAATGGAGAGCAAGGGTTCAAGGTAGAAAAACCAAGCATTTGAAACTTAGAGAGGGGGAAGTGTTGCGGTTTAAATCAAAAGCTCAAAAAGCTATCACCAAGCACGTTATTTCTAAGAAAAAATATTAATCTTATTTTTATAATAATGAAAGCCAAAACCTATCAATGTCCTTGTTGTAAAGCCCGTATCGAAGCCAAGTTGCTCAAAAAAGTAAGTAGCTTGATGCCTGTCGATGGTTTAGCCAAAACACCTTCAATGAGCATTCAAGAAGCGTTTTTAGCTATGCTTTCTTCGCCATTGAATTCCTATCAATGGGCTTGTGACGAATGCGTCCAGTCTAAAAAAGCAACACTCGCCAATCCTAAAAAACAGTTTTATACGTTTAAAAATCCTTGGGATACCGCTATTCCATATTTAGCGTATTTTGATAAAACCTTTAGCTGTCAGCAATGCAGTACTGATTTTGTTTTTTCAAAAGAAGAACAAAAACATTGGTATGAAAAATTGCAGTTTGTAGTCTATTCAAAACCGATTCACTGCCCTTCGTGCCGAAAGGAAATCCGAGCGCAAAAAAATAGAAATACGGAACTCTCTACACTACTGAAAGATGGGCAGCCCAACAATGTTGATCAACTGGAACGTATTGCTGAAATCTACGATGAATTAGGCAAGACCGAAAAAGCAAAAGCCTATCGAAATGCCGCTAATAAACTAAAAAAGAAATAGTTGGAACACTTACCGTTTATCTTTGTATATGGTACGCTAATGCGAGGGTTTAAAAATCCATTTGCCGTTTATCTACAACGTAATAGCACCTATATTGGACAAGGTTATTTTCATGGTATATTATATGATTTAGGGGCTTACCCTGCTGCTATTCCTAGCAAAAATACTGAAGATAAAGTCTATGGCGAATTATATCAATTGAAGGAAAATTGGATTCCAGTTTTAAACGCTATGGATGAATATGAAGGAGTAGGTGTTCAATTTCCTCAGCCAAATCAATATTATAGGGAAAATGTAAATATTTACCTTGATGAGCAAGAAATTATCGCTTGGGTTTATTTTTATCATAATCCCCGTTATTATAAGCGCATTATTACTTCAGGGCGTTATCCAAAACATTGATATACCATGAGTTTTACTCACATTCCCAGATCATATCTGATATCGCATTACCTCCCGTTTTAATATAAGCATAATGCCACCATTCTGTACGAATTGGGGTAAAACCTACCGCTCGCATTACTTTCTTTAGCAATTCTCTATTCGCTTGTATAGTATCCGAGTGGTTGGTATACGTATGGTAGGCTTCCTTACCAAAATAATCGAAACCCGTTCCCATATCTAGCTCTTCGCCTTGAAGGTTAACAATTGTCAAATCAACTGCCGCACCACGATTGTGCATAGAACCTTTTTCTGGACGAGTAACATATCTAGCATCGGGTACTTTATCCCAAAGTTTTTGCTGAATGGGTCTAGGACGGTAGCAGTCAAATAATTTTAAGCCAAGCCCCTTTTTACGAAGCGTGTCTTGAACTTCTGCTAATGCTTTGGCTACCTTTGGTCGTAAAAAACAACGACCACATTCGTAGAGCTGTTCCTCCACAAAATTATCGGATGTTGCATATTTTAAATCCAATACAATGTCTGGAATAAGTTGACGAATCTCTGTCCATTTCATCGTATCATAATCTGGTGGTACAAGTGTTGCTTCTTCTAGAACTTGAACAGTAGAGGGTACGGTATCTTTGACACGCGTTGTTGTATTGTCTGTCTTATCTGAAGTGACTGGAGCAAATGCTTTGGAGTTAACTTCTGTTTTACAATTATAAAACAAAAAAACAAACATCAATAAACAGAGTAGTGTATGATTTTTCATAACACAAAAATGGGAAAATTATTATTAAATCGTGTTCAACTATAAGCTCTATTCTTCTTTTGTCTTAAAGTTAATTTGATATGGATTAAGACGAAACCCTTCTTCTGATTTAAACGCTCGCCCTGTAAGCACCAATTGATATTCTTGATTGGGTTTTAATTCAAGGTTGAGGATGACTTTTTTTCGATCTTCCGAATATGTTACTTTAGTGATTTTGGGGAAGTGACTCTTGCCTTTTGGTCCATAGTTCATCGAATAACCTTTGCCTACCAGCGGTTTATCAAAATGAATTTCGAGTTTATCGTTTTTAGGGTTTACGTTGAGGCTTCCATTGCTAAATGGTGTTATTTTCAACACTTTTGGTCTCTTAGATTCTATATTTTTTATTTGCGTCTTGATGTTTGGAGCGACTTCATCAAAAAAGGTCACAATTTGAGGTATAAAGCTTTCAAAGGAAGCGTACTGTTCTCTATTGTTATCATATTCTTCAAGTTTGTCTACAAGCTCCGATGTCCATACAAAGCCCCTACTCAATTGTTCGACTATTTCTTCTTTGACCAATGCTTCATCATAATCATGGTCTTTTAAATATTTTACGACGGCTGCTCGCACGATTGCTTCGGCATATACTGTTTGCCAAGAACGATAGGCTTGTTTTGCCATTTTTTCTTTCAATTCTTTAAAAATGACTGTGCCACTTTTTTTAAAGGCTTTTCGTTCGTTTTCAACTAAGTGATTCACAAAAGAATGATTGAATTCATGTAATAGCGTAGGGAAGTAATTTTTCTTTTTGTAGGAAGGCATTCCAAGACTATCTACACTCCATGTTCCCATGATAGCATATATAATTTCTTTATTATTCAATACCAATTTAGGCCCATAATTTCCACTTCCGTTTCCTAAACCGTTTACAATCCTAAACTCCCCCTTAGGTTTTTCACCATAAAATGTCTCATACCATTCTACATCTAATGCCTCGTATACATTCATAAAACGTTTTGAAGCCTTTTGGTATAAGGCTTTATTTTCCTTGAAAAATGTTTCACAATCGGTTTCCTTATAAAAATCATTCAATAGGCTTAAGAACTTTGTCGCTTTTTTCTTACCCCATCGCTTTTCAGGAACACTTTTTGAAAATGGAACAAGTGGCTTATACGGTGCTTTATCCGAAAGATCAATAGCCATCCCCATTACGGCATCATAGGCTATTCCTCTTTTCTTTAGTTTTTGTTTAATGTATTGGATTAGGGCATGGTTTTTATGTTGCCCAAAGTGGTTTTCTATCTTTTCCACATACGTTGGAAAATACTTCGAATTATATTCTTTATTGCCTGCTAGACGGAAAACGATACTCAACAATTCAATTCTCTCGTCTACTTTTGGTTTTTTGAGAAGCGCCTCCTTCTGTCCAAAAACTGAAATGCTGCCGAGCAATAACAAAAATAAAATATGTGCTCTCATACACTTTTATTTTAAAAAATATTGAAGTTGTTCTGCTATTGATTCTTTGGAAGAAAAAAAAATTGTTTAGAAATATCTTAGCAACTACTAATCTGTATTTCTAAACAACTTTTATAATATCCAGTACGATATTACTTTTCTACTCTATTCCCATACTTATCAATTAAAATAGCCTTTCCTTTTCCAAGTTTATTGACTTCTTCTAATTGCGTTTCGGCATCTCCTACAATAACATAAACCATTTCTTTCTCTTGGATATATTTTTTGATAATGCCTCTAAAATCCTCCAAGCTCATGGACATTAATTCGTCTTGTTCATCCTCTACGTAAGAAGTTGATTTGCCATATTTACTAATATTTCTGAGAATACCTAATTTGGCGTTTAGGCTTTCGAAGGCTCTAGTATTTCCTTTGAGTTTTTTATTTTTTGTAATATCAGCATCTTCTTGCATAAAGGTTGTCGAATAATTCCCAATCATATCTTCAATGATTTTTAAGGATGGGAGTGTTGCATTTGCTCTAACACTAGTATAAGCTACAAAAGGCACGGTTTCTTTAGCGGAACGCAAGAATGAAGAAGCACCATAGGTATACCCTTTTTCTATTCTTAATGTCTGTGTTAATCGAGCGCTCGATCCCCCACCTAGAATTTCGTTTGCAAAACCAATTTTATTGAAGTCTTCGTGTGTTGCAGGAATCGTCAATTTACCCATCAAGATTGTAGATTGTTTAGAACCTGGCACATCGATAAAATATATTTTTCCAGCATGGTTTTCTTTAGAAAGTTCATATTTTGGAATAGATATATTTGAACTATTTGTCCACTTTTGATTAAGAGAGCCAAGCGCTTTGGTAACTCTTGCTTGATCAATTGCACCGACTACATGAAAATGCGTTTCTTTAGGAGATAGCTTTTTATAATAGGCTTTTAAATCATCTAAGGTGATGTTATCTAATGTATTAAGTGTTCCACTTGCAGATGTACTAAAAATATGATCCTTACCATAGACTAATTTATTAAAGTTGGCAAATGCTACAGAACCTGGACGGGCTTCTCGTCCCTTTAATGTTGTTTTTAATTCTTGTTTTAATCTATTGAAGGCATCTTCATCCCATCGAGGTTCTAGTAAAATTTCTTCTACTATAGCCAATGTTTTTTCAAAATTTCTAGCCAAACAGCTCCCTGTAATCCGCACTTCTTCATTGCCACTAAATGTATTAATAGATGCTCCTTGAGCCCCAATAGCTTCTTCTAATTCAATGGCGGTTTTATTAGCAGTACCTTCCATCAACATATCCATCATCAAGCTAGCAACACCTGGTTTATCTAAAGCATCAAGCATATGTCCTCCATTAATTGTAATATCAAAACTTACTAAGGGTAGTTCATTATTTTTAATTCCTAGTACTTTGATCCCATTTGGTAATCCTGCTTTCCAAACTTTAGGCATTTTAAATAATGGAGGCTCTCCAAAATCTGGTTCAGAACGATCATGCTTTGTTTTTGTTTTTTCGTATTGTGCTTCTTCTCCTTGTGTAACTTCTTCGTTTTTAACATCTTTTTTAACCTCTTCAATCCAGACCGTTGCTTTTTCTGCCCCATCAACAATTAAGTTCATTTTTTCCTTTGGAACAAAATTGGTCATTAGGTAATGTTTGCCTTTAATATATTTATTATAAACACGCATTATATCTTCCTTTGTTACGGCTAATGTTTTTGCTGCTCTCTTAACAATAAATTCAGGGTCACCTTTGAATTCATTATCCTGTGCTAATTGCCATGCTTTATTCAGTATCGTACTGATTCCTCTATATAAACCCGTTTCGAGTTGTGCTTTGATTCTATCTAAATCACTATTATCAAAACCTTCTTGTTCAAATTTGGTTAACCCTTCTTCAATAGCACTTTTAACCGCATTTAAATTTACATCTTCATTTGTTCTTACTCTAAATACAAAAGTTCCTGCAAGTTCAGAACTGCTTTGGTAGGTGCTTACATTTGGAGCTAACTTTTTTTCATCTACTATGATTTTATATAAAGGAGATTTTCGACTTCCACTTAATAGTTCTCCTAGGATATTCAAGGCATAAGAATCCTCATGATAGTTTTCTACAGTAGGAAAAACCATTCTTAGCTCAGGAAGCGTTGCAAAGTTATCTTCAAAATATAGCTTCTTAGTTTTTTCCAATTTGGCAGGCATTGCGGGTAAGGATTTCACATCTTTGCCTTTAGGAATTTCTCCAAACCATGTTTTCACCTGTTTCTTCGTTTCTGCTATATCAATATCTCCAGCAATGACTAATGTTGCATTATTCGGTCCATAGAATTCATCATAGAATTCTTTAACATCATCTATTGTTGCAGCTTGAAGATCGGGTAATGCACCAATAGTAGTCCAGCTATAGGGATGGTCAGAAGGATATAAGTTTTTACGAATAACCTCATCCGTATAGCCATAAGGTTGATTATCTACACGTTGTCTTTTTTCATTCTTTACAACTTGTTTCTCTCGTTCTAACGCATTGTCTGTTACTGTTTTTATCATATATCCTAAACGATCTGAATCTATCCAAAGAATTTTTTCAAAAGCGTCTTTAGGAACAACTTCATAATAGATAGTACCATCAGACCACGTTCCACCATTTCTATTACCTCCCCATTCAGGAATCAGTTTACGATTTGCACCAACTGGCGTATTTTCAGAATCATTGAACGACATATGCTCAAAGAAATGTGCAAATCCTGTACGACCTGGTTTCTCACGATTAGAGCCGACATGAAGCATCGTAGCGACAGCAACAATAGGATCCGAATCATCAACGTGTAAGATCACTTCTAACCCATTATCTAAAGTGAATTTTTCATAGGGGATACTAAATATTTTTTGCCCTATCTGAGGTGTTTCTGTTGTATTGGATGGAGTGGTTTTGGTTGTATCTGTGGATGTTTTCAATCCACTACATCCTATCAAAAAAAATAATGATAATAGAATAGTTGATTTTAAAAGAGTAGGATTTTTCATAGTGAAGATTTTGACATTTAAATAAATGAGCTGAATTTGCTAAACAAATTTACAATTCAATTTTCTCCAAAAGAGAAGAAAATACTTTTATTTGAGTTTTATTAACAATATCGTTTTTAAGGCGTTTTGCTAAACTAAAACCCAACTTTTTTTTAATTGAAAAAAATCTATCGAAATATACTTTTTATCGACTAATTGTAAAGAATAGGAAGTCAATTTTTTTTTGTCCTTTTTTTATTCTTATGATGCGAGGGCTTATTTCTATGCTTTGAGCCTTTTCTTCTTTTCTTTTTTAAAGAAGCATTGGGTTTCCATTCTGGGCTTTCACCAATCGGTTTAGGAATTTTCAGTTTCATTACTTCTGTTTCAATCAGTCGCTCAATTTGTTGAAATTTATACATATCATCTTGATTAACAAAAGTAAGTGCGACACCTGTTGAGTCCGCTCTTGCTGTACGACCAATACGATGAACATAATCTTCTGCATCACCAGGCACATCAAAATTGATAACGAGATTGATTCCTTTAATGTCAATGCCTCGACTTACAACATCTGTCCCTACCATTATTCGAGTATGTTTTGCTCTGAATCGTAATAATACTTCTTCTCGTTTTTTCTGTTCTAAAGAAGAAGATATTTCTTCTACAGAATAATTTTTCTTTTTTAATGTGCGTGCCAGCTTACTAACCATTTGTTTTGTAGAACAAAAGATGATAATACTTTCGTAATTGGGTTTATCTTTGAGTAAATTGGAAACAAGTTCAATCTTATGCTCATCATTCACAAGATAGGCTGCTTGTAATACGCCTTTCGCTGGTTTAGAGACAGCAATGGTTATTTCTGTAGTAGGAGTTTTGAGGATTTTTTTAGCGAACTCTCGAATTTTTTTAGGCATTGTTGCGCTAAACATTAAGGTTTGCCGTTCTTTGGGTAAAAAGGATAAGATTTTTAAAATATCATCGTGGAAACCAATATCCAGCATTCGATCTGCCTCGTCCAATATTAAGAATTTCACCTTACTAAAATCACCATTATTCATATTTAGGTGGGAAATCAATTTCCCTGGAGTCGCAACAATAATATCTGTTCCTTTTTCTAAAGCTCTTTTCTGTTGAGACCATTCTATCCCATCACCACCACCATACAAAGCCAAAGAATCTACTCCTGCAAAATACGCTAAACCTTGTACTTGCTGTTCTATTTGTAAGGCAAGTTCTCGGGTAGGTGCAATGATAAGCGTACTAGTATGGTTTTTTTCAGAATGTGCTAGAAGACTAAGAACAGGAAGGAGAAAAGCAGCCGTTTTACCAGTTCCTGTTTGAGCGCAGGCAATAATATCATTACCTTCTAAAATTGGAGGTATTGCTTTTTCTTGGATAGGTGTTGCTTCCTCAAACCCCATATAAGAGAGGGCTTCCAACAACGTATCATCTAGACCTAATTCTTCAAATTTCATTTGTTACTTTTCAATTGTCGCCTAAAGTACAATATTTTTTAGGCAAAGTCAAAATTATAATCATTGTCTAGATAAGAGTATATACAATTTTAAACACAAAATAAATTTTAAATATACTCAAAATCAAAAGCCACTTGCTTGTGAATGACTACAAGTAAGTGGCTTTCTAATTATCTTATTGTCGTGTTATGATACTATAGTTTTAAAAATTTCTCTACTCCTGAAAATCCACCAGCCTGTATTTTTAAATAATAATAACCACCTGTAAGTTGCTCGATTTGTAGCGGAACATTAGGTCTTGTTGCTTTTAACATTTTCCGATATACTTCATTTCCAACGATATCAAAAACTTGAATAATTGCGCCTTGTTGAACATAAGAAGCAAAATCATTTGAAAAATTAATCGTAATCTCTTCTTTATCTATAATATTCGGTCGAATGGTAAAGAGTTTATTCCTATCCGATAGTTCCACAGCAATGATAGGAGAATAATTAAACGTCTCATCAAAATCTTTTTGTTTAAGCCTATAGTAATACGTTTGTCCTATAGGGAGTCTCTTATCGGTATAAGTGTACTGTTTATAATCGCTACTATTGCCTTGTCCATTGACCCATGCAATAGATTCAAAGTTTCGGCTATCAAGGCTTCTCTCTATTTCAAAACCTTTATTATTGGTTTCTGTAGCTGTAGCCCAAGAAAGCACAACATCATTTCTTAAAACGTTAGCTGTAAAGTCAACTAATTCAACAGGGAAGGCACCTGCATCACCGCCACCGCCCATTCCTCCTCCAGAGAAACTAGAGACAGAAAATTCGGCATAATGATAAGAACCAAAAGTATTATAAGTCCAGAGTGGTTGTTCGTATTCTGCGGTAGTTACGCCTGTATGTCCAGTGCTTGGATCTGGATTATCTGTTCCATTTATTTTGTAAACAAACATATCAGAATGTCCTGTTACAAAAGTAGAAGCCGCATTTACCTCATTAAAATCTGTTGTGGTATAGTAAAATCGAACAGGAACATCCATAGAAGGTTGAGTTGTCGGTGTTACATCAAAATATCGACGCATTACATCCCAGGTAGGGTGTACAGCATAAGGTGCTGCCGATAGATCTATTGCTGTAGAACCCGATAAAATCTCTATCTTTACTTGGCTTGGAGAAATAACTACACCACTGCTTCCTTTCTTAACAGAAAGTAACAACTCATCTTGGGCTGTTACAGGAGCAGAAGCTGCATTTTTCCAATAATGTGTCCATCCTTGACTATCCGTACATTCTGCATCTGCAGTATAGACCTGTACAACTGTATTAATTTCAGAAGGTGCTGTGCCATTTTGATCCGCTTCAAAATAAGCTCTTCTTGCTAAGGTACTATCAATAACAAAAGGATTGACGTTGCCTTGATAAGCTGCAATTGCATAGGTTCTTTGATATTCCAAATTATCTACAGGATCTAGATAATGCCAATCTAATAATGTACTTTTCATATTATGGAAAAAATTAGGATCAGCAGCATCACAAGAGGCCTTATACATTGTATAAAAATAGAAAATGGAGCGTGCGACATCCCCTTTTCTACTTTCTCTTGGTTCAAATGAACCACAGTCAAACCCTGCCAGATCTTTTTCTGCGTAATCATCAATATCTGCTGTAGGCTTTGTAGTAAGAATTGTATTTTCTTTATACCAGAATCCTGTCTCTGTATCATCATCTAATTCTCCATAGGGGCAATTACTTCTATCAGAGTTGACATTGGATTTACACGGATATAAGGCATGAATATCGCTTCTTTCTGGTTCGTTTGATGCGCCTTTACTTTGCGGATAGGAATGCTCCGCATTGACGCCTTTATTGAACGCATCACCTGATGGGTCAGAACTAGTACTTAAGTCTAGCTGAATCGTATAACCAGAATATACTGTAGATAGATCATTTCCAATTTTATCTATCACCCAATACATTGTATCACGAGCATTCATACCGGAAGGACCATCATTATCATTATATCCTAAAGTTGTCTGTCCACCATAGGTTGATACTAAATCTGTTAGGAGTGGCGTACCTTGTTCACAGGGAAATAAAATAACTTGAGATGGCATAGGAGCATCATCATCTATAATCGTAAAATCTAACTTATCACTTGTTCCTATGACACAACCGTCTGTTCCTCCTGGATTTTGAAGTTGTAAGGTAAAGTTTTCATTTCCTTCATCGATAGTGTCATTAATTAAAGTAATCGTTACAGGAATAGATGTAGCACCACCACTTGTAAATGTAATAGAAGACGGGCTATAGGTATAGTCCACACCATTTGTAGCTGTCCCTCCAATAACCGCCAGATCGACAGTACAATCTGAAGTACTAGATACAAAGACATTAAATGTAAATGTACCTGCTACTTCCGACAACGATTTACTTACAGGAGAGATAGAAAAAATCGGTGTGCCACTAGCACAAGTATGTTCTCCTAAATATTCATCATTGCCTGATGTCGCTGCATCAACAGCAGCATTTGTAAATTGAGTCCAATCGGATAATGTAAAATTGACATTAGGAACATTATTGTTTCGAACAAACGCTTTATCTGCGCCCCAGTTTGTTCCGTCTCCAATAACGTCTGTTCTATTAGCCCAAGCGGTATTATCATTAGTAGTAGAAATAATCACCAAATCATCACCATTAAAGTTTATAGTAGGAGAAATGATGCCACTTGGCAAGGCGTAGGTTGGTACATCCGTATTACTGTTACGATACAATAAAACCTCACAGGGATTTATTGTTGCAGGTAATAAAGTGTTGCTTGTTGGAGATTGTCCTGATGGACTATCTGCCTTTGTATTCGAAAAAAGACAGAAGTAGTGAGTGCCTGTAACTGGAGCAGTTCCAACATTAATGATTTCTAACCATTTATCGCCTCCGACTTCATAATATTCACTAATAACTAGTTGTGCATTTAATAACAAAGTAGAAAATGTAAAAAGGACTAAGGGTAGTAGTTGTTTAAGCATAATTGTAATATAAGTTTATATCAATTTATTAAAGTGTGTTAGAACTTCTAATCACAAAAAACAAGTAAAACTAGAAATAAATGGCGGGAAAAACAAGAATTTTTTTTATTTATATTAATAAAAATTAAAATATAAAAACAGCCGCATCTTTATAAGACAATTCAGAATAGGTTAATCCCCTATTCTGGACATATAAATAAAGTTACAAGGTAAACCAACAACACATAAACAACTCAATATCAATTAGTTAAATAAAGATAAAATAACTACGATATTAAAAATGTCTCCTATGTTACAAATGTGTTTTTTTATTTATAGATCGCCTAATTGTGGTCGTAGAATTATTTCCTCTACTACAGCAGATGGACTCATTTTGGAGGCACTTAAAACAGCAATTGCTATATCATGCGCTTGCATCAATCGACTTTGAGGTAGTTCTACCCCTGCCCAAGAATTTGACCATGTTGCGCCAGGCAAAATAGAAGTAACTTTAATGTTTTTATCTTTAAGTTCTTCTCGTAATACTTTGGAAAATCCTAGTAAGGCAAATTTGGAAATACTATAAGACCCACCATTAGGATACGCAATTTTACTGGCAATAGAACACATATTGAATATATGTCCACTACTATTGTTTAGCATTAAAGGCAATAATTTACGGGTTAAATGATAGGCACTATACAAATTAGTCGTCATCATTTTTTCTAGATTGCCTTCGGGTTCAGCAGCTATTTCTCCAGGTATGAATACCCCAGCGTTATTTACTAGAATATCAACATTTGACCATTCCCTATTAATATATTCCCCAAAAAGAAGTACATCTTCTTTTACAGAGACATCCACTTTTTGGATTAAGACTTGAATTTTTGGATTAATCCCTTTCAAAATTTGTTTGACTTTTTCTAAGTCACTATTGTTCCTAGAACAAATAGCAATATTATGCCCTTCCTTTGCAAATATTTTTGCGATGGCTAATCCTATTCCTTTTGTACCTCCAGTTATGATTGTATTCATCCTTTTGTTAAATGTCTTTGTTAAATAGAAGAAAAGGTGCAAATTAAACCAATAAGTCTGTAGATAAAAATAAATCGTCTTTTTTGAAGATAATGATTCATCTTCTTGTTATATAAGATGCTCATTAACAAGCATTTTTTATAAAAACGAACTATATTTTTTTTAGGGTTTTCCCCTTTTGTGTTATTTCTAAAATCTATTTATACCAACGATTATCAAAAAAACGTTAAAAATACACTACTTTTGCCCATATGTGCTGACCCATTTATTTTTAGGTTGAAAATAAATGGTTGTTAGGTAATTGAACTTTTCTTTATGAATCTTAATATATTTTATCATTTTGGACGTTTTCTCTTATTGGTGAAGCAATCATTAACAAGACCAGAGAACTTTAGAATGTATTGGAATGAGACGATGCGTCAAATGAATGATATTGGGATTGGTTCTTTGGTAATTGTAGGCTTAATTTCGTTATTTATTGGTGCGGTAACGGCTGTACAATTTTCTTATCAACTTGGAGATAGTTTTGTACCAATGTACTACATCGGGTATATTGTTAGAGACAGTACAATCATAGAGTTAGCTCCTACGATTACATGCTTGGTTTTAGCTGGAAAGGTCGGTTCGAATATGGCTGCTGAAATAGGAGGAATGCGCCAAAAAGAACATATTGATGCGATGGAGATTATGGGCGTAAATACGGCATCCTATTTATTTTTACCTCGATTAATTGCTGCTTTATTTACGATTCCATTATTGGTATCTTTAGCTGCTTTTATAGGTGTTGGTGGCGGGTATTTAGCGTCCGTACCTACAGGGATATTATCAGATGCAGACTTTGTATTAGGTGTACGTTCTTTCTTCGAGCCATATAATGTTTTTATAATGTATGTTAAAGCATTTGTATTTGCTTTTCTTTTAACTTCTGTATCTTGTTATCAAGGTTATTTTGTAAAGGGAGGTAGTATTGAGCTAGGACAAGCTAGTACGAATGCTGTAGTATTTAGTGATATTTTGATTTTATTTTTTGATTTTCTTATTGCATTATTATTAACCTAATTATAGAACAGGTTTAAAATGATACGAGCAGATAAAATAAAAAAGTCGTTTGGTAGTGCAGAAGTATTGAAAGGAATTTCAGTAGAGCTAGAACAAGGTAAAAACAACCTTATTATTGGTCGTAGTGGTGCTGGTAAAACAGTTTTTTTAAAAATACTTGTTGGATTATTTATGCCTACAGTTGGTGATGTTTGGTATGGGGATACAAATATTTGTCAACTGAATAAAAAAGAGCTAAAAGCTATTCGAAGAGAAGTTGGGATGTTATTTCAAGGGAATGCTCTTTTTGATTCTATGACTGTTGAAGAAAACGTCCGTTTCCCTTTGGATATGTTTAGTAACATGACTAGAGGAGAAAAGCAAAAACGAGTAGACCTCTGTTTAGAGCAAGTGACCCTTAAAGGAAGTAATAAGAAATATCCTGGAGAAATTAGTGGCGGAATGCAAAAGAGAGTAGGGATAGCTCGGGCAATTGTTTTGAATCCTAAATATTTATTTTGTGATGAACCAAACTCTGGCTTAGATCCTAAAACATCAATTACAATTGATGAATTGATTAGTGACATTACTAAAGAAAATAATATTACAACCGTTATCAATACCCATGATATGAATTCTGTGATGGAAATTGGTGATAAAATTGTTTTCCTTCATTTAGGAGAATTGGCTTGGATAGGGAGTAAAGATGAAGTATTAGAAAGTGATAATGAGTTATTACAAGATTTTATTTTTGCTTCTCCATTTTTACAAAAACTACGTAATGCTGCATTGAATCGTTAATGCGCCCTAATTTTTATATCGTTTTAATTAGATAACTCTTCCCTATAGATTCTTGACTCAATAAAAAAGCAAAATGTTGTGCAATGGCTGGACTTTACATTCATATTCCTTTTTGTAAACAAGCCTGCCATTATTGTAATTTTCATTTTTCGACATCTTTAAAATATAAAGATGCTTTAATAAATGCTCTACTAAAAGAAATTGAACTACAGCAAGACTATCTTGGTACGAGTAGTTTAGATAGTATTTATTTAGGTGGCGGCACCCCATCTTTGTTGACAAGAATAGAGTTAGAAAAAATTTTTAATAAAATAAATGAATACTATACAATACATACACCTACCGAAATCACTCTTGAGTGTAACCCTGACGATTTAGATCTTGAGAAATTATCTATTTTAAGAGATACTGCCATTAATCGATTAAGTATTGGTGTTCAATCTTTTTTTGATGAAGATCTAAGTATTATGAATAGGGCACATAATCAAAAACAAGCTCATACAAGTATTGAAAATGCTATAAAATATGGATTTGAAAATCTTACTATAGATTTGATGTATGGATTACCCAATCTTACAAACGAAAAATGGGAAAAAAACTTAGCTTTTACATTCGATTATAACATTCCTCATATCTCTTGCTACAGTCTTACTGTTGAAGAAGGAACAGCACTTCAACATTTCGTTAAAAATAAAAAAATTAAAATTTTAACAGAAGAAACTACTGCACATCAATTTGAACTACTAATGGCTGCTTGTAAAGCCAATGATTATATCCACTATGAGATTTCTAATTTTGCAAAACAGGGAAGATTTGCAATTCACAATAGTAATTATTGGAAAAGCAAAAAATATTTAGGGATAGGCCCTTCTGCACATTCCTATAATGGACATAGCCGTCAATGGAATATTAATAACAATGCATTATATATAAATGCATTAAAAGAATCGAAACTTCCCTTTACTAAAGAAAACCTTAGTAAAGCACAACAATATAATGAATATATCCTTACTTCTTTGAGAACAATTTGGGGTTGTAACATAGAAAAAATCAGAAAATTAGCCCCTTCATATGAACCATTTTTTCTAAAAATGAGCAATCCCTACATTTCTAAAGGTTTGATTTTGAAAAAAGGTGATAACTATGTCTTAAGCCCTGAAGGAAAGCTTCTATCAGATAGTATTGCGTTGGATTTATTTTTGGATGAATAAGAACATTGTGTCGAAATTTAAATTTAAAATAAATGTCAATTGCCAAAACTCAGATATTGTGACGTTATGATTTTTTTACACAATATTTTATTAAAAAAAATTTCCATAGCTGAATTATATGTAATTCACTTATTATCAAAATAATATATCTTTATTAAATTATTGATGTATTTTTTTAGCCTAAATTTGGTATAAAAATTGTTACAATATACATGAATATTTAACCATACCTTGAAAATGTCATCCATGGCATTTTTCATTCTATCATTATATAATATACATAACTATACCTAAGGGATAGATAAACTAATATTTATTCTGTTTGCTATTGTGCATTTTATGATTCACAATATATAAGGTAGATACTCCATTTGCTTTTTATGGAAATAAGAGGGAACTATAATAAAGCAAGGCATTTATCTATATAGGCAGGATAAATTAAAAACATAAAAACTAATTCTAAAGTTTGGTATTTAATTTATTGAATCTTTTAAAAAAAAATGAAATTATGAGAAGATCATTTACTTATCCTCCATCTAAAAACACCACGTTAAAATCTATATTTAGTAGTATTTTTACATTTATTTTAGTTTTATTTTCAGCAAGTGCATTCGCACAATTGTGTCCTGAAAACCCTTTCCAAATAGAAGTTGATCCAACCAATTCATCAAAGTGTAGAGTTATTTTTACTTTCCCGACAGGGCAATTACCAGAGATTGGTTGTGATCTAATCACAACACCTGCTCCTGGTAGTGATGCTACATTTAATGGTGAAATTACTTACTTTAGCACTACTGATCTTTTTGGAACTACTGTATCTTATGACAATAGCATTGCTTCTGGTTGTACCGGTCCTGTAGCAAAACTACAATACCATCCAACAATTCCTAATGCTATAATGACTGTATATGCTCCACAATTCTGCAACTATAGTGTATTTGAAACAATAGAAGTAGAAATTGGAAATACCAATAGTGGCTCAACAGAAACTTGTACCATTTCGAATCCTTCTTTCCCTGTAGAATGGGTATCATTTGATGGTTTTATGAATAGTGATAGAACCATAGATTTGGAATGGGTTGTTGCTACACAATTAAACAATAGTCACTTTGAAGTACAATATAGCAGAGATGGAGAAGATTATAGAGTAATCGATATTGTAAAAGGTAGTGGCACGACAAGTGATATGGAAGTATTTGTCTATACCCATAACACGCCAAGTTATGGTAAAAACTACTATCGTTTGAAGCAAATAGATTTTGATGGCGTTTATGAATATTCTGAAATTGTAACTGTTAATTTTGAATCCGAAAGGGTTGCAAATGTTTTTCCTAATGTCTTATTTGGAGATCAAATAATGCTAGAATTAAACAGTGAAGTTGATGGGACAGAAATCGATATATCCATTGTAAGTATGAATGGGTTTGTTCATCAAACAGAACGGGTAATCGTGGATCAAGGTTTATTTTTACACCAAATTAACCTACCAAGATTATCACGAGGAATGTACATCGTATATGTTCATACCGCTGACAAGCCATTAGAACATTATAAGATTATAAAGATGTTGGATTAAACATCGAAATATATCTAAAACCGTTTTATAAGAAACCTCCTATGATACTCGTAGGAGGTTTTTTAAAATACATATTTTTAATATTGTCTTATAGGCTACCATGAATAATTCCACCTCCTACAACGTCATCGCCTTCATAAAAAACGGCTGACTGCCCTGGTGCTACTCCTGAAACATTTGCATAAAATTGGGCTTCTATTTTCCCATCTTTGTTTTGCAACTGGGCAAGTGTACCAGGACTATTATAACGAATTTGAGTGATCGTTTCTATCCCATCAGGAATAGAAGCATATTTCATAGAATTTATCTGCCCTACCGTCATCCCATTCCGTAAAAGGTCATCCACTTCTCCTAGTACAACTGTGTTTGACTCTGGGCGGATTTCAGTTACATACATTGGCTTTCCAAAAGCTGCACCTAGTCCTTTTCGTTGTCCAATAGTATAAAAAGGATAACCTGAATGTTTGCCTATAATCTCTCCCTGAGTATTGATAAAGTCTCCTCCATCTACACGTTCTTCAAGTCCTTCTACACGACGCTTTAGAAAACCTCGATAGTCATTATCTGGAACAAAGCATATTTCATAACTTTCTCCTTTTTTTGATAATTCAGTAAATCCCCAATCATAAGCCATCTGACGTACTTCAGGCTTTGTATATTCTCCTAGAGGAAAACGACTTCGGTTCAAACACTCTTGGCTAAGTCCCCATAAAACATAGGATTGATCTTTATGCCTATCTTTACTCTTGGTGACATACTTTCTATTTTCTAGTTCATTAATAATAGCATAATGCCCTGTAGCAATAAATTCACAATCTAAGGCATCTGCTCTTTTTAATAATGAATTCCACTTGATATGTGTATTACATAAAACACAAGGATTAGGTGTTCTACCAGCTAAGTATTCATCTACAAAATTATCAATCACATAATCACCAAATTCTTCACGAATATCTACGATAAAATGGTGGAAGCCCATTTGAACCGATACTTCTCTAGCATCATTAATAGAATCTAGGCTACAGCATCCCGTTTCTTTACCACCTCCTCCTGAATTTGCATAATCCCATGTTTTCATTGTGATGCCTATCACTTCGTATCCTTCATTATGGAGCATCACGGCTGCTACGGTACTATCAATACCTCCGCTCATTGCCACCAATACTCTTCCATGCTTACTCATTATTCCTTTTATTTTTTAAATAATATTTAAAACTACAAATTTTGATTCGCTAAAGTTCAATACAAAAGGCTACATTATATTTTGTGCTACTTAAGATTTACTTACTTCTTGCATTTTCCTAATTTGAGTTAGAATTATCTTTTTCGGGGTAATTGGAATTGCGGATAACATCAGCCTTTGCGTAAATGTCAGTCCCGATAAAACATCTAGTTTTCCTTTCAACATACCATTATACCCATCCAAGGCAACTGTCCTCGCTGAAAATGTATTTTTAAAAACATCTGTTTTATCCATGCCAGAAGTTGCTGCAAATTCAGTCTCTGTTGCTCCAGGCAGCAAAGCAGTAACTGTTATTTTAGTATCATGTAATTCCTCTGCTAGTGCATTACTAAATGATGTAACATAGGCTTTGGTCGCATAGTAGACCGCTTGTAGAGGTCCAGGTAGAAGACTCGCTGTTGATGATACATTTAGGATTTTCCCCCTATCCTTTTTTATAAAATCGGGTAGAAAAAATCGAGTCAAGGCTGTAAGTGCAACAATGTTCAGATTAATCATCGCTAAATCCGTTGACCATTCTCGTTCGTGAAACTTACCTCTCCCACCAAAACCTGCATTGTTGATCAAGTATTCAATATCAAGTCCCATTTGTTTTACTTCGTCATACACTTCTTTAGGAGCATCTGCTAGGGTTAGATCTTTTACAATAACTTTTACTTGAATTTTATGTTTTTGTTCTAATTCTAACCTAAGTGATTCTAGTTTATCTGCTCTCCTTGCAATAATAACTAGATCCCCCCCTTTTTCAGCATGAATACAAGCAAGTTCTTTACCGATTCCACTGCTCGCTCCTGTAATAAGTGCAATGTTTTTCATTTACATTTTTATTTAATAGTCCTATAGCTTAGCTGCTAAGTAACTCGCTTCTTTGATCGCTTTTTTAGCATCCAATTGAGCAGCTATATTCGCTCCACCAATTAAATGAACCGATTGGCCTTTAGTTACTAAATCATCATACAAATCTCTTAAAGGTTCTTGTCCTGCACAAATGATTACATGATCTACATCAAGAATTTGGGTTTGATCACCTACTACTATATGTAGCCCCTGATCGTCAACTTTTCGATATTCAGCTTCTGCAATCATATTTACTTTTTTCATAGCCAAACTCGAACGGTGTATCCATCCTGTAGTCTTTCCAAGATTCTTACCATGTTTTCCCTTTGAACGTTTTAAAAGGTATATTTCTCTAGGAGAAGGCAATGGCTTCGGACTATCTGCAAGTGAACCGCCTCGCTGATAGGTCATATCAACGCCCCATTCTTTCATGTAATTCTCTACATTCAAACTTACAGATTCATGGCTCATATCGTGCGCTAAGTACTCTGCCATATCAAAGCCTATACCACCCGAACCGACAATAGCCACTCGCTTTCCTACTGCTTTCTTCCGATATAAAACATCTGCATAATCCATCACTTTAGGATGATCTGCCCCTTCAAACGCTACTTTTCTAGGGGTCACCCCTGTAGCAAGGATAATCTCATCAAAACCGCCTTCTACTAAACTATCAATCGTTGCTCTAGTATTCAGATGAAGTTGCACTCCATATTTTTTAATCATTACATTATAATAGCGGATCGTATGCGCATATTCCTCCTTACCAGGAATAACTTTTGCCATATTGAATTGCCCCCCTATTTCAGGTTCTGCTTCAAATAAATGTACCTCGTGTCCTCGTCTAGCCGCAATGGTTGAGGCTTCAAGTCCTGCGGGACCTGCACCCACAACTGCAATTTTTTTAGGATTTTCTGTTGGAAAATAATTGAGTTCTGTTTCATGACAAGCCCTAGGATTCACAATACAAGAACAAATCTGTAAAGTAAACGTATGATCAAGACAGGCTTGATTGCACGCAATACAAGTATTAATTTCTTCGGCTCTATCTTCTATTGCTTTTAGCACCAACTCTGGATCGGCAAGAAATGGTCTAGCCATAGAAACCATATCAGCACAACCTTCCTCTAATATATTTTCGGCTATATCTGGCATATTAATACGATTGGTTGCTACTAAAGGAATCGTTACCTCTCCCATCATCTTTTTGGTGACCCATGCGAATCCACCTTTAGGGACAACCGTACCTATAGTAGGGATTCGTGCTTCATGCCAACCAATGCCTGTATTAATTATTGTTGCTCCTGCTTTTTCAACTTCCTTTGCTAAGTGTACAACTTCTTCCCATGTACTTCCTCCTTCTACTAAATCTAGCATAGATAAACGATAGATGATGATAAAATTTTCTCCAACTGCTGATCGAGTTCTTTTGATAATTTCTAATGGAAATTGAATTCTGTTTTCATAGTCTCCACCCCATTTATCCGTTCTCCTATTGACTTTTTTTACAATAAATTGATTGATTAAATAACCTTCTGAGCCCATGATTTCTACACCATCATAATGAGCGTGTTGTGCCATCTTGGCACATTGTACATAATCATCAATAGTTTGTTCTACCTCTTCCGCTGTTAATCCCTTAGCAGGAAAAGGAGAAATCGGAGCTTTCGTATCGCTCGCAGATACATTATGTTCAGAATAACCATATCTTCCTACGTGGAGTATTTGCATACAAATTTTTCCTCCTTCATCATGTACTGCCTTCGTTATAATTCTATGTTTTTCTGCTTCTGTTTCATTATCTAATGGATGCCCCATAGGAATAGCTAGACCTGCTTTATTCGGAGCTATTCCTCCAGTTACGATTAGTCCAACTTGGCCTTTTGCTCTTTCCCCATAAAATGTTGCTAATCTTTCGTAGCCCCCTTCTATATCTTCCAGCATCGTGTGCATAGAGCCCATTATTACCCTATTTTTGAGTGTTGTAAAACCTAAATCTAAAGGACTAAGTAATTTTGGATATTTTGTTGATGTTTGCATTATAAAATTTGATTTTAATATTGGTATAGAAGCTGCTGTTAATTGAAATGAGCACACTTTATTTTTAAACTCGCCCAATATACCAACAAAAGAAAAAAAGGTAAAAATAAAAAGCCTCTAAATTGGATTTAGAGGCTTTATTTATTTTACTATCGTAATGATTCAAACCCTATTTGGTTAGTTTCTTTTGCCATTACGTTCTGGTCTAGGCATCAATGCTTTTCTTGATAATCGATATTTTCCTGATTTAGGATCAATACCAATTAGCTTTACCTTAACCATATCTCCTTCTTTTAAATGATCTTCAACCCTATTGATTTTAGAATGAGAAATTTCAGAAATATGGAGTAAACCAGATTTACCTGGAAGGAAATCTGCAAAAACTCCATAGGCTTGTACTTTTACTACTTTAGCATCAAATACATCACCAACTACTGGAGTATAAGCAATAGCTTTAATTCTAGACAATGCACTATCAATTGAATCTTTATTAGAACTTGCAATATTAACAATACCATGTTCGCCCACTTCTTCAATATTAATAACAGCCCCTGTTTCTTTTTGAATTTCTTGGATAACTTTTCCACCAGGTCCAATAACTGCTCCGATGAAACTCTTATCGATTTTTATTTCAACTATTCTAGGAGCATGTGGTTTTAAGTCTTCTCTAGGAGTTTCTATACTCTTCTTCATTTCGTTCAGTATATGAATACGTCCTTCTTTAGCTTGCATTAGAGCTTCTTCCAAGAGTTCATAAGATAGACCATCGATTTTAATATCCATTTGACAAGCACAAATCCCTTCTTCTGTACCTGTAACTTTGAAGTCCATATCTCCAAGTGCATCCTCGTCTCCTAGAATATCGGTTAATACAGCATTGCGTTCTCCATCTGATATTAGCCCCATTGCTACTCCAGAAACGTGCGATTTGATCTGAATACCTGCATCCATCAATGCTAGAGAACCTGCACACACTGTAGCCATAGAAGAAGAACCATTCGATTCTAAAATATCAGAAACCAAGCGAATCGTATGAACAGAATCCTCTGGCAACACTTTTTTCAAAGAACGCCCTGCAAGATTAGCATGTCCCACCTCTCGACGACCAGGCCCTCTCATTGGCTTTGTTTCTCCTACTGATAATGCTGGGAAGTTGTAATGTAGAATAAAATTTTCGTGATACGTATTTAAAGCATTGTCTTGCATTAATTCATCTAACTTCGTTCCTAATGTCAATGAAGTTAGAGCCTGTGTTTCTCCTCTGTTAAAGATAGCAGAGCCATGTGTAGAAGGTAAATAGTCGATTTCCGTCCATATTGGTCGGACTTCATCGTACTTTCGACCATCAAGTCTAACTTGCTCAGAAAGAACCATTTCTCTAATCGTCTCCTTCTTTATTTTGCCTAAATATTCTTTAATTTCTCCACCTCGTTCTTCCATAAATTCTTCACCATGTTTTTCAAGCATAGCTTCTGTAATACCTTCAATCGCAGCTTCAAATTTTTTCTTTCTAGACTTTTTATCCAAAGCTCCTTTCGCTACTTCTAAGAATTTATCTACTGAGAGTCCTTTTAATTCTGTGATTAATACCTCATCTTCTTCTGCTATCTCATATTCTCTTTTTATTGCTTTATCACCTACTAACTTTGCCAATTCTAACTGAGCATCACATTGAACTTTTATGGCTTCATGTCCTATTTTTATGGCTTCGATAAGATCTCTTTCTGAACACTCATCTGCTTCACCTTCTACCATCATAATATTTTCCTTAGTCGCAGCAAGGATAATATCAAGATCAGCTTTTTCTAATTCAGACTTTTTAGGATTAATAACGAATTCACCATCAATTCGAGCAACTCTAACTTCAGAAATAGGCCCTTCGAATGGAATATCTGAAACGGTTAATGCTGCAGAAGCAGCTAGTGCTGCATAAGCATCTGGTAATGTTTCAAGTTCACCAGAAATCAGGTTGATAATAATTTGTGTATCAAATAGATAACCTTTTGGAAAAAGTGGGCGAATTGGTCTATCCACTAACCTCGAAATTAATATTTCAGAATCAGTCAGTCTTGCTTCTCTTCTAAAAAAATTACCTGGAATACGTCCAGCTGCTGCAAATTTTTCTTGATAATCTACAGACAACGGAAAAAACGACTGCCCTTCTCTTGCGGTATAACTAGATACAGCAGATGCAAAAAGCATTGTTTTTCCAATCTTAACAACTACTGAGCCATGTGCTTGAGTTGCTAATTTCCCTGTTTCAATAACAACAGGTGTGCCATCAGGCAAATTAAATGTTACGCTTAAAGGAATCTGTTTCCCCATTTTTTTTCTTGATTTATTATATATATTGTTATTTTATTCTAATTGGATTTATTCAAAAACTATTCATTTTGATAAGAAAATTAGTATTTGAATAATATGACTTGAGTATACAAGCAGTTTGGGTTTACCTTATAGGCTATGATAAAAGAATATAAACCGATAAGAGAGTGTAAAAGGAATGCAAGAATGATTGTTAAGTGTGGTTTCAAACCATTTCTTAGGAAGAATATCAATAAGTTTAAGCGTGTGGTTGATAAGATCTTACCTAAAGTAATTATCATTTTATACCTCAAAAAAACTCGTCACCATTGTGCCGATAAAAGAAGAAAAGTGTTTTGCAATAATGCAAAACACTTGACTTAGTTTTATTTTCTGATACCTAATTTTTGAATAAGATTACGGTATCCTTCCAAATCTATTTTAGCTAGATAATTCAGCTTTCGTCTTCTTTTACCTACTAATGTTAAGAGTGATCTTCTACAAGAATGATCTTTTTTATTTGTCTTAAGGTGTTCGGAAAGACTTTGAATACGGTAAGTAAAAAGAGCAATCTGAGCTTTGATTGAGCCGGTGTTCTGTTCACTACCTCCATACTCTTTAAAAATTTCTTCTTTTTTTTCTTTTGTTAAATAAACTGCCATTTTTTAAATAAAATTAAGTTACCAATGATTGATTACGAAAATCAAAATTTAGCGAGGGCAAAGATAGGTATTTATTGTAGATTATTTACAATAATCCTATGATTTTTGAAAAAAGTCAACAGAATAGTATACGTTTTTCTATCGTTAAATGGTTTATTTTGCCACACGCAAAATAAAGTGGAATAAAAAACAGCTATTTGTATTTTGATTTTAGCAAACGAAAAGTCATTTTATTAGATTAAAACAAGTATTCACCCAATAATTAAAAGCTCCAAAATTATTATTAATTCAGGTACAATGAACGGTCTTAAAATATAGTTTTAAATACAATAAAAAAATGGCGACGTATTAATTTTTTAACTTATATTTGTGTTCTTTGTTTTATCTTCCGTCAAGTAGGACATCCAGATAAAAAAGAAACATTGCCATTTTTAAAGTGGCAAGAATTTTGCAAAAAATGTATGGAAGTTGTTCAAAAATAGCTTACTGGCTTCTAAAAAAGTCTTTTTGCTTCCATTTTTACTTTTTATCGCTCCATAACTGGAATTATACCACTCCCAAAAAGTGCAATGGAAACAAAAATTCAATTTTAATAAACTCCTCAGCCATTCTTGAACAACTTCACAAATAAAAGGTGTAATTTTATAAAAAATTGGAAAATTATTTTATCAATATTTCTTAAAACTATTCCTATTTTTAAAAGAAAAAAATATCTTTATATCCATTGGCTATAGAGTATATTAATAGCGAAGTTGTTAAAAAATAGCTTACTGGTTTCTGAAAAAGCCTTTTTGCTTCCATTTTTACTTTTTTTTCGCTCCGTAGTTCGGCTATGCAGCTCTGAAAAAGTGGAATGGAAATAAAATTCAATTTTAATAAGTTCAGCAGCCATTCTTGAACAACTTCAACGTCTAAACATACTTAAGTAGATTTAACTACTTATAAGAAAACTAATTGTCTAATATTGTTTAAAACAATTGGGCAGACTTCAGGAGGGCAAAACGACTAATATAAATTATTCGATGCCTAAGGAATTTCCATTTTATAAGCAGCATGATGCTATGGATTGTGGTGCCGCTTGTCTACGTATGGTTGCTAGACATTACGGAAAATTCTATGCCTTAGAATACCTTAGAAGCTTAAGTCATATTGATAAAGAGGGCGTTTCTGTAATGGGCATTAGTGATGCAGCCGAAGCTATTGGATTACATTCTTTGGCAATGAAATTGCCCTACGAAACCCTTTCGGAGGATGTTCCCTTACCTTGTATAGCCTACTGGCGACAACGACATTTTGTTGTCGTTTATAAAGCCACTAAAAAACATATCTGGGTCGCTGACCCTGCTAATGACCTCATCAAATATACTAAAGAAGAGTTTCTTGATGGATGGATAAGCGATCAAGAAGATGGTCAGGAAGAAGGTGTATTAATCTTATTAGAAACAACACCTGATTTCTACCTTCAAGAAGATGAAGAGCTTGATCGAAAAAGTTGGTCTTTTTTATGGGCATACTTTAGGCCCTATAAAAGACTTTTATTTCAATTGATTTTAGGATTAATCGTTGGTAGTTGTATCTTATTGGTCTTTCCTTTTCTGATGCAAGCCATTGTAGATTTTGGCATTGAAAATCAAGATATTAATTTCATCTATTTAATATTAATTGCTCATCTCATTTTATTTTTCAGTCAAACAGCTATACAATTTATTCGGTCTTGGATACTCTTGCATATTGGAAGTCGTATAAATATTAATTTGATTTCAGATTTTTTAATTAAACTTGTCAAGCTGCCTGTCAAATTTTTTGATACAAAGTTGCAAGGAGACATCTTACAAAGAATTAATGACCATCACAGGATAGAAACTTTTCTGAGTACAACTTCTCTTTCTACTTTATTTTCAATCGTCACTACATTCATCTTTGCTTTAGTTTTACTTTACTATAACGTATTTATATTCCTTATTTTCTTAGTGTGTTCTATCATCTATTTTTATTGGGTATTCTTCTTTTTAAAACGTAGGAGAGAATTAGATTATAAACAATTTGATAAACTTTCTGAAAATCAGAGTTCTATGGCTGAATTAATTTCAGGCATGAAAGAAATAAAACTACATGGGGCTGAAAAACAAAAAAGATGGGACTGGGAAAACATCCAGGCGAGTTTATTCCGAATCAATAAAGAAAGTCTGGCTCAAGCACAATACCAAGTAGCTGGTGCCAATTTTATTAATGAATTAAAAAATATCTTGATTTCTTTCTTTGCTGCCAAATCTGTAATAGATGGGAATATGACATTAGGAATGATGGTGGCTGTACAATATATCATAGGACAATTAAACACCCCAATACTCCAATTAATGGATTTTATTCGTTCAGCACAAGATGCTAAGATAAGCCTTGAACGCTTGGGTGAAATCCATGACCAAATTGATGAAACAGAAGGTGGACAAAAAATTGACATCATCCCTGAATATAGTAATCTACAATTAGATAGTGTATCCTTTAGATATGGAGGACCTCATTCTAGATTAGTGCTAAAAAATATTTCTCTCAATATACCGCAAGGAAAAACGACAGCTATTGTAGGAACAAGCGGCAGCGGAAAAACAACCCTTTTAAAACTATTGCTTAATTTTTATCAACCAACAAAAGGTGAAGTTTTATTAGGAGGGATCAACCTTAGGAATATATCTGATAGAATATGGCGAAAACAGTGTGGCGTAGTTATGCAAGATGGTTTTATCTTTTCAGATTCTATTGCCAAAAATATTGCCCTAGGAGAACAATATATTGACTCTGCAAGATTGCTCAATGCTGTAAGAGTCGCCAATATTCAATCCTTCATAGAATCCCTTCCTTTAAGCTATAATACTAAAATTGGACAAGATGGCATGGAACTAAGTCAAGGTCAAAAACAACGAATCCTAATTGCACGAGCGGTTTATAAACAACCAGAGTATATATTTTTTGATGAGGCGACCAATGCACTTGATGCCTATAATGAGATGTTTATTATGGAAAATCTAAATGATTTTTTCAAAAACAAAACTGTTGTTGTTGTTGCACATCGTTTAAGTACCGTTAAAAATGCAGATAAAATCGTAGTTATAGAAAGTGGGGAAATCGTAGAACAAGGCACACATCATGAATTAACATCAATGCGAGGAGCCTATTTCTATTTGGTTAAAAATCAATTAGAATTAGGTGAGTAAATAGAATTAAATTGTCGGTAAATATTATATGGAAAAAGAAAAACAAATAGAGATTCGGAGTGATTCTGTAAAAGAAATATTAGGAACGCCTCCAAAATGGTTAGTCAGTTGGGGGACTGTTATTATTTTCCTGACGTTATCTACTCTATTTTTATTAAGTTGGTTAGTAAAATTTCCTGATGAAATCCAAGCACAGATAACCGTCAAAAGTACAAATCCTCCTAGAGAAGTTATTCCTAAGATTAGTGGTCAACTAGGAAAATTATTTGTTAGAGAAAAAGAAGAAGTCAAAAAGGGACAACTCCTTGCTATTATTGAAAATGATGCGAATTATCAGGACATTTTATATTTGGATTCAATGGTAACGGATATACAAGATTATTCCATTTCAGAGTTTAGTAATTTAATCATTCCTGAACAACTGAATTTGGGGGCATTACAAACTACTTTTAATACATTTGAACAAGCTGTGGATAATCTTAAATATGCTGTAAGTCAGCTCAATAATTCTAGTCGTTCTAGAAGCATTGCTACACAAATTGAAAACATTGAATTTTTAAGAGAAAGCGAACAAAAAGAACGTAGTAGAACCTATAAGAAAATAAGAGAACTAAAACGCAAAATATTAAATGCCTCTAAAGCTGAAAAGCGTAAATTAGAAGAGACTTTAGAGGACTTAGAAGATAAGTTTCAAGAACAAAATAAAAAAATCCAAGAGCAAGACAGTAAAATAGACGAACTTAAGCAATCTAAGATAGAAAAACAGATAGGTTCTAAAACCGAAGCAAATGATAAGCACGCTGCCATTAAAAATGAAGTTCGAAACCTACAAGAAAAAATAGATCGTTGGAAATACCAACATCTTATGCTTGCTCCCTTAGAGGGCGAAGTGGTCTTTCTTGAAGTCTGGGACGAACGTCAATATGTACAAAAAGGAGAAGCCCCACTAGCTATAAAACCCGAAACAGGACGAATGTACGGTTTGGGTAAATTGCCTAGTGTAGGTTCGGGAAAAGTAGAAAAAGGACAAGAGGTCATTATTAAACTTGCAAGTTATCCCTTTCAAGAGTTTGGCGTTGTGAAAGGTAAAGTAGAAAAAACCTTCGTTTTGCCTAGTAGTAATCAAACAATTGTGGAGATTTCTTTACCCGAAGGATTACTCACCACTCAGAATAAAGAATTAAAATTTAAAGAACGGATGGAAGGTCGAGCAGAAATATATACCCAGAATAGACGTATCATAGAGTGGATTTTTGAACGTTTTTTGTATAAATCTGCCTAAATTTAGCAGAAATAAACCTATCAATACCCAATTTGTTTATATTTGCATATCCTTAGAAAAACTACTAACCTTATCAAATATGGGCTGGTTTAAGCGATTAAAAGAAGGCATACAAACAACAACGAAAAACAAAAAAGACGTCCCTCAAGGGGTGTGGTATAAATGTAAAAGGTGTAAAGCACCGAACACCATGAAAGAGTTGAAAGAAAACTATTTCAAATGTGTAAAGTGTGATTACCATGTACGGATCGGTTCGGGCGATTACTTTGAACTTATCTTTGATAATGGAATGTATACCGAATTATTTGGGGACTTGCGTTCTAAAGATTTTTTGAATTTTACAGACCTCAAGCCATACGCTACAAGGCTTCAAGAAGCTAAAGCAAAAACCGATCTTGTTGATGCTATATCTGTAGCAGAAGGAACAGTCGATGGTTATCCCCTCATCATAACTGCTATGGACTTCCAGTTCATTGGAGGCTCTATGGGGTCTGTTGTTGGTCAAAAAATAGCACTTGCTATCGATCGTTGTTTGGAAACCAAAGCCCCGCTTTTAATTATCTCAAAATCTGGTGGTGCAAGGATGATGGAGTCAGCTTTTTCGCTGATGCAAATGGCTAAAACCTCTGCCAAATTAACATTATTAGCCAAAGCTAAAATCCCCTATTTTTCTTTAATGACTGATCCAACAACTGGCGGTGTCACCGCTTCATATGCGATGTTAGGAGACATTAATTTTGCCGAACCCGAAGCACTCATTGGTTTTGCAGGGCCTAGGGTAATCAAAGAAACTATCAAAAAAGATTTGCCACAAGGTTTTCAAACCTCTGAATTTTTATTAGAAAAAGGCTTTTTGGATTTTATTGTTAATCGCTCTGAACTTCGTGACAAATTAGCTCGATTATTGGCACTCTTTGCAAACAAAAACTAAATACTCATGCTCGAATGGTTAGGGTATGCGGCTTCTGTTATTGTTGCCGTCTCTATGCTTATGAATTCTATTCTCAAATTGAGATGGATCAATCTAGTTGGTAGTTTACTATTTTCTGTCTATGGTTTCTTAATAGGCTCTATTCCCGTAGGAATTCTAAATCTCTTTATTGCACTAGTGAATGTTGTTTTTTTATATAAAACGTATACACAAAAAGATATTTTCAATATTTTAGAAGTAAAGACCGACAGCAAATATCTAAATGCACTCATAGATTTTCATCAAGAAGATATTTACAAATTCTATCCACATTTTAAAATTGATCAGAATAAAGAATATATCAGTTTTTTAATCCTAAAAAATTTAGCTGTTGCAGGCGCCTTCCTTGGCGAAAAAAAAAAGAACGGATTACTAGAGATTCAACTGGATTATGTTTTAAAAGAATATCGTGATTTTCGACTGGGCAAATTTGTTTATATCAAACACTTAGACTACTTCAGAAAACAAGGCATCCAAAAAATACAAAGTCCTTCGATTTCAAAACGAGAACGTAAATATTGGGAAAAAATGACGTTTACAAAAGCTGATGGACGAGATTTTTTCTATAAAAAGATATAGCTCTAACTACCTAAAATGACATACACTCAAAGTAGGACAATACAAGACACTTACTTTTGTAAATACCAAAGTTCAAAACGAATTTAGGAAATAAGAATTATCGTTGAGGATGAAATTAGCTTCTATCTTTGGGACGCACTCTTCTTGCATCAGCAAAATCTTTAAACTCTAAACTTTCAGTATCAGGTTTTTTAACTCTTTTTTTAAATGCTCCTAGTAATGTATTTCGTATGAAGGATTCCGAAGGTTCTTCTTCTTTTATAGTACTATTATTTTTCAGTTCTTTGTTTAGCTTTTTCATTTCTTGCAGAAATTCTTTGTATAATAATTGGTAATCGTCATGTATAGATTTTAGCTCTTCTATATCTCTAATTGTTTTATTTTCTTCCACTATACTGAATACATCTAGACAATCAGAGATATTATTAATAGAACCTAATCTATCCAATGTTTTTGAAGCATCTAATATAGGTAATTTTTTATAAAAAAGACTTTCTATTAGATAAAATGCTAGAGATTTTCGAATTCTGTCTTCTAGTATTCGTCCAGTATTCTCCGCTCCCACTTTTGGTATTATTGTCTTTACAATAATTTCCTCAAACATTTTTTTAAAACGCTTACCTTCAATTTGTATAATGTATTGCATCATTTCCCACTACTATTTACTAATAAAAAACAGACCAAACTGTGACAAAAAACATAAGAATTATGAGGAGTAAATAACCGTAAAAATTTGAATGCACATCTAATATCATAATAAATAAGAACGCAAAATTAATGTTTTCAATGTATTATTCAAATTTAAAACTCTTCATATAGTAAAAAAGTTGCCTGTAAGATTATCGGTTTAAGCTAAATTTAACAAAATCTCCTCTCCAAAAAGATACGGTGTCATTATTAGCTTTCCATTAATCTTTAAAACTCGTATTTCTCTATCTGAGTATAGTTGTTTCAACAATTCTTTATATTCATCATCAAAATCTTCTTCACTATGTATTCTATCCAATAAGTTTGATACCTCAGTATTCTCATTTTCAAATGCTAATTCATCCGAAAAAAGAACAGAACTGTGACGGAATGAAAACACCAAAATTCTAATTTCATTCGTTTTAATGATTTGCTCTTTTATTGTCTCAATTAACCCTTTTGGGCTAGCCGATAAGTGATGAAATATTATTTTCTTATCATTTTCTAAACATAAGACTGCAGCTGAATAGGTAAGTTCTACCTCAGTTAAAGATTTATCATCATAAGAAAAAATACTTTGCTGTTTTATTTTCATCTCAACATAAATCAAATCTTTATCTTCTATGGTTCTATTTTTTAAATCAAAATAATGTATAGACTGAATAAAATCTTTAGGGTAATTATTGATGACTTGTTGAATATAATTTTTAAGTTTTATTAATCTCTCATTATTATTATGCTTTACTTTTTTCTTAGAACTATTATCTTGCACTCTTGGTGCTTTCCCATTTTTTTCTTCAAGTTTCTTGATGATCTCCTTACACGTATCGTTTAAACTTAATATTCTAGATAAAATATCTCTACATTTCTTAGTATGCTTCTTTGGTTTAATAATCCCTTTAATCTTTGCATCATTTGAAATATTATAGTCAGAACGAAATTTTATTATAATATCTTCATAGTTATCATATTCATGAGATTTTTTCATAAATTGCTCAAGTGTATCAATCGAAGTTTTCACCTCTCCTTTTTTAATAGATTCCTTAAGCCTATCATGACAATCTTTTATATCTTCGATATCTATATGCATATCTATTAAGTTTATCTTATTGATTATATTTTAATTTTTCATTATCAACCCCCTTGTATAAAGCCAATACAAAGCTGCTATTGATCTTTCATTAAAGAGTCAATAAAATTACACAACTGCCTTATAATGTTAATAAGAGCTGAATGGGATTTAAACTAAAACATTATTAATAATAGTGACTAATTTGTACTATATGTTTGAAGCATCTAATATACGTCTTTTTTATAAAAAAGACTTTGAATTAAATAAAAAACATACTTTAAAAAAAGTTCATCTAGTAATTATAACCAACACCTTTCAAAAGGTGATAATCTACACTAAATCATTACAAATAACCTAACAAGAACAAAATACACATAAATAAAAATAATTATACATATAGGGAAAATCTAAAATTATCTGTATCTATTCTCCAAATTTTACATTAATAACAACTACGAAAAAGTTGCTACTCTAAATTTCGTTTTTGATATTTCAAGGAAAAGTCCCAAAGCGAACGGATAATTGTTGAACGGAACTGGTAATATTGTCGGCGTGTTTTAAAATCGCTTGAATGTAATCCTCCCATAGGATCAAAATATAAATCCGCATCATAAGGACATTCTTCTTTATTTAAGTCTAGTATTTTTCGATAATCCATCACTTGCCCCTTCTCCAACTCTTCTTTAACTATACCTGACTTACCTTCTCCCATTATATCAAAATCATTCCTCTGCCAAATGGGGAATGGGGAAAAATAAACTGGCTTTCCATTATACTGTTCCTTTTTAAAAAAGCTGTCATGAAGCAACTTTAAATAGCCATACAATAGCGTCTGAATATACAATGTTGGGCTTTCATTTCTTAAGTCAGAATGCTCATCTTTAGATTTGAATCGATACTGGTATATTTCTCCCTTCTGCATCCGCTTTTCTAAGTCAAAGAATCGTTTATAAACAAGGGTTGCCCTTAAAGAAGCATAATGCAACAATCCTTTTGTAGATTCTTTGATCTCTTCGTACGTTTCTTCTTGTTCATTCCTTTTATAATAATCGGCTAATATTTCATCTGTTTTGTTCAGAAGTTGCCGATATTGCTCCTTCCTTCGATTTCGATAAATCAGTATATTTGGATCATATGATTTAAAGATCTTATCCTCATAACTTTGTAGATTTTTTGCTTGCATTTCTTTAACCCTCTCTATATCAATATCCTCATTTTTTAGTAGTTCTTTTGGTCGAGATACTAAGTCAACGGCCATAACAGAAAATCCCCATCGGCTCGCACATGATAGAATTAAATAATATGAAGGGTTCTTATCTTCAGAGATAATATCTTTACTCATTGTCAATACATGATAATAGTGAGACAACCAAAGTCCTCTAATTTGTCGACAAGGATATAATCTATTGTTCTCAATATCTTCATTAAATTTTTCTAATTCATCAGAATGACCACTATGTACCATTACGATAATATACCTTGCCAAAAACTTTACAAAAGTCTGATGATTGATCTGACTTGCTGTATTATACATCTCTGACATTTGCAAAAAATAACTCCAATACCAAAAAGTAAACTGTTCTACGTCACTATTATAACCATAATGGAAAGAGAATATATCAGATAAGGACGAACATATAAAACTATCAATCACTTCTTCTTGTCCAAAGGTCAGTTTATAATTAGAATAATTGTTATAAATAATCGACTTAGTGGTTTGAATGGCATCGTCTAAAGAGGATCGAATAATCGTTCTATATTGATAGTGGATCGAATCATAAGTATCTCTATACGATTGAAAAATTTGGTTCGATGCTTCTTTAACAGAAGGCGCAAAAAATATACTTGGTTGAAACAAGTGGAAGTAATTGAGTCGCATACTAAACTGCGAAGAGGTTACCCCTGAAAGCCCCGAAGAAAAAACAAAGGATGTCGGTTCAAATGATTTATCACCAAAAGCAGTAGCAATGGCTTTATATGTTCCTTCTAGTGCAAAAATTATTTGCTGACAGCCTCCATTAAACTCAATATTAAAATCCGTTACTCCATCCATTCTATACGATTGCAGGAAACGATTTTTGTATGCCATTTCAAATTGATCTACTAGCGTATTAATTACATTTTCCACTTCATGCCCATCATAATATCTAACATCGCTGCCAAACATTTTAATAACTTCGATGATCTCTTTTAAAAAAGGTCGAAGACCTATAAAGTATGGAAAAAGAATATTATCTCTTATGCCATCATTGTAATTTACAAACATATTCAACACCTTTTCCCTCAATATCTTTGATACATTGCAACGGTACAATAAGCGTCTTAACTTTTTCAACTTTGGCAGCGAAAACGTAAAATGTATAAGCCTATCATGAATAAGATACTCCTTAGAGGTTTCCAAATCAAAAGCCTCTACTTTATGTTTTCCTTTTACATTCTTTTTTTCATTTGTTGTAGCTATTAATTCAAATAATTCATTAAAGGTATATCTAAATCCAATAAGTGAATTCAGTTTTTTAACATGCCTACTAATAAACTTAGATTTCTTATTATCGCTTAGTAGTTGACGCTCTAACTCAAAAACTTGACTAAAACCAACAGAACCCGAAGAAAAGGGGAAAATATAATCTTCCATACCTGCTACAAAACTGGCTCTATCATCTTCTGTACAATCAATATCATTAAATTCCTTCAACAAATATTTCAAATGTCCTGGTTTTATCAACCATTTTATAAATAAATGCTCTGCTTCATCATTTTTATGATAAAAAGGATAATAACGTTCCACTCTCAACTCTTGATTATTATAATCCTCCAACAAATGATAATCAAAGCCAAAAGATGTTAATGTTTTTATAAATATATGCGCCGCCTCTATATTGCCTTGTTCTTGATTTTTATTGCCTCTTTTTTGTTCGTAGGTATGCTCTTCCACGTTTTTCATAAAATCTGATGATTCATATTCTGAATATAAATCATCAGATTCTTTTTTTGAATTCCATACCTTCTTTTCTAGTCCTATAACACTGTTTATAAGGCTTTCTTCTAGGATTTGTTCATATAAAATAGCAAAATGCTCTTTATCTTTATCACTAAATCCAAGTCTTTCATCATTTACAAACTGTTTTAAGTCCTGCAATCGCCATTGTCGAATTCCAATAATAATATCACTAATAACCTTAAGATCATTTGAAAAAATCGTTAGTGTTAATTCATGCCAACCAATTGATTCCGTAAGAATAAAATCGGTGTAAATTTCACCTTTGGCATTGCTTATAGGATATATTTTTTCTTTAAGATACTGGTGTAATATCATCTCAATTAATGCTACGAATTTAGCTCCTGCCCCTAATAATAAACCATTATTCACCTTAATCCTTGTAAAAGCAATAAATGGATATAGTTTTTTAGTTTGTGCTTTGCCTTCATCTAACTCCGTATTCAATAAAAAGGTGGACTTTGCTTTTTTAATTAAAGGATTTTTTGCACCACATAAATCCGAATTTGTACTCTTTATGCCTACTAATTCTTTTTCAACAATAGGAGCGGTTCCTGATATAATTTGATACTTAAAATTGCTAGGATGTGAACCAATCCTATCCGAAGAATCTATAAAATAACTATAGGGATGGAAATTTCTACTCGCTAATGTGTAATCATCGACTAAACTAATCACTGCTAGATCATAACTTCCATAAAGAATGTAAAAGGAAGGCTTATAAAAATATTTATCAAAGGCTGTCTCAAAATTTTTGTTTTGCTTTAATAAGTTTCCAAATTTTTTCTGCTTCTCCTTATAGCCATTTATAATCCCTTGCAAATCTTCACGGGATTCTTTTTCATTGCCTATAGGAACTGTCGTGAAACTTATAAACAAACTACAGTTGTTTGCATAGTTCATAGTAGCATTCTTGTTTTTCGTTGAGTACTGGTATTGATATAGTTAAGATTGTAAATTTAACATTTTTATAAATTTAACCTAAGAACTTATTGATTATTTTATATATTCAAATAAGATGAATGTCAATTAACTCAAGACCTCTTGTATAATGGAATAAGCCTTTACCTCCTTAAAATTTTCAACATGTAGGCGATAATATTTTATTAGTTGTTCTAACAATTCTTTCCGCTCTTGTTTAGGGATTGGGTAAGTATGTGCCTCTTGGAGAGGAATAGATAAAATGTGGTGTAGGTGAGTACTTAAATCCAAAGAAATATAATGTTGTCTTCCCGTAAGATTTGTAATAAAACAGCCATCTTCTAAATCAAAATAGCTTTCTTTTTTCCAATTATTATTAGGCTTTATTCCTAGGAATGATGTTAAGTGTAGTATAAAAAACAACGGAAAATTGGCAATTTTATGGGTAGTTCTATCAAGCAATAAAAAGCTATCATAAAGGTAGTTAAAGAGTAACTGATTCGCTTCTGACTCTTTAATTGTCTTGCCGCAAACTTCTGTCATAAACAAACCAACTGTCCCTTTTACTACATTAAAAGGGATAGATTGATAAATTAATGCTGGTCGAATCTCTTTTAGGCGATTGACTTCTTTATTTGGATTGTCATAAACCACAATTTCTACTAGGGACATCACTTGAAACAGACTACTTGAAATCTTAGCTTTCTTAGAACGAACACCTGATACAATATACGTAGCAAGTCCCCTTTCTAGTGTATAAATATCGCAAATAAGGCTAGTTTCTGAGTATTTAGTTGTCCTAAAAACAATCCCTTTCGTTTTTATTAGCATGAATATCAATTGAAATAAATTCAGATAGTAAAAATACAAATTTCATTTGATCCATAAATTATATCCTAAAAGACTGTTTTAAAAAACTATTTTAAAATAATCAACGATTATCAAATCGAGTTAGATCATAAGACTCAATCAACGAAATTAATTCTTGCATCAAATTTTCATAATTAGAATATTTAGCCTCCTCCAACCCTTTTGCCCAACCTTTATAATCTTTTGTTCCTAATGATTTCAAGTGTATAAATGGAGGTGTTTCTAGATAAACACTATGATTTCTAAAACTCATCCAAGCATTATCAAAATGACGATAACATACGCCCCCATACATATCTGATTTACTCAACCAATCTAAGGTACAAGGCAAAGCAAAATGATTATTGCCTTTGACTGCCATATCTCTTGTTCCTGCTTCACTATGTAATAAAGAATTGGCTAGAATAATAGAAGCAGGAATATCATACTTCTTCATTTCACCTACGGCTACATGCGAAAACCGACGAATATACGCCTCTCGCATTTCATCAGGAATTCGAGCCAATTCTCCTTTGTACGTTGGTAAATCGGAAAGGTCTTTTCCTGGAATAAGGCTAGGAGATTTTTCTGCTTCTTGTTTCTCCCACAAAGTTGCACTTGAACCTTGATAGAAAATTCCTTTTGATGAGAAACTAAGCATCATACTATCTTGTAATAAGATGATACAAAGTACCAAAATTAATCCTAATCGAATCCAGCTTTTTTTTATAAATGGGAGAACTGTATATTTTAATGTTTCCATGCAACTTAATTTTAAACTTTATGTTATTCAAATTTAAAACAAAAAGTTTTTTAAATCAAGTAATCTACAAACTTTTCGTTAAAAAACATTTTTACATCTAAAAAACACATTTAATTTTTGTATTTTACGTATCCAAAAAAACGCTAAAAAAAATTTCATTTATTATCTTTTCATTCTCAATAAATTAAGAAAATATGCCCGAATTTTGTCATTTACATTGCCATACACAATATTCATTATTAGATGGAGCATCTGAAATTGGTGCAATGATGGACAAAGCTGTTAAAGATGGTCAAAAGGGAGTGGCCCTCACAGATCATGGTAATATGTTCGGTGCATTCAAGTTTGTTTCAGAGGCTAATCGTCGAAACTTAAAACCGATGATAGGTTGTGAATTTTATATGGTAAAGGATCGACACCAAAAAACGTTCTCTAGAGCAAATGGTGAAAAAGACAAGCGTTTCCATCAATTACTACTCGCCAAAAACCGTGTAGGATACGAGAATTTATGTAAAATGTGTTCATTGGGATTTATTGAGGGTTTGTATTCTAAATTTCCTAGAATAGATAAGGAAATACTTCTAAAGTATCATGAAGGTATTATTGCTACAAGTTGTTGTATTGGAGCTGAAATCCCCCAAGCTATTTTACATGGTAATCTAGAAGAAGCTGAACGATTAACAAAGTGGTGGTTGGACTTATTTGGAGAAGATTTTTATATCGAATTGCAAAGGCATAGAGGCCTAGAAAATATTGACAACTTGGGCATAAGTCAAGAGGATATTAATCAAGAATTGATCAAGCTCGCTCGTAAATACAATATCAAAATTATTGCTACCAATGATTCTCACTACATTGAAGAGGATGACTGGCAACCTCATGATATTTTATTGTGCATTAATACCAATAGTTTAATAGAAGAACAGAAACGTTTTAAATTTCCAAGCTCAGATTTTTACTTCAAAACACAAGTAGAAATGAGTCAATTGTTTAGTGATATTCCTGAATCAATTGATAATACAATGGAAATTTTTGATAAAATAGAACCTCTTCAATTAGAGCGAGATGTTCTGCTTCCTGCCTTCCCTATCCCCCAAGGATTCAATAGCCAAGATGAATTTTTAAGGCATTTAACTTTCGAAGGGGCTAAAGTTCGTTATGGTACTATTACTGCAGAAATTGAAGAACGACTCAATTTTGAATTAGACGTTATTCGTCAATCAGGTTATCCTGGTTATTTCCTTATTGTGCAAGACTTCACCAATACGGCTAGGAAAATGAATGTTTCTGTCGGGCCTGGACGAGGTTCGGCGGCAGGTTCAGCGGTTGCTTACTGTACAGGCATTACCAATGTCGATCCGATTAAGTACGATTTGCTTTTTGAGCGTTTCCTAAATCCCGAACGGATTTCAATGCCCGATATAGATATTGATTTTGATGATGTCGGACGACAAAAAGTGATCGATTATGTTATTGATAAATATGGTCGAAACCAAGTCGCTCAAATCATTACTTATGGTTCTATGGCTGCCAAAAGTTCTCTACGTGATGTAGGGCGAGTAATGAATGTTCCATTACCAGAAGTGGACAAGGTAGCTAAAACATTTCCCACAAATTTAAAGGCTAGTCTTGCTAAGGTGTTAAAAGACAAAGATATAGACAAAAAACTCAAAGACAGTTTGAATGCAGAAGAGTTGGATAAAGCTTATAAATTTAGAGAACTTGCCGAAGGCCAGGATGATATTGGACAAATGATTCGTACCGCTAAAAAGCTCGAAGGCTCAATCCGTAATACAGGTATTCATGCCTGTGGTGTTGTTATTACACCAGATGACATTACCAAATTCGTTCCCGTTAAAACGGATAAAAATTCTGAAATGCTGGTTAGTCAATTCGACAACAGTGTAGCAGAATCCGCAGGACTTTTGAAAATGGATTTCCTAGGGCTCAAGACCCTAACCATTATCAAAGATGCCGTCAAAATGGTTGAGGAAAATTATACTATAGAAATTGATCCTGAAGCCATTGCCCTTGATGATGAGGAAACCTACAAACTTTTCCAGCGGGGCGATACAATTGGTATATTCCAATATGAGAGTGCTGGAATGCAAAAATATATGAAGGAATTAGTGCCTTCAACATTTGAAGATTTGATTGCAATGAACGCCTTATATCGCCCTGGCCCGTTAGAGTATATCCCTAATTTTATTGCTAGAAAACATGGGCGAGAGCCTATCACCTATGATCTTCCTGCGATGGAAGATAACCTTAAAGGAACTTATGGAATCACCGTTTACCAAGAGCAAGTAATGTTACTTTCTCAAAAATTGGCAAACTTCTCCAAAGGCCAAGCCGATATGCTCCGTAAAGGCATGGGAAAAAAGAAAAAGAGTATTATTGATGCCTTATACCCTAAATTTATTGAAGGCGGCGGAGAAAATGGTCATCCTAAAGAAAAACTAGATAAAATATGGAAAGACTGGGAGGCTTTTGCTTCTTATGCTTTTAATAAATCACACTCCACCTGCTATGCTTTTGTTGCTTTTCAAACCGCATATCTTAAAGCTCATTATCCTGCGGAATTTATGGCATCGGTACTGACCCATAATAAAAATGATATTTCTAAAATCACCTTCTTTCTTCGTGAATGCAAACGAATGGGCATTACCGTACTCGGTCCAGACATCAATGAGTCTGGTATGAATTTTAAAGTCAATCAAAAGGGACAAATTCGTTTTGGTCTATCTGCTTTAAAAGGTGTAGGAGAAGGCCCTGTTGAGGAAATCCTTGCTGAACGAAATACGAATGGAACGTTTAAGGATATTTTCAACCTTATGCAACGTGTTCCGCTTCGTTCAATGAACAAAAAAGTCATGGAGAGTTTAGCCTATGGTGGTGGTTTTGATTGTTTTGAAAATGTCAACCGCTCGACTTTATTTATGCCTTCTGATGGTAATAAATATGATACTTTTATTGAACATCTTCAACGTTACGGAAATGCTTATCAAAATCAAAAAGCCCAAAGCGTCAATTCTCTTTTTGGAGACTCTGAAGATATGATGATTCCAACGCCTTCGATACCTCAAAGAGAAGAATGGCCTCTTTTTGAAAAATTAAATTACGAAAAAGAGGTGGCAGGTGTATACTTGAGTGGTCATCCTTTAGACGATTATAAAATGGAAATCAAAAGTTTCACAACTTGTTCTCTAGACAAAGCAGAGAATTATAAAGGACAAAAACTTAACCTCGCAGGGATTGTCACTCTAGCAAGTCATCGAATCAGTAAAAAAGGAACAGGCTGGGGCATATTCGCTATACAAGATTATAATGGTAATATAGAGTTTCCTTTATTTGGTGAGGATTATGAAAAATTTAAACACCTCTTAAATGTAGGAGCTTGTATTTTTGTCAAAGGGCAATACCAACAGCGTTGGGGTAAAGAAGAATACCAATTAAAACTCCTAGAAGTAAAACTCCTAGAAAGTATTGGTGCTGATATGACCGAATCCATTACACTCAATATTTTTATTGATAAAATCACGGAAGAATTCATTTCTGAAATTCAAGCCTTATGCGATACCCACAAAGGAAAACACATTCTTAAAATGTTATTTTTAGATAAGGAAAATAAAGAAAAATTAGCCTTAAAATCTAAAACCCAAAAGGTCCATGTGAATAATGATTTTGTGCAAGAATTGGATCGAATGGGTGTCCCCTATAAAGTCAATTAACGCCATAGATATATGTTACTAAAAATCATAAGACTAGTTGGATTCATCCTTGTATTTCCTTTTGTAGCCGTTTATACGATTGTTAGAATTATACTAGGAAAAATTAATCCAAAATGGAAATATGAATTTAAAAACGTAAAAAAATCAACTGATAAAATCCCAGAGAATAATACCTTAGAATACGACTATAGAGGATTTGCAAAAACAGAAATAGATGGTGTTTTATATTTAGTCTTCAAAGAAGGAGGGCGTTGGCAATTAGCCGATGATTTGGAAAAAATTGATACTAAGATAACAGCCGTTGATCTTAGAGATAAACGACTTAATGAAGTCCCAAAAATTCTTTTCCAATATCCTCAAATACAATTAATTTTACTTGACAACAACCAAATCACTTCTATTCCTCCAGAGATTTCTAAAATTAAGAACCTTGCCTATTTCTATATGAGTAATAATCAACTAACAAGTTTACCCAAAGAAATTGGTAACCTAAGGTTGTTAAAATTATTAGTCCTTGAATTTAATAAAATTGAGTATTTACCTGATACGATTAAAAATCTCCAAAACCTTATTGGACTTCGACTAATTTATAATCCTTTAAAAGAATTAAACCCTGCAATTTACCAACTTCATAAGTTAAAATATCTTCTCCTAGCAAATACTGAAATCACATCCATCTCAGAAGACATTATACAATTAAAAGATTTAGAGATTTTAAATCTAAAATCTATCCAGCTTGATCGTCTTCCCAATTCTATCTACCAATTAGAAAAACTAGAAGAATTCAATATTGCTGGAACAAATATTTCAGAACTCCCCAATGCTATTGGCAACTTGCAAGCGCTTAAATTACTTGATTTTGCTGATAGTAAAGTCACAACCGTTCCTAAGCAATTAGCTACTTTAAAAAACTTACAAATATTAAGATTACAAGGAAATGACATCAAACAATTACCTGAAAACATTGGTAACTTAAAACAAATAAAAGAACTTGAATTGCAAAGTACTGATATTTGTAAACTGCCTCCATCATTTTCTGATTTAAATGGATTGGAACATTTAATCATAAAGAAAATTGATGATGAAGATAGTATGGAAGTACTAGGACAACTACAAAATTTAAACACCTTACACATCAACGATTTCCAAACTAACTTTCCTAAGAAAGAAGGATATTGGAAAACCCTCAAAGAATTGGTTATCAAAACAAAAGCAACTAGGCTCGAAATAGATGGTATTCAGTATATGAAACAGCTAGAGGTATTAAGCCTTGAAAGATGTAATATCGAGCAAATTCCAGCACAAATTGAACAATTGTCCCATTTAAAAACGCTAAACCTTGCCTTTAACAAAATAGAGGAATTACCTAAATCCATTACGAAACTTAAAAAACTATCTAGATTAAGCCTTAAAAATAATAAACTCAAAACATTACCAGAAAATTTTAAGACACTAAGCAATCTAGTATACCTAAACCTTGTTAATAATCAGTTAACAGCTTTACCTCCTCAAATTGAAGCACTCCAAAAGCTGGAATTTCTTGATTTGTGGAATAATAATATTTCGAATATTCCTCCAGAAATGGGAGAACTATCTGCACTTAAACAGCTCGTCCTTTGGAATAATAATTTAGAAACGTTACCTGATGGAATCACAAAACTTCCGAGTATTGAAATACTAGGCTTAAGTAATAATAAACTTAAAGAACTGCCTGAGAATTTCGGACAACTTACTACTTTGACGAGGTTAACCCTTCAAAATAATCAATTGGAAAATCTCCCGAATAGTTTCTGGAAACTTACAAAGCTCGAATATTTAGAACTGGGTCAAAATAAATTCACAACTTTATCCGAAGGTATTGGTCAACTTAAATTATTAAAAAGGTTAGACTTACGTAAAAATCAGCTTGCAGCAATCCCCAACTCAATTCAGCATTTAATACAACTTAGTTTTTTCCAATTATCCCACAACAAACTCAAAACGCTTCCTCAAGGCATTGCTAAAATCAAAGCACTTCAAACACTTTATGTAGAAGATAATGCACTGGATACTTTTCCCATGTTTTTGCTCGATAATAAAAATGTCGAATACATTAATTTTTCTGGTAATAAAATAACAGAATTACCAACGAAAATTACAAATATGGAAAACCTACGATCCCTCGTTTTCTCTAATAATGAATTAAGTGAGCTTCCTCCCCTCAATGATTTAAAAAACTTAACCTCGATAGCCTTTAGTAATAACAAACTCAAAAAATTCCCCAAAGATATCTGTCAGTTGACAAACCTTAATTACCTTGAATTGGCGAATAACCAAATCGAAGATGTACCATTGGAAGTTGCGAATTTAACAGCTTTAAGACGCTTTACGTTTCAAGGCAATGCCCCAGAAGCCCTCAATAAACTTAAATGGTTGTTGCCTGATATTGTTAAATAATATTTTTTAAAAATATGTCTCAAAAAAAATATCCAAAAGGCGCAGAAGCCTTATTGATAGCTCTCCAAACACCAAACAACAAAGGGACAATCGGTATCCCTGTCCTCATTTGGGGAAAACCAGGCGAAGGCAAATCCAGTTTTTTGGACAGTCTATCCACTTCAGACTTTCCAGTATTGACGCTCATTGCTTCTATCCATGATCCAACAGATTTCTCAGGATTGCCCATTATTAAAAATGATAAAGTACACTATGCTGTTCCAGAATGGGTCGAAAAATTTGATACAAAAGAAGGTGGTATTTTATTTCTTGACGAATTAACAACTGCACCGCCAGCCGTACAGGCAGCACTACTCAGAGTCGTGCTAGAACGAAAAGTTGGTTTCCATGATTTGCCCAAATACGTACGTATTGTATCTGCGGCTAATCCCCCCGATTTAATGACAGGTGGTTGGGAACTCTCCCCTCCCCTACGCAATCGTTTTGTACACCTTCAATGGGAACTGACCACTGAAGTCTATAAAGCCGCCTTATTAAATGGTTTTGAAAAAGCCCGACTACCAGAAATCCCTATTGATGAACACAAAGGAAAAGAACAAGAGTATAAACTGCTCATTAATAGTTTTTTGAGCCGAACACCGAATCTTCTTAGCAGTTCTCCTGAAAATGATCGTTATGGTTTTGCTTCTCCCCGCTCTTGGGACAATGCCGCTGCCTTAATGGCTTCTTGTGCTGTTCTTGGTCTTTCTCCTCTACAGACAGGACAAGAAACATCATCCGTCTTCCTAGAGCTTCTAGCAGGTTGTGTAGGAGATGGTGTAGCCACTAATTTTATTGGATATATTAAAAATTTGAGGCTTCCCGATCCCAAAGCCGTTCTTGATGGAATAGTAGAGGTCGATCTAGAGCAACTCAATGAAAGTGAAATTTTTATTTTATTTAATGGTTTCAAACGTTTTTTATCCAAAGAAACAGAAGAAACGGCATTAATAGAACGTTCTAAAATCCTCATTCCTTTAATTGAAAATATTGTTTCGATGGGAAATAAAGATATTATTTTCCCTGCTATGCGACACCTCGCCAAAGAAGAACATTATATTGCTAGATTGATCCGCAGGACTGCACAAAAAGACCCTCAAATGAACAAAACTGTAATGCAATTTCTAGAAAGTTTTTTCTCTAGTGAAGGCTTTGAGGACTACGTTAAATTGATAGGATGAGCATAGAAGACATTAAAGGACTACTTCGGCTTGCTAGAGCATACTGTGCAGAAAAACTACCTTGGTTTGCGCCTGCGCTTTTCCGAGCGAAGTTAATTATCACTTCTAAGATTGAAGTAGCAGCTATAGACCGAAATTATAATATCTACTTTAATCCTGAGGCTGTTCGAAAGGTTGCAGATTCTTGCACAACAAAACAAGAAATATTAAAAGAATTAGGTTTCCTTTGGATACATGAGATTTCTCATGTCCTACGCCAGCATATGGATAGATGTGCTGATATGCAAGCCCATAAAATTCGTTGGAATGCAGCCGCAGATTTAGAAATCAATGATGGTACTTGGGAAGGACTAACAATGCCCAAAGCCTTTCAGGGCTTACTTCCCCATCAATATCATTTAGAAAGTGGCAAACTAGCAGAGTTTTACTATAGTACTTTAGGAGATCAACATTTAAAACATGATTTAGAATCGATCTTTGATAATGTATGGAATGAAGGTAGTGGCGTACATGGTCATAAAGAGTCCTGGGAAATAGGACAGGCTCAACAGACCTTGCATCCTATTGATTTAGATTTGATAAAGAATGCTGTTGCTCAAAAAATATTTGAACATCGTGTATCAATTGGTAATATACCTGGTAGCTGGAATATCTGGATAGAAAATGTATTACAATCAAAAACCGACTGGAAAAAAGTACTGCGTCATAAAATGAGTACTGCCGTAGCTATCGGAATAGGGCTTCGAGTAGATTACTCTTTTCATCGACCTAGTAGAAGACAAGCTGTATATCATCCTTTCATTGTCCCTTCTTTTAGCGGGAGTCTTAGCGGTAAAATTGCAGTAGTCGTAGATACTTCTGGTTCTATGCAAGGTAGCCTTTTAGAACAAGCCATTGGAGAAGTCTATAAAGTATTAGACGATTTTAAGCTCCCTATTACAGTTATACCTTGTGACGCTATTGCTTACGAACCTATTGTTATGCAAAAGCCGTCTGACCGATTCAAAATCAGAAACCTTTCGGGAGGTGGTGGTACTGATATGACTGTAGGTATACAGGCTGCACTTGAATTAAAACCTACTCCTGATGCTATTCTTGTATTAACGGATGGATATACACCATATCCAAACCACCCCTTTAAAATACCAGTCGTATTTGGTATTATTAAAAATGATTTAGAAAAACATCAGCCTCCAATGCCTCCTTCTCCTCCTTGGAAAAAAAGTGATACGCTAGATATTATTATAAAATTATAACGTATCCTCTAAGAAGATAGAGCGATCTAGTTTTTTAGAAATCGTAAAAGCAGCATTAATCAACCCTACATGAGAATACAATTGAGGGAAGTTCCCCCATTGGCTCCCTGTTTTTTCATTGACATCTTCACTCAATAAGCCAAGGTGATTCGCATTTTTAATTAGATTTTCAAATATCTCAATGGCTTCCTTGACCCTATCCATTCGTGCCAAAGCTTCTACATACCAAAAGGCACAAATCAAGAACGTTGATTCTGGTTCTCCAAAGTCATCCTCATGTTTATATCGATAAAATAAACCAGTAGGCGTTCTTAGTGCATCTTCCAATACTTTAAGGTGCTGTTTAGCCCGTTCACTCTTCGGATCAAGATAACCCATATTAATAAGTTGTAACAAACTTGCATCTAAGTTTGGTGACCCTATCGCTTGAGTATAAACCCCTCTTTCCTCATCATAGCAAGCCTCAATCATCTTGGCCGATTCGTCTATTAATCGTTTCGCTTTTTCCTCCATCTCTTTATCATTATGTATCTTAGCAACCTTCAAAGCAGCATGACTCCCTGCCCAATGGAAAAGAAAAGTATACGAATGTTTCTGAGACATCCCTCTAAATTCCCACAAACCATTATCAGGCTCATCCATCGTTTGTTCAATCATATCTAAAGCATGACACACTACTCCTAGCATATTGCTCTTATCCTTAACCAGTAATCTCTTATCAATAAGCAAAGGCAATAAGGTTACGAGTACCTGACCATACACATCATTTTGAATATGTTCGTAGGCTTGATTCCCTATACGGACAGGTTTCTCTCCCATATAGCCTTCTAATGGTAATATTTTTTCAACAGGAACTCTGTCCAATGTAATCGGATATAAGGGATGATAACGACCTTGTTCATTCAAGGCTATATTTTCGATAAATGCCGCATATTCTTCCAAGACATGAAAGTGACTCAAGTCATTGAGTGCTTTCAAGGTATAATGTGCATCACGCATCCAACAAAATCGATAATCCCAATTCCTAGTACTTCCTAATGATTCTGGAAGACTCGTTGTAGCCGCTGCAATAATAGCTCCTGTATCTTGGTAAGAATGAAGCTTCAAAGTCAAGGCAGAACGTATCACCGCTTCTTGATGAAACTTTTCTGTAGAGGTACTTTTGACCCAATTTTGCCAATATTTAATTGTTTCATTTAAAAACTTTTCTGCCGTACTCCCTAAAGATCCCTCTAATGGAATGCCCCATGTCAATGCCAAGTATTTTGTTTCATTCAACACAAAAGCTTGTTCATTATCAATATAGCTTAAGGCAATATTAGTAGTCAATCGAACTTGCGCATCTAAGCCCTCATAACGAATATGGCTACTACCAAAAACCTTATTTGGAATGGTTTCTCCATAATTTCCTCTAGGATGACAAGATACTTTTATTCTTGGAGTCCCTTTTATAGGAACGATTTTTCTAAAAAACATTAAGGGTTTATATTCCCTTTCGTATTGTCTAAACCTAGGCGCAAAATCTATAACCTTATATGTTCCATCTTCGCTTTCAAATATTGTTTCTAGAACGTTGGTGTTGTAGATATAGGATTGGGTAGAAGTATATCCTTCTTTCTCTGGAGTTACAGAAAACCTGCCGCCTTTTTCTTTATCCAGTAAAGTTCCAAAGATAAAACTGCTATCAAATCGAGGTAGGCACATCCAACCCACATTAGCATGCGTATCAATGAGGGCGAGGTAAGAGCAATTTCCAATTACCCCATAATTGTATTTATGCTGGTTCATTGTATTAATGGTATTTTCAAGTGTTCAATACAAATATTAAAATAAAAACACAATCAAACGAATGATTAAGCATAAAATATAAATTGATATAAAATCAATCAACGATCATCGTTGTTGTATCTAGTTTTTGTTGAACAATATTAGAAGGTAAATCTCTATACTCGTATTCTTGCGTTCTCAGTTGTGGAACAAATCCTGCCTCTCTTATTGCTTCTTGGATACCGCCAGCTGTAAATCTAAAGGCAGCACCTGCCGCAGATACTACATTTTCTTCAATCATAATAGAGCCAAAATCATTTGCACCTGCATGAAGGCACGTTTGAGCAACTTGTTTCCCAACGGTTAGCCAAGATGCTTGAATATTTATAACATTTGGCAACATAATTCTAGACATCGCTATCATCCGAACATATTCGTCTCCTGTGCACGTATTTCTAGCTCTTTTTAATTTTTTTAATAATGTTCCCTCATCCATAAAGGGCCAAGGAATAAAAGCTAAAAATCCATTCGCCCCTTCTGGTTTTTCAGATTGAACTTGACGTAATGCGACATAATGTTCAAATCGTTCTAGATTGGTCTCTACATGACCAAACATCATCGTTGCCGAAGTCGTTAAATCTACTTTGTGAGCAGCACGCATAATATCTAACCACTCTTTACTTCCACATTTTCCTTTAGAAATTAATCGTCTAACTCTATCACTCAATATCTCCGCACCTGCTCCTGGCAGTGAATCTAGTCCCGCTTTTTTCAAAGCTTTTAGGACTTCAAAATGACTACTCTTTTCCAATTTTGTAATGTGTGCAATCTCTGGTGGCCCTAGAGCGTGCAATTTTAAATCGGGATACAAAGATTTTAATTCTGAAAATAAATCACAATAATATTTTAATCCTAAATCAGGATGATGTCCTCCTTGTAAAAGTAATTGGTTTCCTCCATATTTAAAGGTTTCTTCAATTTTTTGTTTATATTCCTCGATACTTGTAATATAAGACTCATCATGTCCTGGACGACGATAGAAGTTACAAAATTTACAATTTGCAATACAAACATTAGTGGTGTTTGAGTTTCGGTCGATAATCCACGTTACAATATCATTAGAGACATGGTGCTGCCTCAACTGATTCCCCACATACATCAATTCTGTTGTAGGAGCTTCTTCAAATAAAAAAACACCTTCTTCAGCTGTTAAAAACTCTAAATTTAATGCTCGTTGTAATAATTCGTCTTTTTGCATTGGCTTGTTAATTTAAAAACTAACTTTAGAAACATTATACTAAACTTCTTATCACAAAAATACAAAAGGTAGCAACAGAAAGCAATTAAAACTTTCATTTTTTTCTGAAAGTTTTAAAAGAAAATATAATCTAGCATTTTTAAATTAAAATTTGTATATTTGCGCTGTAAAGGATACACCAATAAAGAGGGAACTGCAAATGTTCCCTCTTTTTATTTCTAATATTTTCACTTTTTGAAAACAGACAGTACAAGTGATAGAAAAGTATATAGAGGAATTACTACATAAAAAATTTGAAGAGCCTGAATTTTCAGATTGTTATATTGTAAAAATCAATTATAATCAAGCTGGTAAAAAATTAGAGGTTTTTATAGAAAGTGATACAGCTTTTACTTTGAAAAAAAGTAGCCGCATTAATAAATATTTACAATTCCATATCGATGAAGCGGGCTGGTTAGGAGAAAAGTATGTTTTAGATGTTTCCTCTCCTGGGGTAGGAAGCCCTCTAGTATTGCATCGGCAATATCAAAAAAATATTGGAAAAGGTGTAGAAGTTACATTCCTTGACAAAGGAAGAAAAAAAGAAGAGGGTACACTTCTAAAAGTATTGGAAGACTATTTTGTCATTACAAAAGAAGTTAAAGAAAAAATAGGAAAGAAAAAAGTTACAAAACAAGTTGATGTTGAAATCAACTTTGATGAAATCAAAAAAACTATTGTAAAAATAAGTTTCAAAAAATAAATAAAACAGAATGAATTTAGTAGACACTTTTAGTGAATTCAAGGCAGGTAAAAACATAGACCGTCCTACTATGGTTCGGGTTTTGGAAGATGTATTTAGAACTTTGATTAGAAAAAAGTACGGTTCTGATGAAAACTTTGATGTTATCGTCAATACTACTAAAGGAGACTTGGAGCTTTGGAGAGTCCGTGAGATTGTTCCAGACGGGGAGGTAACGGATGACAGAAGTCAAATTGCTATTTCAGAAGCCCAATCGATAGAAGAAGACTACGAAATAGGAGAAGAATGTTATCAACAATTATTCCTAGAAGATTTTGGACGTAGAGCTATTATGGCAGCACGCCAAACCTTAATCTCTAGAATTATGGAATTAGAGAAAGATGAGGTGTATAAAAAATATATGGAACGTGTTGGAGACGTTGTCATTGGTGAAGTCCACCAAATCTTAAAAAGAGAAATTCTTGTTTTGGATGATGCTACAGGTAATGAACTGGTCATGCCAAGAAATGAGACCATCCGAGGAGATTATTTTCGTAAAGGAGATATGGTAAAAGGTGTCATTAAAAGGGTAGAAATGCGAAACAATACCCCAATTGTTATCGTATCTAGGACAGACAGCTTGTTCCTAGAGAAATTATTAGAGCAAGAAGTTCCTGAAATTGAAGATGGTTTAATTACAATTCAAAAAATTGTACGCCTTCCAGGAGAGCGTGCTAAGGTTGCCGTAGAGTCTTACGATGATAGAATTGACCCTGTTGGAGCCTGCGTTGGAATGAAAGGATCTAGAATTCATGGTATCGTTAGGGAACTAAAAAACGAAAATATCGATATTATTAATTATACTGGTAATGATAGCTTACTTATTCAACGGGCTTTAACACCTGCAAAAGTAACTAGAATTGACTTGGATAATCAAGAAAAGAGAGCTGCTGTTTATCTAAAACCTGATCAAGTATCATTAGCTATTGGGAAAGGCGGAACGAACATAAAACTAGCAAGTCGTTTAAGTGGATATGAAATAGATGTCTATAGAGATACCGACCAAATGGAATATGCTGATGATGTTGACTTAGACGAATTTAAGGATGAAATTGATGATTGGGTTATTGATGCACTTAAAAATATTGGTTGTGATACAGCTAGAAGTGTATTAGGTCTTACTAAAGATGAATTAGTTAGAAGAACAGACTTAGAGGAAGAAACAATTAATGAAATTCTTCAAATTTTTAGTTCAGAATTTGAGGACTAAGGTTAAAATCCAGTATTAAAACAATAAAAAGAGGGTACAATTAGAGATATTTCATCAAAAAGAATCTTTTTTGTACGCTTTGGTAGCGAATTAATAATAAGTTTGCATTAACTTTGTATTATAAACCTTAATAGTAGTTGATTAATCTATTTTTTAAAATAATTAATAGCTACTATATTTTTTGACGAATTAAGCTTGACCTGATGGGTTCTGAATGTAAAATTAATTAACGAAATCATTATTAATATGTAACTCAGCAATTACTCATACAAGTTGGGCTTTTGTCTATCATAAAACTGCATAGCAGAAAAATAAAGAATGGAAAAACGCTTAGTCAAGGTAGCAAAAGAATTAAATGTAGGAACAACCACTATCGTTGAATTTCTCAACAATAGTGGTTTTGATATTGAGAATAGACCAACTTCTAAGGTAACAGAAGAGATGGCACAAGTCTTATTTCAAGAATTTGGAAAAGATTTAGTCATTAAACAAAAAGCTGATGAACTCAACATAGGCTTACGAACTAATAATTCGAAGCCTGAAACTCCCATAAAAAAGCCTACTGAGCCTCCTGTGAATATAAGTCTAAAAACCCCAAAAACGGAAACACCTCCTCCTATACCTGAAGAAAAAGAGGAGGAAGAAGTTCCTACATCAACACCTATCTTAGAAGAGCAAGAGCAAGAAAAGGAAGTTATAACTCCTAATGCTCCCAAAACTCGACTAAAAGTTCTTGGAAAAATTAATCTTGACAATATTGGTAAAAAACCACAAAAAAAAGAAACTCCTAAAGAAGAAGAAGAAGAAGAAGAAGAAGAAGTCAACGAAAAAGAAGCAGATATCAATGAAAAAGAAGCAAAAACAGAAATAAAAGCAGTAGAAGAGTTACCAGAAATAAAAGCAGAGAAAATAATTGAAAAAGAGGAAAAAAAGGTAGAGGAAACCCCTCAAATCAAAGAAGATAAAGTGAAAGAAGCTCCTGTAGAACAAACAACATCGGATAAAACAACAAAAGAGGGTCAAGAGATTGACGAAATTATTAAAGCTGAAGCTCCAGAATTAAGAGGTTTAAAAATACTAGGTAAGATTGATACGGATAAGTTCAAGCGCCCCAAAAAGAAAAAGCCTGTAAAAGAAGAAAAAATCTCCCTCAAAAATAAAAAGAACGTCTCATCATCAGATAAAGATAAGAAAGAAACAACGGATGAACCTAGAAGACGTAGGCGTAAACGTAAAAAAATTATCAAACCTGTATCGGGCAATGTTCAGCGTAGTGGTGCACCTGTAAATAGGAATAGAAATAATAATAGGAATAACAGAAATAATAGAAAAGAAGAGGTCAAAGAAGTTTCTAAGAAACAAATCGAAGATCAAATTAAAGCTACGATGGCTCGTATCTCTGGTAAAGGTAAAAATAAACGCCAAAAAATACGTAGAGATAACCGTAGTCAAAAAAGAGAAAAACAAGAGTTACAAGAATTAGAACAAAAATCGGATAAACTACAATTAACGGAGTTTATCTCTGTATCTGAACTTGCTAGTTTAATGGATGTATCGCCTACAGAAGTGATCACAATCTGTATGAATTTAGGATACTTTGTTACTCTTAACCAACGATTAGACGCTGAAGTTATAGAAATTGTTGCTAGTGAGTTTGAACATGAAGTAGAATTCATTAGTGCCGAAGAACAACTAGAAGAAGAGGAGGAAGAGATTATAGATGCTCCTGAGGACTTGAAGCCAAGAGCTCCTATTGTTACTGTTATGGGACATGTTGATCATGGTAAAACGTCTTTACTTGACTATATTCGTAAAGCAAAAGTTGCAGAAGGGGAAGCAGGGGGAATTACCCAACATATTGGAGCTTACGAGGTCAAGGTTGATGATAAAAAAGTAACCTTCCTAGATACTCCTGGTCACGAAGCCTTCACCGCTATGCGGGCAAGGGGAGCAAAAGTAACGGATATTGCAATAATTATTATAGCTGCTGATGACAGTATAATGCCACAAACAAAAGAAGCAATTAGCCATGCTCAAGCTGCTGGTGTTCCTATGATTTTTGCCATCAATAAAATTGACAAAGATGGCGCACAACCTGATAGAATTAAGCAACAGCTTGCTGAAATGAATCTCCTTGTTGAAGAATGGGGTGGAAAATATCAATCTCATGACATCTCTGCCAAGCAAGGTATCGGAGTTGATGAACTATTAGAAAAAGTTGCTTTGGAAGCTGAGTTATTAGAACTTAAAGCTAATCCTGATAGAAAAGGACAAGGAGTAACACTAGAAGCCTCTTTAGATAAAGGAAGAGGTTTTGTTGTAAAAGCTCTTGTACAAACAGGTACATTAAAAATTGGAGATCCGATTGTTTCAGGTGAATATTCTGGAAAAATTAAGGCTATGTTTAACGAACATGGAAAACGGATCAAAAAAGCAGGACCTTCTTCACCTGTTCTTTTATTAGGGTTAGGTGGTGCTCCTCAAGCAGGCGAAAAGTTCAAAGTTATGGATTCTGAGCAAGAAGCTAGACAATTGGCTACTAAACGCTCACAAATTGTACGAGAACAAACCAATAGAGCTAAAAAGCGTATTAGTCTTGGTGAGATTGGGCGTCGTTTAGCATTAGGAAGTTTTAAAGAATTAAACCTTATCATAAAAGGAGATGTTGATGGATCTATCGAAGCATTAACAGATGCTTTATTAAAGCTTTCTATTGAAACCGTTCAAGTAAATGTCATTCATAAAGCCGTAGGTCCAATTACAGAGTCCGATGTCCTGTTAGCTTCAGCATCCGATGCCATTATCATTGGTTTCCAAGTTCGTCCATCCTTAAATGCTCGGAAGCTTGCAGAAAAAGAAGGCGTTGAAGTCAAACTTTACTCTATTATTTATCAAGCTATTGAAGAGATTAGCTCCGCAATTGAAGGAATGTTAGAACCAACAAAAGAAGAAAAAATTACTGGAGAGGTGGAAATAAGAGAAATTTATAAGATTAGTAAAGTCGGGACAGTAGCTGGATCTTATGTAAAAGAAGGTAGAATTACTAGAAATTCTTTTATCCGTGTTATCCGTGATGGTATTGTGATTTATCCTGTAAAAGAAGGGGCTACTGGAGAATTATCTTCTCTCAAACGATTCAAAGATGATGTAAAAGAAGTAAAAGGCGGCTTTGAATGTGGTTTAACCGTTAGAAATTATAATGATATAAAAGTTGGGGATATTATCGAACCGTACGAAATTGTTGAAGTTAAACAAACATTAAAAAAGCGATAATTATAATTCCTACTTACCATTATGGCTAAAAATGTACACCGATATAAAAGCAAACGGGAACGTTTTGAAACACATAAAAGAAATATAAAACTTATTCTAATATTTGGAGGTATTGGTCTGGCAGTTTGGATATTTAAAGACCGATACCTAATCTGGAACTGGATAGAACGTTTCTTTTATTAAAATTCCTAAAAAACCTTACTTGCATTTTCTCCCCACTCATTTAGTAAAAAATACAAATTAGTTATTTCCCTTCATTTTGACCATAGTCAAAATTATTAAGAAAGCCTGTATCGAAATTTCCAGCTCTAAAATTTTCATCTTTCATTAAGGCTTGATGAAATGGAATTGTTGTTTTTACTCCTTCAATGATAAATTCATCCAAAGCACGTTGCATCTTTGTAATACATTCCTCACGTGTTTGAGCTTTACAAATTAATTTAGCAATCATAGAATCATAGTAAGGAGGAACCGTATAACCCGCATATACATGAGTATCTACTCGTACACCATGTCCTTTTGCAGTATGTAACGATCTCAAAACACCTGGGGAGGGACGAAAATTATTGAACGGATCCTCAGCATTGATACGACATTCAATTGCGTGCATGGTTGGCATATAATTTTTACCTGTAATTGGTAAACCAGCAGCTACTTTTATCTGTTCTTTAATAAGATCGTGATCGATCACTTCTTCTGTTACTGGATGCTCAACTTGAATCCGGGTATTCATTTCCATGAAGTAGAAATTGCGATGTTTATCTACTAAAAATTCAATCGTTCCTACTCCTTCATAATTAATTGATTTTCCAGCTTTAATAGCTGCATCCCCCATACGCTCTCTCAATTCATCCGTCATAAAAGGAGACGGACATTCTTCTACTAATTTTTGATGGCGGCGCTGTATAGAACAATCTCTTTCTGATAGATGCACTACTTTTCCATGTTGGTCTCCAATTACTTGGAATTCTATATGGCGAGGTTCTTCAATAAATTTTTCAATATAGATCCCATCATTGGAAAAACTAGCTTTCGCCTCTTGGCGTGCTTGATTCCATTGATTTTCGAATTCTTCCGCTTCCCATACAATACGCATTCCTTTACCACCACCACCAGCAGTTGCTTTGAGAATAATCGGATAACCTATTTCTTTTGCAATTTCCAAACCTTGTTCAACGCTTTCTACTAAACCATCTGAACCAGGAATTACAGGAACTCCAGCTTTGATCATCGTTTCTTTTGCTGTAATCTTATCTCCCATCTTTCTAATCATCTCAGGAGTAGGTCCGATGAATTTTATTCCATACTCCGTACACATTTCAGCAAAATCAGCGTTCTCCGAATGAAATCCATATCCTGGATGTATCGCATCAGCATTTGTAATCTCAACCGCAGCCATAATCTTAGGAATATTTAGATAGGACTCCATAGAAGAGGGGGGACCTATACACACCGCTTCATCCGCAAATCGGACATGAAGACTTTCTTTGTCGGCAGTAGAATATACTGCAACTGTTTTGATTCCCATTTCTTTGCAGGTACGGATGATACGAAGAGCAATTTCTCCTCTATTTGCAATGAGTATTTTATTAAACATTATGATTTGTTTAAGGTTACAAACGAAGGCTTAATAGTATATCAGGCTAGACTATAGGTTAAAGAGGTTCTACTAAAAATAACACCTGATCATATTCAACTGGGCTAGCATCGTTTGCTACAACCTTTACTATTTTACCAGCTATTTCTGATTCTATTTCATTGAATAATTTCATAGCTTCTACAATACAGACGACACTACCTTTTTCTATAACATCACCTACCTTTACATAAGGTGGCTTATCAGGAGAAGATGACCTATAAAAAGTTCCAACCATCAGCGAACGGATTTCGATCAGATTACTATTATCAACATTATCTTCTTGAGGTACTTCTTTTTTTGAAGGAACATCGGCAGCAGGAGTAGCTTGACTAGCAGGTTGCTGTTGTGGCTGAACAGGAGCGACAAAATGAGGTGCTTGCACACTAGGAACAGTCGTTTGAACAGGAAGAATAGATGGAGGGGTTTGACTTGCGCCTTTACTTCTTCCATACTTTTTTGTACGAATAGAGATATTGAAATCCCCATCCTTCATTTTAAATTCGGTTAGATTAGATTTGTTGATCAATTTGATCAACTCTTGTACTTCTTTGAAAGTCATAGTGTGTTGGTTATTGTTTTACACGTTCTACATACGAACCAGTCGCAGAATCAATTTTCACAATATCTCCTTCGTTTATGAATAGAGGTACTCTGATTTCTGCACCTGTTTCTGTAGTAGCAGGTTTTGAGGCATTTGTTGCTGTATTGCCCTTCACTCCTGGTTCTGTATAGGTTATTTTTAATTCTATATATTGAGGCAAATCAATTGATAATGGAATATCTTTCTCCGCATGAAAAAGAATCTCAATATCCATCCCTTCTTTCAAGAACTTAGCATTCTCTATCAAATCTGCTTGAATAGCTCTTTGATCAAAGGTTTCCATATTCATAAAGTGATACCCCGTATCATCATTATATAAAAATTGAAAATTGCGTCTTTCAACTCTTACATCTTGTAATTTATGTCCTGCTGGAAAAGTATTATCAATGACTTTTCCTGTTGTAAAACTCTTAAGTTTTGTACGAACAAAGGCGTTTCCTTTGCCTGGCTTTACGTGTTGGAATTCTACAATGTAATAAGTATCATTATTAAATTCTATACACAATCCTTTTTTGATGTCGGAAGTTGTTACCATATGTATTTTATATCAATTCAATTACTTCAAAACAGCCAAAATCTTCTAGGGCTTTATTTTCTTGACAAAGATAGAAAACTATAATTATTTTGAAAATGATTTTTTGAGTTTGCTTTAAAAATATAGGCAAGTAGCTGCTTGTCTACAGTTTTAAGTGATGTCTAATATGCCCATTTCAAGTATATAGAACCCCATGTAAATCCTCCGCCAAATGCTGTCAAAATAATATTATCTCCTTTATTGAATTTTTCTTCCCATTCCCAAAGACAAAGTGGTATCGTTCCACCTGTAGTATTACCATATTTATGAATATTGACAGGAACTCTTTCTACAGGAAAATCAAGAATTGATGCTACAGAATTGATGATTCTTTGATTTGCTTGGTGTGGAATAAGCCAATTAATATCTTCTTTGTTAAGTCCATTCCTCTTCAACAATTGCTCTACAGTACTTGTCATACCTTTTACCGCAGCCTTAAATACTGGTCGCCCATCTTGAAAAACAAAATGCTCTCTTGCATCAATAGAAGCATGACTTGGCGGTTTGAGTGAGCCTCCTGCTTTCATATGTAAATACTGGCGTCCACTTCCATCGCCTTTAAAAATTTCGTCAATAATCCCATGTCCACTTTCTGTTGGTTCAAGCAATACGGCTCCTCCTCCATCTCCAAAAATCACACAAGTTGCCCTATCTGTATAATCAACAATAGAGGACATCTTGTCTGCTCCAGCAACAATTACTTTTTTATACATACCTGATTGTATAAATTTAGCACCTGTAGCCAATGCAAATATAAATCCAGAACAAGCCGCATTAATATCGTAGGCAAAAGCATTTTTCATGCCCAACAAATCACAGGCTGTATTTGCGGTATCAGGAAAGACCATATCAGGTGTTACCGTAGCTAAAATCAACAATTCTACATCGTTTGGATCAGTATTCGTCTTTTCTAGTAAGCCTTTAATACTATTCACTACAATTTCAGAAGTCCCCTTTCTTTCTCCTTTTAATATTCTCCTTTCTTTGATACCCGTACGAGTACGAATCCATTCATCATTGGTATCAACCATTCTTTCCAGCTCTTGATTGGTGAGCTTATATTCTGGCACCCACCCATTTACTCCTGTTATTGCAGCACGAATCTTTGATGACATAGTCGCTAAATTGTAAGCCTTAGTTAATTACTTCTCCAAAAGAGACGACAAGGTAGGAATTTTTAATGGATTTTAATAAGGTCTGCAAAAGTCAAGATTCAAAAACCTCATCGCAACATTTGTTTAAAAAATATTATACGGTTTATTTTTTTATGATATAGATTCCTAGTAAAATTAAAACTAATCCGATAAAATGATAAGATGTAATAGGTTCGCCGTCTATAAAACCCCAAAAAATGGCAACTAAAGGCATCGTATAAGCTACTGAGGAGGCAAATACAGCGTTTGTACGTTGTACTAATTTATAATACATAATCAATGCTAAAACGGTTCCCATTAAAGCTAATAGCACAATGATTAAAAAAGAATATAAACCATATTCATGTTGTACAACCTTATGAGGAATATCACTTAGTATACAGTATAAAAAAAAAGGGAATCCTATACTCATAAAACTAGCTGTTGTCAAATGAATAGGTTTCATATTTTGGAACTTACTTTTCACAATATTAACATTAAGTGCATACATTATAGTCCCAATAATAATAAACAAACTATACCACAACTGACCTCCAACAGCATTTTCTTTTCCAAGCAAAATAAGCAGTATTGCACCAATGAATCCTACAATAACGCCAATGAATTTACTCCACTGAAAGCCACTTTTAAAAAATAGAAAACCTATGAGCAAGGTGAAAATAGGAGAAAGGCTATTAAGTACACCTGTAGAAGCAGAGGAAATTTCGGTTTGGGCAATAGCATAGAGAAAAGCAGGAATACCTGGTCCTGTCAACCCTACAAGTAGATAGTACTTCCAATTTTTCCAATCTATTTCCTTAAAAAATTTTATAAAGAAAGGAAGAAAAGCAAGAAAAGAAATACTAATTCTTAAAGCTCCTAATTCTACAAAATCAAAAGCTATTAGCCCTTTTTTTATTAAAATAAAAGAACTTCCCCAAACAAAACTCAACACAACAAAACTCAATACGCTTCTTAAATCAATTGTCATTTTATGCGGTAAGATATTTTTTCAATAGCGATTATTCTAAAATAGGTTTATGAGATGGAAAAGAAGTATTTATTTTCTAGTCAAAGGCACGCCTATAGTCTAGTAGCTATTAAGGCGAGGGCAAGGTAAAAAACAGCGCTTAAAACCTATAAGGCTTTTATATCTTTTTTTAAAAGTAATACTTTATAAGCCTCTTTTCCATAAAAATTATAATATTCAGCAATATTGATAAATTCATTTTTTAAATAAAAATTTATCGCTCTTTTATTTTCGTGGTAAACTACTAGCCATAAAACCTTAACTTTATAAGACTGAATTTTCTTTAGTAGCACATCGAATAAAAGTAAACCTATTTTCATAGAAAGAAAATCTTTTAAAACATATATCTTATCCAATTGAGCAATATTATCGGACTGAATATATGTTGAAGATGCGTTTAATTTCACTTTAGCATAAGCAATCATTTTATTATTGACTAATGCTACAAAAAAAATATTCTCCCTAGAATTCAACTCTTCTCTTATCCTATTTTTTGAAAAAGTCTGCTTACAATAATCCAAAAGATCTTCTTGATTTTTAAAAAAAGTACCGTGTGACTCGATATAAGTTTGTGTTCCTAATGAAGCAATCTGTTCTGCATCAAATATACTAGCTTCTCTTATCTCTACTCCTGTTGTACAATTTGTATTTAACATAGAAAAAATATTAAAGGAGACCTATTGTATTTCCGTTTTAAGTTTATTTAAATTATAAAGGTGTAAAAAAACAGCTAAGGAACAACCAAAAACAATAGGGAAAGCCCCTAGTAAAAAACCGTAGATAATATAAATGATGTTGGCAATTACTGAAATATACCTCAGTCGATATTCACCTGTTGAGGACATAGAATATAAATTTATAACTAAGCCAAAATATCCAATCGCATCTATATAAGTCATATTTATCGTTTTTACAGCAACTGATAGTTAAAACTTTTTGTCTGATTCAAATCATTTTTTTCTTTTTATAATAAAACCATTACTTACAACATCAAAACCTACTTTGGGATAGTATTCCATTGCACTTGAGGCCGAAAGTAACAAGAGCATTGTCTGTTCTCCTATTTTATTCTTGGTAATTCGAATTAGTTCTTTTCCAATCCCCATTTTTTGAAAATCTATCCGCACCGCTAAATCGGATAGATAGCAACAATAATTGAAATCCGTTATTGCTCTTGAAATCCCAACTAATTTTTCATTTTCCCAAGCTGAAACGATCAGGTTTGAATGCTTATACATTTGCTCAATTCTATTAAAGTCATCAACTGGTCGTCTAATCCCAGAACTTTGATAAACCTCAATAATGTCTTGAACATCTGGTAATTCATCTATCTTATAAATTATCTCTTTCTTCATTATTTTACGTTGAATTTCATTTCAAGAAGTTATTTAAAACGCCCTATTTATTTGTAAAGTTCTTCATAGTTTTTTATAGAATCTGGTACTAGAATACCTCCGCTTAGTTTTTCATCAGGGATCGGTGCTTCTATTACACGATTGAAAGGAACAACCCCCGCCCAGATATTCAGCTCATAATCTGGTTTATCATCAACAGGTCCTCCTGTACGTACTTTTGCAGATGCTTGCTCAATGGGAATTTTCAGAACCATTGTTGCTTTGAGTTCTTTTGCATTGGGCTGACGAATCTCCTCCCATCGACCTTCAATAATATGATCGGAAATATACTTGAGCGCTTCGTTTTTTGCTTCATCTCCTTCCACTAAATAGGCTTTACCAAATAAAACTACCGACTCATAATTGGCAGAATGATGAAAAGCAGAACGTGCAAGTACTAAGCCATTAACCCTAGTAACACTAATAGAAATATCAATTCCTTCCTTTAAAGATTTCATCATTCGACTTGCCATCGAACCATGTAGGTATAAGTCATTATTTTTTCGACCGTATAATGTAGGGATTACGACAGGGCTATCGTGATATACAAACCCAACATGACAAATAAATTCTTTATCCAGTATTTTATAAATTGTCTCTTTATCATAAATCCCACGTTTAGGGACTCTTTTAACTCTTATTTTTTCAGGTACTTTCTCCATAAGACTTTTTTGAAATCAATAAATTAATTTGGACATTGACTCTACAAATTTATTTCAAAAAAGGATCGGTTAAAAGTACCAGTTTTAAGAAGGCTGATAGACCAGTTTAGTCTATTTTAAAACTCTATCTCCATGAGCATGAGGTTCAGAAACGACTATAAACTCTAACTGTTCTTTTGTGTCGTTAATGATTTTATGAAATGTTTTTTTAGGGATATGGATACCTTGACCACTTGGTACTGTATATTTTTTTCCTTCTATATAAAATGTAGCTTCTCCTTCTAGTATAAAGAAGAATTGCTGAGCTTTGGAGTGTTGATGTTCCACTTCCGAAGTACTGGGTGGCATAATTTCTTGTATTATTCCTAATGTATCCGATTTTAGTAAATGCCAGCCTTTACAATGCTCGCCCCATGTATATTCCATTACATTCGTTTTATTACGAATCATTTATATTAATTATTTTAAATTTATAAACATAATTCCATTTTGATATTAGCACGCTTGTATTCAGTAGAATCACCTAATGACACTTCTACAAACCCAAACCTTTCATATAGTTTTATGGCAGCTACAAGAATAGTATTTGATAATAGAAATACTTTTTTAAATCCTTGCCCTCTAGCCGTCTCTATTGCTTTTTCTAATATTTTTGCACCGATTCCATATCCTTGATAATCGGGACTTACCGCCATTTTCCCCAATTCTATCTCTTCATCTGTTTCCTTAATCAAAGAGACTACTCCGATTGGATTTTTTTTATGTAAAGCGATTAATATTTGCCCTCCCTGATCAAGGATATATTTTTTAGGATGATCTAAAATTTCTAAATCTATAGGCTCTGGTGTAAAATAGGTTTTGATCCACTGATAGTTTAATTCGGCAAAGGCTTTTGCATATTGAGGCTTAAAAAAAACGAGTTCTACCTCATTCAAAAGAAGTTGCCGTTGAACCCGATCTTTAAAATTTCGTTTTTCAATAGCCATTTCCAACTTTTCAAATTCTTTCAAAAAAATAGTATTATCAAATATTTGCTCTATAGCATCTAAACAGGCTTTCCAAACCTTATTGAGTTCTGGAAACTCTTGAATTGCTTTTGGGGATAAGCACAAGTCTTGTTTTCGACTATCACTCATATTTACAGTTGTTGTTAAATACCCCGCCTTAATCATTTTTTGAGTAATGGTAATAACAGATGGGTGTGAAAATTTGATTTTCTCGGCGATTTCAGTTACCGTCATCACTTCATGCTCTCTCAAAACTTCAAAAATTAAATACCAATTGGGTTCTATTTGCATTCCCATTTCTTTATAAAAAGAGCGACCGCTTTGCTGAATTTTATCACTTAAGCGTTTGATTCTAGTAATTAAGGTAAAATATCCTTTCGATGCTAAATAATCATTCATAATACAAAAATTTATGTAGTTCGCTACATAATATACGAAAATACGTAGTCAACTACAAGTTTTTGTATTAAAAAATAATTTTCAGGAAAATGCTTTCCTAAAAAAATATTGTTGAACAACAATTACATTATTGAGTTTCTGAAATTAAACACCGAATTGAGAAAGGTGATGATCTAAATGCTTGTAGAAAAGGTTACTCCATTCTTTACTACTTAATGTTCCAAAAGAAGTGTATGCTCTTTGTTCAAAATGCGCTTCTCCTAATTGCTGTGTTTTTTCTAGATAAACGATTAGGCGTTTTTTTTCTTTATTGAAGTCTTGTTTATTAGCGACCAAAAATACAGGTGCTGTACGACTATTTTTGGGATAAGGTTTTTCGCTAACAACAGAAGGTTTCACAAAAAGTTTCAAAAAAAATCGAGCGATAAAATTGGGTTTAGGATGTTTATTTTCAAACGCCAATTCGTAAGTAACATTACAATGTGCTAGCATTTGGGCAACGTTCATCTTGCCCCATTTGGGCTGAGTAGAAGGGGTGAGTTGATTGATTCTATCGATCAACTCGTTCGTAACCGCTTGTGTAAATATATTTTTCATAGCAAATATTACTAACGGTTCAAAGTATTATTAGGCATCCTGAACGCCCTGAACCAAAACGGATACTTCATTATTAAGAACTTCGATAAATCCTTTTTCAATAGAAAATACTTTTTTAGTTCCTTTCTCATCTAGGATACGAATTTCACCATTCCTTAATGCTGACACAATAGGAGCATGATTTTTAAGTACCTCAAACTGTCCATTAATACCTGGTACTTTAATAGATTTAATGCTTCCAGCATAAACTTCTCGACCTGGAGTTAACACTGTAACGTTCATAGGATATAAAATTTATAAAAAAACCTTGTAAGCAAACCAACAATATATAGCATACTTACAAGGCTTAAATGATTGATTTGATATTTTATTCTTCGGCTTCTGCCAATAATTTTTTACCTTTTGCGATGGCATCATCAATCGTACCAACAAGGTTGAATGCTGCCTCAGGATACTCATCCACTTCTCCTTCTAAAATCATATTAAACCCTCTAATTGTCTCTTCGATAGGTACAAGTACCCCTTCTAAACCTGTAAACTGTTCTGCTACGTGGAATGGTTGAGAAAGGAAACGTTGTACACGTCTTGCTCTTGATACAACCAATTTATCTTCATCCGATAACTCTTCCATACCAAGGATAGCAATGATGTCTTGAAGCTCTTTATAACGTTGTAGAATATTTTTCACACGCTCTGCTGTTTCATAATGCTCTTCTCCTACAATATCAGGGGCAAGAATTTTAGATGTTGAATCTAAAGGATCTACTGCGGGATAAATCCCTAGTGCTGCTAGTTTACGATTTAATACGGTAGTCGCATCAAGGTGTGCGAAAGTCGTTGCAGGTGCTGGGTCTGTCAAATCATCCGCAGGTACATATACCGCCTGTACTGAAGTAATCGAACCTCTCTTTGTTGACGTAATACGCTCTTGCATAACTCCCATTTCAGTTGCTAGCGTTGGTTGGTATCCTACGGCTGAAGGCATCCGTCCAAGTAGTGCCGATACTTCAGAACCTGCTTGTGTAAAGCGGAAGATATTATCAATAAAGAATAAGATGTCACGACCACCATTAGGATCATTGAGATCTCCATCACGATAGTACTCTGCAATTGTCAATCCTGAAAGTGCTACTCTAGCTCTTGCACCAGGAGGCTCATTCATCTGACCAAATACTAATGTCGCTTGAGAATCCATCAGTGCTTTTTTATCCACTTTTGTCAAGTCCCAGCCACCTTCTTCCATATTGTGCTTGAACTCTTCACCATATTTGATTACGTTTGATTCTATCATCTCACGCAATAGGTCATTTCCTTCTCTTGTACGCTCTCCCACTCCAGCAAATACTGAAATACCTTCATATCCTTTAGCGATATTGTTAATTAACTCCATAATCAATACCGTCTTCCCTACTCCTGCTCCTCCAAAAAGTCCAATTTTCCCTCCTTTAGCGTATGGCTCGATAAGGTCGATCACTTTGATCCCCGTATAAAGGATTTCTGACTCCGTTGATAATTCTTCATATAAAGGTGGTTTTCTGTGGATAGGGTAAGCATTGTCTCCTTTATCCATCGTACCAATACCATCAATTGGTTCTCCTACCACATTGAATAATCGACCTTTAATTCTATCTCCAACAGGCATTGAGATCGGTCTACCAGTATCTACTACTTCCATTCCTCTTGTTAATCCTTCCGTTGAATCCATTGAGATGGTTCTTACACTGTCCTCTCCTAAATGTCGCTGACATTCTAATACTAGTGTTTCTCCATTTTCACGTTTTACTTCAAGGGCATTTAAGATTTCTGGAAGTTTTGCCTCTCCTGTGAAACTAACATCGATTACCGCACCGATAATTTGTTTGATGTGACCTACGTTTGCCATAATATTCTTTATAATTTTATCAAAAAATATCCTTATTTTAAAATCGCTGCAAAGGTAAAACTTTATTATAAACAAACAAAAGTTATAAGGAATATTCGAATAGTCAAGGGATTGTTTTTTATAAAAACAATCCTTCTTGTTAGCCTTTGGTATTTTGTGTCTTCAAATATGATAGTATTGTTTAGCTTTTGTATTTTGCAAATATCAATTTCGGAATAGACCGTTTAATCTGTTCATTGGCACGACTCCTTCTATCCTACTCTTTTTCTTTTTTATTGGCTAGTCTTGAAGACTTTGACTATCATGGTTATCAGGTATATCTAAGATTTTGGAATCATTAAATGATTGATTTTTATTAGTACTCAAAATATCAGGAATCAAACTGCCTAAAAAACCTACAATAAAAAATCACCAAAAACCTGAATAATAAAACTCTTTTAATGATTCACGTTTAATAATTGAATATCCATATTCATATAAGTATACTATAGTAGTTAATAATAGTCCAGTTACTACATATTTATAAACATTAACTTTCATTATTTCTTATTTTTAAAGCTTTTATATTATGATTTTCTACAGATTTTAATATTCTGAATTGACCTGATAGCCTAAGTCTTCATTTTCTAACAACAAAAATAAAAAATAAAGTAGGATTGTTTCAGTCATACCAAAACAACAGGCGTCTCCACCCCTACATCTAAGGTGTCGGGGCTAGAGATTCTTGCCACACCACTTTTAATTTGGTTTCTACTGGACAATTATAGATACAAGGC
>JAHDBJ010000039.1 GCA_020630435.1 Saprospiraceae bacterium
AACCCTATCAAAATTATTCATCAGTGATGAAGCAATGTCAGTAATGTTCTTTGCGTCGTGTTGGAAACAACACGGCGTTTTTTATGTTTCATCCATTCTTCTTTGTAGCCATCCTTTAGCAAACATATTTAATAAGAAAATAATTGCAGCAAATAAACCAAGCCGACCTATTAAATCGCCCCATCTTGTATAGAACGTAATTTTATCGTTCAATATAATTTTATCTTTTATTACTGCTTCAACCTCGTAATCTGTTGCTTGACGAATATCTCCTCTTTGGTTAATAAAACAAGACGATCCTGTAATAGCAGAACGAGCAATACTTCGTCGATATTCAATGGCTCTTAGTGAAGCAAACCGCAAGTGTTGGCGAAACCCTGCAGTATTATCCCACCAACCATCATTTGTAATTATTGTCAAAAAATTTGCTCCTGCTTCTTCTTTTACATACCCTGTTGAAAAACCACCATAAATTGATTCATAACAAATCATTGTTCCTACTTTCACCCCATCTTCATTTGTAAATACGGTGCGTTTATCTTGGATACCATGTCCTGCCAAAGAGCCTCCTAGTTTATCTGCAATGGGTTTAAGAAAAAAGAAAAATTTATTATAAGGCATTATTTCTGCTCCTGGTACTAGTCTCGATTTTTTATAAAAAGGAATACTTGTTTGATCATTTGAAAGCTGGATTGAAGCATTATACATCTCATAATAAATCGTATCTTTCTCTATAATCCGAGTCCTTATAGCATTTCCTAACGGTTCATTCTTTTTAAATATTTTTCTAGCAATAACTCCTGTTACTAAATTAAGTTTAGGATATTGTTTGATGTAATTATTAAGTGTTTTTAAAGAATAATTAGAAAGAATATTTTCTTGATCTATTAACCAAAAACTTGTTTCTGGAAAAACCAAATAATTCGTATTCGAATCTACCTTTGATTCCGATAATCTTATGTACTGTCTCAATTGCTCAGAAGCTGGCACCGTAAATTTTTCATAATGTGGATTATAATTGGGTTGAACGACAGTTACCTCGACGGTCGCTCCATCTGCTTCATAGGTATGATATATTAGAAGCGAACAGCCAATTGGCATTAGGATAACAGTTGCGAGTTTCAACCAATCTTTTGCGTTTATAATCGCTTTGTTTTTCCATAAAGAAAATATTAGAATATTGCTAAGTAAGATCCATAAAGAGCCTCCAAAAACGCCTGTATATTCGTACCATTGAACCCAAGAATGGAATTCAGCAAAGGCATTCCCTAAAGTTAGCCATGGCCAACTAATCTCCCAGTTTAAATGAACGTATTCAAATCCTAACCAATATGCTATCAATGGTAAATAAGTAAAACGACCATTAAGCACTTTTTTTGTTTGATGAAATAGTACCCATGGTATCGTCATAAAGATAGAATTCAATACAATAGCAACTATTCCTGGAACAAAAGCTGTATTACAAACCCAGTAGGTTGATAAGATATTCCATACCAAAAAACCATGAAACATATATTTTGCCACTTCCCACTTTGCGGTTTGTTGAAAATGTTGGTTTATTTCATCTTCTATTATTAAAAAAGGAACAAAACCAATAAACATTAAAAAAGTGAGCGGAACAGGAGGAAATCCCATGGCCAATACTAATCCTCCAATTGTAGCTAAAGCAAATAGTTTCCATTTATGGGGCATTTTAGAAAAGCGTTTTTCAAAAAGCAACCATATAACGCCCCAAGAGAAGAGTAGTAAAGGAATGCTAAAGTACCCCCATTCCTCACCTAATTGGTTCATACTAAACATTGTATATCCAACGCTAAACGCAACGATTGTGAAGAGGGTACACAATATATACTTGAGCATTTTATTCATAAATGTAAATGTAAACAAAATTAAGAGAGTGGTAAAAAACCTTGAAATTGATTTTTTTATAAATATTCCATTTGCTTATGTACCTTTGCGGCAATTTATATCTATTAAATAATTTAATATTTCAACAAAATGAGAAATTTACTTTTATTCAGCACAATATTTCTTTTTGCTGCCACAAGTTGTAAGCAAAAACATCCTTTAGAAAGTGGTATCGTTGCGAGTCCTGCAAACCAAGAAGAAATCGATAATAATGCTATTATCCGTTATATCATTGATAGTTTGGATGGTAAAGAATTTAAAAAAACCGATTCGGGGATTTACTATGCTATTGAAAATGAGGGTACGGGCAAGAATCCTCAATTAGCTGACATGGTCACAACTCATTATAAAGGTACATTTCTTGATGGTAAACAATTTGATTCTTCTTATGACCGAGGAGAGCCTGCTACCTTTCCCCTAGGACAAGTTGTGAAAGGATGGCAAGAAGCTATTCCTTTATTAAAGATTGGAGGTAAAGGTACATTTATTATTCCTTCGGGACTTGCTTATGGAGCACAAGGTCGTCCAGGTATGCCCCCTAATTCCGTATTAGCTTTTGATGTAGAACTGATTGATATTTTTGATCAGGAAAAACAAAAAGAGAAAGACGAGGAAATAATAGCAAAGTATGTTGCTGATAATAAATTGGATATGAAAAAGACCGATTCAGGGATTTACTATACAATTGAAAAAACAGGAAAAGGTAAAAATCCTACGTTAGAAAATAGTGTCGTTGCTCATTATAAAGGTACATTTCTTGATGGTAAGCAATTTGATTCTTCTTATGACCGAGGAGAACCAACAAGTTTTCCTTTGACAGGTGTGGTAAAAGGATGGCAAGAAGCTATTCCTTTATTAAAACCTGGCGGGAAAGGAAAATTTATTATCCCTTCTGGTTTAGCATATGGACCAATGGCTCGCCCAGGCATTCCCGCAAATTCAGTATTAATTTTTGATGTAGAATTAAAAGAAGTGAAATAAGTAACGCTAAATAAAATAACTACCTGACTTTGGGACGTTAATTTTTCACCGTTATTACCTTATATTTTATTCAACTGAAAAGAGGCGATCTTAGGAAGACCGCCTCTTTTTTATTCTAATATAGAAATTCAAATTCTATTTATAAATCTATTCACTAAAAGCCCTGTCCACAATTTCTTGTTGCTGCTTATCATGTGCTTTTTTGAAGCCTGTTGCTGGTGAAGCACTAGATTTTCTAGAAATTAACTTGAAGTTAATATCCAAGTTCTGATAGAACGCATGAAAATATTGCCATGTTCCCATATTAGAAGGCTCTTCCTGTACCCAGAAAAATTCAGAAGATTTATATTTTTTCTTCACTTCATTCATCATATCTAGAGGAAATGGATATAATTGTTCTAAACGTACAATGGCGATATCCTTCCGATTATCGGCTTCTTTTTTTGCTAGTAAATCATAGTATATCTTGCCCGAACAAACTAACACCCGCTTTGCTTTTTTAGCTGTTGCAGCCGTCGGAAACCCCACATCATCAATCAATTCTTGGAAACCATTTTTAGTCGTAAATTCGCTTTTATCCGATAAACATTTTGGGTGTCGCAAAAGCGATTTTGGAGACATTACAATTAGTGGTTTTCTAAATGGTCGAGCCAATTGTCTTCTAAGAACATGAAAGAAGTTTGCAGGAGTCGTAATATTACAAACGGACATATTAAACTCTGCACACATTTGTAAAAAACGCTCCAGTCTTGCACTAGAATGCTCTGGCCCTTGCCCCTCGTAACCATGAGGCAATAGCATGACCAAACCACTCATTCTTCTCCACTTGCTTTCCGCAGCAGAAATATATTGATCCACAATCGTTTGCGCTCCATTGTAAAAATCACCAAATTGCGCTTCCCAAATCACGAGCGCATCAGGTGTAGCTAAAGAATAACCATATTCAAAGCCTAATACCCCAAATTCAGACAATAAGGAATTAAAAATTCTAAACTTCCCTTGTTTACCATCAATACCACTTAATCTATTGTACTCTTCATTGGTATTCATATCTCTAAATATGGCATGACGGTGTGAGAATGTTCCTCGTTTACAATCTTGTCCACTCATTCGTACATCTTTTCCCTCTAGTAGAATAGAGCCATAGGCTACTAATTCTGCCATCGCCCAGTCCAATTGATTGTTGTCTAAAAGTTTTTGCTTTCCTTTAAATAGTCTATTGACTTTACTGATAGGATTAAAGCCTTTGGGTAAAGACATCAGGTGCTTAATAAGTTTATCCACTTTCGTCTTTGCAATGCCTGTTTTAGGAGAAGGAAAAAAGTCAGCAGGGTCATTTGCTTGTTTTTTCAATTTTTTCCAAGCTAATTCTGGTTCTTGATATTTATAGGGTAGTTGCTTTTGTTTTACTAAATCTAATCTTGCTTGCAAATCATTCCAAAAAGCAATTTCCAAATCATTTGCCTCTGCTTCACTCAAGCTCCCATTTCCAACCAATTGCTCTACATATAATGCTCTTGGGTTTTTATGATTTTTAATAAATTTGTACATTTCAGGCTGTGTAAACTGTGGGTCATCGCCTTCGTTATGTCCATGTTTTCGATAACAAACTAAGTCAATAAAAACATCATTATTGAACTTCTGCCTATATTCTACTGCCAGTTCTACAGCAAAAACAACTGCTTCGGGATCATCTCCATTGACATGAAAAACTGGTGCTTGAACAACATTTGCAACGCCTGTGCAATAGGTAGAAGATCGAGCATCATCAAAATCTGTCGTAAACCCTATTTGATTATTAATCACAAAATGTATTGTTCCTCCCGTATAATAGCCTTCCAATTGGCTCATTTGTACCGTTTCATACATAATACCCTGTCCTGCAATAGCCGCATCTCCATGAATAAGAATCGGTAAAATTCTATCGTAATCACTTTCATAAAGTATATCAGCTTTTGCTCTTGCAAACCCTTCTACAACTGTATTGACCGACTCTAGATGTGAAGGATTGGGGGCAAGTTTCAAATGCACTGCTTTTCCTGATGGTGTTTCAATAATAGACGAAAATCCTAAATGATATTTAACATCTCCATCTCCAAAACTTAGATCAGGAATATGTGTATTTTCGAATTCTTTAAAAATATTTTCATAGGTTTTGCCCATGATATTGGCCAGTACATTCAATCTTCCCCGATGCGCCATTCCTATAATCACCTCTTCTACCCTATCTTCTGCACCTTTATTGATAATAGCATCCAAAGCTGGAATTGTTGTCTCTCCGCCTTCTAAAGAAAAACGTTTCTGACCTACATATTTAGTGTGCAAAAACTTTTCGAATCCTACAGCTCCATTCAACTTTGATAATATTCTCTTCTTTTTATCCAAAGAGAAACCATAATTTTCAAGGTTGCGCTTCTCAATTTTTGCTCTAATCCATCTTCTTTTTTCTCTTTCTTGGATATGATGGTATTCAATACCAATATTTCCACAATATATTTTATTGAGATGATTGATAATTTCTTGAAGGGTTGGATTTTGTAATCCTATCTCTAAACCGATTTGAAAACGAGTATCTAAATCTTTATCAGAAAGTCCGAAATCTTCCAATTTCAAATGAGGGCGTCGATCCCTTCTTGTTCTAATGGGATTTGTAGTAGAAAGCAAATGTCCTCTGTTTCTATATCCTTTTATAAGCGAAAGCACTTGAAATTCTTTTGGATTGAATGCTGCTGAAACGCTGCCATTCGATACTCCATTGCTATGTTTTTCTGAAAAATCAAAGCCTTGAAAAAAGACCCTCCAGCCTTCATCAACAGTTTGCGGATTTTCTTGGTATTGTTTATATAAACCTTCAATAAATTGGGGATGGGCATTAAATACGTATGAATAGTCACTCATTTAACCGTGAGAGTTTATAGGTTGATAATTTGATTTAAAAAATATTTGGAAAAAACTTCCAAAATAGCTCATATTCTTTACTATGGAGAAATAAAATTGCAAATTATTTTTGAAATAAGAAAGAAACATCCTAATTTTGCAATCATTTTTTAAAGAATATACAAAATACAAAGCTTGATATGGCACACCATAAGTCAGCATTAAAGAGAATCAGACAGGACGCAAAAAAGAGATTGCATAATAGATATTATAAAAAATCAACTAGAACTGCAATCAAGAACCTTAGAACTATGACAGATAAAGCAGAAGCAGAAAAGTTTTTGCCTAGGGTTATTTCTATGATTGACAAGTTAGCAAAGCACAACCAAATTCATAAGAATAATGCTGGCAACTTAAAGAGCAGTCTTATGAAAAAAGTAGCTAGTCTATAATTTAATTTTATATATATCATATAAAAGCATACTAAGGATAGTGTAATTCTTAGTATGCTTTTTTGTTGCTTCTTATTCTTATTTCAATTCCAGTTTCAAAAATTGCCCTGTGTGGCTTTTTTTGCTTTTGATAATTCTCTCAGGTGTGCCTGAGGTCACCAAAGTTCCTCCCCGACTTCCACCTTCTGGTCCCATATCAAGAATATAGTCCGCCACTTTTATCACATCCATATTGTGTTCAATTACTAGTACTGTATTTCCCTTATCGACTAATCGATTAAGCACCGTCAATAGCTGGCGAATGTCATCAAAGTGAAGTCCTGTAGTAGGTTCGTCGAGGATATAAATGGTTTTTCCTGTATCTTTTTTGGATAATTCTTCTGCTAGTTTGACTCGTTGTGCTTCTCCTCCTGATAATGTTACAGATGATTGTCCTAGGGTAATATATCCAAGACCAACATCTAGAAGTGTTTTTACCTTACGGTAAATTTTAGGAATCGGCTTAAAAAATTCAACTGCTTCTTCCACCGTCATGTCCAACACATCACTTATATTTTTGCCTTTATAAATAATTTCTCTTGTTTCTCGATTATATCGACGCCCTAGACAGGTTTCACAATCGACATATACATCTGGTAAAAAATTCATCTCAATCACACGTTTACCGCCACCTTGACAAACCTCACAACGTCCTCCTTTTACATTAAAAGAAAAACGTCCTGGCTTATATCCTCTAATTTTTGCTTCGGGAATATTGGCGTATAGATTTCGGATATGCGTAAAAACACCAATATACGTTGCAGGATTGGAGCGTGGCGTACGACCAATTGGAGACTGATCGATTTCAATCACTTTGTCCAATTCTTCTAAGCCTTTTATACTCTTATAGGCTAGAGGATTTTTTTTACTTTTATAAAAATGTTGTCTAAGAATGGGATATAAGGTTTCGTTAATCAGGGTCGATTTGCCACTTCCTGAAACCCCCGTTACACAAACAAAACAACCTAGTGGAATTTTAATATTTACCCCTTTTAAATTATTCCCTTTTGCCCCTTTAAGTTCTAAAAACTTTCCATTTCCTTTACGACGTTTTTCGGGAATAGGAATATCTTTCCTCTCGTTTAAATAGTCAGCAGTAAGCGTTTTCATGTCTTTAAAGACCGTAGGAATGCCTGCTGCTACAAGTTCTCCACCATGTTTTCCCGCTCCTGGCCCTAAATCAATCAGGTAATCTGACGCCAACATAATATCTTTGTCATGTTCTACAACTAATACAGTATTACCTATATCTGTTAATTCTCTTAAGGCTTCGATTAGTTTTTGATTATCCCTTTGATGTAATCCGATACTAGGTTCATCAAGAATGTACGTGATACCTGTTAGTTGCGAACCTATCTGAGTTGCTAGACGAATACGTTGTGACTCTCCCCCTGAAAGGGTACGGGCAGGACGATTCAAGGTTAAATAATCTAATCCTACGTGCATCAAAAATCCTAATCTCAAGCGCAACTCTTTTAAAACATCTTTTCCAATAATTTGCTGTTTTTTGTTGAGTTTACCCTCTAGATTATTCACCCATTCATACAAATCCGAAATATCCCATTCACTAATTTCGGATATATTTTTATCATCTAATTTGAAATGTAAAGACTCTTTCTTTAAACGTTGCCCTTTACATTCGGAACAGGTTTTCACCGCCATAAATCCTTCTGCCCAACGTCGAATCCCATTAGACGTCGTATCTTCATACCAACGTTTAAGCATATTGACGATTCCTTCTTGTGCAAGGTCATATTGACTATTTCCAATCTTCACTTTTACTTTTTCTTCACTTCCATGTAAGATCATATTCAATGCCTCTTCTGGAATATCTTTTACTGGAGTATCAAAAGTAAATTGATATTTTTTGGCTATTGCTTTTAGTTGTTTGAAGGCGTAAGTCTCTCTAACTTCACCAAAAGGAGCTATCCCTTGTTCATTGATAGATTTTGTATTATCTGGAACAACCAACTTCATATCTGCTTCTTGTATTCTCCCTAGACCTTTACAGGAAGAACAAGCACCATATGGAGAATTAAAAGAGAAAGCATTGGGGGAAGGTTCTTCATAAGAAATACCCGATTCAGAACACATTAAATGCTTACTATAAGGTTTTATTGTCTTTTCTTCGTACTCTTTAATAAAGATTAAACCCTTCCCTATTTTAAGGGCAACTTTTAGAGACTCCATTAGTCGTTCTCTCCGTTCTTCAATGACTTTTAGTCGATCAACAACTAATTCAATATCGTGTACTTTATATCTATCTACTTGTAATTTTGGAACAAGCTCCAACATCTCTCCATCAACTCTTACCTTTGTATAACCTTGTTTTCTATACTGGTCAAACAATTCTCTATAATGTCCTTTCCGCCCTCGAATCAATGGGGTAAGGATAATTATTTTTTTATTAAAAAAATTATCAAAAATATGTGTAATGATTTGATCTTCCGTGTACTTGACCATCTTTTTGCCCGTTACGTAGGAATAGGCTTCTCCTACCCTTGCAAAAAGTAAACGAAAAAAATCATAGATTTCCGTCGTTGTTCCTACCGTAGAGCGAGGATTACGTCCTGTGGTTTTTTGTTCTATCGAAATTACGGGACTTAGACCTGTTATTTTTTCTACATCGGGTCGTTCCATACTTCCGATAAATTGTCGGGCATATGCCGTGAAGGTCTCCATGTATCGGCGTTGTCCTTCAGCATATATTGTATCAAAAGCAAGTGATGATTTTCCACTGCCACTAATTCCAGTAATAACCACTAATTGATTTCTGGGAATATCTACATCTACATCTTTAAGATTATGAACTTTTGCTCCTAGTACTTTAATGTGACTTTTATTCACTATTTATTTTGTTTTAATAGTTGACTAAACGTTAGATCAAAGGTTTTACTCTCCTATTAATGTTTCCATTTTGGCGGCTCTTCGTGCGGGTATCCATGAAAACAATCCAGCAATTATAATTACGGTTAAAAATACAACAACAAAATCCCCCACTCGCATACTGATGGGATAAGTATCTACTATAAATCCGTGCATTTGAATAATACCAACTTTTTTTTGTAATACATACAAAATTATCGCTACACAAAATCCAATAAACATTCCTAATAAAGACAATAATAAACCTTCTAAGAGGAAAATATTACGTATAGTTGTTTCATTCGCTCCCATTGATTTTAAGATGGCAATATCCTTCTTTTTATCTAAGACAATCATCAACAAAGCACCGATCATATTAACGCCCACTAGTAAAAGTGCTAAACCAACAACTGCATATCCCATCCATTTTTCGACGTTCATTAATTTGAAAAAGGCAGCATTTTGCTGGTATTGGTTTTTGACTTCAAAGTCATTGCCTAGTATTTTTTTAATCTTAGGAATGACGGTGCTACTATTTGTTCCTTCTTCTAGCTTTATTTCTAAAGCACTAATTTCTCCATTATAATACCCTCTTAATTCTTGAACAAAATCTAGATTTGTCAAAACGTATTTTTCATCAAATCGAGCTTGTATCATGTAGCTTCCTCCAGGGTATAAATACCGTTTTCTAAAAGGTTGATCAATACTTGTTTTTTTTTGTTTGACCATGTATACTGCAATTGTTGACAAGTAATCTTCAATGCTAATCGATAGTTTATTTTGCATACCATAGCCTACAATCGCCATATTGCGGACGCCATCTTTTATAGAAAAATAGCCTTCTTGCATCACCGAGTCAATGGATGTTACATGACGGTAATTTTCTTCTACTCCCTTTATAATACCTAAATTTTGACTTCCTTTGTATTCAAATAAAGCAATTTCTTCTAGTGTTTTAGAGACGTAGGCTATCCCTTCTATTGATTGTAAGTCAAGTATTTCTTTATCTTTTAATGTAAATGTTTTTCCTTCGGCAGGCGTAACTTTTACATCAGGATCAAAGGAGCTATAAAGTCCTGCTAGTAGATCTTCTAAACCATTAAATACCGATAAGAACAAAATCAAAGCGGCACTACCTACTGCGATACCAAGCACTGTAATACCTGATATTACATTGATGGCATTGGTTGATTTTTTTGCAAAAAGGTATCTCCTAGCTATTTTAAGCGATAAGCTCAAGTCTCTAATTTTGATTGGTAAATTTAGATTTTATTCTTCCTCACTGCCCATTTGATTCTCTTCATGTAATTTATCAAATAGTGCATCAATCCGAGCTATTTCATCTAGTGTATCGTCTATAAAAAATTGTAACTCTGGAATTCGGCGTAATTGACGTTTTAAACGATTCCCTAAAGATTGACGCAATCTAGCGTAGCTATTTTCTAATTCTAAAATGACCTCTTGTTTGTTTTCGGTATTGTATATGCTTAAATATACCGAAGCAATACCTAAATCAGGACTCATCTTGACATTGGTTATGGTTGTTAAAATATTACTACCATATATATAGCCGCCTTCTTGTTGTAAAACTACACTAAAGTTCCGTTTGATTAACTCTGCAACTTGTAGTTGTCGCTTGGATGCTGATTTCATAATGACTTAAAATTGAATATTGTCAATGAAAGAAAAACAAAAGTTGTCTCCTAATCGTTCAACAACATCCAAAGGTCGTAAAAATGAAAGAAAGATTGATAAAAATTTGCTTATTTATGCGATCGGTGGTGCTGTTTTTTACCGCCTAAATGCTTCATTCGTTTAAAGGCATCCTGAAGACGCTCTTTTTGTTCCTCATTTTCTAAAACACCAAGCATCAATAGATGTATTGAATCCAATTCATGGCGTTTTAATCCTCGATATTTGGTATGTACATTATGCGCTGCTTTTGTTAATGGTTGGAGCGAAGGAGAAAGTCGAGTCTGGGTTGGTTCATCTGCTTGAATAATTTTATAAATTCGATTTTCAAGTCCTTTTGCTGTCATATCTTTTTTAATATTCTTTATTCTATACCCAAAATAGACACGACTACACACAATTCCTAGTATAAAACCAATAAATAATAGCCCTATAATTGATAAAATGGTCTTGTTTTTCATTTAAAAAATTTAAAATTCTAAATACGTTATCGTGTCCTCTGAAATATTGTCTAAACCGACAATACTATCCATTGATAATCCACCATCCACTAAGTAAAGACCTAGAATTGAAACTAGTAAAAATAAAATACACGCCGCCGCTATTCTAGGAAAAAGTCGAACTAAAACAGCTTGTACATTTTCTGATTTAGATAATTCAACACGTTTCAAGACTGCTTTCGTAAACGTTGGATTTTCTGATATTGTAAAATGTTGAAATAAGGAGCGCATTTTAATAATTTCATCTCTTTCCAATTGTAATTCCTTAGACTTTTTCAAAGCATTCTCTAACCTTCGCTGTTCAGGCTCAGATAATTTCTCCTCAAATGACCGCATTAATAGTTCGTGTATATCTTTCATCATAGATATTTTTTTAGTATCTCTTTTAATTTTTTTTGTCCTCTTGCTAATCGAGTACCAACGGTTCCCATTGGTAATTGTAAGATCTCACTAACTTCTTTCGTTGAATAACCATCAATCATCCTTAGCACGATTACAACTCGATAGTCCTCGTCAAGATTTGCTAATGCTTTATGGATAATCTCTTTTGTTTCTATTTGTACTGAATAATCCTTTTTATCAGAAATTTGAAAAATATTTTCTTCTTTGTCAATCGAAAGATATCGACTTTGATTTCTTTTTCTTTTTTTAATTTCGTTTAAAGATAAATTAATGGCTATCCTCGTTAAATAAGTACTCAGTTTAGATTCTCCTCGAAAAGAATCTATTTTTTTATAAAAATTAATAAAAACTTCTTGTGCTACATCTTCCGCTTCTGCGCCTTCTCCTAGCATTCCAATTACTGTCTTTCGTACTTGTTCTTGATGTCGTTGTACCAACTGTTTGAAAGCATTCACTTCTCCTGATTGAAAAAGCTGCACTAATTCAATATCAGTAGTATGATTTGCTTTCACCGTTTTTGTTTTGATGGTAAATGGCACTAAAGAAACTTTATTGTGATAATCTTTTGTAGTTAGACAATGAGAACGCTACTTTTTTTTCAAAATATAAAAAAAGTAGCGTTCTGGAAGTGAGCCAGTTCTATACGTTAACCATTTAACGCCCTACATGAATCAAGAGGACTGATATATCTGAAGGGCTAACTCCGCTAATACGGCTAGCCTGTCCAATTGTTCTGGGTTTTAATGCACTCAATTTTTCTCTTGCTTCAAAAGAAAGCGAGGTGATGCTATGATAGTCAAAATCTTCTCTTAGGTTTACGGATTCTAAGCGATTCATTTTTTCGACCATCTCTTGTTCTCTTCTGATGTAGCCCTCGTATTTCATATTGATTTCAGAAAGGTTGATGGCTTCTTCATCAAATTGAGTCAAGTACTCCGCTAAAGCTGGCACGTTTTTACTGATATTTTCAATAAAAACATTAGGTCGAGCCAAAACGGTATTCATTTTAACTTTTTGCTTCAGTTTTGAAGAACCTACGCTTTCTAAGTAAGCATTCATCTGATCTGGACTAACGCTTGTTTTTCTAAAGAAGTCATCGATAGCTTGAGCTGCCTTTACCTTTTCTTCTACTCGTTCCATTCGTTGTTCCATATTCGCCATTCCTAATTTTTCAACAATTGGAGAAAGGCGAATATCTGCATTATCTTGTCGTAATAAGATACGGTATTCGGCTCTAGAAGTAAACATACGATAAGGCTCTTTTGTCCCCTTATTTACGAGGTCATCAATCAGTACTCCGATATATGCCTCTGATCGTTTTAATACAAATGGTGCTTCCTCATTGATGGCTAAATGAGCGTTAATCCCCGCCATCAGTCCTTGGCAAGCGGCTTCTTCGTATCCCGTTGTTCCATTGATTTGTCCAGCAAAAAATAGATTTTTAACCAATCTAGTCTCTAGAGAAGTTTTTAGTTGGGTTGGTTGGAAAAAATCATATTCAATAGCATAACCTGGTCGGAACATCTTGGCGTTTTCAAAGCCTCTAATTTTTCTCAATGCCTTGTATTGTACATCTTCTGGCAAAGAAGAAGAAAAGCCATTGACGTATATCTCGACCGTATCCCAGCCTTCGGGTTCAACGAAAAGCTGATGTCTATCTTTATCCGCAAAGCGATCGATTTTATCTTCAATAGAAGGGCAATAGCGAGGCCCTAGTCCTCGAATCCGACCATTGAACATCGGAGAGCGATCAAAGCCTGTCCGAAGCAAATCGTGCACTTCTTTATTGGTATAAGCAATATGACAAGGACGTTGTTTCTTTAATGTAGGCGTATCCGTATACGAAAATTTACTAGGTGTCTCATCACCAGCTTGAAGTTCCATCGCTTCCCAATCCAATGAACGTCCATCTATCCGTGGGGGGGTTCCCGTCTTCATGCGACCAGCCTCAAATCCTAATTCAACGAGTTGTTCGGTAATTCCTATTGATGCTCGTTCGCCAGCTCTTCCTCCTCCAAAATTTTTCTCTCCAATATGTATGAGTCCATTCAAAAATGTGCCATTTGTCAATACGACACTTTTACTTTCAATTTCTAATCCTATTCCTGTCCGTACGCCTTTGGCAATACCATCTTTTACAATGATTCCATTGATCATTTCTTGCCAGAAATCAATGTTGGGATGCTGTTCTAGAAGGCTACGCCATTTTGCAGCAAAAAGCATTCTATCACTTTGGGCGCGAGGACTCCACATTGCTGGTCCTTTGGATTTATTCAGCATACGGAATTGGATCATGGTATGATCGGTAACAATCCCTGAATACCCCCCTAAGGCGTCTATTTCTCTAACGATTTGTCCCTTTGCTACTCCTCCCATAGCAGGATTGCAAGACATCTGCGCGATGGTCTGCATATTCATGGTCGCGAGTAGCACCTTTGATCCCATATTAGCCGCAGCAACTGCTGCTTCGCAGCCCGCATGACCAGCACCTACTACTATGACATCGTATTTTGGGAACATTTTATAAAAATAATCTTAATTAATCTTAATCAATTCTACATCAAAAATTAGTGTTGCGAATGGCTTAATATCTCCACCAGCCCCTCGTTCTCCATAGGCTAAATTATATGGAACAAAGAGTCTCCATTTACTACCTTCTTTCATCAGTTGTAGTGCTTCTACCCAACCTTGAATTACGCCATTCACTGGGAATGTAGCAGGTTGTCCTCTCTCTACTGAACTATCAAACACTTTTCCATTTATCAAGGTTCCATGATAGTGTGTTGTCACTTTATCAGTCGCTTTAGGCGTACCTCCTGTTCCTTCTTTCAATACTTTATATTGTAGTCCGCTTTCTAGTACGACTACTCCTTCTTTGCTTGCATTTTCTGCTAGGAATTTTTTCCCATCTTCTAGGTTATTGCCCGCCGCTTCTTTTTGCTGTTTGGTCAAATATTCTTGAATAATTGTATTGATTTCGTTGACATTGATTTTAGGCTGTGCTCCTGAGATAAAATCATTTACACCTGCTGCAAAATCTGTTGGATTGATACTATTTAATCCTTGTTGTTTTAAGTTTTGTGCCACTAAGACACCAAAACTGTAGCTTACTTTATCCATTTATTTTTATTGGTATGATATAGCACATCTTGATTTTAAAAGAATGTGCTATGGTGATATATTTTTTGAATTATTCTACATTATACCTTCTCCATCCCATACAATTCAGCCCGTTGAGCTTTTACCTTTTCATCACGGATATAATCATCAAAGGTCATTAACTTATCAATAATTCCATTGGGTGTAATCTCAATGATACGATTGGCAACCGTATTCATAAAGTGCTGATCGTGTGAGGTAAAGATCAAATTTCCATCAAATTCAATCAATGCATTATTGAAGGCTGTGATAGATTCCAAGTCGAGGTGGTTCGTTGGTTCATCTAAAGTCAGAAAATTAGGACTTTGTAACATCATTCTAGAAACCATACAACGAACTTTTTCACCTCCTGACAGTACACCTGATTTTTTCAAAACTTCCTCCCCAGAGAACAACATTCTCCCTAGGAATCCTCGAATAAATACTTCGTCTTTTTCTTTAGAATATTGGCGCAACCAATCGATTAGATTCATGTTTTGATCCCCTGAAAAATAGCTCGTATTATCATTAGGCAAATACGCTGGTGTTATGGTTACTCCAAATTTCACTTCTCCTGAATCTGGTTCTACTTCACCTGCTAGTACTTGAAAGAAGGTAGTCATTGCTAAACTATCTTTCGAGAATAGCGCAATTTTATCTCCTTTATTCATCATAAAATCTACATTTCCAAAAAGGAGTTCTCCGTCTTTCTTTTTACTTAGATTAATGACTTCTAGGATCTGATCTCCAGGAGAACGTTCGGGTTTAAAATGAATAAATGGGTATTTTCTAGTAGACGGTTTAATGTCGTCTAAATTCAATTTTTCAAGTGCTTTCTTACGGCTTGTTGCTTGTTTTGCTTTAGAAGCATTTGCGCTAAAGCGTGAAATAAATTCTTGTAATTCTTTTCTTTTGGCTTCGGCTTTTTTGTTTTTTTGTTGGCGTTGGCGCAACAAGAGCTGACTTGTTTCATACCAGAAGGTATAGTTTCCAGTAAACATCTGAATTTTACCAAAGTCAATATCTACCATATGCGTGCAGACCATATCTAGGAAGTGCCTATCGTGAGATACGACTATCACTGTTTTTTTATAATCGGCTAGGAAATCCTCTAACCACATGACCGTTTCTGCATCAAGGTCGTTGGTAGGCTCATCGAGTAGCAAAATATCTGGCTCTCCAAAAAGTGCTTGAGCAAGCAATACCCTTACTTTTTCATGCCCTGTCAACTCACTCATCATTTTATAATGCAAATCTTCTTTAATGCCTAAGTTACTCAATAGCCCTGCTGCATTACTTTCTGATTCATAGCCCCCCATTTCGCCGAATTCTGCTTCTAGTTCACTCGCTTTCATTGCCCCTGCATCGTCAAGGTTGGGATCATTCCAAAGGGCATCTTTTTCTACCATGATATCATATAACTTCTTATGTCCCACCAATACGGCATGGAGCACAGAATAATCATCAAACTCAAAGTGGTTCTGTTTCAATACTGCCATACGTTCACCTGGCGTAATCTCTATTTGTCCTGTAGTAGAATCTTGTTCTCCAGATAAGATTCGGACAAATGTAGACTTACCAGCACCATTTGCACCAATGACTCCATAACAGTTGCCATGTACAAATTTCAAATTAACATCCTCAAAAAGGACACGTTTTCCAAATTGTAGGGAAAGATTGCTTACCGTTATCATAAAGTATAATTTTTTGAGGGTGCAAAGGTAGTCATTTTTTTAGGGAGTTGGTATTTTTTAGTAAAATTAGCTTTTTATTAAAAGGGTTGAAAAAAATAGTTTTTTCTTTTGTTGAAACAAAAGTTTTTCTATACTTTTAGCTTCTATAAACAAAATGATTTAAAAGACATGAGTGGTTCTAAACAAAGATATGTTTTTATTGATTTTGATAATTTAAAAAATATAAAATTTAACAAACTAGAGAAGGTTTGTGATAAGCTGTTTATTTTAATTGATGAGAAGGAAAAGAAGATTCCTTTCAAATTGGTACGTGAAGTACAGCGCTTGGGAAGAAATGTCAAGTGGGTTTCTGCGGTTGCTAATGATAAAGGGAACTTTGATCTACAACTTGCTTTTTTATTGGGAAGAATGCACCAAAAAGCGCATAAGGATATTGAATTTGCGATCTTAACCAATGATACTTCCTTTGACGATTTGGTTGAGTTTGTCAATATCAATGGTAGAGCTTGCATCAGAATCAAACGAAAGAAGACTAAGAGAGAAAAAAGGGTCGTTGAGCAACTAGAGCATAAAGAAACCGTTTTGCCTACACTAGAATTGAAACATATCTCTGATACGAATAATGAATCTTATGAATTAATAGCCCACGCTGCTAGCGAAACGATTGAACGGCTCATCCAATCAGGGAATAGACCTGCACAAGTTGAAGTCTTAAAAGACTATATATTGATGTACCATAAAGACGAATTAATTACCAAAAATGTTGATGCTGTCTTAGAGGAAATCGCCAATAGAAATGAAATAAAGATAGAACAAAACGAAGTTTTATATAATTTCTAATCCTCTTCTCGCTCTGTTTGATAGATGTGTTCAGAGATAGCAAATAAGCCTAAGAAGGTCAATGCTCCATTTAATATTAATAGTTCAAACCCAAATTGGTAACCAAAAAACAATTTGGCTGAAAAGTAATTTAGTGCAAATGTTAATATTGGAGATAAAATGCAAACTAAAGGCACTAGATTATCTTGCACGTTTGATTTTGTAAAGAAGCCAAAGGCATAGAGTCCGAGTAATGGTCCATAGGTGTAACCTGCTACCTTAAATATCTGTTCTATTACTGCTTTATCATTTATAAACCAGAATATTAATATTACAAAAAATAATATTGAAGAAACTAGTAGGTGTATAGAGAGGCGTATTTTCTTTTTACGCTTATTGTCTTCTTGAGAGCCATCATTTGTAAAATGGAAGAAGCTATTTTTTTGAATTTTTCCAGTATTGCCATTTTCTTTTTCAAAGTTTAAAAAATCGACACATACTGAAGTTGTTAAGGATGTGAGTGCGGAATCAGCACTAGAATATGCAGCGGCAATTAAACCCAATATAAATGTAATACTTACAACTGGTGATAGGTAACGAATCGCTATCGTAGGGTAAAGTTGATCGGTTTGTGAAGGAATTTCTAGACCTATGTTAGAAGCATAAATAAATAGTAATGCCCCTAGAAATAGAAATAATAGATTAACAAAAACCAATACAATACTAAAAGAGTAAACATTGAGTTGGGCTTCTTTTAGGTTTCTACAACTCAAATTTTTCTGCATCATATCTTGATCTAAACCTGTCATCACTATGGCTATTGAAGCTCCTGCTAGAAATTGTTTAAAAAAGTTCTTTTTATCTGACCAACCATTTTCAAAAAAGAATGTTTTCGAATACTCACTATTCCAAACTTGATCAATCATTCCCGAAAGGGTCAAATCCATACTTTGTCCTATAAAAAAAATAGTCATTATGACCGCTAGTAGCATACAAGTTGTCTGTAAGGTATCCGTCCATACAATGGTTTTAATCCCTCCTCTAAAGGTGTAAATCCAGATCAATACAATCGTTAACAATACTGTCAACCAGAAAGGGATACCATAGGTTTTCATTACAAACTCCTGAAGCACGATGGCGACCAAATACAGTCGAAAAGATGCTCCAATTATTCTAGAAAGGAGAAAAAAGCCTGCCCCTGTTTTATATGAAAAAAAGCCAAAACGTTGTTCAAGGTATGTATATATTGAAGTGAGCTGAAGTCGATAATACATTGGCATGAGTACGGTAGCGATTACAAAGTAACCTACTAAATACCCTAATACCATTTGCATATAGGAAAATTGGCTGCCCGCAACCCAACCTGGTACTGAAATAAATGTTACACCAGATAAAGATGCACCAATCATTCCAAAGGCTACCAAATACCAAGGCGATTGTCTATTCGCCAAGAAGAAGGCATTATCATCAGCATTTCTACTTGTCATATAGGATACTCCTATAAGGAGTAAAAAGTATGCTGCAATAATACCTAAAATAATTTCAGGTGTTAATTGTTCAGTCATTGCATTAAAAATGCTTAGGCATTTGAGGTTTTTTAAGCAAACATGCTTATCGTTCCTCTAGTGTGTGTTTTGTATTTTTATCTATAATATAACTTCACTAAAAACAGCGAAGTTATGGATTCGGTCTTTTTAATATAAAAACTCAGTATACTTAATTTCATTATCCTTAGCGGGATATGCTCCTGGATATTTACTTTTAATGATATTCAATAATCGCTCTGCCTCAAGTTTTGTCTTAAATGCGCCTACCCTAAGTTTATAATAAGGTGCATCATATCGCCATACTGCTACATAATTAGGAAATCGTGCTAGAAATTTTTTCTTTGTACTTTCAATAGCACTCCTATCGGTGCTTCCCATGATCTGTACTCGCCAACCTGGGGTCGTTTCGGAAGCTCTATTCAATGAAATAAACTGTCCCATTATCTGTGTAACAGGCACATCTTCAGTGACAATAATGCTACCTTGAGCAGATGCAAATAAACTTATCAAAAGACAAGGAATAATAAAAAAGAGTTGTTTCATCTGACAATGCGTTTTTAAATACAATCGCAAATTTACATTTTTTTACGATTCTTCCCGAAGATTTACTATAATTTGCAAGGCATTTTGACATCCTATGCGTTCAATACCTTCTTTTAATAAACGCTGTGCAAACTGAGGTGATATATTTTCTTGATAAACTTTTAACTTAACTTTAGGAGAGAGTATAGTTTTTATCTCTTTAATATTTCTAGGTTCTCCTTCCCGTTTTGTATAAATGGCTAAGAAGTCAACTTCTGATTCTTGGCATATCTCACAGACTCTTTGGATCTCTTTTTTTGTTAAAATATCTATTCCTATTAGTATTTTTATGAGTTTCCCCTTCATCTTTACTGCACGTGTCATACTATCAATCTCATTTTGCACGTGGCTCCAATCACCATTTTTAAGTGCGGCTACATTCACTAAAGCATCAACTTCATCTACTTCCTCGTCTAGTGCTCTTTTTATTTCTTCTACTTTGGCTGGAACAGCGGAATAACCGTAAGGATAACCAACTACAGTTGTCACCTTCACTTCAGAATTTTTCAGCAATCTTACTGCTGTTTGAACATAATAAGGAGGAATACAGACAGCCTCGAAAGCTTTATCTATAGCTTCTGTACAAATTTGTTTAATATCATCTGCTGTCAAATCTGGTCTTAGAGACGAATGGTCTATAAGTTTCTCTATATTCATTGGTTTATAGGTATTGACAACACCAATTGATGTTGAATAGTTACTCACAGTATTAATTTTTGTCTTTTATGTTACCCTTCCTAAACGCAAGATATTATAAATATTGCTTTCGTGAAAGTCTTTTAACAAATAAAAATCTATAAACAGTATTTTATCTATTTTATTTCTTCCTAACGTTTTGGTAAACAAATATCTATACCAAGATAAGTTTTTAGCTAAAATTTATAATCAGTTTAAATTTTAGTCATTTTAGGCAAAAATATACTTTTCAATTATCCAAAGACTGTTTATATATATACATTTTTTAATATAAAATAAAAATGTCCCATTTTAACCCTAAAGTGCCTTTTTTTGACCTGTTTTAATAGCTCTAATTTATTGATTTTTGTGTTGTAATTAATACCAAACTAATAACAGTTTGAAAAATAAAAATCTGACAATCAGATTTTTAACATTTCGCATTAATTAAAAATAACATAAAACATGAAAACATTAACAGAGAAAATTATATTTATTTTATCCCTAAGTTTTATCCTAACAGGAAACAACTTGATTTATGGCAAAACAATGTCTCCTAGCATTTTTGATGTATTAATAACAGACGAAATTACATCTGTTACTATATCCTTAGATTTAAAAACTATTCTATCTAAACCCAAAAATGAACAGAAGTATCCTGCCATTTTTTCTTATAAAGATTCTGTCGGAAATATCAATAGATGGGATATTAACCTAAAATTAAGAGGTAAATTTAGAAGAATGAATTGTGAAGAATTGCCTCCTTTGAAATTATATTTTGACAAAGATGTATTGAAAACTAAAAAGCTTTCGAAATATAATGACCTAAAATTAGTAAACTATTGCCATGAGGAAGAAATACTGGCTAAAGAACTCATAATAAAGGAGTTTTTAGCTTATAAAATGTATAACCAATTAACATCTGAAAGTTATAGAGTTCATTTATTAGACATTACTTACAAAGACATTTTTTCTTCTAAAATTATAAAACAATGGGGTTTTGTGATTGAGGATACCGCTCAATTGAGAAATAGAATAGGTGCTCAAAAAATAAAAGAAAAAATTCTAATTACAGATACCGTTTTTAATAATGCTCAAATACAACTTGTTGCGCTTTTTCAGTTTATGATTGGTAATTCAGATTGGCATTTGACCTATTCTCATAATGTAAAACTGATGAAAAAAGGAACAAAACTAATTGCTATACCTTTTGACTTTGATTTCTCAGGACTTGTAAATGCTCCATATGCTATACCTAATCCAAATTACGATATAAAAACCTTAAAAGATAGAGTTTATCTTGGGTTTGAGCAAGATATTAAATACTTGGATGCTACTTACAAGATATTTTTAAAAAATAGAGATCAATTATTTGAATTAATAAAAAAGAATAAACATTTAACACGATCAACTAAACGCAAATCAATGCATTATTTGAAATCTTTTTATAAAAAAATGGATCATACATATGTTGTCAATAGTCTTCCAAACAATCTTAATCGTGAAGCTACAATAAGGAAAAATATAGCGATCAAGTAAGGCTCAATCATTCATAAAGAAACTCTTGATAGTCTTCGACTTTTTGCTTTAACCTATTGGCAAGATACTCATTCGCTTCTTTAAGATGAGTGTATATTTGGATAGCCTCTTGCCGATAGGCTTCCTTTTTTTCTAATGTCCAATAATAGGGTGGTTGTTGAAGGTTCGCTATTCTATCTGCCATTTTCACCATCCAAATTTCCTTAGGTTGTTGTTGAATTCTTTTGAGGCTATCCAATATCATCGTTTGTTTATCTTTTAGTTTTTCATTTTTACTAAGCGCAAGGACACCTTCTGCTACTGGTTTTCCGAATTGATTAGATATATCGTCATAAGTTAATGACGTATCTTCTATTGTGTCGTGTAAAACTGCACAGATAATGGCTAAGTCTTGATCTATATTTTCTTCAAATTGAAGGGCATTTGAAATTTCAAATACCACACTTCCAATATGATTAAGGTATTCAACTTTTTCATTTTTCTGAGAGCCTCCATATTTCTGACCATCATGCATTTTAGAGGCTACTTTCCAAGCCGCTTGGAATTTTTCGATAGACCAATTGTTTTGCATTATTGATTTGTTTTTCGTGAGATGTTATTTAGTAGTCTCTGATAATGTATTAGAGTAGGTTCTGTTGCAAAAGTATTAAATCTAATTCTACTTTTATTGATACGTTAATAAAAAAGCAACTATATCTAAACTATCTTTAGAATGATATAAACTTTTCTTCAAAATTAAAAAGTCCATATAAGAATCATCTCGATAATGTTCCATCATTAGAAATCGTAAATAGTGGAAATCATCCATAGGGACATAAAGGCCAACCAAATAAGTTTGATTGTAGAAATCATACGTTACTACTATAAGTTTTTGGTCTTTGGGATGATATTCTATTGCTAAAAATAGTGGTGCTTTCAATAAGGGTTCTTCTTCTGCACCTGCAATCACTTTATCATAAAAAGGATAAACATAAATTTTATTATTCTTGCTTTCTGGTAATTGTTTTTTGATTAATTCCAGCTTGTGGGTAATTTTTTCTACAGGAAGTTTGGTGCGATTGATTTCATCAAAAGGCATCCATTGTCCATCCCAAGCATCAAATCCTTCTACATTTCCAACCCTCAATTTATAGTCAAAAGAAGGGTAACCCATCACCACATATCCAGGATAAAAATAGCGTTTATTGTTTTGAATTGCATATTGAATCTCAAGAAGCATTGTATAGAATCCGAGGCTGTGTTTTCCATAATCTGGATCGAATAATCCTGTTATACTAGCAATGCTTTCATCTCCTACATCAAAGAAACTAGCACCCACTAGTTCTTCCTCATCATAAATCAAAAATTCTCTAGTATTATAGACATTTCGTACCCCCCCATCGAGTAAAGATTCTCGGAGACTATTGCTAATAAAACCATCGAAACGTTTTTTGTGTTTTTGATAAAGCGCTTCTTTTTCGATATCAATATTGAACTTCCCTTCTTCTACTCGAAAGCGCTCGCCATTTTTACGCAATAATTTTCTTAGACTTTTCCGAAAAGTATAATCTTTCAAATCTAATCTTACCCATACAGCAGAATACATTCCTCCTTTTAAACAGAGAACATGAGTGGTGAAGATGCTTTGCCCCATTCGATACCAACCCAATGCCAAATAATCGTCAAGCATACTGCCTGTAATAACCCGATGATGATGAAATTCAGTAAACATGGATAAATAAAAATCTATAATCTTTTTTCTAAGTTTTTAATTTTTGCTTCTACTTGAGCAACTAATTGCTGCTTGTAGTCTATCACATTTTGTTGTAAACGACTATCCGAAGTTCCTAATATTTGAGTAGCCAACAGACCTGCATTTTTAGCTGCATTTAAAGCGACAGTTGCGACGGGCACACCATTAGGCATCTGAAGAATAGATAAGATAGAATCCCATCCATCAATAGAATTTGACGATTTTATAGGCACCCCAATTACAGGCAAAGGAGATAACGAAGCAACCATACCTGGTAAATGTGCTGCTCCTCCAGCGCCTGCAATTACTACTTTAATGCCTCTGAGATGTGCATTTTTAGCAAATTGAAACAAGCGATCTGGTGTTCGATGGGCAGATACAATTGTCATTTCATATTCTACCCCCAGTTCCCCTAATATATCTGCTGCTGCTTGCATCACTTGTAGGTCTGAATCAGACCCCATAATTATGCTAACCATTTTAATGGGTATTTTAGTTCAGTGTTTTTTCTTTTTGGCTAATGACTTTCAACGTATGCTTCAGCATTCTTGCTTTTGCTTTTGCTTTTTCAATATCCTTATTTAAAAATGTAATATGTCCCATTTTACGAAAAGGTTTTGTCATTGTTTTGCCATACAGATGAATTTTTGCACCTTCTTGTGCCAAAATCTTTTCAATACCTTTATATTTTGTTATCCCTCTATAGCCTTCCGCTCCTAGTACATTAATCATCACAGATGGTGTTTTCATTTTTGTACTACCTAAAGGAAAATTTAGGATAGCCCGTAATTGTTGTTCGAACTGTGAGGTGTAACAACTATCAATTGTATGATGACCACTATTGTGTGTCCTAGGGGCAACCTCATTAATCAATAATGTTCCTTCTTTTGTAAGAAAAAACTCGACCGCTAACAAACCACAAATATTGTATTTTTTTATTAAAATTTTTGCTAAACGTGTTGCCTCTTCCATTATATCTGAGTTTATATCAGCAGGACAAGCTAAAAATTCTACTAAATTAGCTTCATCATTAAACTCCATTTCGACAGGAGGATAGCAGATACATTCTCCTTTTTCATTTCTAGCAGCGATGACTGCAATTTCTTTATCAATATCCACTAAATCTTCTATAACACTAGGTGCATCCATGAGTTTGGATTTTAGGTCATTTTCATTTTTAATTAAGGCAACTCCTTGCCCATCATATCCTGCAGTTCTAGTTTTTTGTACAAATGGCAATTGGCAATGTCTGTTTTTTATTGCTTCAAAAATTGCTTTTTTATCATCATATAGTTGAAAAGTAGCGGTTGGTAAATCATTCTGCTGATAAAATTTTTTTTGTTGTCCCTTATCTTTAATAATCGTTAAAGATTCAGGATTAGGATGAACTATTACACCTTCTTTTTTAAGTTGTATAAGTGCATTTGTATTGACATGTTCAATTTCAATACTTACAACATCCATTTCTTTTCCAAAATTGTAAACATCATCATAGTTATTAAAATCACCTTCCACAAAATGACTGCTAAATGCGCTTGCTGGAAAATCCTTAGACTTATCTAAGATATAAACTTCCCAATTCCAATTTGCAGCCGCCAAACACAGCATTCGTCCTAGCTGTCCACCGCCCAATATTCCTATTTTTTTCATTTTTTAATAAAAATCAGTTCAAATTAATGATTTCTAAACATTCTAAACAAAATCAACATCTACTTCGTAGGGATAACTCATTAGAAACTCTAGCCCTCTTTCTATCGTTACTTCTCCATAGACCATTTCGTAAAGCATTTGAGTAATAGGTGCCCGAATCCCATGGTAATCGCAAAGTTTTTTACAGATTTTTAATGTACGAACGCCCTCTGCTAATTCAGGCATTGTTTTTCGAATATGTTCTAAGGATTCTCCTTTGGCTTTGCGCATTCCAAAGGTATAATTTCGACTACTAGTACTTGATGCAGTTGCTACCAAATCTCCAATTCCTGCGATACCTAGAAAGGCTCTACTACTAATTCCAAAACCATTTGCAATATGGATCATTTCTATCAACCCTCTAGAAATAAGTAATGACCAAACATTGTATCCCATTCCTAATCCGCCTAACATCCCTGCGCCAATTGCAATTGTATTTTTTAAAGCCCCTGCCAATTCTGCCCCTTGCATTTCATGAGAGCCATATATTCTAAAAAATTTACTTTTTAAGGCTTTCCGTCCTTCTTCAATAACTTCGACATAGGGACTTGCCACTAAGGTAGCGGCAGGCTGACCTGCTAGGATTTCTTTTGATAAATTTGGTCCACTCAAACAACCAATTCGTACGACAACACTTTCTTGTAAGATTACCTCACTCATCGTAAAAACATCATGACGAGTAATCGGCAAATTATCATCTTGATTTTCCTTATCCGCTAAATCAAAACCTTTAGTTCCATGTATTAATATATGATACGGGCGAAGATGTATGGCTAGGTTTTTCATCATATTCCGAAAGGCTGATGAAGGTACTACGGGAAAAATTAACTCACAACTTTCTGCTATTTCGCTTAAACGATTTGTAGCCTTAATACGAGGAGATAATTCAACACCTAAATGTTGATGTGTGTTGTTTATAGTATCTACCAATTCTACTTTTCGACTATACAAGAGGACATCTACATTCTCCGATAATAACTTTGCTATAGTCGTTCCAAAACTTCCAGCACCAATGACACCTACGGGTTTACTCATGGTTTTTTATAATTAAATATGAATAAAAATGGGCAAGCGTAAATATAAAAGAAAAACAAACAATAACCCTAGAATTTAGATTAAAATCAATCCTAGTAAATCACAATGACAAGGTTAAAAGTGTTTTCCAATCATTAATCATTTCTGTAGTATCTACAAGAGCTATTTTAGAAATCATAAGTTGGTTGTATAAAGGTTGTGAAATTTGTTTAGAAATTTCTTCTTTTTGAGACAACGCAAAATGACCGTAGAGCATACTTAAATGTGGAAAATATGTTTCTTTTTTATTGAATATATTTTCAGCCAATTGCCTCAACACCTTTAAAGGTTGATTTTTTTCTACTGTATAAAATATACTCTGAAAGTAAGTATTTCCAAATTCTAACTCCAACAATTTTAAGGAAAATGATTTGAGATAAGGTTTTAATTTTTCAAATTGATTTAAAACAATGTTTTCTTCTCCATAGATACCACCTAATAGCGTAATATGAGCTTGAAAAGTAGGACAATCATATTTTTTACTTAACAATTCGATAGTTGAATTATAAAAAATTGCTTGTTCTTTATCCAGTTCCAACCAAAGGGAGTATTTTCGTGTATATTTCATATTATTATTTTTATAAAAATTGAAAAGACCTTCATGCAACAATCAGATGTCCTAATTATTGGTTCTGGAATTGCTGGTTTAACTACAGCCTTAAAATTAGCATTTAAAAATCCAAACCTTTCAATAACTATACTAACAAAAACAATAGAAAATGAAAGTAATACCCGATACGCACAAGGTGGTGTAGCTGCAGTATGGGATATGGAAGTCGACACTTTTGAAAAACACATTGCAGATACCTTAGATGCAGGAGATGGTCTATGTGATGAATCCATTGTTCGGATCGTAGTAGAAGAAGGCCCAGAGCGTGTACGAGAAATCATTGAATGGGGAACTCGTTTTGATAAAGAAAAAAATTCGGAAAATTATGACTTGGGAAAAGAAGGTGGGCATTCGGAAAATCGCATCCTACACTATAAAGATTTGACGGGAGCAGAAATACAACGAGCCTTACTCGCTAAGGCAAAAGAACTGCCTAATATCAAAATCTATGAGCATTACTTTGCAATGGAAATTATTACCCAACATCATTTGGGCTATTACGTCACAAAGTTGACTCCTAACATAGAATGTTATGGAACTTACGTGCTAGATAAGGAAACTGGAAAAATAGAAACCTTTTTAGCAAAAGTAACGGTATTGGCTTCGGGAGGAGCTGGTCAGGTGTATCGTAGTACAACCAATCCCGTAATTGCTACGGGAGATGGTATTGCGATGGTTTTTAGAGCAAATGGTCGCATTGAGAATATGGAATTTGTACAATTCCATCCTACTTCATTGTATAACCCCGCAGTAGAGAGTCGTTCGTTTTTAGTCTCTGAAGCCGTTAGAGGATATGGTGCTATTTTAAGAACATCGGATGGAAAAGAATTTATGCAAAAGTATGACCCTCGCAAATCCCTTGCTCCTAGAGATATAGTAGCAAGAGCGATTGACAATGAAATGAAGATGCGAGGGGAAGACTATGTTTATTTAGACTGCACACATTTGGACGAAGAAGGTTATATCGCCCATTTCCCGACGATATATGAGAAGTGTAAAAGTATCGGTATTGATCCTATGAAGGATTATATTCCTGTTGTCCCTGCCTGTCATTATGTTTGTGGAGGAATTAAAGTAGACGAAATTGGAAAAAGCAGTATCCTAAATCTGTATGCAGCAGGTGAATGTACGTCTACTGGTTTACATGGTGCAAATCGTTTAGCTTCTAATTCTTTACTAGAAGCAATGGTTTTTGGGCATCGTATCCATGAAGATATTTTAGAAAATATTAATAAGAAAGGAATTAAGACGAACGTGCCTGACTGGAATGCAGAAGGAACAACTGACCCCAAAGAGCTGGTATTAATTACGCAAAGCTGGAAAGAACTCAAGGAAATTATGAGTAGTTATGTCGGTATTGTGCGTTCGAATGTTCGCTTAAAAAGAGCATTAGATCGCTTACATTTGCTCTATACTGAAACCGAATTGGTTTATAGCAATACGACGGTTTCGCCACAATTGTGTGAGCTTCGAAATCTAATTACTATTGCCTATCTGGTAACGAAATCTGCTTCGATTCGTCGTGAAAGTAGGGGATTACATTATACAACAGATTTTCCTAAAAAGAGCAATCGTTTAGAAATTTCGATATTATAGAAATAGACAATACTGTCATTTTGTCCTATTTTGTCTATGATTTAATAGATAGTTTTACCAGTTTTTTATAAAAAATACAGACATTTGCCAATGGCACAAATATTGCCCTTAAATCGGGAAATTATAATTTTCAAGAAATCGGAAATTATACTGACAATCTGTCTAAAACATTGGGAAGGCACATCTTTTACCTTATCCCATTCTATATACCAATATGTTTGAAAAATTATATAACTTAAATCTGGCTGACGACGATGAACTCATGCCTATACTGTCTTTAGAAGAAGATGATGAAGCAAGTATTCGAGAAGATTTTCCTGAAGTAATGCCTATATTGGCTTTGAAAAATACTGTATTATTTCCTGGGATCATCATCCCAATTACTGTAGGAAGGCAAAAGTCTATAGAAGCTATTGAAGAAGCCTATAAAAATGATAGAATAATAGGCGTACTCTCACAAAAGGATATTAAAGTTGAAGCACCAACTTTGAATGATCTATACAAGGTGGGAACTATAGCACGTATTTTGAAATTACTCAAGATGCCTGATGGTACGATTACCGCTATATTGCAAGGTAGAAAACGATTTTCTTTGATCGATATGTTATCTAGTGAGCCTTTTCTGCTAGGCAAAATTGAGATACTAGAAATTTCGAATCCTAGCAATAAAATTGAGTACCAAGCATTGATGTCTTCGATTAAGGATTTAGCAAATAAAATCATTGAACTATCTCCTAATATTCCTGGTGAAGCCACTGCAATGCTTAATAATATTACAAACGATAGTTTTCTACTTAATTTTATTTCATCAAATTTAGGTGTTGACATTAAAATACGTCAGTCTTTATTAGAGTTTAATGATATTAATGAAAAAGCCCATGAAATTCTAAAACAGATGACCAATGAGTTGCAACTATTAGAAGTAAAAGATAAGATTGAGAATAAGGTTAGAGGTGATATGGAGAAGCAGCAGCGAGACTACTTTCTCAATCAACAACTCAAAACGATTCAGGACGAATTAGGGCAGAATCCTCAAACTCAAGAAATTGAAGACTTAATCGCTAGAGCTAAGAAGAAAAACTGGAACGATACTGTCCGAAAGATATTTGATAAAGAAATTAGTAAGATTAAACGTACTAATCCTCAAGCCCCTGAATATTCTGTGTTGCTCAATCATGCAGAGCTATTGGTTGATTTGCCGTGGAATGAATATACAGAGGATAATTTTGATCTACGGAAAGTCAAGAAAGAACTAGACAAAGAACACTTTGGGATGACAAAGGTCAAAGAACGTATTTTAGAACATTTAGCGGTTCTAAAACTCAAAGGTGATATGAAAGCGCCTATTATCTGTCTAGTAGGCCCTCCAGGAGTTGGTAAAACCTCACTAGGTCGTTCTATTGCCACAGCTATCAATCGTAAATATATCCGAATGTCGCTCGGTGGTTTACACGATGAGTCAGAGATAAGAGGACACCGTAAGACATACATTGGTGCAATGCCTGGTCGGGTAATTCAATCCATCAAAAAAGCTAAATCATCCAACCCTGTATTTATCTTAGATGAGATTGATAAAGTTGGAAAAGATTTTAGAGGCGATCCCTCCTCAGCACTTTTAGAAGTACTTGACCCTGAACAAAATTCAACGTTCCATGATAATTATTTAGATACCGAATATGACTTATCGAAGGTCTTGTTTATTGCTACAGCTAATTCTTTAAACACTATACAACCCGCCTTATTGGATCGTATGGAAATTATCGAAGTAAGCGGTTATTCAACAGAGGAAAAAGTTAAAATCGCTAAACAACATCTTATCCCACAAGAACGCAAGGAACATGGACTTAAGGCAAAACAAGTAAAATTAACGGATAGTGTCATCGAACAAGTCATTCAGGATTATACTAGAGAGTCGGGTGTCCGTTCATTAAAACGACAAATAGCGGGCATCATGCGAAAGGTAGCAAAGTACGTAGCACTAGAAGAAACCTACGACATTTCTATAAAAAAGAAAGATTTACATAAATTATTAGGACCAACTCGATACTCGAAAGAAACTTATAGTGATAGTAATGTAGTCGGTGTAACCATTGGACTGGCATGGACTTCTGTAGGTGGTGAAATCCTATTTATTGAATCCAATCTTAGTGAAGGGAAAGGAAATTTGACCCTTACAGGAAATTTAGGAGATGTGATGAAAGAATCTGCTACTACAGCACTTAGTTTTCTAAAAAGTAATGCTTCCAAACTCGGAATTGATTCCGATATTTTTAATAAAAAAAATATCCATATCCATGTGCCAGCAGGTGCGATTCCTAAAGATGGTCCTTCGGCAGGGATAACAATGTTGACGGCTCTTGCTTCCTCCTTAACGCAGAAAAAAGTAAAGCCTTATATCGCTATGACAGGAGAGATTACCCTGCGAGGCAAGGTCTTACCTGTAGGTGGAATAAAAGAGAAGATTTTGGCAGCAAAAAGAGCAGGTATGAAGACCATTATCCTTTGTATCGAAAACAAGAAACACGTTGAGGAAATTGAAGCAGAATATATTAAAGGATTGACTTTTCATTATGTAGATAAAATGGAACAGGTGTTAAAAATCGCTCTAGGGATTTAATCTTATTTTTTAAAAAAATAATCTAAACCACCTAGCTTTATCACTAATCCTGCAAGGAGTAAATTAAATGTCCAGCTCGACCACGCAGCAAGTAGATAGGTCGTGTTGTATTGTAGGTCAAAATTCAACCAACCTATCAAAAATATAAAAGCTCTGAGGGAAACCGCAGAGAATGTCATTGCATAACTTAAAAACATAAACCGTCCATGTTCACGCACATTCCTTTGTCGGATATAATGATACGATAAGTAGGTAAATCCCCACCATAATACTGCTTGTAATATAAAAGCAATATGTCCCAACACCCCACCATTGGAGTAAAACGCCATGATTAATCCTGAAGGTGCTGAAATTAATAATATTAAAGTAACATATAGCTTTCCAATATTCCGATGTAATCGAGTGTATCTCTGAAGGATTGTTTTGGAGAACTGCGTTGCGCCTGATAATAATACGAAAAAACTACTGGTAATATGTATATAAAATGACCAACGCCAAAGGTCAAATCGTATTACCTTCTGTTTAGTTAATAAAAAATCAATATCAGTAGGAAAAGGTGGTGTAATATATGGAATCGTAACGTTAAACATTAGGTAACAAAAAAATAAGAGTCCTATCCACAAAACAAAACACCCTATTTTTGTTATTAAATTATTTTCTTTTAAGGTTGTCATTTTAGAATATTGGGGTAATCGAGTATTAAGACTCTCTCCTATTTAATGTATAAATATAACTTTTTATTGTTTTAATGAAAGCACTCATCCTAAAGGTTGGTATTTAGCCTAAAATTCAAAAACTTCTAAGCACTAACAACTTTAGGATGAGCGACAATTTTTCAAAATCGTTTTATGCTTCTTGTTCTGTATATTTTTTAACTAAGAAATCAACCTGTACTTGAGACCAGTATTGCTTTTTAGGAAGGTTTGGTTGTTTTTTCCTAAGAATATCATATGCAATGTGTAAATGCATTAAGAGATTCTTGTTGGTAGCAACTTTTGCAGTTGCTTCGCTTGGTTTGAGAATCCTATCTCCCGTAAAATAAACGGATTTACGTTGTGGTTTATAAAAAACTTGTTCTGCTGCTAGTTTTTTGATTACATCTTTAATTATCATGACGTTAGATTTAAATTTTTGAAATGTTGTTGGTGGATTTTCTTGGGTAATGCTTCAACAGCAATTGCTGTAACTTGATTACCAATATCGGGTTCATTAAAAATGCTATATTTAATGCCCAAAACTTCTAGTTTACAAACTATCTCTAGTAAATTTTTTCTAGAAGTTTCCAAACAACACAGGTAATTAGAACCTAGTCGCCATGCTTCAAATTCTTTTCGGTAGTGGAACGCAAACTCAGTTAGTGCATGAGCAGATTGTACTACCTTTTGTCCTTGTGATAGTTTATCAACAACAATCGTTGTTAATTTATCACCTTTTTGAATAATCTATTTCATATATAAAAATTTTGGTTAGCGATCCGTAAGGGACTTGAACCCTTTCCAAAAGATTTAGAGTCTTCTGCTCTACCAGTTAAGCTAACGGATCAGCCTATTAAAACAGAACAACTATAAAAGAATAAAGTTTACCATTTCTATTATTATTTTTCTTATTTTCGAAATATGAATTTACATATATCTAAAACTGCTTTCGAAACTCTAGTGGTGTTAGGTGAGTATGCTTTTTAAAATATTTTACAAAGTTAGTCGTCTCTTCAAATCCTGTTTGATAGGCAATTTCTTTTATAGTGTAAGAGGTATTCATTAATCGGCGTTTCATTTCAATAATCAAGAAATCATTGATGTGTTTTTTAGCAGAATGTCCTAGTATTTCTTGTGTGATGCGATTGAGTTTTTTGGTAGACATCAGCATCAAATCTGCATAAAACTTCACCTTTCGGTTTTCTAAAACGTGTGTGTTTAATAATTTTTGAAACTGTAAAAATTCTTGATGATGCTTAGAACGAGGCATCATTTTATGGTTTTCTTTTCGAATTCGTTCGGCTCGACAAAGGAAGATTTTTAAGCTAGAATGCACGATTTCTTCTGTTAAAAAATCATTTTCACCATGAAATTCATCATAAATAAAGGCTGCCAAATCTGAAAGAAATTGGAGTTGTTCTCCCTTTAAATAAATAACTGGTGGAAAAAGATGATAACTGTATAAACTTAGTTCTTGCATTAAGTTAGATCCCGTACTTCCCTTTTCTAAAAAGCCTTCAGTAAATAATAAAAATAGGGCTTCCCGATTGATATTTCGTTCAAATGCATGGACTTGTTCTTTAGAAATAAAGATAATGCTTCCTGTTTTGTATTGATATGTTTTAAAATCGATATAGTGTTCACCCTCTCCTTTTAAAATAAAAAGAATCGCAAAAAAGCGAATCCGATGTGGCCGAAAAGGGTTATGGTTGAGACTCTCATTCAGCAATATATCCTTGTTAGAGGAAATTTGAAAACCAAAGGTCTTCTGCTGAACTGCTGTTAAATCAACTTCTGGTATTATATCTTTCTTTTTAGGCATTGTAGCGTTCTTATTAAGTTTTTCACTCCTCCAAACTTCACAAAATCCCATTCTAAAGTTAATATTTAAATATTTAACAAACTTGTTCCAGTCCCCTCAAGTAAAATTCTTTCAAAATTGCAAACAAAATACTATTAATCAAATATTTATACAATTATAAAAACATAAAACATTCACGATTTTTAAAATATTTGTCTTTTTTTTTATAATAATTTCACAATAAATTTACTACGAATCTACAAATTTATTAGCTGATAAAATTATGCTCTAAATATGTAAATAAAATTACCTAATCAAGTTTATTCAATTCAAATAAAATTCCCTTGCTTATGAAACTAATGAATCAATTAATCCTTACCTTTTTTATCTTCTTACAAACCTTTAATATCTATGGACAAAATAATTTAAATGTATCTGCTTTTATAAACGGTGATTGTTATAATTTACAAGATCTTTCTTTTGGTTTTAACATTGAGGGTTCAACCTATTGTGATGAATATGTAATGGAGTTTGAACTACACAGCTCTATACCTTTGGATGATATAGCAGGTTTCTATCCTAATGACAATGGAGACGGTTATGATGTAGAGATAATGAATATGGGTTCTAATTCATATCTCGCTTTATTCTTTCCTATTGGTGGTGGGACTACCGATAGAATAGGTGAAGGTATCAAGTGTGACAACGTGATGCCTGATATGGAAGTATTGCTTGGAGGACTTCGATTAGGATCTTCTCTAAAAAATAAAAATTTTTCTATTGAAATAAACATCATCTCTCTAACTTTTGAGAATGATGATGCTTGGATCATCAATACTTACGATGGTAAATTCTTTTGTGAATATCTTCATTATGTAGAACCCCATAATGATTTAAGAATTATCAATACGACTAGCGTTTACCCTAATCCTGTGGAAGATATTTTAAATATTGATGCTAACAAAAATGAACGATTGAATATTATAAATAGTGTTGGTTCCAATATCTTATCTACAGATTTAAGGATAGGAAATAATGCCATCTCTACTCAAACATTACCCTCTGGTGTATATTTTTTAATGTTCAAAAATACTAGAAAGACCGTCAAATTAGTCAAACTCTAATGTTTTTTCCAATAGCCAAGTTCGAAAATAAATATTATCAACTTGGCTTAATTTTTCTTTTAATTTTTTCCTTGATTCCTTTCTTGAAAAACGGTTTTTTTCCAATAATAGGACAAATCGTATGAAGTTAGAAATTCGGTTCTTCATCCGATTAGACATTTCCTTATGTCTACTAATATAAGCACTAAAGGTATCTGTAAAATTATATAGAAGCTCGGAGTCTTTTTTTTCGTAAAAACATCTAATTGTTAGTGTTTTTATAATAATATCGTAATAATAATTTTTCTTATAAATGACATCTCTTAAATAAATTAAAGCCTCATCATAATTCCCTTTACTGCAGCTAAGATATGCCAAAGAAACAAGGCAAATATTTTCTTTATGCATTGGTGCTAGATATGGACTTTGTTCTTCAATAAACTGCTTTACCCACTCAAACTTCTTCAATACACAGGCTGCCTGAACGGTATTGTAAAAGGCAAAATGCATAATATATCCATTTTCGTAAAGGATCTTATTTTTAATTCCAAACTCATATACTTCGAAGTATTCCTCAACTAAATCTTCTATACCTTTTTCGTGTACAATTAATAGATATTGTAGTAGCAAGACAAAAGTATTGACCGCCTCATTTTTATCGAAGTTGGCTCTATTTTGAAAGATTAGCTCTTTAACCTCTAGAAATGCTTTTTTATCAAAAGGAATCTCTAATGGCAAGTATTTTATAAAAAATAAGTAGATAACAAATAAAGGATAATTGCTAAATCCCTCGTTTGATTCCACTTCTTGAATGGCATTTTGTAGAAACAAAATTTCATCTTCACCTTGAACTACTATATCCTTTCTATTGAGTCTAATAAGCGCCTCCGTTAGTTTTGAGCTGATAATAAATAAATCTAGAAATTTATTTTTTTCACTAAGGGTCGTTTCCATTTTACCCGACATTTTCCACAACTGAGGATGTCTATAGATTATCGAATACAACTGATATTGAAGAAGGAATTCAATGGGAGAAGTTTTAGATTCTTTTAAAAACCTTCTTTTTAAAGCATTTGCTTTATTAAAAAAAAAATTATCTAACCCCCTACTTTTATAGGTTTTAAGTAACAAAAAATCTCTATCACTTTGTTCTGCTTCTACTGTTTTCCATAAAATAAATGATTCAACACACTTTGTTAAACAAGAGATAGGATATTTTAATCGTTTTAAGTTTTTTTCATCATACCCCCCATATATTATTTTAGCAATTCTCTCTTTCTTAATTTTAAACCCTTCAAGTTTTGGATAAATGCGTTTAAGCTCTATAAAAATTTTAATTGCATCTTTATCTTTATTATGGAAGGGGTTTTTTATAAAATACTCTAGCTCCTTAAATTCTTTTTTATCAAGACTTTTTAGTAATTGTATTAGTTTACTCGATTCCATAAAACATTAACTTGCTAGGTTTGTAGCATAAAATTATAAAGAAACCGTAGTAATGCAAGAATTCTTTTGAGTGTCATTTAAATATTAACTAATATTTAGTTTTTTAAATTATTGCTTGTCTCTAATTCTACTTTTTTAATACTAAAAAAATAAGGCTGCCTCTTTCGAGACAGCCTCTTCACTTCTAAAAAGAAGTTTCAAATCTTAGTTTGTCTTAATCAATTTCTCTGTATGTAGGATATCCTTACCATTGGTTATTTTTATCTGATAAATACCATTTCCTAAATCTTCATCTAATTCTAATTCAAGGAGCTGCTTTCCATTTGGTAGGGTTTGTTTTTTATTGTAAACTACCTGACCTAAAAGATTAAATACATCAATAGAAATATCACTATCTTCCTGCAGATTCAGTTCTACCGATACAATATTCGTAAATGGATTTGGATAAACTTTTACGATATCTTTATCAAAGTCTACACCATCCGTAACGCTAGTATTTCTAGCCTCTGATCTTGTTCCTCTTGGGCTTGCCTCTTCAATTGCCTTCTTGATACACGTTTCCAGTTTCTTGTATGGCTCGCCTTTGCATTCTTTGTATCCAATCGTTGTATAGTGTACAAACTTTGCTCTTTTAGGTTGATAAGGACTTTTCACTAATAATTTAGCATCCTTTTTTAAAAGTCCTCTATCCACTTTTAGGATGAATATCTCTTCAGCAGTTAGTCCACAATTTGATATATTAAAATTGCTTAAGTTTGCTCCATTTAAACCACATTGAAAGCATCCTGTAAAATAAGGTGTCTGACTACTTTCACAATAGAATGAATAGGTACATAAACCTTGACTACAGTTTCCTTGCTCAGCACCACCAATAATTAAGGGACCAAATGTTATATTTTCACCTTCATAGACAGTTATTTGTCCATCTATATTAAAGATACAGGTTTGTGTTTGGGAACAATTAGACAATACTTGATCATAGCTTGCATCAAAAGGAGGAGTCGTCTCTTCAGGTTTTACATCATAATCTCCATAATATGTATTTAGCAAGGTGAATCCATTTGGACAATATTCGTATAAGGTACAAGTGTTAAAGTTTACATCAATTACTGGTGTACTTTCAAGATTAGACCCTTCTATTAAAGTACTTGGATCATTGGCACAAGCCAACCATGTAACTAAGCAGTTGGAAGGATCTTCAACAGATACTGGTGGTATATATTGAGCATACTCTTCAATAATTATATTTGTATTATTGGCGCAAACAGAAGATAACCATGTACAATCTGTAGTATGCGGTACATTAATAGGAGGAAGGCCTTCGTCTGTGTATAAAATATCACCATTACAAACATATTGATTAACATCACATCCATTGCTATTCTGTGTAGTTGTTATTGTTACCATATATTCCTCTACTGTAACACATTTTGTTGTTACACATCCAAAAGCAGTCTTAACGGTAAGACAGTATTGTCCGCCTACTTCTAAATTATTAATACTTTTAGTATTAGCCGTAAAACCTCCTGGTCCTGTCCAAGCATACGTATAAGAGTCTGATGGCCCAGTAATATTTACTACCTCTACACTCCCTTTTGAGCCATGTAATCCTGTACATACTTTACTTGGTATAAAGTCTATTGAAGGAATATTAGACTCACAATCTACAATAAAAAAGGCAGCATCTCTTTCTGCACATCCTACTAATATATTTACACGGTATAATCCTGGTTTTAAATCTGTTATTGTCGGGGTTGTTGCTGTAAAACCATCAGGTCCTATCCAAGAGTACGTATAATCCAAGTAATCAATGGTAGGTGTAAGCACAATAGAACCGTTATCTGTAACACCTGTATTAGAGTCTACATGAGTAACGACAGAGGTATACTCAATCTCCTCATCGTAACAATCATCCAATGTAAAAGAAACCGTTCTACTTGAGCAATAATTCTTTACCGTAACGGTATATGTACCAGGTTTTAGGTTATTTATATTGGGTGTAAATGCTTCAAATCCATCTGGACCTGACCATATGACTACGACTTCCTCTTCATAGAAAGATAGATTTATATACCCATCATCAGCTCCAATTGCAGATGGTGAAACAACCTGTGTACTACTAAAAGTAACTAGGGAATATTCACAACTGATTCCTGTATAGTCTGGCCTGGTCTGAAAACAACAACAAAGTGAAATTGTACGTGTCCGTTCTACTCCAGCAGCGTCTGTTACGACAACTGTATAATCTCCTGTATTACATAATTCACTTATATTTTGGCTCGTTGAAGTAAATCCATCCGGCCCTGTCCAAGCATAACTATAAGGAGCTTCTCCCCCTTGAGGTTCAATACTAATTGCTCCTGTACAACCATGATCTGGATCTTCTCCGCAGGTCGTAATTTTGTCCGCTACCTCAATTTGAAAATTGCTTACTCCTACATTGAAAATATCTCCTACTTGACATCCTGCACCATCTGTAATAATAAGCGTATGGAGACCAGATCCTATATTCTCAAGATCTTCGGTATCTACATTATCTGCTGTTAACCAATCGAACGCAAATGGTGGTATACCTGAATGAATCGTAACATCTATCGAACCATTACTTTCTCCTGGATTGGGAGGGCTAACAATTGCACTAAACTCCGTCGCAGGCATTTCAAATATATATACGCATTGTTCATAAGTGCAGCCTAAGTTATTGGTTACAAACACACAGTATTCTCCAGATTCTAGTTCGTCTATACTTGTACCTGTTAAGCCGTTTGACCATTCATAGGTATACAAAGCGTTAGGTTCGACAATAGATATGCTTCCTTTTTGGTTAGAACAACTATATTGCACATCAAGCGGAACTTCTTCAAATACGTTCTGCCCTACGACAAAACATTCAGACTGTGTACAACCATTGGCATCTTTAACCTCTACACAATATGTTCCTACTGAAAGATTTTGTATACTCTGGTCATCACTTCCATTATTCCACTCAAAACTATACGGTGGAAGTCCACCTGAAACGTTAACGGATATTGTTCCATTGCCCATACCCACGCAACTCTCCGTAACTGCTCCTGTTATTGCAATTTCAACATCATTTGTAAGTTCAAAAACCGCATTTCTAATACAACCTATAGCATCTGCAAAAACAACATTATAAGAACCCGCTTCTAAATTGTTTACACTAGAAGTTTCATCTCCTGTAGACCACAAATATTGATAAGGCGGTGTTCCTGTTGTTGGTATTATAGATAGGCTACCATTACTTACTCCATTACAACTGGGTTTAACAATATTCGTCTCATAAGTAAGTGGACAGAGCAAGATTGGATCTTCAATCCCAATACAAATTTCTTCCTCACAGCAACCATCGCTTATCGTTACACAATATACCCCAGATGATAAACTAAAAAGGTCTTTTTGGTTCGATCTAAATCGCTTCGGTCCTCTCCAACTGTAGGTCAATTTACTATTTTTATATTCCTCTTTCAGTTCAATTTTAACAGCCCCACCACTTGGATTTTTCTTTGTTGGCTGTTTAATGTGAAGTCTATCTTGGAAACCGCCACATGGAGACATAACTGAGTTTGTCTTTAACCTATACCCAAGCCTGTAATCAATCGGCAAATTAATGTAATCCTGTATAACTTCTCTTTCTATTAAACCATTACACGAAACCGTTTCCCTCACTTTTTGGTAATATCTATAAGTTACTTCATATTGAGGGATATTACAATGTCCTTGTTGTATAGGATCTGGAGGAGGAACAGGGAAACCAATGGAAGTAGATATTTCACCACCGATCCCAACCTCTCCACTAATTTCGGCAGGCAATAGATCACCAGATGATATTCCTAAAGATATCGAACCACTAAGCGCAAGCGTTCCAGATATATGTGTTTCCACACAACATGCACTAATACCTCCTGAAGTAATATAATTTGATAACGGGCTACTCCCCCAAGAAGGAAATATATCTCGCCATCCTGAAACAAAATCTTCTTCCCCTAGCATAGGTTCTAAAAATTCTGTTGTCCCTAAGTCATTTTGAAATGTGATTGTGTGTTGTGCCTCTGCTATATTTCCATCTGCATCCCTTACTTCTACATAAAATATTCTAATATCACCTGTATTTCCCCAAAAGAAAATACTATGATTATAAAAATTATCTTCATTATATGCATCATATACTTGATAATCAAAATAAGCAAATTCTCCTCCTTCTTCATAAACCTCATAATCATAAGGTGGTGTACCTCCATTGACTTCGATATTAATATCTGCATAACAACCACTAGATACAAAATCCGTAGTATTATCCAAACTAACAGTCATCATTTGTGCTTCACATATATAGCCCAACAAGACAAAGGAAAAGACAAGACATAGATAATTTGTTATTTTTTTCATTTTTCTTTTTTTTGTTTAAGAATAAGGTTACTTCGGGTCATGACACCTATAAAAAATTTGTACAGTATTCTCTTTTGAATGTATCTCAAATATCTTTCTTATCCTTTTAAAAAAAAGAGAGGTTTTTTCTTATAATCATCAATAATTTAATAATAAAAAAATGTATAAATTTTTGATTTTAAAAACTATAAATATTATATAATTTAAATTTACTCTATAAAAATTGATATATTTTAGCCTTTATTGAATACAAATTAATTTTACTTTCAAGTAGTATTTCTAGGGTAAAGGCAAAGAAAAAGCCCTTTTAAGCAGGATACTTTAAAAGGGCTTCTCATTATAAAAAATTAGATTCTATTAAAATCCACCTTCATCGCCTCCTCCATAATTCCCCCTATCTCTAGAGCGTTTTTTCTTTTGATTTAGGCGATAATTGAAATTCAATTTTATTTGTCTTGAACGCCATTGCCAGTCTCCTTCCGAATAGAAATTATCACCAACGACTGTATAAATTCTACGTCTAGTATTGAATACATCATTTGCGCTTAAGGTAAGTGTTCCTTTCTTTTTTAATATATCCTTGCTCATCCCTAGATCCATAAAATACATTGCCTCTCTTGAACCTTGTGTCGTTTCTCTAGGCGCTCTATAATTGAATCGGATTTGAATGTCTAATTCTTTCCAAGCCGTCAATTTTGAGGATATACGTCCATTCCAAGTATACGTATCTCGATCAAAGGAAACCCCTTCAAATTCTCCATCTATGATGGAACGAAAGAAATTTGCATCCCCATTGAGGCTAAACCACTTTACAGGTTTTAGAGAGAAGTTAAATTCCAAACCAAAGTCGTCTTGATTTGATAAGTTTTGTGGCATTCTTATAGAAGAACCGTCTGGAAATACAGTCGTAATGCGCTGTATCACCCCTGTTGAATGCCGATAGAAAATAGCAGAGTTTAGTGACGCTTTTTCCCAATATTTTATATGTCCAATTTCATAAGAATTGGTATATACTGGATCTAGATTAGGGTTTCCTCCAAAGAAGTTTCTAGAATCACTAAACGTAAAAAATGGATTCAAAAACCAGAATCGAGGACGCCGAATTCTACGACTATAGCTCAATTGAATTGCATTGGATTGGGGTAAGTCATAAGTTAAATGAACCGAAGGAAATAAATCAAAATAGTTTCTAGGATTCACTTCATTGGTCTCAATCAAACTGGTTTTTACATCAGACAACTCTCCTCTAAGTCCTAGTTGATAAGAAAATTTATTCCTTTTATCTCCAAAAATAGCATAGAAAGCATAGATGTTTTCATCGTATCTAAAATCATTACTAAAGCCTAAATCTGTCCAATTTCCATTATTATATTCTTCGATGACATAATCGTTTGTAATGCGTCTTAGAGAAGTACGATGTCCTAATTCAAATTTTCCTTTTTTATTGAACGGTCGAATATAATCTACTTGGAATAACCAACGTTTGGAGGCTTCCTCATTTGCGGAGCGTTGGTTGAGATTCGCTGTACCAGAAGGAGTCGTTTCATCCGAAAAATACTTTTCTACATAATCTGAACTTTCCTTTTCACTTCGTTCTTCATAACGAGCATCAAAGGTCAAGTTATGTTCTTTCTTATCAAATGTTTTGACATGGGTTAATGAATATTCAAGATTCGTTTCATTTTCCTCTTCAACATCTGTTCTTCGTGTAACGCCCGTCAAATTTTGAGGAAACTCGTTTAAATAATCTCGATAAATAATTTCAGAGAAATTGTCTTCTTTTGCTAATCGAAGTAAAAAAGCAGCCGTTAGTGTATTTTTAGGATTCATAAAAAAATCTGCTCCAAAACGATAACTATTAGACAGTCCGCCTCGTTCATGCTCACGCTCTTGATCTAAATATAAAATTTCGCCATCATTCATTTGCTCTCTGTACAAACTTCCACCACCTGGATTATTACGATAGCCTAGACCATAATTTGCAAAAAGATTCATTTTCTCTCTTCTGTAATTCATACTAATCCCTACACCATAGAGGCTTGGTAAGCCTGCTGAAACATCAAATGAACCATTTAATCCTTTTTTCTTATCCTTTTTTAATACAATATTAATAATACCTGCCATTCCTTCAGCTTCATAACGAGCCGAAGGATTGGTTATTACTTCTACTCGCTCTACTAGATAACTTGGAAACTGCCTAAGCGCATCTGCACTACTTAATCCTACCAAACCTGAGGGTTTTCCATTTACCAAAATCCTTACGTTTTGGCTTCCTCTTAAACTCACGTTTCCATCTATATCTACTGTTACAGAAGGTACATTATCTAATATCTCAATGGCTGTTCCTCCTTTATTGGCTAAATCTTTTCCTACATTAAATACTTTTTTATCAAGCATCAGTTGTACATCACTCCGTTCAGCACGAACTTCTACTTCTGTTAGGGTTTCCGCATCAAGCTCTAATTTAATTGTTCCTAGATCTGCCATTGCCTTTTCTCTTGGCAATCTAAGTTGATCAATATATTTCGTTTTATAAGAAATAAATTCAATTTTGATAAAAAACCGTCCTGGTCGGGTATTAATATTAAATAGCCCATTTATATCTGTGATACCTCCTGTTACGACACTACTGTCTCGCATTCTAAATAAGGTTACCGTTGCATACTCTAAAGGGCTATTCGTTTCACTATCAATCACTTTCCCTTTCACAATCTTGGTCGGTGGTCGTTCTCCATTTCCTCTCTGTTGTGCATTTAGGATTTGAACAAAAGCCAGTTGAATAATTAATATTAGGTATATACTCTTCATACTCGATATAATTTTATAACTGAAGTTACGCAAAATTAGTTATTAGCCCTGAGGGCATTAAGTTGATTGAAAG
>JAHDBJ010000040.1 GCA_020630435.1 Saprospiraceae bacterium
AACTGCTTTCACAATTCTTGCCTAGTTTTCATTCAGACTTTTTAAACAACTTCATGATCTGTAATCAAATAATAAAACATTTTAGGTTAATATATTATGAACTATGTTTTCAATTTTTTATCTATAATTCGTAGATTTTTATCTGATTAATAGGAATTTATATTTCCTTTCCCTTTTTTTGCTGTAAAAGTCAAAATTGTAAAAGTTTTAAGTGTCAAAAATCGGCAATTATGAACGAAGCCAATAAGGAGAAAAAAACAGTAGTGAAACAGGAAAGACTCAATCGTAATTTTTGGAGTTTTCTGGATTCGCTTAATGAGTTTTTCAAAGATCTTATCGATTTAAGAGATGGTTTAGACAAAGTAGGGACAATCGAAAATATTAAAAATAATCGAAGGATGCGAGGGGCAAATGCTTGGTTATTAATGTGTTCGATTATGGTCGCTTCAATTGGTCTTGATTTGAATTCAACGGCAGTAATCATTGGAGCCATGCTTATTTCTCCGTTAATGTCTCCGATACTTGGTATTGGTCTGGCTATCGGAATTAACGATAGGGAAACGTTAATTACCTCTCTAAATCATTTTGGTATTTCAATAGCAATAGCAATTGTTACGAGTTTTATTTATTTCTACTTAACACCATTTGGCAATGAGACGGATGAAATACTTGCTAGAACCTCTCCAAACCTTCTAGATGGACTTGTTGCTGTCTTTGGAGGTATTGCAGGGATTGTATCAATGTCAAGGATAGATAAATCGAATGCGATACCAGGTGTAGCTATTGCAACGGCATTAATGCCACCGATTTGTGTTGCAGGTTATGGCTTAGCGAATGGGAATTGGCTTTTCTTCTTTAATGCCTTTTACTTATTTTTCTTAAACTCGTTTTTTATTGTAATATCAACCTATTTAGTTGTTCGCTTTTTGAGATTTCCAGTCAAAGCCTATGTTAATAGAAAGACCCAACAAAAGACAAATCTCATTATCTTAGGGTTTTCTTTACTAATGGTGATTCCAAGTATCTTAATTCTACGTCGAGTATTTAAAGAATTTAACCGTACCAAAGAAGCAAAAGTATTTGCAGAAGAATATTTTAATACCAATAATAGATTCTGTGTAGGAGAACCTATATTCCTAGAAGTGGATTCGACGATTACATACAGAATTGTGGGAACACCAATTTCAGATGATTCTCTACACATGATAGAAGAAGAATTGCTGAACTATGGTTATATAAAGGATTATAATTTGAACATTATACAAAATAATGGAATAGGCACAAAAGAATGGAAAAAACTGGAGGATAGAATATCAGGTGTTCAAGGAGAATTAAGTAAAAAAATACAGATAGCAAAGCAAGTCGAAAACACCAAGGATATAGAAATACAACAATTGAAACAAACTATCGATAGCCTTCGGAACATTCTCCCCGTTCAGTCTATACCTGAAGAAGCAAGTATATTATTTCCTAATTTAAAAAGTATTGATATTACGAAAAGTAGTGTAAATGAAACTCCTATACTTTTAGTAAAATGGAAAACGGCTAACCGTTTAAATAAATCGAATCAAGCCAAATTAATGAAGTATGTAAAAATGAGAGTAGGATTAGATACACTTGTGGTATATTAACCCATAAATCAAGAGATTATGGAATCATATTAGTACTTATCTGCAAAAATACTACTGGGCAATTAAGTAAGAATTTTGTAAAGTAAATGCGTTTTTTCATTTATATTGGGGGGGATTTATTAACCTAAACCTAGAATGTCGGATGAAAAAGAAATTGATTACCCTTCTTTTGGCTTGTAGTTGTATTACATTAAATGCTGAAAATATTGATAGCCTCTATCAAATCGTTAAAACAACAGAAAACGATTCTTTGAAAGCCTATAAATTTAGAGATTTAGCTCTTACTATTATTGAAAATGATATTGATAGAATAGATGAAGTGTTGTCAGATTTTGAAACATTTACAAAAAAATCTAGTGATAAAACCTCTGCTTTTGCTTGTTATTATGAAGCTAAAGGCGAATGGGAAAGACGCAAAGGGAATGGCAAAATGGCCGTAGAACTTTTTAAAAAGGCACTCCCGCTTTACATAGAAAATGGAGATTTAAGATCAGAGACTGAATTGAATGGTAATTTAGGTTTTACCTATCATCAGGCAGGTGATATACAAGCGGGACTCAAATATGTAGAAAAAGCAGTACAACAATCCAAAAAACTAGGAGATCCTCGTGTTGAAGCTAGAGCAATTGATGATTTGGGATCGTTACACCGTTCTCTGGGGAATACCAATAAATCTATAGAGTATACCAACCAAGCTCTAGCAATTTACAGAGAGCATAATTGTTGTCTTCGAGAACAAGTGATAACAACCTATAATCTCGTCACGGTCATAGCAGACAAAAATCCTAAAGCAGCGATTGATTCGTTGATTAAACTGGATAAAATTGCACAAGAAAATGACTTCTTTTATGTAGGGAATTTTATTCTCAACCAATTGGCAGCATCTTTAATCGAAAATGGGGATATGAAAGAAGGACTTAAGTATTCCTATAAAGCTGCGGAAGCTGCTAAAAAACAAAATAATCTACAACAATTAGCTATCGCATACCGCTCACTAGGAAATTGTTTCAGCATTATTCAAGACGATGGAAAAGCTGATCAATATTTTAGCCAAGCAGTAACCATAGTCGATACTGCTGGATTAAATGATATTCGAACTTTTGTAGTTTCAGATGTTTCTACTTTTTATACACAAAAAGGTGATTATGATAAAGCTAGGGCAATCACAGAAAAATCATTGGCGATTGCCACAGAACAAGACATGAAAATGGATATGTCTATTCTTCAAATAAACTTAGGAGACATCTATATGAAAACCAATGCACCCAATAAGGCAAAAGAATTATATAATAAAACTGTGAAAATGGATGTCATTGATACGGATGTAAAATATGCTAAAACAGGTTTAGCGGATCTAGCCTTGAAAAATAAGGACTATTCTAAGGCAATAGACTATGCAAAGGAAACATTGACGTATGGTCAAGAAACGGGGGCAAACGATATGGTGGATTTATCTTCTTATACACTTTATGAAGCCTATAAAAATACAGGACGCTCTGATTTAGCCTTAAAATTCTACGAAATGAATACAGCGATCAAGCAGAAAATGCTAAATGAAAAAAATATTCGAGAAGCAACAGCAAAAGAATTATCCTATCAGTTTGAAGAAGAAAAAAAACAAATAGAATTTGAACAAGCCAAACAAGAAGCCATTTATGCTACAGATTTAAAACGTCAAAAAACGCAAAGAAATGCTTTTATAGGAGCTTTTGCTGGTGTGGCATTACTAGCATTCTTATTATATCGAAGCTATCGAATCAAACAAAAAAGTAATCAAGCCTTAGAAGAGAAAAATGCACTAATTACCACACAAAAAGAAGAACTAGAAAATTTAAACTATACGAAAGATCGGATTTTTGCCATCATTGGGCATGATCTTCGAAAACCTGCCATTGCTTTTAGAGGGATTACTAAAAAAATCAATTACCTCATTAAAAAAGAACGTTTTGATGATCTAGCAGCTCTAGGAGAAAGTCTAGAAGAAGATGCCTTTGCACTCAATTCCCTAACAGATAATCTACTAAATTGGGCATTATCTCAAAAAGATATGGTCTCCTACAATCCCGAAAAAGTTTATTTGAAAGATGTTGCAGAAGAATTAGCTCCTTTATTTAAAAGGCTTGCCAGAGACAAACAGATTAATTTTAAAACAGATATACCAGAAGATATGAGCGTACTAGCAGATAAAAATGCCTTGCTGACCATCATGAGAAATTTAATTGATAATGCAGTAAAATTTACCGCAGAAGGTGGAGATATTACAGTAAGTGCAGAACAAAAAGATGGAGATGTTATTACTAAAATTTCGGATACAGGGGTAGGAATGCCTAAAGAAAAATTGAAGGATTTATTTGTTATGAAAAAAGGAAAAACAGAGCGAGGAACAGCAGGAGAAAAAGGTACAGGGCTAGGACTTTCTCTAGTAAATGAGTTGGTGAAAATAAATAAAGGAATTATCGAAGTAAGCAGCCAACTTGGTAAAGGAACAACATTTAATATTCAATTGCCTAAGGTGGCGGCTTGATGAACTTTTTTATCTAAAAAATGATCGTATTTTCCTAAAAATAAATCGAAGCATTAAAAACAATAAAAAAAGAATAAACAAACATACTAAGGCTGCTCCTATAAGATATACATTGAAATAAGGTACTTTCTTTTTGAGTATCTTGTATTCATCTAGATCTAATGTTTTAAAAATATTTTCTTCAATATCTTGAATGACAGATTGTTCTATTCCAATACTTTTTAAACTAGTAATTAATGCCTGATACCCATCTTCTGTTTGTCCTAATTTAGGGAAGACCGTTTGAATAAGTTCTAGCATTTTTTGTTCACCTATTTTTTCTTCAAGTAATAATAATTGAAACGAACCAATAGAATAACGATGACTACCATTAATTTCGCCGATTTTTTTCACTTGATCTAAGCGCACAAAGTTTTCTTTGACAAAAGGTAAACGAAAATAATGAAGAATGAATATTTTAGGATTATTGGCAATCCAATACTTTAAGCTATAATACTCGGCAAAAGATTCCAAATAAAACCAAAAAAGATTAGAATGGGGTTTGTAAATATCACCAAATAAATAATGAGCAACTTCATGTGCCATTATGTGTTCAGTCATAATGTTATTTTTTACATTAGCTCTAGTAGAAACAATTGTAGGGTAGGTTGTAAAACCACCCCAGCCTTGTTTGCCTGAAGGAATATTCGCTAAAATAAACTTAGCAGGCATTTTTATATTGGTATGCGATTCATAATAGGTTTTTATTTTAGAAAATATTTCTTCTAACCCTTGCCTATCTTTAGGATTAGGAACATTTATATACGTTGCATATTGTCCTTCTTCCCATTCAAAATTTCCTGCTATCAGCATTAAATATTCGCTAGGAGTATCGCTATAAAAACGACTTCCACTTTTTTGGGGGACTCCTTGAGCAAGATATATATTATCACAATCACAAGTCACCGTAAAGTCATAACGATAAGGATGTTTACGAGAATGAAAGGGTAGGGGATGTTTTTTTTGCATTAGAGTAGGATACCATTTGGATTGCTCACTAGCTCGAAAAATACTAGAAGTTTTAACCATTAATCCTTTGTAATCTTTTTGGTAAGTTCCAGCTTCAAAAGATAGATACTCACCTCTAACTGTAATGTGAATATTATCGGATAAACGAAGCCCCTTTTCGAGTGGAATTTCGAATACATTACAATTGTAACAGTTATTATCTAAGCTATCAAAGTCAATTTTTTTATCATTGAGTTTAATAGAGGTTACCCAATAATTATTATTCAACGTAAAAAGAATACTCGTATCGGAAGATGCATAATTAGAAATTATAAACGTTCCATTAATGGTATTTTTTGATAAGTTAATATCAATATCTCCTGCCAACTTTGTATCCTGTCCACTTACGTAGAAAAAAGAAAACAGCATTATTAATGTTAATATATTTTTCATGATATTTGATTATTATTGTGTTAACCGTTATTTTAAAGTTTTGTATAAAGGGAGGTTAAATTTTTTAAAAATTTCATTTTCAATAAATTTAATTTTTTTCTGTTCAACTCCAATTTCTTGAAGACTTGAAATAAAAGCTAGATAACCATTTTCATTAGATTTTATTTTTGTAAAAACAACTTCAATAAGTTCTTGCATTTTGGAATTGCCTATCTGCTGCTCTACTAACATCAGTTGTAAAGGTGCAATTCTATAGTAGTGTACGCTATTTATATCTTTACGTTTCCTTACTTTGTCTAATCTTACAAAATGCTTTTTCCGTTTTTTTAACTTATAAAATCTATACTTGAATGTAAGTGGTATATATTCTTTTGAATATTTTAAACTATAATATTCTGCAAAAGATTCTAGGTAGAACCAGTATAGGGTTGAATTTGGTTTGTAGTAATGACTAAAAAAATAATGGGCTATTTCGTGTGACATTAAACTTTTAGTAATCATGTTGTTTTTAACATCCTTTTTAGTAAATACAATAGTTGGATATGTTAAAAAGCCACCCCAGCCTTTTCGCCCAGAAGGGATACTAGCGATAGTGAACTTTGTTGTTATCTCTTTACCTGAAATTTGATGATAATATTGTTTGATATTAGCAATAGACTTTTCTAGTGCCTTTCGTTGTTTTTCATCGGGTATGTTAATATAATTCGCTTCTTTTCCAGTATGCGAGCTATAATTTCCTGCAATCAGCATAATATTATCAAGTGGATTTGCACTATGAAACCTACCTACACTTTTATCCACTTTCCAATCTCCTATATAAATATTTTGACAATCACAATTTGCTTTAAAGTCATAAGTATATAAGTATTTTGGAAAAAGTTTTGATTGATTATTATCATCAGAAAGCAAAACTGGATACCAAACGGTTTGCTCGCTTGCTCTGAGTATACCTGATGTTTTAGCAATTAATCCTTTATAATCACTAGGGTATTCTTCGGCATTAAATGCTGCAAATTGTCCTTGTGTACGAATAGCAATTTTATCAGTAGAGTTTATTCCTTCTTGTACACTAATCTCATAGTAATGACAACCTGAACATTTTTCATTGCTTTTATTGACTTCTATTGGTTGATTATTTAAGGTAACAATAGGTTTTTTATAAATATCATTTAGGGCAAATGTGATAGTATTTTTATTGACTTCATAATTTGAAAGAATAAGATCAATGCTTAGTGTGTTTTCTTTTAAAGAAATATCAATATTTCCCGAAAGATGTGTTGTCTCGCCAGTCAAATAATAACAAGCAAATAAAAAAATAATAGCAAAAGTATTCCTTTTCATCTTTTCTTAATTTTATAATGATTAAATGTTTGTGATTACTTCAATAGTCTGAAGTAATAGATTATAGGGGGAGCGAATTATTGATGGTATTTTTTTATCCAATCTAGCATATGAGGATACAAGGCTTTAATTTTAGGTTTTCCCTTGTCTTTATAAATACGGATAAGTTCAGCATTAAAATCTTTGAAATGCTTAAATCCTCTAAAATCATTCATGAAAGTAGCTTGGATCTCAAGGATTTCATCAAGTTGTTTTTCTGGATAAGTATCAAGGGCATAGAGACTGAAAACGCCCCATGTCATATATTCATTAAAAGTTGACATTGGACTACGATACCCTTGTTTTTCTTCATTCCATTTTTTATGATTAGGCATGACTTCTAGTAGCTGTTCTTTGAATTTATCCGATAAAGGATTGACATAATTATGATCTATCTCCGTAAAAACAATTCGAGCAGAGCGACTAGCAGCTATAATAAATTGTTTATCGTTGAGTGTATCTATATTAAAACGAGGGGCGTTCACAAACATGAAATTTTGCTTTGCCTGTCTTTTCTTATCCATAAAAGAAATCGTATTGTGAAACCCACCAGTTAAAGGAGAATGTATTATTCGGTAAGATTGTGCCTTATTATCGAATTTTTCTTCCAGCCAGTCTTGCATATCTTCAAAGTCACATAGTTTATTATACTGGTTATTTATAGTAGAAAAAGTAGATTGATGGGTTTGATAAAAGGTCTTGAAATTAGATTTTTTGGCAAAATCTTCTATTAAATCTAAATGATCAGGAATCGAGAACGTCATACTTTTAACAAGAGAAAATAATATCGGATTGATACGAATAGTATTGTTTTGTATAATTTCGTTATCCTTATTAATATCATAATTTAGGGATAAGACCCTAATGCCTCCTAGTGTTTGTGTAAAATGTTGTGTTTGAAGCTTCGCATCAATTGCTTGTACTAAAGGATGCTGGGACAGCTTCGAAAAGTGTTGCTCAACAGCTTCATAGTAGACCGTTTTTTGATACAGAAGATTTTTATCATTTTGACAAGTTGATGTTAGTCCACAGGCAATATGCATTAATTCATATACTTCTGGATTTTCAACTACAATAGCATTGATGTATTGGTCTTCAATATTGACTGTGGGGGAAATTAGACCTATTGCCTTATTTTGTATAAACTCAGGTTTGATAAAATATATCAAGCCTATTACCAAGATTAATAAAATAAAAAACAGCATAGTAAACCCAATGAATCTTAGGATTTTTTTGAACATGATATGATTCTTTATTTAAAAAATACTTGTACGTAATAGGAAAGCTGTACATCAAAAGACAGAACGTTTTTTGAAAGGTTGCAAGAGGTTGAAAAATAATCTTAACAATACGATAAATAAGTAAATGAACCTAAAAAATGATATAATAACTTTTGTTAAATCTTTGATAATCAGGAGTTATTTTTTAGGCAATTATTTCAAATAAAATGCCCATCTACTTAATTGAAAACTAATTTAGAGTAAAAAAATCTTGTAAATCAATTAAATATGAGATCGTTTCCCAATAAATAATAATTGTAGAATCATAAAGAAAACAAATACTTCCTAAAGTATTACAAATAGTAATTGAGTTAGCTGGAATAATAAACAACGAAATTAAATTTCCAATATTTAGACAAGAAAGTAGCTATTCCAAATCCAAGACATATTAAAAATTTCCTTGATGGAATTTCAGCAATTCCAAATGGTTGGAAAATATACAGTACAAAAACAACAAATAGACTTACTGTTAAAATAGTCTTGGGAGTACAAAACCGACTCTCTTCCTTAGGGAAAGGTTTATTTAATATTTTAAGTATTGAAAAAGACATGACGTTAATTAAACAAAAACTTTACCATCATATATTCTCGAGATAGCAAGTAGAATTAAAGCAACGATAGCAGGAATATATTCTCCGTCTTGTACGTTGAGGTGTGCAGCAAGCGCAAGTAAAAAATCAAAAAAGAAACCAGCATAAGCCCATTCTTTCAATAGTTTTGACTTTTTAGTAAGGATAGCGATTACACCTAGAATTTTTGCAATTGCCAATGGATAAACAATGAAAGTGGGAAATCCTAGCTTTGTAAAGATTGAACTAACCATATCATATTTAAATAGATACATTGATGCGGACATCAACATCATTAAACATAATAATCCTGTAACAACCCAATAAATAATTTTATTTCTCTTTTCCATTTTATGAAATTTTTAATATTTAAAAAAGCATTCATGTCTTAAAATCACCTTGGAGTATGTTTAAGACATGACATTATTTAATATTCAAACTAGTTGTCGAAGTAATTCTAGCATCACTCTTTTTATCCCATATTTTAATAGACACAGTTACAGGATTAATAATTTTAGAACCAGGGAAAATAAATTGAGGCGACATTCTAGTTTTAACTTCTTTGATGCCAAGAGGTTGATCTTTCAATAAATCTTTTTCATCAATAATCAAAATACCAGTCTTATCTTTAGCGATTATACTTAAACCAAGATGTGCTTTACCATCAATTTCTGTAAAACCTTCTAGCCCTTCAAACATCATAATAAGATTTTCTTTAAAAAAAGCATTTGTAGTTGTAATAGCTGTTTTTCGTTGTTGAGAATAAAGATATATTTCATCGTAAGTTACTTTTTTAGCCATTATTGCTAGTTGATTATTAGGTACAACGTTGTAATCTAACTGTATATCAAATTTTCCATCTGATTTTTTATCCTCTATATTAATATGGAGTGTATAGTCTTGGTTGGATTTCATAGGACTTGCCATGACCAAATTTGCTCTTAAATCAATTGGATCGTGAGAAAAACCATCAGGTGCAGAAGCGTACAAATCAGGTAAATTGACGATCGTATCTTGTTGACTATCTAAAACAAATAGACGCATACTAGGATAAGCAACTTCTTGTATACGTTCAAAACCGTCCACATTTTTAAAATTGAAAAAAATCTTTTCGCCATAAGAGAATACTTTTCGGTTTATCTCCCCTTGCTCATTAGAAAGAAAAATATTATCGCAGGACAAACCATTGCCCGAACTGGTAATTCCTGAACGAGCATCATAATTATAGGATTTTTTAATATCACAAGAGCAATAGACTATCAAAATAAAAAAATATAAAAGTATAAGGCGCATAGATGAAGAGTTTTAAATAAAAACCTCGTTCTAAAACAACAGAACGAGGTGTACGATGTGGAGAATATCGGATTCGAACCGATGACCTCTACGCTGCCAGCGTAGCGCTCTAGCCAACTGAGCTAATCCCCCATAGTTTAGAGAGTAGATTCAATTTAAGATTTCAAATATAATAGATTATTTTAAAAAAAAATTCCAATAATATCATTTTTAAAAATAGAATGATAAATTTAAAGCTGAAACAAGAAGAATAAAAAAATGCTAGAATGCTAGAAAAGACAATTCAAATCATCAATACTATCAATCAAAAACTAGGTAAATGGATAAGTTGGCTAAGTTTAGCATTGGTCATCTTGGTTTGTCTGATCGTTGCGATGCGTTACTTAATGGATTATACTATCATCTGGATGGATGAGCTGAGTCGTTACTTCTTTGCCTATTTATTTCTATACGGTGCAGGGTATACCTTCCAAAAGGATCGTCATGTGAGAGTGGATGTTTTCTATGATAAATGGACAATAAAAAGGAAAGCATGGATCAACCTCATTGGTGGTGTGCTTTTTCTGATACCTTGGTGTGTAATACTCGTTCAAGTAGGATGGCATTATACAGTGATTGCTTTCAATATGAATGAAAGCTCCTCTCAAGCAGGAGGTTTGCCCGCTTTATATTTGATGAAATCAGCGATTTTCCTAGGAATATTTTTCCTACTATTACAAGGGATAGCCTCTGTACTTTCGGCATTCTTAATTCTTACTTCAAAAACAGCTCAAACAACGAATTAAAATATGGAACTCCTAGCCCTCCTATTATTTGTAATCATCTTTGTTCTGATTTTAAAAGGTTACCCTGTAGCCTTTACTCTAGGAGGAGTATCGGTATTATTTGGAATGGGGGTTGCCTTTTTCGCACCAGAGCATTTTCGAATGGTGGACTTCAATTTACTCGCCCCTCGTTTTATGGGGATTATGAACAATACCGTATTGATTGCAGTCCCATTGTTTATTTTTATGGGAATTATGCTAGAAAAATCAGGGCTAGCAGAGAGTCTTTTAGAAACAATGGCATTATTATTTGGAAAAGTTCGAGGTGGTTTAGCTATTTCCGTTGTTATTGTTGGAGCATTACTAGCGGCTTCAACGGGAATTGTAGGCGCAACAGTTGTAACAATGGGCTTGATTAGTTTGCCTACAATGCTAAAACGAGGGTATCAACCAGAGTTGGCAACAGGTACAATTGCGGCATCGGGTACATTAGGACAGATTATTCCACCTTCAATAGTTCTAGTTCTCTTAGCAGATACGATCAATAATAGTTCAGGTAGTAGTATTGATGCAGGAATGATGTTCAAAGCAGCTTTAATTCCAGGTCTATTGCTCGTAGCAATCTATATTTTGTATATTTTAATAATTTCAAACATAAAAAAGGAATTGGCACCTGCCATGCCTGATGAAGCCATAGAAGAATTCAAAGGGAAAGGGTTTGGTTGGGCAGTAATCAAAGCATTTTTATTGCCTTTATTATTAATTACAGCGGTTTTAGGGTCTATTTTTTCGGGAGCAGCGACACCCACTGAAGCAGCAGCAGTTGGAGCAATGGGCGCTATACTACTTACCCTTATACAACAAAAATTTTCATTAAAAATTCTACAACAAGTAATGGAAGAAACTACTTTATTGACTTGTATGGTGTTTTTAATCTTATTAGGAGCGACGACCTTTTCATTCATCTTTCGTTGGTTGGGAGGCGATCATTATTTAGTGGAGTTAATTACAAGCTCTAATTTATCTCCAATGCTCTTTTTGATATTGGTAATGATTGCTATTTTTATAGCAGGTTTTTTTATTGATTTTATTGAAATTGTGTTCATCATTGTACCGGTCGTTACGCCTGTATTTGATGCTTTTGATATGAATTTGTTATGGATAGGAATTCTTATCGCAATGAATTTGCAAACCTCTTTTTTGACCCCACCATTTGGCTTTTCATTATTTTATCTCAAAGGTGTTGCACCTCCTAATATTACCACAGGGCATCTGTATCGTGGTATCATTCCTTTTATTATTATCCAAGTTGTTTTTTTATTATTAATTAGCTTATTCCCAGAATTAGTGACAATTTTAGTCTAATATTTCGAGCTTTATACTTTCAATAGAAATGACGTTTCGTTTATTGTATGATGGGAACGGTTATCTATATCTTTTTTTTAAAGAGGCTTTTTTACAAAATTGATTTTTTTTACTTTTGTGTGAAAGTTTTTAAAGAAGCTATTAAAAGCATTAACTTTAAACAGCTTCAAAGTCTAATCTAAAATAAATTCTAATGGGACGTGCTTTTGAATACCGTAAAGCAAGGAAAATGAAACGTTGGTCGGCTATGGCAAAAACCTTTAGTCGAATAGGTAAAGATATTGTAATTGCAATCAAAGAAGGAGGGAGTGCTGACCCCGAAGCAAATTCGAAGTTAAGAGCAGTTATCCAAAATGCGAAGGATGCCAATATGCCTTTGGATAATGTAAAAAGAGCGATTAAAAAAGCATCAGAAAAAGACACCTCTGATTACAAAGAAGTTTTGTTTGAGGGGTATGCTCCTCACGGTATCGCCATTCTTGTTGAAACCACAACCGATAATAATAACCGTACAGTTGCAAATATTCGTAGCTACTTTAATAAGTGTAATGGAAGTTTGGGGACTTCGGGATCGGTTAGTTTTATGTTTGAGCATCAATGTCATTTCAAGATGGCAAAAGGGGAACACGATGCCGAAGAATTAGAATTAGAGCTCATTGATTTTGGAGCAGAGGAAGTTTTTGTGGAGGAGGAAAATATTATGATCTATGGAGAGTTTTCAAACTTTGGTTCTATTCAAGCAGAACTAGAATCAAGAGGAATCGAAATTTTAGCTTCTGGTTTTGAACGTATACCGACTACAACAAAGAAATTAACCCCTGAACAACAAGCAGATGTTGAGAAATTATTAGAAAAAATAGAAGATGATGATGATGTGAGAAATTGTTATCATACTATGGAATTTAATGAATAGGATAGGCTATCTTCGATGTCACATTAAATTTTTATATATTTTAAAATGGCATAATTTGTGTACTGTATAATAGCGTACCAATTTATGTCATGCGATGAATTTAGACCTCCCTACTATAGCATCTGAAAAAGATGAAGCATTTGTTAATATTGTTTATCAACTTATTGACAATCGTATTCAGCATATAGAGTTTAAGACAAAGGATTTAATTGAGTCAAGTATACAATCAAATACCATTGGTGTTCCTTTTAGTAATGTAAATACCTCCAATATAGAATCCAATAAACAAGACTGGGGGTTCAGGGAAATTGAGCAGTATAGTAAGAAACTCAGAACCTTACTTTACTTGCGTCGAAAATTGAATGAACACACTGTGATGCAAATTTTTAGGTTGTTGGATAAGAATAAATTCCAAGATTTACCAGAAGAAGAGTTAAAGGCATTGTTTGAACTAAAGCAAAAAAAAGAAGATCCCCTCAATAATCTTCAGTATACTTATTAGCATGACGAATAAGAAAAATATTACCCTTATTGGCGCAGGAATTATGAGTGCAACACTAGGCGTGTTGATTAAGAATTTATTACCTGAAGCTAAGATTACAATCTTTGAACGTTTGAATAAAGTTGGAGCAGAAAGCTCTGATGCTTGGAATAATGCAGGAACAGGGCATTCTGCCTTCTGTGAACTAAATTATACACCTCAAAGAGAAAATGGTAAAGTTGATATTTCCAAAGCATTAAGAATAAGCGAACAATTTGAAGTGTCAAAACAGCTTTGGGCTTATTTGAAAGAAAAAGATTTTGTAAAGACGGGTAGTCCATTTATCAATGATATCGATCATATGAGTTTTGTCTGGGGCGATAAGAATATTAATTTTCTCAAAAATAGATATGATACACTTGTTCAATATGGAATCTTTGAAGATATGGTCTATTCTGAAAACTATGATCAAATAGCAAAGTGGATTCCGTTAATGATGAATGGAAGAGATAGAAATGAAAAGATTGCGGTTACGAAAATGGATATTGGAACAGATGTGAATTTTGGTGCTATTACTAGAGGAATGATTCGATATTTGGAAACCTGTGATAATGTAGAGCTACATCTAGGGCATGAAGTAGAAGATTTGTGGCAAGAAAGAGATAAACAATGGAGAGTAGAAGTCAAAGATTTGGAGACAGGAGCGGAGAAAGAAGTGATAAGTGATTTTGTTTTTATCGGAGCAGGTGGAGGCGCTTTATTATTATTAGAAAAATCGGATATACCTGAAGGGCGTGGATATGGTGGTTTCCCTGTAAGTGGGCAGTTTTTAAAGTGTAATAACTCAGAGGTTATTCTACAGCACGAAGCAAAAGTCTATGGTAAAGCAGCACATGGTTCACCTCCCATGTCGGTACCTCATCTCGATACTCGAATGCTAGATGGAGAGCGTTCGTTATTATTTGGTCCTTATGCAGGCTTTTCTACGAAGTTTTTAAAAAATGGTTCTTATTTTGATTTGCCCTTATCTATTGAGGTACACAATGTATGGCCCATGCTTTCAGCAGGGATTCACAATATTGCTTTAACAAAATATTTAATAAAACAGGTATTTCAATCGCCTGAGGTTCGATTTGAAGCCCTTCAAAAATATTATCCCGAAGCGAAGTTTGAAGATTGGGAGTTGATTACAGCAGGGCAACGTGTTCAAATTATTAAAAAAGATAAAGAAGATGGCGGTGTCTTAAAATTTGGTACGGAAATCGTATCAAGTGCCGATAAATCATTAGCTGCACTTCTAGGGGCATCACCAGGAGCATCTACCGCCGTTTCTATTATGTTGGAATTGCTCAATACTTGTTTCCCTGATGAAATGAAATCTGCCGACTGGACGAATAAACTTATAGAACTTATTCCTAGTTATGGGCAGTCATTAATTGAGAATAAAGACTTGTGTTTGAGAACCAGAGATTATACGAGTCAGGTTTTAAAATTAGAAGACTAAAAATTAATGTACAACTAAAAACTCATACTCTGCCCGTTCTGGAAAAAGCGCAGCCGTCTTTTCATTTTCTGCATAGATATAATATTGCATTTTAGGAGCGTAATCAATCTCGCCTCCAAAAACGCCATCGTTCGCAGCACCATCATTGTGTTGCCCATCGTCGTATAAACGTTGACTCTTGAAGGGCGCAAAATCCTTATTTCGAAAAGAGACAAAAACCTTCGCCGCATTTTGTATACGAACTTTAATGGTTACTTTATCCGAACCTTTACGAGTGTGTTGAGGCTTTTCTATTCTAGGAGTTTCTTTTTTTAGTAAGGGATGATTTTTTAAATATTGGATGCGTTTTCCCATTAACTCTTTAATGCCAATAATATTTTCTTTGCCTGCTTTGGCAGAAGCATCAATGTTTTGTTTGAAAGAAGGGTAGGAGTAGAACTTATTTTCATCTTTTTGCATCGCATAGTCAATGGAAGTTTGTATACTTTTTGCTCGTTGATAATATTTATCATTATAAAAATAATCCTTCAAGATCGTTTGAACGTGTGCAATATATGTTTTACGATAACGAGGATTTGCTAGGACTTGACTAATAAGTGGTTTGCCTGCATTTTTATAATGTGTAAAGGGACTCAATTCTTGCATTTTCTCATTACTTAAGGGCGCATTCTTATCTGCATATCGAAATCCACCAAAGGAAAGGTTCAAGTCCCATATGATGGGTGTTAGCCGTCCATATGCATCTTCTACCATATAGTAATTATGCGCTAGTCGTCCTGTATAGCTATCTAAATTTACGAGTACATTATTGAATGCGAGCATCCACAAGGTTTGATCGACATTGAGGACTTTATCAATATTTTCGGGTTTGTTTTTTAAGGTTTCTGTTAGTCTGATGACTTTTTGAAAACCATTATCTCCTTCTTTTACTTCATAGATATTAGCATAACACAAGGTATCTTTACCAATATATTGTAATGTTCCTCTTTCGCTCGCTTTAGGGCAATTACTAGGCTTTTTTACTCTAGGTTCTATATCACATTTAATGAGCGTAAGGTCTTCATTTTTATAATGTTTTTTAATAAAATTTTCATTAATGGATTCCACATTGGTATAAAAGCCGTAATGTTTATCATTGATATAAACCTGTATGAAGTTCGCTTCAGGAGCAGGCATATAGGTGCGTGCAATCTCATAAGAAAGCACCTCTCGTACCATGCTGGGATCTCTAAAACCATTGGCGAGTTTTAGGGATGTGTATCCGCCTCGATAGGCTTGGGTTTTGTTTTTATAATCGATTTTAATATTTAATGGTAGCTTTCTTTTATATATATTCCTAGCAGAATTATAGGAACTATTGCCTTTGAATCGGACACCTGCATTGGAAAACGACTGCCCGTTGACTTTAATATTTGCCGTCATACGTTCCTTTTGCCCATTTTGTTTTAAGGAATCTAAGGCTCGTTCCCAATCAGGACGTTCAAAATATATCTTCAACTCTTGTACTTTGGTGAGTTGGTACAAATCTTGGGCTTTTAGCATTAAAAAAGAACAAACAAGCCCTACTAAACATAAAAGTTTTTGCATAGAATCGGTTTACTAATTCAGATCATTCAAATCGGCTTTTAAAGGTTTGTTCGTATAGTGCTCAGGAAAGAAGGCGACGCCTGCTGCGTTTTCAGCGACAATATAATACTCTATTTTACTATTACCATTTGCCGCAATTTTCACACCAAAAATCTTGTCCCCCGCTTCTTTGTCTTCACTTTTACCATCATCTTTCATATAAACCATCTCATACTCCACTTGTTCAGGAAAACGATAATAAAGCCTCACTTTTCTGGCTCGACGGTTTACAGTTGATCGTATTCTAAAGACTTCTAGAGGATCGGCAGCAAATTTATCTCGTTTTAGTACAATAACATCAGAAATCTCAGAAGTTAAAGGGCGTACTGCAGGGTGTTTTTTCAAAAATCGAGTTCGCTTAATCATCAATTCAGCAATACCTGGTATTTTACTCTTTCTCCCAATTGTTTTTGTCAGGCTTGCTAAAACATCTTTATGTTGGTAACGATTAAATTTATCATTTATAACGGCAACACTGATTTGATTTTGTAATTCTTTGGCTCTTTTTTCAAATAAACCATTTAAAAAATAATCTTTCAAAATAGTACGAATATGAGCAAGATATACATCCTTGAAACTATCGTTCTTAAGAATTTTACTAATTAAGGGTTTTTGCGGATTGTCAGCGTGTAAAAAAGGATCAAGTTCTTGTAACTCTTTTAATGTAAGAGATGATTTACCAGCATAGTAATTCTTATAACTTCCAAAGGCTAGGTTTAAGTCCCATACAACGGGATTAAATCGCCCTTGATTATCTTTGTATAAATAATAATTTTGACTATAATCGCCGTGATAACTACTAAGATTGACCAATACATTATTGAATGCTAACATCCATAGTACTCTATCAATATTTAATACTTCTGCTGCTTTTTCAGGTTCTTTTTCTAATATTCGAGTCAGTTCGATCAGGTCATCCCATCCATCAGCCGACTTTAATTCGTAATTGTTAAAATAGCATTGGGCGTTTTCTTCATATTCCAGGGCGGAATAAAGGTTATTTTTACAACCCTTATACGACATTGTTTTTTTAGGAGGTGTTCCTTTTATAAAAGTGTTTTTTTCGGTACCAAAATGTTCTTTTAGAAAAACGTCATCAACAGCTTGAACATTGACAAACAAACCACGATACTCATTATTAATGTATAATTTTACATGGTTAGCTCTAGGAGCAGGCATATAGGTTCGAGCTATTTCATAACCAAGTACTTCTCGTACCATGCTTGGATCACGTAATGCTGTAGATAGCTTTAATGTTTTATAGCCTTGATGGTTTTGATTTTTATTGATATGGTTGAGTTTGATCTGAAAAGGATTTCTAGATTTTCCGAGTTTAAACGATTTGCCACCACGATAGCGAACGCCCACATTTTTATATTCTTTTCCATCAATTACGGCTGTTCCAATTAGAACGTCTTCTCCATATAGTTTGAGTGAATCTAGCCTATCCATCCAGTCCGATTGTGGTAAGGTCAGCTTAATTTCATGTACTTTATCTGTAGTATAAAAATCATTTTGAGCAAAAGTAAATATTGCTGAAACCATTAAACAAAGTACCAAAAACAATTGCTTCATTTCTATATATTTAATTTGATTGAAAGTTTTATCTAAATATTAATCTTTTCAAGCGAACACAATATTACTAAAATTAGGTGAATGATTCTAGAAGGATTTCCATGAATGTATAGTTCCTTCCGTTTAATTTTATAAATATTGTTTAAGTGATGGCAAAAAACAACTTGAACATTTACCTAATAATCTTTTGTCTCAATACTTCGTTAAAAATACTCGTCGATGCTAGGCATCGCCTGCATTTTTTGCCTCGCCTTGAAACAAAATATATACTTCTAAATTGTTCAACTTATTATTTCGTCATTACTAAGGTTTATTATTTGGATAAATAATTAGGTGTGGATATAGATAGTTATTTTAGTTCTTTAATTACCCAAGTGTCATATATCGCCATTATTCCAAAATAGAAAATGGTTGAAATGGATAAGTATTTTGCCCAAAGAACTTCCTCAGGATAAAAATACAAAATAAATCCGTTTGAAATAAAAAATATAACAGAAACAAAAATAGATAATTTCTGTAATCGTAAGGCTCTACTAGGATAAACGAATTTTATAGGGATGAAGTGCATCGCACTCAAAATAATTATAGCTACAACATTCATCCAGCTTGGCAAATCAAATACAAAAAATTGATAAAAAACCACCATATTCCACATAACGGGAAATCCCACAAAATACATATCATTAGAAACCATGCCTTCTTTTCCGTAATACAAAGCAGAAACAAGCAAAATCATAGCAGTACAGGGCATTCGCCACGTCTCATCAACGATACCTGTTTGATAGAAAAAATAGGCGGGTATAATGGCATAGGTCGCAAAGTCGATTACATAGTCAATGGTCGTTCCATTCATATAGGGAAGGACTTCTTTTACCTTTGCCAAGCGAGCAAAGGTGCCATCTATACCATCAATAAACATGGATACAATGAGCCAGACCATTGCCTCACGCCATTGGGAGTTATGGATAGCGAGTATTGCCATGAAACCTGCTACAAGCCCTGATGCGGTAAAAAGGTGAACAGCCCAAGCTAAAAGTTTACGAGTGATCGAAAATTCAGACATATACAGCAGGTTTTATAAGGTCAAAGTTACAGAACTATACCATATCTCAAAATAAAAAACTTCCAAAGTCTCAAGACTTTGGAAGTTTTTGTCGGATATGAAAGCGATTTCTACTAGAATTTATATTTAATTTGGGCTTTTACTTCGGTTCGTACTTTCCCATCTATTTGCTCATTGCCGCTTCCAAAGGTTATAACATCTCCATTATCATCTAATGTGCCAACATTAGCAAAATAAGTTTGAGCAAAACGCAATTCAGCCGTCATATTCCGAATACCTTTATACCTTAAATTGATATAAAAACGAGTTCCTTTGTTGTAATATGGAGGAATATAGAAACTATTCAATATATCATTTTCATACGCATAGGCACGGTTTTCCCAATCGTCCATTTGGAAAATGGCAAAACGAGCCGTAAAGTGTAAAGGCGCTAAAGGTTTATACAAAACATCTTGATAAACTAGGAATCCATTTTGAGTAGCTTCACTACCATTTTTGAAAAAAGTAAATTCTACACGATTTCTTAATTCAAGTGCTTTTGAGATTTTATTATCAAAATGGACTCGAGCAGCCGTTTTTCTTCGAGTAATCGTATAATCGACTTGGGGTTCAGTATCTCTACCACTTCTTTGTTTGAATTCATCTCTAACCTGAACATAGATACGCATTCTACGTTTTCTATAATAAGTCAATCGCCCAAAATACTCAAGACCACTAGAAGGACGGTCACTATAGAAGGTCATCCAAGGATGCTTCCAAGCATCAAAATAGGCATTAACTGTCCATTTTTTATTGGGTTTTACCTCTAGTCCTAAGTAAACTCCGTTTTCGTTGGCTTTCGATGTTTCAGAAAGATAATTCATGAAAAAGCCATGATAATTACGCTCGACATAGCGGTGGGCAATAGCCAAAGAAGCAGTTCGGTCTAAACCCACTATTAATCCATTCATAAAGGCTTTACCACCGCTATCACTTATTGCGGCTTCACCGAAGAAGTTAAAATTTCCCTTAACATACGAATAGTCTATACTACCATTGATAAGTTGATCGCCTGAAAAACTAAATTTTTTATAGAGTTGTTCAGAGGCTAATAAGGGTTCGCTTGTTTTATTGTATAATACATTGGCTGCAATATGCCAATTGTCTTTTGAGTATCTCAGAACAGCTCCTGTCGTTAGTAATGATGCAGAGTTTTTTCGTCTAATTTCAGATTCTGTTCGATGCAAACCATCGTCTAGTAAAAAAGGAGATTCGCCCGTTGCACCCTCTTCTGTAAAGCTAGTAGCAAAACCGATGATATCAGATTCAAAATTATTAGGATCTTCTCTTATCGTATCGACATCGAAGTTTAAATCAATATTTCTATAAGATGCCAAACCTGTAAATTCTATATTCTCATTAATCCTTATTGTTGCGGCGGCTCCTCTAAGGAAGGCATATTCCCCTAAAGAAGTATACTTTCGAAGCGTTCGTGCCGTACGCTTAATATTGATGGCATCAGCTGATTTATTTCCACCAAATCCTTGATAAGCCAAAAGCCCTTGCCCCATATTGATAGAATAGTCTCCAATAGCTACGGCTTTAAAGGTTTGGTTATAGTCTTTTAGAAATAAATGTGCTGAAATATAGTCAAAGCCCTGTTGAGCATTTACACCAGAAAAGAGTTCTTCTCCTGCATCTTTTTCTAATGTAATACCATAACTAACACGATTTTCATATTTATGATTAAAACGGATGTAGATATTGTCAGGATTTCCTGAATATTTCGATTCTCCTCTATCATCTTTTATATATCCTTTTTTCTCTTCTAAGGTTCTTCGATATCGTAAATAAACTTCATTGCTACCTTTATACATGGCCTCCCATAAAGGAATATTATAGTCATCAATATCTCGTCCAACAGTTACATAAGGAAGAATACGTTGAACACTTTCATCATCAAAACTAGGGATAGTTTGTAACTCTTGTATCGCAATTAATTCTCCTGCTGTTTCTCGGTAGTTTAGTAGATTATTAATTTGAATAGTCGTTAAAAGCCTAAACTCTTCAAGGTCTTCTCTATTAGCTTTATTAAGGTTTAAAGGTCTTTTTTTATAAAATTCCAAATCATCCAGAAAATCGTTAAGATCGAATTCTCCATTATCTCCTTCATTACTGATAATAAAGGTTTCTATCAAATCTTGCATATTGGAGGGCGCATCAGGAATTGTATCCAAGTCCTGAGCATTTAAAACAAAACTGAAGAAAATAAAACAAAATATATATTGAATTTTTCGCATCATTTTTAATTTAGGTTTTTCAATAAGACTTAAAAATTAAGGCATTTGATAGGTGATTGAAGCAGCAGGTGTTACCCCTAATTGATAGTGATAACCAGCTCCGACATCTATTTTTAAACCATTTTTTAAATTAAATCCAAAACCAAATGTATTTTGAATCGGCTCTGTACTAAACCCAGTCCGAAGTGCGAAAGCGTCAACTAAAAAATATTCTATACCAACCTTAAAAACTGTTTTATAATCTATATCTTTTTCGACTTCCCCACTGACCAGAAGTTTTTCACTTGGCATATAACCTACACCGAGCTTAAAAACAGTAGGAATATCTTCTCCTGCCACAACTTCTTGTCGAATAGGACTAAAAATATGTGCTGCTAGGATTAGTTGTTCCATTAATATAGATTGAACGCCAATTTCAAAGGTGAAATTTGAAGTATTTCCATACTCAGGAATACGAGTACTTAGATAATCCAGTTGTGCGCCAATTGATACCTTATCGCCAAGTTTTCTAGCATAAGCTAAGCCAATTTTTTGCTCATTATAGTCTGCGAAGCCAAAATAGTTGATGGCTAAACCAAATGTTCCAGATTTTGTAGGGTAGGCAACACCCGCAATGAAGTTATTGAGATCTGCTAATAAAAAACGTCTTTCCCCTCCAACCGTAACGCCTAGTTTTTCCATATAGGCTAATCCAGCTTGGTTGCTGAATAAACTGTTTACATCTTGAAAAGTTGTAGAGGCGTTTCCCATAGCAAAGCCTCTTGCCCCAGCAGACATATTTGTACCATTTTGTGCTACAGTAGTATTGAAATAGAAGATAAACGTAAAAGTTGATAAGAGTGTTAAAACCTTGTTCATAGTTGTGATTTTCTTGGAATATATTATTCAAACTATAAATGTAAACAAAAAGAAAATTCTACAAAACAAATCAATGGAAAATATGAACTCTTGATTAAAATTAATACTTTGAATATTAGAAAAATAAAAACTAAAGGTCTATATGTTGGTCATATTTTTCACAAGTATTTTAAGCTTTCTATGCCAACTTTATTCATAGACTATAAAAATAAGAATGCGTAATAATATCTATTTAATTACTCTGATGTTAAGATTTGTGAAGAGGAAAAACATTTTATTACTGAAAACGTTTTGAATAAGATAGCAAACGACAAGTATTATAAATTCAAAAATCTATGATGATGAACTATAATTTATCATTAATTTTATTCTTAATTATTGGAAGCCTATTCTTTACCAGTTGTTTTGAAATAATAGAGGAAGTTAATATGAATACGGATGGTTCAGGGAATGCTATCTTGACAATAAATGCAAATGAGAGTAAAGAAAAGTTAGCAAATATAATCGAGATGGGGACATTTCAAGGAAAAAAAATCCCCTCTCGTTATGATATTGATGATGCTATCACACAAGCAAAAAGTATTCTTACACAAGCTAAAGGGATATCGAATGTCAAAACGGATGTTGATTATGAGGAATTCATTTTTGTAATTTCTGCTGATTTTATGAATACAATGGCATTAAATAATGCTATCAATACCCTCGCTAAGTATTTTAACCGCTCTACCTATGGTTTGCAGATAGAGGATAATTTTGCTTATCAAAAAAATAAATTCACCCGATTATATAACTATAAAACCTACCCAGAACAATATAATCGATTACCGACCCTAGAACGGATGACCTTAGAAACAGCTAGGTATAGAAGCATCCATCGTTTTCCGAAAGAGATTAAATCATTTTCAAATAAAACAGCCAAACTTTCTCGTACTAAAAAAGCTATTATGTTTCAAGCATCAATAGGTAGCCTCATGAATGGAAATAAGACGATTCGCAATGAGTTGAATTTTTAAATAGTTTATCATATAAATTTTTTTCATCCTTGAACTCTAATATATTTGCAATAAAAACAAATAATGGCAAACCATAAGATGAAAGACATGATGAATAATTTTCCCTTGAAAGGAACAGTAGAATGGATGAGTTATCGCCCTCATAAACGTAAAGAAGTAACTGTTACCAATGAAATAAGTGTAACGGTTGATGATGGTATAGAAGGAGACCATTACTCCAATAAGAATAAAAAACGTCAAGTTACCCTCTTTCAAGCAGAATATCTTCCTATGATGGCAAGTTTTCTAGGAAAAGAAAAGATTGATCCTACCTTGTTAAGACGTAATATAATGGTTTCAGGAATAAATTTAAATGCCCTTAAAGATAAACAGTTTAAGATAGGTGATGAGGTGATATTAGAAGTTACAGGAGAATGTCATCCATGTTCTAGAATGGAAGAAAACTTAGGGCTGGGAGGTTATAATGCTATGCGTTCACATGGTGGATTAACGACCAAAGTCATTCAGGGAGGCAAAATTCGTATAGGAGATGCCATAACTTTTTTCAAAAAAATATGAATCAAGGAACTAAATTTTTCATATTGATAATGAAATTTGTGTATCTAAATGGGTAGAAAAATTTTAGAGAGGCATAGACTACTTCTTAAATTAAGTTGACTTAATATTATATTATTTAAATATCTATCGATTTTTTATAAAAAATTAAGGATATATTTTACTTTTACATTAAATCAATATTATAGTTCCAAGTTTATTAAAGATGAATTTGTTAACTATAATCCACAAGGTGCGTTTTACTACTACAATTACTACAATTACAAGCTCCTTCATAACACATATACTTTTAAGAAAACATATAAGTTGAATAGACCTCATTCTAATCAAAGAACTGCTTTGGAGGGATAAGTCAAAATCATTATTGAATTTGATCTTACTATCAATTTAGGTCTTTGTATGTATAATGTACCTACCTTTTATATTGTTGTATTTGCTTTTTCCATTATGTATTATAATTGGGAAGCAGGTGATTTATTACCAAACTTTAATTAAATTATTATGAAAAAAAACTACCTCATTTTTGGCTTGATGTTATTAGTAGCATTTATAGCCATCTATTCTATTAATGGAACGAATTCAAATGAAAAAATCACAGAAAAACTTAAGGAGGATGGACCTAAGTTTCCTCTAAAAAAAGTAGAAAAACTTAAAAAAGAAGAGCGTATAGATAAGGCGATTGAACAAGAATTTAATAAAACTAGAGATCCAAGAACAGGAAAGGTACATAGCGAAAGACTAATAGAGGCAAGAAAAATCAGAGATAGACTTTTAAGTAAAAGGGCTGCAATCGCTGGGATTAACTGGTCAGAAAGAGGACCAGATAATGTAGGAGGAAGAACGAGAGGATTGATGTATGATCCAAATGATAGTGCCAATGGTTATAGAAAAGTCTGGGCTGGAGGTGTTGGAGGAGGTCTTTGGTATACAAACGATATAACGGCAGGTACAACCAACTGGACTCAAGTAGATGATTTTTGGGATAATATTGCTATTTCAGCTTTAGCACATGACCCATCTAATACTCAGATATTTTATGTAGGTACAGGAGAGGGGTATTTTAATGCGGATGCAATTCAAGGAAATGGAATATGGAAAACGACCAATGGAGGATCAACATGGACTCAACTAGCAAGTATAGGAGAATCAGGAGTGTTTGATTATGTTCAAGATATTGTGGTGACTAGTTCTGGAACGGTATTAGCTGCGGTAAGAGAAGCAGGGTTTGGTTCAACAAGTACCTTTAGTGGTGGAATTTATCGTTCAACGAATGGTGGAGGCACTTGGACGAAAATTACTAATACAGATATGCAAACAAGAGGAGCAGATCTAGAAATAGCCGCTAATGGTGATATTTATGCTTGCATGGGAATAGGGGGCACCGTAACAGGTAAAATTATGAAATCTACTAATGATGGTGTTAGTTGGACAAATGTTACACCAACAGGAAGTACTACCCAAAGAAGAATTGAATTAGCTACAGCCCCTTCTAATAGTCAAGTATTATATGCTGTTGCTGCCAATGGAGGGACAGTAGCTTGGTTTAAAAAATCAACAAATGGGGGAACTTCATGGTCCGATATTACAATTCCTCCGTATTTAGAACAAAATTGTACAAATAGTGGTACGAATGATTTTGCTAGGGGGCAGGCATGGTATGATTTAATTCTTACAGTCAATCCTTCTAATGAAAATACAGTTTACGTAGGAGGGATAGATGTCAGTCGCTCAACAAATGGAGGGACTTCATGGTCAACGATTTCCTACTGGACGGGAGCTTGTAGAGATTATGTCCATGCTGACCAACATGGTATGATGTTTAAACCAGGTAGCTCTACAGAAGCTATATTAGGAAACGATGGAGGAGTTTATCGTTCGGCTAATTTGACTGCGGGCACACCTACTTTTGATTTTAAGAGTGATAATTATAATGTAACACAATTCTATGCTTGTGCTATGCATCCTGCGGCAGGACAAGATTATTATCTTGCAGGAGCGCAAGATAATGGTTCACATCAGTTTAATGTTGGTGGAATGAATAGTACAACTGAAGTCACAGGTGGAGATGGTGCTTTCTGCCATATCGATCAAGACAATCCAAATGTACAGATTACTTCTTATGTTTATAATAATTATTTTGTATCTACCAATGGAGGCTCATCATTTACATCCAGAAGTTTTAATAACGATGGAGGATTTATCAATCCTACCGATTATGACAATGATGCAAATACTCTTTACGGTGGCGATGTAGCCAATACTTATCGTAGATGGGTATTAGGAGCTACAGGGACAGGAACATCTAATACAAGTGTTACTATTCCAGGGGCAGATGGTGAAGTGAGTGCTGTAACTGCTGATCCCAATACCAATAATAGAGTGTGGTTTGGAATCGCTCAATATTGGAATGGTTCAGCATATACAGGGACAGCTCAGTTGATGCGAGTTGATAATGCAAATGGCACGCCTTCGGCCACTAATTTATTACCTACAGGTATGCCAACAAGCGCCACAATTTCATCCATAGATGTTCAAGATGGTGATCCTGACCACCTTTTAGTTACGGTATCTAATTATGGTGCAACAAGTGTGTATGAATCCAATAATGGTGGGTCATCATGGTCTGCGGTAGAAGGTAATATTCCAGATATGCCAGTTAGATGGGGAATTTTTGCACCAGAGCAACCTACAAAAGCCCTAGTAGCTACAGAGTTAGGGGTATGGACAACAGATAATTTAAATGGGGGGTCTACCGTATGGGGACCATCAAATAGTGGATTGGCGAATGTAAGAGTAGATATGCTTCAATACAGAAACTCTGATAATCAAGTCGCAGCAGCTACACATGGTAGAGGATTGTTTACAACTAATTATTTTGATGTAACATCACTTGCTTTTGGTACGAGTAGTTCAACATCAACAGAAGGGTATGATGTCAATGGTTGTAGTTATAGAGTGATTAATGTGCCTGTCTCTTTAAATAAAGCATTAGAGATAGGTCAAACAGCAACAGCAACGATTACTATAGATGGAGCTACTACAGCTACTCAAACAAGTGGCAGTATTTTAAATGATTTTGATTTAAATAATACAACAATCAATTTTACTTCAGCAAGTGCGTTGACGCAAAATGTCGAGGTGAGAGTTTATGATGATGCAACACAAGAAGGAACAGAAACAATAATACTTAATATTGCAGTAACAGGTGATGCATTACCTAGTACAACAACGCAACATATTCTTACTCTAAATGATGATGATCCTGATCCTACTTCAGGTGGTTTATCGACTGTTACCATTGGAGCGGGAGGTAGTAACTTTGAGTTTGCACCATTTAGAGGTAATTATGAAGACTCTAGAACACAGATATACTATCTTGCTTCTGATTTAACTGCGGCGGGATTAGTTGCAGGTAATATTAATAGCATTGCTTTTAATATTACTACAAAAGGATCAACCATTCCTTATAAAGGATTTACAATTAAAATGAAAAATACTTCGACACCATCTGCTTCTGGAACGATTATTCCGTTTGAAACAGGGGTAACTACTGTTTATTCTTCTGATTTTTCTACAGCAGTAGGATGGAATACATTTAACCTTTCTACCCCTTTCCCTTGGGATGGGACAAGCAATCTGTTAGTAGAAATATGTTTTGATAATGGGACAGGAGAATGGACAAATAATGATTTTGTTGAAACTACAGTAGCAAGTTATAGTACTATGCACTATAATAGATTAGATGGTGGAACAGGTTGTAGTATAGCTGATGTTGCTTATAATTCAACGGAGTTACCTAGAGCTCGATTTACACAAGATTCTTCAACTGATGTTGAATCTATTGTTAATAAAACAAAGTCAGGCTATATCGGAGGGAATGAAACAGCAAACTTCTACGATGATAGAGGACAAGTATTGGCTACAATAAAAAATAATTTGGCTACTCCAATTGGTTGTGTTACGGTAACAGTTGACAGAGCTGCTGATGTTGAAGACACATCAAGTACTCATACTACTCCGAGCTGGGCAGCAACCTATGATGTCTCACAAAAAACATTTTTAGTGACTGCTCCTGCTGGTACATATAACTATGATATTACACTATATTATGATGTAGCAGAAATCGATGAAGATGCTGGCTTTGATCAATCAGCAGCAACACCAAGAAGAAATGGTTTGAATATTATCAAATCTGATGTAGCTATTGCTACTACTACTGTAGCGACTAATCCTACGGTTCATAATGCTACAAGAAATGAATATAAAGTAGGGAGTAAAATAGCTTATACTGCTACAGGATTGACGACATTTTCTGGTTTTGCATTGGTCGATGCACCAGAAGGACTATTACCAGTCGAATTGCTTTCATTTACAGGTAGTTTACAAGACAATCGTTATGTTCAGTTAGATTGGAGTACAGCTTCAGAATTGAATAATAAAGGTTTTGAGGTTGAACGTTCAATAGATGGAGAGACTTTCCGTCAGATTGGATTCGTGAAAGGAACAGGTACGACGACTCAAGTACAAACCTACGACTTCCAAGATAATGACATTACATCTCGTGTGATATACTATCGTTTGAAACAAGTGGATTTTGATGAACAATTTAATTATTCTAACACGATAACAGTAGAAATTGATCGTCGTTCTAATAATTTTTTGACACTATTTCCTAACCCTGTACAGAATGAGATTACCTTAAATTTTGTAGAAGAAGTGAATAGTAAAATGACTATTGAATTATTAGATATATCTGGTAGAATATTAAGTGTTTTATATCAAGGACGTCCTAATGGTAAAGCACTAGAATTTGATATTTCAAATATCAAATTAGCAAATGGCACGTACTATATTAAATCTACAATTCCAGATGAAAATAGACAACAAGTATTGAAGTTTACAAAACTTTGATATTGATTAGTTGAAGATAGTAACAGTCCACTTAGTTTAATTACTAGGTGGATTGTTTTTTTGATGCTGTTCTATTCTATTTGTTAAAATAACATAATCCTCTACGGATAAATTTTCTGGTCGTTGTTTGAAAAAGTCTTCGCTCAATATAGGATTGCCTTTGAGAAAACTTTTCATAGTATTTCGTAACATTTTTCGACGTTGACTAAAAGCTATTTTGACAACTTGTTTGAATAATTTTGCATTACATCCTAATTCTAAATCTGCTTTTCTAGTGAGTCGAATTACAGCAGATTGTACTTTGGGGGGAGGAGCAAAACAATTTTTATCTACCTCAAATAGATATTCTCCTGTATAATAGGCTTGTACTAATACACTAATAACACCATAGGCTTTTGTATTGGGAGCAGAAACAACACGCTGTGCCATTTCCTTTTGAAACATACCTACTAATTCAGGGATTTGTCCTTTGTAGTCTAGCATTTTAAAAAGGATCTGGGATGAGATGTTATATGGGAAGTTACCAATAATAGCAAAGGATTCGTTCTCAAAAAAATCTTCTAATTGTACTTTTAAAAAATCTGCTTCTATAATTTGACCTTTGAGCGTTTTATAGTGATGCCTTAGATAATTGACCATATCTCTATCAGCTTCTACGACAATTAATTCGTAATTCTTTTTCAAAAGATATTTTGTTAAAAAACCTCTACCTGGGCCAATTTCTAATACTTTTTGGTAAGAGTTACTTAATTGTAAACTATCTGCTATATTTGATGCAATATCTTCTCTTGTAAGAAAATGCTGTCCGTATGATTTTTTTGCTTTCAAATTATTTTTTCCTAAAATGAAATTAAATTTATTTTTTGACGAATACCAAGAATACACAAATTCAAAAATGCTATCTTTGCAATCTTACAAATATAAATCAAGTAATGATTAAAATATAAGAATGAGTAAAATTAAAATTGGGATCACTGTTGGAGATATAAACGGTATAGGGCTAGAGGTAATTTTGAAAACACTTTCAGATGAACGAATTTTGAACTATTGTGTACCCGTTATTTATGGTTCTTCAAAGGTTGTTTCTTATCATAAAAATATTATTGATGAACATAATAGTTTTCAATTTAATAATATCAAGTCAGCCAGTAAAATAAGAGAGCATAAAATCAATATTATTAATTGTTGGGAAGATAACGTCAATATTTCATTAGGAACTTTAAATGAAGCAGGCGGCAAATATGCTTATATTGCATTAGAACAAAGCATGATAGATTTGAACAATGGTTCTATTGATGCTATTGTGACGGCTCCTATCAATAAAAAAGCGATGCAATTAGCCAATTTTCCTTTCCCTGGTCATACTGAGTACCTAACAGATAGATTAGAAGGGAAAGAAAGCCTTATGCTTATGGTAAATGATACTTTGAGGGTTGGTTTGGTTTGTAATCATGTTGCTTTAAAGGATATTCCTAAAGAAATTACAAAAAATAGAATCATTACTAAATTAAAGATTTTTGAGGAGGCTTTAAAAATGGATTTTAATGTTGCTAAACCGAAAATCGCAGTATTGGCACTTAATCCCCATGCAGGAGATGAGGGTGTTATTGGTAGTGAAGAAGAGGATATAATAAAACCAGCTATTTTAGAAATGAAGAAAAAAGGTATGTTGGTATTGGGCCCTTATGCTGCGGATGGTTTTTTTGGTTCTAGTCAGTATAGAGCTTTTGATGGTATTCTAGCAATGTATCATGATCAAGGGTTGATTCCTTTTAAAGCATTGTCCTTTGGTTCAGGGGTTAATTTTACAGCAGGTTTAAAAGGGATTAGAACATCTCCTGATCATGGTACTGCTTATGATATTGCAGGTAAAGGAGTTGCAGATCCTTCTTCATTTAGACAAGCACTATTTTTAGCGAAAGATATTGCTCAAAATAGAAATAGTTTTCTAGAGATTAAGAAAAATGCAATGACTAGGAAAGAAAGACCAAGTGAAGATGTGCTAGCCACAGAAAATGAACTAGATAATATCGCTGAGGAATAAGTGTTTTAACAATTTATTAGGAAATAATAAGTTTTGTTTAAAAGTATATCCTATTTAAAATACTTAAATTGCGTATGAAAACTACTTTTACAATTATACTTTTTAAAAAATAAAAATGAAGCATACGTTCTTAATACTTACGGTAATATTTGGATGCCTATTGAGTAGTGTTGTAGTTTCAGCACAAAGTAAAGAAGGGCAGAGCATTTGGAAGACTTTAGCTAAAGTAACATTCAGAAAAGAGTATGATGAACTCATGGGGTTTAAGGTTGATTATCCAGTATTTGCACCAGATGTTAAAAAATTAGAAGGCAAAGAAATAGAAATCAAAGGATATATTATCCCTGTAGAGGGCTACAAAAGCCATACAGAATTCATTTTTTCTGCTTTCCCTTATAATATGTGTTTTTTCTGTGGTGGAGCTGGTCCAGAAACAGTAATGGAAGTAATTGCTAAAGAACCTATCAAGTATTCTGCAGAATCGGTTACGATTAAAGGGAAACTATATCTAAACGATAATGATATTAATCGTTTAATGTACGAATTGCGAGACGTTGTTTTAGTTAAAGGATAATAACTTCCTGTATCAATATAATGGGCATTTATGTTACAGTTGTACAAAACGTATTCAAAAAATGAAGCTGTACAATTATTCAACTCTAGGATTTGTAAGGAGTTGTCGTTCGGAGATTTTATCGCTCTAGATAACGAAATCTTATGTTTTTCTGAGTTAGATACTAGGAATATATTTGATACCCCATCTGACTTTTTATATATTCCTAATAAATTATTAAAAAATCTTGAAGGTAAATATGCTTGGTTACCTACCGAAGTACGAGAAGCAAGAAATTATAAGAAAAAATTATATCTATTTGTAAAAAAAATAGCACAAGAAAGCTACGTATATATAGGAGAGGTATTCTTAACATCCTATCGTCATAGTAATAATTTTGAAGAATGTAATGCTCATTTTTCGCTTTCTACCAAATTACGTCAAGCGATTTGGCTTACCTTAGGACGATATAAAAATTGGTGTATAACCTTCAATCATAAAGAGTATTTTCTGGAGTTTGATGATATTCATAGTTTAGAAAAATTATACAAAGATTTCGCTTTATCAGAATCGCTTCATATTGAATTGACAAGATATGAAGAAGATGTATTGAGCCTAAACCTCAATAGCAAGAATGCTTGGTTAATGTATCTTAGAGAACCAGGTGATTCAGGACTATATTTAAAAAGGGGCGATGAAGAAGATTATACTATTGAGGAATTTTCTTGTAGTTGTGGTATTACATTAGGTGTTCCTACATATCAAATAGTCTCTAGAAATGAAGGTTTATCTATTTTGAAAGATTTTTTTAAAACAGGAAACCTACCTACACAATACAATTGGTCTGAAGAATACTGAAGGCTACTCATACATCAAAAACCTTCAAATATTTGCCGTTCATTGGTGTATAGTTGAATCTATCAATTAAGAAGCGAGCGATACGTTTCATATGACCAGCACCATACATTATCCCTATGAGCTGATCTTCTGCTGAAGATTCTCCAATTTTTTTAATAATATGTTGAAAAATGATTTGCTCTCGTTCATTCATTATCAAATTTTCCATAGTACCTTCTTCGTCATGGGCTGTTCCATATGCTAATTGATATTCTTGACTTGAGGTCATAAAGGCTTTGGCAAGTACAGTTCTACTAATAAATAGCGAAGCAAAAAATAATGTAAGCGGCGTAGAAATATTAAACTTGATTTTTTCCATAAATGTTAAGGCCTCCAGTTTGTCTTTAGAATTGGATTGATTCAAGTCAGTATGGATCAGTTTTTCTTTTAAAGAACGATAATCAAAGACATCCTGAGTGACTAGCCCCAGTTTATCGGCTAGCCGATCATAATTATCTGTAATTTTTGATATACCTTGAATATCTGCGCCTTCAAAAAATATTTTATCGCATTCATTCAAATGCTCAAAAGCATCTTTATAATATTCCTCACTTCCAATGTGTACCATTGGAACAAGCCTAAACTTTAATCTTATCTCCTTATTTGGATTGACAAAATCAAATGCAATCGTGCGTAAAAAGAAATTGGTAGATTCAATAAAATTCATGTTTGGGTTTTTATTCAAGATGCTTTTTTTTGCCTAAAATTTGAAAAAAAATCGATTGGTACTAGGAATTTTTTGACAAAAAAATAGAAATAAAAAAGCCTATAAGCAATGCTCATAGGCTTCAGAATCAGCGTCGAAAATTATTTATTTTTTAGAGGGTAAATCACTTCTTTTTTCATCTTTTGTAATTAACACATCTTGGCTAAGTCTTTGATTTGAACCCGTACAGAATGTCGCTTCCGAAAAATAGCCATAATCGCCACTGCCAGCAACAATGATTTGGTTTTGTGTATTTTTTACTCTATACCATCCTGTTCCATATTCACAACAAATACCATCACCATAACTATCATAGATGACAAAAGTATAACATCCAGGTTTTAAGAATACAGCTTTAGTCTTTACTTTAGTGTCACCATCAGCATAAGAACCACCCGTAGCAACTATATTATCCTTGTCATCATATAATTCCCAGTTTATTTCTGAACCATACTGATCGGGTTTCACTTGCACTAGATATTTTACTGGGGTGTTATCTCCATCTCCTGTTCCTCCACCATTATCGTTATTAGAATCAATAGTGAATGTACCCGTTTTCTTGTCATTTCCAATTACAGTATCGTCTAATCCGTTAGGTTTTTTACAATGAACAATGATAGTATGATTACCATTAGAGAATGTACGATTGGGTAAGTTTACATCTGTTGTTGCTCCAGGTGTTAATGTTCCATTCCAAGTAAAACTTTTGATAGCTTCACTATTATATCTATATCGTATTTTGGCAGTCGTAACAGTAACATTACCATAGTTCTTAAGGCGCACTTTCCCTTGAACAGTTGTTTGATTGATTGTGCCTACAGGAGCGATTATACTACTGATTCCAAGATCCAATACATCATTAGTTGGACAAGGAGAACAGTTACCTCCACAGTCTACACCCGTTTCAGTTCCATTTTGTATGCCATCGTTACAAGTGGGTGTTGTAGGACAAGCAGGGCAACTACCACCACAATCTACACCTGTTTCGTCTCCATTTTTAATACCATCATTACAAGTTGGAGTAGAACCACCTCCACCACTATTACCATCTAAAACATTGCTAGCATTGTTAACGATGTTTGATAAACTATTATTCAAGTAATTTTCCATTCGTGTAACTTGACCAGCCGAAAACATATACATACAAGCATCATTCACATAGTCCATATAGTTCATAAACATATCGTTACTATTACAAGAAGACACACCTAGATTAGGACAACCATAGTATTCTTGCTGTGAGTTAGGCGTATCAGATACACCATCATCTTGGCTACATCCATTTCCCCAAATATGATCTAGCAATAAGTAGTGTCCTAGTTCATGTGTAAGCGTTCTTCCCAAATTGTAGGGTGCATTTGGACTAATACTACCGCAACCACTGCCTTTACCAAAGGCATTTGCATCTACGACTACACCATCGCCGTTGCCAGAACCACCTAGTGGGGAATATCCTAAAACACCTGTATTAGGTTTAACGAAAATATTAAGGTAGCCCGCCCATTTATTGTCGGAATCTCCCGTTGTTTTATTAATCGTTACAGCTTTATTTCCATTGCTTAAGCCGTATCCACTAGGATGGTTTTTGGTAGCTAGTATAAATTCAATACAAGATGCACCATTGCTAATTCCTGGAAACTGTGCTGCTGCAGTATTGGTCCAGCTCCCTATATCGCTATTCGTAGCTTGATAGTCTTGATTCAATACGTCAATCTGTGATTGAGCCAATTGTACTAAACAATTGGCATCTGGATTGCTTACTCCTTGGTAGTGAACAGCAACAGGAACACGGATAGGAGTATTACAAGTAGCTCTTTGTACAATACTGTTCCACGCTAAGGCTTTTTGTAACCTTGCTTCGTGCGTTTTTCTATAGGCTTGATTTTGAAACAATTCAGCCATGTGTTCTTTCATGCCACAACTTCTATGAGAGGCATTAGGTGTTGTTGTTTGAGCTTGTTCTATTGTTATCATCTCTTTATCTTCTTCACAACTTGTGAAGACAAAGAATAAAAGTGTAATTAGACCTAAAAATTTACCGACATTTTTCATAGTGAAATAATTTTAATTTGTGTGATAAATAAATTTTTTAATGATCAAAATCTTACGATTAGTAGTTAATTTTTGACCAGAATTAATGGTGTAAATTTTTGTTCATTGGAATATGTTATCTTCGTTAGAATAATTATCCGGATTTCGTGGTAAAGACAGCTGAAACCTGAAGATTCCCCCACCACGATTAGGGGATCTTATAGTTTTGTAGTCTTTTATTATACTTTTGTATGTTTTTGTTATACTTCTGATTTGGAACGTAAAATCACTTTCTCCTATCTTTGGTGTATAGTATTAATCAAAATATGCTCAATCAATACAATAAACCATTAAGCTGGGTTTTTAATCCAAACTATAGAGTACTGTTCCATATCTTATTTTGGATATTGATGTATCTCGACGAGTTTTTTTCTTTGATAGGAATTACACCTAGAATGGAATGGGAAGTCTATACAGATTATATCACGTATGAATTGCTAGGAGATCTGATATTAGTATATGTTAATCTCTATCTTCTGATTCCTTATTTTTTATTTAGAAATAAATTTTGGCAGTATCTTTTGCTTACAATATTGAGCATTGCTATTTTTTGTGTATATAATTATATGATGCTGTTCTCTCCTGAAGATTATGAAGGTTTTCCGACACACTTATTTTTTATACAAATCGTAATGGCAACGCTTCCAATATTAGGGACGGCTGTGGGGATAAAAGTATTTAAGCGGTATATTCAAAACCAAGCTTATTTAAAAGAAGTAGAAACATCAGGCTTAAAAACAGAATTGGCTTACTTGAAACAGCAAATTAACCCACATTTTCTATTTAATGCACTGAATAATATTTATGTTCTTTCTCGTAAAAGTCCAAAAGAGACTCCAGATACCATATTGTTATTGTCCGATTTATTACGCTACCAACTATATGATTGTAGTCAAGAAAAAGTATCTTTAAAAGGAGAAATTGAATACATTAAAAATTATTTGGAGTTAGATAGTATTCGTAAAGATAAACTAGAAACCAAAATTAAAGTAGAAGGCTCTCCCAATGCAATTATGATACCTCCTTTTTTGCTTTTGCCTTTTGTTGAAAATGCGGTTAAACATGGCATCAGTATTGATGATAAAAGTAGTATTGAGATATTTTTTAATATAAAAGAGGAGCAGCTTTATTTTACAATTAAAAACTCAAAACCACCTCAAAAAATACAATACGAGCAAGGAGGGATTGGACTAAAAAATATAGAACGAAGGCTGGAGTTGCTATATGATAAAAATTATACTTTGAATATAAATGATAAATCAGAATTGTATGAAGTTTTACTTTCTGTACCTTTAGAACGATAACTGAATTTTTATCTAGTGATAAATAATAGAGATGAAATGTATAATCGTTGATGATGAACCCTTGGCAAGAGAGGGAATAGAATTAAACATTCAAGAGTTACAGTATCTTGAATTGGTTGGGCAGTTTGGAAATGCACTAAAAGCAAATGACTTTCTCAGTATATATGAAGTTGATTTAATGTTTTTAGATATCCAGATGCCAGGATTGACAGGCTTGGATTTTATTCGAACATTGAAAAATCCTCCAATGATTATTCTAACGACAGCTTATCCTCAATATGCTTTGGAAGGATTTGAATTGAATGTGATTGATTATTTGGTGAAACCCATCCGATTACAACGCTTCGTAGCAGCCGTTAATAAAGCTAAAGCGCAAGATGAATTGAAAAGAGCAGCTAATAAAGTCGATATAGATACGATTAGTGAAGATTATATTTATATCAAATCAGATCGACAGTATGTCCGTTTGTTTTTTGAAGATATTCTTTACATTCAAGGGATGAAAGATTATGTACTTATTCACACAGTAGAAAAGAAATACATTACGGCAATGAATGTCAAAACCATCTTAAAACAACTACCACCAACTATCTTTGCTAGAGTGAGCAAATCTTATATTGTTAATGTTAATCAGATTAGTTCTGTTGATATTGATTTAATAAAATTAAGGAAGATTGAGATTCCTCTAGGCAGAACATATCGGGAAGACTTTATCAAAAATTATGTCAAAACAAATTTGATAGATAGAAAATAGGAGTGTATTAACTAAAGTGAACGGCCCCACAACAGTGTTTGAATTTTTTACCACTTTCACAAGGACAAGGACTGTTTCGACCGACACAACATTGTTTACTTTTTAATACTCTATCTTCCATATCATGATCAAATATTTCCTCTAACATTTCATATAATTTTGGATGTTTTTTTGCTAAGAGTTTAGGGCGTTCAAAAAAATATTCACTAGCAACGGCAAAAAACTCTACTTTATTTTTTCCCCCATAGGGGTTAATATCAGAATGATTGTGATAGATTTCATCCATTTTATTATTAATTAACTCAAACCAAGGCAAAACATAGGGTCGTTCTAGGAGTAGTTTAGGAATACCATCAATAGAACCATCCATTTTATCAATTAGGTGAATAAATTCATGTATAGCAGTATTTCGTTTATCCGTGGAATTATCAAAACCATGATGTAGAGCTGGTTTAGAAAGAATCATTTTTCCTTCCATAAACCCCGTTCCAACCATACCTAAGATACGCCTACCTTTTCCTGTTGTTTTAAAATCTTCATCAAAAGTGTTGGGGTATAAAAGAATTTCGTAAAGGTTTGTATATTTCCAACTAGGAAACTTGAAAATAGGAATAATACCGCTAGCAGCAATTAATAACTTATCTATCAACTCTACTGTGGTTTGGATACCTGTTATCCGGTAGTTTAACAAAAATTCTTGTACTTTATATTCAAACTGTTTTTTTTCTTCTGGATTGAGACTATTATAAAAGGCGACTTCTTGTATTAATAGGATTCTCCAATCTTTAGGAAATGGAATATTGGGTGTTTTCCAACCATTTTTCTTTTGTATTTTTAATATTAAAAAAATAACTAATGCAGATACTAAAAGTAGGACGATATAGTTCATGTAATTGATAGCGTATAAAGTCTAATATTCAATTCAGAAAAACAAAGATTAGAATACGTTGAAAATCAATCAAAATTCTATCTTTGCAGCCAAGATGAAAGAGAAAATACTTATCCTTGACTTCGGTTCGCAATATACGCAACTTATCGCAAGAAGAGTTCGAGAGTTGAAAGTATATAGTGAAATTGTACCTTTTAATAAAATACCTGTTCTAGATGCTTCGATTAAAGGTATTATATTATCTGGTAGCCCTTTTTCTGTTACAGATGAAAATGCTTTGCATCCTACTTTAGATGTATTAATTGGTAAAAGACCCGTATTAGGGATTTGTTATGGCGCACAATATTTAGCCAATCATTATGGAGGGACTGTAGCACCGTCCAAAAAAAGAGAATATGGTAAAGCCGAATTGAATATTGTTAAACCAGATATCTTATTGGAAAATATTAGTGAAGGATCTCAAATTTGGATGTCTCATGGTGATACGATTACAGCTTTACCTAGTTATTTTGATTGTCTAGCAAAAACGGAAAGTATAGATGTAGCCGCCTATCGTTGCAACGACTTTGAACAAGTTGTATATGGTATACAGTTTCATCCCGAAGTAACACATAGTGAAGAAGGAAAACAGATAATCGAAAATTTTGTTTGTAAGGTTTCGGGTTGTGTTGGAGATTGGACACCTGATGCATTTGTCGAAGAAACAGTCAAAACATTACAGGAACAAATTGGTGATGAAAAAGTTTTAATGGCATTATCTGGAGGAGTTGACTCTACAGTTGGAGCGATGCTTCTACATAAAGCAATTGGTGAAAACCTATATTGTTTTTTTGTGGATAATGGTTTATTAAGAAAAAATGAATTTGAGGAAGTACTGACTTCATATGAAGGAATGGGACTCAATATAAAAGGAGTAGATGCAAGAGAGCGATTTTGGGCGATTTTAGCAGGGGTTACTGACCCTGAAAAAAAACGTAAAGCAATAGGTAAATGTTTCATAGATGTTTTTGAGGAAGAAGCGGCTAAATTTAGTGATGTTAAATGGTTAGGTCAAGGAACAATCTACCCTGATGTGATCGAATCTGTTTCTGTTCATGGTCCTTCTGTTACCATAAAATCACATCATAATGTTGGAGGATTACCAGAAAAATTAAAACTAAAAATAGTAGAGCCATTAAGAATGTTGTTTAAAGACGAAGTAAGGCGAGTAGGGAGAGCAATGGGGATAACAGAGCGAATTATAGGGCGTCATCCGTTTCCTGGACCAGGATTAGCGATACGTATATTAGGGGATATAAGCCCCCAAAAAGTTAGATTATTACAAGAAGCTGATCATATTTTTATAAATAATCTTAAAAAATATGATCTTTATGATAAAGTTTGGCAAGCTGGTACAATATTATTGCCTGTTCAATCCGTTGGGGTTATGGGTGATGAGCGTACATACGAGCAAGCTGTAGCCTTACGATGTGTTAACTCATTAGATGGTATGACAGCAGAATGGAGTCAATTACCTTATGAGTTTTTGGCAAAAGTGTCAAGTGAAATAATCAATCAAGTTAAAGGTATAAATAGAGTTGTTTATGACATCAGTACTAAGCCCCCTGCGACAATTGAATGGGAATAAAATAGCCTGGATAGGATTTATCTTTGCTGCTTTATTGTTGTTTTCTTGCGGAGGATTAAAAAAAGCAGATGGCCCCAAGACCGATAGGGGAGAACTAGGCGAAATCCGTGGTAAAAAACGCTACAAAACGCCTCGAAATTCAAGTAAACCAAGAGCAAAAACCGATGGTACACTGGATACTATTATCTGGTCGTCTCGTCCCGATGCTTACCCTCCTATTAAATCACCACCTAAAAAGGTAGTCGTTCAACCTAAAAAAGAACCAGACCCTATTCCTAAAAATACAAGACCAGATGTGCCAGAACCCGAGCCTAGAGGTGAGGTAAAATATGGTACATATAATGTCTCTATACTCATGCCATTTCTGACGAATAGGGTAGGTGCTAATCCTACAGAAATTACAGGGACTTCAGCTAAAGCATTACAGTTTTATACAGGTGCAAAGTTAGCGTTATATCATTTGGAAGATGAAGATGTTAATCTAAATGTATCTGTATTCGACTCAAAAGGTTCTGCTGCAGAGGTTAAAAATATTCTCAATCGTTCAGAGTTGCAAAATGCACATATGATTATTGGACCACGTTCTAAGTCAGTATTGAAAGAGGTAGCAAAATTTGCTAAAGAAAAAAAGAAAGTATTGGTTTCTCCTTGGAATCCAAGTACAGGAATTACAGATGACAATCCGTACTATATACAGGTAAGTCCTTATTTGAATACGCATTTGGAAGCTATAATGAGAGATGCAAAAAGCCGATTTAGGAGTAGCCAAATTCGATTGCTTTGTCGAAATGGAGGGAATGAAGCATCCCGTTTTAAAGCTTTACAAGATGCGAATTATATAGTTGAAGGATCAACAAATGCTGAACGTCTCAGAGAGATGATTATAACAGAAGGTAGTGATGATGTTGATTTGGCAGATGTTTTTGTTGAAGGGGATACTACTGTTTTTATTATTCCTTCTTGGAGTGAAGGTTTTGTGGGGGATATTTTAAGAAGGATATTTATCGCTCGTCAAAGAAATCCTGTTGTTGTTTATGGAATGCCTCAATGGATGCGATTTGACAAAATTAGTTATGATTATTTTGAAAAATTAAATGTTCATATAAGTAGTGCTACCTTTGTAGACAATGAAAGTGACAAAATTAAGCGTTTTGCATCTGATTTCTATACACTTTATGGTACACTACCTACCAAAGATGCTTTTATAGGATATGATGTAACCTTATACTTTGGAAGAACTATTGCCAAAAATGGTGCATATTTTCAATATAAACTAGAACGTGATAATCGGTTGCATACCAATTTTGATTTTCAACAAACATATGCACCTAATGATGATTCTTTTTCTAGAGTATTGCAAATAGAAAATCGCTTTGTTAATATACTTCGATTTAAAGATTATAAATTTCATAGAGTAAATAAATAAGATATTATTAGATGAGTTTTATAGGTAATAGGAGTAAGGGTATGAAATATGCTTACTCCTATTTTATATCAAAAACTTAATAATTGTTACTTTGGGATTACAAGCAAATTAGGATGTTTTACTAAGAATTTATATATTGCTTTTGTCATAAACTTATAGGAAAAACACTATAATATGCAACAGTTGTTAAACAAATCTCGTTAAGTAATATTGAGAGAGTAACATTCAAAACCTGTTTTGAGACATTATCGTGATAAAAACCAATAATAAGTATACCTAATAGAAAAATGAATTATTGTGATATACTTTTTGACTCAAAGCAAATGATAACAAATTAGTATGATTAAAGCGGCATTAATAGATGATGAAGATAAAGGGATAAAGACTTTAAGAAATTTATTAAAGGATTATTGTCCAGATGTAGAAGTAATAGGCACAGCAAACAGTGTAAGCGAGGGAGTAGAACTACTCAGTAAAATATCCCCTGACATAGTTTTTTTAGATATAGAAATGGAAGATGGTGATGGCTTCGATATTTTAGAAAGGATAAGTAAACACGATTTTGAAGTTGTTTTTACCACAGCTTATGAGGAGTACGCAATTAGAGCTTTCGATTTTTCGGCGTTACACTATTTGTTGAAACCTATCAATTTGCTAGAATTACAAAAGGTTGTTGAAATCTTCAAAGAAAAAAAAGGAGATAATACTACTGCGCTTCATACACAGCTTCAAATTCTTCAGTCTACTCTTAATCAGCAAGTCAAAAAAATTGCCCTTCCTTGTTTCGAAGGGATTTCCTTTGTGAATATTGACGAGATCATAAGGTGCGAAGCAGATAAAAATTATACTGTATTCTATCTACAAGATGGTAGTGAAATTATCGTTTCTAAGAATTTAGGATTTTATGAAGAAATGTTAGAACGTTATCAATTTAGTAGAATTCATCATAAACATCTTGTAAATCTTAAATACGTTTCTAAGTACGTTAAAGGCAAAGGGGGCTACGTTGTACTAAATGACGACTCACATTTGGAAGTTTCTTCTAGAAGAAAAGATATCTTTTTGAAAAAAATAAAAAACTTGCTTGATGCAAGTTAAACCATTCTCATTTACCTTTTGAGTAAGAATAATGTCTAGTGGTATTCTACTCGATTGATTTGAGAAATAGAACTAATTTCAGTTCGACTCAAATAGAGAAATAAATTTTTCAGATAAATTTACATACATATTGCAGAAGTTTTTTTGTTAGTATTGGAAACAACAAATTAATCCTTTTGCAACCTTTTATTCAATCTCTCTTTTGGGATTGACTTTTTGAACAACTTCAATATTAAATCCTCATCATTTTCTACTAAAGTCTTTTAAGTATATTACTAATAGGACAGTAACTAGAAGGAAACCCTTCTTAGTTTTTTAGTATTAGAAAAATTTAAGTTTTTACTACACTTATTTATCCATAATTCACATTTATTCATTGCACCTATAAAAATCTACAAAAGATTGCTATTATTGTTTAGAGAGTAATTAAATATAGTTTTTACAATATTTTTAAACGTAATGGGAATTGTAATCTTTCATTATATAGTAGTATTTCTTTGTGAAGTAGGCTATATAAAGAATTTTAAGTTATTTATGATTTAAAATAAGAAAATTACATTCATCCCTGTTATAAGTTTCTTCTACTTCCCCTCATTCTACCTCCCTTCTTAGGAGATATCTTATTTCTTTTCTTAGATATACAATGTATAGTAACATTGTGTATACGCTATTCCTACGAATTTTTTGAGA
>JAHDBJ010000041.1 GCA_020630435.1 Saprospiraceae bacterium
GGTTCTTTTTTTCATAATCTTACGTGAGTACATTACTTTTGGGATGACTCATGTTGTCTTTTAGATAATCTGTAAATAATCGTCTAACATGAAAACAATACTATTTTCACATGGAAAGGAAAGTGAACCAGTTAAAGTACTTTTAGTAGATGAGCACCATCGTCTAAGTAATTCATACGAGCTTTTAGGAAAACAATTTGAATTTTTTATAAAAATGAAAATCGCAATAAGGATTGAATAAGAATTAGGTCATAAATGATTTTAAAATCCTAGGCAATGCCATATTGTCGTAGTTTAAATGTTGCGCACCATCCACATATAAAGAGATACCTGTTATATAGGAAGCCAAAGGACTGGCGAGGAAACAGACAGCATTTGAAACATCCTCTACTCTTCCAAATCGTCCTAATGGATTGGCTTTTTTAGCTTCTTCAAACATATCTTGAATGGCTTGTGGATAAGTATCTAAGCCTGAACTTTCTATTGTGCCAGGTGCTACACAATTGATACGAATATTAGCATGACTCCATTCTTGGGCAAGGGTTTTGGTCATGTTTTCTACACCAGCACGGGCTGCACCAGTATGTACCATTCCTGGAAACCCTCTATAAATATCAACAATAATGTTAATGATAACACCCGATTTTTGAGGAAGGAAAAAATGATTAGCCATAATACGAGTCATATAAAATGTTCCATTGAGGTTATTGTTTATTACGGCATTCCATCCTTTATTATTAGTATATTCTGCGAGCGTTGGGAACTGTCCTCCTGCATTATTTACGAGTATATCTAATCTGCCATGTTGTTTTTTAATAAACGCTGCGAGTTGTTCAATTTCTTCTTCTTTTCGAATATCACAAGGCATTGCTTCTATATCTCCATATGTTTTCAATTGATCTTTGGCTTCTAATAGGGGGATTTTTTTCCTAGAACAAATGACCACTTTTGCTCCTAGTATAAGCATATCTTTTGCTATCTGATATCCTATCCCTGAACGTCCTCCTGTTACTAAAACTACTTTTCCTTGAAATGTATTTTCTTTAAACATTCTAATAAATTGCTGTTTTTAACTAATGCGATTGATATTAAGCCATTCTCTTGTCTCCGCAATAGAGGCTGGTTCTCTTCCTATGTTGCGAACTAGCTGAGTTGCTTGTGCCACCAATTCGCCATTGGATTTTGCCATCTCACCATTGGGTAAATAGAAATTATCTTCTAGCCCCACACGAATATTTCCCCCCATAACCGTAGCCAATGCACAGAGTTTCCATTGCATTCTACTAATCACAATTGTTTGCCAGTATGCTCCTTCAGGAACTTGCTTGATTTGGTGAATCAGATTCTCAGGGGTAGCAGGGATTCCTCCTAATACGCCCATGACTAAACTGTAACAAGCATTAGCTGGAATTAAGCCCATTAAACGTAGCGGTTCAGCATTTCGAATATGTCCAGTATCAAAACATTCCATCTCTGGACAAATACCGTTCTCGTTCATCGTTTTTACGACGGTCATCATGGTATCAAAAGAATTTTCAAAAACGGCATTCCACAAGAATTGCTTTCTCCGTTTAGAAAAAATTGCATAATTCATGCTTCCCATATTAAAAGCGGCCATCTCTGGTTGAGTGATGGGGAGGTGTGCGGTACGCTCTTCAACAGAAATACCTAAAGCTCCTGTAGAATAATTGATAATAACATCAGGACATCTTTTTCGAACTTCTTTTTGAATATTTTCAAATACTTCTGTTCTCCAACTTGGTGTTCCGTCATCTTCTCGTGCATGGATGTGTACGATTGAGGCTCCAGCATCAACAGCACGTTTAGCTTCTTCTCCTATTTCTTCAGGAGTATATGGAATATGAGGACAATGTGTACGATTGGTTGCCGCTCCTGTTAAGGCTGCTGAGAGGATAATTTTATCTTTGTTCATATTGTTACTTGAAATTGAAAGTTATTTAGAATCAAAATTTTACATAATTTGCAATATCTGAATTAAAGGATTTTCCTAGTCTCTTAAGGTAATCTTCTCCAAAAAAATCTCTAAAAGCTTTTAATCCTTTCTGTGTGAAATGGGGTAGTAAGATACTCCATATTTTCATTTCTCCATCATCGTGATGACTATCAACATATTCTCCACGAATCATTTGTTGGCTAAACCAATAGAATGAGATCATCCAAGTTGTAAAAGCAAGATTATGATACATTCCTTCAAAGGGTTCTGGATGCATATTTCCTGCTGAAATAGCAAAAGCAATTGTTGCCTCACATTCTTTGATATACTGATGAGTCATTTTTCGAAAGTCTGACTGAATAGCATTATGATTTAAAACATGATAGTCTAAAAAAATAAAAGAATAGGCTTTTTGAATTCGATAATATAATTGGATTTCATTATGTAGGTTTTCAAATGAAGGAAATTTCCTTACTTTATTCCGTTCTGTTTTCATTTTCATCCATAACTCTTCTGCAATCACTTTTAGTAATTGATCTTTATCTTTGAAATGATAGGTCAAATTACCTCGAGTCATTTTCAAGGCCACCGCTATCTCGTATAAAGTGACCGCCGAAAACCCATTTTTATTGAATAATTCAATAGCTTTATTGATTATTTTTTGTTTGGTGGATAGCTTCATGGATAGGAATATTTTTTAAAAATAGTCAATAATGACTAATGATTTATATCCTCTTAATCGCTTATTCTATTTTAAGTAATAAAAAACCTGTTTTCACATTTTGTCCTTCTGTAGCATAGATTTCTGTTACTAAGCCATCTTGTTCAGCGGTAATTGTATTTTCCATTTTCATTGAAGAAATTATCATTAAGGTATCATTCATTTTTACACGTTGACCAGCAGAGACCAATATTTTGATGATTTGAGAGGGCATTGGAGCTTCATAGCCTCCTTCTATTTTTGCCGTTTTTTTGATTGGAAAACGTTGTATTTGTTCCAAATGAATATTTCCTGTTTCGGGTAAATGTATATAATATTGATAGTGATGATAAGAGATAGTCGCCTGATACTGAACAGTATTAATTCTAAATAAAATAGATGGCTTTATAACATTAATTAACTGGATTTTGTATTTGTTTTCTCCAATTAGAAAATCGAAGTGGAATTTTTGATGTGTAATGTATTCCACCTTTAATTTGTTATCACCAGATGTATAATGTATGGTTTGTGGTGCATATCTATTATTCCTCCAGCCAGAAGGAAGATGTTTCAATAATGTACGATTTTGGTTTCTCTCATACCAATTAAATAGGGTTGTTGCAATTGCTGCTAGTTCAAGTTGGAATGTTGATTTTTGATTATACGTACTTGGATCGAAATGATTTTTAATATAATGTGTATCATAATTTCCTATTTGAATTGCATCTTGTTTAAAAAGATGTATTAGAAAATCTTGATTGGTTTTTAACCCTAGGCATTTCAAATGTTTAAGTGTATATGCCATTTTCCGATGTGCTGTTTTTCTATTTTTAGCCCAAATAATAATTTTTGCAATCATAGGATCATAATGAATAGATATTTCAGAACCTGATTGGATAGCGGTTTCAATACGCAATCCATCTACTTCAGGACTGTCCCAAAGTTCGACAGTTCCAGTAGCGGGTAAAAAATCATTGCTCGGGTCTTCTGCATATAATCTAGCTTCTACAGCATATCCATTACTTTTTATGTCTTTTTGTGAAATTGGAAGGGCTTTGCCCTCTGCTACTTCGATTTGTAATTCAACTAGATCCAATCCTGTAATTTCTTCTGTAACAGGGTGTTCTACTTGTAATCGAGTGTTAACCTCCAAAAAAAAGAAATGGTTAGATGTTTCATCAAAAATAAATTCTACAGTCCCCGCATTATCATAGTTTAAAGCCCTAGCTGCTTTAACAGCAGCTTTGCCCATTCTTGCTCTTGTATGATCATCTAAAATAGGAGAAGGGCTTTCCTCAAGTATCTTTTGATAACGCCGTTGAATGCTACACTCTCGTTCTAAAATATGAATAGCATTACCATGTTTATCACCAAAGATTTGGAATTCTATATGCCTTCCTTTAGAAATATATTTTTCAATAATCAATTCATCATCTCCAAAGGCAGCTTTAGCTTCTCTTTTAGCGGCTGCAATATTTTGTAGTAGCTCAGGCTCTTTATGTACAATTCGCATCCCTTTACCACCACCACCAGCCGCAGCTTTTAATAGTACTGGAAATCCTATTTTTAATGCTTCTTGAGCCAATTGTTTATCTTGTTGATCCTCTCCTTGATACCCCATAATTATAGGAACACCATGTTGTCGCATAATAGCTTTTGCTTTAGATTTAGAACCCATCGCAGCTATGGCTTCGGGATTAGGTCCAATAAAAATAATGCCTTCCTTTGCACATCGTTCAGCAAATACGGCGTTTTCAGCTAAGAACCCATAACCTGGATGAATCGCATCTGCTCCATGTTGTCGGGCAATATGGATAATTTTGTCTTGATTGAGATAAGAATTCGATGGATTATTTGTACCAATATAAACAGCCCTATCTGCTTTTTTTACAAATAAACTGTCACTATCAGCATCCGAAAAAATAGCAATACTTGTAATTCCCATTTTTCGACAGGTTCTAATGATTCGAGATGCTATTTCGCCTCGATTGGCTATTAGAATTGTATTTATTAGCATAATAATTAAATTAACACATTACGACATTACTAATGCCTCCATACCCCATACCCTTCAGTTCCTTTAATAGGTTGGTTATAGACGATTGCCAGTACAAATCCGAGATAATTTCTTGTTGCTCTAGGATCAATTACACCATCATCCCAAACCTCTGAAGTTGAATGCCAAGCAGATGCTTTAGATTCTGCTTCTTGAATTAATAAAGCTTTGATCATAGCGCCATTTTCTTCGTCGTATTTTATACCTTTAGATTTAGCAGAAGTACGTTGTACGATTTCCATTACCCCTGCTAGTTGTTCGCCTCCCATGACACCTATCTTTGCATTAGGATAGGTAAATAAGAAGCGAGGTCTGTAGGAGCGACCACTCATTCCATAATTTCCAGCACCATAAGAATTGCCTACCATTAGTGTAATATGTGGAACTGTGCTATTTGAAACAGCATTGATGAGTTTAGCGCCATTTTTGATGATTCCGCCTTCTTCGTATGCTTTTCCGACCATATATCCTGTTGTATTATGGATGAAAATAATTGGGGTATCATTTTTATTACAGAGTTGTATAAACTGAGCTCCTTTATTTGCAGATTCGGAAAATATGACCCCATTATTACCAATAATTCCTACGGGATAGCCATGAATATGTGTCCAACCTGTTACTAAAGTATTTCCATAATCAGGCTTAAACTCTGAAAAATCAGAACCATCTACTACTCGCATAATTAACTCTCGAATATCAAAGGGGGTTTTGGTATTAACGGGAACAATAGAAAGAATTTCTTCAGAAGAAAACAGGGGAGCAAGAATATTATCCTTTGGTAAAAAATGAGGTTGAGTAACTTTTATAAAACGCATAATATCTCGGGCAATTCGTATTCCATCTAGTTCATCTTCTGCTAAATAATCACTCACACCAGATATTTGACTATGCATTTCGGCACCACCCAATTCTTCGTCTGTAGCAACTTCATTGGTCGCCATTTTTACTAGGGGAGGGCCTGCTAAAAACACTTTAGCAGATTTTTTTTGAAAAATAGAAAAATCGGACATACCTGGCACATAAGCGCCACCAGCAGTAGCATTACCAAAGACAATAGATATAGTTGTCAGACCGAGTTTTGAACGATTGGTAATATCTCTAAAGACTCGTCCGCCCAGATTGAAGCAACGTGCTTGGTCAGGTAGGTTAGCTCCACCACTTTCTACTAGATTTATGGTGGGCAATTTATTTTCAATCGTAATATCATTTACTCGGATAGATTTTTGCATTGTTACATAATCAATTGAACCTCCTTTTCGAGTACCCACATTAGAATTGATGACACATAGTTTTCCTTGAACAAGTCCAATCCCTGCAACATTAGTACCTCCCGCTCCAAAGCCCTTGCCCTCTAGTCCAGCTAAGGGTAATAATTCTAAGAAAGGACTATCTTTATCTAATAGTAATTCGATACGTTCTCTAGCCAATAGTTTATTTCTTTTCCTTGCTTTTGCAATATGATGTTCTTTTCCTTGAAAAAGACTCTCTTTTAAATTATTGTTGAGTTGCTCTAGAAGGGTGAGCATTTCTTGTTTATTGTTTTGAGCAGTCTGATTATTGATGTTGATGGTTGATTTTAATACTGCCATATAAATAAAATTTCAAGGTTATGGATTGGGAAATCCGTAAAATAAAGGTAATTATTTTTTATGATTAGTCACTAGTGACTAATATATTTTATTTTAGAAATAAAATATATGGAATATATGTTAAATTAAGTATCAAAGGAAAAAAGATTTTCTCTATCGAGTAAAGTGATGGGGTCTTTTTACAAAGAAGCCCTAAGAGGTGAGTCTATACTTTTCTATTTATCTTTTGTAAGTTTGTTTTTTAAGTTTTCAAAACTATGAATAGACTGAGTACTAGAATACTGTTTATTATAATTGGTTATTGTAGAAACTAGCCGTTTTGGAATAGTAAAAATAAATTTGCTACCATGATTCAATTCAGATTCTAGTCGAATTGTTCCACCATGATATTGGATAACTTTTTTACAGATAGCTAAGCCAATACCTGAACCTTGATGTTTATTACTGGAAATAATTCTTTGGAACATGTGAAATACCCTTTCATGGAAATGTTTTTCAATTCCCACTCCATTATCTTCTACTGTAAATTGCCAGAAATTAATGAGTTCAGTACAATTTATTTTTATTCTTGGAACAGTCTTTTCTTTCGAATATTTGATAGCGTTTGAAATCAGGTTTTGGAATACTTGTCGTACTTTAACCCTATCTACAATAATGTTTTCTGGCAGATTTTCAATTTTAATACTAGCTTTTTTAGTTGCAATATCAAACTTTATTTCATTTAGAATACTATCAATGAGATCAATCGTTTTTACTTTTCTAAATAACATTGGTTCGGTATCAATTTTAGAATAGCTTAAGAGGTCATTTATTAAAGCAGTCATATTTGCTGAACTATTCTTAATCATCTTTAATAATTCTTGTTCATCTTCTTGCAATCGATTTTTAATTTTAAGCTCTAATAGTTCTGAATAACTTTTAATAGTTCGTAAAGGGGCTTTTAAGTCATGCGAAGCGATATGGGCAAAATTCTCTAATTGAATATTTGAAGAAATATAACGTTGTAGTTCTTCATTCTTGGCTAGCAAATTTTGCTCTGATTCTTTTCTTTTTTGGGATTCTAATTTGATTTCTTCTCTATAAAATAAGCCTTCCATATAATGCCCAAATTTATGCATGACTCGACTAAGTTGATTTTTTTCTTTTTCTGTAAAAGGATGTAACTCTCTACCTAAGATTAGTATTGACTGGGCACTTATACGATAGCATAAATGATACTTTTGTGGAGTGTGTAGTATTTCTTTGAGTGTTTTTAATCCTTCCTGATCAACGATTTTGTCTGTTTCATCTTCAAATAGTTTTTGTAAGAAATTATGACTAAACTTAAAATTATTTTTCATAACCCTTTTGGGAATATGTTGACAATATTGAATTGAATCATTGTTTAATACCTTATCCCATCTTAAATATATGGCAGAATTTAAATTTTTACGAGACATTAGCGTTTTGAAGAATAAGAGACAATTTTCTCGTATGTTGGTTGAAGACATTGCAGCAAAAGAAAGCTCGTATAATACAAGCAGCTGTTCTTCGATTTTTGTATGGTAATTATTCCTCATTTGTGCGATTTGTTTTCTTTGGACTCAATTGTAAAAGCTAGCAGCTACAATTGTCTTGTTGTAAAATTCAAAAAGACTATTATCATATGAATTAATTTCACCTAAACTTAATACACCTTCAAAGTTGTCAAAACTAGGGTGTAAAGATTCTTCAATGACTTTTAAAGCTTGATTAAACTTTTCGGACAAAATTTGGTATCTAGAAATACAATCAAAAACAATAAAGTCTTCAATTCTAGACTTGTCAATTCCCGCAATTGATGTTTGAGTTGCGTTTTTGGCTGCCTGTATTAGATTTTGTTCAGAGTGGTTCATTACATAAAGTACTGTATCATCACTAATTTCAACATGTGCATTGATAGCATCCAGATTGCTTGAACTGCTAATATCTCTTACAATATTTTCACTGTCTTCTTTGTATATTCCTATTGGGTAAGCCCATGATATATTGAATAATTCTTCTTTACTGAGGTAGATTCCAGTTAATTGTTCAACCGCTTGTTTGTAGATAGGTAAAGCAGATTCCCAATTTAATTGTTGAATGGTCTTACCTTTTGTTTTAGTAGCAATAAGTGGACCAAATGCTTTTTGAAAACCATGTTTCGCAATAGCTTTACAAGAAGCTGAAATTGGTACAATCAATGCTGCATCTTCGAAATAACCATCATTTGTAAAAATACATTTTCTATTTTTTGATTCTATACTTCCAACAGCTGAACCTACAATGGAATGATCATAAGAAAGGTTATTATACATATCAAAAAGTATTTTTCCAATACGTTCTGTATATCCATCAATAAAGGTTAATAATGTATCTGATGAAGAAAAAGGACTAGTACTTAAATTGATCGGAGTATTAGAAATATTTTTTACCAGGATGGGAGGTTGAGAAAATTCAAAATACTTGACAATAATAGCATCGTCATAAACACCATCTTTATCTAAAACACCTGGAACAATGAGACCTACAAATGGACAGTTTAAATACTGAAGCCTTTTTATTAGTAGCGGTATACTAATAGTACAATGTTCACCAATGAACATAACTAACCCTTTTTTTGAAGAGGGGCGATGCTTCTCTATTTGCTCTACAATATGAGAGACACTTTTTGTGTTGTAAACAATCATTTGGGGTTTAAGTTGTTACAAAATAATGTTATTTGTAAAGTTGTAATTAGGTGTGCAATTCAAAAGTTACACTAATTTAAAATCTTTTTTTGAATATTTCCACTTGTAAAATGCTACAAAAACACTACATCAAAACTACATTAATACTACATAGGTAATTATGTTTAATATTTGTTCAATTATATATTTTTATTGTTAGTCATCATTATTGGTTAATAAACTGTTAAACATAAATAAGGAATACACCTCTCAATTGCTCTTTTTCATCCTAGAACATATTATGATTATTTTTAGTAATATACATTTGATGTATTATTGATGTATATTTGGAATATTAGAATTTTTGATAAACCCATTCTGAAGTATGAACTACCCAATATTAAAAAAACTGGAGATCTCGAATTTCAGTATCAAAGAACCTATTAAACAATTTTTTATGAAAAAATTACCATTATTTATTTGTGGATTGTTGTTGTTTGCCTTGCTAAATATTTTTGCAACAACGAATGGAACGCCACAACCAAAAGAGACCAATAGTATGCTTAATTTTAACAACAATGATGATTTTGAGAAAGAATGGAAAACCATTGATTCTTTAGAAAGACAGGGTCTCCCTAAGTCTGCTTTAGAAAAAGTTGAAAAACTCTATACTAAAGCAAAAAAAAGTAGAAATGATGCTCAATTTATAAAGACGATTATTTATAAAAATAAATATCAAAGCCAACTCGAAGAAAATGGTTTAGAAAATGCGATTAAAGATGTTGAAAAAGAAATGTTTATAGCATCAAATCCTGTTAAGGCGATATTACAATCTATCCTTGCTGAGATGTATCAGCAATATTTTAATAACCACCAATGGAAAATTAAAAGCCGATCGGAAACGAATAGTAGCTTTAAAAAGGAAGATATCCAAACATGGTCTATAGGCGATTTTCTTAAAAAAAGTAGCGATCTATACCTTGCATCTGTAAAAGATAAATCTATTCAAAGTGTTCCGATTCAAAAATTTGATGTCATCACTTCAACACAAAAAAATGTAGAAGACCTTCGACCTACCTTATATGATTTCTTAGCACATCGAGCAATCGATTATTTTCGAAACGAGCGTAGTCACCTAACAGAGCCAGCTTATAAGTTTTATATTGATCAAGAAGAAGCTTTCGAAGATGCAAAAACCTTTGCGGCATTTAATTTTAAGACAAAAGATCTGGCTTCTTATAAATATAAAGCCTTACAACTTTTTCAAGAACTATTGAAATTCAGACTGAAAGAGGAAAATGTAGGAGCATTGATGAGTATCAACCTAAAGAGATTGGGCTTTGTACATAGAAATGCGACAATAAACAATAAAAAAAGCCTGTATGTTAATCAGCTAAAAGAAATAATAAAGCGTTATAAATCGCATCCTTCTAGTACAGAAGCCATGGTGAAACTAGCTGAAGCGTATATGCAAGATGTCAATTTATATGATAAACATTCTAACAATGAAGAACATAAATGGCACAGAAAAAAGGCATTAGAGATTTGTGAAGAAGGCATTCGCAAATTTCCGAATGCTTTTGGTACAAATCGATTAAAACAACATAAATCTCAAATATTAAATAAAAATCTTGTCCTAAATATAGAAGATGTTAATCCTACACAACAACCTTCATTAGTAATCCTAGGATACAAAAACATACAAAAAGTATGGTTAAAAGCCGTTAAGTTAACGGAAGAAGACCTGAAAATTATGGAAGATTTTCAAGGGCAAAGGAACTATATCGAATTTTTAAATAAAAAAGAAATACTTCAAACTCAAAATCATTCCTTAGAAGATGATGGAGATTATTTAGAGCATAGTGTAGAACTCAAAATTGATCCATTACCACTTGGAGCATATGCACTTATGGTAGCAGATAACCCTGACTTTGGAATAGAAAACAATGCAACAGCTTATGTCATTGGACATATTTCTAATATGGGATTTTTTAGTAGAAAAAAAGAAAAAGAGCAAGAATTTATTGTAACCAATAGACGCACAGGAGAGCCAATTGAAGGCGTTAAAACTGAAATCTTTGAACAAAAATATAGTTCACTTACAAGGAAATATAATTTTAAAAAGAAATGGGAAGGGACAACGGATAAAGATGGAGTCGTTAAGGTAAGTGGAATTGGAGAGAGAGGCAATTTTAAGGCTCGGTTTTCTAAAGGAAATGACTGGTTAGAACCAGATAGAGGATTCAATAACTATTATTACGATAGAGTTAAAAAACCTGTAAAAACGACACAATTTTTCTTGGATCGAGCGATATACAGACCTGGACAAACGATTTACTTTAAGGGTTTAGTAATAGAGAAGGATACTGAAGCTATGCCAAGTATTGCTGCTAATCAAGAAATCACAGTGACCTTTAAGGATGCGAATTATCAGGACATTGCTACTCAGAAGTTTCGTACAAATGAGTATGGTACATTTAATGGAACATTTATTGCCCCAACATCAGGTCTTTTAGGTCAAATGCATCTCCAATCTAGTTATGGAAATAGTAGTAAATTCTTTAGGGTTGAAGAGTATAAAAGACCAAAATTTGAAGTAAAATTCAAACAAATGGAAGAGGCTTATAAAGTGAATGATAATGTTACTGTAGAAGGGTATGCAAAAGCCTTCGCAGGGAACAATATAGATGGTGCTAAGGTGAAATATCGTGTTGTGCGTCAAACGAGTTTTCCGTATTGGCGTTGGTGGATGTGGGGAAGAATTTCTTACAATACCTCAGCTCAGGAAATCGCAAATGGAGAAACGACAACAGATGAGAATGGAGCATTTAAGGTGTCCTTTCAAGCTTTACCAGATAAGTCGGTTTCTAGAGATAAGAAACCCCAGTTCTCCTATAAAGTCTATGCGGATGTCGTAGATATTACAGGAGAGACTAGAAGCAATACGACAAGTGTTAATATCGGTTATATCGCTTTAAATGTTACAGTTGACATTGGTATTAAAATCAATAAAGATAGTTTGAAAAGTATAGAAATTAGTACAACAAATTTAGACGGAGGAGAGGAAAAAGCACAAGGTACGATTACAATTGAACAATTGGAAATGCCAAAGAATACTTTTGTAACAAGATATTGGAATAAACCCGATAAATTTATTTTATCAAAGGCCGAATTTAAAAAGGATTTTCCTCAATATGCTTATCAAGATGAAGACGAAACAAAGAATTGGAAAAAGGTAAGAGAAGTTTTTAATGGAAAGTTTGATACTGCTCAAGAACAGGAAGTCGAACTAAATACGAGAGGATGGTCAGCAGGAATGTATAAGATGATATTAAAAACCCAAGATAAGTATGGTGAATCGATAGAGATTCAAAAAGTATTTACTGTGTACGATTTGAAGGCAAAGACCTACCCAACCTTAGATTTATTAGAGCATATTCCGTTTAAAATCGACTGTCAACCCAATGAGTCTGCTATTTTTTATCTGGTATCAGGGAATGAAAAAAGAAAACTATTATACGAACTAGAACATGATGGGAAAATTATAGAGCGGAAATGGTTGACTATTAATGAACTTGAAAAAAGAACTATTCCTATCGTTGAAAAATATAGAGGGGGCTTATATTACCACTTGACGTATGCGGCACTAAATCGAGCCTATAGTACTAGGCATATGATTTCTGTTCCTTGGAAAAATAAAGATTTGAAAATTGAATATTCGACCTTCCGAGACAAGTTGAGTCCTGGACAAGAAGAAGAATGGCGCGTGAAAATAACTGGAGACAAAGGCGAGAAAGTAAGTGCTGAAATGCTGGCAACGATGTACGATGCCTCTTTGGATGCTTTTGCCGTCAATAATTGGACAATGGGACTTTATCCGTATGCTTATAGTGTAATACGTACAGAAGATAATACCTATAACATGGGAAGTTCTAGGTTGGTATATAATCAATGGCAACCCGACAGAGTAAAAAGTAAAAATAGAGCTTATAGAGTATTGAATTGGTTTAATTTCCCCTTTTGGGGAGGCGGATATTATGGTGGACGTAGAGATATGATGGCAATGAGTGCTGCACCAGAATCTAAGAGGAGTAGAAAAAAAATGGAAAAATCATCAGCACCACCGCCGCCACCACCAGTTGCTGCTGGGGGCGCTTTAAACGATACAAATGAAGATGGTGTCGTGGAGGTATTGGATAACGAAGCAGTAGTGGAAAATAGACCACAAGAGCAAGATTTTTCTGATGTGAAAGTAAGAACAAACTTAAATGAAACTGTATTTTTCTTTCCCGATTTGATGACGGATAAAGAGGGCAATGTTATTATCAAATTTAAGATGAATGAAGCATTGACGAAGTGGAAATTTTTGGGGATGGGACATACAAAAGACTTAAAATATGGGTTTACTAAAAAAGAAATTGTTACCCAGAAAGAATTAATGGTACAACCCAATGCTCCTAGATTTGTAAGAGAAGGAGACAAGATTGAATTTACAGCTAAGGTAAGCAACTTAACAGAAAATGCGCTTTCTGGTACGGCAAAGCTACTGCTTTTTGATGCCGTAACAATGGAGCCTGTAGATATTCAATTGGGAAATACACAGGCTGAAATACCTTTTACCGCTCAAGGTGGACAGTCTGCTCCTTTAAAGTGGAATTTAAATATACCTCTAGGAAAGGTCAATGCTCTAACGCATAGAGTCGTCGCTAAAGCAGGCAACTTCTCTGACGGGGAAGAAAGTACCATACCTATTTTAACAAACCGTATGATGGTCACCGAATCCTTACCATTACCCGTAAGGGGAAATCAGACGAAAACATTTGCGTTTAATAGTTTGAAAAATAACAACTCTAGAACCTTGCAACATCATAGTTACACGCTGGAATTTACGTCTAATCCTGCTTGGTATGCGGTGCAGGCATTACCGTATTTGATGGAGTATCCTTATGATTGTACAGAACAAATATTTAGTCGTTATTATGCGAATAGTTTAGCGACTCATGTTGCCAATGAACATCCTAAAATCAAACGTGTTTTTGATAATTGGAAACAAACGGATGCTAAGGCTCTAGCGAGTAATTTGTCAAAAAATCAAGAACTCAAAACAGCATTACTAGAAGAGACCCCTTGGGTGATGAATGCTCAAAGTGAAGAAGAACAAAAGCGCAATATAGGCTTACTTTTCGATCTAAACCGTATGGCAGACGAACAACAAAAGGCGATTGATAAAATCGTTGAGCGTCAACTTAGCAATGGTGGTTTTGCGTGGTTTCCTGGTGGTCGTGACAATTGGTACATTACCCAATATTTAGTCGAAGGTCTAGGACATTTGGATAAATTAGGCGTCAAAGAAATACATTCAAATAAGAAGGTTAAAAAAATGACGACAAAAGCCGTTAATTATATCGATGAAAGAATTGTTGAACAGTACAATGAATTGGAAAAATTAGTCAATGAAGGTAAAGCAAAATGGGAGGATGACCATCTAAATAGTATTGCCATTCATTATTTGTATGCTAGAACATTTTTCCTAGATATTGAACCCAATCGCAAGATACAACAAGTGATGGATTATTATTTTGAGCAAGCCGAAAAATACTGGTTGAGTAAGGGAATGTACGGTCAAGGAATGATAGCTTTAGCCTTACATAGAGAAGCCAAAGGAGATGCTCCAAAAGCGATAGTAAAATCCTTAAAAGAACGTTCTTTATCGAATGAAGAAATGGGAATGTATTGGAAGTACAACTATGGTTATTATTGGCATCAATTACCAATTGAAACCCATTCTTTAATGATTGAAGTGTTTGATGTAATCGCTCAAGATGAAAAGGCAGTAGAGGAATTAAAAGTGTGGTTGTTAAAAAACAAACAAACCAACCACTGGAAAACGACAAAAGCAACCTCTTCTGCGGTTTATGCCATGTTGATGCGTGGTGACAATTGGCTGTTGGAAGATAAAGTTGTAGATGTATCGATTGGTAGAAAAATAAAAACAGGAGGAACAGCAGTTGCGGCAGAAGCAGGTACAGGTTATTTTAAGGAATCATGGAAAGGGGAGGAAGTTGGAAAAGATATGGGGGAGATAACGGTGAAAAATCCGAACAAAGCAGTAGCATGGGGAGCGGTATATTGGCAATATTTTGAAGAATTAGATAAAATAAAAGACTTTAAAGAAACGCCATTAACGCTAGTAAAGCAATTGTTTGTAGAAGAAATGACCGATAAAGAACCAAAGATTCGACCGATAACAACGGGTAGAAAATTAATACCTGGTGATAAGGTGAAAGTCCGTTTAGAATTACGAGTGGATAGAGACATGGAATATGTTCATATGAAAGATATGCGAGCGAGCGGCTTTGAACCGATGAATGTCCTAAGCCATTACAAATGGCAAGGTGGGCTTGGATATTACGAAAGCACAAAAGATGCCTCTACAAATTTCTTCTTTGACTTTTTACCCAAGGGAACATATGTTTTTGAATACCCACTTCGGGTACAACATAAAGGCGATTTCTCAAATGGAATCACGACCATTCAATGTATGTATGCTCCTGAATTTACAAGTCATTCAGAAGGCATCAGAGTAGAAGTGGAGTAGGGGAATTAAAATGGAAAAGAAGAGGATTGGATTAGTCTAATCCTCTTCTTTTCATTTCTGTCATTATTAAACTATACTCACGACTCATATCACCCGTTACGGAAGTATTTTCCTTTGCTCTACGAATTAGATACGGGACAACTTCCATAATAGAGCCGTAAGGCAAATATTTAGCAACATTATATCCTGCTTTTGCCAAATTAAACGTCAAATGATCGCTCATACCATAGAGTTGACAAAAATTAAGATGCGGATGATCTTTTTGAATGCCTTTTTCGGCTATCAAATCTGCTAGGAGTTGAGAACTTTCTCGATTGTGGGTAGCATTACAAGAAGAAATTTGCTCATAATGTTCTACACAAAAAACTAAGGCTTCATTATAATCCTTGTCAGTAGCTGCTTTATTCGGTTGAATAGGAGAGGGGTAGCCCATTTCTTCTGCTCGTTGTCGTTCTTTATCCATATAAGCTCCTCGTACAAGTTTAGCACCAAGCAAATATCCTTCTTTTTGGGCTTTTTCAAAAGAATCGTATAAAAACTGTAGTCTATCGTGTCGATACATTTGAAAGGTATTAAAGGCAATAACACGTTCTTTATTATATTTTGCCATCATCTCATCTACCAAGTCATCAATGGTATCTTGCATCCAACTTTCTTCTGCATCAAAAAAGATACCTACCTTCTTTTCATGTGCTAACTGACAAATAGTATCGATGCGTTCCTTTACACGCTCAAAATCTTTAGCTTCTTGGGTGGTGAAAGATTCACCAGCTTGTTTTTTTTCTAGCAAATCATTTCTAGATAAACCAGAAATCTTGGTACTAATTACTGGCACACTTGCGTTTTCAGCTGCAAATTCAATAGCTTTGAGATTTTCTTTCATCGTCTGGTCAAGAGCCGCTTCATCAGAAGTACCTTCTGCGCCATAATCCAGAATACTTAGAGTACCATATTCGTATAGTTTATCTACTGTAGCCTGTGTTTCTTCAAAATTTGTACCACCTACGAATTGTTCAAAGATAGTATGCTTTATCAGCGATTTTACCAACGGAACTTTCCATTTTAATGCGGTCAATCCCAGCTCTGAACCCGTATTCACTAGAAAAGGCTTATTCATGGCATTAAAGAGTAAAGACATTTTTCGAAGTTCACTATTTGACTTTTGTTCAAAAGCGATTTCAGTATTATCAAAATCAAGTTGACTCATAAGTTAAGGCGGTTTTGAGTAGAAAAATAGTATTACAAATTCCAGATTTTCCAAGCGGCTTCTGCTTGACCTATCAACATATCCAAACCATTTATAGTTTGAGCATTTTGTTCCATTCCTTTTTTCAAAAATAGGGTTATTTCAGGATTATAAACCAAATCGTATAAAAAATGTTCAGCTCCTAGTAAAGAATAAGGAATATTAGGACAATTTTCAATAGCAGGATATGTTCCTAATGGCGTAGTATTGATGATAAGGTGGTGAGTTTCTAGTATTTTTTTATCCAAATCATTGTACGTATAGTCCCCTTTTTGAGGATTTCTAGACACTATTTTATGAGGTATATTGAACTGATATTCTAAGACATGTTTTACAGCTTTAGCAGCACCACCTGTACCTAGAATTAAGGCTTGGATGTTCGAGTTTTTATTTTTTTGTAAAAAAGTCTTTAAAGAGTTTGCAAAACCAATAATATCGGTATTGAATCCCTTCAAGCGACCATTATTAAATTGGATGGTATTGACGGCACCTATAGCAGCGGCAGCGGTATCAATTTCATCCAAATAGGGCAGTACAACTTCCTTATATGGAATAGTTACATTCAAGCCATTAAGATCCTTTTGTTGCTTAATAAGTGTAGGGAAATCTGCTATTGTTGCTAGAGGAAATAATTCATAGCGACAATTCTGAATAGCTTCTTTTTGAAATTTTTTAGTAAAATATTTTTTTGAAAAAGAATGCTTTAATGTTTTTCCTATAAGACCGTAAGTTTTCATATCTTATTTACCCAATTTTTCTAAAATAAAAACGGCAATAAACCCTACAACGGCAGCAATGATTGCAGGAACGAACATGGCTTCATTCCCTGTTAGTGCTTCATAATTGGAAGGAGATACATTTTGTTCTACGAGTACTTTTCGTAAACCTTCATCATTTAAAACGTATTCACCTGTTTGCTTATCTTTCAGCCATTCAATGGGATTACGCCAAGGCCAGATTTTATTCAAAGAACCCAACATAAAACCTGTTAATAGTGCAAGCGTTGGATTTTTATAATGTTTAAATGTCCAAGAAAGCACTCTTGAAAATAGAGCTAATCCTGTAAGACATCCTAACCCAAATACGATTACAACGCTAAGACTAGCCATATCAAAAGTACTTAAAAACTGCTTGACAGTAGGTACAATGAATGTATACATTCCCAATAATAAGAGGATAAAACTACCAGAAATACCAGGTAAAATCAAGGCACTAATAGCGATAGCTCCCGATATGAAAACAAACCATAAGGCTTCATTTCCTTGAACAGGGCTAATGACGGTGATACCATATGCTACCGTAATGCCTATAATGAGCAGGACAATTTCTAATAAACGCCAGTTCGTAACTTGTTTCGCAATGTATATAGCAGAGGCAATAATTAAACCAAAGAAAAACGCCCACAATACGACAGGATACGTTTCTAGGAGATGACTTATACCAAAAACACCGACGATGACTCCTACAGCCATTCCAGCAACTAATGTTATGATAAAATTACCATCAATTGCCTTCCAAATGCCACTAAATCCGTCTTGCTTCCATTCTTTCAACAAATCAGGGCCAATAGATTTGATAACATTCAATAAGCGTTCATATATACCCGTAATAAAAGCAATAGTGCCGCCTGATACACCAGGGATTACTTCAGCAATCCCCATTGCCATTCCTTTAAGGGCGATTAAAAATGTGTTCATTTTGTTTTGAAATTATTTATCAAAAATGAACCGCAAAGATAATTTTAATACCCATGAATTACATCAATTAGAGTATAAATAAATATATTCTTAGTTTTTGATTTTTAAAGGTAAAAAACACAGTAAATAAGAGTTTGACTCAAAACTACCTTGCTTCAAATTTGAATCTTAATTGATGGGAAGAGAGTTCATCCTCAACAAAATCTCCTTCGATTTCTAGGTGAATTTCGGTTTCCGATACTTCTTTTATATCAAAAACTCGTTCTTGATTATCCCATGAAAACAGCATGGTGACTTGGGTTTGTTCTTCATTGACGCTCCAAGTCGCTTCCTCATATCGTTCTTGTCCCAATACACAAAGGCTAGCGCCAGGTTCTACAAATTTTTTACCTTCTAAGGTGAAAATATGAATATCATCTCTTTCACATTCAGGAAGAATGGCATAATATAGATCCGTAACAGGAATACCATTAACTAGGTACGGAGGGAATGTAGTAATAGAGGTGTTCTGCCAGTCTCGCGTGACCAAGATTTCAACGTTAGACAACTCAGAAAAATCTTCACAAGTTGTAAACAAAAGGGGGCAAAATAATAAGAAAAAAAATCTTTTCATTCTCAAAAAGAATTGGTTAATGATATAATTATTAAGATGTGAGAGACATCTATTTGAAGCTACGACCGTTCTTTTATTATGGGAGTGTTGAAAGAATGCTTAGTTTTGTATTTCAAAACAAAAATACAATTTTTTTGGTTAAAAAACTATGCAAAAAGTAACAGTACAAGATTTGGGGCGAATTTCCTATAAAAAAGCATGGGATTATCAACAAGAACGACTTGCTGAAGTGATTGGTATCAAAAAACACAATCGTACCTTAGAATCAAACGTTTCTCAACGAAAAGCGATTAAACATTATTTTCTATTTTGTGAGCATCCACCTGTTTATACCCTAGGAAAAAGCGGCTCTGAAGACAATTTATTATTATCCGAATCGGAACGTTCGGATAAGGACATTGAGTATTTTAAAATCAACAGAGGAGGAGATATAACATTTCATGGATTGGGTCAAATTGTGGGCTATCCTATTTTTGATTTAGACCATTTTTTTACCGATGTACATAAGTATGTCCGTTATTTGGAAGAAGCGATTATACGAACATTAGCAGAATACAATATTGAAGGAACACGAATCAAGGGAATGACAGGGGTTTGGATTGAGGGCAAAAATGGTCAACCAAATCGGAAAATATGTGCTATAGGAGTGCATCTAAGTCGCTGGGTTACGATGCATGGTTTTGCGTTTAATGTAAATACAGATTTGAATTATTTTAATTATATTATTCCTTGTGGTATTATCGACAAAGACAAAACGGTTACCTCTTTACAACAGGAATTGGGCAGGGAATTAGATATAGAAATTGTAAAAAATAAGGTTCTTCAACATTTCCAGCAATTATTTGAGTTTGAAGTGTTTCGAATGTCCGTAACCTTATAAAGATGAATAAGTTTTTTAGCAAGAGGCAATTTTAGATAATCCCCAAAGTAGAATTATGTTTTCAGAAAAAAAGATGGAAGTTTATGAAGATAAATACGGCTTATCTATCCGCTTTTCATGGTTTACACCTAAAGCTTTTTTCTTAATGTTCTTTTGCTTTGTTTGGGATAGTTTTCTATTTTTTTGGTATAGCTCTTTAGTAGGAACAGGCACACCTTGGTTGTTTTATATTTTTCCATTGATTCACGTAGCTTTAGGTCTTTATTTAACTTATTATACCGCCTGTTTATTTTTTAATAAAACCTATATTGATGTGGACGATCAGCACTTGTGGATCCATCATACGCCTATACCTTGGTGGCGAGGAAATGCGGATTTACCAGTAGATGAGATAGCGCAAATTTTTGTAAAAGAAAAGAGAGAAAATGATAATCAGTCAAGTGAGTATTCCTACAGTTTATTCGCAAAGTTAAAAAATGGTTCTACTAAAAAAATATTAGATATAGGAATAACAGATAGTCAAAAAGCACTAGAACTGGAAGAGGTGATAGAAAATTATCTAGGGATTCAAGATATGCCTGTAAAAGGAGAGTATGGAAAAACACGACAGTTAGAAGATTTAAGCATTCTTAAAAAAAAGAAACGAAAAATTCGTGCTGGTGCGTTAGAGCTATTGTATAAAGAAGAACGGGATGATGTACTTTTTGATGGTGCTTATTACGAAGTAGGGCAAGTCAGACAATACGATTGGAAGGATGGAAATTCGGATAAATTACTACAACTTATTCAAGAAAAAGAACAACAGACCTTAGTTTATATTCACCAAAACAAAGGAATATATAAGACATATTTGGAAGAAGAACTCAATTACCAACAGTCGAAACCAATTGGCTTTTCTGTAAATAATCCTTTAGATGAAATACAGTTTCAAGGAGTAATTTATGAGTTATATAGTTATAATGAAGGCGATCTATTTGTAGGAGAAAGTGCTGAACCTTTAGCGACGAAACAATGGTTATACCGCTCGAAAGACGCTAAGAAACACCTCCGAATTATCAATAATAGCAATATATTGACTTATTACAAAGGGATACAAAAAATAATCGATTCTATTCCTTTAGACGATCAAGATTTTCTAGATCTTAACCAGACGCCTAAAGAAAAAATCAAAAGATGGAACGATGAAGACTTTGTTTGATTTTTATAAAGGGTAACAACAATGAAAAGAAAATGAAAACCCAAAAACAAATACTAAAATATATCATTGAAATTATCATCATAATCGTAGGTGTAGTAATCGCATTTTATCTCACACAATATGGTGAAAAACTCAATAGAAATAAAAATGAAAAAGATGTATTGAAACAAATTAAATTTGAATTAGAAGGTAATTTGCTCGATTTAGAAAGAGATTTAGTGATTCATGAAATTGGTTTATCCAGCAATCTTAGAGTAATAAAATTCATGAACCGAGAAATGCCATTGTCTGATTCGTTAATTATGGATTTTTACTGGATGACAAGGGATGAGTACATCTTCGCAAATACATCAGGATACGAAAATTTAAAGTCCTTTGGTGTTAACTTAATAAAAGATGATTCCTTAAGATATATGATTACAATGCTATACAATAGTAATTTTCCAAGGTTATCAACAGGGAATACCATTAATCCTGATATAAATGAATTCTTAACGCCTTTTTTTAGCAAACATTTTAGGTTGAATCAAGATAAAAATAAAAAATATCTTCTCACGTTTAATGACTCCATCTCAATTACTTATCCACGAGAAGTTGGATTAGGTGTTCAACAAATCATTGGATACATCCCCTTAGATAAGGAGGGATTATTACGGAACGAGGAGTTCCGATTTTTAATCAATAAATCGCTAGAATTTAGACGGTACAAACAGGTTCAATACAGAAGTTGCATCTATCTTACCAAGATGATAATTGAAAGAATTGAAGGAGAAATTTGAAAACTGTTGAAGACTAGTAATGGTGGATCATTCCCCATCATTGGCTGGTATTTGAAACGATAAAAAACGATTTTTAAAAACAACATTCAAATGAGACGACTCTTACTTTCGGCCCTAATTCTATTTTGTGGTGGTCTTACCATTGCTCAAGAAAACTTATCCCTTGATACCATTACGAATTTAAATGAAGTTGTAGTGACCTACCAAGCCAATAAACAAACACCCGTCACCTTTCTAAATATAGCATCAAGAGAAATCGATCTAAAATCAGTAGGGCAAGAGCCATCTTTTTTGATAGGAGAAACACCATCGATGACCAATTATTCTGATTCAGGGAGCGGACAAGGCTATTCCTATTTTAGATTAAGAGGGATTGACCAGACCCGTATCAATATGACCCTTGATGGAGTGCCGATTAATGAACCAGAAGATCAAGGTGCTTATTTTTCAAATTATCCAGATATTTTCAATTCGGTAAGTAAGGTACAGATTCAAAGAGGGATAGGCACTTCTAAAAATGGCGTTGCTAGTTATGCGGGTAGTGTCGAATTATTTTCTCCCAACCTCTACGAGGATTCCTACACAACGGTTGGCTTGGGTTATGGATCTTTTAATAGTTTTAGAGGTTTTATCGAATACAATAGTGGCGTTAAAAATCGAAAAGGCTTATATGCCCGATTGTCTCAAGTCTATTCTGAGGGTTATAAACACCATTCTTCTAATAATGGTCAATCTGCTTTTGTGAGTGGAGGCTTGTTTTACGATAAATCGACTTGGAAAATCAATATTTTAGCAGGACACCAGCAAAATGAATTGTCATGGTTGGGTGTAAGAGATTCATTAATTGCAATAGATAGGCAGACCAATGGCAATTCGGAACAAGAAAAAGACGACTTTACACAATGCTTGGTTCAGTTACAAAACTTCACACAGCTTGGCAAACACTCTACCTTGCGTTCTTCACTCTACTATACTTTTTTGACAGGAGATTATGATTTTGATTTTAATAATTTTCTAGGATTGCCTTCTACGAATGAATTGTATAATTATGCTTTTCAATCCAATCTTTTTGGGGTTTTTAGCAATTATAGCTTTTCTAAAAATGGATTTAAAATAACATCAGGTATACATGGTAATATCTATGGTCGAGAGCATATAGGGAGTGAAAAAACACTAGGGCAATTGTATGAAAATACAGGGTATAAAAACGAAATTAGCTTTTTTACAAAATTGGATTATACCTTTAAAAAACTCAACTTATTTGCGGATGTTCAGTATCGTTATACCAATTTCAATTATGATGGTTCAGTAGAATTGGAGCAATTAGAGTGGCAATTTCTAAATCCTAAAGTTGGAATTAGCATTGATATAAAACCATCATTTAACGTATATTTTAGTTTAGGAAGGACAGGACGAGAACCAACTAGAAACGATCTCTTTGGAGGTAATGATGATTTACTAGCCAATGATTTAGGACTTCCTGCCTTATTTATCCAAAATCCTGAATATGTTCTAGACGTTGAATTAGGAACCCGTTTTCAAAATGAGAAGTTGAGTGCAGATGTTAATTTTTATTATATGGATTTTGAAAATGAGATAGTTTTGAATGGCAATTTTGGGCCTAATGGATTGGCACTTACCGATAATGTAGAACAGAGTTTTAGAACGGGTATTGAAACGACTCTTAGATACCAAATCAATGAAAACTTCACTTTGATAAATAATTCTTCTTATAATTATAGTCGAATAAAAGAGCAACAGACCACTTTTGCACCTATTCTTAGCCCAAAGCTGATTCTTAACCAAGAAGCAGCTTACCAATTTAATCAATTTCGGATTGGATTGATAGGACGTTTTCAAGATAGTTCATTCATTGACTTTGCGAATACTACAGCATTGGATAACTATTTTTTATTAAATGCAAATTTGTCTTATAAACTAAAAAAATGGCAGTTTGTGTTATTCTTAAATAATTTGACCAATACAAAATATTTTAATAATGGATATGTAGATTATGATGGCAGCAATAAATATTTTGTTCAAGCACCTTTTAATTTTTATACTTCCGTAAATTATACCTTTTAATGTCTTTTTTTGATATAGAAAATATTGCTTTTACCATCTTAAATTATCCTGTAAGCTATATAGAGTTACTAGGGACAATTTTTGGCTTATTGTCGGTCTACTATGCTTCAGTTGCTAATATCTGGACTTGGCCTACAGGACTTGTAAATGTTAGCTTTTTCTTTGTGTTGTTTTACCAAATACAGCTCTATGCGGATATGTTTTTGCAGGTTTATTTTTTTGTAGTTATTCTATACGGTTGGTATAACTGGCGGAATAAAGAGGACACGAAGCATATCGTCACCATTTCAACAAAAAATCGGATAGCATTGGTTATAGGTGTGGTATTGGGGACATTGCTTGCTGGCTATTTCTTTTCAAATATTCATTTACTCTTCCCTCAATATTTTGAGATTCCTGCTTCTTTTCCCTACGTTGATTCATTAATAATGGTCTGTAGTATTTTCGCTACGATTTTATTGGCTCAAAAGAAGTTAGAAAATTGGCATTTATGGATATTGGTGGATATAATAGGGACGATTCTCTATTTTGAAAAAGGAGTTTATTTTCTAGCTTTAGAATATTTCATCTTTTTGGGCTTAGCTTCCTACGGTTTGTATAATTGGCAAAAACAATACCATGAAGCAAGAGCGTAAAGGATTTGTAATTGGCAAATTTTATCCCTTTCATAAAGGTCATCAAACATTAATTGATTTTGCATTACAAAGATGCAATTTTCTAAGTGTATTGGTCTGTTGCAGTGATAAAGAAAAAATAGAGGGAAGTATTCGTAAAAATTGGATAACAGAAACATTTGCAAATACCTCAAATTTAGAAATACGGGTACTGGATTATCTAGAAAAAGAGTTACCCAATACCTCCGAATCTTCTAAAGTAGTTTCCAAGATATGGTCGGAGATTTTAAAACAAGAATATCCTGATTACGATATTATTTTTAGCTCAGAACCTTATGGGGCATATGTTGCAGAGTATATGGGAATCAAGCATATTCTTTTTGATAATTTAAGACAACAAGTTCCTATTTCAGCGACAAATATTCGTCAAGATTTGAAATCAAATTGGCATTATTTACCCAATAGTGTGAAGAAATATTTTGCAATTAAAGTCGTCATCTTAGGAACGGAATCAACAGGTAAATCTACCTTAACCGATCGATTAGCCAATTATTTCGATTGTAATAAGGTTATGGAAGTGGGCAGGGAGCTCATTCCAGATTCTAGAGACTTCGACTATTCAGATTTATCTCTTGTTGCGAAAGAACACGCCAAGCAAATTGAAGCAGGTATAATAGGAGAGACACCATTAACAATCATAGACACAGATATTCATATTACCCTGTCCTATGCCCAGTTTTGCTTTGGTAAAACCCTAGTGGTTGAGCCAGAGATTTACAATACGAATGAGGCTCATTTATATCTTTATTTAAGCAAAGAAGCTCCATACCACCAAGACGGGACAAGGTTAGATAATCTTGAAAGAGATGCACTTGATAATTCCCACAAAAAAATACTCAATAGGCATAATATCACTTATATCGAAATAAGTGGTGATTGGGAACAACGATTTAAGAAAGCTGTTAGCGAAATTGAACAACTTTTGAGCCTAAAGTCTAAAGAACTAGATTGACTATTCCTCTTTCAAAATGTTATGGCCTAACTTATCACGCTTTGTTTTAAGATAACTTTCATTATGAACATTAGGTTGAATTTCAATCGGAACATTTTCTACGATTTCTAGACCATATCCAATGAGACCAATCCGTTTTTTAGGGTTATTGCTCATTAGTTTTATTTTAGTAATTCCCAAGTCATTTAGGATTTGAGCACCAACGCCATAATCTCGTTCATCCGAGCTGAAGCCTAATTTGTGATTCGCTTCAACCGTATCCAAGCCATCTTCTTGGAGTTTATAGGCTTTTAGTTTATTGATTAAGCCAATTCCTCTACCTTCTTGGCGCATATATACGAGCAACCCCTTTCCTGCATTTTCAATTTGTTTAAGCGCATTGTGCAATTGAGGACCACAATCACAACGTAGAGAGCCTAAAATATCACCTGTTTCACAAGAAGAATGCACTCGTACCAATATAGGTTCATCTTTTTGCCAGTCCCCTTTTTTCATGGCTAGATGTACTTCGCCTGAGGTCAATTGTTTATAGGCGATTAGCTCAAAATCGCCATACTTTGTAGGCATTTTTACACTCGTCTCTTTTTTAATAATTGTTTCGTGTAGCATTCGATAAGCTACAAGATCTTTGATAGAAACAATTTTAAGCTTATGTTTTTTAGCGATTTTTGTTAAGTCTGGAAGCCTTGCCATCGTACCATCTTCGTTTAAGATTTCTACTAGTATACCTACTGGAGAAAAGCCCGCTAAAACGGCTAAATCTATTGCTGCTTCAGTATGTCCTGTTCTTCTTAGAACACCTCCTTTTTTAGCAATTAATGGGAAAATATGTCCAGGTCGGGCATAGTCTTCAGCATGGATATTAGGATTCGTCAAGGCTTTGATTCCTGTAGCCCGATCATAAGCAGAAATCCCTGTGGTACAACCATGTCCAATAAGATCGATGGATATTGTAAACGCTGTATGATGCAAAGCCGTATTATCGCTTACCATCATGTTTAGTTTTAATTCTCTAGCCCTATCTTCTGTAATCGGAGAGCAAATCAGTCCACGACCGTGTGTTGCCATGAAATTGATAAGTTCAGGAGTAGCACATTCGGCTGCACAAATAAAGTCTCCTTCATTTTCTCTATCTTCATCATCGACTACAATAACAATTTTACCTGCTTTTATATCTTCAATAGCTTCTTCTATAGTATTTAATGATTGATTCATAATGATTTATTATTTGACTATGAGCGTATTAATTGACTTAACTGATCAACAAATTTTTTCCATTGATAGTTTTCATGAACAAAGGTAAGGGCATTTTTTGATAGTTCTTTTCTATAAGATGAATCATTTAAAAGAAAAATGATTCTAGCTGCGAATTCTTCGGCGGTGTTGGCTAGGCAAATACTTTTATCCTGTTCCGCATTAATAGCTTGATTGACTAAAGGAGTTGTAATACAGGGGATACCCATTGCCATAGCTTCTAGGATTTTATTTTGTAAGCCACTTCCTGTAAATAAAGGCGCAACAAATATTTTGCCACTTGAATAGGCTGTTCTTATATCTTTAACCCATCCTTGAATACTTACATTATTGGATGCTAATTGGTTTATTTCAGGAGTAGGTCTTGCTCCAGCAATTAGTATTTTTATTTGTAATCCTTTTTGTATTAAAATAGGAAGAATTTTATTGACAATATATTTGGCTGCGATGATATTAGGAGGGTAACCCAAATTGCCTATAAAGACTAGATCGAATTGTTTTTTGTCGGATGGCTGGGATTTAAAATAATCAATATCTACACCATTTGGAATAACAGCAATGTTATGTTTTAGACGAACAGGCAATTGTTGTTTATCTTGGATTGATATAATACAATGTTTGTCAAAATGATTAAAAATATTTTTTTCATATTGGTGTATTCTTTTCGTTTCTATTTTTAATAAAAGCCGTTTGAAAAAAGAAGAATGTTCAATGCGTCTTTGATATCCTTTCGAAAAAGCATCCATATAATCTATGGTTTTTGGTATAGAACTATCTTTTAAGTACTCGGCACAACGAATCAGTTGGCAAAATAGATGATCAGGGTGTTCATCTTGGATGATTTGAATGATTTGTTTTTTAATATTTTTATCAAAAAAATAGGCAACTTGAAAAGGGAGAGATGAGAAAATAGCTAATACTAAATTCTTTAAGATCTGGATTTTTTTTAATCGAATAATATAAAGATTTGAAACATATCCTCTTAAAATATTCTGGTGTTCAGTAGAAACTTCTTCTTCATTTAAGGCACAAAGCACTACTTCGTGTTGTTGTGCTAAAAATCGTATCTGATGAAAGATGCGGAGTTTATCTCCTTTCTCTAAGGGGTATGGAAAACGAGAAGTAAGTATAAAAATCTTCAAGGCTTATTAAGGATTTAAGGATTGAAAAGGAGTATTAAAATAAGCCCATATTTTGTCAATAGGAGTAGGAGCATTTACAGTTATTTCTAAGCCTGAGGTAGGATGCTTAAATCGTAGTTGGGCTGCGTGTAGTTGTATAGAGCGGTCTTTATTTCCACGTTTATAACCATATTTTACATCACCTTTTATAGGGCATTCAATGGCAGATAATTGACAACGAATTTGATGAAAGCGTCCTGTAGTTGGTTGAATTTCTAGAAGATAATAAGAATCACTTTGTCCTATAACCTTATAGTTTAATTCGGCCTTTTTGCCTTTTGTGTGTTCTTTAGCTACGATACGAGCTTTATGATTACGACCGTCTCTATAAATCCAATGTGTAAGTGTAGTTTCTTTCTCTTCTGGTTTATTTTTAACAATAGCTAAATATTTTTTGTTGATGGCTTGCTGTTGTAGGGCTTTATTAAAATAGGCTAGTGCTTTTTTATTTTTAGCAAACAAGACTAAACCACTTGTTGGACGATCTAAACGGTGTACCAATTGTACGGGATGTTTACAATAGCTAGAAGCAATTTCTTCTAGACATTTATCATTTGTTTTATCTTTTTGTACAGGAATTCCGCAGGGTTTATTAAAAACTATAATTTGATTGTCTTTATAAACAATAAGGTCGCTAATGCTTGAACTCATTTTGAAGTTGATATTTATTGGTAGTATTTGCTTTTAAGCATAATAATGTGATTAATAGATAGATACTTATCCCTAGTGCATTTTCAATAGTATTTTCTACTAAGAAAGACAGGAATATAAGGATATAGAAAGACAGGAAAAAGATATTTTGATAATTTTTATTATAAATAATAGGTGTAAAAAAAGCAATAATGCCCAAAAGAAGACCTATGATACCAGTTCCTGCAAAAAATGTTAAAAATTGATTATGTGGCATGATAATATTGATTTCTTGGAAATCAGGATGTTTTTCTTTGTAGTATTGTATCACTTGATATTTTAAGTCACCTGCTCCTACGCCTATAATAGGATGATCTTTGGCAATTTTTAGTCCTGTTGCAATGGAATATAAACGTTGGGAGTCATTATAGTTTTTGCCTGTATTTTCTTGATACATCCTAAGATCATAAACAGTATAAAGTATTTTGTTTTTAAAACTAGGCACTATAAAATAGGTAGTGACAGGAATAATACCTAATAGACAAATAATAAACAGCCCCTTTAAAAAAGCTTTGCTTTGATAAATATAAAGGCAGGTGAGGATGAATATTCCAATATACATAAAGAATAAACCGCTTCTAACAGCTAGGATGTGTATAAAAGCAAATAACCAAAGGGTAACGATTCCAATTCCATAATGTTCATTTGTATTACTTAATTTATCCTTTCGAAAAAGTATTAGGATACCAACCAATATGGCGTAGGCAATAATTAGACTAAAACGGATATGATTACAAGGAGTTGGTAAATGTTTTCCCATACCTATATTATGGGTAATATTTTCATAATCTAATCCATAATAAACCATTGTATAGATACTAGCTAAGAAAATAAAAAAAATCAGAACATAGTGAAAACCAATAAAATCTTTATAACTGATTTTAGGCAAACTAATAAATGCAAGAGGTAAGCCTAAAAAAGGAAGTTTTAAGGTAAATCGTTCCAGTAAGTATTCAGGATGTTGTGTGGAATAAGGAGCAGATAATACAATGAGGAAAAAAAATATCGTTAATGCTAGAAAATCTTTTCTATCTCGTAAAATCTTAAGATTGTTTACGAGTGTTTTTCTAATTGTAATACGGAATATTGGCGTAAAATGCACTTGAAATAAAGCCAATACAATCAATGCAATCATAGATATAGACAATAAAGCTCTTTCCTTAAATAGCATTGCAAATATCCAGATACAGATAAATAAGATAGCTTGTAGTTTATATGATTTTAGCAATCGTAGCAAATTGAAATATTGAGGCGACTAAAATGTTTGAAACTCTACTAATTTATGATAAGCACCATTCACATCTAGTAATTTTTGATGAGATCCTCTTTCAATAATTTTACCTTCCCTCATTACTATAATTTCGTCAGCATCTTGAATGGTGGACAATCGGTGTGCTATGACAATTGCTGTTCTATTTTGCATTACTTTTTGTAAGGCATCTTGTACAAGTTTTTCTGATTCGGAGTCGAGAGCAGAGGTTGCTTCATCAAGAATTAAAATTGGTGGATTTCTAAGTACAGCCCTAGCAATTGTAAGTCTTTGACGTTGTCCACCACTTAATTTACCTCCGCCATCGCCAATTATGGTTTCATAGCCCTTTTCAGCATCCATAATAAATTCATGTGCGTTTGCAATTTTAGCGGCTTCTATGACGCTTTCTTTCGGGATATCTTGCAGACCGAAGGTAATATTATTAAAAATGGTATCATTAAAGAGAATAGACTGCTGTGTAACGATTCCCATCATGGAGCGCAAGGCTTCAAGGCTAAAATTTTTAATATTAATACCATCAATAAAAATACTACCTTCATTAATATCATAAAAACGAGGAAGAAGGTCAACCAAGGTCGATTTTCCAGCACCAGAGCCACCTACCAAAGCTATGGTTTTACCTTTTTGTATTTCAATATTAATGTTTGTGAGAACAGGCTTATTTTTTATATAGGAAAAATGAACATCTTGATATAAGATAGAATTACTAAAAGTATGTTGCTTGATAGCATTCTTTTTTTCTCGGATATTATTAGGGGTATTAAGAATTTTTTCTACTCTATCTACGGATGCCATTCCTTTTTGAATTGTTGCAAAGGCTTTAGAAAAAGACTTAGCGGGGCTTTGAGCGTAAAAGAATGCCAGTAGAAAGGCAAAGAGTCCTTCAGCACTCATTTGATTATTAAAAATAAGTCCTGAAGCATACCACAATAATATAGAGACAACGACGATGCCTAAAAATTCTGAAAGAGGAGATGCTAAGTCTTTCTTCCACATAATTTTTATAAAGGTATCACGATAACTGTTATTTTCTTTTTCAAAACGTTGAGCTTGGTATTTATCGGCATTAAATCCCTTTATTATCCGCAAGCCCGATAGCGATTCTTCAAGCATTGCGATGAGATTTCCTAAGTGCCCTTGTGCTTTTCCAGAAGATTGACGGAGTGACTTACCAATTCGTCCAATAAATAGCCCTGTAACTAATAGTAGACCGATGACAAATAAGGTTAAATGTGGATTTATTACGACCATTAGGCATAGGCAACCAATAATCATTAAGGGTTCTCTTACCATAACTTCTAAGAAGTTGAGTATACTAGACTCAATCTCTTGAACATCGGAGGACATTCGAGCCATTAGATCCCCTTTTTTTTCTTCCGAAAAATAAGAAAGTGGAAGGTATATCATCTTGTTAAACAACTTCATTCTAATATCTCGGACAATCCCTGTTCTGACGGGTGCCATAAAGAATAAAGAGAGGTAGCTAAATAAGTTTTTTAAAAAGAATAATAAAATAAAGCCTATACAAATATATGCTAGTGCTGTTTTCTGGCCATTTTGTTCTATTGTTTGACTGATATAGTAGTATCCTGTTTGAACCATACTATCTACATCATAAGAAAACTGGGGTTTTGTAAGCACTTTAGGATGAGAACCAAAGAGGATTTGTAAAAAAGGAATTAATAAAGGTACTGTAACGATATTAAATATCGTCATTAAAATGTTACAAATTACATTTAAAATTACATTTCTTTTATAAGAGGCGATGTATTTGAGCAGTCTCCCAAATTTCTTCATATTGCAAAATTAGTAAATTCTCGATTAAAACTTACGCTTTCAGGATAACTCAATTTTAGAGTAGATAGTTTAGAATTCTTGAAGGTGATTTTTGGAGGAGACAAATATATTATAGATTTTTTATAGATAATTACTAAAAAATTAATAGACTAAGCTAATAATTTTATTATTTTTGCTTGGCTTAATTATTAGCTTAATTTGAATTATTAAAAAACAATTCTATGCAAAAGATACTCTCTACATTTTTGGCAGTTTTTTTTACTGTTTTAGCAATTGGACAAGTAAAACATGATGTTTCAGTAACAAGTAATGTTTTTACTCCTAACAATTTAACAATTAATGCTGGTGACACAGTGGTATGGACAAATATGGGTGGTACTCATAACGTTAATGGTACCCAAGGAACCTACCCTTCTAATCCAGAAGATTTTGGTAGTGGAGCAGCTTCGTCTTCAGCTTGGACATATAGTCATGTATTTAATACAGCAGGTAATTATGAATACCGATGTGATCCCCATTTCTCTTTGGGAATGGAAGGGACGGTTACCGTCAATGATAATGCACTATTATTAACAGCTGTGTATGATGGACCTTTGCCAGGAGGAGCTCCTAAGGGGGTAGAGGTATTTGTAATGAGTGATATTGATGATTTGAGTGCTTATGGTTTAGGTTCTGCTAATAATGGAGGTGGGACTGATGGACAAGAATTTACTTTTCCTGCGGTTTCTGTTACTGCGGGGCAGTTTTTACATATTACTCCTGACTCTATGGAGTTTTTTAATTTTTTTGGCTCTTATCCTTTCGCCTTATCAGGATCAATGGGTGTAAATGGTGATGACGCTATAGAACTATTTTTTAATGGGGAGGTAGTGGATATATTTGGAGATATAAATGTAGATGGTTCGGGTACATCTTGGGAGTACCTTGATGGTTGGGCTTATCGTATTGCAGGTACTGGTCCAGATGGGAGTTCTTTCAACTCTAATAACTGGTCATATAGTGGTGCAAATGCTTTGGATGGTGAGTCGTCTAATAGTACTGCTGCTAACCCTGTACCGTTAAGCACTTATTCTACTATGCCCCCTAGTAGCCCTACTGTTTCTTTTGCCTCTGCATCATTGAATTTCAGTGAAGAAGAAGGAACTATAATGGTTGGAGTTAATATAGCTAGTCCTGATGGCAACCCTACTTCAGTTGATGTTGCATTAGATGGTTCGACATCAACAGCGATCAATAGTGCGGACTTTACTTTTGTTAGTCCTACAACTCTGACTTTCCCTGCGGGTAGTTCTGATCCTCAAATGTTTTCCATTAATATATTAGATGATGGAGATACAGAGTCTGATGAAGATATTGTCTTAATGTTAAATAACCCAACAAATAATGCTCAGTTAGGAACATCTATGTTAATCATTACGATTAGAGATAATGATATTGTATATACAGTAGAAACTATTGATAATGTAGATGACGTTGATTCTAATGGTTTACCTGTTTCTGATGGGTCTACTGTTGAACTTGAAGGGATTGTATATGGAGATAATTTTAGAAGTAGTGGTTTACAATTTGTAATAATAGATGAAGCGGATAAAAATGCAGGGATAAATATATTTAATAGTAGTGGGAATTATGGTTATACTGTTAAAGAAGGAGATAAGATTAAAGTTCAAGGTACAGTAGGACATTTTAGAGGCTTACTTCAAGTCTCTGCAGATAGTGTGTGGTTAGTATCTGGTGATAATGCATTGCATGATGCTGAGGTCGTAACAGCTTTGGATGAATCAACAGAATCAAAATTAGTGAAATTAGAAAATGTAACTTTAGTAAATCCTAGTCAATGGGGGAATGCCAATAGCAGTTTTACTGTGGATGTTACTGATGGAACGAATACTTACGAAGTACGTATCGATTCAGATACCGATATTGATGGTACACCAATGCCTACTAGTTCGTTCAATGTAACTGGTTTAGGATGGCAAAGTGATGGTTCTTCTCCTCATGATTCAGACTATTCTTTATATCCTAGGAGGCTTTCAGATTTTGAGTTTTCTACGCCTCCAGCGGGGCCTTCATATCCAAGTTATAGTATTTCCGATATTGATGGTACTGATACGAATGGATTACCAGATTCATTAGATGTATTGTGTCAATTAGAAGGGATTGTATATGGGGTGAATTTACGTCCTTCGGGTTTACAATTTACCTTGATAGATGAAAATGATAGTGATGCTGGTTTGGGGGTTTTCTTTAGTTCTGGAGATTTGGGTTATACTGTAGCGGAAGGAGATAAAGTAAGTGTGAAAGGGGAGATAGGTCATTTTAATGGGTTTTTACAACTTGAGCTGGATTCTATAGATTTTATTTCTAGTGGAAATACTTTGCATGAACCCGAAGTTGTAACGACTTTAGATGAGGTTTCAGAATCTAAGTTAGTAAGATTAATTGGAGTTACTTTTGTTGATCCTAGTCAATGGACGGGTTCTGGAAGTGGATTTAATGTTGAAGTTACAGATGGCACAAATACTTTTGACATTAGAATTGATGCGGATACAGACTTGTATTCAATGGCTGCTCCAAGTGGCTCGGATGTATACACTATCACAGGTTTAGGCGGACAGTTTGATAATTCTGATCCTCGTGATGAAGGCTATCAACTATTACCTCGGTCTAGTGCAGATATTTGGAATACTACGAGTACTTTTGAACCTAGACTTAGTGAGGATATTGAATTTTATCCTAATCCAGTTTCTAAGATACTTTATGTAGAATCTAGTGTTTTAGTAGATAGAATTGAAGTAATTAATCTTATAGGTCAAGTTGTACAAGACTTCTCTGTAAATGCTCGGTATAAAGAATTAAATGTTTCTAAGCTTAGACAAGGAACTTATATTGTACGTTTTTACAGTGAAGATGCCTTTTGGACTAGTAAGTTTATTAAAAAATAGTTCTTGATGTTATTTCTAACATTAAAAAAGGATTGGCAAACTTTGCCAATCCTTTTTTAATATGGGAAACTATATTGAAGGATAATCTCTTAAACTTAAGTAAAATTGTTTACTTAACTAGAGGATAGCTATGATATTTAAATTCTAAATTTAGTAAAAGGGATAGCGCCATTAATTGCTTTAATTAGAAAGTTATCTTTAAAACCATTGACTATCCACATTTCTATATTATGTTTTTCACAAATTTCCGCAGCAATAAGTTTAGATTGCATACCTCCAGAACCATGTTTTGATTTAGTCGAAGCAGCAAGGTGTTGAACAGTTTTGACACTTGATACTTGTTCTAAAATTTGAGCAGTAGTATCTACTTTTGGATCTTTATCATAGAGACCATTAATATCAGAAGCTAAGACCAATAGGTCTACCCCTAACAATGCAGCAACTAGAGCAGAAAGTTTATCATTGTCTCCAAATTTTATCTCCTCTGTAGCAGTGGTATCATTTTCATTAATGATTGGGATATAATCATTGTCTAGTAGGATATTGATGGTGTTAATAATATTTTCTCTAGAGAGTTTATTATTAACATCATTATTATTGATGAGGCATTGAGCTGTTTTTAAGCCAAAGTCATTAAATACTTCTTGGTAAGCTTTTATTAAAGCGGGTTGACCAATGGCTGCTAGAGCTTGCTTTACTGCGATTTGATTTCCATGATGAAGATTAATGAATTGTTTAGCTACAGCGATAGCACCAGAAGTAACGATAATAAATTGATATTCTTTTTTTAAGAATAGAATTTGACGAGCGACATCTTCAATTTTACCTCTGGATAAATGATCTGTACCTCTAGTTAGTGTGGAACTACCAAGTTTTAAAATTATTCTTTTTCTCATGCCTAAAAGTTGGTCATACTATCTACCACCATCAAAGAACTCATCATCTTCTTCCTCTGGGTCTGTTATGATTTCCGTTGGAGTTGTTGGTGTAGCAGGTTGTTCAGGTGTAGGCTCAGGCGTTGTTTCAGGTCTACTATTTTCTTCTCGTTCATCTTCAAAAACATCATCATCAAGACTTCCTATTTCGTCTATACCTCCATTGTTTCGATTACTTCTATTCGTTTCTTGAGTACATCCATCGGGTCTATACTGGCTGATATAGACATCAATTTGTTCCCCCATTCTCATACTTTTTCCTTCTTCATAAGGTGGATTTTGACGCCAGACGTAGGCTGTATTTCTATTAGTGATCTGACCATCAGGAATTACAGAACCTAAGTTTACATTCATTGTACTAAGCATAAACTGTGCTTCCGAAAAAGTCAAACAGATTAACTCAGGTATTTCGATTTTACCGCCACCAGACTCTGTAACAATCAAATCTACTGTTCCAAACATAGGCAGTTTAACTTCTTTAAGTTTTTTAATATCCTCTGTAAGAGTATCTCCCATAAAAATAAAGCCAACAACGGTATTCGGAGCGTACGCATCATAAACTCTAGCAGCTACTCTCGTATTAATATCTTTACTTTTTAAAGCTCTTCGTACATCGTCATATGGTTTACCCCAATAGGATTCTCCTGGCTTGTAGGTAGGGAAGGTTGTCATTGGAGCATCTTTCTTATTGATAGTCAAATAAATATTCCTATCTTCTTTAACCCTAGAAAGGGCTTTGGGATCTTGATCTAAAACGATATAGGGTTTTCTTGAAGGTTGAAATGTTGAATCAATAATAACAATTTGTAGACCTTTTTTCTTAGCCTGTTTCATAGCTTCATCGGCTCTTAAGCCAGTAAAATCAGGTACTTGTCTTGATTGATTATGGTTAGTGTAGCATTTTAATCCCCAGAATGTAAGTACTAGAAGCAATACAACCATACCTATGATTCCTAGTAGATTTTTTACAAAAATTAGGCTAGTCAAAAAGAGGTAGATTTCCTTAAAGAAGTTTTTTATTTTGTTCATAGAATCCAAATTCTAGTATTTTATCAATAAATTGATATGGTTTATAATTATTGATAGCAGCCTGATGGAATATACAAGTTGCAGGTGTCATTCCTGGAAGAGAATTGACTTCAATGATGATTGTTTCTACTTTTCCATCATCAAATATTCTTACAAACGCATCAATTCGTGCATAGCCTTTGACTTTTAAGACTTTAGCAGCTTTTTTGAGTGTTTCTTTTACGCAGCCTGCAATATACGCATAATCTTTTTGATTATTTGCAAATCGGGCGGGGGTAATATTTTGACCTTCACCTGCTAGAAATTTTTCTTCAAGAGATAGAATTTCGCCACCTGCTAATGCTTCGGATGGTTCAAATAATTCATATTTAATGTTTTGACCATCATGGTGTGTTAATAAGCCACCTGTAATCTCTAAAAAATGTTTAGCTCCATTTGATTGTATAAGTTGTTCTACAAGAATTACATCTTTTTGAGGAAATTCCTCTTTAGGAGAAAGCCCCAGTGTTTTGACAGCGGTAGTGGGTAGCGCTTCCGTTTCACGATACATACAATCCATATATGCTAAAAGCTGCGCTTGATTTTTAATGACTTTGACCGCAGAGCTACAACCATCATCTACAGGTTTAAGTATAAAAGGGTATTTAAATTTTTGCTGCAACTCTTGAATCGTTTTTTCTTTATCTTTTAAAAATGATGACTTGTACGATAATAATTGTTCGGTTACAACAAAACCTTCTTTTTTCAACTGTTGTAAAGTCTCATATTTATTGATAGTGATTTGGGAAGAATCGTATCCAGAACCATTATAATAAATACCCCATTTATCCAAATCTTTTTGGACTGTACCATCTTCTCCTGGACGACCATGCAAACCAATAAAAACACCTTCTACCAAATCTTTAAGTTTAGCATAACTTATTTTTTTGGGTGAAAAAACAACATCTTTAGATGCATATTTATGAGTCAAACTATGACACTCTTTTTTTATGAACTCGATTATCGGATGTTGTTTGAAGTTTAGAATTTTATCTCGTATATCATCAGCATTGTCTTTCAAGAGTAGATTGATTGGAATTTGATATAAATTATAACTATTTGAATCTCCTAAAACAAAAATAGGAATTGGCTCATATTTGTCAGAACTGGCTAATTTTTCAAATACATTTCGCCCACTTTCTACAGAGATGTGCCTTTCAAAAGAATAGCCACCTAGAAAGACGGCAATTTTTTTACGCTTAGCTTGAGCAGTTTTTAACGATTGAATATTATTATCAAGCTGATTTAATAATTGATTAAAATGTGTTTTTTCAAGAGATGTATTGATTCTTTCTCGTAAAGAGGTTCTAATAATGTAAGTTAGAAACTGAGAAGGATTTAGTCCTATTTCTGCAGCTTGATGAAAGAAAAAAGAAGACGGTAACATTCCTGAAGTTGTATTAGGATCATTGAGGAAGATTGTACCATCATTCGTTATAAAGCCATCAATACGAGCATAGACATTAAATTCTAGATAGTTAAAAAGTTTTACACATTGATACCGAATATTCTGAATCTGTTTATCAGGCAAATTTATGGGAGTGAGTTTACGAGATAAACCAGGAAGGTATTTAGAACGATAATCAAAAACCTCATTACCTTTTATAATTTCAGTAGGAGGAAGTGCAACCACTCGACCATCCTCTAATTGTGTAACAATACAAGAGAACTCTTTACCATGAATAAACTCTTCTAAGATAATCTGTTGTTCAGAGTGATGACTTTCTAGAAGAATACTAGTCTCATTAGATTGAAAATATTCATTTAGAAATGTCAAAAGTTCTTCAGGATGAAAAATTATTTTATTATTAACATCCAATGGAAAACCAATCCCGCTACGAATATCAGTCAGTTCTCGAATATAAGAAATTTTGTCTTGTAATTCTAGACTATTCCAAAATGTACTATCAATTTTTTCTATAAAAAACGCTCGATTACACAATTTAACAAAAGTCATTAAATCGGTATCTTTATCAATAATAGAAACACCAATAGAGGAACCCTGGTTGGCAGGTCGGATGACCATTGGAAAACCAATTTTCTGTTTATATTTTTTGAAAGTTTCTTTATAATCGACAATTGATTTCCATTTAGCTTTACTAATAACCTCTACAATAGGACAATCGAAGCCTCCAGCATTCATTAGTTTTTTCTGATAAGCTTTATCCATACCGATGGAACAAGCCCTTATTCCACTACCAGTATACGGAATTTGGAGACTTTCCAAAAGACCTTGTATTTGTCCATCTTCACCAAAATTTCCATGTAAAGATAGAAATGCCATCTCCATGATTTGGGGTAATTCTTGGATTTCAATTTTGCGACCTACTTTTTGTATTAATTCTTCTAAATGAGCTTTATCATCGATTTTTAAACTTTCGATGTAAATTTGAAACTCGTTTGGAGATTTGGGAAGATGAGAAATAGGAGGATAAAAATCTCGAATAGTACCTTTATATACATATTCCCAGTCTAGAAGAATAAAATTGCGTAGGCTATCCACAAAAATAGGAATAGGTTCAAATAGAGATTTATTAAGATTATCGTATATCGTACGTCCTCCAGCAAAAGCTATTTCCCGTTCTCTTGATGGTCCACCAAATATAATTCCTATTTTCATTGATATAAAATCTATTTAAATGATTTATAGTAGTTAACTATTTACACTTTTCCATTCGTCATAGTTAATGATGCTGAGTTCTGGTTTTGCTTCTCCTTCTAAAATTCCAATAAATTCTAGTGAATGTCCGTCAGGAACATCAAAATAGATAGATATTGCGAGTATCCAAGCAAAAATCATAGGTTCTTCTTTCCCATTATTTAAGAAGTTACGGAAACTTAATTTTCTTTCTTTTAACCAGTTTATGGAATTATTCAAAATCCACATTGGATCACATTGGAAGAATGCAAAATGCCTTAAGTCAATTTGTTCTTTAGGCTTTTCCCAAAGCCCAAGCATATTTTTTTTAGGTTTTCTTACCCAAAAGAACGCAGCCTTTCTGTTGGGGTCTTCGTAGCATTTTTTAAGACCGATAATATGTGAATAGAAATGAATTGACTTTTCTAAATTTTCTACAAATAAATGGGTTTCATAAAGTCCTCGTATCATTTTCAAAAATTCTAATAGATTATTTTGACAATCAGTAAAAGTCTCAAAGAATAGCTATTATGTCGTCAATTTAGGGTGCAAAAAACTTAAAGTTTCGCAAAGAAAATAAATTTCCATTAGTTTTTCTTTCTTACAACCATAATCTCTTCCAAACTAAATTCCATCCATGCAAAATCATAGATATAAAAATATCTTTTGTTGTGTATATTGAGGTATGTTGAAGTATAATAACTAAAATTGAATCCTGCCATAGTCAATTGAATTTTTGAGGTATAAATTTTAGTTTTTTCAGGATTTTCTTTTTCGAATCTTTTTAGGAGTACGTTTCTATTTTTATGTAAAATACTATCGATTTGTTGAACGATACTTGAGCTAGATTTTTTTTGATAATGAAAATCATTTTTACAGTTTAAACTGCAAAATTTTTTATCGCTTCTGCCTCTGAACGTTTTGCTACAGACAATACAATTTTTAGTTGCAGACATATTAACAAAGTCATTTAATTGTGAAATATTAGTAAAAGGGTAGTGGTGGCTCAGTTGTTTAATAACCGCTAAATCATTTTTTGAATAAACGTTTATTTAATTATTAAACAACTAAATTACATTTTTTATATTTAATTACCTATTAGTAGATTGCTTTTTTTTATTTTTGAAAAAGAAGTTTTATTCCTATTGATTTATTTTTGGTTTAAAAAGTTAAATATGAGTACCAGAAAAGTAAGTTTACAACACCTTTTCCTAGAGGGTCGACGTTCTATTGGATTGAAGTTTTATACAGATAAACTAATGGAAAAGTTGGTGAAACAACTTCCTGAAGTCCAATGGAGTTCGAAGTATCGGATGTATTATATTGTAAATAGTCCTAAAAATTTAGCGCTTATATTTGATACTTTCAGAGGTAAAGCTTGGGTTGATTTATCGGGCTTTAAAAGAAATTATTCAAAACAAAGGAATGTTTTACCATCTAATTTGGAGCATTTAAAAAAGCGACAAAAAATATCGGATAAAAGATCCTGTCCTGAAGAATATATTGACAAGTTGGAGTCTTTGAGATACGCTTATAGTACATCTAAGTCTTATGTTTGTCATTTTGAGCATTTTATTAATCATTTTAAAGATAAGGAACTTTTAGAGATTAATGAAGAAGACATACAAGATTACTTAAATCAAATTGCTAGAAACAAAAGATATTCAAAGAGTTATCTGAATCAATTAATTAATAGTATAAAATTTTATTATGAAACGGTTTTAGATATGCCGAATCGTTTTTACACCATCCAACGTCCAAAGAAGAGTAAGAAGTTACCTAGTGTTTTAAGTAAAGAAGAAATTTTAAAGATGATTGCAGTTACTAAAAATATTAAGCATAAATGTATAATTAGTTTATTATATTCAGCTGGTCTTAGAAGAGGAGAACTAGTCAATTTAAAAGTTTCTGATATAGATAGTAAAAGGATGTTGATTGTGGTTAAAGATGCGAAAGGAAATAAAGATAGGTTAACTTTGTTAAGCAATAAATTATTAGTATTATTACGTAGTTATTATACTGAATATAAGCCAGAACAATATTTATTTGAAGGGATTAGAGGGGGCAAGTATTCAGAGACTAGTATTGGAGAAGTCGTGAAGAGAGCAGCAAAAAAAGCAGGCGCAAGGATTAAAGTAACACCTCATGTTTTACGGCATAGTTTTGCAACGCATCTACTGGAGTCGGGTATTGATATTCGATATATACAAGTTTTATTGGGGCATTCAAGCACAAAAACAACCGAGATATATACGCAAGTCGCTACAAATATGTATAAACAAATTAAAAGTCCTTTAGATAACTAATATAAACTCAATAGTAGTTGTGAGGTTGTTCTCGGCAAGCAAAAAAAGAAAACAAACCCAAACAAAACAGCAAATACAAAATTGCAACTGAATTGCAGTCAAAAATAAATATCTTTGCAGCCCAAATGAATTATGTTTCAACCATATTAGCTTTTCTGATTTTCGCAATGGCAATAATGCCATGCAGCGACGGACATACCTGCGATGAAGAAGGTCAGGAAATTTCTTTGGAACATGACCATTCAGAAGACGAAAAAGACCATTGCAGCCCGTTTTGTGTTTGTTCTTGCTGTGGGATGAAAATCAATTTTCAACCTGACGTAACTATTTTTAAACCAAACATCTACCTCAATTCAAGCTATCAATTTAGCTATTCTTTCCTTTATTCCTTTTCTTTTAATCAAGCTGTTTGGCATCCGCCCACCTTTTGTTAAGCCTTTTTTCATGGGATAGGTCTATCCCGACAACACTTAATTTATTGGTTTAACAAAAATTTATTCAATGAAAAAAATAATTTTATTCATTGCTCTATGGGCAATGCCAACGTTTATGCTTTTTGCTCAAAATGTGACTTTTGAGGCAATACTTTTGGAAGAAGAAACTAACGAACCCTTGATAGGAGCAACCGTACTTTTTGAGGAGACAGGACAAGGGAATGTTTCTGACATTGAAGGAAAAGTAACAATCGAAAATGTCCCTGTAGGCGAACATGAAATCAATATTTCTTTTCTTGGTTTTCAAACCATTGATACCATTTTAAATATTTCAGATAATAATTCATCTTTCACATTCTATTTGCATGAAGCAAATGAAGATTTGGAAGAAATTGTGGTTCGAGCCACTCGAAGCACCCGAACCATTAAAAATCTACCTACACGTGTCGAGTTTATTGGATTGGAAGAATTAGGAGAAAAAGCAATTATGAACTCGGCAAATATCTCGTTGGTGTTGAGAGAAAGTACGGGAATACAAATACAACAGACCTCTTTAAGTAGCGGAAATAGTAGTATCAGAATTCAAGGATTGGACGGCAGATATACCCAACTCTTGAAAGACGGTTTTCCATTATTTGGCGGATTTTCAGGTGGTTTGAGTATCATGCAAATCCCACCTTTGGACTTGCAGCAATTTGAAATTATCAAAGGAAGTTCTT
>JAHDBJ010000042.1 GCA_020630435.1 Saprospiraceae bacterium
TATTCTTTTCAGAATGCCTGAAACTAACAAAATTTAATTTTTAGACATACTCTAAATTAGAAATTCTTAAGCCATAAAAAATAGGAACAATATTCTTGAGATTTAAGAAATATCGTTCCTATTTTTTATCGTGTAAAATCCCTTTTAAAAACCTTTTTATTTCCTCGCTCATCTTCAACAATCAACTTAAACTGATGCTTACCACTCGGCAAATTTTTATCAAAACGGTGCTTGATTAAATTCTTTTTAGCATCAAATTCAAATAAAACCCATTCCCCGTCAATATAACCATTATAACTCAAGCCTTTTACATTACGAGCAGTTTTGAAATTATCTTTAATCTTAAAAGACATCAAATTGAAACCTTTCATATTGGATTTGAATGAAATAGGTATAATGCTAGGAGGTTTCTCATCCAACATTATACAGAAATCTCCAAAATCCCTGACTTCAGTTTTAAGAAAATCACCTTCCCATTTGCCACCATAACTCAAAGGAGCTTTACCCGTACGGCAGTAAACAATGACGGCTTTATCTCGTTTTTCAGTAGGAAGGTTTTTGGCTTTGATACCTAACTCATAATATTTATGAGTAGGGGTTTTAAAATCTTGAATGTGATGATAGTCGGAGTAGATATCAGCAGATTTTTCATTCGTTTTATGGTATTGTAGATAAAGGTTTTCATACAAACTTCCATAAGGAAGATTTATAACAATATCCTCATTCTGGATAATGTTGTCTTCATTGTAGGGCAAGTAATAATTATAAATATCTTGATCTTGTTTTTTGACTTCTTTTGCTCGTTTTAGATAGAACGTTAGATTTGTGGTATTTCCATCAGCATCTTTAACCACCATTTTAATTTTTTTGGCTTTGTTTTGACTTAAAGTAATGACACCATCTTCACTCTGAATAGGATAGGTTTGAAGCTGGTTGCCAGGCAGTCGGTAGCAGCGATTGAAATAACTTTTTTTAGCAACCTGCTCATTATAGTCCAAGTGAGCATTGATATATCTTGTTTCATGGAAAGCAAAGGTTTCCATTTCAAACATATATTTTGATTGCTCTTCCTCAAACATTTCAATAGAGTAAACACCATTCCAATTGGAAACACCATTCATATGGTCATAGGTTTTTAAGCCTAGTCCGACTCGCCATGCGGGGATATAAAGCGTGTCCCCTCCAATGTAGTATTTCCCAGATTTAGCTTTTGAAATGTTCTTAGTTTTCGTAGCAATTGTTTCATGTTTATCATTCAGAGAATAAATTTTAAGTTGATGTAGTTTAGGGGGGATTTTATCGTTGACTGCAAAACCAAAGAGTAGGGGGTTGATTGGCTTTTCAGTTTGAGTGTCTCTTATTTCAAAGTGTAAATGGGGCCCAAAGGAACGCCCTGTTGTACCCATTTTACCAATAAGCTGTCCTTTCTTAAAGACAAATTGATTTTGAGCTGGATATAAATCAACTTCAAAAGATTGTTGTTGGTATTGTTGCTCTTTTACATATTTTTCGATAGTCTTATCAAAGCGGTGCATATGTGCATACACCGAGGTATAGCCATTTGGATGGTCTATATATAAGACCTGTCCATATCCTCCAGACTGTACTTTTATCCTAGAAACATAACCGTCAGCTATCGAATATAAGGGTTTACCGATTGCTCCTTTTATGTCAATGCCAGCATGAAAATGATTAGGACGCAATTCTCCAAATGTACCACTCAATAAAATGGTATAATCTACAGGTGAACGGAAATAATCTTGAGGGTAGCTTTTCTTTTCTCCAGAAAAAGAAAATGCCATCATCAATAAAAATAACGGAAAGAATAAAACCTTATACATAAAAATTTTAATTGGTGAACTACAAAAATACAATATGAGTAAATAGAAAATAGAATTAAGCAGAGATTTTAATGGACTTTAATAATTTTTAAGCAACTTCTCTATTTAATATTAACAGAATATAAAAAAACGAGTAGCGTTTATTAGCTCTACTCGTTTTAATTATCCTATAAAGTTCGGCGACGTTTTATATTAATTCGCCAATTCAGATAAAAATTTAATTCTTACTAATTCGATTTCTTCATAAGTAATATCATCTTCTTGCAACTCTTTAAATGCATCATCTACAGAATCACTTTCGGCTTCACGGAAGTAATCATAAATATCGTCTTTTGAATATTCATCAACCATATCATCAATATAATAGTCAATATTGACTTTTGTGCCTGAGTTAACAATAGCATAAAGTTCTTGCATCAACTCTTCCATAGATAAATTACCTGAAAAGGCAATATCGGGAAGTGGAATTTTTTTATCGATCCCTTGAATGATGGCTACTTTAGCTTTTGATTTATTAGCGACTTGTTTAATCACAAAATCAACTGGTCTATCAATATTATTATTTTCTACGTATTGGGCAATTGTTTGGATGAAACGCTTTCCGTATCGAGTAGCTTTTCCCTTACTTACTCCTGAAATGTTTGCCATTTCTTCGATAGTAATAGGGTATTGAGTTGCCATATCTTCTAATGATGGATCTTGGAATACAACGAAAGGTGGAACATCATTTTGTTTTGCAACACTTTTTCTAATGTCTTTTAACATTTTCAATAACTTAGGATCTAAAGCTCCCGCTGTTCCTGTGGGTTCTTCGTCTACTGCAAGTTTATCATAATCATGGTTGACGGATATTTTAAAGGATGTAGGATTCTTTAGGAATTTTTTTCCAGCATCTGATAAACTTAGGACACCGTAATTTTCAATTTCTTTTATTAAAAGGTTTGCCAGCAATGCTTGCCTGAAGATAGAATTCCAAAAATTCGCATCTTTTTCTTTACCGACCCCGAAAAGGGGTAATTTATTGTATTCGAAATCTAATAGGTCTTTTGTTTCTTTTCCTAAAATAAAATCTACTAATATTTTAATCGTATAGTTTTCTTTTAATGCTAAGATTGATTCTAGTGCTTGTACAATATGCTCTTTTGCTTCTATTTTTTCTTTTGGATGCCTGCAATTATCACACATATTACTACACTTAGAATCGTCATATTCTTCCCCAAAATAGTGTAATAGAAATCTTCTTCGGCAAGCTGTTGTCTCAGCATAAGCCATAATTTCATGCATTAAAAGGGCTCCCATTTCTCGTTCTGCTACAGGCTTATCTCGCAGAAATTTTTCTAACCGAGTAATATCTTTATGTGAATAAAATGCAATACATTTTCCTTCTAGACCATCTCGACCAGCTCGACCAGTTTCTTGGTAGTAATTTTCAATACTTTTTGGAATATCAAAATGAATAACAAATCGAACATCTGGCTTGTCAATACCCATACCAAAAGCAATGGTAGCACAGATAACATCTACATCTTCTTTAAGAAAAGCATCTTGAGATTGTGAACGTGTTTTGGCATCTAATCCTGCATGATAAGGTGCGGCTTTAATGCCATTAACGTTAAGGACTTGAGCAATTGTTTCTGTTGTCTTTCTATTTTGAACATAGATGATTCCAGATTTGCCTTCCATTCCTTTTATAATTTGTACAATTTGTTTGTACGTTTCTTCTTTCTTGAGTTTAGGGCGAACTTCGTAGTATAAATTATCTCTATTAAAAGAAGATAAGTATACATGTTCTTCTGCCATTCCTAAATTTTTGACAATATCTGTACGAACTTTAGGGGTGGCAGTAGCCGTTAGTGCAATAGTAGGAATATTGCCTCCAATGGCATCAATCATAGTTTTGATCCGCCTATATTCAGGGCGAAAATCATGCCCCCATTCAGAGATACAATGTGCCTCGTCTACTGCAACAAATGATACATTTGTTGAACGAAGGAATTCTATATTTTCATCTTTTGTCAATGTCTCAGGAGCAACATAAAGCATCTTAGTCTTCCCATCTATAATATCCTGTTTTACTTGTTTGGCTTGAGTACGAGAAAGAGAAGAGTTTAGAAAGTGAGCCACTTCATCAGAATCACTATATCCTCGTATAGAATCAACTTGGTTTTTCATAAGCGCAATCAAAGGAGAGATGATTATTGCTGTTCCTTCCATCATAAGTGCAGGCAATTGATAACAAAGGGATTTTCCACCACCTGTTGGCATAATGACAAAAGTGTCATTTCCATTCAAAAGATTCTGGATTATTTTTTCTTGATTCCCTTTAAATTTATCAAAGCCGAAATATTTTTGTAGTGCGTCTGTAAGATTTAGATTTGCTGTTATCATTGAAGATATCAATTTTAATGAACTTGTTTGTGTGTAGCAAAATTTTTTCTATACAAAATAAAGTACACTATAATATTCAAGGATTTAGTTAATTGTTGCTTATTTTGTAAATGATAGGTAGTAGTTTAGTTAATTGTGAATAAGCTGTTTTCAATAATTAAAGCTGTTATTCCTAAATCACTTGATTAGAATTAGTTTCTAAAATTAAAAAAATAAATTAAATTTTGGAAACGGATGCTTAGTAATATTTTATAAATTCAAACTGCGCTTTAAGTATGTTTAGTGTAAATGATACACTTAGTTAAAGTCTTTCCAAAGATACAATAAAAAATGGATAAACAGGAAGAAACAATTGTTAAAACTGCAAGAAAAACCATTCAAATTGAAAAAGAGTCTTTAGAAACACTCTTAGATAAGAGTATTACTTCAGATTTTATAGCTGCTACAAAGCATATTTTTAATACAAAAGGCAGAGTTGTTCTGACTGGAATTGGGAAAAGTGCTATTGTCGCCCAAAAAATTGTAGCAACCTTAAATTCCACAGGTACACCTTCTATCTTTATGCACGCTGCTGATGCCATACATGGAGATTTAGGGATGATACAAGAAAATGATACCGTATTATGTCTTTCTAAAAGTGGTGAAACGCCTGAAGTGAAAGTGTTAGTCCCTCTTATCAGAAACCTAGGAAATGTATTGATAGGAATGGTTAGTAAGAAAACATCTTTTTTAGGACAGCAAGCAGATTATATTCTTTGGACACCAATTTCTAAAGAAGCAGATCCCAATAATTTAGCTCCTACTGCTAGTACGACTGTTCAGATGGCTATGGGAGATGCTTTAGCCACAGCTTTATTAGCATTAAGAGGGTTTACGCATCAAGATTTTGCTCGTTTTCACCCTGGAGGAGCATTGGGCAAACAATTATATCTGCGAGTGAAAGATATTTATGTTAAAAATGAACAACCTAAGGTACAACTAGATGAAAGCCTTCGAAATGTTATTTTAGAAATGACCTCAAAACGTCTAGGTGCGACAGCGGTACTCGATAAAGAACAGCATCTAAAAGGGATTATAACGGATGGGGATTTAAGACGAATGTTAACCACTCGAAAAAATGTTGCTCACATTAAAGCAAAAGATATAATGAGTGCGCATCCCAAAACAATTCAATATGATGAATTGGCCGTAAATGCTTTAACTTTAATGCGTACACAAAGTATTAATCAGTTAGTTGTCTTACATGATAGAAAATATATGGGCATTGTACATTTACACGATTTAATTCAAGAAGGTTTTGTTTGATGTTCTTTTTGAACAACTTCAAAATAAAAACCGCCTAGCTTAACATAAACTAGGCGGTTTTTATTTTGTAATATTATTTATTTTATAAATCGTCTGGTTCAAAAGCTCCAAAATCAAACAACAAAGAGAATCTCAATGTGTTATCTAACGGATTACGTTGGTTACTTGTAGGAACAAGGTAAGAGAAATTCAAACCAAAAATATTGTATTTTAATCCTAGTCCAACAGTGAAAAACTTACGATTTCCTTTAGTTGCGTGTTCTGTATAATATCCTGCACGAACAGCAAATTGTTGGTCATACCAATATTCTGCTCCAACGGAAACCATGAACTCTCTCATTTCTTCACCAAAACCTCCAGGAGCATCACCCCAAGAACTGAAGATAGCCCCAATAGGAGACTCTTGTTTGTATTCAGGAATACCATCACCATTTGGATCGTAGTCAGGGTTAGGTGTTCCATTTTCGTCTAGAAATTCAAGTTGAGGAGAAGGAACTAATAGTTTATTGACATCAACAGTAAATGTAAAGGCATTAAATTCATCAATGTCTACTTCTAAAGCTGTCCCCAAACCAAAGTTAGTAGGGATAGCATCTTTATTAATTGATTTGGTATAAGAGATTTTAGGACCGATATTGCTCAACGCTAAACCTGCTACAAATCGGGCATCCTTGTCCCCCATGTTGAAAGGCATTCTATATGTCAAGTTAATATCTCCTGCAATAGCAGAACCAGCCTGAATCTCATTATTATTGACTGTTTGACCGTTTGCTAAGTTGGAATAAATATACTTCAGACCAATTCCTGCTGAGAAATTGTCTCCAAATTTTCTAGCATAGATTAAATCTACAGCAAACTCATTTGGACGATTTGACCCAGTAGGATTACCACTTGCATCCGTAAATTGAATATCTCCTAGAGAAAAATACCTCAAGCCTAAACCTACAGTAGAGATGTCATCAATTTGTTTATAGCCCGCTAAATAAGCCATATAAATATCATTTAAACCTAAAGAACGTAACCAAGGAGTATATGTTACAGAGACACCTAAGTCTTTTTCAGCAAACACTAATTTTGAAGCATTATAGTGTATTGCGTTAGCATCTGCAGAAATTGCGATTCCTGCGTCTCCCATAGCTCCTGAACGAGCATCTGGTGCAATTCTTAAGAAAGGAACTGCTGTAATGATGGTATTGGTACAATCTTGACCTTCAGCATTGATAGGTGTACCATCTGGCCCCTCAAAGCATAGTTGAGCAAAAGATTGAGTTCCTACTAACATGATTACTGCCACTAGTAGGGTGAATATGCTTGCTTTTTTCATAATAGATTTATTAATTCGTGTATTCGAAATGTGCGAACGACCTTTCATTCCGCAAATATAAAATATTGATTGCATAATCTAATTTTATTATATCTAAAAAAATAAAAATTTTAATTAAATGTGACAGTAAAATTTTATTCATACGGATAGTTTTGATTTTTTTTTAAAAAAAAATATAATTTATTTCAGTATAACTAATTTCTCAAATCTACTCTCAGTATTTGAAAAAGTGCCATCATTTTGAATGGCTTTTATTCCTACTTTATATAAATAAACACCACGCCCCAATTTGTCACCATAGTCATCTAACCCATCCCACATAATACCAGTCACTCTAAAACCATCTGTTGTGATTTCTTCTTGAATTGTTTTGACAATTTTACCAGAAACAGTCAAAATTTGTATTTGAATATTGAGTTGTTGGTTAGGAAAATTATGCTCAAATTGAAAAGCGGTTTTATTTATAAAAGGATTAGGGTAATTCAATACGTGCTTTAAGGCAATCTGGGCATCATCTGCTACAATAAATGCGGTACTTCCTTCTCCAACATTGTTAGAGACATCCCATGCCCTTACAACTACTTCGTGATAACCAGCGTCTAGGTTAAACAAAGGATAATTAACTTCGCCTTTTCGGTGGTCATCAACTGCTGCTTCATAAAAATCATTCAATACAAAAGGGGAGGAGTCTTCATCGTCTAAAACAGCAGTTAAATCATGTCCTATGCTTGTCCCTACAACATTTATACCAATATTATCTTCTATCTTAATATAAAGTATAGGATCTTTATTTGTTATACCTCCACTTACAAATTTATCATCATTCATATAAACCTCTACTAGCGGACCGCTGTCGTCTTGAAAGATATTAGGAGATGTACCACCAACAATAATATCTTCATAATATCCTGTTGCATCTCGTGCTTGGGCATCATGGGCATAATAACTTATTTTACCTTTTCCAAAGGTATAATTAATATCTTTTGGAACAACAAAAGTGAATTTGAAAAGCCCATTGTTAACTGTTGCAGCTCCTTTGAATATTATACTCTTCTGTGACAGAAAATCTTTTTGAAAACTTCCTGAATCATTGGCTAAAGTTGTTGTTTTTACAGGCTTATCATAGATTGTAGGGAAAACGGTCCCATTAAAATCACTAATTAATATCCCCGAATTATCTGTAATCATTCCTTCTATAGTAACTTCTTGTAAGGCGCTCAATGTATCCAGACCATTAATAATATTACCATTTATGCTTGTTGTTCGAATATCATATTTGGGCAAAGCCAATTTAAGCGCAGGATCTCCTAATAGTAGATACTTTCTGGCATTAGGTTGTAATGTATCCGCAGAATTCGAATTCTTAGCTAATCGTAAAATTTCACCTATTGTAGCATATTCTCCATCAACCTTCTTAAATATTTGTTCAAAAGTAGCTCTTGTTAATCGTTCATTTGAAGAAGAGAATACCGCTCGAACAGTTGAATATAAGCCGATGGCTCCACCATCACCTTTGAGTAGCAATTGTTCTCCCGCACTCAAAAAGTCAGGATCATCATATGCTGCAAAAGAACAAGTAGCCGTGATGAATAAAGGCAGATTGTCAATGTTTTGCCAACCTGCAATATCGGTTTCACCTAATACTCGTTCTTGCGCCCACCCTTGAGGACCACCATGTCCTAGATAATTCATAACCAAATGCCCCTTAAATATACTATTATTGAGCGCTTGAGTAACTAAAGGGTAACCACTTCCTCCTGCTGATGCTGCTTGTGGAAATGCATCAAAGTAGATTTTCTCTAGATTAAAGGCTTTGTGTACAGTATCTACTCGTGTGGCAATTCGTTCTTCTTGGTTGAGATGAAGGTTTGAATCTTCGTCATCTGCAACAAATGTCAAGCGATTTCTCCAATCTCCTAAAGTGTTTGGACTGGTTTCGTAATAAATAATTTTACGAACAACTTGTTCTGCTTCTACAGGAGTCCTAACAGTTAATCGCCCAATTGCAATGTCTAGTCCTCCTCTTAAATCATCTCCTTCATTATCACTCAATAAACCATAATAGTCATCAGAAGGAAAAGAAAAAATAGGATCAAAACTGTTGGCAGTTTCATATATTGGTATATAGTTATTATTATTAGGACGATTATAAATATTCTTATAATCAAAAGAACCATCTCCAATTAATAGTAAATATTTGAAGTTTGACGTTCTATCATATACCATCTTAACAAAATCTCTAATGGCAGTAGGATCTTGACTCCCACTAGAGAATTCATTAAAAACTTGATTGATTTCTACTATACGAACATTTAACCCACTATGGTTTTGCCGATGCTCTTGTAGTTGCATCGCAGCAGTTTCAAATGTTTTATGGTAAATAATAATCATATCTGTATCATCAATCTCATGTAGATTTTGATGTTCAATTTTTTGGACAAAGTCAGGTTCTGGAAAATTGTTATTTTTTCCAAAAGCGACAAAAGTCTGTAATGTACTATTTATTTCAGTTGAAAAAGTTGCCTCATTGTCATTGATCACATAAGATTGATCAAAGGGGTGAAGCGGATTAGATATATTCCAAATGAGAAGTTGATTAGATACGTTTGATACTAGAAATGTAGCGCTAGATTCTGTTAACGTGCGCATATCTCTGAAAAAGAGTGGATTTCCCTCATATACCAATCGTCGTCTTGCATTCACTTCAATGTAGTCTAGCCAGCCTTCTGCACCTGCTTCATTATATGTTACTGACAATGCTATATTATCATCAGTTGCTGCAAAAACACCTTCAGCAAGTCCATAGTTGGCATAAACACCATCAATATCAAAAACGTCAACCCCTCGTACATTATTACTTTTAAAGGTGAAATTTTCTGCATTTACATTAAAATTTGAAAAAGTTGCACGCCCATTCTTTCTCAATGCCATACCTACTTTAATCTTCACTTCGCTGCCTTCTTCGATGTTGGGGAAATTAAAATTATTAAAATCGTAGCTTCTAACAGCATCAAAATGTTCTCCTAGCCAGATTTTTCCAGAACCACTAGCATATTCGTAGTTGTGTAAGAGGTTTATTTTATCGTTTTCATGTTTTATGAAGTCATCAAAAGTCGTCGATAAATAGCTAGCAGTAGATAGAGAGGATTTTGTTTCAATCCTTTTGCCCGTTTCAGTTCCTATTTTTATAAAATAGTAAGAATGATCTTCATAAATATTTTGTTCACACTCAAATCGTTGTTGAGTAGGTTTATAAATTATTTTATCAGGAGATTGACCATAAAACAAAATAAAATCTTCTGGGTCAAATGAGCCATCATTTTGTCCCTCAAAATATAGGGTGTTTTCTTCCAAATCATCAATTCTTGGAGTACCTGAGAATTCAGGTAAACGTCCACCACCATTTCCATATATTTGTATATTTCGAGGATCAATATCCCTAGGATTTATATTCAAAACAGAATTGAAAAATTGATAATCTAATTTATAGATAGCGTTTTCTGAGACAGCAATTTTAAATATGTCACCATCAGATAATACAGAATTGAATGTTTGAGTTCTTCGAGTACTATTTTTTCTTTTTTTAGAGTCTTTTGGTGTGATTTTTAGCGTGAAAAATTTTAGACGTTCAAATATTCCATTAGGATTTTTCCTAAGTGGAATGAAAAAAATCTTTGCATATGGTTTTTTACGAGTCATTACAATTTCAGTATTAAAAACAATTTTTTCAGGAAAAAAGTCGTTAGGATTGAAATCAACAGGCTTAAATTGTTCGTATTCCGCATCTACAAATTCTATATGCAGATTAGTATGATTATCCAATTCGATTTGTTCCAAAAAATAAGGTAAACTAGGATGTTTTGAAGTATAAATAGCATTTTCAAACATCATTGTATTCCCCATCCATTGAAGTTCTTTTTTTATGATAAAAGAATTATTAGAGTTGGCGGATGTTAAACCAACAAACAAAAAAAAGAAGAAAGATAAAATATGTTTATATTGTGCAGACAAAGCCAATTTTTAAGTTAATTAGAAGAGCATAACTCTAACCATTTGTATTACTATAAGCGTGTTTAATCTGTATATTACTGTAAAAACAAACTATAAGCTGTTATAAAAATCTACCTTTCTCTCTTAATCTACTATATGTATATGTAAAAAAGAGGGAAAATGTAACCGCTAAAAGCAGTAAAATTTTCTAAAACTGTTATAGAAACGTTAAAAAAATCTTTGTATTGTTGATTTTTGAGCAAAAGTAGCAGTTTTAAAAGACAGATGCTAATATTGAAAATACAAAATTGTTATTATTTCTATGGCCAAAGTATATAAGATTATCAACCTGAGCTTCTTTTTTTTAATGACTTTAACATCATTAAAAGCACAAGATCCTATATTTAGTCAATTTTTTTCATCGCCTATACAACTTAATCCAGCTTTTGTAGGGAGTACTTATGCACCTAGAGTAGCAATAAATTATCGTAACCAATGGCCGAATCTGCCAAATGCCTATACAACATATGCTGTATCGGTTGAACAGTACTTTAGGCAGCTCAATAGTGGGATTGGAGTGATGGTGATGGCTGATAATGCAGGGGATGGACTATATAAAACTACTAAAATTAGTGGAACTTACGCTTACCAGCTTACCTTAGATAATGACATGTATATTCGTGGAGGAATTGAGATTGGAGTATTTCAAGCAAGATTAGATTGGGATAGATTAGTTTTTTTAGATCAAATTGATGCTATAGAAGGGCCACTGTATCCTTCGGAAGAATCTAGACCTTCGAGTTTAAATAATAACTTTTTTGATGTTTCAACAGGTTTATTGTTTTATAGTAAAATGTTTTATGGTGGATTGACAGTAAAACACTTGAATACACCAGATGAATCTTTTCTTGCCATTAATGAAAATTTAGAAGAAGGACTACCAATGAGAGTTAGTTTGCATGGAGGTGCAGAATTTCCATTGTGGAAACGCAATAAATCAAGATCTGCTGCGTTTCTATCTCCGAGTATAATGTATATCAAACAAGGGGAATTTAGCCAAGTAAATCTAGGCGCATATCTAGGACTTGGCGCAGTTTATGCTGGAGCTTGGTTTAGACATACATTTACAAATGCTGATGCAGCTATTTTCTTAGTAGGTGTTCAAAGAGGGGTGTTCAAGATAGGATATAGTTTTGATATGACAGTATCAGCATTGGGCTTAGATAATGGAGGAGCACACGAAATGAGTTTAATTCTTAATTTTGACCAAAATAAACGTCGTGTAGATTACAATGATTGTTTTCAATTATTTAGATAAAAATTTTAAAAATAAATTTGATTGAAACCTCTAGATTATTTTCAACGTAATTTATTTGGGGGCAATTTTTAAACACTATATTGAAGCCTTTTGTATAAATATTAATCATTAAGGATCAATTTTTGATTGACGTTATTATTTTATAATACAAAAATATTTTTAACTTTGTTTTCATTTTTTATCATTCAAAATAAACCTAAACGTACAATGGAAAAATACTTGAAGTTGTTTGGTTTTATAGTTATCTCAGCTATGATTTTCGGAGCCTGTAAAGGTGGTAAAGGAGAACGTTCTTCTACAACTGGTTGGAAGTATAATGATACAGATTGGGGAGGATATGAAAAAAGACCAGATTTTGAAGGGCAACAAGCTGGACCAAATTTAGTGCTTGTCGAAGGAGGAACATTCACGATGGGCGTAACAGAAGAAGATGTTATGGGAGAGTGGAATAATATTCCTCGACGTGTAACGGTTTCTTCTTTTTATATGGATGAGACAGAAGTAGCAAATATTGATTATAGAGAATATCTATATTGGCTAAGTAGAGTTTTAGTGAACTATCCAGAGGTACATAATGATGCACTTCCCGATACATTGGTATGGAGAGAAGAATTATCTTATAATGAACCTTATGTAGAAACATACTTCCGTCATCCTGCGTATGATTTTTATCCAGTAGTTGGTGTTAATTGGACACAGGCTAATGAATACTGTAAGTGGAGAACAGATCGCGTAAATGAGATGATGCTAATTGAAAAAGGAATTCTTAATAATAATAATGAACAAGTTGATAGTGATAATTTTAATACTGAAGCTTATTTAGATGGTCAGTATGAAGGAAGTGTTCGTAAAAATTTAAAGGATTTCAAAACGGGAGGAGAACGTAGAGTGCGATTTGAAGATGGGATCTTATTGCCATCTTATCGTTTACCAACCGAAGCTGAGTGGGAATATGCTGCTTTAGCACTTCAAGGAAATCAAACTTCGGCTAAAGATGAGTTAATTTCTGATCGTCGTTTATATCCTTGGGATGGAAATACTGTTCGAGAAAGAACACGTAATAAAAATCAAGGACTTATCCTAGCAAACTTCAAAAGAGGACGAGGAGATTATATGGGGATGGCTGGTAAGTTAAACGATAATGCTCCTATCGCTTCGGAGGTTCGCTCATTTATTCCCAATGATTTTGGTTTATATAATATGGGGGGGAATGTTAGTGAATGGACAATGGATCTATATAGACCACTTACAAGTATGACATTAAGAGATGTTGAAAATCACGATCTTAACCCTTACCGTGGAGGTAAATTCAAAAGTAAAATCCTAGACGAGGATGGGAGACCTGTAGAAAAAGATAGCCTTGGACGCATTCGTTATCGTTATATTGAAGATGACGAGGTAGCTCATAGAGAAAATTATAAAAGAGGTCAGGTTTATGACTATCTAGATGGTGATAAAGATTCTGAAGTGTTCTATGATTATGGTAAATCGACTTTAATTAGTGATAAATCGAGAGTAGTGAAAGGTGGTTCTTGGGCAGATAGAGCATATTGGATGGTGCCTGGTACTAGAAGATTTAAACAAGAAGACCAAGCTGATAGAACCTTAGGTTTCCGTTGTGCTATGACAAGAACGGGCAGCCCTGGAGGTAATAATATAAAAGGAGGGAATAAGTTTAAATCGAAAAGAAAGAAAAGTAGCAAACGTAAGTACAAATAGTATTTATGAATTATACGATGTTTTAATGTTTAAAACAAAACTTATCGTAGGATAATAAAAATATATTCAATTTTAATAAAAAGCCTCTGAGTTTTATATATAAACTCAGAGGCTTTTTTTATTTTAGTATTCAAATATTGTCATTTTATTATAAGTCTCAAAACTAGATAATCAAAAAGAATTTTCAAATTTTATATATTATTAGTTGAGCTTTAAAGCTTACTTAAAGAAGTTCAAAACAATAAATTATTTAAAGAAGATATTAGATAATACCATTTATGGAAATAGATCAATTATACCAACTTTTTTTATCATCATCAGGGATTACAACAGATACTAGAAAAATCAAAAAAAATATGATTTTCTTTGCATTAAAAGGTGATAAATTTAATGGTAATGAATATGCTATGGAAGCCTTAGAGAAGGGGGCTAGTTATGCTGTAATAGATGAAATAAAAGACAAGAAAAGTGATAGGTTTATATTTGTAGAAAACACATTACAAACACTCCAAAACTTAGCAAATCACTATCGGAATCAACTTGATATTCCTGTAATTGCAATCACAGGAACGAATGGTAAGACTACAACAAAAGAACTCATTGGAGAGGTTTTAAAAAGTCATTATAAAACATATTATACTCAAGGAAATTTTAATAATCATATTGGAGTACCCTTGACCTTATTAGCGATACCAAGTGATTGTGAAGTTGCAGTAGTAGAAATGGGAGCTAATCATATCGGGGAAATTGATGCATTATGCAAAATTGCAAATCCAACACATGGACTAATTACGAATATAGGTAAGGCGCATCTAGAAGGATTTGGTAGTTTAGAAGGGGTTAAACAAACGAAATCAGAACTGTATAGATTTTTAAATCAAAAAAAAGGATTTGTCTTTATTAATCTGGATGAATTATACTTAGCTGAACTTGCTCAGGATTGTAAATATAAAATTGCTTATAAAGAAGATACTAGTTTTGAGCATCCATACATTTATCAAGTTGAATATCTAAATGAAGGAAACTACGTAAAGGCAGCTTTTGCTAATAGAAGACAAAATAGAATAGAAGTTAAAACTAATATGATAGGTAGATATAACTTTAATAATATTATGTCGGCTATTGCAGTAGGTAAATATTTTAAAGTGCCTTCTGTAAAAATAAAAGAAGTATTGGAAGATTATGTTCCTCAGAATAATCGTTCTCAAATTGTTAAAGATGAAACGAATACCTATATTCTTGATGCTTATAATGCTAATCCATCAAGTATGAATGCGGCATTAGATAATTTTAAAGAGATGGAACATCCTAATAAAATTGTTATATTAGGAGATATGTTGGAGTTGGGAGATGATGCAGAAGCAGAACATCAAAATATATTAAACAAAGCTATAAAAGGAAGCTATGATAAAGTCATTACAGTTGGTGAAAATTTTCAGAATACACAAGGTGATCATATAACGTTTAAGACTGTCGATGCTTTAAAAGATTGGTTTGATAAACAATTGTTTAAGGAAACACATTTTTTATTAAAAGGCTCAAGAGGGATTAAACTAGAACAACTACTAAGAAAAACGCCTTAGAGCATTCATCAACCGATTAGATAAATCATCATTACAAGCGAGTTGATAATCTTCATAAGTACAAGGTATCAAGCGGTGTCTTCTATGTTGTTGTGTGGTTTTTAAAGGGACTTGCATCCACCATCGTCCTGTTATTTTACTTTTCCAAAAGGTAAGTTGATAATCAAAACTCTGTATGTCTACGATATACTCTGTAAGGTTTTCACTTGATACAGGGTAGTCATTGCTACGATTAAAAAAGCCCTCCATGAAATACCAAATCATTTGGGCAACCAATGTTGCTGTTTTACTATCGTTGTCTTTATTAGGTTTATACCCATAAATACCTATTGAACTTAATTTGTCACTTAATCCAGCGTATCGAAAAAGTTTACAAGCTTCTTCTGCATAAAAACCATTAGGATTTACTGTTTTTACAGCACCAGCATCAGCACAGCGAATGGTATTGAGATTAAAAGACATCAGATCCGCATCTCGAATAATAGCTTCTGCTATATCCATATTACCTCTAATTTTTCCTAAGCGAACATAATCATAAAAATTTTCTTCCATCCATTGATTAACAGCAGGGTTATTCAAATAAGATTGAAAACCTATAATCCCACAGTTAAATAAATATTTTTTATATTTTTTTAAAATAATATTTAAATAGTCTTTTTCTGTATGTTCTTTTGAAAGAGTGTATGGAATAACATCTTCAACTAATAAAAGATTAGATAGTTGTTTTAATTGAAAATAGGATTGGAATTGACCAAGGACTTCATTCGGAACATCTCCTACAATAATAGGTGTAATTCCACCTCTTAATAACTCTTGTAAGACAGTACTAATAACGTTTGTTTTATTCTCTCGAAGATCTCCAATATCTGCAATTTTTATAGGAGAAAATTGGTAATTATAGGAATACAAAATTTTTCTAATCGGGTTCGTTTGCTCATGGTTTGTACCTACGATTACTAGTCTAACTTTAGTTAGATCTGGCATAGATTTTGTGAAAAAACGAACGTGATTTTTTAAAAAATAATCTTGATGATCAATACTTTCTAATACATCACCTGAGACTGGTGTCAACCAATTTTCTAACATGAAATAAATTTAGTTTTTGTACTTCTATTAATTGAAAGTGTGTTATTGTTTGAGAATTAAGAATATTCTATTGATTAGGAAGTTTAATGTGATTAGAATGGTTAAATTTTACAAACAAATGTAGTTTTTTTAATTAAAACCTAATAAAACTAATCTTACATTTGCAAGAAAAAGCCTTAACTATGGATGAATTATTAAAAAAATATAAAGAAAAAGCCCCAGAAGTTATTTTTGAGTGGAATGATTCAGAAACTGATGCTAGAGGTTGGGTTGTTATTAATTCTCTCAGAAATGGAGCCGCAGGTGGCGGAACAAGAATGCGAAAAGGGTTAGACAAAGAAGAAGTCATCTCCTTAGCAAAAGTTATGGAAATTAAATTTTCTGTATGTGGTCCGCCAATAGGTGGTGCAAAATCTGGTATTAATTTTGATCCTAAAGATCCCAGGAGAGAAGAAGTCCTAAAACGTTGGTATAAAGCAGTTTTTCCATTATTAAAAAATTATTATGGTACAGGAGGAGATCTTAATGTTGATGAATTAAAAGATGTTATCCCTATTACAGAGGATCTTGGATTATGGCATCCACAAGAGGGTATCGTAAAAGGACATTTGAATGTTGAAAAGGGAAATAAAATCAATATTATAGGACAGCTACGTTATGGTTGCGCAAAATTGATAGAAGATCCCCAATATGTACCAGATCCACCACACAAGTATGCTATAGCAGATATGATTACAGGATATGGTGTTTCAGAATCGGTAAAACACTATTATGATATTTTTAGAGGCAGCGAATTGAAAGGTAAAAAAGTTATTATACAAGGCTGGGGAAATGTAGCGTCAGCTGCGGGTTGTTATCTAGCCTTGCTTGGAGCAAAAATTGTTGGTATTATAGATAGAGTAGGAGGGGTCATTGTAAAAGACGGTATGAATTTTGATGAAGTAAAATCATTATTCATTAATAAAGAGAATAATACTCTTACCACAAACAAATTAATTACTTTTGAAGAAGCAAATAAAAAAATATGGGGAATAGGCGCAGACATATTTATTCCTGGAGCAGCTTCAAAACTCATAACCAGAAATCAAGTTGACCAATTGATAAATAATGGACTAGAAGTTATTGCCTGTGGTGCTAATGTGCCTTTTGTAGATGATACAGTTTTTTTTGGTCCAACAGCTAAATATACAGATAAAAAGATTAGCTTAATCCCTGATTTTATTTCAAACTGTGGCATGGCAAGAGTATTTGCCTACTTGATGCAAAATGACGCAATAATGACAGATGAAGCTATTTTTTCTGATGTTTCTAAGACAATATTTGATGCATTAAATGAAATATATGAAGTATCAAAAACAACAAATAGAATTTCATCAAATGGTCTAATGTTAGCACTAAATAAATTATTAAATTAAATTTATAAATATTAAATTTGTTACGATTTACTATTTATTGAGTTTGAATTGCTTAATATATTCAAAAACAAATATTCTATATTTCTTATGAGTGATTGTATTTTTTTTGTTTTGCTTCTTTTAAGAAAGGTGTCATAAATGAAAAAAATGCTTTCATAAAGTTTATAATGTAGACTATCAAGTTTTTACTTTTTAATTATTCCAATAAGTAAGGCATTTTTAAAAATTATAAAAAAAACTTGAAAATATTTGCAGCAAAAGAAAAATTCGATACATTTGTAGTTCAAAGTAACAAAATAAGATTTAAAAAAACACCTATTTTTTATTAATCATCAAAGTAAAACCCTATGACAAGGAGAATTAACTTATTATTAGCAATAGGATTGGTTATCTTTTCTATTACTGCTAGTTTCGCCCAAGATAAGAATGAGTGGGGCGAACCCAAAATGCCAGATAACTTCATAGATAAAGAAACAGCATCTGATGAAGATAAAACCGATAAATGGATCAGTGGTGATTCAAAGTACTATTCTAAGCCTAAAAATATGTGGGAGTTAGGAATTGGTATTGGTCACTTTTTTATTGATGGAGATGTTGACATTACGTCTGCTAATGGCAATTCGTCGTTTCCAGGTGGTTTTGGTGTTTCTCTACACTTGAGAAAAGCTATTAACTATGTATTTTCTATTAGAGCTGAATTAATGTATGGTAGAGCTTTTGGATTAGATCCTCAAAGTTCTAACGATAGAGTTATTAGACAAGAGATCCTTTATGGTCTTGGCGAAGCGGATAATCTTGGTGCAAATCTGTACAATGGTAGAAGATTCAATCGTAACTTCAAAGAGCAGCACTATTCTGGGAATCTACAATTGGTATTTAACATAGGTAATTTATTGTTCCATAAAGAACGTAATAAATGGAATTGGTATGCTTGGATAGGTACTGGTTTGAATCACAATAAGACGGAAATAGATTTTAGAGATGCTAATGGAGATGCTTATGATACTACATTCCTATATCGTAAGCATGATAATGATACAAAAGCTGGTCGTAAAGATACTAAGCAAGAACTTAGAGATTACTACGATGGTGAATATGAAACTGAAGCAGCTAAAAAATTCGCGATCTTCCGTTTAGGAGATGATACAAATATCCACGTTGAGTTTGTTGGAGGTACTGGTTTAGCATACAGAGTTGGAAAAAGACTTAACATCGCTTTAGAACACCAAGTATTCTTCCAAGATAATGATCTTCTTGATGGTTTTGCTTATAGAACAGAGTTTGACCAAACAAATGATGAGGATGTTCCTCACTATACTTCTTTACGTTTTAACTTCAACTTAGGAAACTTCGATAAGAAAGTTGAGCCTTTATATTGGTTAAATCCTCTTGATGCTCCTCTTAATGACATCGCTGAGTTGAAAAAACGCCCTGTACTTGATTTAGATGACGATGATGGTGATGGTGTTATTAATATGTTAGACCAAGAGAAAGATACTCCAGGTGATTGTCCAGTTGATACTCGTGGTGTAACTTTAGATAGCGATGGTGATGGCGTTCCAGATTGTAAAGATAAAGAGCCTTATTCTCCTCCTGGGTACGAAGTTGATTCAGATGGTGTAGCTAATATCCCTGCTGCTCCTAAGCCAAGAACAGATTCTGAAATTGTTGATGTAATCAACAAAACTGGATGCTGTGATAAAACACCTACTACAAGTGCTCCTGTAGTTAATAATACAACTGTAGTTAATAAAACAGAGTGGATTCTTCCAATGATTCACTTCGGTTTAAACAAGTGTGCTATCAAGCCTGAGGCTGCTGCTGAGTTATATCAAGTTGCAGAAATTATGAAGAAATATCCTGAGATTTGTGTAGAAATCAAAGGTCATACTGACGAATTAAATGGAGATGCTTATAATCAAGTACTTTCTTATAACCGTGCACAAGCTGCTCATGACTTCCTAGTAAACAACTATGGTATTTCATCAAGCAGATTGTTTATCTCTTATGGTGGTGAGTCTACTCCAATCGTACGTAGCGGAAAAGGAAACTACATCAATCGTCGTGTAGAATTTAAAGTAGGAAGCTGTGGTACTCCTAGTATGGGACGTCCAGCAGGTCCTAATGCAGGTTCTGACTGTGGTGGTGGTTCTTACCGTTCTAGTGGTGGAGTAAGTAAGAGTGCTTACTAATAAGTAAAACCTCTAATTATATAGAAAAGGCAATTGTATATACAATTGCCTTTTTTTTATGTCCATACTAGAAAATGATATAAGCTAAATCATTTTAACTTTAATAGATTAGTTTTTATATTGAAGAAAAAAATAAATACCAAAATCACTTCTATTTTATACCATCAAAACTAGATAATGAATCTTTTTACGACTTTTGATAAAGAAACATTTTATGAGCAACATTTTGCTTTTATAAAAATAGTAGAAACAGATCATGTGCTGTCTATTACTTTAGATAGAACAAATAAAAAAAATGCTTTACATCCTCAAATGGTTAATGAAATAGCCTATGCTTTTCAGTATGCCTATAATAACAAAGATATATGGATGCTTGTAATTCAAGCCAATGGAAATGTATTTTGTGCTGGTGCCGACCTTAAAGCTATGGCAGGGATCGTTGAGGAAAATGATTCTACTATTCCAACTCCTAATAAAGAAATTCTAATAGGAGAATTGTTTAATAAAATATATAAACCAACAATTGCTAAAGTGACTGGGGATGTTTATGCTGGAGGTTTTTTCTTTTTAGCAGGAAGTTCTATCGTTATAGCTCAAGAAGGAGTAAAGTTTGGATTACCAGAAGTTAAAAGAGGATTATATCCCTTTCAGGTAATGGCAAGTTTATTAAAAGTAATGCCTGCAAGAAAAGTCTTAGACTGGTGTATAAGAGGATATAATCTACCAGTAGATGAAGCAGAACGATTTGGTTTAGTTACAGAAGTAGCTTCTAGTGAATTGATAGACTATACAACAAATCAAATTATCGAAGAGCTTAAATCAAATAGCCCTACGGCCATCAGTAAAGGATTGAGAGCATTTGACCATATTCGTCCTGCTGGTGAAGAACATAAATATTTAAAGCAGATGCTAATGGATACAATAGCTAGTAAGGATGGGCAAGAGGGACTTAAAGCGTTTAGAGAAAAACGCCAACCAATTTGGATGGGAGAGTAATTTTTGAATAACTTAAATTTTTAATATTTAGAAATAGACTATATATATTTAAATGAAAACGGATATTTTAGAAGATTATATTTTTGACACTTTATATCGAAAAGACATTAAGGGAATGCTTCTTTCTAAAATAAAAGAAGGAATAGAGATAGAAAATGATGAAATCGATATAAAAATTAGAGCGCTAGAGGAAAAGAATTTTATAAGTATTTTTAATAAAAAAAATAAAGAAATAAGAATTCAATTAACTCAAAAAGGAAGAGATAAAGGAAGAATAATATTTCGGGAAAAAGAATTAAAAATTGATACGTTATTAGCTAAAAGATTATTGGAAAAAGCGACGATACAGAACGAATTTACTACAACTGAATTTGAAGAATTATTTAAGGATCTCAATCTATCATTTGATGTAAATAGCAGAGAAGGGTTTCATCGTTGTAGGAAAGTACTAAGTAAATATAGATTATTGAAGACAGCTATTTTTGCATCAACTTCACCTGATATACATAGAATAGAGTTAACAGAATTGGGAAGAGAAATAGGGGAGAACGAAGACTTCTTTCAATATAAAGAAAAAATAGATAGAGAAAACTTTGAAAAAGATAATAGTTTAGTTGTTAAGAAAAAAACTATTACTAGGGAGACTGTAATAGCTATAAAATTGTTAATCGCTGAGAATAAGCTTTCAAAAGCGATAAAACAAACAATGGAAGTAGCAGCTAAAATTCAGGATGATAATTTATTGGATCAAGTCATTATTATTTCTAGAATGTATAAAGAAATAGAACAAAAGGAAAAATTATTTTTGTTAGATGATAATAGTATAAATATTCGTAAAGCAAAGGTTAGTAAAGCCTTATTGGATATATTAGATGATATAGAACTTGTTTAAAATACGATTTTTATTCAGTTGTTGGGTATCATAAGAAATACGAAACGAAAAGATGATGAATAGAATAACGGTTTTCTGTGGTTCAAGTCTTGGAAAGGATATGAAATATGAACTTTATGCAAAGGCACTTGGTCAAAAATTAGCAAAAGAAAATATAGGATTAGTATATGGAGGAGCTAATGTTGGACTTATGGGAGCTGTTGCCAATGGGGCTTTAATCGAAAAAGGTATAGTGATTGGTGTTTTACCAGAATTTTTAAAATCTAAAGAAATTGCGCACCAAGGACTTACAGAACTAATTCTAGTGAAATCTATGCACGAAAGAAAAACTAAAATGAATGATTTATCAGATGGTGTAATTGCTTTACCAGGTGGGTTTGGTACTTTAGAGGAGTTATTTGAGATGTTAACATGGGGACAATTGGGACTACATATGAAGCCAATTGGGATATTGAATATAGATGGTTTCTATGATGATTTGATTAATCTTTTGCAAAAAATGGTGAAGAAAGGTTTTCTAAAACAAGTAAATCAAAATATGGTGTTAGTAGATAATAATATTGACCAATTACTTTATAAAATGAGAAACTATGAAGCACCTAAAGTTGGCAAATGGATTAATAAAGAAATGATATAAGAAATAATTAGTATCCTGTCAGGATGAAGTGAAGGGATACGACACTGCATAAATACCAATAAAATCTAACGAATGAGTTATTATTTTACAGAAGAACATGAGCTGTTTAGAGAGAGTTTGAAATCCTTTTTAGCAAAGGAAGTTACTCCTAATATTGATCAATGGGAAGAAGAACAAAAAATCCCTAGAGCCATTTGGAAAAAGATGGGGGAACAAGGATTCTTGGGCTTAAGTTATCCTAACAAATATGGAGGTTCAGAGTTAGATTTTTTCTTTGATGTGATTTTTAGCGAAGAAACCTCTAAAGTCTTTTCAGGTGGATTTGCGATAACACAAACAGTTGTGCAGTATATGTCGGCTCCATATATTTTAAAACATGGTTCAGAAACGTTAAAACAAAAATATTTGCCAGGTATTATTACTGGAGATTTGATTTGTAGTATAGGCATCTCTGAACCTACCGCTGGATCAGATGCAGCGAATATTAGAACAACAGCTACTTTAGAAGGCGACTATTACATAGTTAATGGTTCTAAGACATTTATCACTAATGCGGTTTATGGTGATTTTATAGTGACGGTTGTTAAAACTAATCCGAAAGCAGGCACAGGAGGTGTTAGTCTTTTGGTTATAGATCGAAACAGTGAAGGTGTTTCTGCTACAAAATTAAAGAAACTAGGATGGCATGCTTCAGATACTGCCGAATTGGCTTTTGATAATGTAAAAGTCCCAAAAGAAAATCTGTTAGGGCAGGAAGGCCAAGGGTTTTATTATCTTATGGGAGGATTACAACTAGAACGGCTGATTGGAGCGGTAATGGGCTATGCAGCAAGTGAAAGTGCAATGAGTTATACCTTGAAGTATATGTCAGAACGAAAAGCATTTGGCAGACCAATCAATAAATTTCAAGTCCTAAGGCATCGAATGGCTCAGTTAGCAACCGAAATAGAAGCCTGTAAGCAGTTCGTACTCTATTGTTGTCGTTTGCACAATGATAAAAAATATGCAGTAAAAGAATGTTCCATGGCTAAACTATTAGCTTCTGAACTATCTGATAAGGTAATGACTCAATGTTTGCAGTCTTTTGGAGGGTATGGATTTATGGAAGAGTATAAAATTGCTCGAATGTTTCGAGATAGTCGTGTTGGAACAATAGGAGGAGGAACATCTGAAATTATGCGAGAAATCATCGCTAAGATGATTATTGATGATGTAGCTTATAAACCTATTGAGAAAACGAATTTTGAAGGTGTAAAACAAGAAATTTCCTTACAAAGTATTTATGAGAAAATAAAGTTAAAAACCGAAAAAGTTGAAGCCATTGGACATACGTTGAAGTTTGATTTTGGAGAGGAACAACTTTACATCGATGGTACAGGAACTAAAAATGAAGTATCTCTCAAAAATGAAGATGCCCAATGCTTAATCATAACAAGTCTAGAAAACTTCAAAGCTTTAACAAAAGGAGAACTTAATCCAATGACAGCTTTTATGAATGGGCAGTTAAAAATAAAAGGTGATATGGCTATTGCGATGAAGTTACAATCTATATTTGCATGACATATAAAATTATCATATAACAATATCTACCAAGGAAAACTATTTTAACTTTTATATCAGGAAAAATTCATATAGGGAATTCATTTTTTTTATTAAAAAAAATTATCTTTAGTTACAAAACCTTTAAAGAAAGTTAGAACTAACATAGCTTAGAAAGCTATTATTATTAACCTTATACTAATAATCAAAACATTAAACATTAGAAAAAATAAATTCTATTTAAAATCCCCCTAGAGAATAGTATTCGCCAAATGAATATTACTCTATCATAACTGAATAGATAGTTATTGATAACGAATTTTATATTCTTAATTTAAAACTTAAACTTTATGAAACAAAAGTTAACACTCACCTTTGTTTTTAGCTTACTATGTATAGTTGTTAGTTTTGGTCAGAAAGCTTCAACTTTAGAGCTTGCAAACTCAATCCGTTCTGGCGATTTCACCCTTTTTCAAAAACAATATTCTACAAAAGCTGTAATTGGGATTGATCCAGTTTCTGGTATACGTCCACTTCATCTGGCTTGTAAATTGGGAGAAATTGATTTTGTCAATTTTATGCTCAAAAAAGAACAATCAATGGAGACGGGAGTATATGTTACGAAGAAAGAAGAAACCCCTATGATCCATGCGATGAAAGAAGGTCATTTAGAAGTGATTCAGGCGCTAATCAATGTCGGAAAACTTAGGGCAATAGATGGCTGGAAAAATAAAACGTATTTGGAACATGCTATCGACTACAATTGTAAACCAGAAGTATACAGAAAACTAGTCGATAATGGAGCAAACGTAGATCAGTTAATAGAAGAAAAGAGTTTACTATATCATGCAGCGAAAAATGGAAATATAAAAGTGGTAGAAACACTAATTACCTTGGGCGCAAATCCGAATAAGATATACATGGATTATTCCCCTTTAGGGATTGCTGCAAAAAAAGGAAATGCGATTGTTTTAGAGAAAATGATTGAGAATGGTGCTGATGCAACAAAGATAGCTTCCGCTCAAAATGAAACCCTTAGCGCAATTGCCATAAAAAATGGTCAGCATGATTTATTAAGCTTTCTTGAAGAAGAACAATCGAATGCTAGAGTAACCCAAAAAACACCTTCTACTGTAGATATTGCGGTAGAGCAAAAGAACTGGAATTTGGCTGAAAAACTATCTGCGAGCAATGATGGTAGCCGCTTGGTTCATCAAGGCACAAAAACGCTTTTTATGACAGCAATAGAGGCCAATGATTTATCCATTACTAAAAAAATGTTGAATAATAATGCCAATGTTAATTTAAAAACAAAGGCTTATACCCCTTTATTAATTGCTTCCCAAAACAACCATTTTGAAATGGCTCGGTTACTTATTCGAGAAGGAGCAATAATCAATGTAGAAACGAGTGAAGGTACTCCTTTAGAGGCTGCAATTTGGAATAACGATGTAAAAATGGTGCAGCTACTTGTGGACAATGGTGCTAATTTATTCTATCGCAATAAGCGTAATGAAACGCCATTAAGATTCGCTAAACGATATAAGCGAAGTCCTGAAGTCATCAAAGTGTTGGAAATAGCACTTGATCGTTAATTCTATCTTCTTTATTCAACCTCTAATATTATTTTATTATGAAAAAATATACATTATTAATTATAATGTCCATATTGTCTATCGGACTGGTATATGGACAGGGAACACCTTGTGCGGCTGTTGATATTACGAATACCTCTCCTCTTAACCCAGCAGGCTCACCCCCTAGTGGCGGTTCGGTTACAGATGGAGGTACAGCTTTAACAAATGCCGATCATTGTGCTGAAAATAATACAACAGATTGTGCTTATTACTATTATCAAATTACCGTTCCTTATGGAATGCAAGTTGATTTTACACTAGCGCACTCATTAGGATTAGATAGAGATATTGAAGGCTCTATATATGAATCAACAGATGAAACTTGCAACAACCTTGATTTTGCAAATCCTTTAGATTGTGAATTTGAAGGAGATGATGGAGATGGTCAAGTAAACCTCTCTGTTACAAACTTAGATTTATGCTCTAAAACCTACTGGATAAGAGTATCAGATTTTAGGTGTAATGCGAATAATTCTTGGACATTTAGTTACACAGTTACAGCTGCTGACCCAATAGATGATCCAGGAACAAGCACAAGCATGATGACACCTACATCAGGTGCTCCTGCTTCTTTAGGAGGCTTGGCAATCACTAACGGTTCACAAACAAACTCTTCTTTAAATCCTTGTTATACGATTCCAGAACCTACAGGGTGTTCTGCTCCCGCAAGTGGTGACTGGGTAGGAGGTCCGAATGCAGAAGATATTTGGGTAGCCGTAACTGTACCTGCATCAGGAGGTCTAGTAATTGAACAAAATAGTACAGGGGCTACGGCTATTGCTGCATATGAAACAACCTCAGGTACAGGTGCTGGTACACAAGGACCATTTGATACAACAACAACATTTGAACAACTCGGTTGCGACTCAGATGGAAATCCTAATGCTTCTTTCGCTGATGGGAAATTGGTTTTAAGTTGTCTAACACCTGGCGATGTTATCTATCTTAGAATTTGGGACGATAATTCGGATGGTAGTCCTACTGCTAGCCTAACGGTTACGGATATTACAGATGCTGGAATCGTAGCAACAGGGGATGAACCTACAGATGCTATTCCTTTAGTTATAGGAGCACCAGCTACAGGAGTAGTTTTAAATTCTACTTTATCAGAATCGCATAATTTTCCCGATCCGTCTTGCGGAGAATTTAATTCTGGGAATCTTTGTGAAGATATTTGGTATGAAATTACAGCACCTGCTTCGCCCGTTGAGCTTTGTGTTACAGGATCAACAGCTCATGTAGGTATGGCAATTTATACGAGCCCAGATGATGATCCATGTAATCCAGGATTCTCGGAATTAACCTGCCCTAATGATGATGTAAGTAATCCTACGATCTATCTGTCAACGGGTTTAGGATATACTGCTGGAGATAAACTATATGTTCGAGTTTGGGATGAAACTTGTGATCAAGATAGGAGCTTTAGCCTTCAAGCAAAAGTCGCTCCTGTGTTATTAAATAGTGCAAATGACGGTGAGACGTTTAGCTTAGATTGTGGTGTTGCACTACCATTTTATGATTCAGGAGGACCTGGAGATGTAGATGGGACAACAGACTATGGGCATAACGAAGACAATACTGTTACATTCTGTGCCGATGCAGGACAAGTGGTTCGTATTTCTTTTTTAAATAAATTTAATAGTACGGTTTCTTCGGGAACATTCTATAGACCTGCTTGTGACGGTACACACGCCTTTGATGTAGATGCAGGAGGAAATAGTTCTGGATTGGATGGCGATTTAGCAGACTATATGACCCTATATGATGGTGCCACAACGGGTGCAAGTATCATTGCAGTTTATACTGGAGAAACATTAAGTTATCCTTCACCTGGAACGGTTGTTTCTAGTGGTACTTGTTTGACTGTTAATTTTAAAACGAGTGATATTATAAAAGAAGAAGGTTGGGAAGCAGTTGTAGAATGTATAGATGATGTGACGCCTATTTCTGCATCTATAAATTGTGCGGCATTCCCTAGTGGTTCTAGTTTTAGTGATGATAATTATAATTCAGGTGTAGGGAATACAGATATTCAAGCAGATGATCAATACATTGTAACCTACTGTCCTTCTGATCCACAATACTGTGCTTTTGTAGGAAATATATTTGGTGGTTTTGCAACTTTAAACCTAAATCAAAATGTCGATTATCTATATGTTTATAATGGCATAGATGATACGAGTTCTCCAATTGCAATCTTTACGGGTACTGGTGATAATAATCTTACGGGAACAGAAAACATTACAAATATAACAGGGGTTACTGCTTTTGAAGATTATACACCAGCTAACACAGGAGGGTGTCTAACATTCAAATTAGTTTCCAATAACTCTACAAATTATCCAGATTGGACGACTGTTACAGGATTTGATTTACCAATCGAGTGTGTTACTTGTGATTTAGGAGATGGTGGTGGTACAGACTGCGCTACGGCAACTCCGATTACAGAAGATGGCTATTGGGCAGGAACTTCTGTTGATGATTATGGAGATGGTCACGATCCAATTTATAACCCAACGGGTGGAGATTTGGATGAGGATAATGGTGATTATACAAATGGTTGTGTAGCAGTAGATACAGATGCTGGTGGAAATCCTATTCTTGTCGATTCGGAGATTACACGTCTAGAAAATACGATTTGGTATCGCTTGACGACTCCAGATATTTGTGAGGAGGCTGATCTTACCTTTACAATGGAATTTATTTCTTGTCAAAATGAGAGAGATGATGATAATGGCGTGCAATTTACAATATGGGAAGGTCCTATTGGTTCACCGAATACAGCTTGTCCTACAACAGGGGACACTTGGGATGATACAGCAGACTATGGTACAAATAACGGTACTAGTGGCTTTAATATGTTTGGCTGCTTTGATAAATTGACAGCAGGTTATACAATAAGTGTTTCTGGAATAGTGTCAAATACGGATTATATGATTATGATTGATGGATTTACAGGACAACATTGTTTTATGGACTTCTATGTCGATATCTATCCTACAACTATTACGAATATGCAAATTGACGATGCAGGTGATCCTGCTGAATTCTGTTCACTTTCTACCGAAACGGCTGAATTATCTGCTACAGCAAGTAATTCTGACATAGAATTTGTGTATGATCCTGTAGCTTATACAACGCTAGTAGCGGCACAAGCTGCTGTAGATGGCGCTAGAGGATACGATGATTTAGCAAACGACGCTCTAGGAACATCTCTAGAGGTTGTTACTCCCGTTGCTACGGCTGCCCCTGGTGTTAATGAGGTGACAACAACGATTGCAGGAACAGACTTTCCTGCAAATACAACGTGTGATATTCAAGTTTATAATATTTATGCAATATCTCAAGAAGTACCAGTTGATGGTCTTGGCGATCCCCTACCGTATAGTGGTGGCGCAGATGCTTCTCCTACAGATTGTTTCCCATTTGTAGTGGCTCAGGTTGTTATTTACCCAATTCCTGAAGTTACAACATCGGGCGTTTGTAATGAATTTACCTTTTCTTCAACGTGTGGCTTTGACGACCTGACGTTGACGGTTGGAGGGACAGCTATTGCAAATGGTGCGGAAGGTGATCCAATGGACTTAACTGCTTTTGGTGGAGAAGGAACAGAAGTGAGTTATACTATTGAAAATACAGCATTCCCTTCTTGTGCTTCAACTGGAACAATTATATTAGGAACGGATTGTATTGTTCCTGTAGAATTGGTCGGATTAGAAGGCTATGAAAGAAATGGGAAAGTGCTATTAGAATGGGAAACCGTTTCCGAAACAAATAACAGCCACTTTGTAGTGGAGCGTTCTTATGAAGGCAGAGACTATGAGAAAATTGGTAGTGTTAAAGGTGCGGGGACTACATCTGTTCCTCAATTTTATGATTTTGTGGACGAACGCCCACAAACTGGTAAAAACTATTATCGTTTGAAACAAGTAGATTTTGATGGTAATTTTGAATATTCGAATGTTGTAACCATAGATATGAGAAATGGGAAGTTAATTACTAAAGTATTTCCATCTCCTACTAGAGATATTTTAAATATCGAATCGAGTAAAGAAATTATTCATATTAGCATTATTGATATAGCAGGGAGAATTGTTATGGATAGAGAGATGACAGGGGCTACAAATACACAATTAGATGTTTCAGCTTTACAAAAAGGGATTTATTATATCGAAATGAAATCAGAGCAAGAAGTTAGCTCTACCCGATTTGTGAAAGAATAAATACCTTGTTTGTATACCAATTGTAATAAATGAGCCATATCAATTTAAAACTGATATGGCTCATATCTTTAATAGAAAATAAAAAAATTATAAATTAAACTGTAATCTTCCAAATAGATACCTTCCTTGAAATCCAAATTGTTGTGAACGACGAGAAAATAAGAACCGTCCGCTACTTTGATTAGATGGAATATTTTCGTCAGGATATACATCAAATAGATTATTAGCACCAAGAGATAGTTTTAGATTACCTGTTAATTTATACCCTAGACTAAGATCAGTAATGATTTTTGCTCCGAATTCTTGCTGATTGTCTACATTATTGGTAGCTTCGGTTACTTCTCCAAAGTAAACATTTCTAAGGAATGCACTTAATCTATTATGATTGAATAAGAAAGTAAGATTGACCTTTGATCTTGGCACAGCTTGTTCTAAATATATTTTGCTAGTTTGATCAAAATAAACATCTTCTAAGCCTTCTAATTGATCAGATGTTTTTACATCTCCAACTTGTTCTGTTCTTGAAAAAGTACCTGATAAGCTTGATTTAAGAGAACCTTCTCCAAACCTATAAGTATGCGTTAAAACCACATCAATCCCTTGTGAACGAGTGTCGATTGAATTTACAAAAAAGGTTGCCCGCTCTGCATTAGCTTGGGCAAAAAGAGCTGCTAACTCGGCTTTTTGAGCATCCGTTTGACCATCACTAGGATCAAAAGTACCCGTCAAGATTACACGGTCATCAATATCAACTTGGTAAGCATCAATGGTTAGGGTTAGATTAGCTGCTGGAATTCTACCGGTCAGTCCCAAAGAAAGGTTTTGAGAAGTTTCATCTTTTAATTGAGGAATGCCTAAGATTTTTGCAATTCTTGAATTATTAGAAAATGTACCAACTTCATTAGGGATGCCGTCTACAAAAAGGGTAGAGGTAGAATTGAAATAAATTTGATGCAAAGAAGGTGCTCTAAAACCAGTACTGAAAGCACCTCTTAAAGACCAATTATCGGTTAATTTATATCTTGCAGAAGCCTTGAAATTTGTCGTAGAACCAAAGTCGCTATAATTTTCAAATCTGACAGCACCTCCTAGTAAAAAAGCTTCAGAAATATCGGCCTCAACATCTGCATATAAACCAATACTATTTCGGACTTTATCGAGTTCATTATCAGGTCGGAAACCTGGAAAAACCTGAGCACCGCCAGGTCTGCCTCTACCAAAAAAATCGCTGACTAAGGAACTACTAGGTGTTGTAGAATTGACAACCTGACCATTAATATCATAGGATGCCCAAGAATCTTCTGCTCCTGCTGAAATTACATAATTCTCTAAACGATGTTCTGCTCCGAAACCTACATTTAAGCCTGCTAAGACCTCTTCAAATCTTCTAAATAAATCAAAATTGGTTGTATTTTGGGTGAAAGAAAATCCCCCTGCTTCAAATTCAAAAGGTGTAGAATTTAGGAGGGACGCATTTGCCGAATTGTCGACCGTATATTTAAAACTATTTCTACCAAAAGTATGACTAAAATCGGCATCCCACTCTTTGAGTTTCCCTCGAATACCTGCTGCTAGAGATTGGTCATTAATATCGGTATTGATTTGTGGGAGAAACCCATTCGGATAAGCAGGCGTAAATGTTCTATTTTGATTCGGTAAGCGATAGAAGCCAGTTGCTAATCCATCTCTCGCTCCCAAGCCACCAAAAGAATAAATTTCAGCACCATCCCCGATGGGCAAACTTAGGTTCATAAAGAATTTTCCGCCTCTTAATTGGGATTGCCCAACCCGCATATTGAAATCAGAACGGGATAAGCCTCTAGCCATAAGTTCGGAATCTGTCACATCTTTGAATAATGGATTTACAGAAGCATCAGCAGTATGTAAAGTAGTAGCATCTGCATTCATAATACTAGTTTTTTCTTCTGCTGATAAATAAGAAAGTTCTTGCGCTAAAGATTGAACTTGAGTATCAGTCAAAGTACTAATATCAAGTCCTTGAGCCATAGCAAGTCTTTCGACGCCATTATAAGCATTAAAAATAGAGCCTTGAAATTCTTTCATTCTGCTTGTCCAGCCCCTCGATTCAAAGTTTCCTGTGAAATTGATGCTTCCTCCTTTATCGCCTAGAGGGAGTCCATAATTAAGCGAAACATCATAACTTTCCCCATCCGATCCTCCTGTGAAAAAGTTTGAACCTTCTGAAAAAAAGGCTCCAGTAGTAACTCCTGCATTAAAGGTATTGGTATCTTCTTTTAGAATAACGTTAATGACTCCAGCAATAGCATCAGAACCATATTGTGCAGCAGCACCATCTCTTAAGACCTCGATTCTACTGATAGCAGAAGAGGGAATAGCATTCATATCTGTACCAACATTACCCCTTCCAAATGTTCCATTTACATTCACAAGGGCGCTAGTATGTCGACGTTTTCCATTGATTAAAACTAAAACTTGGTCAGGACCTAAACCTCTTAATGAAGCAGGGTCAATGTGATCTGTACCATCCGAGATAGTTTGAGTATTGGATGTAAAAGAAGGAGCCACATAATTTAGCATTTGGTTTACATTGGTTTGGGGAGCACTTGCGGTTAATTGGCGGACATCTAGTACATCGACAGGTACACTACTCTCGAGTTTTGTACGCCCTGCACTTCTACTACCAACTACTACAATCTCATCTAAATCTGTGCCTTCAACAAGTTTTATATCGATCGTATTTCTATCTCCTACAGTTTCTTCCACATTTGAATATCCGATATAGCTATAAATTAAGACAGTGTTATTGTCTTCAACTTCTAGAGAATATTTGCCATCAAAATCGGTTGTTGTTCCAATGTAAGTGCCTTTTATTTGAATGCTAGCTCCTATAAGGGGACCTTCGGTGTCAGATGTTACAGTTCCTGTAATAGTTTTTTGTGTAAAAACAATAGTAACAGAGATAAACATTGTTAAAATAGTAGATAAGATTTGTTTCTTCATTAGTATAAATTTAGTTAGGGGTTTAGAAATTAGTAAACTACCCAAAATTGGTGAAGTAATTTTTTTCTTAGTCAAGGTGAAAAACGTAGATGATGGATTGCATCAGTGAGGTTTTTCAAGGAAGGGTAAGGAAAAAAGAACAAGTTCAATTGTGTAGATTATTATTTGCTAAAACCCTTAGTTGAAAAATCAATGGAAACCTATAAATAGGGTAGAATAATAATTCAAAAGCACAAGTAAGCTTATTTTACTTATAGGCATTTTAACCAACTTCTTTTTTAGTTTTTAAAAGGGAAGTATTACTTTAGGATAAGTAAAATGTTTTGACCGATAGGATTTAATACTATGCAAATATATAAAAAATATATAAAAATGATGATATTTGAAAAATACCTCTTTAATAGAAAATAGTGATAATGATAAAGGTGAAAAGGCGTTATCCTTCAGAAGAAAAAGAGCTTTTTAATTTTTTTATTAAGAAAAAGAATGAAGAATATATCTTTCTTTCAGAACGTTCTTTGTGGATAGAATACGAGGGAGAGTTATTAGATTATGTTAATTTTGAGACTATTAATGAATTGGTGGTTCATTATGGAACAACTTCAGTTGACCAAGAGGCAGCGAATCCTTATACTGAAATTGCTTTCACACTTGGAAATAAAACGTATCAATATTTTTTTAAGGCATCAGAGTCTATTGTATTAGAAATTTGTGAACTTTTATATGATAATAAAGTTAAATTCAAAGAATATTCTTTTGATAAAAGAGTTTTTTTAGGAAAAAAACCGAATTATAACGAAATTCAAAAAATTAAACAAAAGTATAATATCGAATGGTAGGACAGGTTTTTACTTCAAGTATAGGAATATTATTGCCTTTATTTTTTTTTATATTGCCATTGAATCAAGTCTCAGCAGGAGAATACAGCACGGTGTATGTCGTAAGAGTAGCGGCATTTGAAAAAACATTTGATGCGATAAAATTAACAGAACGTATAGGTGATTTAGGAGTAGTATCTTTTGTTTCAAGTGATAAAAACATGAGGGTATATTTAGGTAAATATCTAGGACGAAGAACAGCAGAACGAGTGCTTAGATTAGTGAAGAAAAGAGGTTTTAAAGATGCTTATATTATTAGTGATAATTATGCTTTTACCAGTAAGGAAGGTCTTTATACTTCTCATACCTTTCAAATAGGAGCATTTAAGCGACTTGACGCAACTAATCTAAACTTATTACATGAACAGACGAAAGAGCACTTATATATCACTTATGAAAATAGGGTGTATAGAATATCGGTAGGACTCTATAATCCATTATTAGTAGAAACTAAAGCTAAAGCTATGGCTATTGCTGAAACCATAGGACCAATATATAAAAGTGGTTTTGATAAACAAATCAGAAAAGTCACCCTTAATCCTTCAACAATTATATATTAAGCATCTACTAAAGTACCAACTTCTTCTCCTTTTAGAATAGCAGCTAGATTTTCTTTTTTATTGATATCAAAAACGATAATTGGGATATTATTTTCTTGACATAAGGTAAAAGCGGTCATATCCATTACACTTAGCCCTAGGCTAATCACTTTAGCAAAAGATATTTTATTGAATTTGGTTGCATTAGCGTCTTTTTCAGGATCGGCAGTATAGATACCATCTACTCTTGTCCCTTTTAGTATAACATTAGCATTGATTTCGCTGGCTCTAAGGGCTGCGGCTGAGTCTGTTGTAAAATAGGGACTCCCTGTGCCTGCAGAGAAGATAACGACTCTACCTTTTTCTAAATGTCGTACGGCTCTACGACGAATATAAGGTTCTGCGATTTGTTGCATCGGGATAGCGGTAATCAGTCGAGTGAAAACGCCTAACTTTTCCAATGCCCCTTGTAATGCCATTCCATTGATAACGGTGGCTAACATTCCCATATAGTCACCTTGTACTTTTTCGATACCTGTTTCTTTGGCTTGTAGACCTCGATAGATATTTCCACCGCCAATAACAATGGCAATTTCGACGCCTGTGTCTTTGATAGATAGTATTTGTTCAGCGTAATAACGAAGCATATCAGGAGAAATACCAAATTCTTTATCTCCCATTAATGATTCACCACTTAATTTTAGAAGTATTCTTTTGTATTTTAAAGGCATTTTAACGGCTGATTTTTAGTCAATATAAAAGGAAGATTGGAGTAACATTTCAGAACACAAGATATAGGACAATACATTTTTTACAAAAAAAAAGAGCGAATAAATTTATTCGCTCTTTTAAATATATTTTATCCTAATTTTAGGTGCTTGAAGTCTGTAACGGTAAGATCCCCATCAACTGTATGTAGGAATGCTTGAACAGATTGTTTGTTTCCTTTTACAAAATCTTGATTTAAAAGGGTATTCTCTTTGAAGAATTTATTTAAACGACCTGTAGCGATTTTTTCTAACATTTGCTCTGGCTTGCCTTCTTGTCGTGCTAATTCTTTACCAATTTCTAATTCTTTAGCCACAACAGCAGGATCTACCTGATCTTTATTTACAGCGATAGGTTTCATTGCTGCCACTTGCATTGCAACATCTTTACCAGCAGTAAGAACATTCTCACCAGCCTGATTAAATCCTACGATAACACCAGCTTTGTATCCCATATGGATATAAGGAACGACTGCTTCTGCTTCAAGGCGACCATAATCTGCTAATTCAACTTTCTCACCAATAACGCCCACTTGCTCTGTTACTTTCTCTGCAAGTGTTAAATCATCATTATATGAAGTAGCTAATAAATCTTCTAAGGATGCAGGGAAGTTAGCTAAAGCAATAGCTGCTAATGATTTAGCAAGATTGATAAAATCTTCATTTTTTGCTACGAAATCTGTTTCACAACTTAGTCTAACAACAATACCTTTTTTATTGTCATCTGACACTAATGCTACTACAACACCTTCCTTAGCTTCTCTATCTGCTCTTTTCAACGAAAGTTTTTGGCCTTTCTTTCTAAGATATTCTATTGCTGCCTCAATATTGCCATCTGCTTCTTTCAAAGCTTTTTTGCAATCCATCATTCCTGCACCAGTCATATCCCGCAATTTTTTTACTTCCTTTGCTGATATTTTAACTTCCATGTTTTAAAATATAGTTTATTATAAATATTAAATAATAGAAAAATTTAAACTTCTGAGTGTTTCTATCCTGCTACACTTTGTTTTTGCTCTTTTGCTTTACGACGCTCTTCCAACCCTTCTTTTATAGCCGTTGTAACAGCTTTGGTAAGGATTTCAACAGATTTAGAAGCATCATCGTTCCCTGGTATTGGAAAATCTACTTGATTCGGATCAGAATTCGTATCTACAATACCAAATGTGCGTAGTCCTAATTTATGGGCTTCCTTTACAGCGATATGCTCGTGGCTAATATCGACGATAAATAAAGCCGCAGGAAGACGGTTTAGGTTGGCAACACCTCCTAGCACTTTTTCTAGCTTGTTGCGCTCTCTTGTTAAGGTTAAACGCTCTTTTTTAGTGATACTTACACCAGGATCGTTCAACATTTTATCAATGTTGTTCATTTTCTTCACTGACTTTCGAATCGTCGAAAAGTTAGTCATCATACCTCCTAACCAACGCTCCGTAACATAAGGCATTTCTACACTTCTAGCAGCTTCTGCCACGATATTTTTAGATTGCTTTTTAGTCGCAACAAACATGATTTTTTTACCAGATCTAGCAACAGACTTTAAAGCAGTAGTTGCTTCTTCTAAGCATTCTAATGTACGGTTTAGGTCAATTAAGTGGATTCCTTTACGCTCCATGAAAATATATGGAAGCATTTTTGGATTCCATTTTTTCTTAAGATGCCCAAAGTGAACACCAGCATCAAGAAGTTCTTTATATTTAGGTAAATCCATTATATTTAATTTGAATATTTTTAGACAATTGAAATTTTGAAATATAGGTAATCGAAGCAATTAACGCTTACTGAACTGGAAGCTCTTTCTTGCTTTTGGTTTACCATATTTTTTACGCTCTACTACACGAGCATCTCTCGTTAAGAATTTGTTTGTCTTTAATGGTACACGAAACTCTTCGTTTAATTTTACTAAGGCTCTAGCCAATCCCATTCGGATAGCTTCTGCTTGCCCTTTAAATCCACCACCTCTTACATTAACATTCAAATCATAGATGTTTTCAACTTCTACAACCTCTAGAGGAGCCGTAATCTTACCTTGGATATGTGCCTGTGGAAAATATGCCTTATAATCTTTTCCATTAACAGTAACTTTTCCTGTTCCCTTAGTTAGATATACTCTTGCAATTGATGCCTTTCTCCTACCTGTCGCATTAATCATTTCCATAATAAAAAAGGATAATATTATTGTTTGAAATTATAGTTCTAGTTTTTCTGGTTTTTGTGCTTGATGCTCATGTTTGCTACCAGCATAAACAAACAATTTTTTGAACATTTGCTTGCCTAACTTACTCTTAGGAAGCATTCCTTTTACGGACTTTTCAACAATGGCAAAAGGTTTTTTCGCCATTACTTCTTTCGCTGTTTTGCTTTTTTGTCCACCAGGATAACCAGAATATGTCAGATAAACTTTATCGTCCATTTTTGCACCAGTAAAACGTACTTTATCTGCATTGATAACAATTATATAGTCTCCACAATCTACATGAGGAGTATAACTAGGCTTATGTTTTCCTCTTAATATTGTAGCAATCTTGGTTGCTAAACGTCCAACGATTAAGCCATCAGCATCGATTACATACCACTTTCTTTCTACCTCAGAAGATTTAGCGGATTTTGTCTTATAACTTAAAGTATCCATTGTAAAAAATTTGATATTTTATTTGAAGAAAAGATAGCATTAAACATACATCTTTTTCTAGAAATGTTGCTTTTAAGATTTTTATTAAGATAAAGATTCACTCAAAAGCGGTGCAAAGGTAATTTTCTTTTATTCAAAAACCAAGTAAAAAGGTGTAAAAGATTAAAGAAGCCTCTATAAAGTGCTGAAAAACAGGTTTAAAATCGCACTTTTTTAAATATGCACTATAAAATGAATCCTTTTGGAGGTGTTTTTAAAATAAATCATTCTTCCTAATTTCTATTAATTGGAATACTTGTGGGTGATTATTGTAATAAAGGAGGGATATAATGACAACTAATCTCTATTTTATCACTATAAACACCAACTACAATCCATTGCACAAGAAAAAGTCTAACTATTTCTGTTGTGTCTTCTGGACTAGAATTTTTTGATACTTTAAGTTTATATTTACCAAGATTTTGCTTAAGGTTAACTTCGTGAGGAATCGATTCGTTTAAACCGATTTTTTTTTCAAAAACAGTCTTTTTATTTAAACTTATATGTAGACCAATAGATTTATCTAGATTGCAATGATTCTGAATTAGAATATTTAGGTTACCACTATTTTGGTAATACCAATATAACTCGACTCCTATGAATAGAAGAAAAAAAAGTGAGAATACCTTCAATATAATTTTTATCATGGTCTATTGATTTGCCTTTTAAGTTAACGTTTTACGTGGTTCATTCAACCTTATTTAGTTTATAAATGTTACTTCCATATGAAATGTCCATGATTAAATAATCTTTAAACAGCTTCATTCTGGTAAGTTTCATTTGACCTTAACGGATAATAAAAATAAACTGATGAAATATCTAATACTTTTGCTAATGGCTTATCCAACGACAATGACCACTTTATTTGAATTTAAAAATGTACAAGAACTAGATTCTTGGCGTATTGTCAATGATGGCGTGATGGGTGGACTTTCTCAAAGTCAGGTAGAATGGGATAAAGAAAATGGGACGTTGATTTTTTCGGGAAATGTTTCTTTGGAAAACTATGGCGGTTTTGCTTCAACACGAACTTCTCTAGTGGACTACAATAAAGGCTCATTTAAAAAAATTCATCTACGAGTAAAGGGAGATGGGAAGACTTATAAGTTTAGAATGCGCAATTCTAACCGTTTCGATGGGATTGCATACTCTTTGGATTTTGAAACTCAAAAAGATACTTGGGAAGAAATCGAAATGATGGTTAAGAATTTTGAACCCACCTTCCGAGGTCGAATTTATTCTAAATATGGAAAAATGGATACCGATGATTTGCAGCAGGTTGGGTTTTTGATTGCAGGGAAACAGGAGGGGGCGTTTAGATTGGAGGTGGATTGGATTCGGTTGGGGAATTAGTTTTTACATCAACCTTTTTGAGTTCGCTGCAAATGGTTTTTTATATATTTTGAAAACAAATCCTTGAATAACAAAATAAAAAAGTGCAAACAAGAATAGAGTCGATTACATTCTTACTTACACTTATTATTATAATTTCAGGGGCTTTTATTTCACTAATCGTTTATTAAATGTTCTATTAATTGTAATAATATAGACACCAGAAGCCCAGTCATTTGTAGTGATTCTAACATTAGAAACATTATCAAATTCATTTGACCAAATGAGTCGTCCATGAATATCCATAATGGAAATAGACTCAATCTTTTTCATCGAGTTAAGGAGTTCCACATCAATATGATTACCTCTTATTGGGTTAGGATAAATTTTTATGTCCTCGTTTTCTAGATTAGTTGTAGTTTTTTGCTCTAGAATATTATTATTATTTGACCTAGAAGAAGCATCTGGTGGTGTTGTAAAATATTGGGCAGGTGACCAACAAGACCATGCACCTGTTACACCACATCTTTTTCGAACTTTATATTCATATTGTGTATTGGGGACTAAGCTTAAAGGAGCATAATGTAGTGTTGTACGTACATATTGATTTGTTGCACCATCAGTCAATGCTTTATAGTAAAACTGTTTATCATCACCTGTATGTCCTTGACAGTACAAATAAGCAAAGTTAGGACTAAGTACATCTGCATAGATACCCGATTGATCAGGACGTAAACTTCTAGTTGTATGTACTTTTGTAGGAGACCAACTTGACCATTGTCCATTACTATAAACTCTTAACTGTACATCGTATTTCGTACATTCTTCCCAATTGCCTGTAATCCACAAATATTGGTTAGAGGTATTACCACTTACTGTCCAAGTTGTTGTTCCTCGTACACGCCAACGGTATCTATGTATGGTACCTATGTATTCAGTAGTTTTGAATCTAGTTCTATTGACACAAGAAGAATATACCGTTATATCTGTTTGGGATGGTCTTGGTGGTGCTGATACAGATGATTCGGTGGTAAATTCCTGTATTTCAGAATAATCAGACCAGCCTGAACAACACATTCTTGCAGCACGGTATTCGTAGGTAGTCCCTTGTGATAAGTTTTGTATAATTATAGCATAGGTAGTTTCTCCAACTTCCAGCCAAGTCGTTGTTCCCTTAACTCTATATTGAAATTTACCAACTTCATTGGGGTCGGGTTTATTGTAATAAAGCCAAACATAGTTTTGGCTAGGACCGGCACTTAGGGATTGAGAAGAGGGATCATGGCAGCCATTAGCAGCGGGGAAGATTTCGTAGTATGTATCTCTATACCAAAAATAAGGAATAGTTGCTTCACCATCGTTTAGTGGATCCCAATAACCATCTAAGATAGGTATATTCTGATAATCTAAAAACCAGCCATTATTACTACCATTCCATCCCCAGTTAAAATGGACATAAAATGTACCATTCATATCATAACCATATCCATCTCCTACCCAAGCGTGTCCTCTATCAGCGAAATCATTCTCATCTAGATCAAAAGCTCCATACAAAACAGGGCGAGATTGATCCAATTCTCTAATGGTGATGTTAACAAAGCTGTCATGATTGGTTCCATTAAATGATTTTATACCATCATCGTATCCAAAATTGTTAATTAAGGCATCTACCAATTTATAAGCATATGTCCCCGTATAAGAAGTACTATATTCTGTTTCCATGGAAGTACCCACTTGATAGATTAATTCTGCTACGTCTGCATTAGGAGCTGTTAATACATCAGGCATATTTGACCAGTTATAGGTTGTATTACAATAATCTGAAGACAATACACCATAGTTGGCACTTTGGTATTCATTAGAGCCATTGCCTTGTACTGGATGGTCGTAATATTTTATTAATTGAGAAACGGCTACTGGAACACAACCACAATAGGTATTTCCATTTACACCTCCAGGATCTTCTGGACATTCTGCATTATAATAACCATCTTGTCCCCATTTAGTGGTCGTAAGTGGCGAAACCACTTCGGTGAAAGAACCTCGTTGTCTAAGGGTACTTTCACTAGAAAGGCTTTCTAATGATTTCCACTTAGATACATTACGTTCATTTTTGTGCTTTTTGTTTTTTTCAATGTAATCCATATTGACTTGATGACCTTCCATCAACCCGCCCATAAATTGGTTAAAGTTAGGGTCGTTAAAGTTAAATGAATTAACATCAGAAAACCCTAGGACAGGAGAATAGTCATCGTTACCAGAAATAATAATAAATCCTCCACCATCAAAGTTTAATACATGGTAATATTCTTTACCTTTTACTTTCTTTGTATACTCAGATTTGATTTTTAGGTTAGAATTTCTAGCATTATCGTTAGAGTTTTGGGTTTTAGAATAAATGGAAAAGGCTGCTTTACCCAATTGTCTTGCTTTTTCTATAGGGACTTCTTTTGCAAAGATTAAACTACCCCACATAAGCATAATAAATGTAAATAAACATGAAAATTTTCTCATAATAGATTTAGTTAGTGTATAAAATAATAATTTGAATTTGCTAATCTATTAGTCTGGGGATAATGTTTTTGTACAGGATAGAAAATATGTTGTAGGATAAAGCTGTGAGCGTAAAAGTAGATATTCTTTTTCTATTTATATAGAAATTGTAGATTATATTATATGGTAGTGCTGTTTTAAAATGATTTGTTTTGAATAAAACACAAAAAACCAAACTCTATCTCTAGAGCTTGGCTCTTGCTTTATCTTCTGTTGCTGTAGCGTATCTTGTCCTTGTGTGGCCTTTGTAAGGTACTGTCGTAAAAGTCAAGTTTTTTAAGAAAAAAATAAAGAAAAAAGTCTATCTTTAGGACACAAAGAAAGAGGATCTTATGCTCGGTTCTTTCGAATTTTCATCTATCTCTTTTGTTTCTTTTTTCCAAA
>JAHDBJ010000001.1 GCA_020630435.1 Saprospiraceae bacterium
CTATTTTTTAATTATTCACTTATTTAAGTGTCCATGTTTTTTGAATCACTCCATCCAAACAAGGATTCACATTATTGGAAATATAACAACTGAACGAATTAATGAAGAAAATTTAGAACAATTTAATTTCTTATCTGATAAAATAAGTAAGGCTGAATATCAATATTTTGAATCAAAAAGTCGTTTTGAGTTATTTTTTGAAAACAAGATAAACTTCAAGCAGTTAATATCAATTGATAACAAAATAATAAAACTTCAATTTGAAACAGTATTGTATCTTGAATACTTGAAAAATCAATATAGAAAACTCCATGAGTTAAGCCTAAATAAAGAAAAGAGGGCTATGGCACTAATAACTCAATCACAATTCGAGAAAAATGAAGAAGTTTTCTCTATGATAACGAATCGAATAAAAGAGATTAATGATGATTATTTTTCAAAATATAAAGAAAGAACTCACATAAAACTTTCTATTCAATTGTCAGTAAGAAAAATTATCTCTGATTTATTAAAAGACTTAATTCAAGATATAGAATAACACAAAACATGGAATCAATTATAAAAGAAGGATGTAGTTTTAATTCAGTCAATGACAAGATTGGATTGCTTGAGTATAAAGAAGCGATTGAGTATTATTCTAAAAATTGGGAGGAAGCAAAAGACTTGAAAAATGATATTCCTATCTTCCTTGATACAAATGTTCTATTGAGGTATTATAGCATTTCATTTAAGAAGCGAGAGCTTTTGAAAAAGTTTTTCAATGATAGAAAAGAGCAAATCATTCTATCAAATCAAGTTCAAAAAGAGTTTGTCAAAAATAGAGAAGGAGTTATTGAAGAGTATTTTCAAGATGCTCTTAAAAAGCTTTTAGATGAATTTAAAACAATTATCAATCAGATAAAATCATTCAATCAAAAACACAAGGAGATTATCAAAGATTTTGAATTTTTAGAAACTCAAACATCAGAATATCAAACAAACCTTGAGAAGTCTTCAGAGGACTTAAAAAATGCAATTAAAGAGAAGCGACAGGAAAAGACACTAACAAAATTCAATGATGAGATTTTAGATTTATTTTCGAGCTTCGAGTTAATTGATAATCTTACTGAAGACGAAATTGAGTATTTGAAAAAAGAATTTGATTGTCTAAAGAAAGAACTAGATCCTCAAAAAATTAAGAACGAAATCAAAAAGCCAAATAGAGCTTTCCCAGGAATGGGAGACATACAAGATAAGCCAGATAACCCTTATGGAGATTATTATTTGTTCCATGAAATGATAAAATACTCAAAGGAGAATGACAAAGATGTTGTATTGATAACCTATGATACAACCAAAGGAGATTGGATAAAAGAGAACAAAGAAGCTCACATTCACTATATCCAAAGAGTCTATCAAATGAACAAAAAAGCGGTTTTTATTATTGATGCAAATTGGTATTTCGAGGAACTATTTGATACCTCTTTTGATTCTTTGATTTTTGAGGACAATGTAGCTACTAATAACTTGTTGCAAAAAAGAAAACAAATAGCTGATTTATATGAATATATGGAACATGCTTTAATAGAAATTGCACGTATTCTTGGGATAGGTGTAGAAGGAGGAATCATCAGTATTACTGCCCAATTAGCGAGTGATGGTTTTATCAAACCTGATGTTTATTCAACTATAATTTCCCTTGTAAAACAGATTGAAAATATTGAGGAAATTATAGTTATATATCCTAATCCTGATGCTGCACTACACAATATATATTCTGACCTTCAAAATCTCAATAGTATTTTCCATGACCTTCTTTTAAGCATGTATAGTAAACCTATTAGACTCTCCTTTAAAAATGAGCCTTAGCAAAAGAATTAGTTAATCATATTAAAATATAACAATGCCACTTATATCTTTACCAAAGCCACAGCGAGTAAAAACAGTAAAGGCGATGATATATAGGCGTTCTAGGGTGGTCATATCACTCCAACCGCTTAATCTTATTACTACTCATCAGGATTTGCATTTGATAAATAGCCACTTGATTAAGTTTTTCTAAGCGGTCATTTTGACTTAGCCCATCAGCTATAAAGACAGCATTGAGGCTTTCTAAATTGGATAATATGGTCAATTGTGCTGTACTTGCATGGTCACGAATATTGCCCTTTAGCTTGGGGTTTATTTGTTTCCATTCTTTGGCAGTCATACCGAATAATGCAACATTCAAAATATCGGCTTCGCTTGCATAGGCTATGCCTTGACTTTTACTCGCTTTTAGTCTTGGGATAATGTTGTCTTTGACTGCTTGTGTATGAATGTCATAATTGATTTTGGTAAGCTCACGTCTTACTGTCCATTCAAGTTCACTTGTTTCCTTTTTGAGCCGTTGAAATTCTTTGATGAAATAGACTTGGAAACTAGGACTAAGCCAATAAGCAAAGTTTAAAGCAATATCACTATGAGCATAAGTACCACCATAACGACCACTTTTAGAAACTATCCCTATTGCGTTTGTTTTTTCAATTAGTTTTTGAGGTGTGACCACTTTACTGTTAGATTGAGAATCTAGTCTAAAGGTGACCATTTGGTCACGTTTAAAATTTTGATTGTGTAATATTTCCCATGTTTCTAAAAATTCTAAAGTATTACTATTCTTTAACCAACTACGAATAATAAAACGTGCTTCACTATCTGACTTTTTAGCTAAATCAGTCAAAGAGATATAGTCATCTTTATTAATTGTTATCTCTAAGCCTTGTACTTCAATCTTTTTCTTTGCCATGTTCCTACTTTTTTAATCTTCCCTTAGTATCTAGAGCTTCTCTTGTAGGAACAGACAAATTATCTTTTTGTCTGACTACTTCTTTCCTTTTATCCAATACTTCCTGAGTGGAAATAAGTAATGACTCAACTTCTATCTCTAACAATTCTGCAATATCATATAAAGTTTCAATGTTAGGCTGTCTATCATTACGAACCCATCTCGAAACTGTGATTTTGCTAACATTCAGCTTTTCATATAACCATTTGCTAGTCCTCCCTTTTTCGGCTAATACAGCTTTTAATCTATTGTATTTTACATCTTCCATAATCCCAAATATACACATTTTGAATACTTGTAACCATAAAATGAAACTAAGTAGTCACAAAAAAATGTTAAAATATCCAAAAAGGTTGCTTTGTATTCCAAAATGGATTACTTTTACATTATAATTAATAACAACAACTAAAACAGCAACAATGAAACTTACTTCACAAGCCTTAAAATTAGCCCACGAAATTTACAATCAATTCAAAACTTGGAGAGATGCTTTAAGAGCTGCTTGGAAAATAATTTTAATCAAAGCAGGTAGAGCGACTGAGGTGACATTTACAAAAGAATCGACAGGAGAATTAAGAACGGCAAAAGCCATTGCGATAAGTTCACTCAAAACGATTGAAAAAGGCTTTGTAAGATTTGTGGAGCAAGTATCAGAAGGTCGAACTCAATGGCGTTCATTCAAATTGAAAAACTTAATATTTGAGGATACTCAAGCAGGAGTATAAACAGACTATAGAAAGGGAAAGCCCCACCAACATAACAGACAGAAGAAGTGGGGCTTTCATAACATTCAATACAAATTTAACAACAGGGAATGAAAAAACCTACACTACATAGTAATGATATTTTTGGTGACGCCCTTGAGGAATTCAAAGCGACAAACTTGTATAATAGTTTGGTCAAGGAATTTACCCCTATCCCTTATTGGAGAAAGTACAGGGTTTTGTATTGGCTTGGATTAGTGGCTTCTTATGTATTCAATATCTTTAGTGGCTTCACCGCATCGGCTTTGGTGTTTTTCTTTCTTAATAGCTTCATCCATTGGATACCATCTTTAGCTTTCACCATGACTTTTTTATTGATACTGGAGCTATCCAAACGAAAAGCGAGTAAGGTTTTATTTAAGGATTTTATCCAGTTTAAGAAGTTATCTAAGGGCTTGTTATTCATTGTGGTCATGCTCTCAATAAGTAGCATTGTAAGCTCCTATTTTGGAGCAAAAAAAACAATCCATCAATTTACGAGAGCTGCTCCAGTCATCGCATTAGACACCATTGAGCAGATACAAGTCATTGAGCAAAAGTTGAAGCGCATTGACGGACAGATTGAGGAAGCAAGGGAAACGAAGTGGAATGATACAACAACGAGAGAAAGTCAAAGGACTATTTCTAGTCTTTCACCAACTAAGGCAGCTTTAGAGCTGGAGCTGTCCGAGTTAAGGCAAAAGACAAATTCCAAGAATGAAAATATAGAAGCTGTTCATCAGAACGACACCCAATTAAAAGCCGAGTATTTCGCAGCCGTCACACTTCTTTTGGAGCTGCTATTTTTAGGCTGTCAATTTTGGGTGATGACATACAAGTATAACTCATTGGCTCAATTTGCGGATAGTGGAACGGACACTAAAATGAAAGCTGACGCTAATGACGCAAAATCGTCAATAGATGAAAGCCTAAAGGATGACGAATCGTCAAAATGGGCATCATACGGACGCATAGACGACGCAGACGAAAAACCGTCCGAACCGTCAGAAGAAGAAAAACGAACTTGTTTAGAATGTGAAAAAGACATTGGACATCGGACGCTGAAGGCGAAGTTTTGCGACGATGCGTGTAGAAAGAAATATTGGTCAGAAAAGAATACTAGACCGCCTTTTCTCAAGGCTAAGAAGTAAAGAAATCATAACATCATTTTTTAACAAGAAGGTGAAGCGTATTTGATACGCCTTGATATTGCTTTGCCTTTTTAAAATCTCCCAACATGACAGACAATAGAATCACACCCCAAAGGCTAATGGATCGAGTAATCAAAAAACCGAATCAAATCCCTGAAGTACAGGAATCATTTTTAGGCTTTGTTTACATCTATCAAAATGTGCTAGAAGAATCAAAGCGACAGGCAAAGAAGATTTTAGACCATTGTCTAAGTATAGTCATGGATAGAGAAAGTTACATTGATGATGAAGATCTGGACTATAAGGCTATCAAAAATTTTAACCAATATACTCAAGTATTGAAAACAGTTATCAATTGGCAGGAAGACGACTTCAATAAGATATTCACGCTTTGTGAAATATTTGGACTGACGACGAATGAGGGGAGTAATGGTCAATTCATATTTTTCTCTGATGCTATGAAAATGGATTGTATTGACAAACTAAAGTATTTCCAAATCATAACAGATGAGTTATTCTTTTTCCTTGAAGAATACGAAAACCACCTTTGTAAACTAAGGATGAAACACCTATTTGATAGAGTAAAAGGTCGGTATGAGTTGAATTAGGACAGTAAAATGTCCCTTTTAGTGTCCCAAGTGTCCTTTTGGTGTCCCAAATTTTTAGTTACAATATATTGATAATCAATAATTTAATAAAAAAGGGACAAAAAGGACAAAAGGACACTTAGTAAAAAATAAAGAAGATTTGGTGATTGAGATTCAAAGACGGCTCCTAAATATTTTCAAAGGATAAAAATTAGGAGAGGGGAGAATCAAAAAAACTAGACTATAGAAACTTTGTTGTACAGGTTGTTCGAGTCCTGCTTCCTAAAAGTAGGGGCAGGGCTTTTTAAAAAGAGTAATAAGTTATTATTATATTAAGTATATATATTGTTATAATAGATATTGTACCCTATTTGTACCTTGTGTCTATAATTAATTGATTATCAATGCTAATTACTTTTTGTATTGGAAAATGATATAAGACAAATAAAAAAGACAAAGTACAATCGTTCTAGCGCTTTCATATCACTCCAACCGCTTAACCTTATTACTACTCATCAGGATTTGCATTTGGTAAATAGCCCATTCACTAGGAGAAATAATAAAACTATTTAAACCTACTTCGGTTTTAATGTGGTTGAATCGTACCACATTGAAATTATCATTGTGTACCATTTCCCATACTCCAAGAAACTCATAAAAAGATAGTTCTATAAACCATTAATAAATGTGTCGGAGTACTTATACTAGTTTCCATCCACTCTAAAATTTTCAATATACTTAGCAGGAACCTTGTCGGTTAGCCAAACATCATTTTCAGAAACAAAGAAGGCGTGTCCATCTTTATGCATCGCTTGTGTGTCAATGATCAATACGACTGCTTTTCCGTGACGATTGCCTACATTGATGGCGGTCGCTTCATCTTTTGACAAATGTACGTGATGGCGGCGTCCTTTGACGATTCCTTTTGTTTTTATGCTTTTTAAAAAACGATTTGCAGTTCCGTGATAAAGCGTCTGGGGCGGTTTTATAGCCTCATAACCCAAATTAATGTTTATCGAATGTCCTTGATTTGCCCGAATAGCCGTTTTATCCTCATTGAATGCAAACCGCTTTTTATTGTTCTTTTCTACAACCTGTTCAAGTGCTTCCAGCGTAAGGACTTTATTGTGGGTTTTCATCTTAGAAAGCAATTCTTCTGTTGATACCCAGCCCTGTTCATCCAATTGCAAGCCTATTAGTTGTGGTTGATGTCGCAGTACTTTACTTAGAAATTTACTAATGTGTATAATTTGTTTTTCGTCCATTTTATTTTTTAATAAAAAAAACGGAGGATTGGTCAATTGAGTTCCTTTAGAAAAAAAATAATTTAATAATCGCGCCAATAACGATGATGACCAACAGCCAGTAAGTAACGATATTGGCTTTGGGGTGCTGTGTGGCAAAATTAGCGGCTATCCAACCGCCTGCACTTTGCCCTATCGCTAAAGCCAGCCCTGCTTGCCATGCAATTAAACCATGATATGCAAACATACTAAGCACAACAATGCTATATAAAGCAATGCAGACTATCTTTAAACCATTGGATTCTACAATGGGATACCTCGCCAATAATACGCTTGCTGCTAAGAAGAAAATCCCCATACCCATTTGAATAAAGCCGCCATAAAAACCAAGTATGAAGAAGACTGGTAGAAGATAGTAAATATTGGGGCGTTTTTCTATCGCTACTTCTTTGATCCATCGCTTGGGCTTAACGAGTATAACAAACAACATCAAGACCATTAGGATGCTGAAGATAAACTTAAAATCATCATTCCCTACGGTTAAAGCTGCCCAAAGTCCTAGTATAGCTCCTAGAAAAACACTAATGATAATGGGGGCATCTCTTTTTAGGTGCAGCTTCCCATTTTTATAAAAAGCGCTTACTGAAAAAACACCTTGTGAAAGGACACCAATTCGATTTGTACCATTCGCTACATTTGGCGGCAGCCCAATGACTTCCATCAAAATGGTCAACGTAATTGCCGAGCCGTTTCCTGCCAATGTATTGATAATTCCTGCAAGTAGTCCACCAAATATGGCAATGATATACTGGTATGTTTCCATGAAGGATAAATAAGTTTTAAGGCTATCCTTCGACGAGTTCCCTTCCCGCTTCTGTAAAGGCTTCTAAATCTTTTAACAGTAGTTTAGCTTGTTCAGAAATGTTATTGAGCTCTGCTACGTTTTGTTCGATTTTTAAACGAATACTGGAAGCGACTAATACCATATGAAAATCATTGCCAGAGTTCAAGACTTCGGTGATTTTATCAACACTAACCTTCGCTTTATCGTAAGTAACTTGCCAACGTTTTTTTAGGTCTTCGTTTTTCTGGAGTTCATCGTTTCTCAATTGCTCATTATTGATACTTCCACTTAATTCATCGAGTTGTTGGAAGTATTGATCAGAACGTTTACCTACATTTTCGAAGTCGCTTTTTAGTTTATTGTAACGAGATTGTACATCTCCCCACTCTTTTTCCCAATCTTTGGCAATTTCTGGCACATTGGGATCTTCTTCAGTCGTTAAACTTTTTTGTGCTTCTTCTATTCCTGCAATCATACTAGAAGAGAGTTTAACACGGTTATCTTCAAAATCATTAATTGCTGATTTTAATTTATCTCCTTTTTTTAGAGCGGTATTCGTGACTTTGCTCTGACAACTCCATAATCCCAAAATAAGTAGTAATGAGAATAAATAGTTAATCTTTTTTATACGCATTTTTAAATCATTTTTTAGTTAAAAAAAGGAAGGTTTTTAAGTTGGAGTAACACAAATTTAAGAAACTGTTTCTAAAGATTTTTAAAATACTTTTTCCGTCGTATATAATATTGCCAAACAATGCTTTTTGGATAAATCCCTGAGTTGTTTGTTTTTTGTCGGATACTTAATTTTTCAATGTTTTCTTTATCTATTGCTCGTTGTTTTTTGATGTCCATAAACCGCCGATAAAAATCGAAATGTGCTTTGACAATGGCTTTGGCATCTTGAAACTTCCCTTGTATAAAAAACTTGACTCCTGCTACACCATCAAGGATCAATCGTAAAGGAATAAGCCAACGTAGCTTTGTGGGGTCTTCATTTTTAAACAATGTCGTAAGACTGTTTCTAAAGTTTAAATAGGTCTTTCTAGGATTACCTTGTGGAAGTGTACCACCACCAATATGATATACCACAGATTTTGGATGTACCATAACCTTATAGCCTGCTCTTTTTAATCGCCAACAAAGATCAATTTCTTCTTGGTGGGCAAAATAACTTTCATCAAACCCCCCTAGGCCTTTAAAAAGGTTGGCCTTAATAAACATAGCCGCTCCAGTAGCCCAGAAAACCTCTTGAACAGTATCATACTGCTTTTCGTCTTTTTCAAGGGTATCAAAGATACGCCCTCTACAAAAAGGATAGCCCCATTTATCCAGCCAGCCACCTGCTGCCCCCGCATACTCAAAAACGGACTTATCATCATAACATAAAATCTTTGGCTGACAAGCACCGATAGTACGATCTTTTTCCATCAACTCAATAATGGGTTTCACCCAATCTTTTTCTACTTCGACATCCGTATTTAATAGAATAAAATAATCGGCACTAATTTGTTTTAGTGCTTCATTATAGCCTTTGGCAAAACCATAATTTTCTTCTAATTGGATCAATCGAACCTTAGGAAAAACCGTTTGCATATAGGCGACAGATTCATCAGTAGAACCGTTATCAGCAACAATAACCTTCAAATTATTATATGTTGTTGCTAATACCTTTGGCAAAAAGGTTTCTAATAAATCTTGAGTGTTATAATTTAAAATTACAACAGCAACAGTAGGGCTTGGTGGAATTGCTGCTATTTGCTGCTGTTCCTTTTTATAGACATCTAAAGCCGCTAAACTCATGGCTTTGTCCAAAATTAGTTGCGCTTTTAAGGCTTCTAAACCGTCAAATTTTTTATCCTCCCTGATTTTTTTAATTAAAAAAATACGGAGGGTTTCTTCATAAATATTTTTATCAAAATCAAAAATATTGACTTCAATCATTAATTCGTCTATTCCTTCTAATGTTGGACGCTGACCAATATACAGCATTCCTTCATATTTTTGTTGATCGTGTTCAATTAGTACCGCATAAATACCATGAGATGGAATTAATTTATAGGGCTGAGAGATTTTTAAGTTTGCAGTAGGAAACCCAAGTTGTTTTCCTATCTGCTGACCATAAATCACTTCTCCCTCTAGGCTGTATACATGCCCCAATAATTGAGCTGCATTATGAACATTGCCTTTAGAAATGGCTCGGCGTATTTTAGTGGAACTTACGGCTACGTCATCAATTTCTTGCTTCGATATTTCTTCTACGATATATCCAAATTCAAATTCAAATCTTTTCAAATAGTCAATATTGCCTTGCCGATTTTTTCCAAAATGATGATCATAACCAATTACAATTCTTGAAGGTCGAAAACGTTGGACTAAGAAATTTCGTATATATCTGTCAGGAGATTGTGCTGCAAAGGCTTTTGTAAATGGAACAAAAACTAAATGGTCAATACCACAATTTTGAACTAACTTGATTTTTTCATCAGCTGTTGATAAAAGTCTTAAACTATCATCATCAGGATTAAGGACAAGTCGTGGATGAGGATGAAAGGTTAATACAATACTTTCACCCGATAATTCCTTAGCAAGTTGTCGAATGCGAGCTAAGATTTTTTGATGCCCTGTATGTACGCCATCAAAGGAACCAATCGTAACAACTGCATTTTTGAAGACAGGTAATGTTGCTAAATCTCTGTACACTTTCATCATTTGCAAAGGTAATCAGGAGAGATTTATTTTTATATATAACGATTAAAAAATTAACTTCGCTTTTAGAAATATCATTACTAGATAATATTTAATCCCTTTTTTATTAATAAATATTGACTTATACTTGAATACAATTTTTCGTTGGCTTAATGTTTTATTGGTATTATTGACTATAGGAGCTTATATCTGTCCATATATTCATCCAGCTACAATGTGGCAATTTAACTTTATTGGTACAGGTTATTCATGGTTGCTTCTTTTCAATATTTTTTTTATAGCTTACTGGTCAGTTTGTAAAAAAAAGAATTTTATTCTATCCCTCTTATGTCTTGTAGCAGGATGGTCACACATTACTAATTTTATTGGGTTTAATTTCAATCCTGCTCAAACGACGACGACGGCTAATCTGAAAATCGCTACATATAACATTAATTTGTTAAGGTATAAACATAAAGATCCTAAAGTGGATACTGCTTCAGAAGTAGTTGATTTTTTATGTAAAAATGACTTTGATATATTGTGCCTTCAAGAACTACCTAAAACCACTCATATGTGGTTTACGGACAGCATAAAACGAAAAGGAAATTTTCCCTACTATTTTACAACTAAAAAAAGAACATTAACCATTTTTTCAAAGTACCCTATTGAAGGGTCAGGAGATATTCTAACAGAAGTGTATGGAAATGGTGCATTATATGTTGATTTAAATGTTAATGGCGAACGGATCAGAGTTTATAATATGCATTTACATTCTAGTAGAGTGACTAGAGAAATTAATCAACTTGTTGAACATACAAAAATCAGAGACATTGAAGAAAAAAGAGTCTGGCAGGATGTAAGAAAAGTTATTTCAAATATTAAAAATGCTAGTATCGAACGTGCTAAACAAGCAGAGATACTTTTTAATCATCTTTCTGAATTTTCAGGAAAAATAATTCTTTGTGGAGATTTAAATGAAACACCACAATCCTATGCCTACCAACTATTTTCTAAAAAACTTAAAAGTGCTTTTAAGGAAGGTGGGCTAGGCTTAGGAACTACATTTGCTGGAAAAATACCTGGGCTAAAGATTGATTTTATAATGACTACATCCAATATTCAAGTTTTGAAAACTGAAATCAAACATCTAAAACATAGTGATCATTATCCTATGATTAGTTACATAAAGTATTAAGGTTTTGACATAAATCTTGGATTTCTCTTTTAGTATTAAAAGCATGAATACAAATCCGTATTCTCTCTTGACCTTTTGCTACAGTAGGATGTAAGATGGCTTTAATATCAAAACCTTGCTTTTGTAAATTGTCAGCAAATTGCTTCGTTAGGGTATTACCACCAATAACTAGGGACTGTATGGGACTATAGGACGGAATCATTTTTTTAAACGTATTTTTGGATAAGCACGTTTTAAAAAGTTTAATATTTTGATTTAAATTATGAATAGTAGATGTTTCTTTAAGTAAATTATAAGCCACTTTAATATGGAACAAACTTGAATTTGGAAGGGCGGTAGTGTAAATAAATGAACGGGCATAGTTGATTAGAAAATCTCTTAGTTGTGTACCCCCTAAAATAATAGCACCATGCCCACCAATTGCTTTTCCAAAGGTATGGATTCGAGCAAAAACGTATTGCTCTAAGTCTAATGCTGAAACCATACCTTCTCCTCTATTCCCATAAATGCCATTAGAGTGTGCTTCATCAACGACTAGTGCAGCTTGGTGTTTTTGACTTAGTTCAACAACTTTTTTTAGAGGAGCAGCATCGCCATCCATAGAATAGATACTTTCTACGACTATCCATTTATTGCCTTTCGTTTTCTTTAATTTTTCTTCTAAGTCTCGTAAATCATTATGTTTAAAACTCAAGGCAGGACACCTTCTCTGGCGAATCCCATCATGTATAGAAGCATGAATAAGGGCATCATATAGAATGGTATCGTCTCTAGCAGGAACCGAAGAGAAGAAACCAACATTGGCATCATAGCCCGAATTAAAAATCAATCCACTAGGCGCATTGTGAAAAGCTGCAATTTCTTGCTCTAATTTTTCATAAAAAGCTGAATTTCCACTAATGAGGCGAGAACCTGTAGACCCTAAAAATTGACTTTGCGCTTCTAATGCTCTAATCGCTGATTTTAATACAGCAGACCGTGCAAAACCTAAATAATCGTTAGAGCAAAAGTCAATTAAATCATGCTCTTTCTTCAATACTCGAAAGGCATCTTGTTGATGCCTTATTGTGTTTTTTTTCTCTATATACGATTGTGCCCAATCCATGATGAATACTCTAAAAGGTTAAGCAAAATCCAAAAATAGTAATATTTAAAAAAATCAACCTATTCTCGCATAGCTGCATAATTTACATTCAAGCGATCGGATTTTCGAATAGCCGTCTTTACATCATCAAGTACTCCCATCGTAGTAGATCGATCCACTTCTAAAGAAATGATTTGATTGTCTTTTGTATGACTTCTTAAAAAAGACTCAATATCCTTAATCTCTGCAAAAGCATCATTGACTTGAATCAAAGGTCTTTCTCCATATATTTCATTAATAGGTGTCCCAATATAAATATGTTCAATATTTGACGGATGGCCTAATTGTTGGACTTCACTAGCAGTAGGCAGCTCCATTTTTACCATTATATCTTGATTCCTCATTACGGTGACCACCATAAAGAAAAATAGTAGCATGAAGATAATGTCTGGCAGAGATGCTGTACTGATTTCTGTCGTTTTTTTAGATTGTTTTAATTGAAATTTTGGCATAATATTATTTTTTAAATTAGTGTAATTTTTTTGCGGCTAAAATCTATTCGCTTCCATAGTTTGTAGGTTCTGCTTCGGAGATAATCAATGGAATGTGTTTTCTGATTTCTTTTTGGATGGATGGTTCTAATGTTGTATAAGAACGGTCGTAACGATCTCTAGCCGCTTCTTCCCACAATTCGTTATAAGCCCCTCGCAGCTCGTTGTAGACTTTTAGATAAGCAGCATAAGACGTACCTCTATCATTTTTAATAGAAATGATAGCCGCACGAGGACTTTTAGGAAGATGTCTTAGTCTATTAGGGTTGCTAATAAATTCTTTTGCTTTGCTTCTCAAGCTGCTTACTTCGGCAGGTTGTCCCTCAATCAATAACTGATCCGCTGCATTGACCATAACAGAAAATACATTTTTATCAATAACAGGTTCTGAACATTCAGGTCCTTCACAGAAAGGGGGAAGTTTTACCATAATTCCCTTATCAACATCAATTGTAGTGGCGACTAGGAAAAAAATCAGGAGTAAAAAAGCAATATCCGCCATAGAACCTGCACCAATACTTGCATTGCTTCGTCGAAATTTTCTTGTATTCATAATGTGAAGATTTTAAAAATTTAGAGTTCTATGCTCTAAATTTCAAGGTGAATGAATAAAGCTTTCGACGACAGAAAAGATTTAATATTAATGATGCTATATCTCTTATTTTTGGTGTATGTTTTTAAAAAAAATCCTTGGATTCGGAACAAAAAACGAAAACTCTGCGTTAGTTGGGGTGTAAACAACTACTGCATATTCTCTTCTCCTAAGCTCCATCTCATTTATTTTTTAATAAAAACAAAATAAATCAAGCAAGACAATAAAAGATTTTGTACTTTGAAACGGTTAATTATCTTTTAGATAGTCTAAGCAAACATTAGTGAAAAATTTAAACATGAAAACAAAAAAGAAAAGAAAATTGAAGGGTAAAGATTTGAAGAAAGAATTGGTAAAACTTTTCAAAAGACATCCCAAAAAAATATTTAACCTTAAACAAATCTTTAGAAAAATACCTACAGGGAATAAAGACGCCATTCAGTATACTTTAGAACAATTGACAAAAGATAATAAGGTTGTAGCCATTGATGACTATCGTTATAAAGCAAATAAGAAAGTATTGTCTAATGGTAAAGGACAACTCTTGACAGGGCTTGTAGATATGACAAAAACAGGCTCTGCCTATATAATTGTAGAAGGGGCGAATAAGGATGTTTTTGTAGCCGCTAAAAATTTGCATTCGGCACTAGAAGGCGATAAAGTAAAAGTTAAGATTACGTATCAAGGCAAACGCACACCAGAAGGGGTCGTTACGGAAATTATAGAACGTTCTAGGGAGCATTTTATTGGAACCATTAAGGTCTCTAAAAAATATGCTTTTGTCCTTCCTGATCGATTGGATATGCCTGTCGATATTTTTGTGCCTTTAAAGGAAAGTAAAGATGCAAAAGATGGGGACAAAGTCGTGGTTAAGATAATTGAATGGGCAAAAGGCATGGACAAAAGTCCTGTAGGGAAAGTGACCTCTATCTTAGGACAATCTGGTAGTAGTGATATTGAGATGAAGTCTATTTTAATTAATAATGGATTTAACTTGGAATTTCCTGAAGAAGTACAGGCAGAATCAGAGGCTCTATCTAGTATTTTTCCTGAAGAAGAAATTGCTAGACGGCGGGATATGCGAGGGATTACAACTTTTACAATAGACCCTGAAACAGCAAAGGACTTTGACGATGCGCTTTCGCTTCGATATTTAGACAATGGATATTGTGAAATTGGAGTTCACATTGCAGATGTAACGTATTATGTAAAAGAAGGTACAGCCTTAGATAAAGAAGCTTATCAACGTTCTACTTCGGTTTATTTGGTAGATAGAGTACTACCAATGTTGCCAGAGAAAATATCGAACGAACTTTGTTCGCTTCGACCGAATGAAGATAAATTTACCTTTTCTGCTCTTTTTACTTTTGATAAAGATGATAAAATCGTTGAACGTTGGTTTGGTAAAACCATTATCCATTCTGATCGACGATTCACTTATGAAGAAGCCCAAGAACGCTTGGAAACGGGTAAGGGCGATTTTATTAGTGAACTAAAGGTGATGAATCGCATTGCTAAAAAGTTAAGAAAAGAGAAGTATAAAAACGGGGCAATATCCTTTGAAGCCGAAGAAGTCAAATTCAAACTGGACGAAGAAGGGACACCAATTTCTGTATATGTAAAGGAACGAAAAGATGCCCATTTACTCATAGAAGATTTCATGTTATTGGCTAATCGGGCAGTAACAGAGTATATGGTTGATAAAGCAAAACAAAAAGGAAAAGAAGTCCCATTTGTGTATCGGGTACATGATACACCAGACATAGAACGACTAGAAGACTTTGCCAATTTTGCACTAGAATTAGGGTATAAAATGCAACTTGATACGCCTCAGCAAATAGCAGATTCCTTCAATAACCTAGCAAAATTAGCCAAAGAAAATGATGAGCTAAAAGTACTAGAGCCCCTAGCAATACGTACAATGGCTAAGGCTATTTATACCACGGATAATATAGGACATTATGGCTTAGGCTTTGAAAACTATACACATTTTACTTCTCCGATACGTCGTTATTCTGACGTACTCGTACACCGTATTCTAGAGAAAAATTTAGAAGCCGACTTCTATTCGAATAAATTTACACTTGAAGCACAGTGTAAACACGTATCGATTCAGGAACGAAAAGCTATGACAGCTGAGCGAGAGTCTATAAAATATAAACAAGTAGAATTTATAGAAAAACACGTTGGAGAAACCTTTGAAGGCATTATTTCTGGTATTATTGACAGGGGTTTATTTATTGAGTTAAAAGGAAATAGATGCGAGGGGATGCTACCTTTTGAACAAATGGATGAATCAATGCTTGTTGCAGAAGGGCGGTTAAAAGCAACGGGTAAGCTTTCAGGGGATGTCTATAAAATGGGCGATAGTATTCGAGTAACAATTGTAAGTGCTAATCTTGCTAAACGCCAGATTGAATTTGAATTGGCCGAAGAAGAATAAGAGGTTTTTATTTTTTTCTTAAAAATACTATTCAATGAAGTTGTTTAATAATAAAAGTATTGCTTTGGCCTTTAATTTATTAATTAAGAAACAAGATAAACAAGAAGTAATAGTCTTACTTCAATAATTTTTTTTGTGAAATTTTTGAAGCTCTCAGGTAGTCTAAAGAAGGAAATATATATTCTACTCCCTCAATGTTTAAAAATAAACTTGTTCAAATATTTTGAACACTACAAATTGGATCGTATATTTCTAATTCAAATATAACCTAATGAAACAAGCCCCCTTAAACAAAAATAATTCGGAAAAACGTGATACCTCTAATGAGAATCAACGTGAACAATCTCAAATAGGTGAAAGCGTAAGTTTACCACCACCTCCATTACAATTTACATCCCTCCCTCTTCAACAAAAAATAAAGGAGGAGGGAGAAGAAAAAATCTCTCAAAAAAAAGAAGATAAACTACTTCAATTTGCAAATGAGGACGACAATAGACTTGAAAACCCTCCCGACAACAATACAAATAAAGAAAATACACCGTTCTCCGCTTCACGCCCCTACCAATTAAAAACTTCGAGTGTAACAGAAAATAGAGATACTGAAGATAATAAAAGCTATACCTTAAGAAAAGCTTCGAATAATGAAAGACTACCAGAAGATGTGCAAATGAAAATGGAAAATTCTTTTCAAAATGATTTCTCAAAAATTAATATTCATAAGAATTCTGAGCAAGCCAATGAAATGGGTGCTTATGCATTTACTCAAAAAAATAATATTCATTTTGCACCAGGTCAATACCAACCGTATTCTCCAAAAGGTCAAACATTAATTGGTCACGAATTAACTCATGTAATCCAACAACAAGAGGGGAATGTCAAACCAACTACTCAAGCAAAAGGGATCTTAATAAATGATGATAAACATTTAGAAAAGGAAGCTGATGAAATGGGAGCCAAAGCGGCTAGAGGAGAAATACAACAAAAAAAATCCAGCAGCAAATTCAAATCTCTAAATGGTACATCCAATGTACAAAGAAAGAAAAAAGAAAGAAAAACAGATTCCATAATACAAAAATTTGATCCTACTACTGAGCAAACACAAGAAATTTCAGCGCCAAGTACTGTCCCCGAAGGGGGAACAAATGTCAATCAGGTAGGTATTGTAAACTGGTATCAGTCCCCACAACTTAAACTTAGAGCAACCCCCTCTACAGATGAGGAAAACATAATTGGGTATTTAGAATTTAATACTAGAGCTCAGGTACTAAAGGAGTTTCCTGGTGGTTGGTATTTTGTAAGTCTTGAAAACGGCCAAATGGGATATACTGCTAAAAGCTATATTTCAACTAACCTTCCAGAGCCAAATGCTAATTTACATCTCGTAGAAAGCGGTGCAAATGGAACAGCCATAGCTATTGCAGAGCAATACTTTGCAGACAATACTATCCTAGGAATGGATTTACGATTCTTTGTCAATGCCATTGCCTATATTAATAATGTGGAAGTACCCCAAACGAGAAATGGGTGGCGTCAGGTTCATTTTCAAGCAGATGATTTAATATGGATACCTAGCCTTGCTTATGCAAGAGGATTATCAAATTTAATTGAATCTGGTTCATTGACTTATGATATGCTCAGTTCTGTTGGATTAGGCGATATTGCCCAATCAGCTAGTCAAAAAATAAATGATTTTGGAAGAGCAATCCGTCTTGCAGGGCAATATATTCCTGAAGCCTTAGGACGGCATGCACTTAGAGGACTTGAAAATGCACTAGTATCAGTAGCACTTCTTGTTTTAGGTGCAGCAGTACTTTTAGGGATTACTACTGGTATAGGTGCTTTAATAGGAAATGCGCCTGGTGCGGCAATAGGCTTTAAAGTCGGTATGTTTTTAATTAAATGGCTAGGACTAGCTCTCTTAGTTCATTGGGTCATAGATTCAATTCGAAGAGTAGGGAGTGCATTCTTTACGTTTATACAAACCATTTGGAATGCTGATGGTGATCCTGAAGTCATTGATAGAGGGGCTCGCGAATTGGCTGAAGCACTAGGTACACTTGTTGAAGTGATTATTGAAGGACTGGTTATGATCCTAGCAGCACGAGGAGTTGTATGGGTCACGGGTCGAGTTGCAGGGTCAAGGTTTGGAGAAAGAATTGGAATGCCTCGTTTGATCGAATGGATGAGGAGTCAAGGAGGAAGAGAGACTAGACCCCCCACAGAGTCTAATGGAAGACCTATTGAACCTCCAAGACCTAATCCTAGTCCTAGAGCTCCTGAAGGAATGTCGCAAAGCCTTATTCAAATACGTGCAAGACTCAGAGATCCTAAAGCTATTGAACAATTTGACAATATGTACAATAGAATGAACCAAAACTCCTCACGTATGGAACGTGCTATAGAAAATATGACACGAGATGGTAGAAGTTTGGAACAACGACTTATCCAAGAATGGAATCGAGCTAATCCAACTCCTAGAGGCGATGCATTGGGTGAAGTATCTAGACTTAAAACAGAGGCTGATACTCTTCGTACAGAAATTGAAACATTTCGAACAGAAAATCCAGAAATATCTGGAACAAATTCTTGGATGAGAGCAATTGAAGGTGAATTAACAGTAATTGAAAGGATGAGAACAGGACGTTCTGAGGCTACGCTTGAACGTGTTCAAGGTGTAGAAAATAATATAAATGGATTACGAGGAGAATTAATAATAGCACGCTCGTCTAGAGGTGTAACTGGTGTAGGTCAACGATTCAGCCTCGATGGTGTAAGAAATAAAGTTGAAATAGATGTAGTTAGAAATGACGGAAGAACTTGGGTTGAATCAAAAACAACACAACCATTTAGTACTGAAAGCCCAAGTTGGACTGGCGGTCGTAGTGGAGAAGGTATGCAATTACAAGCAATTGAAATGGTACGCTCTGCAAGTCAAAACCCTATAAATGGTGTAGCTCCTAGAGTAGTATGGGAATTTCACAATGGTCTTACTCGATCAGTAGCTAATGCACTTAGAAGCATAGGAGTTGAACCAAGAGGAAGAATTGTAGATTAAAATTATTTTATTATGGATAAAAAGCTCGCAGTCCTATTTTTTTATTCTAAGGAAAAACAGATTAAACCTTTAGATATTTGGAATGCTTGTGGTGTTAAACCTTCTACTAATAAGTCAAATTCCACCCCCGCACTTTGGGGTGAATTAAGTTGTGATTTCCATTTTTTTGAAACGTTTGATCACTATATACTTTTTGTACAACTATGGCAATCAGAGTTTCTTGAAAAGCTTATAACAATGGAAAACAATAATGAAGATATTAAGCAAATGCCCTTAATTCAGGCATTTATGAGAAGTATAAAAATTACTATACCTGAAGTCGCTTACATAGCCACCCATCTACATCAATCTTCCATAGACTATGCCCTTAATTTAGAATGGGCAATCCTTTCAATGAACGCTGACTATTTATCTGATGAACGTTTTGGGTTACTATACCTTAATGAAGATATTGGTAAATACTGGACACCGAACCCACTTCGGGATGACCGAGCAGAAATTATTCAAGAAAGTAATCAAAAATTAGTATTTGCAGGATATGGTAAAGAAATGCTCCTTTAGCATGTTTTAATCTAGACTATCAAGTTATTCTTACAAATTCAATGGTGTATTTATACTCGCTAAGAATTCATTTCGAAGTTGAGTATCTTCTTTAAATCTTCCCGAAAATTCCATCGTGACCGTACTACTACAACGATCTTCTATACCTCTTGATTGAACACACATATGTTTCGCATCAATATATACAGCAACATCCTCTGTTGTAATCGCTTTTTTAAGCTCATTCGCAATTTGTACAGTTAAACGCTCTTGAACTTGTGGTCGTTTACAATAAAACTGTACAATTCTATTGATTTTAGAAAGACCAATAACCTTACCAGAAGAAATATATGCTACGTGTGCTTTACCATAAATAGGCAAAAAGTGATGCTCGCAAGTTGTATGTACATCAATATCCTTTTCCAATAACATTTGATTGTATTGGAATTTATTTTCAAACAAGGTCGCTTTGGGTTTATTTGCAGGATTAAGCCCACTAAAAATTTCTTTCACAAACATTTTGGCTACCCGATGCGGCGTACCTCTTAAGCTATCGTCAGTAAGATCAAGTCCTAGTATGTCCATGATTTTGTGGAAGTGCTGCTCGATTTTTTCAATCTTTTCTTCATCACTTAGTTCAAAAGCGTCTTCTGTGATAGGAGTATCAATAGAAGAACCAACATGAGCATCTCCAACTTCATCAAAATTAAAGTTATGACCGTTTAAGGTTTTTTCATTGTCTTTGTACATCCGTATATCTTAATGTGAGTAATTGAAAGTACCGTGTATACAACAGAGAACCTTCTATTTTTGTTTAAATCTTTACAAAAAAAATATAAACAAAAATAATGAAGGGTTTATTTAAGTTGATACAACTTAACATACTAATTATTAGACGTTTCTTTTTGGAGGAAGGTACTTAAAACAAGATATATTAATAAAAATATATTAATTTAATATTAAAATACTTGAATTTAATAAGCATAGTTTATAATCCATTTAATATGATGCTGAAATGATTTGTTCCTCCTGCAATGTGGTATATGGCACGGCCATATTCTATACGAAAACGTTTGACTTTTACTCCCAATCCAAAATTAAAACCTGCTAAACTTCTTATATCATTAATACTCAATTCAGCTCTACGAAGATGATTGTATCCAAATTGAAAACGTAGATTTTCATTTTCCCCAAATAAGAATTCTCCTGCGAAAATAAAATGTCGAAAGAGATTGTTAACAAATAAATTAGTCGAGGTGTCATCTGAGGTATCTCCCAAAAATATGGTATCATCTTCTAGGCTCGGATCATCATAAGTAATATTCCATTGATGTAGATGATGTAGAGTGACAGAAAATCTAAATGGGAGATATTGCAGTTTTTTAGAGATGCCTAATTGCATATCAAAAGGAAGGGGTTCAGGGTTGCCCTCAACATATGAGGAGAGTTGAGTACCGATATTTTTCAATACTAAACCAATACCAAAATCTTTTTCTGGATTATAATATAAACCACCCAAATCTAGAACAATTCCAAAAGAATTATAACTTTCAAGCTGGGAAGAAATGAGTTTAAGATTTACTCCATATGATATTTTATCCGTATAGTTTCTAGAAGCTCCTAGTACCAGTGCATATTCCCCCGCATTGAAATTTCCTATAATATTACTATTAACATCTGTCAAATCAAATTGTCCATAATTAATAAATTGCATTGCAGCATGGAAAGTGGTTTCCAACGATTTTATATGCCTAGCATAAGCAGCGTAACCATTCATAATTCCTGTACCTGTAAAATAGAAATTCGAGTTAATAGCAATATGTTTATCTATTTCAGGGTTTAATACAGCAGGATTAACATAAGCCAAATTTATATCATCGTCTCGAACACTAATATAACTTCCACCTAAAGCAGATACTCTCGCAGAAGGTGATAAATTCAGGAATTGATAAATGTGTTGACCACCAATTTGAGCAGACAATTCTTGTAGGAATAGAATAAAAATAATAAGTATTATATATCTAGTGTACAAAATGAGCTTTTTTTTTGTCAAAAATAATATTTTACTTTGTATTCAAATATGATGGTGCAAAACGATGTTTTGTATTTTGTTCATAGGCATAGGCAATTTCAATTAAAGCCGCTTCTGACCATTTTCGACCAAAGATATTTAGACCAACGGGCATACCATGAATATTTCCCATTGGAACGCAAATATTAGGATACCCCGAAATAGCAGCAGGGGAAGAACTATATACACTATAATTATCTCCGACCAAAAGATCTGTTTTCCATGCTGGACTACCCGCAGGTGCAATGATAGCATCTAATTGATGCTCATCCATAATTTTATCAATTCCTTGAATAGTGCTTAATTCAAGGGCTTGAGCTTGAGCCTCTATATATTCTTTTTCATCGAGTCCCTTCTTTTCATTAGCTACTTTTAAGAGCTGATGATCATGGAACTCCATTTCTATACTATCTCTAAACGTTTTTTCGATTAAATCAGTTAAGTTTTTTACAGGAGCTTTTGCTCCTAAAGTTTTAAAATATTGATTTAAACCAGCCTTAAACTCATATAATAAAACTTGAAAAGAATGTTGCTCTGCCGTAGCATCCATCACTTTTTGTATTGGAATGATTTCACCACCAGCGTTTTGAATGTCGTTAGCTGCTTTTTCAAAAAGATTCATAACTTTTTCATTATTAGCAGCATTTGCCTTAAAAAACCCAATCCGCTTCCCTTTTAAACCATCTATCTTTAAGGAAGAAGTATAATCTTTTAAAGCCTTTCTATCGGATTGTAATGTTTTAGTATCAGAAGGATCAACAGCCGTAAGGCTACCTAAACAAATGGCAGCATCTTTGACCGTTCTAGCCATTGGTCCACCTGTATCTTGTGTAAAAGAAATGGGAATTATACCTGTTCGACTAATTAATCCAACGGTAGGTTTAATCCCCACAATTCCATTATGACTGGAAGGACAAACAATTGAGCCATTCGTTTCTGTACCAATGGCTAAAACAGCCAAATTTGCTGCTACAGCTGCTCCTGAACCTGCACTTGAACCGCAAGGGTTTCTTGTGAGATCATAGGGATTCTTGGTTTGCCCTCCTAGACCACTCCATCCACTAGATGATTGATTAGAATGAAAATTTGCCCATTCACTAAGATTTGCTTTTCCCAGAATAATTGCACCAGCAGCCCTTAATTGAGCTGCTAAAGGACTATCGATTTTTGGATAAGATTCAGCCATAATTCTTGCACCTGCCGTACAAGGCATTTTATCCCTAGTATCAATATTGTCTTTCAAAACAATAGGTATTCCAAATAATGGTCGTTTAGAAAAAGTTTTTTCTAAGGTTTTATCTAATTCTTGGGCAATAGTTAGCGCATCTGGATTTACGGTCAATATAGCATTTAAATATGGTCCATTATGATTCATTTTTTCAATTCGCTCAAGATAAAATTGAGTAACTTGTACAACAGTATACTTTTTTTGTTGGTAACCTATATGAATATCAGTAATACTAACTTCGTTAGATAAATTAAGTGGTACATTTTGAGATTCACTTTTTGAATTATTGTCACAAGCATTGTGAAGCATAGTAAAATAGAGTAAAAAGAAAAGATATTTAGTTTTCATTAGGAATTGATTTACCCTTAAAATACTTTAAACTACTCACATTTTTTCATAAAAAGAAAGACTTTTACCGATATAGTTTGTGATATATAGTCGTGAATCGTGTATAAAAGCATCTGCAGGTTTATTCAATTCTTTATCAAGAAGCATTTGTTTGAGTTGACCTTCAAGATTATATATTAAGATTCTATCATTTTCAAAATCTGTGATAAAGACTTCTTCTAAAGATACAAAAAGACCTGTTGTGGCATTCATTTCGTCGTCTTCACCTATTGTCAATAGATGCTCCCCCTTTTTATTAAAAACTTGAACTCTATTGTTATAAGTGTCCGCAACGTAGATTTTATTTTGGGTAACTTGAACGTCAGTAGGATAATAAAACTCACCATCACTATTTCCCTCTTCTCCAAAATTTATCCACCTTTTCCCATTATAAAAAACAATTCTATGATTATAAAAATCAGTAATCGCAATCTCAGTTTTGTAAATATCGACACCTGCGGGGGCATCCAAGCTATCTAAAATTTCAAGAATAAATTCTTCTTCTTCATTTTCTCTTTTTAGGATTCTGTTGGCACTATATTCTGGTATATATAAATAAACACTATCACTACTTAAATGCATTGGGCGTTTGTAGTTAGGAAAACTTCTTTTAGGAATACCATTTACGCTAAGTTGTATAATTTGGTTATTATCTCCATCCGAAATCCATAAATGATTGTTTACATATTCAATACCAATAGGAGAAATACTGCCTAAACTTACAGACTTAACATATGTCCAAGTTTTTTCCTTTTTGCAAGAAAAAAATAATACAATAAATGAAACCAAAATAGATATTCTCATTATGTAATGTTTTAGTCGGGGAAGTATAAAACTATTTAGCCTATTTAATTTAAAGTCAGAGATGATATTTGTTAAATAAGCTTAACAAAATACATTTATTTTTTATATGAATGTCATTTTAAATATGAAGAATTCTATTAGAACTTCCCCCAATATTAAACTATTTCAGGATATTTTTGACGAAAAAGTTATTTTTTGCTTGGAGACAGTTAAAAACGAGCGTAGCCTTTGGGCTATTATTATAAAATAAGATTATAGAAAAATTAAAATATTTTCAGTTATAATCTTTTATTTTTTAATAATTATTGTAAATTGTACACTAATTAAAAATATGTGTGTATACTTTTGATTAAAAGTATGCATAAACTACTCACTTTTGGAGTTGCTTTAGCCTTTTATAAATTGTTTTGAAAATGGTTGAAATTTTTTATAAAACAATGTAAGTGGTTATAAAAAAATATACAAATGAAAATAGTTGACAAACAAAACACAAAAATCGTTGCCACTGTTGGACCTGCATCAAGTTCCTATGACAAATTACTAGAATTAGCTAAAGCAGGAGTGAATATATTTCGGCTTAATTTTTCTCATGGTACACACGAAGATCATTTACAAGTGATTAATCGAATTACCTACATCAATGAAAAGTACAACCTTCATATTGGGATTCTAGCAGATTTACAAGGACCAAAACTAAGGGTTGGAAAAATAAAGGGTAATAAAATTGACCTCAATCAAGGAGATATTCTGACATTTACCAATGAAAAATGTGAAGGAACAAAAGAAAAGATATATATGAGCTATCAGCAATTTGCTGCTGATGTAACGGTAGGAGAAAAAGTACTAGTGGATGATGGTAAAGTCGTTCTGGAAGTGATAGAGACTAATGGAAAAGATCTTGTAAAATTGAAAGTATTACATGGCTCTGAATTATCCTCTAATAAAGGAGTTAATTTACCCCAAACGAAAGTTTCTCTTCCATGTCTAACAAAGAAAGATTTAGTAGATTTGGAGTTTATTCTAAGACAAGCAGTACATTGGATCGCTTTATCTTTTGTGCGTCACGCAAACGATATTAAAGACCTGAGAAAAAGAATTGATGCTGTAGGGCATCCTGCAAAAATTATTGCTAAGATTGAAAAACCTGAAGCCGTAGATAATATTAAAAAAATTATAAAAGCATCCAATGGCATTATGGTTGCTAGAGGAGATTTAGGGATTGAAGTGCCTATGGAAAAATTACCAGTGATACAAAAAAAGATAGTTCGAATGTGTATTCAAAGGGCTCGACCAGTAATCGTAGCAACACAAATGATGGATAGTATGATTACCAATCCAAGTCCTACAAGAGCAGAAATTACAGACGTAGCAAATGCAGTACTAGATGGAGCAGATGCTGTAATGCTTAGTGGTGAAACCTCCGTTGGTAAGCATCCTGTAAGAGTAGTAGAAGCAATGAACAAAATTATAGAAGAAACCGAAAAACACTATGATTTTGATCATCGTCCAAATGCAGCAAAAAAATCAAGAACATTTCTGTCTGATGTGGTCTGTTTTAATGCTGGTAAAATAGCAGAAGAGGTAAATGCAAAAGCAATTATTGGAATGACAAGCTCTGGATATACCGCTTTTAAGGTTTCTAGTTATAGACCGAGTTCTGAGATTTTTATTTTTTCTGATAAACTTCATATGCTTTCTACACTTAATCTAGTCTGGGGCGTTAAAACATTCTATTACGATAAGTTTACAACCACGGATGGGACGATTAATGATGTACATGAAATATTAAAAAAAGAAGGATTACTAGGAAAAGGAGATATAACGATTAATACTGGTAGTATGCCTATCCATCGTCGACATCGTACCAATATGCTTAAAATTACAATTATAGAATAATAAAATATAAGATATTACTTAAGAGGATGACCTAGTATTGTAAATATATACTAGGTCATATTTTTTCTATGGTATGCCATCCTAAAACTCCTTTGTTCATTTGCTAAAATAGTTTAATTTCGCATGACAAACTTAATTATAGTCACAAAATAAGTGACAATTTCTTGGGTATTTCTAATTAATATAGACATTTAATTCGTCCTAAATCATGGATAGACATCAGGATATTAAAGTGAAGGTTATCAATAAATCATCTAATGAACTGCCACAATATAAAACAATTGGAAGTGCAGGTATGGATCTTCGAGCTGACCTCTTCGAGCGCATAAGTCTTAAACCATTAGAACGAATACTCATCCCCACAGGACTGTATATCGAATTACCACAAGGGCTTGAGGCTCAAATTCGTCCTAGAAGTGGTTTAGCAATAAAAAAAGGAATAAGCTTGGTAAACAGCCCTGGTACAATAGATAGTGACTATAGAGGGGAGATTAAAGTCATAATAATAAACCTATCGAATGAGGTACAGGTTATTGATCCTTCAGAGCGAATTGCACAAATGGTAATCGCACCATATTTTCAGATTACTTGGGAGACAGTTGAATCCCTTTCAGATACTAAACGTGGAAAAGGAGGCTTCGGTAGTACAGGGACAACATAATCTTATATTGTTTCTCTATTTTATATAACTAATCTATAAAATTGTCGTTTTATAATGGAAAGTGAAATTATAGATATTGAAATGAAGTAATTTTGCACGTCACGTGTTTTTACAGATACTAATATCTAATTCTTGAAAATAAGACTAAAAATTACGAACTTGTGGGTAGAGCGTTTATATCTTATATATTCTCACCCAACCCCCCACAAAAGTAATAGAAAGGCAATTTTTTATCTTTTTAATAAGACTATAAATAATTATAATGAGGCGATTAAATCTTCTTCTCAAAAAAACATATTGCTCAATTCTTCTTTTATTATCTGCTGTGTTTATTCTAGCACAGCCTAAAGTCCGCCCATCCGAAGTCGATATTAACGTACAAAAAATATTTATTGAAGCAACAAAAGAAAAATTGTTAGAACGTTATGAAGATGCTGCTTATTTATTTACAGAAGTCTTAAAACAAGACAATAAAAATCATGCAGCCGCTTATGAATTGGCTAGAATGTATGATGTTCTTGAAAAGCCATCAAAAGCCATTCAAGCCATTAAAAAAGCTATTGCATTGGATCAATCAAATATTTGGTATAAGATTACTTATGGTCAAATTTTGAAAAATGCGAATCGAGATACGGAAGCCACTAAGGTTTTTGAAGCACTTGCTAAAGAACATCCTGATAACGAATATTATCATTATCAGTGGGCTTTTTTCTTAGTACGTTCCAAAGATCCAGAGGGTGCCATCAAAATCTATAATATGCTTGAGCAGAAGCAAGGTGTTTCAGAAGAATTGACAAAGAAGAAGCATTCTTTATTTTTAGGTTTAGGAAGAACAAAAAAAGCAGCAGAGGAAATCCAAAACCTTATCCGTACTTACCCAAAGGAAATTAAGTACCATTTGATGCTCGCTGAACATTACAAAGAAACAGGAGAAGATAGTAAAGCTGGTGGTGTTTATGAAGATATTTTAAAAATAGAGCCTGATAATCCAGAAGCAAATCTTGCACTAGCAGATGGATTCCAAGAAAAAGGAGATGATGTTAGATACCTGAATTCGATTAAACCAATATTTAAAAAACCTGAAGTAGAAATTGATATAAAAATCAAAAAACTACTGCCCTATGTCAAAAAATTCGCTACTCAACCTAAAGAAGAAATCGATGATGACTTGGCTGTTCAAGCACTAGAATTAGGAGAGATATTAGCAACCGTTCACCCACAAGAAGCTAAGGCACATTCTATTTATGCTGATATATTGCTCAATACAACCAATGAAAGTAAAAAAGCTTTAGATGCTTATTACAGAACTAAAAAATTAAACAACACCGTCTTTTCTGTATGGGAGCAAATTATGTATATAAATGCAGAATTAGGAAACTACGATGAACTCCTTAAGGTATCAGAAGAAGCACTGGATCTATTTCCTAACCAAGCAAAAGCCTATTATTTAAATGGTATTGCTCTTAATCAAAAAGAAAGATCAAAAGATGCAATAAATTCATACGAGCAGTCTCTAATGATGGCAGGCAAAAACTATGATTTAAAATTTGATATTTACTATCGCTTAGGAATAGCCTATTTTGATGCTAAAGCATTCGAAAAATCTGATAGAGCATTCGAAGAAGCTTTAAAAATTAACCCTGAATCTGCAAAGGCTTTAGGTCGATATAGTTTTCACCTAGCAGAACGTGGTGTGCAGCTTTCTAAAGCAAAAGAAATGGCTGAAAAAGCAAAAGCAAAAGCACCTAATCAGCCCATGATTTTAGATACCTATAGTTGGGTTTTGTATAAATTAAAGGATTATATTGCTGCAGAGCAATGGGGCTTAAAAGCACTTCAGGCTGGTGGAGAAAATATATCTGTTATCCTAGAACATTATGGGGATATTTTATTTCAATCTGGAGAAAAACAACAAGCATTACAATATTGGAAAAAAGCAAAAACAAAAGGTGGAAAGTCTACTGCTCTAGATAGAAAAATAAGCCAACAAAAGCTATAAAATACCTACACTAATCTTTATAAAAACAATTTGAAAATTGTAATAACCTTTTTGGAATCTAATGATTTATATTAATCATATAAAATCCTTAACTTAGCTATTCTGTCAACTTCAAGTTATATAGGGTTATATTTTTGTTAAAAAAAACTTTCTTTTCACTAAAAAGAAAACATTTTGCGTATTTATAGAGTATATTTATTTTATAAATCACACCCTGTTATTAATTCAGTTTGTTGAAACAATTTTTATATATAAAACATACAAAATCAAAATTCCCACTGATATATTTAAATGATTATTATGAAGTTTAAAATTCCTACTTTTTTATCAATCTCAATAGGAACACTACTCCTTGTAGGGTTTGGATTACCCTTAAACAATTATTTTAAGGTAAAGGAGATTGTATTGATGCAAAGTTTGATGGAAGGATTAAACCATTTGCATTACCATCCAAAAGAAGTTAATGATGATTTTTCGCAAAAAGTATATGACTTGTACTTGGATAGGATTGATGGAAATAGACGTTTCCTCACCCAAAATGATATTAAACAACTTGAACCATTTCGACTAAAGCTAGATGATGAGATAAAGAATAGTAGCTACGAATTTTTTGATCTCGCTTACCTTCTACTAGAAACAGGAACAGATAGAGCTGCTAAAATTTATCCTGAGTTGTTAGAAAAACCATTTGATTTTTCTAATAATGAAAATATTGAATTAGACGGAGAGAAAAAGGGATTTCCTAAAGATGTAGATGAACAAGTTGAATTTTGGCGAAAGTCTCTCAAATATGATGTTTTATCTAGAGTTACGAATAGTTTGGAGGAACAAGAACAAGAAACGGAGCCTAAGGCAGAAAAAAAATCTTTTGAAACACTAGAGGTAGAAGCTAGAGAAGCCGTAAAGAAAATATATGATAGTTATTTCAAAAGAATTGGTAAATTAAAAAGAGAAAAACACTTAGAAACATATCTAAATGCTATTACAAACATTTATGATCCTCATACAGGATATTTCTCACCTATCGAAAAAGAAAATTTTGATATTGGAATGTCTGGTAAGCTCGAAGGGATTGGTGCTAGATTAACAATAGAAGATGAATTAACAAAAGTGAGTTCTATTGTACCAGGTGGTCCATCATGGAAACAAGGTGAATTGAAAGCCAATGATTACATCCTAGAGGTAGGACAAGGTAATGAAGAACCTGTGGATGTTAAAGGTTGGATACTAGATGATGTGGTAAAATTGATTAGAGGTAAAAAAGGAACAAAAGTAAAACTTACTGTAAAGAAACCAGATGGCACTAAAAAGATCATTCCAATTATTAGAGATTTAGTAATCTTAGAAGAAGGCTATGCAAAATCCTCTATAATTAAGCACGATGAATTAGGCGATAAAGTAGGATATATCTATTTACCAAGATTCTATGCAGATTTTAGTAATAGCGGTGGTAGAAACTGTCATGTAGATATTAAAAAAGAAATTGAAAAACTACAAGGAGAAGGCGTAGAAGGAATTATCCTAGATTTAAGAAATAATGGGGGCGGTTCTTTGAGAGATGTCGTAAAAATGTCAGGACTTTTTATAGAAGAAGGACCAATCGTTCAAGTCAGTACAAGAGGTTATAAACCAAGAATCTTAGCTGATGTAGATGCTAATGTACAGTACAAAGATCCGCTTATTGTATTAGTCAATTCTTTTAGTGCTTCAGCATCTGAGATTTTAGCGGCGGCTTTACAAGATTACGGTAGAGCCGTAATTGTAGGGAGTACTACTTTTGGAAAAGGAACCGTACAACGTTTTATCGACTTAGACGAAATTGTTAAAGGCAATAAAGATGTAAAACCTTTAGGTGCTGTAAAAATGACCATCCAGAAATTCTATCGTGTCAATGGTGGCGCAACACAATTAAAGGGAGTGACACCAGATATTATTCTTCCAGACAATTATCAATATATAGAAGTTGGAGAACGGGAGCGAGAATACCCAATGGAATGGACAGAAATTGAAGCTACTCGTTATGCTCAAAATGCCTATAAAGTTGAAAACTTAGAAAAACTGAAAAAGGCGAGTGCAAAAAGAGTTAAGGATAATAAAACCTTTAAATTGATTGATGAAAATGCTCAATTGTACAAAAAACAACGAGATAATAGTGATTATCCTTTAGAGTTGGAGGCTTACAAAACAGAAATGGAGTTATTAGAAAAAGAGACAGCGAGATTCGATAACTTAATGAAGGATAAAATTGAAGGGCTAAGTGTTATGAATATACCTGTTGATATGGAATTCATTCAAGCAGATTCTTCTAGAATTGCTAGAAATGATGTTTGGATTGGAGACCTAAAGAAAGATGTTTATCTTGAAGAAGCCCTTCATATTATGCATGATATGATGAAGTAAATAAGTATTACCTTAAAATAGAAAACCGCATTTAGCACGAATGTCTAAATGCGGTTTTTTTATTTATAGTAATAAAATACTAGGCATCTAATTTTCCACTTCTAATCGCTGCCATATATTTGGCTACTTCCTTTTTAACTATCGGTGCTAAGAATACCAAACCAATCATATTAGGGAAAATCATTGCAAAAACCATTGCATCAGAGAACAATACAACTGCTCCCATACTTGAAGCTGCCCCAATTATAATGAATAAGCAGAAAATCACTTTATAAGTAATATCTGCAGCACTACTTCTTCCAAATAAGAATTTCCATGCTTGAAGCCCATAATAAGACCAAGAAAGCATCGTCGAGAATGCAAATAAAATAACTGCAATCGTCAGTACATATGAAAATCCAGGAATCGCAGAATTAAAGGCGGCTGAAGTCAAGTTAACCCCTCCAATTCGAGCATTGGTAGCCGTCATTAATACTTCATCATTGACAACGTCACCGTAAGCAAACTGCCCATTCATATTAAAAATGACGATAACTAAAGCGGTCATTGTACAGACCAAAACCGTATCGATAAAAGGTTCTAATAAAGCCACAATCCCTTCACTAGCAGGATACTTTGTTTTTACAGCAGAGTGTGCAACCGAAGCAGAACCAACTCCTGCCTCATTAGAGAATGCAGCCCTCTTAAATCCTTGGATTAAAACACCAACAAAACCACCTGTAATACCAGCACCTGTAAAGGCACCATTAAATATTTCTCCAAAAGCAGCAGGAATCAAACTGAAATTCATTATTAGTATTACAAGAGCTGCAGTAACATATATTCCTACCATTAAAGGCACAATGCGTTCTGCTACTTTACCTATTCTTTTGATTCCTCCAATAATCACAATCGCAACGAGTACGGCTACGACAATGCCAAAAATAGTACCCGCCATAGTCGAATCTGACCCAATTAAAGAGGTAAATTGTGCTGCAGCTTGATTAGCTTGGAACATATTTCCACCACCAAAAGACCCACCTATCAGCATTATCGCATAAAAAACAGCAAATACTTTTCCTAAGCCAGCTAGTCCTTTTTCTGCTAATCCTTTTTTCAAATAGTACATTGGACCACCATAAACAGTTCCATCTGGACCAATTTCACGATATTTTACTCCTAGCGTACACTCTGTAAATTTAGAAGCCATTCCGAGTATTCCTGCAAGTATCATCCATAGTGTTGCTCCTGGTCCTCCAATGGCAATAGCGATCGCCACCCCCGCAATATTTCCGAGGCCTACCGTTGCCGAAAGTGCTGCTGTCAATGCTTGGAATGCTGTCACTTCTCCATGATGTCCTTCCACCCTTATAGTATCAGGATTATCGCCATCTACCGTAATAATATTATCATCTAAGACTTCAGATGAAGTATCTTTCTCATCTTCGCTTGGATCACCTGCTAGGCTATCATACTTTCCTCTAACCACATTAACCGCCAATCCAAATTTTGTAAAATTGGGAAACCCAAAATATACTGTAAAGTAGGTTGCTCCTAAGATTAGGACAATAAGTACAATCGGAAGCGATACTTCACCTAATGGGATAGAATAAAAAACGACTCCCGCAATGGCATTCGCAATAGGTTCAAAAAAAGCATTAATCTTTTGATCAAGCCCTTGAGCTTCTTGAGCAAAAGCAAAAAATGGCGCAAAAAGTGTCAGTAAAAGTAAATAAGTTGATTTTTTCATAAAGGTTTTGAATTGTTCATAATTGGATTTCAAAATATTGAGCTGCTTAAAAAAATACTTTCAAAAAATAAAGTAGTTTAAATTACAGTATACTAAAGCATTAAGATATTTACTTCTTTGTATTTATTCAAATTGAAGCGCACAAAAAAACAACAAAATCCCAATAAGACAATAAATAAAGGATGTTTGGGCGGTTTATGAAAAAATATTTTAAATTTTTATTTTAATAATATGAAGTGCTTAATCTTTCTTTTTTTTATAAAAAAAATAGGAAACCGAAGACTCTTTCTAAATTTTGCGAATTTTCGCTAACTCTTTTTAAGGCATTTTTAAAACTAGATAAACTATTGTTTAAAACTAAGTTTACCTTAATTTAACATCCTTTTTATAAACTTGAAAATCGCTTATTTCTATTGTAATTTTGTAGTACGAACAAATAATATTTGAAATTTTATATTAATAATAATACATAATTATGGTACTGCAAAAAGAGACTAAAGATACACTGCAAGGTGGCGAATTCCTGATTAAAGATATTGACGCAAATGCTATCTTCATACCTGAAGAATATAGTGAAGATCAACTTATGATGGCTGATATGTTTAGAGATTTTATAAAAACTAAAATCAACCCAGTTATTGACCAACTGGAAAATTTGGACATTGAACTTACCAAAAAGTTGCTAGAAGAAGCTGGAGAATTAGGAATACTGGGTACTTCGTTTCCTGAAGAGTATGGTGGCTCTATGCAAGATTTTGTAACCAATATGTATTTATCTGAAGTTTTTGCAGAAGCTCGCTCTTTTGCCCTTTCTGCTGGAGCGCATACGGGCATCGGTATGTTGCCCATTCTTTATTTTGGAAATGAGGAGCAGAAGAAGAGGTATTTGCCAGATATGGTTCTAGGAATCAAAAAAGCGGCTTATTGCCTAACAGAACCTGGATCAGGTTCAGATGCACTTGCTGCCAAATCTAAAGCGGTTCTTTCAGAAGATGGTAAACACTATATTTTAAATGGGCAAAAAATGTGGATCACCAATGCTGGATTTGCCGACGTGTTTACAGTTTTTGCTAAGATTGATGGAGAGCATTTTACAGGTTTTATTGTAGAAAACGAATGGGAAGGCGTCTCTACTGCTGCGGAAGAAAAGAAAATGGGTATCAAAGGTTCTTCTACAAGACAAGTATTTTTTGAAAATGTAAAAGTACCCGTAGAAAATGTACTAGGCGAAATTGGAAAAGGACATAAAATTGCGTTTAATATCCTAAATATTGGTCGTATCAAACTTGGAGCATCAACTGTAGGAGCTGCTAAAGTTGTGGCAGATCAATCTATTAAATATGCGAATGAAAGACATCAGTTCAAAGTTCCTATTAGTTCTTTTGGAGCAATCAAACAAAAATTAGCTGAGCAAGCTATCCGTATTTTTGTTAACGAATCTGCTGTATATCGTGCTAGTCAAGATATTCATCATAAGGAATCCTCTTTATTAGCTGATGGAAAAGATTTATCAGCAGCACTTTTAGGAGGAGCTGAAGAATATTCTATAGAATGTGCTTTGATGAAAGTGCATGGCTCAGAGTGCTTGGATTATGTTGTTGATGAGGGGGTACAAATCTATGGTGGAATGGGATTTTCTGAAGAAGCTCCTATGGCATCAGCATATCGTGATTCTCGTATCAACCGTATCTTTGAAGGAACGAACGAAATCAATCGTATGCTCGCTGTTGATAGATTGATGCGTAAAGCATTACGTGGAACGCTAGATTTTCTAACACCAGGTATGGCGGTACAAAAGGAAATTATGTCAATGCCTAGCTTCGATTCAGGAAAGAGCGATGACTGGCTTCACCGAGAGAAGAACATGATTAAAAATATGAAAAAAGCCTTCTTATTAATCGCTGGAGCTACTGCTCAAAAGTTGATGAAAAAACTAGTAGAAGAGCAAGAAGTTCTTATGTATATGTCGGATATCATGGCAGATATTTATTTATGTGAATCTTCCTTATTAAGAACAGAAAAGTTTGCGAATATGAAAGGAAAAGAAGCTGCCGATATGCACTTTGAGATGACGCGTACATTTATGGACGATGCGATTGAAAGAATCAATGTTAATGGTAAACGTTGTATTGCTGCATGGGCAGAAGGTGACATGAAACGTACGCTTTTGATGGGCTTAAAGCGATTTACAAAGTACGAACCAATCAATGCTAAAGCCGCAAGAAGAAAAATAGCAGATAAATTGATTGAAAAAAATAGCTATTGTTTCTAATATAAAATCAAAATTAGTAAAAGCCCTAGATTCTTTAATGATTAGAATCTAGGGCTTTCTTTTTCTCCTAAGAGGATTGAGATTATAATGTTCCTCTAAGTTCCTGTTCCCGTTCAATTGCCTCAAAGAGCGCTTTAAAATTCCCTTTTCCAAAGGACTTTGCGCCTTTACGTTGGATGATTTCATAAAAAACAGTAGGGCGATCTTGTACGGGCTTGGTAAAGATTTGTAATAAATATCCTTCATCATCTCTATCGACTAGGATGTTCAAGCGTTTTAAGTCTTCAATCGTTTCGTCGATTTCTCCTACTCTATCCAAAACATCGTCATAATAATTATTAGGCACATATAGAAAATCGACACCATTCTCCCTCAAAGTACTCACCGTCTCTATAATATTATTGGTGGCTACAGCAATATGTTGTACACCTCCTCCTTTATAATAATCTAGATACTCTTCTATCTGTGATTTCTTTAATCCTTTGGCAGGTTCATTGATAGGAAATTTCACATAACCGTTTCCATTAGAAACTACTTTACTCATTAAGGCGGTGTATTTTGTAGATATATCTTTATCATCAAAGGTAATTAACAATTTGAAGCCCATCACCTCTTGATAAAACTGCACCCATTTATTCATCATCCCAAGTTCTACATTTCCGACACAATGATCAACGTAACGTAAGCCTACAGGCTTATACTTAGGGTTCGGTGTCCTAGCTTCAAAGCCAGGCATAAACACCCCCTTATAGTTTTTTCGTTCTACGAAAGTATGAATCGTTTCCCCATACGTTTTTATCGCTGCTATTTTAATATCTCCTTGTTCATCCGTTAAAGTTGTCGGTTCAAAAGCAGATACAGCACCTCTTTCGATGGCTGTATTATAGGAATAAACTACATCGTCTACCCAAAGTGCTAAGACCTTTACACCATCACCATGTTTAGCAACGTGCCTCGAAATTTCATCATCACCTGTTAAGGATGAAGTCAAGACTAAGCGTATTTTATCCTGTTGGAGAACATAAGACACCTTACTGCGTTCTCCCGTTTCGGGACCTCTATAGGCGACTAGCTGGTAACCAAAAGCCGACTGGTAGTAATGAGCTGATTGCTTGGCATTTCCAACATAAAACTCAATATGATCTGTCCCCAATAAAGGAAATGTGTCCTTCATCTCTTGGGCTTGCGTTTTTATTAATGTATCCATTTTTTATGATTATAATTTGGTTAAGACTTTTTATAAGGTGAAGTTGGTTTTTACAACCAACTTTTATGATAATCAGGGTCTTCTATATTCGCAGCATATTCTGTCATCAACAATGGTCTAAACGTGTCAACCATTACCGCCAATTCGTGTGTTTCTTTCACTCCAATACTTTTTTCTGCTGTACCAGGATGCGGTCCATGTGGTATTCCGCCAGGATGCAAGGTAATCATCCCTTTTTCTACGTGTTTTCTACTCATAAAATCACCATCTACATAATACAAGACTTCATCACTATCAATATTGCTATGGTTATATGGTGCGGGGATGGCTAAAGGATGATAATCAAACAAACGAGGAACAAAAGAACAAATGACAAAACCTTTTGCCGCAAACGTTTGATGAACTGGAGGAGGTTGATGTACCCGTCCCGTAATGGGTTCAAAGTTATGAATCGAGAACGCATAAGGATATAAATATCCATCCCAGCCAATGACATCAAAAGGGTGATTGATGTAGGTATAAGGATAGACAACATCTTGTTTTTTGATATAAAAAAGAAATTCTCCTTGTGTATCGTGTGTTTCCAAGTCTTGAGGTTTGCGTATATCACGCTCGCAAAAGGGTGCGTGTTCTGCCAACTGTCCAAAACTATTCCGATATCGTCGTGGTGTAGTAATAGGGCTTACCGATTCAACGATCAATAATCTATTATTTGCATCCTTAAAAACCAATTGATACGTCGTTCCTCTAGGAATGACGAGGTAATCTCCATATTCAAAAGGGATATTTCCATAATTGGTTTTTAACGTACCGCTACCAACGTGAACGAAAATAACCTCATCCGCATCCGCATTTTTAAAAAAATAATCTTCCATACTTTTTCTAGGAGCAGCAAGGCTTATTTTACAATCATTATTTACCAAAACAGGTTTCCGACTCTCTAGATAATCATCTTGAGGGGCTATCTGAAAGCCTAGCAAACTCCGATGTTTAAGCTGTTTGTCGTGGATGGTTTTCGGTGCAACAGAATACGGCTCTCCAACCTGCTTGATTTGAGTGGGTGGATTACAATGGTAGAGGTTAGAATAAAGATTGTCAAAACCCTCTGTAGAAAACAGCTCCTCTTTGTATAAAGAACCGTCGGGTTTTCGGAACTGCGTATGACGTTTAGGAGGTATCTTTCCTAAGCTGTAATAATGCATAAGAGTATTGGTTTTAGCTGGTCTTGGACAATACTGTCCGCTCGTGCAAAATTACAGAAAATTAACTATCCTAAAAAATTTAGGAATTGTTATCGTAGCTGTTTGCCATAAGTTGTATGTACTTGATGATATCATCCAAGCCAGGAGGATAATCTAAGTATTTCATATTCCTACTGTCTTTACCCCAAATGGTAATGGTAATGACTTTTTTACGAGTACCATATGCAATAGCTAGACGAAGAGGAATCGGGGTGGGTTTTTTGCGTTTTCGTATCTGGCACATCTCGCTTTGACAATCGTATATACGCTCAAAATCAAAGAAGTTCTTAGAGATTACAAATTCCATGAATTCCTCTAATTCTTCTCTTGAAATATCTTTTTTGGTGACAATTAAACCCCGTTGTTTACTTTTAAATTCTTTGATAAGCCGTCCAGTAGATTTTATTCGAATATAATCACGTTGTACAGGATCTACACCACCATAAAATCCCCCACCTACTAATTCAACATTGATAAAGGTAGGTTGCTTTTCAGGTTCTTTTTCAGAATCTTTACCGTTCTTTTTAGGTTTACTTTTGGCGAGTTTTTTCTTACGTCGTTCTCGTTGTTTTTTGCGTTCCTCTTTGCTGTTAATAGCTACTAAACCATCTGCTTCTAATAAGACATCAGGCAACTCATTTAGAGGCTTGATAAAAGGCGCTTCTTTTGAATTTACTCGAACAAAATGATATTGGTATGTTCCCTTACTATTGGGTTGGTTAAATTCTAATACAAACACATCATTAGTAACCTCGACGATGCGAAACTTTTTAATGTTTCTAAAATTATAAAATAATTCATTATCGCTCAAGCTCCATGTTCCTCGGGCAGTCCGACCATTTAGAAAATGTTCATAGGTATAATCATACTTTAAATGCAAGTAATAATCATAGCCTTTATCGGCTTTGTGTATAATGGTATTGGCTTCTACTTGTAGGGTATAGGTGTATCGCCACTTGGTCTCAATAAGTAGGTTTTCATCAATTTGATAAACCGTTGAATCTTGTTGCGCTTCAACTAAAATAGGAGTTATAAATAGTAATAGTAGTAGTACTAGGCTTAATCCCCTCTTTAGTTTCTGATTAGAAAATAGCATACTCATCTCTATAATAATAGCTTTAGGTACTAATTTTAAGTTTATATAAACCTATCTTAAATTATCAAAGATATTGCCAAAATATACAAATTATTGTTTATTATATAGGTCGTTTTTTATAATAAGTGAAAAAATACCCTTAATGTAAGCCAAATGCTACTTGAAGTATTAGATTTTTTGTGTTGTTGATTCTTTTCTTAGAATAGGTCAAATGTCAATATCAAACTTTCTGACCCATCGCTTTCCTCATTTTTGTTTAAGCGTATCTAATGTTTCTTTGTTTGGGGGCATAGACATTGTGTTATATTCTTAACAAATATAAGAAAAAGGTGATTTTTCATCAAATGATATACCCTAAAGCATAGAATCTATTCAAATATAAAAAAGTGCATTTAAAAATTGTTTCGCACTTGATATTCTGAATTATCCTAATGATTGACGTTTTTTTTATAAAATTTTTAAGATTAAATCTTTTTTATTACAAAAATAATATTTAACTTTGTGTATAATGTACACGAATATTACATACAAAAAGATTAAAAAAATCCGCATTTTAGCATTCGGGTAATCTTTTGTATTTTGATATATATGAAATAAACTAGAAGCCCGAAATGATTTTTCGGGCTTTTTTTTTGGGGATAAAAAATAATAAAAATGAGAGTTCTAAAATTTGGAGGGACATCGGTCGGGCGTCCCGAAAGAATGCACGAAGTCGCACAACTCATCAATGACGGTATTGATAAAGTCGTGGTGATGTCTGCGGTGTCTGGTACAACAAATAACCTAGTCAAAATTTCTGAAGCCTATAAGGCTGGAGACAAGACCTTAGTGGAAAAGTTGCTAAAGGCGATGGACGAAAAATACCAAATTTTTGTAGGAGAATTGTACAGCACCATGCATGGCTTAGGAAAAGGGAAACAGCTAATGGAAGAAAAATTAGCTTATTTGGCTTCTTTTGAGGTAGACGGCTTCGGAGATAAGGAAGAAAAAATTATCCTAGCACAAGGCGAATTGATTTCGACACATCTTTTTTCCTATTATGCCGAAGAAATCGGAATGGATTTGAAATTGCTCCATGCCTTAGATTTCATGAAGACGAGAGGAGGAGAACCTGATCTAACATTTATAAAATCAGCGACATCTAAAACGCTCGAAACGACAGGAAAAGCAAAAATTTATTTGACACAAGGGTACATTTGTAGAAATGAGCAAGGAGAGATAGATAATTTGCAAAGAGGGGGGAGTGACTATACGGCGACCTTGCTAGGGGCAGCCTTAAATGCTGATGAAATCCAAATTTGGACAGATATTGATGGGATGCACAATAATGATCCCAGAGTAGTAGACAATACCTTTCCTGTTCACCATATCTCTTTTGATGAGGCAGCAGAGTTAGCATATTTTGGAGCTAAAATCCTGCATCCTACTTGTGTATTACCTGCTAAGAAAGAGGGTGTTCCTATTCGTTTACTGAATACGATGCAGCCCGAAGCAGAAGGTACGCTTATTTCGAATGAACTAACTCATACTGTCAATCGGGTTAAAGCGGTAGCCGCAAAAGATGGAATTACAGCTATTCGAATCCAATCTTCAAGGATGTTGAATGCCTATGGTTTTCTAAAAAAAGTGTTTGAAGTTTTTGAAAAATATAAAACTTCCGTTGATATGATTACGACTTCGGAAGTTGCCGTTTCACTAACGATAGACGATGCTCAAAACCTTGACGCAATTATTGCAGACCTAGAAAAATTTGCAACCGTAGATGTGGATAAAGAGATGACAATTGTTTGTGTGGCTGGAGAATTCCACCATGATGGTTCTGGTATTGCGGTTAAAGTTTTAGAACCGCTTAGGAATATTCCATTAAGAATGATTTCTTCGGGGGGGAGCGAAAGTAATATATCGGTATTAATAAACTCAATCTATAAAAAGGAAGCATTAAGTTTACTTAATCAAGGCTTATTTGCGGACGAAATTTTATCCCGAAAACAAAACGAAACTTGGGTTTGATCTAGTGGGCGTTTATAGTTTTTATAAGTGCCCCTTTTTTTTAAAAAAACAATCTATACACAATTATATAAACATGAAGGCATCCAAGTTGAATAGGACGAAGATATACAAAATGAAAATGGTGTCTTAGCGCACATTCGCAGGGATGGTAAAATAAATGGTTTGGGTGATAAAACATATATGGTCTATAGTAAAGCAAAAACAAATGCGATGTATTTGATCAATACTTGGCAGTTTTGCATTATCCCATTATTTTTACACTATGAAAGATATTTGCCTTACACCTGATGGGCTTCGTCCTCGAAACTGTATAGACTTTGTAAGCGATAAAGCACTAGGAGGAATTGCAACTTTTATTGGTGTTGTAAGAAATCACACTCAAAATAAAACGGTTGTTCGTCTAGAATTTGAAGCCTATGAACCAATGGCAATTGCTGAAATGCAAAAAATTGCTGACCATATACTAGCACAATGGTCTTGCAAAAAAGTAGCAATTCATCATAGAGTTGGTATTTTATATCCAGGAGAGATTGCGGTTGTAATTGCAGTTGCTGCTCCACATCGAAAAGACGCTTTCAAGGCTTGTGAATACGCTATAGATACCCTTAAGCAAAGGGTTCCAATATGGAAAAAAGAAATTTTCGAAGATGGAGAAGTTTGGGTTGCAGCACATCCCTAGCAAAGGCACTAAAATTCTAAAATAGAACTGCCATCTCTTGTTGGATTTTCAATGCTGCGGCTTGAGCTTTTTCAGCAAAGTCTTCACCATGACTAGCATAAATAATTCCACGAGAAGAATTAACCAATATACCTATTTCTGAGTTGCTAGCATAAGTCGAAACCGCTTGGAGATCCCCTCCTTGTGCACCTATCCCAGGGACTAGGAAAAAATGTTTTGGAGCAATTGTTCTTAAGTTTTCGAATTTCTCAGGATGGGTTGCTCCTAGTACAAACATTAGCTTATCAGGACTTCCCCATTCCATTGCTTTTTGCATAACATGAACATATAAAGGCTGACCGTCTTCTTGTGGTAACATCTGAAAATTATGACTGCCCTCATTAGAGGTCAGCGCAAGCAGAATAACCCATTTATTATCATATTCTAAAAAAGGACTCACAGAATCAATGCCCATATAAGGTGCTACGGTTACAGCATCAAAATTCATGTTTTCAAAAAATGCCTTTGCATACATTTTAGAGGTATTTCCAATATCTCCTCGTTTGGCATCTGCAATGGTAAAATGTGTTTTGGGAATATAATCCATTGTTTTTTCTAGGGCTTCCCAACCTTTTGTGCCTAAAGATTCATAAAAGGCAATATTCGGTTTATAAGCTATACACAGCTCTTTTGTAGCATCTATGATTTGTTTATTAAATTCAAAAATTGGATCTTCTAACTGTAAAAGATGCTTTGGAATTCGATGAATATCGGTATCTAGACCAACACAAAGATAGCTTTTCTTGAGCTGCATTTGTTGGTATAATGCTGTTCTAGTCAATGTTTATTGTTTTAATAATTTAATCGTTTAATTCCGTTTTTAATTAGTGTATCTAATGACTCATATAATCTTTCTGGCTTATGAGGACGCCAATTGATAGTGTTAAAACGCTCTCCAAAATTTACATACATCATAATCCCTGTATCTTTTAACTCTTCCTCTACATGATTAAGGGTATTGACAAAACATATCCATCCATCTTCTTCCAAAACATCTTCATACCATTCTTCATAATAACAGTCATCGCTACCATGAAAATTAAGTACATTCTCACAAATAATGATATACTTATGGATACCTTCTTTTAGCATTGGATCAATAACATCCCTCTTAAAAAACATGATATCATTGTGAATACAATCATTCCATTCGCCAATCATTTCAAAGACGGCATACCCTTCATCATAATCCGTATAAATTAACTTAGTATAAAGGGTTTGAGAACCAAAATTATCCCATTGAGGGTGGATGTAGTAATTATATATTTTATTATGATATTGAAATTCATTATTAAAATAGTTAAAAAACGGAGACTGTTTATCTTCAGAAGCAATGTATTTTTCTCTCCAATGATAGTGTGGTTCTATATCGTGCATTTCTTATTCCTTAATTTTTAAATACTTAACCATTTCGTTATATCTTATAAAAGTAGGGTAGGATTTTTTAGCAAAATAGGCTTTTGTAATTGCTTCGCTTTTTGAACTACTAACTAATACAAAATCACCTCCCCATGCACCCAATGATTTTACAGTTCCCCAATAATCTGAAAAATGTGAATCTTTTATTTTAGGAATCCCTAAATACAAAGAAACTAATGTTTCATGCTGTAAAATTAACGATTCAAATTCTTCTAATGATAGGGCATCGGCTATTTTTTGTGAAATCGCCGAAATCTTATCTAATAATTCAAGTTTAGCACCTCCTTTAGCACGATAAAGTGCTATTCCACTACGGCTATTTTGCTTCTTTTCTAAGTAGACAAAGTATAAGTTTTTGTAGAAGGAAGGAAAGAAATTACACGACTCAATTATAGGAATGTTATCTTCTTTTTTATAAAAAATAGGCGATTCTACTCCTGCACAAGCAATATCGTATCCCGAACCTCCAAAAGTTTTATTCAACAACATAAAAGGATTGAAATTAGCCCAGTTTGCTAAATTATATATCAATGTAGAACTCGTACCTAGACCCCAATTTTTGGGAAAATCCAACTTAGTTGTTATTCTTTTTAAATGGTGAAAAATGGAAGGGTTGCCATCAAGAATAACTTGCAATATCTTTTGTAAGGTTTGAGCCGTATTCTTGTCATTTGTTTTAATGATGGATAAATTTCTTCTAGAGAATACGACTTCAAACCATATCTCCCCTCTTTCATCTTTACTATTCCAGAGAAAATCATTCGTAGGAAAAGAATCATATTCTATATCTAGTGATTGCCCATATTTTGTAGGAATGGCTAAAGCTAAAGCTCCATCTAAAATAAAATACTCTCCAGAAATCAGTAGTTTACCATTTGCATGAAATGTCTCGCTTTTAATTTTTTTTTCTTTACTCATTTTTCAATTTAAATCCCACACCATGTACATTCTCTATTTTTATATTCTCATCTTGTTTAAGATATTTTCGAAGCCTAGAGATAAAAACATCTAAGCTGCGTCCTAAAAAATAGTCATCTTCTCCCCATATACTTTCCAATATTTCAGAACGTTTTAAGACTTGATTTTTTCGTTCTAAAAAATAACGTAATAAATCAGCTTCTCGTTGAGTGAGAATTTTAGATTGCTCTCCGATAATTAATTCTAAGTTTGGATAATCGAATGTATACTCTCCAATTATATAATTTGTAGCTTGGTTTTCAAGTGTTCCATTCACTTTACTTCGTCTTAAGAAGACTTCTATTTTTAAAATTAATTCTTCAATGCTAAACGGCTTTGTAATATAATCATCAGCTCCTAGCTTTAAACCATGAATTTTATCTTCTTTCAATGATTTAGCACTTAGAAAAAGAATTGGAACATCGGTATTAAATTTTCTGATTTCTTGTGCAATTGTAAAACCATCTACTTCGGGCAACATGACATCCAATATGCATAAATCAAATGTTTGATTATTAATATTATCTAAAGCAGAATGCCCATCTGGACAATGTGTAATTTTATATCCATTTAGCTCTAAATTATCTTTAGTAACAAAGCTTAATGTTTCATCATCTTCGACATACAATATATGGGCTTTTGACATGGTTTCAATATTTTTTGATTAGTTGTTGTGCTTACAAAAATAAACTCTTTTTATAAGAGAGTATAAAATATTTTAGTACAACTTTAATACTGGACATTATATTTTACAGTCTATAGGCAAGATTTGTTTCGTTCTTTCTACAAGTAAAAACAATTATTGTACGGTTGCCAAACAACCACTTAACCATACATATAATATAGTAATAGTAGCAACAACATTGGAAGCAAGGGCAAATAGCTTCATCTGTTCTAATGTGTAATGTTTGTTTTTAAAAATAAGATAGAGATCCAATAAAAGCCATATTAAGGCAAATCCTAGAAAAGCACCAAAGTAATACTCTTTAAATTGAGTAATTACAACAAAAATTTCCAATAAAACAACAACAATAATTAATAGTTTAGTACGGACTTGTCCTAATATCGTAGCTGTTGTTTTTCTCCCTGATTTTTTATCAGGAATAATATCCATTACCTCGCCAATAAGATGTGATTGGATTGAAAATAGAAACAAATACAGATAGGTTTGCCAGGGTAATTGAACAGTATTATTTAAAAGGATACTGAACGGAACAACTAATAAATATCCAATTTGACAAAGTAACTCCAAAGGAGGTTTTGACCGTAATCCATTTTTGGGCAAATTGTATAACCAGTTAATTAAGAAAAAAGCTGTAAAAACTAAAACGATTTTCCAGTCAGCACTATATAAAATGTAAGGAATGGTCAATAAATGAATACACATAATGGGTTTCCATAAGCCTTGTAGTTGTTCCTTACTTCCTCTAGCACCAAACCAAAAACTATCCTTGCGAGGATTCAGTTTGTCTGTATCATAATCAACCATATCATTCCAACCATAAACTAAAAAATTTAAAGGAAAACAAACATAAAATATCCCATACCAAAATGTAAAATTATATAGTAGGTTTTCATTTTGACTAGTTGGTAACAAATAAAGCCATATAGTTGCAAACCATAGCCCAGGTCTAGATACTTTTAGATAAAATAATATTTTGGAAAAAAAAATCAATTTGCTCTATTCAATTGTTGTAGAGTTAATCTCAAATCATATAGTTTATTTGTTTTAGGTTTACGAGCAAAGCGTCCCCATTTATCAATAATAAAATATTGGGGGAGTGCCTGAATATTATATTCTTGTGCAATGCTTGAATCAACGCCATTTTGAGCTAAAATATGAGTGCCTACAAATCCATTTTGAACAACTCCATTTCGCCAAGCTTCTTCGGTTTTATCAAAAGAAATATTTAAAAAAACAATTCCTTGTTGCTCAAGTTCTCTTTGAATTCCCTTCATGTCATTCATTTTTTTAATACAAGGTCGACACCAGTTTGCCCAAAAGTTGAGAAAGACTACTTTCCCATAATAATCACTCAAACTCACCGCTCTACCATCTAAAGTAGTTAATGTGAAATTTGGTGCATTACTACCAATAGCATATTTCATGGCTTTTTGATAAGCCTGCACTATTTTTTCATCAAATTCTATATACGGATTTGTTCTAAGGTAATCTTCATACTTCGGCATTATTCCGCTCACAGCAGAAGGTTTTCTGAAGGCTCGCTCAATAATTTCTGCTTGGAAAAAGGCTCTAGGTTTCTCTTCTAATTGTGTTACCGCTAAATCATATTGTCCCGCATAACTATTCATGACCTTGCCTTCATTTTGAATTAAAAATAAATGATTCATATAAGCACTGACATACATTCTATAATTAAGGTTTCCTATTTGATTATTATATAAAGGAATCTCATATAAATACTCATAGTAATCAGATTCAAGTTTGTGCTTTTTTGTAAAAACATTACCATACATCAGTATATTGAAGGCCCATTTATATTCAATCTCAGCTCTCATAAACTCTTTAAACATAGGTGTAAAAAGATAAGGGCTATTGTATTCAAATGCATTCATCTCTGTTAATGCTTTTTCTCGTTCCATTAGCATTTTTGAAACAAACTGCTCTCTAGGTAATTTCTGCATCGTTAGATCCATTTGAGGAGGATTATTATACCAAAAATTACCATGTCGATAATTAGTATATAGAAACTGATTACGTTCTACAGGGTTTTCTTTTCTATATTTTTGATAAAAAGTGTTATTAGCACCACTCTTCCCCGAAAATTTCAAAGAATATTGAAAAGAGTTGGCTTCTGCTTCTATGTATAAAGTATCATTGGGTTCTAAATAAATATAGGCTTTATTCCTAGAATAGATTAAAGCTACAATTTGGGGAACACGAATTTCTGCCGCAAAAGCAAAAGTATTATCATCAAGTACTTTAGAACTGTAGGTTTTGATCTGATTATCTATAAATTTTTCATTTACTTCAAGATCAATTTCTCTTACAAGATTAACATTATCAATTCTCCCCATAACAATGGTATTGGCTTGTGCAAAAAGCTCAATACCATTAATCAATAATGTTAAAACAAGCAAACTAATATACTTTTGAAAAGGACTTTGATCTATAAGTAGCAATGTATTTTTCATAATACGTTTTTATAAAGATAATCAGGTAAAACTTATGTGTTATTAAATTTAGTTTTAAAGGGTTTGAATCAAAAAAATGATAAAAAAATAAAATTGTGTTCTTTTGCGTATGATTAGTATCTTTGTATTGAAGTTGTTTTATGTTTAAGGATAGAATAAACCACACTTCAAATTTACGTGTAAGCATCACAACTTGTTTTTCTTAAACTACTTTTTAACTTAACCTTAAATATATCAAAAAATGCCAATGAGATATGAATAATGAACATGAACTTGAAGATTTTTTTCCTTTTTGTAGTCAAAAAGGAGCCGATACTCAAAATCTAAAGACTATCCAAATGCAACAATTGGCAAAGCAAAGTAAGCCCTTAAGTCAAACAGATTTTTCAAAAATTCTGACTGAACATTATTTATTTCTATCAACTGGAGGCGTAGGAGGTTCTTGGAAAACAATCTCTGTTAAAGGTATCGTTATTGGAATTTATGATAAAACGAGTATTGAGGGACAACAGGCCAACTTTGATAGAAAAAACTTAACACTCCTTAAAAAAACAATGAACATTGTGTTGCCATTTGCTAATTTTTGTGGATGTTGGGCTGAAAATATGGACTTTACCCATGCTGACTTGAGCTATGGTCTTTTTGCAGATGCAATGGTTGCTCATACCAATTTTTCCCAAGCACGCTTATCTAATATAGATTTTTCAAGAGCAAATCTAGAAGGATGTAATTTCACTCATGCAGATTTAAGATCTGCTGATTTTGAAAATTGTAATCTTAATTATGCAGACTTTTCAGGAGCAAAATTAGAAGGAGCTCAATTTAAAGGAGTCTCACTAAAAAATATAAAATACTAGAAATTGTACAACAAGGATTATATTATTGTAGGACAGGGTGTCACAGGTTCATTATTAGCATATTTTTTATTAAAACATGACAAAGATATATTAGTAATCGATAATGATTACAAAAGAGCCGCATCCAAAATAGCAGCAGGCATTATTAACCCAATAACAGGAAGGAGATTTGTAAAAAGCTGGATGTTTGATACCTTATTGCCATTTGCAGAGAAAACCTATATTGATATTGAACAGTTACTCGGTATTACTTTTTTTTATAAAAAAAATATTATTAGAATACTACAAAATCCTCGTGAAGAAAATGACTGGAAAATGCGGATGCTTATCCCTTCATATTCAAAATATAATTGTAAAAAAGTTGATTTAGGAAATTATATCCAAGCCACAGAACAAGGTTATAGTACTATTGAATTAAAAGAAACGGCTCAAGTTCAATTACCAATTTTCATCAAAAACTATCGTCAATATCTTTTAAAAAATGGATTGCTGCAATCTGAATGTTTTGAATATGATAGACTTGAAATCAATGTTGATAATGTTCAGTATAAAAATAATATTGCTAAAAAAATTATCTTTTGTGAAGGACGACATGGTAAACAGAATCCCTATTTTAACTACCTACCATTTGAACCTGCTAAAGGAGAACGGTTACTAGTGGAAATTCCTAATGCTAACTTTAAGAAAATGTATAAAAATGGGGTTTATATTGTCCCTGTAGAAAAAGATATTTATTGGATTGGTTCTACTAATCAACATCATTCTACTGATGATATACCAACGAAAGAAAGTGAACTATTTTTAAGGAAGAGATTAGAAAAAATATTAAAAAAACCTTTTAAAATTATTAACCACGAAGCATCAATTAGACCTACAATAAAAGATCGCCGACCATTACTTGGGCTTCACCCTAATTACCCTGTCCTAGGCATTTTAAATGGTATGGGGACAAAAGGGGCATCTTTAGCACCTTTTTTTGCAAATCAGATGTCTAATTTTTTAGAAGGATATTCGGATTTAAATAAAGAAGTTGATATTTCTAGAGTTGATAAAAATCTATGAAAAAGACTAAGTGAAAAATGATTACTAAAAGTCAAAATAGTCTAGTACCTTTGATGGCATAAAAATAATTTATGATTCATCATATAAAAGGTAATATTGTATTTAAAAGTCCTACCTATGTTGTAGTAGAAACAGGAGGTATTGGCTACCAAATCAATATCAGTCTGAATACATATGCCCAAATTGAAAAGTTAGAGTCCGTTAAATTATTGACTTATTTTCATGTAAAAGAAGATAGTCAAACCTTATTTGGATTTTCGGATAATGCAGAAAGAACGCTTTTTGTACAACTTTTATCTGTGTCAGGGGTAGGACCAAATACTACAAGAGTACTTTTATCGTCGATGACCGTTGACGAAGCTAGAGCTGCCATAGTCGGCGAAAATGTTGCAGCTTTCAAAAAAGTAAAAGGTATTGGTCCAAAGACTGCAAAGCAGATTATATTGGATTTAAAGGATAAAATTTTAAAAGAATCGGGTGAAATTAACACTTCTTTCTCTACACAAAACAATACTTTAAGAGAAGAAGCGTTACAAGCATTAGTGGCTTTAGGATTTTCTAAAATACATATCCAAAAGGTGCTAAATAAAATATTGAAAGCAGAGCCTCAAATATCAAGTGTTGAAACACTAATTAAAACAGCACTTAAAAATCTAAACTGATACGGACGAATTTTGTAATTAAGTCGTCAAACTACAAACTTGACCTTTTAATTTGATAGCCTTAAAAATTTAATCTTTATTTTTGCGTTCATTTTGAGTCATCATTATTTTATACAAAATAATATGATTTTTTTTGTATATATAATGATTTGAAAATAAAAAAAACTTATGTCTATAGAAAAGGTGGGGAAAAATGAAAAATTGTCGCACATTTTTTGCTAAGATTCTTAAGTTAAATATTATAAAAAATGATAATAAGGTTTTTAAACCTATACAATAACCAGCTTTATTCAATTTCAGAGCATCTTTTAAATCAATTATGAATAAATTCAATAGTCTATTAATAGTTTTTTTCCTACTTGGTATTACAAGCATAGCTTATGCCAATTTTGGAAGTAATACAGACTTAAATGATCCTTATACAGAAGATATTATATTAACGTCGGTTCAAGATACTATACCAAGTATTAAAGAAAGGAAAGGTGATTTTATAACAGATCCGAATACCAATCCTTTTGATTTGAAAGATCCTGCCGCAATCAAAAAAAGTGTAGAATACGATCCTGAACTGGGGATGTATATTATTTCTGAAAAAATTGGAGAGGAATATTATCGTTCACCAACATATATGACTTTTGAGGAATATCTAGAGTGGAGTGAAAAACAGCAACGTCAAGACTATTTTGATCGACTCTCAGGTTCAAGTAGTGTTGCTTCTGGAAGTAGTGGCTTAAAAGACCCGATTGAAGATTTTGATTTAAAGGAAAATTTACTTGATCGTTTATTTGGTGGAAATGGTATCGTTATTACCCCTCAAGGTAGTGTTGATTTAACCTTAGGATGGGACTATCGAAATACTCAAAATCCCACCTTGCCAAGACGAACCCAACGACAAGGTGGATTTGATTTTGATATGGGTATTCAGATGAATGTTACAGGTAAAATAGGTGATAAACTTCAATTAGGAACAAATTATAATACACAAGCAACTTTTGATTTTGATAATCAAATGAAATTAGAATACGCAGGGAAAGAAGATGAGATAGTCAAAAAAATTGAAGCGGGTAACGTTAGTTTGCCTCTTAAAAGTTCGTTAATACAAGGAAGTCAAAGTCTTTTTGGGTTAAAAACAGAATTACAATTTGGAAGATTAACGGTTACAGGACTTTTATCTCAACAAAAATCTAGACAAAATAATCTGAGAATACAAGGAGGGAGTACTGTTAGTGATTTTGAAGTTCCTGCGGATCGTTACGATGAAAATAAACACTTTTTCTTATCTCATTATAATAGAGATCACTTTGAAGAATCTTTGCAAAATTTACCTCAAATTAATTCTTTATTTAAGGTGACAAGACTTGAAGTTTGGGTAACTAATAATGCAGGTAGACAAACGGAAAGAGTAAGAGATATTGTAGCAATTGCAGATTTAGGAGAAGGGGATAATAACAAGATAGCCAATAATAACCCTCTTTTTCAAGCTCCAGCAGTCCCTGTAGTTCGAGACATTGATGGTGATGCGCTTCCTCATAATGAAGCAAATCCTATGCTTCAAATTATCTCTAATAATACTAGAGATATTGATAAAGTTGTAACAGAGTTACAATCTACTTATGGTCTTGAACAAACAACAGATTTTGAAAAAATTCGAGCTCGATTATTATCGCCTAGGGAATATACATTCCACCCAGAATTAGGATTTATATCATTAAATACTATTCTAAATCCTAGTGATGTCGTTGGTGTGGCAGTAGAATTTATTTATAATGGACAACCCTATAAAATAGGAGAATTTGCTGCAGATGTTTCGGTAGATGTTGAAACCACAGATGTTATCTATGTTAAAATGTTGAAATCAACAACACAAAGAAATGATATTCCAATGTGGGATCTAATGATGAAAAATGTTTACTCTCTTGGTGCCTATCAGGTAGAACAAAGGGATTTTAGATTAGACGTAGTATATGATGATCCAGGAAAAGGTTTAAAGCGATTTATTTCCGACCCAGATTTAGGGACTTTATCTGGTGTTCCCTTAATTCAATTATTCGAACTAGATAACTTAAACGTTCAAAATGACCCTCAACCAGATGGAGTCTTTGATTTTGTACCTGGACTGACGATTTTACCTCAAACAGGAAAAGTCATATTCCCAGTCCTTGAGCCTTTTGGATCTTATTTGAGCAATCAAATAGCAGACCCCTTAGTAGCAGAAAAATATGCTTATCAAGCCTTATATGATTCTACACTAATACGGGCTATTGAATATGCAGAGTTGAATCGTTTTTTCATAAAAGGATCCTATCGCTCAAAATCCTCCTCTCGAATTTCTCTAGGGGCATTTAATATCCCTAGAGGTTCTGTTCAAGTAACAGCTGGGGGAAAACTTTTAGAAGAAAATAGAGACTATGAAATTAATTATGGTACAGGAGAACTCATAATTTTGAACGATGCTTATATTAGTACAGGCGTTCCTATAAATGTCTCCTTTGAAGACAATTCACTCTTTAGCTTCCAACAAAAAACGATGATTGGTACTAGAGCCGATTATAAAATTAGTGATGACTTTAATATAGGGGCTACATGGCTTCGATTATCAGAAAGACCGTTCACTCAGAAAGTAAACATTGGGGATGATCCTATACAAAATAATATCTATGGAGCCGATATCCAGTTTGATAGAGAAGCTCCTTGGTTGACTAGATTTTTAGATAAATTACCATTATTACAAACCAAAGAAAAATCCAGTATTTCTTTTCAAGCAGAAGTTGCATATCTAGATCCTGGACATCCTAAAGTTATCGAGCAAGATGAATCAGGAGTCGTTTTATTAGATGATTTTGAGGGAAGTTCTTCTAGCCTTGATTTGCGAAATCCTGCGATCAACTGGGTATTGGCTTCAGCACCTCAAAACGACCAAAGTAATAGTAATCCAGATATTCCAGAATCTCAATATGTTAACGATCCTCGCTATGGTAGTAATAGAGCAGCAATGAGTTGGTATCAAGTTGATCAATCTATTGAAGATATAGATCCCGAAGATAATTTTGTAAGAACGGTTACACTAAATGAGGTATTTCCGAATTTAAGTCTTTCACAAACACAACCAAATAATCTCCGTCCATTAGATATTACCTTTGATCCTACCCAGAGAGGGCCATATAATTTTGACTTGCCTGATGGTTATTCAGGAGTTTCCGCAGGATTAGATTTTCAAGGAAATCTTAATAATCCAGAGACACGTTGGGGAGGGATTATGAGAAGTTTAACTACAACTGATTTTCAACAAGCAAATATTGAATTTATAGAAATGTGGGTCATGAGTCCTTTTGCCGATGGTAATACAACAGACCCTGTTGAAACGGATAACTCTGAACTGGTCATCAACCTTGGAAATATATCAGAGGATATACTTAGAGATTCAAGAGGTTTCTATGAAAACTCTTTACCTACTCCAGCATTAAATACTCGAACAGATACTACAGTATGGGGAAGAATTCCAAGGAATACCCCTATTACTAGAGCATTTGATAATGATGAAGCATCTAGAGAGTTACAAGATGTAGGTTTAGATGGTTTGGATAATGAAGGGGAGCGAACCGTATTTGAGGATTATATGAATGCTATCCGCTCATCATCATTAGAACCAAGAGCTAGGGCAAGAATAGAAGAAGATCCTTCCGCCGATGATTTTGCTTTTTACAATGATAGTGAAGTTTATCCTAGCGGAACAGATGTCAGAGTAAGATATAGTCGAATTAGTAATCCACAAGGAAACTCAGGATTACCTAAAAATGACGAAATCAATGCCGCTACTACCATACCTGATACCGAAGATATATTCAATGATAATACATTGAGTGAAACGGAATCGTATTATTTATATAGGATACCAATAAGAAGAGATGCCTCTGGAACAGGTATAGCATCAGATGGTCGATTTATCACGGATGAAGTAGAGGGTGTAAATGGTGCTAAATGGTATCGTATCAAAATTCCAATAGAACAATATCAAAGAAGAGTAGGTGGAATTCAAGATTTTCGTGCAATTCGATTTATTAGAATGTATCTAAAAGGTTTCCAGAAGAAAGTAACCCTACGTTTTGCTCGATTTGAATTGGTCAGAAACCAATGGAGGCGAGTAACACGAAATATTGTAGAAGGTAGTAATTGTGATGTTTCTACCTTTGATGTCAATGATGTTAATGTTGAGGAAAATAGTAACCGTGTTCCATTCAATTATGTTTTACCTCCAGGACTACAAAGAGAACAATTGGTTGGAACAGCCTTTACAAACGCCTTTCAAAATGAACAGTCGCTCTCGATGACGGTTCGGAATTTATGTGATAACGATGCTAAAGGAATTTTCAAGACGCTTAATTTTGATATGAGGCTGTATAAAAAAATGAAAATGTTCATTCATGCAGAATCAGATCTAGATTTAAGTCCAGAGGATGTATCTTTCTTCATTAGAGTGGGTAGTGATTTTGAAAAAAATTACTATGAATATGAAATCCCCTTAACCATGTCCGATCCCAATGCTTCGACTACAGATGATGATTATCGAAGAGTCGTATGGCCATTAGAAAATGAATTGGATTTATCTTTGCAAGCGCTTCGAGAACTAAAACTAGAGCGGAATAACGCTTCTTTCCCCGTAAATCAATTCTACCAAATTGAGGATCTTGAAAGTGCTTATGGTGGTAAAATGGGAATTGTAGGAAATCCAAACTTAGGGCAAACGAAGACCATTATGATGGGGGTAAAGAATAATGAAGGAGGAGCGACATTTATCAGAACAGAAGTTTGGTTAAACGAGCTTAGATTAGTCGGTTTTGATGAAAAAGGAGGTTTAGCAGGTTTAGCACGGATGGATTTAAAATTAGCAGATTTTGGGAATATCACACTAGCAGGTAACTACACAGGGATAGGCTATGGCGGATTAGAACAAAAGTTACAACAAAGGCAAAGAGAAGAAGTGATCCAAGTAGATGCTGCTGCTCAACTGGAACTAGGTAAACTGATTCCTGAAAAAACAGGAATAAAAATTCCTTTTTATGCTTCTTATTCAAACACCACAAAAAGTCCACAATTTGATCCTTATGATCTTGATGTAACCTTAAAAGATAAACTAAATAGTATAAGTGATGCAACTGTAAAAGATTCTATAAAACAAACGGCTCAAGATGTAACAACCATAAAAACCTTCAACTTTACAAACGTTAGGAAGGAAAGAACAAATAATGAACGAACACCAATGCCTTGGGACATCTCGAACTTTAGTTTTGATTATGCCTATTCAAATACTGAAAACCGTTCACCTTTGATAAGAAGCGATGAACAGATCAACCATCGTGGTGGATTAAATTATAATTTTTCAACCAAAGGATTACCAATTTATCCGTTTAAAAACCTTATTAAAAAAGATAAATATTTAAAATTCCTTTCAGAATTTAATTTCAATCCAATTCCAAATTCTTTCTCTTTTAGTACAGAGTTAGATAAACAAGCACAAGTCGTAACCTATCGATTTGCTGCTCCTAGTAATAGCACTTGGTACAATAATCGATTTACATGGAATCGATCTTATGGCTTAAATTGGGATTTATCTAAAGCACTTAAATTTAGATTTAATGCCTATCAGAATTCCTTGATTGATGAAGTAAATCAAAAAACAGGTTTGACACCTGATGGACAAACACTTGCTCAAACAGGATTTAACACCAGAAAAGAGTATATGTGGGATAATATTAAGAACTTTGGGCGGGGTAGAAACTATCGCCATGATCTCAATCTTTCCTTTAATGTCCCATTAAAAAATTTCTTCTTCTTAGACTGGACTACCTTAAAGGCTGATTATAAAGCTGACTATGCTTGGACAGGAGCTTCTTTGGAAGAATATGCACAGTCGTTAGGAAATATTATTCAAAACTCTCAAACCCGTTCATTGAATGGCGATTTAAACTTTGAACGATTATATAACAAGTCAAAGTATTTGAAAAAAATTAATTCAAAACAACGCAAAAAAGGAAAGTCAAAAAATAAAGACATCAAACCAAAGAATCCTCCTAAAGAAAATGCAGAGGATGTTGCAAAAAATGAAAAAGACAAGAAGAAGAAAAAAGATAGAGAACCATCAATTGGTGAAAGAATCTTAATTCGACCATTAATGAGCCTTCGAAAAGTTAGATTGTCATACTCAGAAAACTTCACAAGTGTACTTCCTGGTTTTGGTCAAAGCACCAACCTACTAGGACTAAGTTCAGGGTTTGAAGCACCAGGATGGGAATTCGTTACAGGACTTCAACAAGCAGATGAAGACTGGTTATTCAATACAGTAGCTCAAAATGGTTGGATGACTCCCGAAACCTTCTTATTAAACCAAGAAGTCTATAAAACATATAAACGAGATCTAAGTGGTAAAGCCACTTTAGAACCATTTAATGATTTTCGTATTGATGTGGAATTAAAACAAACAAGGACGCAAAACGATTTTGCATTCTTTAAACATGAAACTGCTGATACGACAGCATTTTCATATTTATCTCCTAGAGAAGTGGGATCTTATAATATTACGTTCTTACCCATTCGTACGTTCTTTGAAGACAATATTGAAGTTGTATTTGACCGCTTCCTAGAGAATAGAAAGATAATATCTCAACGACTTGGTGTCAAAAACAATATTAATTCATCACATCAAACTGATGATGGTTATATACAAGGTTATGGAAGTCAACATCAAGAAGTTTTAATTCCTGCATTTATATCGGCATATGCTGATATTGATCCAAATCAAACAAAACTTAACTTGTTTAAATACTTCCCACTACCAAACTGGAAAATCAGTTATAATGGTTTATCTAAGATTCCAGCGATGAAAAATGTCTTTTCTCAATTTACATTGAATCACTCTTATAAATCGACATTGACCGTCAATAATTATACTTCTGATCTAGATTTTGATCGTGACGATCCCCTTTCTTTAAACAACTATAATAGAGCTAAAAATGATTATTACTCTAGGCTAGATATTCCAGCAATTGTAATTGCAGAAAGTTTATCTCCTTTAATTGGAATACAGGCAACTTTCAAAAACGATATTTCTCTTCGCCTTGACTGGAAAAAAAGCCGTAATTTATCATTTACAACTTCCGATTTACAATTGGCAGAAAGTAAATCAGAAGAATATTTGATTGATGTCGGATATAGAATGAAAAACGTTTACATCCCATTCCTTCAATTTGGAAGCGACAAAAAGAAGAAAAAGAAAAAGAAAGAAGAGGAAGAAGATAAAAAAGGTGGTGTAAGTATTGATTTAGGTAAAAATAGAGGTGGTGAACAACAAGGAAATGATTTAGATTTTAAATTTATATTCTCTTTGAGAGATGATATTACCATCAATCATGAAATTGAAGGAAATGTGACTATCCCTACAAGAGGAAATAAAGTTATTCGAATTAGCCCTTTAATTAATTATGAGGTTAATCGACAACTGAGTCTAAGTCTTTTCTACGATTATACAAGAACAATACCTGCAATTTCAACATCTCCACCAACAACGACTTCATCAGCAGGTCTAAAAGTTAGATTCTCGTTGAATTAATTTCTGTTGAAATGAGTTGATTTATAAAACTTCCGAAATAGTTGGTTATTTCGGAAGTTTTTATTTTAAAATAAATGATCTGTGATTCCTTTAAAAATGAAATCCTTGTTAATTTTGTGATATACCGATAGCCATATATTGAAAAATATTGTACTACAGGATTCATCAGAATAATTTTAAAGAATAAAAGCAAATGAATATTTCTTACAATTGGTTGAAAGATTACTTAGACATTGACTTATCTGCTGAAAAAATAGGCGAAATCTTAACAGATATAGGCCTAGAAGTCGAAGGTATGGAAGAAAAAGAAAGCATTAAAGGAGGTCTTGAAGGTTTAGTAATCGGTGAAATAACTTATAAAGAAAAGCATCCCAATGCAGATAAACTTTCTTTAACTAAAGTCAACATAGGGCAAGACTCTGATCTCTCAATTGTTTGTGGTGCACCCAATGTTGCTAAAGGACAAAAAGTAATCGTAGCTACAGTAGGGACAAAACTCTATCCTACTGAGGGAGACGAATTTAAAATCAAAAAAGCTAAAGTAAGAGGTGAAGTATCAGAAGGTATGATTTGTGCTGAAGATGAGATTGGTCTAGGAACAAGTCATGATGGTATAATGGTTTTACCTGAAGATACACCAGTAGGAACATTAGCAAGAGATTATTTTAAGGTAGAAAAAGATATTGTATTTGAAATTGGCTTGACTCCTAATCGTTCAGATGCGACTTCTCATATCGGTGTTGCCAAAGACTTAGCAGCAGCTTTAAAAATCAATTATGGACATTCAGGAAGGGTTAAACAACCACTTGTTGATGATTTTAAAGTTGACAATAAAGATTTACCTATTGAAGTTGTAGTAGAAAATACAATAGCTTGTCCTAGATATACAGGAGTATCGATCAAAGGCGTCACGATAAAAGAATCACCAAACTGGCTGAAAAATAAATTGAACTCCATTGGTGTAAGACCTATTAGTAATATTGTAGATATTACTAACTTCATTTTGCATGAATTAGGTCAACCACTTCATGCTTTTGATTTAGATAAGATTACAGATGGTAAAGTTATTGTCAAAAACTTACCTGAATCGACTCCCTTCTTATCGTTAGATGAAATAGAAAGAAAACTAAGCAGCGAAGATTTAATGATATGCGATGGTGCATCTAATGGAATGTGTATTGGAGGAGTGTTTGGTGGATTAAATTCGGGAGTAACGGAGACGACTATAAATATTTTTCTAGAAGCTGCACACTTTAACCCCATATCAATACGACGTTCTAGTACGAGGCATTTATTAAGAACGGATGCGGCAAAAGTATTTGAGAAGGGGAGTGATCCGAATATTTGTGTTTATGCACTAAAAAGAGCAGCAATGCTAATTGTAGAATTGGGAGGTGGAGAAATTGCTTCGGAAGTGATAGATATTTATCCTAATAAAATTGAGAAGAAAGAGATAAATGTAGGGTATAAGAACATACAACGATTAATAGGCGTTGAAATTCCAGCTACAAGAATTAAAGAAATTCTTGCAGCGATGGAAATTGATATTGTTCAAGAAAACGCAACAGAACTTACAGTAGCAATTCCAACAAATAAAGCGGATGTCTTAAGAGAAGCAGATGTAATTGAAGAAATTTTGAGGATATATGGTTTCAATCAAGTACCTATTCCTTCACAAGTGAGGAGTGCATTGACGTATAACCCAAAGCCTAATCCACATGAATTGAGAAACATTGTAAGTAATCATTTGAGCGATGCAGGATTCAATGAAATGATGGGCTTATCAATTTCACAGTCAAAATATTATAAAGAAATATTGGACTATGTAGATTCTACACTTGTCTACATCAATAATACCTCAAATATTCATTTAGATGTAATGCGACCAACGATGCTTTTTAGCGGTTTAGAAGCAATCTTACACAATCAAAATCGTCAAAATGCTAACCTTCGACTATACGAATATGGTAAAACGTATGTGAAAAATGAAAAAGGTTATGTAGAAATACAACACTTTAGTCTATTTTTATCAGGACAAAGAAATAATGAAAGTTGGTTGGTCTCAGAAGAAAAAGCAGTTTCTTTTTATACATTAAAAGCACAAGTCTTAAACGTGTTAAATCGATTAGGTTTAAATGGTTTCCAAGAATCTGCTATACAAAATGAAGTATTGACTTATGGACTTTCTTATCATAGAGGACCACAAACGCTTGTAGATTTTGGAAAAATTAAGCGGTCTATTCTAAAAGAGATGGGTATCAAAACAGAAGTATTTTATGCCGATTTTAATTGGGATAATATTTTAAAAGCACTTAAAAAACATAAAATAGAATACAAAGCACTTAATAAATTCCCAACATCTAGAAGAGATTTAGCCTTAGTGATTGACAAAAAAATAAAGTTTTCGGATATTGTTATAAAGGCTAGAAAAACAGATAAGAAATTATTAAAAGAAATTAATCTTTTTGATGTTTATGAGGATACTGAAAAATTAGGTAGAGATAAGAAATCCTATGCTGTAAGTTTTACATTTGAAGATCCATCTAAAAATTTAAAAGATAAAGAGATTGATAAAATAATGAATAAACTTATCAGCACTTATGAAAATGAATTAGGTGCCGTCATTAGAAAATAGAGCTAAGTATTGAACACTTTAGAAAAAATAGATAAAATAGAATTAAAAGTACGGCAATTAGCCCTAAAGCTAGAACGTACTCAAGAGCGTAATAATCAATTACACGAAGAAAACAAACAACTCAAAGAAAAGGTTATTTCTGAAAAGGATAAAATTGTTTTATTAGAAGATAAACTATCTAAAATATCAGAAGCGCTGAAAATCAAACAAGGAGAAGATTCGGAACAATTGCAAACTATTCGTAAAGAAATTGATAAATATATTAAGGAAATTGATAAATGTATCGAATGGTTAGGAGAAGGTATTTGACACTTCATCAGTCAAAATGTATATTAATTGCATCTATTCTTATACTTCGTTTTTAAAATAAAAAATTATAATTATGGCAATATTTAATTTTTTTAAAACAGCAAAACACCAAAAGTATAAGTATATTCCTCGTTATTATGATCCCAATAAAGAAGAATTGATGCAACGATACAAACATGCTAAATTAAAAGCCTCGGATTCTCCCGAAGCCGTTAAAGCTAGAATTTCGGATGGTCTTCGTAGAAAGCAAAGAGGTAATGGAGCATATCGAAAACAACAAGTATTGCGCTCTAATTTAATTTTACTAGCAGTTATTGCATTTTTAGTGTTTTCAACTTTTTTCTTTTTAATAAAATATTTACCTGTTATTGTAAAAATGGTAGAATAGAAGCCATCGAAAAAATTGAAATCACTTTTATTAATAAAAACTAAAAACAAAACAAGAATATGGCTGATATTATTCAGCTCCTACCAGATGCTATCGCCAATCAAATCGCAGCAGGAGAGGTAATACAACGACCTGCCTCTGTTGTTAAAGAATTGATGGAAAATGCTATTGATGCTGGTAGTACAAGCATTAAACTAATCATTAAAGACTCTGGTAAAACACTTATTCAAGTGATAGATGATGGATGTGGTATGTCTGAGACAGATGCGAGAATGAGTTTTGAGCGACACGCAACGTCAAAAATACGAGCAGCTAAAGATCTTTTTGCTATTCGAACTATGGGCTTTAGAGGGGAAGCAATGGCTTCTATTGCTGCAATTGCTCAAGTAGAGTTGAAAACCCGTCGGCGTAAAGATGAACTAGGGACTCGAATTGTGATTGAAGGTTCCGAAGTCAAATCCCAAGAACCCTGTCAATGTACAGCAGGAACACAATTTTCAATTAAAAATTTATTTTATAATGTGCCTGCAAGGCGTAATTTCTTAAAATCCAATACCGTTGAAATGCGTCATATTCTCGATGAATTCCAACGAGTTGCTATTGCAAATCCAGACATATTCTTTTCATTGTATCATAATAATTCAGAAATATTTCATCTGCCTCCAGGCAACTTGCGACAACGAATCGTAGGTGTTTTTGGCAGTAATACAAATAAAAAATTAGTTCCTATACAGGAAGAAACAGATGTAACAAAAATTCATGGATTTGTAGGAAAACCAGAATATGCTAAAAAAACAAGAGGACAACAATATTTTTTTGTAAATAACCGCTTTATCAAAAGTGGTTATCTGAATCATGCTGTCGTTTCTGCGTATGAAGAATTAATCAGTAAAGAAGTTTACCCTTTGTACGTTATTTTTCTAGAAATAGATCCCTCTAGAATTGATATAAATGTACACCCAACAAAACAAGAAATTAAATTTGATGATGAACGACTCATATACAACTATCTAAAAGTAACGGTCAAACATGCCCTCGGACAATTTAATGTAGCACCATCTTTAGATTTTGATACAAGTCCTAATTTTGTCAATTATACAGCACCTAAAAATAAAATTGAACGACCACCTATTTCTAATCAGGTACCATCTAGTTTTGGTGTACCCAAACAGAGTGCTCTGCAAAAAAATAATCAGAAAAATTGGCAGAAACTGTATGAAGGTTTAGATCCATTTGAAGATTCTAAAAAGGAAAATTCTTCCGAGCCATTAACCATTGAAAGCGAATGGACCGATACAGGTACAATAGATGATACTTCACAAAGTTTTACTAAACAAAAAAAAGAACCTTACCAAATACACAATAAATATATTGTCAGTCAAATCAAATCGGGTTTTTTATTAATTGATCAGCAGGCTGCACATGAGCGAATATTATTTGAATACTTTTTAAATAAAATAAAAAATCAGGAACAATACACACAAGCTGAGCTTTTTCCTAAAACAATTAACCTTCCTCCTGCTGATGTACCGATTTTAAAAGAAATATTATCGGATATAAATAAAATGGGATTTGATATCAAAGAATTCGGAAATGATACGTTTATAATGCATGGGATACCCGCAGAATTAGATAATGCTGAGGACGAAGAAAAATTAATTGAGTCTTTGATTGAACAATATAAGCTCAATATTGATTTATCTAGTAGTATTCAGGAACGACTAGCAATCGTTATGGCGATGAATGGAGCGATGAAGAAAATGGGATATTTGACTGTTGAAGAGATGCAATCCTTGATTGACCGATTGTTTGCTTGTGAAATTCCTTTTAAAAGTCCTAGAGGTAAAAATTGTTTTATTACCTATAATCTACAAGAATTACAAAAAAGATTTGAAGGGTAGTAAAATCGTCTTTCACGTAAAAAAAGATCATGATTCGACTTTCGGAAGCGGTAAAACATCTTCTTATTATCAACGTGCTAATGTATTTTGGTTCACGTATTATCCTAGGCGAAGCAGTCTTTACCAATACAATAGAAAGTTGGGGCTGGCGACAGTTGGCCTTATTTCACCCTCAGACTGATTTTTTTGAACCTTACCAAATCGTGACGCATATGTTTATGCATGCGAATGAAAGGCATTTATTGTTTAATATGTTAGGTTTATTCTTTTTGGGCCCCATGGTAGAAAATGCACTAGGAACAAAGCGTTTCTTATTTTATTACCTTTCATCAGGATTTGGTGCGATGCTATTGCATTTATTAATTCAGACATTTACAGCCCAGTACTATGGTGGAGAGATTCCCATCATTCCTATGCTAGGAGCGTCAGGGGCTATCTACGGCATCTTAATTGGTTTTGCGATATTATTTCCCAATCAAGAATTGATGTTAATATTTCCTCCAATTCCCATTAAAGCCAAATATATGGCTCTAGGTTTGATTTTATTAGATACTTATGCAGGGGTTTTTAGTCATAATACTGGAGTAGCTCATTTTGCACATATTGGTGGAGCTATAGCGGGTGCTTTGATAATATTATATTGGAAAGGAAGAGGCTGACATAATTTTATAACGACTATATGGTTTAGATTTTTTATAAAAAAAGAAGGATATTTTTAGATGTTTTCATCATTAATAAAAGACATAAAGCAAGAATATAACTACGGTAACATGGTTACACGACTTATCATTGTCAATGTAGCTGTATTTATTGTAGTTAATGCGCTAATGTTAGCTTTCAGAGTTAGTAATGGCTGGGAGTTACCAGAGCTATATTTTACGGTACTTCGTTTTTTCTGTGTATCGAGTGACTGGTGGTTTAATTTGACCCATCCTTGGGTCTTTTTTACTAGTATGTTTGTACATGAAGGTTTTTTTCATTTGTTGTTCAATATGCTTTTTTTGTATTGGTTTGGAACAATCGTTAGAGACTTTATTGGAAATCCTAGGATACTACAAATATATGTCCTAGGAGGCTTAGTAGGTGCATTTACTTATTTTTTGACAGCTAATATACTTCCTTATGGGAGTTCTTATGCTTTAGGAGCTTCGGCAGGGACAACGGCTATCCTTGTAGCCGCAGGTGTAATCGCTCCCGATTATACTCTTCGTCTATTATTTGTAGGAAATGTAAAACTAAAATATATAGTCCTTGTTGTCTTAATTTTAGATTTAGTGGGAATAGCTCATGATTCCAATACTGGTGGACATTTTGCGCATATTGGTGGAGCAATAATGGGTTGGCTTTTTATAAGTCAATTACAACAAGGAAATGATTTAGGAGCACCACTTCAAAGATTATTTGATAAGGTTAGTCATTTTAAAAATAGTTTTACTCAAAGACGACAAAAAGGCCCTAGATTAGCTTTCAAAAACCCTAACCTTAATAAACAGAATCAGACTCCCCAACATCAATCAGATGATCAATTTGATGTTTCTATAGAACAAAAAATTGACGAAATACTAGAAAAAATAAAACAAGAAGGTATTGAAAGCCTTACTCCAGAAGAAAAAAGTTTTTTGGACAAAGCAAGCAATAAAAAAAAATAGGATTATAAAAAGGATTGCTCAAACTAATGGGCAATCCTTTTTTAAAGACTTTGTCTCTATAACTGAAATTAGAATTTCATAATCGTCTTAGCCGTTGTTTTACCATCAACATAGAGGCTAAGAATATATACCCCATTTGAAAGAGAACGCAAATCTATATTTTCTTCAAAGTAATTTGTTTTGCTTGGTGCAATATATTGAATTAATTTTCCTTGTGTATCAACAATTGACAACCCAACACGCTTGGAGCTTTCAAAAGTTGCTTTAACATTGGTGAAGTCTTGTGCAGGATTAGGGAAAATATTGAATTCGGTTAGTCCTTCAATATTTTTTGTAGACGTTGAATTTCCGTCAAGAATGTATGGACGCAAAACAAAAGCTAATTTAAAATCTAAATCTTCCATTGTTGAAAAGGGTTGATTATTTATACTACCAAAAGTTTTATTAGGTGTATAAAGCCCCTCTGTAAATGCCAGTCCTACATTATCTGTACTATAAAAGTCTCTAAGAGCTACAAAATAAGTCCCATTATCTAATATTAGTGAATTACCATTCGCATCATAAACTTCTACTGTTCTCAATTGTAAAGAATCATTTGAGAAAATATATTCTTCAGAAGAGCCTATCACTTGATTGGGCGTTCCATTACTATTCGTATCATAGATTAACACCTGTGTTGTATCTCCAGCTTCTTGCCCTCCAGTTAAAAAGAGGACAGAACTCATCCTAGAATTAGACGATAAAATATCAAAATTTTGACCTAAAATAGCCACAACCCCTGCGTTAATACCCAAACTCCCATCAATATCATTATTAAGTTCTACCTGATCTCTGGCATATAATGAATCAGATACAATCAAATAATTCACCATTGTATCAGGATTGGTCAACCCTGTTCCATTTAAAATATATTGGAAAAAATAAACCCCTTCATCAAAGTTGTCAAAGTCACCACAAGAAACTACACTTGAAGAACCTGCTCCTAAAGCCGTAGTACTACTATTCAGAGAATTCAAAGGAGTATTGTTGACAATCGAGTCCTTAAAAATATGGGCTGTAAGTACAAAATCATTAATTGCTATGTTTTCAGTATTTGTTACATTAGCTCCTAAAGGAAAGGAAGAATACTGTGTTTTAGGAACAATAGAATATTCTTGAGTACTTAATAAAGTAGAAGCATTAATCACTTCGATGTCGTCAATAAACAAAAAATATCCATCGTAAGTCGTATTTCTAAAAGCAAAATGAACCGTTTGATTTGCATAACCCAAATTCGCCAAATCAACAGAATGGGATGTAAGAAGTGTATCTTCTCCAGGGATAGAAAATAAAGGATCATTTGCTAAGAAATCTAGAGAATCAACTCCTACAGTCGAGATATAAACGGTATAACCATCATTGTAAGGAGCCCCAGTACCTGCAATGGATTTCCAATTAAGTTTTGAGGCTTCACCTAGTGTAATTGCAGGTGTAATCAACCAATCATCGGCTGCAGCTGGTGCTTCAAACCATGAAGCGCTCATTGCTCCACCATTAGAACCATCATAACCTGCAACTATAAATGGTGTACCAGGGGGAGTCCATGCACCTTGCAAATTTGAGTTAGCCGTAAGACCATCAGCATCATAGACAGTATACCCCGAAGGCATTCCATTAGAAAAGTTTTCAAAATATAATTGCTGTCCAAAAGCAGTAGTGGCTATAAAAAGGACAAAAAGTGTAGATAATATTTTCATGTATTTAATAATATGTAATGTAAAATGATAAATATCTAATATATGGATTTCACTTAGGAGATTCAAATTTTTATCATTTTTTATAAATTTTACGACTAATTTGTACAACAGTTTTTTGTACTTTTGTGTTCTATCCTCTTTTTTATTTAAAGTTAATATTGAAACCAGCTTCAATATTAAAATTATACTACCAACCAAATTATTACCAATTATGATTGAAGAAAAAGTATTATCATCTGAAGTTCTGATGGGCAAAGAAGATAAATATGGCGCTCATAACTATCATCCACTACCAGTTGTCTTATCTAAAGGAGAAGGAGCAATTGTATGGGATGTAGAAGGGAAACAGTATTATGATTTTTTATCTGCTTATTCTGCTGTCAATCAAGGACATTGCCATCCTAGGATTCTAGATGCTTTAAAAGAACAAGCTGATAAACTAACCTTGACGTCAAGAGCATTCTATAACGATAGACTTGGTATCTATGAGCAATATATGAGCGAATACTTTGGCTACGATAAAATTTTGCCTATTAATACAGGGGTCGAAGCCGTAGAGACAGCCCTGAAACTATGTCGAAAATGGGCCTATGTCAAAAAAGGTGTCGAATCGAATAAAGCAAAAATCATATTTGCTTCAGGTAATTTTCATGGTCGAACCTTAGGCGTTATTTCCGCTTCAGTAGATCCTGATAGTACTACGGATTTTGGCCCTTATATGCCTGGTTATCAAATCATTCCATACAATGATTTAGATGCTTTAGAAGAAGCACTAAACGATCCTAATGTAGCAGGCTTCATTGTTGAGCCTATTCAAGGCGAAGCAGGGGTTTTTGTACCTCATGATGGATATTTAAAGGGCGCTTCCGAACTTTGTAAAAAATACAATGCTCTTTTTATTGCTGATGAAGTACAAACAGGAATTGCTAGAACAGGTAAATTAATTTGTTGTGAGCATGAAAATGTTCGCCCTGATATATTAGTTCTAGGAAAAGCCCTTTCTGGAGGTGTCCTGCCTGTATCCGCAGTTCTAGCAGATGATGATATTATGTTGTGTATCAAGCCAGGGGAACATGGCTCTACTTTTGGGGGTAATCCTTTAGCTTGTGTGGTAGCAATGGCTGCATTAGACGTTATTAAAGACGAACAATTGGCTCAAAATGCCTATAAATTAGGTACGTTGTTTAGGGAACGTATGCAAGTTCTAGTTAATAAATCAGACTTAGTCACTCTTGTTAGAGGTCGAGGTTTACTCAATGCTATTGTGATTAATGATACTGAAGAAAGTAAGACGGCATGGAATATTTGTATTAAATTAAGAGATAATGGATTACTTGCAAAACCGACACATGGGAATATCATCCGATTTGCACCACCGTTAGTTATGACAGAAGAGCAAATATTAGAGTGCTGTGATATTATTGAGAACACAATTTTAAACTTTAAACAATAAAAAGCCTAAATAAAGATTACTTAATTTTTATAAAAAAATAGACTATTCCAATTAGATTAGTCTATTTTTTTATAAAAGTATTTAACAACAAGTCCTAATAATAAAATTTCGATATGTTCAAAATTTCATATACAATGATAATTTAACTTACATGATTTTTAAATCCAATCCAATTTCTTAAGAAATTCCTCTTTATTTCTACGACTTAATGGTAAATGTTTATCTCCTACAATGACAACACTATCCTGCAAATCTACAGAATCTACTTTATCGACATTTACTAAATGACTTCGATGTATTTGAAAAAACAATTGTTCAGGGAGTCGTTTATTCAATTCGGACATTGACATTCTAATCAAAAATTTTTTTTCATTCGTATAGACAGTACAATAATGTCCGTCAGCTTCTAAATACAAAACATCTTTAACAGCTACTTTATCTAGTCTTTGTCTTGTTTTTATAAAAAAATGCTCTTGAAATAGAAAATCATTTTCCCATTCCTCACTTTTCCCTGTTGGATTTTGTCTCAATTTTTGAACACTAACTTCTATAGAACGCTGAAGCTGCATATTATCGAAGGGTTTTAATAAAAACTGAATAGGATTAACTCTTGATGCTCTTTTAAACGTTAAATCATCTTGAAATGATGTGATAAAAATAACTGGAATTGTATACTCTTTACAAATCATATCTGCTAATTCAATGCCATCATATTCCCCTTGGATATGCACATCCATAAGTATTAAATCAGGAAGTTCTTTTTTAATAACTGCTAAGGCATCTACACTATTATCTACAGTAGATAAGTGGTGATACCCTAGTTTATCGATAAGCATTTCTAGCCTAACGGAGTAGAGTAGTTCATCTTCAACAATAAGAATCTTCATATACTGCAAAATATTTGAGTGTTGAAGATAATAGTTTTTTATGAAAAATTTATTTAGAAGTATTAATGCTCTATATGAATTTAACCATTCATGGATAAGATTCAACCATTCATGTACAAAGCCTATTTTGAGAAACCCTTTTACAACATCTTTACTTCATAATTAAAAGAATATCTGTTTTATAATCTCAATATAACCGAATAAAGGTTAATAATTCTTAAACTTTAAACCTCAGTACAATGAAAACAATCAAATTTTTTACTATGCCTTTTATGTTACTTTTAATAGGCTTAACATTCACTAATCAATCATTTGCTCAACGTTCGGGAGGAGCAGCTCTAAATCCCGATATTAAAGGTCAAAATGTAGGCACTATTCACGAACAATACAGAACTACGGTTCTAAATGTTTGGACTCAGATTGGAGATAAAACATGGGAAATGTTTCAAAAAGGAACGCAAAAAAAATCAAATTATCAAGAAACCAGTAGAGATGAATGGTCCGTATATCTAGTGGCAGATAACGGAGATCAAATGCAATTAGATCTTTGGCAAAAGAAAGTCTACAATAGAACAAAAACAGCAGAAGGAGATATAGTAAAAGTAGGCTTACGCCCTAAAAAAACCAAATCTGTAGAGGAAGATAAAAGTACATTACCTTCAGTATTGGCTAATCGTTTTGTTCGAATACATAACCATTGGAAAAAAGGACAGAAAATCAATATAGAAAAAGGAAGTATTGCTGTATCCAAAATCCATGATGGGGCATGGAGTGCCATCTGGCAATTTAAACCAGTCCACAATTCTCCATACTATCGAATCGAAAATAAGTGGTATCCAGATCAACGCATTCATATGGAAAATGGAAAATTAGAATGCTCCAAAATCCATGATGGGGCATGGAGTGCAATGTGGATCATTACTAAAGTTGAAAATGAAGATTTATATAGAATTCAAAATCGTTGGGTAAAAAATCAAAGAATAAATATTGAAAACGGACCACTTACAAGTTCTGAAATCCATGACGGCGCATGGAGTGCAATGTGGCAAATTATACCTGTAGAGAACAGCTCCAACGGAACAGATGAAACGGACGAAACCAATAGAGATAACAATAATGGTGATACAACTCAACCAAAGGGAGATATTAACTTTGTAAATACCGCTTCATCATTTGTAGTAAATATTACAAAAATAGGAGACAATGATTTTGAGAAAGTTTTAGGACCAGGACAGTCTACTAAAATTCCTGCCAATGAAGGTGATGTATTTCAGTTTGCAACCAACTCCGATGGCTTTGAAGCCTTACCTTATACGGTATCTTCATTAGGAACAACTCATAAAATTGTAGTGGGGCAACGTTACACTTCTGGAAAAGGAAATAAGTTATCCAATGCTAAAGCAAGTCGCCATTCTTTTGACTTGCTAAAGGTCGATCCCATTTTTATTGATTATGATAAGAGCGATGCTATCAAAGATATAAAAGGCAAAGTGGTAGGATATGGTGGTATGAGAAAACAAATCTTTGATGAGCTAAAAATCCAAGATATTGATTGGCACAATGCAGATGGAGACATTGCCTTGAAAAACCATTTTGAATACGATCGCATATTTGAGAATAGAGCGCAGACGGAAACAAAAATGTTCTATTCTTCTAGCTCATATGAAAAATCATTTTCTGCTAATATCGGAGCAGACACTCCTAAAGGCGGAGGAAGTGCCTCATTTCAACATACCTCAAGTAAATCTTCTAGTGATATGAGCATTTACACCTATTCTAGAACAGAGGTAAAAGGCTATGAAGTAAAATTAAATAAAGAGAACCTTGACTTATCAGATGCGTTTAAGCATGCTGTAAAATCCCTACCAAAACCAAATTCCTCTCCTACTAGCCTAAGCCAAGCAAAATCAAATTCAGCATTTAGAGCCTATAAAAACTTTATTGGAACGTGGGGAACACACTACCCTGTACGAACAACATATGGAGGTGTACAAGTTGCAACATATAAATTTGAAGGCAAAGAAATGGCAGAATCCGAAGGATGGGGAATCGATGTAAAAGCCAATATGAAGGGTGCATCCGCTGGTGGTGGTTATAGTCAAAACGAAAGTTTTAAAGAAAAACAGGAAAACTCAAAGGGAATGTACTATTCAAAAGGGGGAACGGGTTCAGGAGATGGTTATGCTGTTGATATGGGAAATGCTGTTCCTATTAATATTAAATTGAATCGTTTGTACGAGCTAGTAACAAGCCAATATTTTAATGATGGAACTAGTGAAAATGAGTTGAAAGCTCGCCGTCAAATGTTGCGTTATGCTATACAAGATTATATTGGTTCTGTAAGTGATTCTGGACGTTCACTTAAGCCTAGAGTCTACAAAATCTATGATGTAAAATGGAAAATGATAAATGAAGAAGATGGTTCTACTACACCTAATATATTTGGTAACGTCTCTATTAACGTAATTCATAAAAATAATGCTAATGGCAATATCAAATATAAAACTGTCTTCTCTCGTTCAAGTGCGGGAGACTCAAGGGTTGTTGCCAAGAAAAATTACATTGAAAGATGTCCAGGAGAACTCATCTTCGCTGTACCACCCTCTAGGGGAAGTATTAATGTAGAAAATTATGGCTTACGCTTAGACGCCAATTTAAAAGATTATGACAAAAGTAGTTCTGATGATTTAATTGGAAATACTGGGAAAAAAGTCTATTTCAATGAAGTCGGGAGAACGCCTAAAGATGTTAAATTACAGCTTCGCAGTGACGATGGTGATATAGATGTGACTTGTAAAATTAAAGAGATTGTTCTCGGATTTGACGATTAGTGATTTTTGATATGTTTTGATTTTAATCCGAACCATAGCTAGAGCTGCTATTAAATTCTTTTACAACTTAATAGCGATTCTACTATGGTTTAGGATTTACTAGGTATCATGCAATACATAAAATTAATTGATTTAATACCTTAAAAAAAATCCACAACATTCTTCATTGTTATACACGATTAATCCTATAGTCCTAGAGCCAATTTTAACAATTATGTGATTAATGATGTCTCCCTAATCACATAATTGTTATTTTAAATATTGAGAAAACCAATACTAAATACAGTACCTTTCCCTAAAGTGCTATCAACTTTTAACACTCCTTTATTTAACTCAACCAATTCTTTAACTAGCGTTAAACCCAGCCCAGTTCCTCTTTCGCCCTCTGTTCCATTCATGCTTTTATTATTCAAATCAAATAACTTTTCAATCTTATTATCGGTCATGCCAATCCCCTTATCTTCTATAGAAATCCAACTTTTCCCATCTTTATTTTCTGTATTAATAAAGACTTCTCCACCTCTATCTGTAAATTTTATAGCATTGCTAATAAGATTTCTTAAAATAGTACTCAATGCCGCCTCATCTACATTAATATTAATATTTGTTGATGTATTATTTTCAACCTTGATATTCTTAGCTAAAAGCCCCTGTTCAAATAAGTTAATGGTATTTTCAACTGCTTCATTGATATTGATTTTTTTAGGATTATAAGGAATCACTCCTCTTTGTAATAAGGCCCAATTGAGTAAATTATCTAGTAAAGAACTCAGTCGTTTAGTTGTTGTATCCATTAGTTGTGAAAGCATTTGAAGTTTTTCTTTTTTATTATTTTCTAAATAATAGTCCATCTGTTCTCCTACACCTTCTAAAGCAATTAGAGGACTTCGAATATCATGCGCAATAATGCTAAAAAACTTATCTTTCGTAGCATTTAATTGTTGTAACTCTTGGTTCTGAGATTCAATTTTTCGTTTAGATTTTCGGAGTTGGAGATAAAAGTATGCTCCTACTAGAATTATTCCTAAAAACAGGAGAGCCAAGAAAGAATAAAGTCTTTTTTGGGTGCTTTGAAAGGCAGCTTCTTCTTTAGCCAATCGCTCTTGTCTTTCTGCAATACTAACAGACTCTTGGGCTTCTACAACTTTAAGGCTTGCCCTTTCTTGATTTAATCTTTTTTGCAAATCATTTCTTTTTAAACTATCCTGATAAGCATGATAAAATTCTAAGTTTTCAAGCGCCGCTTTATAGTTTTCTTTATTTTTATAAATCGTGTAATAATTTTTATAAACTAAAGAAAGAGGCCCCTTTTCATGAATCGGTTTAAAATGTTCATACCCTATCTTATTATAAACTAAAGCAGAATCGTATTGAGTAGTTTTTATATATGTTCCTGCTAAGGATAATGACTGCTCTGAAGCACCACTTTTACTATTGAGCTTTTTATGAATAGCAATTACTTTTTTTCTATAATTAATAGATGATTGATACTCTCCCAAATCATCCAACAACTTTGCCTTAGCATAATATACACTCGTCATGAGTTTTTGATTCTGTGAAAGCTCTGCATATTCAACAGCATTATCAATATAAGGTAGTGCTTTATCAAATGCTTTAATTTGACCATACACAAAAGCAATAGAAGCTTCTGCAACAGCCGCATCATATTTATTATTATCTGCTTGATATTTTTTTAAGCTTTTTTTATAATAATCTAGCGATTCTTCAAAGTTTTTATTGTAATAAGAGAGCAAACCCATCATACCAAGTGTTTCGCCACTTGTGTATTCGCCACTATTTTGAATTACTTTATTCAGCTCATCCATTGCTGCTCCATATTGATCATAGTTTGTAAGATATTCACTATGCAAAATACGCACTTTGTTTTCATGAGGAAGACTTCCTATTTTCTGGAAAAGAACTAAAGACGAATCAATATAATTGGTCACACTATCTCCTTGATAACTAAGGGTATTATAGTGATAGGCAATTTCATAATAAACATCTCCTTGTAGTAAAAGAGTCCTCGATGTTTTCTCTAAGGAGCGTAACCGATCAAGTGCTTCAAAAAGGTAATACAACGATGTATCAGGCATCGCCTGTCGATTACATATTTTACCAATATAAAAGTTAGATTGGACTCGTTCTAATAGAGGCAATTGTGCATCAATTTTTTGCTGTCGAACTTCTTTATAGGCTCTAAAAGCTTCCTTCCCTTTTTCTAATGCAGTCAGCGAAATTTTATTTTCCAAAGCCTGTGTATGAAAATGTGGAGCATTTATTTTTTTTGTCCAAATTAGTCCTTGTCTTATGGCCTCCTCTCGTTTGGAACGAATAGTTAAATTTTCAGACTCAAGACGTCCTAATCGTAGATATGCTTCTATTGTTTTAGTGGTATCCTTTGTTAATAAGGCCAAATCTAGTGCTTGTTCTAAAGCTAGAATATGTAGATTAATCTGATTTTGATAATAAAATAGTTCGGCTTTTTGAAAAAGGAGCATTATTTTTTCTTCCGAAGATTTTGTTTTGAGTTCTTGTTCTATTGCTTCTATTCTGTTCAAATGGTTTATTTGACCATAACAAATTAATGGAACAAAAATGAAAAGCATTATTGTTTTTCTCATTGGTCGTAGGTGGTTTTGTTTTTTGAGTGTCTCTAAAGATAAATTTATATTATTCTAAAAACAACTTTTAGAGATACTTCTTAAGATTTTTTGTATTATCTCTCAAAATAAATTATTTTTATTTTATACAATTTTTAACCCTATCCTTTTTTATAAAAATTAGAAATATAAATCACATGAAAAAATCGACCTTACTTTTCTCACTTGTTGCCCTTTTTTTACTTTTTTCTTGTACAGCTAAGAAAGAAACAGCAAAAAAAACCGCAACAAGTGATGCGGAAACTGACTATAGTGAATATAAAGTTCATTATAAAACATGGAAAGAAAGTATTAGAATAGAGAATAGCAAAATTTATCAGAGTGTAGAGGATATGGAATTTGACAATCCCGTTTCCAGCACACCATCTTCACAAAAAACTAAAATTCTAAAAGATGGTAAAGAGCTTAGAGATGATCAGTTAAAAGCATTAGAAATAGGTATTGAACAAAGTGGTTTTTGGAATTTAACTGAAGCTGCCTATGGTGCGGGTAAAGATGATAGACATTATCCGTATAGTATTGAAGTAAACATAGGAGGGAAAAAGAAAAAAGTTCTTTATCGTAGTCACCCTGATAAACCAGCACCAGAAGAATTTAAAACATTAGAATCTTTTATTAAAAACTTTATAAAGGGCATATAACACAACATTGGATACTTGGAAAAAAATTGCTAAACAAGCATTGTTAGGAACAGAAAGGGGTACTTTTTCTAAATCATTATTGGATACTTTTTCTAAAAAAGGTATTAATATAAATCGTTCAGAAGAATGTATTTTACTGGATGCTGCTGCTCTATACTCTAGAGCTTTTAAAGCAGGATATGCACCTTTAGTATATCATCAAGAAATATCAGCTACTACTACTAATTCAACTAAACCCTTTGTTTCAGAGAAAAGTATCTATTTCCTTAAAGAAGTGTTAGAAGGAATTCACCAGGAAGCTTTATTAGAATTTCTAGAACAAATAGCGATTTTAAGTAAAAAGATATTACCTGAATACCTGCCTGATATATTGGATAAATGTAAAAATAATGGCACACTTTGGCAAATACTTCAAAAATCTCTTACAACCTCTGATTACATACTCATAGCCAAACATCCTAATTGGCAATATTACCTAGAACCAACTGAAGATGTCGTATGGGAATATGGTACAAAAAAACAACGTACAACAATATTAAAACATTTACGACGGAATACACCTGATAAAGCAATTCCTCTAATTCAATCTACATGGTCTAAAGATAGTCCTTCTCAAAAAACTACTTTTATAAAAACACTATCAATTAATCTTTCCCAAAAGGATGAAGATTTTCTAGAGTTTTGTCTAAAAGCAAGTAGAAAAGAGATTCGACAAGCCGCCGCTCATTTATTAATAAAAATTCCTAATTCGAATCTTATAGAACGATTATTTAATCAGTTAGAAAATTTTATTACCGTTAAAAAAAGATTACTGAAAAAAGAAAAATTAACCTTTGAAATTCCAGATGAACCTACTCCTAATTTATTAAAAGATGGTATTCACTTAAAATCTATACCGTTCAAAGGAGGAAGGAAAGCGAGTATATTAGGACAATTAATGGCGGTCATTCCTCCTAAAAGATGGGTACGATATTTTGGATACTCCTCTAAAGAAAGTTTAGAAATTTTTATCCGTAGCGATTGGAGTTCTACTCTATTACAAGCACTTATAGAATCAACTATTACTCACCAAGATGTGGAATGGATGGAGTTACTTGTAGATTTTTGGTTACACAACCAAAGTAAAAATCGTTGGCAAAATATTCATATCCAAAACTTATTAGAAGTTATTCCTGATGATGTGTTTAATCGTATTGCTATTAAAGTATTGAAGGAAAAAAATACTGTATTACAAGACTCCGATCCAATTACCAATTTACTAAAATCGGGTATGCATTATTGGCAAGATGAATTAGTTTTGCTTTATATGCAAAGTATTAAAAAATGGGTAGATCGTCATACTGCTCGAAGTTGGGAAGGGTGGTATTATAAAAATATTTTAAAAAAAATAGCGTATTATTGTTCTCCTGATCTCCATGAGAAAATCCATAATTTTTGGTATAAAAATGGTAAAACATGGTCAGACTGGGATAATGAGATTGACAATTTTTTGGAGGTATTGAAATTTAGAAAACAAATGATAGCTGAATTGAAAAGGTAGTATTTATGACCAATAATAAAAATAATGTTCTACGCCCACATGCAGAACACGCTTACGCAGAAGAATTAGAAGCCTTAAAAAGGATAGATAATAAACCAAAACCTACAAATTGGCAACTCTCCCCTTGGGCAGTTGTCATCTATATCATGGGAGGAACACTCGATGATGGCACAGTAATAGAACCAAAATATTTTGGTAATAAACGACTTATTGAAATTGCTGTAGCTACACTAGCAACAGATAGAGCTTTGTTGCTTATAGGAGTTCCTGGGACAGCTAAAACTTGGGTATCTGAACATCTAGCAGCAGCCATTTCTGGAACATCTACCCTACTCGTTCAAGGTACTGCAGGTATGAACGAGGACTCTATGCGTTATACTTGGAATTATGCTAAATTATTAGCAGAAGGTCCTAGCTCTGACGCCCTAGTATCTAGTCCTATTATGAATGCAATGCAGCAAGGAAAAATAGCTCGTGTAGAAGAGTTGACTCGTATACCTTCTGATGTTCAAGATACCTTGATCACCCTTCTTTCTGAAAAATTATTACCTATTCCTGAACTTGGACAAGAAATACAAGCCAATAGAGGTTTTAATGTCATAGCAACTGCCAATGATAGAGATAAAGGAGTCAACGAATTATCTAGTGCTTTACGTCGTCGATTCAATACAGTAGTCTTACCTTTACCTAAAGTACTGGAAGAAGAAGTCAATATTGTAAAAACACGGGTCGATAAAATTGGTAAGTCTATAGAATTGCCTGTAAAAGAAGCGCCTATTGAAGAAATAAAGCGGCTGGTAACTATATTTAGAGAACTACGAAGTGGTAAAACCGAGGATGGGCGTACGAAACTCAAATCCCCTTCTGGAACATTGAGTACTGCTGAAGCAATTTCGGTTATTAATAGTGGTCAGGCCTTAGCAGCTCACTTTGGTGATGGTATATTAAAAGCCCATGATTTGGCATCAGGTATTATTGGGGCTGTAGTAAAAGAACCTACACAAGACCAAAATATCTGGGAAGAATATGTCCAAACAGTCATCAAAGAGCGAAAAGACTGGGCTGATTTATATCGAGCATTGAGTGAACATTAACAAAAACGATGTTTTTATGAAAAAAATATGTATTTCTGCTTCTATCTCTTGTTGCTTACTCTTTTTTATGTTTGTGAATGATATAAACGCCCAAGACAATTATGATCATTCCATTGGGATGAGAGGAGGAAACCCTTCAGCATTAACATATAAGACTTTTCTTCAAAGATATACAGGATATGAAATTATTTTTGGGGCAAATTTTTCTGATGAAAAAGTCTCAATTACAGGAACAGGCTTATACCAATACAACCATCCAATAGGCACATATACAAATTTATACGGAGGAGCAGGTATGACCTTAGGATATGGACAAAAGTTTATTTGGAATATTGACTTAATGCTTGGGATAGAATATACATTTAATAATTTCCCTATGAATATATCTTTTGATTATAAACCAATGTATGCTATACTCAACCGAAACTTAGGGAAAAATGGCTTTGGTTTATATGAATTAGGGATCTCTGCTCGTTACACTTTTGTAATTCGATAGTCTAAAATAAACCCATCATGAAATTTCAAAAAAGAGCCAAATTCGAAATAATTTTCTCACTTGACTCTTTTCACCTAAAAGGGTTTATATGCAGTTATGCATACCTTTGGATTATTCTTTTTCAAGGAAGTTCCTAACTACCTTTAATACACTACTGACCTTCTCATAATCAATAGTATAATGAATAAATTTCCCTTCTCTCTCAGTGTTTACAATTCCTGCTGCTCTTAAAATTCTTAGATGTTGAGAAGTAATAGATTGTTCTAATTTAAGTGTGTTGTAAATTTTGTTTACATTAATCGACTTATTCTTGTCAATAAACTCTAAGATTTTCATCCTTAATGGATGACAAAGTGCACGCAGTACGTTTGATGATGCTTCAAGTTTTTCAGCATCAACAGTAACTTTGGTCTGTCCCATATACATTATGTTAAGTAATAAGTAACAGCAAGTAAAATACCTCCCTTACAATCTATCTCTTAGAAATAAAGAACGGACCACATCCAATGATACATTTACATTAGAAAGGTGATTTAGAGGGGAAGTTTTAGTTTATTAAATCCTAAGAGAGATAGTAAAAAAAGAATTTTATCTTTCCATTACTAAAAAAATAATATTGCATCGTAAATATAAATTTTTTCAAAATACTATCAAAGTATATTTTGGGTAAATCTGTATTATACGACAAAAAAAGTGCTACAATTTAAGATTGTAGCACTTTTTATAGGACAAAAATATAATATAATTGTCGAATTTTATCAATAGGCAAGTTCTTCTATTAATTGGGAAATTTGATGTAATCTATCCGCATTCAATGAATAATAAATGAATTTACCTTGACGTTCAGTATCAACAACACCAGCACGACGCAATATAGCTAAATGTTGAGAAGCTACAGATTGCTCTAGGCGAAGTTTTACATATATATCTGTTACAGTCATTTTTTCATTTTCCTCCAGCAAGTCAATAATAGATTGACGTAACTTATGATTTACAGCTCTTAATACTAAAACCGCTTTTCTCAGTTCTGCATAATCCAATTGAATATCGTTTTTACCTTTACGTAGAATAACACTTTCGTTTTTCTGCTTTCTCATTGATATTGATTTTATGTTATTAAATAATTTTCTATTAATTTATTTTCAAAAAATATGCCAAAAATTATGAATATAAAAATAGACGATTATTCGAATGTATGTTTAATAAAAATATAACGTTAAAAATTCTCATCATAGTAACGAAACAAAAGAGACTCTTGTTTCCTTTTTTCAAAAAAATCTCTTTAAATGGTTAACAGTATTTATATTAAGAGCTTTTTTCATTGAATAAATATAAAAACTAATTCATAATATACAGAATATCAAATAATTTTTTTTGCTTTTGTGATGTTTGGTGTTTTTAAATAAAAAGGCGAAAAATAGGCTGTATCTTCAAAATTAGCACTTATGTATGCTTCATAAGCACAAGGAACAAGATGAGCTGCTGAACAAACTACATTTGAAAAATGTGCTCTAGAATCAGAAATGATACCTGATGCTTTAGTAGAACCATTCCCACAAAAGAGAATAGATTTCTCTTTTTGAAAGTATACCTTATAAGCATCTTCATCTAAAATATACGCTTCTGTAGTTTTGATATTTTGCCTTACACTCTTAAAATCAAATATGGCATGATATACTTCCATTCTTCTAGCATCTATCATTGCACAAACTAAATCATACTGTTCATTTTTTGTTGCTTTATTGGCTGCTGTTGCTATCGCCTTTAAAGTATCTACTCCAATAAGTGGTTTGTCCAAAGCATAACAAATGCCTTTTGCCGTTGAAAGACCAACCCTCAAACCTGTATAAGAACCAGGGCCTTGACTTACTGCAACTGCATCAATATCATCAAGTGTAAGTTTAGCGTTCCTACAGCAATTTTCTATAAAACGAGTGATATTACTAGCATGACTATACTGTTCTTCTGATGTTTCTATTGCCAGTATATCATTTTGTTTACTAATACATACAGAGCAGACTTCTGTAGCTGTCTCTATATTTAGGATAATTGCCATTATTCTATTTTTAAAAAATCTACCAAATACAATACACAAAAACGAACTAAAACGTTTCCTAATTTTTATACTTTAAGTCGCTGTCTCATGGTTTCATATAATGTTATCCCAGCAGCAACAGATACATTAAACGAATTTCCTGTTCCCATTTGAGGAATAAGAAACTTCTGATCGCTTAATTTAAGAATTGATGGATGTACTCCCTTATCTTCTGAACCTAGAATAATCGTAGTCGGTAATGTAAAATCTAATTCTTGAATAGGAGAAGAGGCCTGTAACGCTGATGCTAAAACCTGAATCCCTGACATTTTAAGGTATTCAACAGTATTAACAAGACTTTTCTGTCGACAAATTGGAATTTTAGTCAAAGCACCTGCAGCCGTTTTTAAGGCATCAGCATTAATTTGAGCCGTTCCTTTTTGTGGAATAATAATAGCATCAACCCCCGTACATTCTGCTGATCGAGCAATCGCCCCAAAATTTCTTACATCTGTTACTCCATCTAAAAGTAATAATAAAGGAGGTTTAGGTTTTTCAAATAATGTTGGTACTACATCTTCTATCTGATAATAGGGTATTAATGCTAAATACGCTATCACTCCTTGATGATTTTTTCCTGTGATCCTTTTCATGCGCTCTTTAGGCAGCACTCGAATTGGAATATTATGCTTTTTAGCCAATTGGCGAATCTCTTTTTCAAAATCACCTCTTGTCCTTTCTTGCAAAAATATTTTGTCTATTGACGTTCCTGAATGTATAGCATCAATGATAGGATGCCGTCCATATATCATTTGTGTTTTGGACATAAAAAAACTCCTTGAATTATTGTTCTCACAAAGATGAGAAGATTCAAGGAGTTTATCGTGTAAATTCAAGTTTTATTTATGTTCAGTCACCTGACTTCTCATATTTGATTTCACCATTGAACTGTTAATTTCAAACAAGTAAATATTATCATCTTGTGTTTCTCTAGAAGATGTAAATGCTCCACTTTTGCCATCACTGCTTAAAATTAAACTAATATCATCATAAGAACTATTAATAGGCTTCCCCAAGTTCATGGGTAAACTCCATCCATATTTTTCTTTTTGGGAAATAAAAATATCAAACCCTCCTAGTCCTAAATGCCCTTTAGAACAGAAAAATAAATTACCACTAGCATCCACAAAAGGAAAACCTTCATTACTAGAAGTATTAATAGTTCCTCCTAGGTTTTCAGGTCTTGTCCAGCCTGTAGATGTTCTCCTTGTAACATATATATCGGTTCCTCCAAATCCTCTTCCTTTATCTGATACAAAATAAAGTGTTTGATTATCAGGAGACAAACTAGGATGCATATAATTATATTCTTTAGAACAAAAATCTAATCGTTTGATATCTGTCCATTTGCCTTCTGTTAATGTGGCTTCATATAGTTGGATATTATAACTCTTATTTTTACTAATTACGTCTGAATTTCTAGCAAAAACGATCGTATTTTTATCTTGACTAAATGTTGCAGATCCTAAATTTCTATTTAAAACATTAATTTTTTTAGAAAATAATTCCGCAGTATGGTATTTTCCCTCATTATCTTTTTTACTAAAATATAAATAAAGAAAATCTCGACCTGTAGTTGTTGATTTCTCCTTAAAAACTTTAGCTCCTCTATCTCTATCAGAAGTAAATACAATTCCACCGTCATAAAAAGTAGGAGAGTTGTCGTCAGCAGAACTGTTCATCGGAAAAATATCAATAATCACATTTTTATATTTTGCTTGAATATTTTTCACATTTTCACAGGCAACCAACATATCATTGCCCTTTGGATCATCTGGCGCCATTTCTACATATTTATTAAATATTTTTTTTGCTTCTTCGTATTTCCCTTGCCCCATTAATACTTTCCCATAATTAAAGACATGAATGGGGCGTACTCTAGGAGAAGTGGTAATTTCAGCATAGAATTTTTCAGCATCTTCCAACTGATTAAGAAAGTGGTAGCACTTTGCTAATTTAGCTCTAATGCTGTTGCTCTTTTTTTCTTTTAAAATTTCAAGATAAAGCGGAATCGCTTCAGCATAATGTTTGTCTTTGTACAATTCATTTGCTTTCTTTTCTTGCTTGGATTGTGCAAAAACATTGAGTGTAAGGATAGAAAATAAAACAAGTAATATTAACCTCATAATTCCACAGTTTTAATTTTCAGGGCAGGTATCTAATATACTTACAAAAACTATGCGAAGTTTAAAAAAAGACAGGATATTTTTTAAAAATACCCTGTCAGGAAACCTTATTTTATTATGTTGAACCTAAATTTAGGTTTATTTTAACATTTTATATCGCTCCGTCTTTCACTTCTTGTACTATATCAGGGTTCAATAAAGTAGATATATCTCCTAGATTTGAAGTATCCCCAGAAGCAATTTTTCTTAAAATACGTCGCATGATTTTTCCTGAACGAGTCTTTGGTAAACCAGATACAATTTGGATTTTATCAGGTTTAGCAATAGGACCAATCTCTCGACTTACAGTATCCTTAATTTCTTTACGAAAAGCATCTTGATCAGCAACTGGATAGTTTGTGATAACATAAGCATAAATCCCTTGTCCTTTTATATCATGTGGATAACCAACTACAGCAGATTCTACAACGTTACTATGTTCGTTGATTGCATTTTCAACCTCGGCTGTTCCCATCCGATGTCCTGACACATTTATAACATCATCTACCCTTCCTATAATTCGATACATTCCATTTTCATCTCTCCTAGCACCATCTCCTGTAAAATATTTATTCTCAAATGCCGAAAAATACACTTGGCGGCAACGCTCGTGATCGCCATACGTTGTTCGAATCATTGATGGCCAAGGAAATTTTATACATAATAGTCCTTCGACATTGTTTCCTTCGATTTCATTCCCTTCTGTATCAACCAAACAGGCTTGAATACCTGGTAGCGGCAGGGTAGCATAACAAGGTTTGAGTGGGGTAATATTCGCCAAAGGAGAAATCATAATTCCGCCTGTTTCTGTTTGCCACCATGTATCTACAATAGGTGCTTTTTCTTTACCGACTACTTTGTTGTACCAATTCCATGCTTCTATATTAATCGGTTCTCCTACACTACCTAATACTTTTATTGAATCCAATTGATAACGACTAACCCACTCATCGCCCTTGGCCATTAATGCCCGAATAGCTGTTGGAGCAGTATAAAATTGGTTGACTTTGTGCTTATCACAAATATCCCAAAAACGACCAGAATTAGGATAAGTAGGAACTCCCTCAAACATCATTGTTGTAGCTCCTGCTAGTAAAGGACCATATACAATATAAGAATGTCCTGTAATCCATCCTATATCAGCTGTACACCAATAAATGTCTCCATCATCATATTGGAAAACATTTTTAAAAGAAAAACAAGTATATACCATATACCCTCCACAAGTATGCACAACCCCTTTAGGTTTTCCTGTAGAACCAGAAGTATAAAGAATGAATAAAATATCTTCAGAATCCATTGGTTCCGCAGGGCAATCTGCTGACTGACTGTCTACTGTATCATGCCACCAAATATCCAGATTGTCATTCCATGTTACTTCATTTCGCCCATTTTTATATACTAATACTTTTTCCACACTATCACACCCCATTGCAATAGCTTCATCTACAACCTGTTTTACAGGAATATGCTTTTTCCCACGGCTATTAAAATCAGAACAAATAATCATTTTTGCTTGAGCATCTTTAACCCGATCTGCTAATGCCTGAGCTGAAAACCCAGCAAATACCACAGAATGAATGGCTCCTATTCTAGCACAAGCTAGTACGCCAATAGCTAATTCAGCGACCATTGGCATATAAAAACAAACTCTATCACCTTTCCCAATACCTTGCGCTTTTAGAGCATTGGCACATTTACATACTTCAGCATGGAGTTCTTTATACGTATATGTTTTAAAATCTTGACTAGGCTCATTTGGCTCCCAAATAATAGCAACTTGATCACCTCGTGTTGTTAAATGTCTATCTAGGCAATTTTCCGTTATGTTTAGTGTTCCCCCAACAAACCATTTAACATCAGGCTTTTTAAAATCCCACTCTAAAACCTTATCCCATTTCTTCTGCCATGTAAACGTCTCTGCTTGTTCTGCCCAGAATCCTTCGGGGTTTTCCACACTTTTTTGGTAAGCTGTGTTATATTCTTCAATAGTTTTGATTTGTAGTGTCATGGCTGATTTTGTATTGTTTTAAAATGATTAAAAAAGAAGAAGTCCAAAGTATTAAAAAAATATTAGATAGGCAAAGGAAACCTATAGGTATTCAATAAAAAGATAGCATTATTTCAACACTTTTTCTCTTGCTATTTCTTCTAGTTTTTTCATGGGGAAACGGTCTACTAAGCGATATTCTAATAAAATTTCTTCTTCTACTTTCTTTTGAAAATAAACCAAACCTATTCCCCTAGCATAAAATTCTATCATCGACGCTTCATACTCTCTAAAACCATCTTCTTTATGGTCGTACTCAATCAATTCTTTCACAAAAAATAGTACACAATCATAGGACTTTCCTTGATACGTAAAAATCGTATCTTGAACATATTGTCTATTCCGAACAAGGTTTGTCGTTAATAAAGAATCGGATGGTGCTTTAAATGATAATTCGGAAATCAAAAATCCTTTTTTGGAAATATTGACATTAAATGGGAAGATATTTTTATTTCTTATCGTTGCTTTTTGCCTTATAGCTTTCCCATTAGGAAGTTTATCAAACCAATAGTAATCCTTTAGGATCACACCATCTGATAAGATTTGCTCAATACTTAACTGTGTATTAGAAAAATCATGATCATAATAATTTGATGCCAAGTACGTACTATCGTCCTTCTGACTCGTGATATGATACCAATAAAAAGGCGCAATAGAATCATCTTTAACTGAACGATATTCGTAGACTAATCCCTCTTTCAATTCTTCTATAGGGTAATAATAACTTTCTATTTTTTTAACCTTGTCCAATTGACAATTGTAGGTTAAACCGAAGAATATGAACAGTAAAAACACAAAAAAATTATTTTTTTCACACATTTACTATTGAATTTAAAATGTTATTATATATTTATATGATTTTTTCTTTAGATGTCGTCAATAAATCGAGATTTTTTAATAATTTGTTACTTCCTCAGATAAATCAACGTCACAAAATTAACAATTAACCTTTACTAACAATTATATTAATAAATTTCATTATTTTAATCAAAACAAACCTTCATTATGAGGATATTTCTAACCTGTTTCCTTTTATGGGCACTATTCACAGTATGGGCAAGGTGGTATTATGTTTGTAAAATCAAGCATCGTTGCGGTACAGAGCAGATCGTCAGCACGGACGATGGAAGAGGTCAAAATCTTAACTTCTACGATGGCTCAAAGGCTCTATTCCAAAGCAATTACGACCAATTTTTATTCAATGGGGACAAGATCGATCTAAATAGTAACAATGAAGCATTTCTTGAGAAGTTGGCAGGATGGATGAAAAAGAATCCAGAGCGTTCTATCACCATTACAGGTAAATATTTAGAAAGCGAGAAGGGTATAAGTTCTAAAATGTATGAAAATTTAGGCTTGGCTAGGGCAGGAGTTGCTAGGGAAAAACTTATGAGACTGGGCATTACAGAAGATAGAATAGGTATAGATAGCGATATGATTGGTGGCGACAAACTTGCTGCTCCTTTAGCTTTTGCTGCTGATGCGGCTGCCACACCTGATGAATATGCTGATGGTAACGAACGTCTAACAAAGGCGAAGTTCACCTTCACAAATATGACGTACTCTGATGCAAATTTTGAGTATAATTCGGATGTTTTCAGTCCTGGAACTGCTTTTAGAAGCTATGCTGATTCTGTAAAAACGTTCTTAGTAGAAAATCCTAAGAAAAGTCTACATATAATCGGTCATACCGATAATAAAGGTAGTACCAATTATAATCTAAACTTAGGAAAAAGAAGAGCTGAAAACACTAAGAAATATTTCCGTAGCCTTGGTGTAAAATCTACTATCAAGACCTCCTCAAGGGGTAAGGCAGAACCCATTGCGACCAATAGTACCGATGCAGGGCGTCAAAAAAATAGACGTGTTAATGTGCAAATTGTCGATTAATTTATATAAACCTACATTTTTTTAATTCAATCAATCACCTATTTAAAATATAAGAAACTATGGATTTTTTCACGCAACTCTTTTCTGAATTAAGCCATCCAGACAGTTGGAAAGTTATTTTATTCTTGTTTATTGCTTTCTTACTTGGATTAATACCTTGGTTATTAAGTAGAGGTAAATTCAGACGTTTAAGAGAAGATTATGATAGAAAATCAAATGAATATAACGCTTTAAATGCCAGTTATAACGGGAAAGTTGAAGAAGTATCTTTGAAAGATGCAGATATTAAAAAATTAAATCTAGAAATAGAAGAACTACATGCACGTATCAAGCGACTAGAAACCGAAAAAGGGCAGTTGCATGGTGATTTATATTCTGCTAAAGAAACGATTGAAAAATTACAAGCCGAGTTGAATGCTAAAGGTGATTTAGATGCTCGATATAAAGCTGATTTAGATGCGTTAAATAATCAAATACTAGGGTTACAAACGAAGAATGGTGAACTAGAGAACAAAGTGACCTTAGGGAGTTCTAAAGATGGTGAGATTTCAGATCTAAAAACTAAGATTGCTTCTTTGAGAGCTGACCTAGATGCCTTACGTCATAAAAATGGTCAATTGTCTTCTGATTTAGATGCTTCACGCTCTAGAGGGAATCAACTAGAAGCCGACTTAGAAGCACTACGAAATACGAATGGACAATTAGCTGCAGATCTAGAAGATTGTCGTTCTCAAAAAGTGCCTCTCGCCACAACTTATGAAGAAAACGATGAAGATAAAGCAGCAAGAGCTCAAGCAGAGGTGAAGGCAGCATTAGGTTCAAAAATCAAATCCGCTTCGGCTGATGAAAAAGATGACCTAAAAAGGATTAATGGTGTTGGTCCTTTCATTGAGAAAAAACTTAATAATCTTGGTATTTATACCTTTGAACAAGTTAGCCAATTTGATGATGACCTATCCAATAAAGTTACTGACGCTATAGAATTCTTCCCTGGAAGAATACAAAGAGATGATTGGGTTGGTCAAGCCAAAATTTTACTGGGTAAAAAACTAGATGGAACGCTTGGTGATGGGAAAAAGAAGAATCCAACTAATTCTGACGATTTAAAAATTGTAGAAGGGATAGGTCCTAAAATTGAGCAATTGTTAAAAAATGCTGGAATTAATAATTGGACAGACCTTGCTAATGCAAGTGTAGAACGCTTACAGAGTGTATTGGATGCAGCTGGTGATCGTTATAGAATTCATAACCCTTCTACTTGGGCAGAACAAGCTGAAATGGCCGTAAAAGGGCAATGGGAAAAATTAGAAGAATATCAAGATTACTTGTCTGGTGGTATCGATCCTAATAAAAAGTAATCTCTAATATTAGTGACATAAAAAAATCGGCATTACTAAATGTAATACCGATTTTTTTTTACCCTTATTTTGATTTATTTATTTTGAATTTAAATAAACCAACTTTAGTATTTACGATTAAATGTTTTTTCAAAACTATTGAACAGAATCACTTAATTCTTTCCCTGCTTTGAATTTCACTATATTCTTAGCCGCAATAGTAATAGACTCTCCTGTTTTTGGATTACGTCCCGCTCTAGCTGCTCTAGCTGAAATAGAGAAAGTTCCAAATCCAATTAATGTAACTTTATTCCCATCTTTTAAGGTATCTGAAACTGCATTTAGGACGGAATTAAGGGCTTCAGTTGCTTGGGCTTTTGTAAGGTTTGCATCTTCCGCGATCTTGTTTACCAAGTCTCCTTTGTTCATGTTTAAAAATTTTTAATATTTATGAAATAAAACCATACAAAAGTATGTTTAACCAATATTAAAAGCAAGTTTTTACAACATAAAAACCAAGAAATCCACAATATTTGAATGAATATTTATGTTTTAGTGGGAAGGCGTCTACAATATTCATTATCATAATGCTAAATATTTGACGTTTTTTCTTAGTTAGATTTTTTTTTGCCCCAATCAACTGGTCTAATTATTGTTTACTTATTAGTTCTATATCTGTTCTTTTCTTGTATTTCTCTTCACCTGATTTAAATAAATTTATTACCTTTCTATTATGAAAAAAATATACATCATTTTATTTTCAATTTCTCTATTATTTCTAGTTTCAAACAGCTGTGCTAGGAAGAAAGGCTGCCCTGTTAATGATCCTGATAAAATAGGTGCTAAAACAGGCAAAAAAGGAAAGCTATCTACTAAAAAAGGGAATTCTAATCTATTCCCTAAAAAGATGCGAAAAAATATGTAATATGGGCAATATTATTTCAGGACTTTTCATATACCTCACCTAAAGAATTAAACGTAAAAACAGTAATAAAAATAGCAAAACCTGACGATAGTGTTATCCACCAAGCAGAAATATTTCTCCTCCCCTCATTTAATAACTTCCCCCAAGTGATTTCACTATCAGGTATTCCGATTCCTAAAAAAGATAAAAAAGCCTCATAGATAATCGCAGAAGATACTCCAAATGCAAATAAAATAAGTAATGGAGTTATGCTATTAGGTAATATATGGTGGAATATTATCTGCATTTTTGAGAATCCCATACTTCTTGCTGCTTCTATATACCTAAGGTTTTTTATTCTTAGAGCTTCAGAACGAGCAAAACGTAAAAAAACTGTAGAACTTAAAAAGCCAATTGTGACAATAAGCAATATAATTGATGATGGAAATATTGCAAGTATGGCTAATAAAATTACTACGGTTGGTATAACTTCTAGGGTTTCTACAATACGCATTATCCACATATCGAGCTGAAAAGGTATTCCCATATTGTACTTCCTTCGTTTTTCTATTATACCTATCCCCTTATTAAATAGAAGTAATAAACTAATCATTAATATTAAAAAAAAGAATACTCCCCAAAAATGGTTTAGAATCCCCTGTTCTAATAAAACATTCGTATAAAATACTATCAGACTAATTAATATTAAATTTAAAACTATTCGTTCCATGGATATGTAAAAATTCTTATCTCCATAATATCCTAGAATAGCGCCTATTGATATACCAATAACGCTAGCCAATAACATAGATAATATCCCCACTAATAAAGATACTCTTGTCCCATGTATTAATCCTGCAAGGATATCTCTGCCTACTTTATCTGTTCCAAGCCAATGTTTATAATGAAGGCTTGGTATGTTTTGTTTAGCAAAAGGACTAGCATAGCTTTGATTATTTTTATCCTGAGAAGTACTACTATAAGGAATAGGTGGCATGATTTTCTGTTGAAAACTAACATTTTCCCATTTATTATTCTGAAAAAGTGAATCCTGTTTTCCTAACCCTAGTTCACTGATATATTCCTGAAGTATAGGGAAATAAATTTTATCATCGATTTTACAATATAATGGTTTATTATTTGCTATAAAATCTGCCATGATAGCCACAATAAATAAAACACATAAAAATCGGATAGTCCATTTGCCTCGACGTTGTTTATTTAACCGATTCAATATTCCTTCAGAAGCACTTTTTATCTTATTAATTGGATGATTATATTTTAATGTTTTTTTCAAATATTACTGCTTTTTAAATTTACTCTAGGATCTAATAAACCATAGGCAATATCTATAATAAGTTTAATCAATAATGATATAATCGCATACAACCATGTAATAGCAAAAACTACTAACCAATCACTGTTTAAAATAGATTGAATAATTAATAGTCCCATTCCAGAAATTGTAAAAATCTGCTCAATTACTACTGAACCTAATACAATTCCTGGAATGGTGATTCCCAATACAGTTAGCATAGGATAAAAAGCATTTTTAAAAATATGCTTCTTCATAATTTTTTTATTACCTAGTCCTTTTGCTTTAGCTGTCTTTATATACTCTTGAGAAAGAATATTAATTGTACTTTCTCGCATCTGTTTGGTCAAATAGGCTAATGGGGGGTATACTAAGCAAAATATTGGTAAAACTAAATGTATTATACGATCCCATGCACGAATAAAGAAAGAAGGATCATTTGACAATCTACTTGATAAACCATAGGTAGGAAATAAATCTAGCCATTCTCCATAAGTATCCGTTGTAAAAAAAACAATCAATAAAGTTCCTATCCAAAATGCTGGTAGGGCATAAAGAGCATACAGAATATTCATTATCCACTTATCTCTCTTCTTACCTCTATGTACAGCAGTATATATTCCAAGAAATAGAGCTAATCCAAAACTTAACACAAAAGCAATTCCATTAAGGATTAAGGATTGTTGAATAGCATCTTTTATTTTATCAGAAGCTGGACGCCTATCTGTGTAAGAATATCCAAAGTCTCCTACCAGCATATTGGAAATCCAATTATGGAATTGATTATCAAAGCCGTGCAATGAAATTTTTGGAATAAAAAGTTTATATTTTGTAGATTGATTAATTACACTATGATATGATTTAGATAAGATTTTATAGTCTGAGTTTAAAATATTTAGTACACTATCTTTTTGTATAACCTGTCTAATTTGCAGTAATATTTCCTCAATTTTATTAGGTTTAGCAGTATATATTAAATCAATACAACTTCTGTTTAATTTTTTTATCTGACTCTTAGAAAAATTTATATTTATTTTTTTTATAAAATTTTCAATATTACTTTGATAAGCTGCAATTTCGGTCCAGTTTCCAAAATTATTTATCAGCTTTATTAATATTTCCCTTTTTGATTTATTTGTAAATTTATATAGTGTATCTGGAAAGGCATACGACTGAACCGTAAAATAAAAAATAGGCTTGTCCAAACCTAATTTTTGATATTGTTGCCTATACATTTTCTCTATGTCTATATGCTCCATCCTTTGTATATCTGGTGTTAACCCCAAAAGCGTAACAGGATCTCCTGGAGCTAATTTACTCAAAAAGAATATTAATACAGATACCAAAAATATAGTTGGGATAAACCAGCATATTCTTTTGATAATATATAAAAGCATAAGAAAACATAGGTTTCATACCAAAGCTATTACACCTCTATTCAATCTACTTTTTTAACGTAAAATAACGTTCAAAATAGCCCGGTCTTATTAATGAAGATTCAGCATTATCATATTTATTACTAATAATAATTCGTTCTTTAGGACAAGCAAGAAATATTTGAGGTTGCTCTTTGTAAAGAATCTCCTGAAATCGTTTATACATTTTATTTCGTGCCTTTTTATCATTTGAAAATCTAATTTTATTGATTAGAACATCAATTTCATCATTTCTAAACCCAAGAAAATTATACCCTCCAGGCACATCACTATCACTATGCCAAACAGCTTTTGGATCATCTAAATAAATTGAATTTTGCCATGATAATAATACTAAATCAAAATTTCTATTAAGTGCATTTTGAACAGTAGTTCTATATTCACTACCTTTTAATTCTATTTTAACTCCTACTCGTTCTACAGCTTCTTGGAAAATTAATACTGTATTTTTAGTAATATCATTATTTATATTATACACTAAATCCAGAGATAAGTCTACTTTCTTATTGTTGATTATTTTATCTCTTACTCCATCATTATCTGTATCTTTCCAACCTGCTTCATCTAATAATTCCATCGCTTTTTCAGGTTCATACTCTGTTTTAAGTTCTTTATAATAATAATCTTTTGATGGATGAAATGGTCCAATCGTTGGTGTCGCTAAATCATTATAAGATACCTTAATAATTTCAGAAATATTCGCTAAATGCGCTAATGCTTTTCTAACCCGAACATCTTTTAACTTTTCTTTTTGAAAATTAAATCCTATATAATCATATCTAGTAGCAATTGGACTATGGAAGTTATATTTCTTACTAAACGCTTCATCTTTTTGAAGCTCCACAAAGTCTCTTGGTGAAACTTCTGATAATACATCTATTTCACCTCCTTTAGCTGCCGTAACTGCTACTGTTTCATCCAATATAATTTTATATATGAGTTTTTTAGGATATGCAGCTATTTGAGGAATTTCAGCAATAAGCTGATCGCCCCACCAATCTTCCTTTTTCTCCAAAACCACTTCTTGACCAGTTTTCCAAGAAGTCACTTTATATGGTCCTCCACCTACTAAGAAATTTATATCTTTTCCTTTTTCTGGCGCATTTATAAAATCAGCATATTCATTAATTTTTGCATTCTTGTTTAAATCTTCTAGTTTATCAGCATTTTTTAAATCTTCTAATTTAAAACCTTTCATCAAACCTTTTGGATCATAAACATATTCAGGAAATATAAAGTAGCTACTAGCATCAATTGCTTGGAAATATTTATCTTTAGTATATAATGTAAACTTTCTAGGATTATCAGGGTAATATTTAAATCCTATAATAAAGTCTAAAAAACTTCTAAGAACGGGTGTGTCCACTCTAGGATTAGCTATCATTTTTAAAGTGAAGTCAAAATCAGATGCTAAGATAGGTGTTCCATTATCCCACTCTGCTTCGGGTCTAATTTCATACGTAATGGCTAACCCTTCTTCAAAATCTTCTACTACAGGAACAGACTTTACAATAATAGGAACATTTTCTAAGGTCTTTGGATCACCAATAATAAGGTAGAAAAATATATTATTACTAATATATTTTTCTCCTGCTGTCTTACTAAAAATAGGAAATAACGTATTTAATTCTCGGGGAGCATGAACAATAACTTCTGTAGGGATTTCGGATTCAGCAATAGTTACATCTGAATTTGATTCAGGCATAACGCAGGAAAAAAGACCTACTAATGTAAATAGTAGAAAAAGTTGGAAATTACATTTCATAATAGATTATAGTGTGTTTGTATACGAAATTCAAACTAGTTAAAGCATTAATCTGCTTTAACAAAATTCTGTAATAAATATTATTGAAGCCTAATAATACAATATTATTACATTATTTCCTAACTTTTAGATAATCTGGCACATTGATCATTCCTTCCATATCTGCTAAAATTTGACCATCATCACTAGTAATAACGATAACTGCTCGACGATTATACCGCCTGCCCTCTATTGAATCTCTCCCATCTTCAAATTCATTAACAGCAATAGGCTTTGCTTCACCAAAAACAATAGACTTTATACGATAAGCCGAAATTCCTTTGGCGATAAGATAGTTTTTAACAGCACGAGTCCTTCTCTTGGATAATGCAATATTATATTTCGCAGAACCTATAGCATCTGTATGCCCTAATATTTTGATTTTAAAATCATCCCTAGAAATGAGTGTTTCGTATAAATCGTTCAATTCCTGTTGACCTTCCCAACTTATTGAAGATTTATTGAAACCAAAATAGATAATTCTCAAATACAATTCATCATCTATTTCATTGACAAAAGTCATATGTTCTGTCATGTATGGACAAGGTTTTCCACAAATACTTTTTTGCTTTTCGATATCAATAATGTGAGCATTAGGAAAGTTTGGCAGTATACTTTTTAGTTTTTCTTCTGCCATTTCTCTTTCAATAAAATCACTTAAATAATACCGATGAATAAAATTTTGATCTGTTTGCATCATTACACCTTCTAGCCCTCGATCTGCAAAATAAGACCTAGGAACACTTTCTACAAAAGCTGCAACTTGTACTCTATACTGGGCGAGTAATGTAGTAAAAAATCCTACAACAAAAACAAACGTAATGGTTAAGTATGTACGTTTCATGATTATAACTTTTTAACCAATCTATTCTATTACTTGAAGTACTGTATAAGCGTATCCACTTTGTCTATATTTTTGAGGGCAGGAGCAATTTCAAATTTGCTATTCACATCAACTGCATGAATGTTAATGCGAGCTAATTTATGAATATCTTGAAGATTGTCTAAACTAATTCCTCCACTCAAAAATACTGGTACTTCACTATTATAAGCTTCTAATATTTTCCAATCGAAAGTAATGCCATTTCCTCCATGTTTTTCCCCTTTTGTATCAAATAAGAAGAAATCACTATATTTTTTATAAAATTTTAACATTTCAAAATTAAATTTTTCCCCTACAGAGAAAACTTTAATGATTTTTAATCCTGTTTTTTTTATTGTTTCACAATATTCTGGTGTTTCCCCTCCATGTAATTGAGCAAAGTCTAGTTGATATTTTGCTGCCTTTTCAAGTACATATTCTTTTTCAGCTCCAACAAAAACACCTACTTTTTTTATATGATTGGGTAACATTCTACAAAGTCTTTCTTCAAAGTCTTCTCCTACAAATCGACTTGATGGCTCGTAAAAAATAAACCCCATATAATCAATTGCTAAAGCGGCTATAGCTTCAATGTTTTCCGCTTCTCGCATCCCACATACTTTGATTTTCACTTCAGTTTTTTAAATTTTAATCAAAATTAATTGTAATCATTTATGCAATTATTGGATTCGCTTTTTCGTCTCTTTCTAATCTTCTAACAGCTTCAATAAATTCAGCACACACTTTTTCAGGTCTAGAGTTATGCATAAAATGTTCTCCTATTAAAAATCCTTCAAAATCGTATTGTTTTAGTTGCATTATCGCCATCGGGTTTGATATTCCACTTTCTGATATTTTTACATAATCATCAGGAATATATTTTGCCAAATCTAAAGACGTTTGGATGCTAACTTCAAATGTTTTTAAATTGCGATTATTGACCCCAATTAAATCTAACTCTAGATGAAGATTCTTCTGCAATTCTTCTAAATTATGTACCTCCATCAATACTTCAAGACCTAAAGTTTTTGCAAAAGCTGCCAAGGCTTGAACTTTTTTAGGTTCTAACGCTGCTGCAATCAATAAAACTACATCTGCTCCAATAGACTTCGCTTCAACAATTTGGTATTCATCTACGATAAAATCTTTTCGTAGGATAGGGCAAAAATTAAATTTCCTTGCTGTTTCTAAGTCTACATTTGTACCACCAAAAAAATCCTTATCTGTCAATATAGAAAGGGCTGATGCTCCTGCTTGCATATATCCAATTGATGTACGTTCTATATTCACATAAGGGTTAATATCTCCCTTAGAGGGCGATTTCCGTTTAATTTCTGCAATAATTCCCGATTTATCGGTACGCTGAATATATTTTTTGATAGAAACACAAGGCGTTTCAAAAAAGAGACTTTGTTCTAGTAATTTTACAGGATAAAGTGACTTCTTTTGTTCTACTTCCTTGTATTTATGTACTATGATTTTTTCTAAAATATCCATTTATACTATTATTTATTATTCATTTGGTTTTTATACGTAGATTGACTTAATTGGTAGTTCATTTTGACGAGTATAAATTGAAGTTCAACCGAGACAAAATGCAAAAAACCTATTGATTTTTAAGGTTTTTTAACGAAGCGTGAAATTTATTTTTTTCGTCATAAATTACTCAATTCATTAGGTAAATCTACTTACATCTATTTACAATAATTCTGTATATAAGGCAGTTCATCAGATGCCTCAATTTCAGGCATAAATGTTTTATTAAAAGGGTAAAGCCCTACTTCCATCCTTCTTGCATTTAAATTTTTAAAATCTTCTATAGGAAATAACTTGCTTCCACCTGAATGAAATTGTGTCCCATAGATTTGTTCATCCTTATGGTATACAAGAATTTTATCCTTGTATGCCACAAAATCTTTTGAAGTTGCTTCTTCTTTTTCAACAGCAGCTTTAAAAATATCTAGATATTTTTCCATACACTCAAAACTCATTTCTCCCATTAGTTTAGCAACAGTCATTGCGCCCCCTTTTCCTACGATGGAATGACCTAACCAGCCTAGGGAATCTGTTAAACTTGTTAAAAATTTGGTATTGAGAGAGTCGATAATATCTAGGGAGTCTAGCAAATTAATATAATTTTCACTTTCTTGCTGTATTTCAAATAGAATTGTTTCCCTAGAAAGTCCTAAACTGTCAATTATTAGACGTAATCTAACATCTTGCGCCATTGCTCTATCTTCCTGTATCATTCTATATGCTGTCTGCTTTAAGGTATCCCACATCGGTTCACTATGTAAACGATAAAATAATGGTTCATCATCAAATGCTTCTTCTGTAGAATAAATCCACCCTTGTCTTAATGCTTCATGATATAAATAAAGAGCTTCATCGAAATTATTATTTTGAAGGTTTGCAATGCCTGCAAAAACCAAATCTTGGGCTGGTAATGTTCCTCCTTTTAATAATTCATCGTACAACTCAACTGCTTCTTGATACTCTGTATCTGCAAAGGCTTGTCTAGCCATTATTAGCTCATCTTTAGAAGAAATATTACAACAAGCACAATATATCGTTAAGATAATTAGCAGGAGGTATTTATTCATACGTAAAAAAGGATTAAAAGTAAAACCTTATTTCTATAAAAATAGCCAATTATCTTTTCTTGACTATCAAACTAAATTAGGCAGCTAAAAATGTTTGTAATGCGTGCCATCCCTTTTTAGAAAACAGGGAATCTTTGGCTGTTTCTTTAGCATCAGAATAACTCAAAAGGGGTCTAGCCGTTTGGATTGCTAGTGCCGCATTTGCTAGTACAGCACTATTTTGAGCATCTGTTCCATTACCTTGAAGGATATTGGCAAATAGTTCCGCTGCTTCTTTGACTGATTTACCTCCATGTAGGTCACTTTGTTGTAGCTTTTCAAAACCTAGATCTTCAGGTTGAATAACTCTTTCATTATCCTGTGTAATGATTTTCACTCCACCAGTTAACGATATTTCATCATAACCATCTAGGGAATGGATAATTGAAAATTGTTTATTACCCTGTTGGAAAAGGTAACCGTATAGCCTTGCCAATTCTAAATTAAAAACCCCTACAATTTGCTTTTTGACAAAAGCTGGATTGACCATAGGCCCTAGCATATTGAAAAAAGTCCGCACTCCTAATTCTCTGCGTACTGGAACAACGTGTTTCATTGCAGGATGAAATAAGGGAGCATGAAGAAAACAGATATTGGCTTTATCAATTTTACGTTTAAGTTCATCTTCATCATTGGTGAATTTATATCCAAAATATTCAATCATATTAGACGAACCCGAAATAGATGATACTCCATAGTTTCCATGTTTAGCAACTTTAATGCCTGCCCCTGCTGTAACAAAGGAGGCTAAAGTAGAAATATTAAACGTATCTTTTCCATCTCCACCTGTACCACATAAATCCATCGGATCAAATTCTGATAAATCAATTCTGCGACACAATTCCAACATTGCATCCCGAAATCCTTCTAACTCTTCTACTTTTATTCCACGCATAATAAACACCGTCAAGAAGGATGCTATTTGACTATTGTTGTATTTGCCTTGCCCCATATTAATCAGAATTTCCTTTGCTTCTGATTTGCTTAGGCTTTTATGTTCAAATAAATGGTTTAAAATTGCTTTCATTTCGTTTTGATATGTCTATATGATTTTTTTAAATTATATGAAGTCTTTTCTACTCTTTTGACTTATTAAATTCTTTTAAAAATTAGATATCCAATTTAGTTACAATAACTACATTTTTTACAAAAAACAAGCCTTTACAAGGGTATTTTCGTCGTTTTCCATTCTTAAATCGCTGTCACAAAATTTGAATTTGGATACAAGATTTTATGCTACACTAAATATATCATGTAAGTATAAACAAACTCCAAGCAAAAATATCAATCTTTTTCAAAAACGAACAATTATGAAAACGTCCAAGTTAAAAAATATTATACTATCAATATTCATTTCTTTTGCTTTTCAATATAATGCTAATGCGGTTTGTACTTATGCTTCTCCTTTGGAGGGTAGTGAATTTCAAATTGGTAATATGATTAGTTGGAGTACCGCAGCAGAATATGAAAGCAAATTATTCATTATTGAAAAATCAGAAAATGGAATTGATTTTGAAACCGTTGGTAAATTAGAGGCCGCTGGTCACTCTACCGCAATTAAAGAATATCAATTTCTAGATATTAATGCTAAGGAAGTCTTTACTATGTATCGTCTCAAATTGGTTAATTCAGATGGCTCTCATAGTTTTTCAAGAATTGCAATCGTTCAAAAAACAATGGAGAATAACTTCATGATAGTTGCAATGAGTTCAACAATAGTTAATGAAACATTTGAAGCTCAAATAGATGCTACTAAAAAAATGGAGGCATCATACCAGCTTTTAAATCTAAAAAATGAAGTTTTAATAGAAGATAAAATATCACTTATCAATGGCTTATCTAATTTAATAATAGATACAAAAGATTTAAAAGAAGGCACATACAAATTAAATATTCAAGTAGATTCAGAAGTAGAGCGTTTAGTCCTTAGAAAGACATTGGATGCTGTTCAAAAGGACAACTTTGCAAGTAAAAGCAAGTAGCACTTATAATATAAATCTTATAAACTTTATTTTTCGACCCTCCGCTAAGTGCATCAATTCATAATGTGTTTTGATTTCCAATTCAGGAAACTCTAGCGGCTTAGCGTAAATATCATTTTCATAATAAAGTAGATTCGTTTTTTGATCCTCTCCTAGTACTTCTAGTGTAAAATCATACAATTCTTTTGAATCCGTTTTGAGTTGTACGATTCCTTGAGGTACTAGGATTTTTCTATATTCATCCAAAAAGTATGAAGCTGTTAATCTGCGATTCGATTTACTTTCTTTTAAAAATGGATCAGGAAAAGTAATCCAAATTTCGTCAATTTCATCTTTATCAAAAAAATAAGCAATCCGTTCAATCTGAGTTCTTAAGAAAGCCACATTCGCCAGATTTTCTCGTAAGGCGACCCTCGCACCTTTCCATATTCTAGCGCCTTTAATATCTACTCCAATAAAGTTACGATTTGGATATTGACGAGCAAGATTTAAGGTATATTCACCTCCACCACAAGCCAATTCTAAGGTTATAGGATTTTCATTTTTGAAATGTAACAATTTCCACTTGCCTTTTAGGTCTATCGGTTCTCGGTTAACCCCTACCAATTCTGGTTTTTTAGCATCAAAGCATTGGTAAACATTTGGAAAAGTTTCTAAATCCGCAAATCGTCCTAATTTATTTCTATTACTCAAAATATTTTTTTTAAAAGCAAAAATAGAAAAAACCAAAAATTAACTTCCTATTGCGTTATATATTGTTTCTTGAATCCTAGGGCGAATATCTTTTTTATTTAATTTAAAATTATTCATACTTGGATAAGTACGATTAGATAAAAATAAATAAATCAAATTATGGTCAGGATCTGCCCAAGCAGAGATTCCTGTAAAACCTAAATGTCCAAAAGTACTATATGAAGCCTTTTGAGAAACATTTTGACTTTTAAACGAATCCATTTCTCGCATATCAAAGCCTATTCCTCTCCTAGAACTACTCGGATAACGACTTGTAAACAAAGCTACCGTCTCTGGTCGAATGTATTGTTTCCCTCCATAGTAACCTTTATTTAATAGCATCTGCATGATAACTGCTAAGTCATTAGCTGTACCAAATAATCCTGCATGACCACTTAATCCATCTAACATTGCTGCGCCCATATCATGTACTGTCCCTTGTACACGTTGGCGACGAAAATAGTTGTCATTTTCTGTAGGAACGATTTTAGTTTTTGACAATCGGTCTAGGGGCCGATAAGTCATTGTGGTTAAACCCATTGGTAAATAAAAATGCTTACGAGTATATTCATCTATAGTTTGTCCCGTAATTTCTTTAACAATTTCTGCTAACATATAAAAGCCCAAATCACTGTATTTATAAGCATTAGTTGATCGTAATTCAGATTCAAATATCTGCTTCCAAATTTCATCTACATAAGCATTTTTCATGTAGAGTTTATCGGTTACTTGCATACTAAAATCTTTGGTCTTAGTCTTCTTATACAATTTTGTAAGAGGACGTGGATTTCGCTTGCTTTTCGTAATGGTTTCTTTATAAAAAGGTATCCAAGCCTTTAATCCTGCATGATGCGCCATTACATCTTTAATAATAAGGTTTTCTTTATTACTTCCTTTTGCTGCGGGTAAATACTGCCCAATTGTTCCATAAATATCAATCTTTCCTTCATCATAAAGTTTCATAATAGCAAGGGTGGTAGCCGCAATTTTAGTCACTGAAGCTAAATCAAAAACAGCATCATTTTTCATTGCTTTTTTCTTGGCATAAGTATGATAACCAAATCCTTTATTGAATACCACTTTGTTATCTTTTGCAACTAAAACTACACAGCCTGGTGTTGCTTTAATATTAATCGCTTCTTGCGCAATTGTTTCAATTTTAGCGATACTATCCTTATTCATACCTACATTTTCGGGTCTATCATATCTTAGTCGCTGCAAAGCAGTTGTCATAATACCGTCTCCAAACTGACTTTTATCCGAAGCGGTTACTGGTAATTTCCCATTTAATCCAAAGACCCCAAATAATCCTTCTGCTGCGGCTTCTTGTAATAAGATATCATCATCTTCATCAAAAGCCATTAACACATTTTCAATATTATCAAAATATTTTAAACTATATGGATTCCCAAAGAGGGTTAAGATTACTTTAGTTTCTTTTTGTAAATTTTCTAAAAAAGTAATCATACTTTGTTTTATGCCAAATCCCTTAGAAGGAGAATTGCTTAAGCCTTGAATATCTACAATAACCGTATCATATTTCTTCAATTGGCTAATTAAATTCGTAGCTGGTTCACTACCAGAATTATAAAACGCAATAGATGCATATTTTCCTAATCGTTTTTGAAATGCTGTACGAGCTGTTTTTCCAATCGTCAATGAAGCAATTTTTGTATTGCTTAAATCTTTAAACGGCACTAAACCATCTGCATTTCGGACTAGTGTCAAGGCATTTTCATACAGCTTTTTCTTTAGTCTTTTAGCTCCTGCATGATTTAATTCTCGCTTTATGTCTTTTACTTGTATAGGTTGGTAATTATAAAGCCCTAAACGATATTTTGCATCCAAAATCTTTTTTACACTATTAAATACTTGTGTACTGTCTAAATCTCCAGCTAAAATGGCTGCCTTAATCTCTTTTGCTGCAGCAGGTAAATTTTCAGGCAAAAGCAATATATCGTTACCAGCCTTTAATGCTTCTACTTCTAATTTTCCAGGTTGATGATGTTTCGTAACCCCTTTCATTCCCAAACCATCTGTAAATAATAATCCGTCATACCCAATTTTATCTTTTAATATTCCTGTTACTGTTTTTTTAGAGAGGGTAGAAGGTCGATTGGCTGTATTGTCAAAAGTTGGGATAAATAGATGTGCGACCATCATACTTCCAACGCCGTGTTGAGAAAGTAATTTAAACGGAAATAACTCAATATTTTCTAAGCGGACAGAGTCGTGTAAAATTTGAGGTAAATCATAGTGAGAGTCTACATCTGTATCACCATGTCCTGGAAAATGTTTAGCACAGGATAAGACCATATTATCTTCCATACCCTTCATATACATATAGCCTTTGGCCGCTACATTGTATTTATCCTCCCCAAATGAACGGGTATTGATAACAGGATTATTTGGATTATTATTAACATCAACTACAGGGGCAAAGTTAACATGAACCCCTAATCGTCGGAGCTGCCATGCAACTTCCTTCCCCATATCATAGAGCAAATGATTATTTTGAATTGCTCCAAGTGTCAATTGCTTTGGGAAACTAATCGATTTTTTTTTAAGTCGCATCCCTAGCCCCCATTCTGCATCCATCGCTATCATCAACGGCACTTTCTTGGAAAGTGCTTGGTAAGTATTGGTTAGCTCCGCCTGCTTTTCGGGTGTTCCTTGAAAAAAGGTTAAGCCTCCAACTTTGTATTTTGTAATAGCCTCTTTAACTTGTGCGATATGTTCTGCACCTAAATTAGAATGTGCTCTGATATTAAATAATTGTCCTATTTTCTCTTCTAGAGTCAAGGTATAATATTTATTTTCTACCCATTCCATGCGAGCCTTCCTTGCTTCTTCAGCAGCTTTTAATGCGGTCTCATCTCCTCTATCTTTTTGTTTATGATTATTTAAGGGAAAATAAAAGATAGTCATTAAAAAAGGGAGGAGTATTCCTAATTTCACTTTCATATTTTTTAAACGATGATAAAAGACGGATGGTTTCTTATAATAAATTTAAAATCCAAAGGCTGATTTCATTTTATCATAAATAGCTGTATTTTCATAAATACCACTAAAAGCCTCTGATCCTGGTCCATATGCAAATACAGGAATCATTACCGCTGTGTGATAATCCGTTGTGAAGGCAGTCACTAAACTATCTCTAGTAGATCCTTTATTAATTGCATAGCCCCCTGTTTCATGATCTGCCGTTACAATCACTAAAGTTTCTCCATCTTCTTTTGCATACTTTAATACTTCACCAATCACATTATCGAATTCGATCATTTCAGTAACAATATAATCAGAGTTATTGGCATGCCCTCCCCAATCAATTTGAGATCCTTCTATCATTAAGAAAAAACCTTTATCACTCCTATTATCTAAAAAATCTAATGTTTTGAGTGTTGCAGGCATTAAGTAATCTCGTCCTTGAGCGACAGGTAATGGATCTTTATTAGCCGTAAGGTATCCAAATTTTTTCGTTTTATCGATCTGAATATCCTCTAAATCTTTTTCAAAAAAATCGGACATCACATATCCTTTAGCTCTCAATTCTGCATATAAATCTCTATCATCACTTTCTCTGTTGTTAAAGAATTTTTTGCCTCCCCCTATAAAAATATCAATATCCGTTTTCAAAAAATCAGCCGCAATTTCTTCATACATTCTCCGTTGTTTTTGATGAGCTATAAAAGATCCTGGAGTAGCATGAACAATTGTAGATGTTGCTACCATCCCTGTTGCCAAACCATTTTCTTCTGCTTCTTCTAAAATTGTTTTGATAGGAATCGTATCATGATCTACACCAATCGCTCCGTTATATGTTTTCACACCACAAGCAAAGGCTGTTGCTCCTGCCGCTGAATCTGTAACAAGATTATCATAGGCATATGATTTATGTAAGCCTGTAATTGGAAATTTTTCTAAATTTAATTTATTCCCATTCATATACATCCCTGCTGTAATCTGTGTCAAGCCCATCCCATCACCAACCAGTAAGATGATATTCTTAGGTTTGGTTTTCATTACTTTGCTGATAGAAGATGTTGGGGTAGTTCTTGAGTTCTGATTATTTGTTGTTGCATTTTTAGGGGTGCATCCAAAGAAAATAATAATTGCAAACAGTAGTGTTTTAATATTCATAGTAAAATGTTTTTAGAATTCAGACTAAAGATATTATTAATGTTTATAGTTTGAAAACAGGAAACATTTTTTTTAAGTTAAACTTGTTCACAATAGCATATATTGTTTCCCTGGAAGCGATTTTACAACGCCTTTAAATTCCAATCCTAGCAATATAGATGCCATTTTACTGGGATTCATTTTTGTTTGGAAACTTAAATTATCAATTCCTAATGTTTCACTTTCAGCTAGTAAAATTGTAACCAAACGTTCTTCTTTTGATAAGTCAATAAATAACTTTTTTTGAATAATTTTTTCAGTATCCATTTCATCCCATCGCATAATATAACCTATGTCTTTAGACGATTCTATCAAAGCAGCTTTATGGCATTTGATTAAATGATTACAACCTACTGAATATTTATCACTTAATCTGCCTGGTACTGCAAAAACATCCTTGTTATACGTATTAGCGATTTCAGCAGTAATCATTGAACCTCCACTCCTTGCTGTTTCTACTACAATAAGTGCATCGCACATTCCTGCTATAATTCTATTCCTCATTGGAAAATTTTCACGCTCTGGACCAATTTCGCTTGTAAACTCTGTTAATAAACCACCTTGTTCTAGCATTTCCTCTGCAATAGAACGATGATGGAGTGGATAAATCCGCCTCAATCCATGACCTAGTACTCCTAGGGTATCTATTCCATTTTTGATACATTGTTTATGTGCTGTAATATCAATGCCATAGGCTAAACCACTAATAATAACAGGATCATAAACTTTTAGCCCTTCAATTAATTCTTCACAAATCAACCGTCCTTTTACTGTTGGCTTTCTAGTTCCTACGATTCCTACTATCCTATGGTGGTTTAAATTAGTATTCCCTTTATAATAGAGCATAACAGGACAATCATCGTAACGTTTTAATCGTTCTGGATAATTATTATCTAGATAAAATAAAGGTTGAATTCTATGTTTTTCAACAAAGGAAAGTTCGTTTTCTGCTAGTACTAAACTTCTTTTATCTACGATATGCTTTACCGTTTTAATACCGATTCCTGGTATTTTTAAAAGGGCTTTTTTACTGGTTTTAAATACGGCTTCTGCTCCTCCACAATAACTAATTAAGATTTTAGCTAATTTAGCACCAACACTATAAATTTTAGTAATGGCTATTTTATAAAGTAAATCGTCCATTCTAGGATTAAAATTTGATTAAATTTTCTAGTATTTTTACAAAAAATACTAGGGAAAACATCTGTTATATAGAGTATATTCTATAGTCTAATTCCATAATCCAATGGCAAAAAAAAATAGTAATACTAAAAAACGTAAAACGAAATCTTCTAAATCAACATCAAATTTTGGAAAGATGAAAAATATACTAGGGAAAGTTGAAGTACTAATTATTCTTGTTCTTTTAGTTAGTTTTCTAATTTGGGCTGCTAGTAAGTGTAGTAGTAGTAAACGAAGCCTTCAAACAATAGAACAACCAGAAAATACGACTACAAAAGATACGACTGCTAATGCCAGTAATCCTACAAGCAATGCTGCTATAGGTGAAATTGATTTACAAAAATTACCTCAAAATACTCCACCACCACCAAGTAAAATCATCACAGATAGTTATACGACTTTGTACGTAACCATTGAAGGTCTGAAAGTACGTAAAGAGCCAAAATTAAATAGTGAAGTTATTGACAAACTCACGTTACATGAACGTGTCAAATTTTTAAATGAACGGACAGACTTTCGTCAAAAAATCAATATTGGGACAGAGTATGCTTATGAGCCTTGGGTCAGAATTAAAAGTAAACGAGGGCATAATGGCTGGGTTTATGGTGCAGGTGTTCATTACGACAAATGGGATCGCCTTAAGGAAAACACAACTATCCCTAGAGAAGAAACAATAGAAAATATAGAGGATGAAGAATAAACTATTTCTTTTTAAATCTATTCAATCTTTTTTTAGCAAAGTCCATTGAGCCTTTATCTGCTTGTAACGCCAAGCAGTTCTCTAAGGCTTGTTGCGCCTCGTCAAAACGACCGTTTTCATAATAACATTTCCCTAAATACCCATAGCTCCATGCTTGTATCGTTGTAGCATTTTTAATATTTGTTCCCTTTTGTAAAAAAGGAATCGCTTCAATTGTTTGTCCCATATCCGCTAAGGCTCGACCAAAAAAAAGGTTAGCTTGAGGATCGTCACTATCTTTATTCAATAGGGTTTTTGCTAGGGCATTCACCTTCCCAAAATCACCTTCCATATAGTAGTCTTCTATTGTTTTTTCTTGACTATACGCTTTTGGTTTATCGGTTTTACAAGACCAACAAAAAATTGTAATAAAACAGAAAAAAACTATTTTTAAGTTCCTAGACATTATTGATTCGCTTTTAGAGCTTCTAATTCTTTTTTCAAAGCTTCGTTCTCCTTTTTCAAATCCTCAATTTCATATTTTTTTTGTTTAATAACTTCTTCTAATTCTATGATACCTGCCTCTTCTGGATTTACTGCGGGTGTTGTACTCTTGCTCCCTCCAAATAGATTTTTAATATTTTGAATACCGTCTTCTCCTCTGATATAGGATGCAGCAATATATGCTAAGGGGGCAACTATTAGTAAAAATATAATCAATCTTGTAAATCCTGTTGCTCGTACTTTTTGATTTGACATAATGCTATTTATTTTATTGTTGGAATTTTAGTCTTTTCTTATTCCCACAAAATTAAGCCTTTTGTGATAAAGAATGTATATTGTTTCGACTACATCACTTAAATATAAGATCTATGATACGATATATCCCTTTTTTACTTGGATTAATATTTTGTTCGGCTTGTTCCAATAAAACGATAGTCCCACAAGTTGATATTAAGATACCTTTTGAAAAAAACGATAACCAAACGGCAACATATCATGAAGCGATAGATTTTTATAAAAAAATGGCAAACCAATATCCAGAAATTCAAATTACTGAATATGGGCTATCAGATGTTGGAGAGCCAATTCATGCCGTTGTTCTTTCCAAAAGTAAAATTTTTGACCCAAATCAACTGAAGCAAGAAGGAAAAGTAATCTTGATGGTTAATAACGCCATTCATGCTGGAGAGCCTTGTGGGGTAGATGCGACAATGTTATTGACCAGAGATTTAATGAAGAAGGAAGTCAATCAACAACTACTTGATAAAGCAGTTGTCGTCATTATTCCTTTTTATAATATTGGTGGTGGGCTAAATCGAGGTGCTTTTAGTCGAACCAATCAAAATGGTCCGCTAGAACACGGTTTTCGGGGAAATGCTAAAAACCTAGATTTGAACCGAGACTTTATTAAAGTTGATAGTAAAAATGCAATTGCCTTTACTCGAATTTTCCAAAAATGGAAGCCTGATATTTTTCTCGACAATCATACTTCTAATGGTGCGGATTATCAGTATACCATGACTATGATTGCGACACAGCACAATAAACTTGGAAAAACATTAGGGAACTTCCAACAAACTGAAATGCTTCCTACTCTTTATAAAAGTATGGAAGCTAAAAACTGGGAAATGACACCTTATGTTTATGCCCGAAAAACACCTGATGATGGAATAGCAGCCTTCCTTGATTTACCACGATATTCATCAGGTTATGCTGCGCTCTTTAATACGCTTTCATTTATACCTGAAACACATATGCTAAAACCATTTAAAGACCGAGTAAAGAGTACTTATGCCTTTATGGAAACTGTTTTAGAGTATATTGATAAAAATGCAGAAAAAATAAAAACTATTCGCCATAAGGCAATTAAAGAAACACGCACAAAACAGACGTTTGATATTAATTGGACAATGGATATTGAAAAGGTTGATAGTTTTTTATTTAAAGGATATGAAGCCAAGTATAAGCCTAGTTTAATCAGTGGTCAAGACCGTTTATACTATGATCATAATGCACCCTATTCTAAATATATTTCTTTTTATAATCATTATAAAGCTACTGCTACTATAGATAAACCCAAAGCCTATATCGTCTCTCAAGCCTATAGTACTGTTATTGACCGTTTGAAATGGAATGGTGTCGAAATGCAGCAGTTAAAAGAAAATAAAACATTTGAAGTAGAAATGTACCGCATTGAAGATCATCAAACTGGAAAATCTCCTTACGAAGGGCATTATTTACATAAAAAAATTAAAGTCAAAAAACTACGTATGGATAAAACTTTTAGGAAAGGTGACTATCTGATTTATACAAATCAAAGTGGTAATCGTTATATCATTGAAACCCTAGAACCTCATGCGCCTGATAGCTTTTTTGCTTGGAATTTTTTTGATAGTATTCTACAACAGAAAGAATATTTCTCTCCTTATGTTTTTGAAGATTTGGCAATCCAATATCTTGAAGATGATCCTAAATTAAAACAGGATTTAGAAAAGAAGAAAAAAGAAAATGAAGCCTTTGCTAAAAATGCTTATGCTCAATTAGAATATATTTATAAACGATCGCCCCATTATGAAAACACTCATAAGTTATATCCTGTCGCTAGATTAGTAGAATAAAAGTGAATAGCTTATTTAGCTTTCCTTTTCAGTAGCTTCATTGTTCAAAAAATCATGCATTTCGCTTGGTTTAGGATACTGATTTTTTTGTCTTGCAATCAATATTTTTTCTTCTAAGTGAAAAGATAAATGGGTGTTTGAATCGTTGAATTAACTTAAATTTTTTTTCCAACTTTATATTGTCTAATCTGAGTTCTTTTACTTTTTTTTATTTGCGCTTTAAATTCATTTACTTTCCTATTCCATGCTTCGGTTCTTATTCAGTCATCCAAGAGTCTTGTTTATTAAACTCAACTTTTGAATCAATTTTTATAAGCTGCTCAATTTAAACAATTAAATGATTTAAGGTTTGCCATATTGATTTTGAATGCCCTTCTATGAGCATTCTGCCAAGCTCAATTGGAATCGTTTCAAAAACTTTAAAGGTATCAAATACATTATTAAAAATATATTGGAAGTTAAGATTATCCATTTTTTGATACAAAAAAACCTTACTAGTTTGGACAACCACAATCTAGGGCTTTACAGCCAAAGGTTAGCAGAAAAAAAACGAATAACATTAAATAAAGATAAACTTGATTTTTTTTCATTTTTTTAAAATATTGGTTTGTAATACTTAGGAAAGCTAGACGTCCGTTTTTATGTACGATAACAAAGTATACAATTTTTATTAATTTTGTATAAAAAACAATGCCTTAATTTTTTATTAGGTACAAACTCATTTTGCTTGAGGAAACTATTATTCATATTTATTTTTGGGTTAACGGGACTTACCAACGTTTTTGCTCAAGACGATTTTGATGAAAACGATGATAACCTTCGTGTTGAATTTTCTGAATATGGAGGATTCTATGAGGAGTCTTTGATTTTAAAATTATATGCGCCACAAGCAAGAATTCACTATACTTTAGATGGCGAAATCCCTACTACTAGTTCTCCTAGATATAAAGAAGCCCTCTATATTGATAAAACAATAGTTGTCCGAGCAGCGGCCTTTCGTGAAGATGAAGTTAGTAGTATTGTGACTCATACCTTTTTTATCAATGAGCCTAAATCTAAATTCCCAATTATCTCGATTACAGTAAAACCTGCTTTATTATTTGATAAAGCGAAGGGGCTTTTTGAAAAAGGATTTAAAGCCGATACTACACTTGCACAGTATGGCGCAAACTTTTGGAGTCGACAGGAATTGATAATTAACACCGAGATGTTTGAAACGGATGGACGTTGTGTGTACAATAGTCCTTCTGGTTTGCGGGTTTTTGGTGGGATGAGCCGTGTTTTTCCACAGAAATCAGTTGCCATTATTTCTAGGAAAAAGTATGGTAAAAAACGATTTAAACACAAGATTTTCCCAAATTCGGATCTTAAAAAATTTAAGTATTTAGTCCTAAGAAATTCTGGTAGCGACTGGGGTAAATCCCATTTTAGAGATGCCTTTATGACTGGATTGCTTGACCATTGGGATATGGAAAAACAGGCCTATCGCCCATCTCATACCTATATCAATGGAAAATACTGGGGCATTTATAACATTCGAGAAAAAGTGAACACCTATTTTCTAGCTTCCCACTATAAAGACATTAATGTAGATAGTATTGATTTAATTGAGCATCGTAAAACGGTAAAAAAAGGAAATGGTGTCCGTTATTATAGTATGTTGGATTTTATCAAAGAAAACGATATTAGCGAACAGGCTAGTTTTGATAAACTGGGTGAGCTGATGGATATTGATAACTTTATGAATTATCAGATCGCACAGATTTATTTTGACAATACGGATGCTGGTGGAAATATCAAATTCTGGCGACCACAAAGACGTAATGCCAAATGGCGTTGGATCTTGTACGATACTGATATGGGGTTTGGACTATATAATAAATATGCTTATCGCAATAATAGTTTAGAGTTTCATACCGAACCGAATGGTCCGCATTGGCCTAATCCTCCTTGGAGTACACTTATTTTAAGAAAATTATTACAGAATAAGGATTTTAAACTGCAATTCATTAATCGATTTGCTGATCATTTAAATACGACATTTAAAGTTGAGACTGTAAAAACGGCATTAAGTGAAAAATATAACTGGCTTAAACCTGAAATGCCTAGACATTTAGAACGATGGAGATTAAGTTCAAGAAGTTGGTATAAACATTTGGCAATTATGAAGACCTTTGCAGAAAAGCGTCCTGAGTATCTTGAAAAATTTTTAAATCAAAAGTTTGATATAGGAGAAAGCTTAAGTTTAAGTTTTAGTGTAGAAGGGGGAGGAAAAATCGTTTTGAATGATTATATCAATATTAAAGATCAATTTGTAGGACGTTATTTTAAAAATATCCCTGTCATTATTGAAGCAAAAGCAGATTTAGGATACCAGTTTTCTCACTGGGAAGGTATCGGACAAAGTAGTGATGTTTTGCGTTTTGATATGAACCCTAGTGAGGAAAATCAGAGGATCAAAGCTGTATTTAAAAAAGCTGATTATAAATTAAAAGATTTGGTTTTTATCAATGAAGTATCCAGTAATCGACGAAAATCTGGGGACTGGGTGGAACTATATAACAGTTCAGGTGAAACAGTAAATATAAAAGATTGGATTTTAAAAGACGATTTGCAGCAATTTGTTCTGCCTGATTTTGAATTAGCTCCTCAACAGTATGTTACGATTTGTGAGGATACTACCAAGTTTAGAAGGGCTTATCCCAATATCTACCCTATAATCGGTAATTTGAAATTCGGTTTTAACAAAGTTAAAGAAACAATACAATTATTTACGTCGTTAAGCGAAAGAGTGGATAGTATAGCCTACGAAGTACCTCCTACTGATTCGCTTTTTACATTGGATCTTTTACTTCCCACGTTGAACAATCAAGATCCAGAAAACTGGGCAATACAATACGGTAAAGGCACACCCAATGCTGATAACCCTAGTTATGTAAAAGCTAATGTAAAAGCTGCCCAAGAACGCTGGTTAATATTTGGCTCTATAACGGCAATTATCCTAATTTTCGGCTTAATGATACGGACTAAACGATAAATCTGTGTATTTATCGAGTATTTTTCACGACATTATGCAACTGATTTAATTTTCACGTCGTCTCTATTATTGAACAGTTTGAATTAATATTTCGTTGATTGGCAATGGCTGGTGCTTTTTATCTTAATAAAAAACACCAGCTTTTATAAAACATACTACTTTTAGATGATTGCTTTAGGATTTACAAACTTGGTTTTTTTCTCTTATTTGTCCTATATACTTGTAGAGCAAAAAGGGCTTTTTTATAAAAATAGGGAGTTTTGGTTGATCCTTATCCTATTAGCAATATCTGTATACATTACATCTATGTATATTCCTGTGGTTGATTACATTCCGCAACCCCGATTCTCCCCTTAGTTATGCGTTATATTTTCATCTTAATCATAAATTAAAAGGCAACTAAATCATTTCGATTAGCTGCCTTTTTTTAATATCTTTTTAGTTGTTCGTCCTATTGATATAAATACATCGAACGATTTCTATCTAACTCTCTAAAATACGGATCATTTAAGTCTTTAATAAAACGGATCATCTCTCCTGTAGATTTCATCTCGGGGCCAAGTCTTTTATCAACATTAGGAAATTTATTAAAAGAAAAGACAGGAATTTTAATAGCATAACCGTCTAATTCTTGTTTTATATCAAAATCTTTCAATTTTTTAGAACCTAGCATTATATGAGTTGCTATTTTTAAATAGGGTATTTTATAGGCTTTTGCTATGAAAGGTGTCGTTCTAGAAGCTCTCGGATTTGCTTCGATAACATATACTTTTTCATCTTTAATCGCAAATTGTATATTAATCAATCCTTTAATATCAAGTGCAAATGCTAGCATCTTTGTATATTTTACCATAGTACTGACAACTTCCTCTGATAAACTATACGTCGGCAATAATGCCGAACTATCCCCAGAATGAATGCCTGCTGGCTCTACGTGTTCCATAATCCCCATAATATGTACATCCTCTCCATCGCAAATCGCATCAATTTCCGCTTCTTTCGCTCTATCTAGAAAATGGTCGATCAAGATTTTATTATCGGGCATATGCTTCAAGATATTAAGCACACTACGCTCTAGTTCCCTATCGTTGATTACAATTCTCATTCGTTGTCCTCCCAGTACATAAGATGGTCTTACTAAGACAGGATATCCCACTTTATGAGCGACTTCTAATGCCTCATCAGCATCTTCAGCCGTTGCATACTTTGGATAAGGAATATTTAATTCTTTCAATAAATTTGAGAATTCTCCTCTATCTTCTGCTAAGTCCATACTTTTGAATACTGTCCCAAATATTTTAATGCCATTTTTATGGAAAGTTTCTGCTAGCTTTAATGCTGTTTGTCCACCCAATTGGACAATTACACCTTCTGGTTTTTCTAGATTGATTATTTCTTCTATATGCTCCCAGAAAATTGGTTCAAAGTATAGTTTGTCGGCTACATCAAAATCCGTAGAAACGGTTTCTGGATTACAATTGATCATTATAGCTTCGTATCCTGCTTCTTTAATCGCCATTAAACCATGTACACAGCAATAATCAAACTCAATCCCTTGTCCAATACGATTGGGACCTGATCCTAGTACAATGATTTTCTTTTTCTTACTCGGAATACTTTCATTTTCATTATCAAAAGTAGAATAAAAATAAGGCGTCTGCGCTTCAAATTCTGCGGCACAAGTATCTACCATTTTGTACGTTCGACGCAAACCAATTTTTTTACGATATTTAGAGACATCTTTTTCATTGATTCGCATAGTCCAGGCAATCTGTGCATCAGAATAACCGCATTCCTTTAATTCTCTAAAAAAGTCTTTTGGTATATCATCTGGAACATTATAACGCATTAGGCGTTCCTCCATTTTTACCAATTCTTTGATTTGTTTGATATACCAAGGATCAATCTTAGTTAAACGCTGTATTGTCTTTTCAGGAATTCCGAGCCTTAGGGCATCTTTCAAACGATATATTCTATCATCACTAGCCACTTCTAAACGTTTTAAAATATCTTCAGTTCTTATCCATTCTTTCATATCAGCCCCTAATCCCATTCTATTATTCTCTTGTGATTGACAGGCTTTTTGAAGGGCTTCTAGAAAAGTACGTCCTATCGCCATAACCTCTCCTACAGATTTCATCTGTAGCCCTAGTGTGTGATCACTCCCTTTGAATTTATCAAAATTCCATCGAGGCATTTTTACAATGACATAATCTAAAGAAGGTTCAAAGTATGCTGAGGTGGTTTTAGTAATCTGATTTTTCAACTCATCCAAATTATAGCCTATCGCAAGTTTTGCAGCTATCTTTGCAATAGGATAGCCTGTTGCTTTACTAGCAAGTGCTGAAGAACGAGAAACTCTAGGATTAATCTCGATGGCTATCAAGTCTTCGTTTTCAGGATTGATGGCAAACTGTACATTACAGCCACCTGCAAAATTTCCTAAAGAGCGCATCATTTTGATAGCATCATTACGCATTCGTTGATAAGCTGTATCGGAAAGTGTCATAGCAGGAGCTACTGTAATACTATCTCCTGTGTGAATGCCCATTGGATCAAGATTTTCAACAGTACAAATGATAACAACATTATCATTATTATCTCGTAATAATTCTAATTCATACTCTTTCCAGCCTAGCACAGCTTTTTCTACTAACACTTCATGTGTTGGAGATGCTTGAAGTCCTCTTTTTAACGAAGTATCAAAATCTTCCTCTTTCATTACAAAACCTCCGCCATACCCTCCTAGTGTATAAGAAGGGCGAATAACTAATGGAAAACCTATTTTTTGTGCGGCTTCTTTTCCTTCTAAGAAAGAATTTGCGATATAAGAATCGGCAACCTTCATCCCTATTTCTACCATCAATTGACGGAAAGCCTCTCTATTTTCTGCTAGTTCTATAGCATCTAAATCTACACCGATAAGTTTGATGTTATACTTATCCCAAACGCCTTGTTTTCCCGCTTCAATCGCTAAATTTAAAGCCGTTTGTCCACCCATAGTAGGAAGTACTGCATCTATTTGAGGTTGTTCTTCTAGTATTTGAACAATACTCTCTACGGTTAGTGGCAAAAGGTATACATGATCCGCTGTAATTGGATCGGTCATAATGGTTGCGGGATTTGAATTAATAAGCGTGACTTCAATTCCTTCTTCACGAATTGAACGAGAGGCTTGAGTTCCTGAATAGTCAAATTCACAGGCTTGACCAATAATAATAGGACCGCTACCAATAATTAATATTGATTTGATGGATGTGTCTTTAGGCATGAGCAATTTGTTTTATCAAACAATAAGATTTGATCATTTTTGGCTCGGATAAAATTGACGGGCAATTCTGATATTGCGTGCAAATATAGAAAATGAAAAATAAAAGTTGAGCTATATCCTTATCTTGTTTTAGGTTTAAAAAAAGGCAACACCATTTTAATTGATATTGCCTATTTTTATAACTCAAATTTTTTATATCATTTTCAATTAAATCGCTTGTTTATACTCAAATTGAGTTTTAAATTTTTTTTCTTGATAAAAAGTTTTAGCTGCTAGTGCAGCTCCGATAACACCTGCTTCATTTTTGGTAATAGCAGGAACGACACTACAACTTGTCTTTATATATTCTTTATAATTATTAAATTTTTTACTTACTCCTCCTCCTAGTATGATATAATGAGGCGTCATTACTCTTTCAATATGTAATAAAAATTTATTAAGTCTCTTCCCCCATTTTTCATACGTTAATTCTTTTGCTATTCTAGCAGCATTTGAGCAATATTTCTCAGCAGCCGTACCTTTAAAAATCAAATGTCCTAATTCGGTATTAGGGACAAGTATCCCATCTATAAATAGAGCAGAACCAATACCTGTTCCTAAGGTTAGTAGAAGTACTGTTCCTTTTTTATTCACTCCTGCACCAAAATTTATTTCAGTGATTCCTGCTGCATCCGCATCATTAATTGCTACTACTGGGAGCTTTAATTCATTTGAAAAGAATTCTTCTACATTAACTGAAATCCATGAATCATCAATATTTGCTGCTGTACAGGCTACTCCATCTTTTATAACAGAAGGAAACCCACACCCTATAAGTCCTGACCAATTAAGTTTTTGAACAATTCCTTTAATGATTTGTATAATAGCTTTTGGTGTAGAAGGTTGTGGTGTAGGAACTTTCATTCTTTCTGTCACTAATTTTCCAGTACTTGTATTTACAATTGCTGCTTTAATACCTGTACCTCCTATGTCTAAGCCTAGTACTAATTCTTTAGTCATACTTTATGCGGTAAAATGTACTTCTAAACAATATTAAGAAGTGTAAAATATATTTATTAACTAAGTTATTATAGCAATTCAAAAAATAACTTAGTGTCAAAAATACAAAAAGTATTTTATAAAAACAAATTTATCCAAAGTACTTCTAGCCTAGGACACTTCTCAACAAAATAAAATCTTATATTTTGCAGCTTTTTTATTCAATTATACTGATATAATACAACAACACTATGTGTATTTTCAACACTCACTATCTAATTTGCACTAAAAGATAAATGTGGATTATTTTAGAAAAGATATTAGAAAGAGAAGGGGAAAAAATCTATATTTCAACCTCTTTTAAAGTATCAACTATAGGAATTTCAACGTAAAAACAAGTACCAACACCTTCTTTCGACTCAAAATAAATACTTCCTTCTAAGGATTCTATAATACTTTTGGAAATTGCTAATCCAAGCCCTGTGCCTGAATTTTTAGTCGTGAAGTTAGGTACAAAAACATAGTCTCTCATATTATCAGGAATACCAACACCATTATCACAAACTTTTATAATAGCATTTTCATCCTGCTTATAATAACGAATAATTACCTCTCCTTTCCTATCTTCAGGAATTGCTTGAGTTGCATTTTTAATAAGATTATTAAAGACCCTCATAAGTTGGTTTTTATCCGCAAAAATATTTAGTTGTTGATTATATGGAACTAATTCTACTGTTAGGTCTGGATTATCTCGTTCACTAAAAAGTTCGTGGACAGATTCTATCAAAGTATTTAAAACAAATTTTTCATTTTCAGCTCTAGGCATTTTAGCAAAGTTTGAAAACTCTGTTGCAATTTGAGAAAGGTTATCTATTTGTTCAATAAGTGTATATGTCACTCTTTTCAACATTGGCTCAATATTTTCAGGATTAGAGCGATAAGCATGTTGAAGATATTGAATACTTAATTTCATTGGCGTCAGCGGATTCTTAATTTCATGAGCCACCTGTTTTGCCATTTCTCTCCATGCACTTTCTCTTTCAGACTGTGCTAATAATAAGGCACTATTTTCTAGTTTTGAAATCATCTTATTGTACTCTCCAATAAGTACACCTAATTCATCCTGACTTCTCCACTCTAATGGTTCGTTTCTTTTTCCTAGTTTTACTCGTTTTAGTTTTTCTCCTATTTCTGAAATTGGTCTTGTAATTGAGTTTGCCACACCAATGGCTATTGCTCCAGCTATTATTAAAAGAAATACATATAGATTAAGTAATGAACTCATATACTGAGAATTGTCTTCTCTTAAATTTGCTTGCTTCTCATAATATGGTATCCCCAGATATGCTACTGTTTTATCATTTTCGTCATTTAAAGATACATACGTTGCATTATAACTCAAGTTTCCTACTTTTTCCTCTTGAGAAGCATTTTCTTTATCTTCTTTAACTAACTGAAGAAATGCTTTACCACTCATTCTAGGAGCAATTAAACCTCTTTTAAAAATTTCTTCCTCAGATGATGCTATTAATAAACCATTTGTATTATATACGTTAATATCCGTCCTATGAATCGTCGATAATTCTATTGCTAAATCTTGTAAAAGACTAATGGAATCTTCTGTAATATTTAGTATATTAATATCTCTTTTTGCATCTTTTGTTACTGTTCTTGCCTTTCTAACAGAACGATTTTCATGATATTCTTCAGTTGATTTGTTAGAATATTGAACAGTAAAGAAGCCTATTGCAATAAAGTTGAGGAAAATAACTACAATAACAGATAACTGAATTTTATTTCTTAAGGAAGGACTTGGCGTAAAGGGCAATTCAAAATTATTGGGTATTATTCCTATAATCGTATTTAAAATAATTAAAAATACAAGTACCAAAACGAGAATTGCAAATAAGTAGCAAAATAGTGAACCCCATTTTGACCATGTTTTAGATAACTCTTTCGCTACAAGTACAACTCCTCCATTATCTGCATGGTAAATTAATTCAGAGTATTTTTTTCCTTTTATATTAAAATCTTTGAAAGCATATTCACCAACTGGCGGAATCAAATCTTCTTTTAATTTATTTTCAAATTTAACGAGTTGGCTTCCTTGATTATCAATTACTTGATTATCTCGATAAATCGCATAATCATATCCCAATAATTGTTTGTGTTTCTTAGATTCATCGTCTGCAAAAAGCTCTGTATATACTTTAGAACTTTGCCTAGTTCGAGGACTAAATTCTAGAATTAATTGAAGAATATCTGTTTGTTCTCTAAGTGGAATTTCTAAGACTAATAAATATTGAGTCCTACCAGATTTTTTTTGCCAAAACTTTACATATGGACTAGGGGTAGCAATGCTTTGGATTATCTTTTGTTGAAATTCATCAAATCCTTCTGTCCCACCTTCTATTGGTATTTGTTTATTTTTATAAAAAGCGAATAACTCATAGCTATAATTGAAGTACTTCAAATCAATAGCAAAATTTTGCTCAATTGTTTCAGCAATTTCGTTTTTACTTAAATTTTGTTCGAAGCTGCTTCCTCCTATTAAGATTTCTTTTCCTAATTTGTCTAGTTCTGACTCAAACTTTTTGTTTCGTTCGTCAGAAAGATCTTTAGCAAAGGCTAATCTTAGATTTCTTTCTTTTTCAATATTATAACGATGCAATAAATACGAAGAAAATAAAGAGAATATGACGAGCCATACTACTAGCCATGTAAAATTTGTCTTTTCATTTTCAACAAAAATATCAAAAGAAATAATATATATAATTGAAAAGAGAACCAACTGCCATACTTGTTCCCAACTCATACCTCCTACAAAATGGATAAAAGGAATCATTAATAAAGACACTAAACCTAAGGCAAGTAATCTATTTTGCAAAGCTAAAGCTGTATTAGAAACAATAACCGAAATTCTATGTGTAACTATAAAAAGAGCTACTAGCAAAAGCATGATACCTATAATCGCTAAAAAACTATTGGCATCTAAATTGAATATATTTTCAAAGTCAAATGGGATATTGGACTCTAAAACTAGTTTTTTTATTATTCTAGCGATAAAAAGAACACCTAAAATAACTCCAAAATAGGCTGCTCCTGTAAAACCTATTTTTTGATTAAGAGATAATGTTGCAGCATTACTTCCCTTTGTTTGTTTATGAAAAAATATTGCTAACCAAAGACAAATAATAATATTAATCACAATATCCCCTAGTGAATTCCCTAAAATTCCAGAATTAAATGATTTTGAAAATAGAGGAATTGACGAAAATTTTTCTGAAAAATTAACAATGTACATTATAAAACGTACAATTAAAAAATATGCAGCTAGGGTACTCACTCCAATCCAAGGGCTGTATTGAATACATAATTTTTTAGCATATATATCTACAACAATTGATAAGAGAACAAATACTAAAAAATATAAACCTAGAACTGCTAGTAAGTTTTTTTGTTCCACAAACTCACTTTCTGCTTTTACCCTAAATAGCGGTTCGTCATTCAGGTCAGTTATTAAATTGTCCCCTTCTTTATCAATAACTATTTCTTTAGGAATATTAGTTTTTCCAAACAGATTGACTCCAAAATATTGTTCCATCCAACTTTTTTCATCCGTCCGTCCTTTATTTTCAATGGCAAAATCGTTCAACAGATAATCTGTTTCAAGTGGATATTCATATTTTATAGGAATCAAAGCAAAGACTCTAAACTCTCCCATATTTGGATAGAGATAAGTCTCTTTTATCATCATATAATATCCATTTTCAAGATTTACAAACGAAGAAGTCCGTTTAGGAAACTCTGTTAAATGTTTTTTTGATGGGCTGATGAGATTGTTTGACCAAAAGACTAATTCTTGATCTTTATAAATGCAAATTGTATAGGGCTTATTGGCTAAATTTTTAATTCGCTTTGCATCGTACGAATTAGCCGATAAAGATGAGGGATTGGATAAGATGCATTGCTTAATAAATGACTTATCAACAATCTCTTGTTCAACTTCTGCCTCCAATTCGTGCAAATAATTTTCTATTTTTTTGCTATGTACATTAATTTCTATACTAGGTCGTGTAAAAAAGTCCATGACCAAAGCTGCAACTAGCAACGCACCACAAAATAATAGTATCCATTTTTGACGTTTAGTCATAAGTCTCCTGCTCTTACAATGCTTACTAAAAAGTTATATATGAGTGTTAAGAATTGGACTTTAGGGGTATAAGCATATTTTTTTATTCTTACCACAAATTTTAAACCAAAAAAATCTATTTACTCATGTATTATTATCTCATTATTAATTTTTTACAAATTAGATCATAATAACATGGTTTTAAAATAAAAAACGTTGTACCTTAATTTATGATAGGCTTAAAACATTTTAATATCACATTAAATATATGCCTAATATATTTAATTTTAAAAATATTTCCAACATCGTCCAAAGTTTATATGTAACTTTGGGATAGTATTCACTATCATTTTCTGAGGAATTGCATAAAACATAAACACTCTTTTATGTTTTTCCTTACTTATTTTTAGAATAAACTTTCAATAATTGTTATGCAGTGTCCTGTATGCAAACATAATGAAATATCTCCTTTTGCCACAGCTTGTCCGAATTGTGATGCTGACCTAGTACAATTTAAACTCTTAGATACCGTAGAAGAAGGTTATATCAATGCAGTAAAAGAACGAATCGCAACTGAGGGAGATTTGCTTGAGCTAGAAAAACAACAAAAAAAAGAATTATCTGCTAGTCGTAGAAGAGGAAATAATTATCTATTACTGTTATTTTTACTTCCCTTAATCTATTTTATTTGTGGAAAAAAACATATTCCTACTAAACCAAAAATTATAGAAGTCCAACAGTTAGATTCTTTGTTTTTTTATAAAAAAAAATGTATTGAACTACAAGAAAAATTGAATAAAGGAGATGGTCATGGGATTTCCTCTATTCGTTATATTATTCGAAAAGGTGATAAACTTGAAAATTTAGCCTTGATGTTTTTTGGAGATAAAGAAATATGGAAAAATATAAAAGAGGACAATGAAATTCCAGATGAACATGAAATGATTCCAGGTGATACCATTTTCATTAATTTAAAATATGGATTATAAATTATGGTTGAAGAAATTGAAAGTATAAGAAAAAAAGTACTTCAAGGACAAAAAGAAATCATTAAGTTGAGAAAAGAATTAAAAGAAGCACTACAGATTAATGAAAAATTGTCCAGTAGTTTATTACAACAAATAATCGAAACAGTTGATGAAATAGAATCCGCTGAAAAAGCAAAAGTAGAAAAGGAAGAAGGTTTTAAAAATAGAGAAAATATTAAAAACCAATATCAAAAAATAAAATCGCCTATTTTAAAACTATTAAAAAAGCTGGGAGTTGAAAAATTAGATGTCCCTATTAATAAAATTCCAGAATATTGTAAAACCGTAGGAACAGTAAAAGATTCTACAAGAGTGAATGGCACTATTGTATCTGTAGTTAAAGATGGTTATAGAAAAGATAAAAAAGTCATTCGTCATACACATGTTATAGTTGTTCAAAATTAAAATTCAATGTTTTTTTATCCCTTCTGTTTGAAAATTCTCTTAAAAAATATACATTTGCTTAGCTTTTAATTTAATATGACACTTATGAACTTTGCTTCAATACATCATCATCACAATAACTTACCTCTAAGGTGAGCATATTGGTGTATTGAATTTTGTTAAATAATTTTCAAAAATACATTTACAGCCCATCTGAATTCAGGTGGGCTGTTTTTATTTAAAAATATTCTATGGAAAATATACGAATTGCTGTACAAAAATCTGGAAGATTACACGATCAATCCATCGCTCTTTTAAAAGAATGTGGTATATCTATTGATAATGGTAAAAACCAACTTAAAGCAAATGCCAAAAACTTCCCTCTAGAAGTCCTATATTTACGTAATGGAGATATTCCCAAATACCTAGAAGATAATGTTGCTGATGTTGCAATTATAGGTGAGAACCTAGTTGTTGAATCCCAAAAAAATATTCGGATTTTAAAAAAATTGGGCTTTTCCAAATGTCGATTATCCTTAGCCGTCCCAAAGGATTTGAAATATACGGACTTAACGTATTTCAATGGAAAACGACTGGCTACCTCTTATCCTAATACCTTACAAAAATATTTGAAGGATAATAATATCAATGCAGATATACATTTGATTAAAGGGTCTGTTGAAATTGCCCCTAGTATCGGTCTTGCTGAAGGTATTTGTGATTTAGTGAGTTCAGGGAATACCCTATTTATCAATAATTTAAAAGAAGTAGAAATTATTCTAAAATCTGAATCTGTACTAGTAGCTGCTCCTAAAATTAAACCTACTGTACAAGCTACTCTTGATAAATTATTATTTCGTATTGATGCGGTATTAAAAGCAAAAAATAATAAATATATTTTACTCAATGCTCCCAATGATTGCCTCGAAAAAATTGCAAGTATTCTTCCAGGTATGAAAAGCCCTACTATTGTACCACTCCTAGAAGATGGTTGGAGTTCTATCCATTCTGTTATTAACGAAAATGATTTTTGGGAGATTATTGATCAACTCAAAGCCGCTGGTGCTCAAGGCATTCTTATTTCTCCAATATCTAAGATGGTTTTATAGTTTAATAACCTTAAATACACTGTAAACTAAATTTCTTAAACTTTTGACCATGCTTTTTTCTCCAACTTGTCGTTGTGTACTCGCCTTGATAGCTAAAGCTATCAGGCTGTGTCACGCCTCAATTTGAATAAAAATTCATTGTTCAAAAATATCAATTAACTTAATTTACAGTGTATTAAATTTTTATTCATTTGATATTATAAAATTATGCGAACCTATAAATATCCAGCACAAAAAGACTGGAAAAAATTACTTAAAAGACCTATTGAAAACAGGGAACATTTGGAAAGCATCATGGTTGATGTTTTTAATACCATAAATAAAGATGGTGACGATGCCCTTGTAAATTTTACAGCTCAGTTTGATAATGTTCAATTGTCCCAATTCAAGGTTTCAGAAGAAGAAATTCAAGCAGCCACACAGCTTGTCAATAATGATTTAAAACAAGCTATAAGGGTCGCTCATTTTAACATTCAACAATTTCATGCAGCACAACAAGACAATAAACAAGCCATAGAAACGATGGAAGGTGTCTCCTGTTGGCGAACTTCTGTAGGAATCGAAAAAGTTGGCTTGTATATTCCTGGAGGAACTGCTCCTTTATTCTCAACGGTTCTAATGCTTGGTATCCCTGCTAAACTTGCAGGTTGCAAACAGATTATCCTTTGTTCTCCCCCAAATAAAGAAGGAAAAATTCATCCTGCCATATTATTTGCAGCTAGCTATGTAGGCATTACTGAAATATATAAGTTAGGAGGAAGTCAAGCGATTGCTGCTATGACTTTAGGAACTGCTCAAATTCCCAAAGTCCATAAAATATTTGGACCAGGTAATCAATATGTAACGGCCGCTAAACAATATGCCCAGAAATTAGGCGTCGCTATTGATATGCCTGCTGGTCCTTCGGAAGTCCTTGTTGTAGCAGATAATTATGCTAATCCAAATTTTATAGCAGCTGACCTACTTTCTCAAGCTGAACATGGTATTGATAGCCAAGTTATTTTAGTGACCTATGCTGAAACACTTATTCCCCTTGTTGAGCAGGCTGTTCAAAAACAACTTAATGATTTGCCTAGAAAAGCAATCGCCCAAGAAGCACTACAAAATAGTAAGATCTTTCTTGTTAAAAATAAACAAATTGCAATTGATCTTATTAATGAATATGCTCCTGAACATCTTATTGTAGCGGTAGAGGAGGAAGATTTTTTTATTAAAAATATTATCAATGCTGGTTCTGTTTTTTTAGGAAATTATACGCCTGAAAGTGCTGGTGATTATGCTTCTGGAACAAATCATACCCTACCAACAAATGGTTTCGCTAAAGCCTATAGTGGGGTAAGTTTAGATGCTTTTGTTAAAAAAATCACCTTTCAAAAAATAACAGCAGAAGGATTACAAAACCTAGGACGAACCATTGAAATTATGGCAGAAGCCGAAGAATTAATCGCGCACAAAAATGCAGTAAGTATTCGATTAGAAAGTTTAAAAAATCAACGATAATTATCAACCATTAATATTCCATGAAAAATTTTAAGTTAGAGAATCTTATTCGAGATAATGTTTTAAAATTAAAGCCTTATTCTAGTGCTCGACACGAATTTACAGGCGTAGCGGAGGTATTTCTTGATGCCAATGAGAATCCCTTTGAAAATGGGCATAATCGTTATCCTGATGCCTATCAAAGAACGTTAAAAAAGAAAATCAGTCAAATCAAAGGACTGCCCATAGAAAATATCTTTCTAGGAAATGGCAGTGATGAGGTGATTGATCTAATCTTTAGAGCTTTCTGTGACCCCAATAGCGATAACATCCTTATTTGTCCGCCCACTTATGGAATGTATGAAGTCTCTGCCAATATTAATGCTATAGCCATTAAAAAAGTATTATTACTTGAAAATTTCCAACTTGATCTAAACGCTATTTTCCAAGAAATTGATTCTAGGACTAAACTAATTTTCATTTGCTCTCCCAATAATCCTACGGGAAATAGTATGCAACCAACCGATGTCGAATATATTTTGAAAAATTTTGATGGGCTGGTCGTGGTTGATGAAGCCTATATTGATTTTTCAACACAAACTAGTTTTAGTCATTTTCTAGATAAATATCCCAATTTAGTTGTGCTACAAACTTTCTCTAAAGCGTGGGGTTTAGCGGGAATTCGTTTAGGAATGGGATTGGCATCTGTCGAAATTGTAACTATTTTAAACAAAATCAAACCGCCGTATAATGTCAATACACTTACCCAACAAACAGCATTGAAAGCATTAGAAAACACATTAGAACAAAAACAACAAATTAAATCTATTTTAACAGAAAGGGAAAAATTAAACCGAGCGTTTGAAGCACTGCCTTTTGTGCAAAAAATATATCCTTCAGATGCTAATTTTTTATTACTAAAAACCGATAATCCTAATCAAATCTACAATGATCTAAAAGCACAAAAAATCATTATTAGGAATCGTTCCAACGTTGAGCTTTGTGAAGGATGTTTGAGGATTACAATAGGAACAACAGTAGAAAATGATCGACTTATCAATGCTTTGCAAAACCTATAATTCTTTTCTAAGTCGAGCAACAGATATATTTAATTGTTCACGATATTTTGCAACGGTTCTTCTAGCAATGTTATACCCACGTTCTTGAAGAAGTGTTTTCAATTTCTCATCCGAGAGTGGTTTACGCTTATTCTCATCATTGATAATATCTTTGAGAATTTTTTTCACTTCTAACGTAGAAACCTCCTCGCCATTTTCGGTTTGAAGCGATTCTGAAAAGAAGTCTTTTAATCTTTTAGTACCAAATTCTGTTTGTACGTATTTACTATTGGCAACTCTTGATACAGTAGATATATCTAAACCTGTAATTTCAGCAATATCCTTCAGAATCATTGGTTTCAATTTACGTTGATCGCCAGTTAGAAAATAATCGTACTGATAAACCAAGATAGCATTCATGGTTTTATACATTGTTTGCTGTCTTTGTTGGATAGCTTCAATAAACCATCGAGCAGAATCGATTTTTTGTTTGATAAAGAGTACAGCTTCTTTCTCTTGTTTGCTCGTTTTACGAATCTTCTTTTTAGCATCATAAGACTTGAGCATATCCCTATAAGTATCACTTACTCTCAAGTCAGGAGCATTTCTGGAATTAAGAGATAGTTCCAACTCTCCATCTCGGTGTACAATAGTAAAATCAGGAACGATATACTGTGCTGCTCTAGAATTTTTAGTCGCAAAACCACTAGCAGGCTTTGGATTCAACTTCAAAATTTCTTCAATTGCCTTTTTGAGTTGATTCTCTGATATGTTTAATTGTCTTTGTAATTTTTGATAATGTTTCTTTGAAAATTCTTCAAAATGCTCTTCAATAATTCTCAATGCCAATCGAATAGATGCTTTGTCCTCATAAGGAACCGAATCATCATCATTTTTTCTATCCAATTGAATTAATAGACTTTCTTCAAGATTTCTAGCTCCAATGCCTGGAGGATCTAATTGTTGGATTTTCTTAAGTAATAATTCAATCTCTTCCAAAGAAGATACTATATTTTGAGAAAACATCAAATCATCTACAATTTCGATAGGTTCTCTTCTCAAATAACCGTCGTCATCAATACTACCTATTATTTGGCTAGCTATTTTTTCAGATCTTTCATCTTTCAATTTTAATAGACCTATTTGTCTTTCCAGATATTCATGAAAGCTACTTTCTACAACAATCGGAATTGTTTTTTCTTCATCATCTGTCGAATGATTATTAATACTTAATTTATAAGTCGAGACATCATCTTCTATATATTCATTAATATATTCGTCCAATTCAAAATTTTCTTCTTTTGCGCTCTCTTCATATTCATAATCTTGTTCTCCTGCCTCATTCTCTCCTCCTCCTAAACGTTCTGCTGACTCCATATCTGACGATTCTGGAAGTTCATCTGTATCTTCTCCTTCATCCAGCGCAGGATTGGCTTCAAGTTCCTCTTTTATCCTCTGATCTAAAGTAGCAGTAGGAATCTGCAACAATTTCATTAATTGAATTTGTTGAGGAGATAGCTTTTGTAGTAACTTTTGACTTAAATTCTGTTTTAACATAACCTGACTCTAAATTGTAAATATTTTTCTCAAATAGTTATTTTTAATCATTTGTTCAAAACCTTGTTGCTTCATTTTTGTGACACGTAATAAAGGATTACTCAGAATAAAATAGATTAAAAATATGGGGCAATTAAAATAAAACGTGACAAAATAAAGGTTTTGCTTTTCCACAAAAAACGTGCCAAAAATAAAATTAGATAAAATTTATTTATAATTCAAGTTTTTCAACACATTCCATATCATTTTTTTTTCATATCCTTTTTGATATAGGTAGGCAACTAGCTTGTTATTCAATTCATAATCAGGTAATTCTCCTAATAATGTCTTTTTCTTAACTAAAAGATAATTTATTTTTTTTATGTATGCTTCTTCGTTTATTTCTTTTAGCGCCTTTTGAATACAATAAGTAGAAATATCCCTTTGACGCAATTCCATTTCTATTTTAATTCGTCCCCAGTGCTTATAATTAAATTTACCCCTCGCAAATGAACAAGCAAACCGTTCTTCATTTAAAAAATCATGCTCAATTAAATCAACTATAATTGATTCTAAATCCTCTCCTCTAATACCCAAAACAAGTAATTTTGATCGAACTTCTCGATGACAACGATCTTGATAAGCACAATATCTTTGCAGCTTTTTTAAAGCATCTTGTTTACTAATATATTTATTTCCTTTTCCTTTCAACAAATTAGTGATTTATTACGGATATAATAAAAAATTTAGTTAATGGGATAAATAGAATTGATAGTCTATAAGATACAGATATAAAATAGTTTATCTTATCTTATAATGAACCTCTAAAAGTAAAATGAAGTTCTGCAATTATTCGGAAAAATAGGTTTATACGCAAAAAAATTAAAGTTTTCCACATAGTTTTCCACATATGTTAATAACTTTTTTGAGTGTATTGATAATTATTAAATAATGCTGCTGTTAAAAACAATAATGCACCAGCTTGATGAAACACCCCCCAACTTACTGGAATGACTCCCAAACAATTAATAACGGTAATGATTCCTAGTGCACATTGAATTACTAACATAGTTACCAACATATTAATAGAGTATCTAAAATTGTGCAATTTTGTAGTTTTTCTAACTTTATAAAAATACCATAATACAATGATAGTCAATAAGTAAGCTGTACCTCTATGAAGAAATTGAACCAAAGCTGGAACAAATCGAGTTTTGTCATATTTAACAAAGTTTTCCACAGACCATAACTCAATATTAAAAATAATACTAGGTACAAATTCTCCATTCATATCAGGAAAGGTTGGATAATAAATACCTGCTTTCATACCTGACATCCACCCACCAAAAATAATTTGTACGGCTAAGAGTATTGTAATGATAATTCCCCACTTTTTTAATAAAGAACTGTGGATTACTTGCCTTTTGGGAAAAGTAACTTCAAAAAATGCCCATAACAATAGACTATAGGTTAAAAAAGCAATACCCAAATGAATACTTAATTTATAGGCACTTACCCAAGGACGATCATTTAGACCACTAGCAACCATTATCCAACCAAAAGAAGCTGCTAGTACTGCGGCTAAAACCACCCAAGCTAATCGCTTAACTAAACGCTTAGGTAACATTCCCCTTGATAAAAAAATTAGAAAAGGAATTAAAAATACAAATCCCATGGTTCTAGCCCATAAACGATGAAAATACTCCCAAAAATAGATAAACTTAAATTCGGACAGAGACATTCCCTTATTAATCTTTTTATACTGTGGAGTAGCTTTATATAAATCAAATTCTTTTTCCCAAGCCTTCTCTCCAAAAGGTGGAAATGTACCACTTACTATTTCCCACTTAGTTATCGATAACCCAGAGCCAGTTAAACGAGTAACCCCGCCAATGACTACTTGGAAAAATAGCATTACCAAACCAATAAATAACCAAATCTTTACAATTTTAGATACACTTTCCATAATTATTAGATTTATACATCAATTGAATTCCATACAAATATCCGCAACAAATCTTTACTTTGATAGTATAATACAATAAGAGTATTCTATTCAGAATAAATTTAAATTTAGTTTGCATCTCAATTTTCTTCCAAATTAGATATTATAAACGATTTTGTTTTATTTAGACCTAATCTTTTTTGATCATGTTAGATGATAGATCAATTTAAATTTTAAAAAATTATATTATCATCATAGCTGTTAATTTGTAGAGAAAAAGATTGTTTTTTATTTTGAGTTCTCATATCTAACTTTTCTTTCTTTTAAATTAACATAAACTAAACATCATAAATCTATGGATTATAAGATTTCCACAAAGTTATTAACACAGTGTGGATAACTTATTTACGGAGTAACTTTCTTGTATTGTGAGCTTAATAAACCATATCTTGACTGTTTGTAAATATGCGTTATCTACATTTTCTACTAATGTATCTATAAAATATTAATACATTTAAATTACATTCTTAGTTGTTGTGGAAAAACTAGGAGGCTTTATACAACTTTTTAAACAGGAGTTGTTAAAAAGTGAATTTAGTTTGATATTGATTTTGAGTAATTTATGAAATTGATTTTTTAGACTGTTAGTAAGTGTATTTTTATAGAAAACCAAATTGTTTTACATATTAGATATAATAGATAATGTTTAAAGCAAAAAACTATTTTTTGACACCTATAAAAAATGTATTTTGCAGGTGATTGATCTAAATTTTTAATTCTTATTCTTATGTGTGGACGATACTCTTTTGTTGCCTCTAAGGAAAAATTGAAAAAACATTTTCCACAAATTAAACATCAACCTAAAGTTGAGATTAGTTATAACATAGCTCCTAGCCAAAAAGCTTATGTCATTACAAATAATAACCCTAATAGACTATCACAATTTTATTGGGGCTTAGTACCATATTGGGCTAGAGATAGTAAAAACCTTGGAAAATTGATGAATGCTCGTTGTGAAGAAATAACAAGCAAACCATCTTTTAGGATGCCAATACGTCGCAAGCGTTGCTTGGTTTTAGCAGATAGTTTTTATGAATGGAAAACGGAAGGACGGAAGAAAGTTCCCTATCGAATTCAATTAAAAAATAATGCCTTGTTAGCGATGGCAGGAATATGGGATGTTTGGAATGAAGGAGGAGAACGTCCTCTTTATACGTTTTCTATTATAACAACGGAACCTAATGAAGAAATGAAAAACTTGCATAATCGGATGCCTGTTATTTTAAATACAGTAGAAGAACAAAAGCAATGGCTAGGGCATATAGGATTGGAAAAAATACGTTCTTTAATGAAAACGCTAGAAAATGACCAATTGACATTTTATAGAATATCAGAAAAATTAAATTCCCCTATTAATAATGATATTAACTTACATACAGAAGTAAAACCTCCGCCAACGTTATTTGATTAGTGAAAATCAATTTGGACAGTATCATCAATTTGTAGCCCTAACATACTTCCAGCTTTCCCTGTATTAATGGCAATTTCTAGGAAATTAGCAGAATTGAAAAGGCAGAGGATATCACCAACAGGTACTTCATGATAATGACTACATAATTTTGTTATAGGATCAAAGCGTTTAAAATAAAGTGCGAAGTTTCGCCCTCTCCAAACTCTTTCAAATAGTTCTTTTGTAATATTTAAAATTACATTTTCATAGTTATCAATATGAATGACAGAACCTCGAATTTGATCTGGACTCATAACGGGTTGTAAACTGAAGCGTTGGGTAATTCCTTGAGCAGGTAAACCTATCTCCTCTAACTTTTGTTTGGCTGCAAAGTGACGTACAGTATCTGCAAATAGATCTTTTAAAGGAAATTGATTTTTTTTATTAAATGGTAGGCGTCTAATATTCTTCGGAAGCTCGTCAAAAAGTAATGAAAAAACGCCGTTGTCTGGTCCAATAAAATAATGACCATTGTGTTTTAAAACAAAGAAAATTGGATTTTCAGCATAAAAATTATTAACACTAATAATATGAATACTTCCTATAGGAAAATTTTTGTAGCAGTTCTTTAAGGTATAAGCTGCTTGAACTATATCATAACTTTTAATGTTGTGTGAAATGTCAATAATATTAAGTTGGGGAAAACGAGTGAGCATTGCTCCTTTTATTGCCCCTACATAATAATCAGTTGTACCAAAATCAGTCGTCAGCGTCACGATTGCCATGCTAGAAAAATTACTAAACTATTTTCTAAAAGGAAATTAGCTTTATTTTATAAATTGTAGTATGTTGTAAATATGTATATAGAGGGATAAGTAAAAAGTAATTAACTTTGCATCCCAAATTATCTGAAAAAATGTTTCGAAATATACTCTTTATAGTGTTAGGGTATTTTAACAAGTGAACTACCTTGCGTTAAAACTTGACGCAAATTAACAAAAAAATGATGAATATTGAGCGAAATTAATTTAACTATTAGTGATGTTGATTTAGTCGAATTATATGGAGAAAATAATTCTAAGCTAAATTTATTGAAAGAAGCCTACCCAGAAGTGAAATTTACTTCTAGAGGAAATAATTTAAAATTAGTCGGTGACAAGAAAATAACTCAAAAAGTTAAAAGTAAAATTGAGGCAATGATTCGAGCCTTGAAATCTCATAAAGAGGTAACTACTCATGCAGTTATGGACTTGATTAATGGGGATAATCCGTTTGTTGGAAAACTTGGAGCCTCTAATAATGGTGAACATATTATTGTGCATGGTAGAAATGGAAAACCCATTAAGGCAAAAACGCAAAACCAAAAGTTATTAGTCGAAGCTTCAGAAAAAAATGATCTTGTCTTTGCTATCGGTCCAGCAGGAACAGGAAAGACTTATGTTGCTGTTGCTTTAGCTGTAAAAGCCTTGAAAAATCGATTGGTTAAAAAAATTATATTGACACGGCCAGCTGTAGAAGCAGGAGAAAATCTAGGATTTTTACCAGGAGATTTAAAAGATAAAGTAGATCCATATCTTAGACCTTTATATGATGCTTTAGACGATTTGTTACCAGCAGAAAAACTAAATCATTTTATAGCAACCCGTGTAATTGAGGTAGCACCATTGGCATTTATGAGAGGGCGAACCTTGAATAATGCTTTTATCATCTTGGACGAAGCTCAAAATGCTACAACGGTTCAATTGAAAATGTTTTTGACAAGACTAGGTCCTTCTGCAAAATGTATCGTTACTGGAGATCTCTCTCAAATAGATTTACCTAGAAATCACCATTCGGGACTGTATAGAGCATTAGATATCTTGAAAGATATAGGTGGAATTTCTATTGTGAGATTAGATGCTAATGATGTTGTTCGTCATCGCCTAGTTAAAGCGATTATTGGAGCATATGATGCTTCAGATGAACGACGAAGATTGGAACGAGAAAAAGAAAGAAAAGAGCGGGAGGAGAAATCTGAGGAATAGATTTTTCTCTTTTCCTTTTGCCAACATTTCTGCTTAACTTTCGTTTTTTTAGAAATCCTTTTTCAATGAAAAAATATAAGCGGGAATTCAAATGGATGTTGTGCCTGTTATTGTGTACAATCTGTATCACTTTATCAGCACAAAATCCATTCTTTAATAAAAAGAAAAAAACTCCCCCTCCTCAACTTCTCCCAGAAATTTCTAATTCAGAACAAGATACTCTTCCTACAAATATTGTAGAGATTATTAATAGTAATATTACTGAAGGACTCAAAGAGAATAATGAAGAAACAAATTTCCTGTTTGGTGATGTAGTACTAAAACAAGGAGATCTCTTTATGCAATGCGATACGGCTATTTTATATAAATATGATAATAGTGTATTAGCCTATGGGAATGTAATTATTCAACAACCCGATTCAGTAAATGTCTTTGCGGATTCTTTACGATATTTTGGAGACAAAAGAAAAGCCATCCTTCGTAATAACGTTGTACTATCGGATTCTATTAATAAAGTGTTCACGAATTATTTGAATTATGATTTAAATTCTAAAAGAGCAAGCTACCATTATGGTGGTATGTTGACGAATCCAAATACTCAATTAGTGAGCGAAACAGGCTATTATTATCTCAATCAAAAAGAAGCATTTTTTAAAGACAGTGTACTCGTGTTGGATGATAGGTTTACACTCAAAGCAGATACCTTAAAGTTTCATACAGAAACAGAGTTTGTTACGTTTTTAGGTCCTACAAATATTTATCTGGATTCTTTAGAGCTATATACCGAAGCAGGATTTTATGATACTCAAAAAAATTACGCAGAGTTTACGAGGAATCCTCGTTTGGATAAAGATGGTCAGATAGCAACTGCCAATAAAATGCTGTATGATGGAAAGCAACAAATTACTACTATGATGGGTAATGCCAAATTGGTTAAGGAGAACCAGATTGCTACTGCTAATACCATTGTATATAATGAAAAAACAAAGTTGACTAAACTAACAGGGAATGCCAAATTTGTTGAGGAAGACCGAGTAGCAACGGCTAATGAAATTCGTTATGACGATAATAATCAAAAAATATATTTAGACGGAAATGCCCACTATCGTGATGGTACTCCTAGAGATATTCGTTCAGATGTGATTGTTTACGACAGTAAAAATAAAAGCTATACTACAGAAGGAAAGGTCGCATTCAAAACCGATAATCAGGACATCAAAGCCAACGAATCGTACTATGACGAAGCAAATAAAATGACAACGCTTATAGGAGATGTTGTTATGGTGGATTCTACAAATGTTATTACAGCAGATACCGTACATTATAGCGATGAGTCTGGAAATGCGAAGGCAAGAGGGCAAGTTGTATGGAAAGACACTACAAACCAAACCATAATCTATACGCAAGCAGCAGATTATAATAAAGAGACTGAATTTATAAAAACTTTTGGTCGTTCCTTGATGACAACACTTATGGATGGCGATACTCTGTATGTAGCGGCAGATACTTTAATGACTATACAAAATGATTCTGCTCGGGTTTTGACAGCTAGTTCAGATGTCCGTATTTTCAAAAAGGATTTACAAGCAGTTTGCGATTCTTTGAGCTACAATGATGCAGATTCGATTTTTCATTTTTATAAAAATCCTATCATGTGGTCAGATACTTCTCAATTTATAGCAGATACCATGCTTGTAAAATTGAAGGATAAAAAAATTGATAAAATCGATCTTAATTATAACGCCCTTATTTTAAATTCTCCCGATGAGCTTTTCTTTAATCAGATTAAAGGTCGATATATCGTTGCTTTTTTTGAAGAAAGTGAACTACACTTAATGAATGTTATTGGGAACGCAGAATCGGTATATTATGCTTTGGACGATAACAAAGCCTACATCGCAGTTAATAAATCCATTTGTAGTGAAATGAAAGTTCATTTTGACAATAATGAAGTGCAATACATCGACTCTTTTGAACAACCCAAATCTACGCTCTATCCAATGACGCAGGTCGATCATAACAATCTTAAATTAAAAGGTTTTAAATGGGCAGTTGATAAGCGACCCGATAACATCAGCGAACTAGGCTTAAAAATGTGGCAGCTCAAGTTACTAGAGACAACTACGCAAAAATTAAAATAATTATGACTTTGGGAACATAATTACACTATGTAAGTGTTGGTAGATTGTTTTACTACCCTTTTAGTACAGTCAACAAGAGAACATAAACAAATTGTGAAATACAAATCAGTATACAAGATCATTTTTATTATTCTAATTTTTTTGAGTTGTCACCAAGAAGAGAAATTCAATTTTTATGGGAAATGGCAATCGTTAAATGAGGCAGGATTTATAATTGAAATCGATAAAAACGATAGATACGATCTGTATAGAAAAGGGAAATCAATGCTTGAAGGTTTAGATGTCGACGAATTAAAAATTGACATTATAAGAAAAACGGAAAATTGGTATAGATTCAAAATTGAAGATTTACCAACGAAAAAGGAGTTTTCAAAAGGGAGAATTGAAATTGTTTCTAAAAATAGAATACGGATTTATTTTCATAAACATCACGATATTCTTGATGTAGCAGATGAATTTCATAGAACAAAGGATCTAACAAGTTATGAACAAATAATAAATAAAATATATAAATTGCCAGAAGGGAGGTTAGAATAAAAAAGAAAGGTATCAACAAGAATGAGATTCATTATCTTTTGTACAAGACTATTATTTTACTTGAAAAATAAATTATTATTATTTGATGCATATCCATTTAGTAACAGTAATCCCTTGTTTTTTAATTAAGAAGTTGTTTAATAATGGAGGTTTATTTTAATTATAAGTGCTTGTATTTCAAGATAAAGCTCCATTCTTTTTTCGTAGCCTTAGCTACGGTGAAAAGAATTAACTGAAATATTGAGATACAATGACTTGTAATTAATTCATCATTCTATTTTTAAACAGCTTCTAAAATATTAACCCTATAACATGAAAATGCAACAACTCATATTAGAACGTTTAAACCAAATAGAAACAGAGAAGAATATTAAAATTTTGTATGCTTGTGAAAGTGGCAGTCGAGGTTGGGGTTTTGCTTCGCCTGATAGTGATTATGATATCCGATTTATCTATGTAAGAGATATAAATTGGTATTTATCAATACATGAACGCAAAGATTTTCTTGATTTTTCTATTGATGAAAATGATCTAGATATTAATGGCTGGGATCTAAGAAAATTGCTAGGTTTACTAAGGAAATCTAATGCAACACCTTTTGAATGGTTACAATCACCAATTATATACAGAGAAGTCGAAGACTTTCGGAAGGATTGTATGCACTTTTTTCCCAATTATTTTAATCCTAAAACACTAGCCAATCACTATTTAGGAATTGCTACGGGAGCTTTGAAAGCGGGCATCATTGGGGATGAATTTAACATTAAAAAATACTTCTATGTACTTCGTCCAGTGCTTGCTGCCAAATGGGTAGTTGATCAAAAAAACGTCCCTCCAATGGAATTTCAACAATTATTGGAAGGAATAAACAAACAAAGAATATTGCTTGAAGAAATAGAGCAACTAGTAGAACAAAAGTTGAAAGCCAAAGAAGGAGCTTTGATCAAAAGAAATAAAATCATTGATCAATTCATTAAAGAAGAAATGGATAGGTGTTATTCCGTTTTAAAAACTTTTGAAGTAGCGCCAAGTGACTCATTGCCGCTGGATGAATTTTTTAGAGAAACCGTAAAACGGTATAACCCATGACAATCGATGAATTAAAAGAAAAAGGTCTAATCCTTTTCGAATGTATTTCTGGTAGTAGAGCGTATAATCTCCATACACCCAAATCGGATACGGATATTAAGGGCGTTTTTATCTTACCTCGAACGCATTATTTTAGTTTGGATTATATTCCTCAGGTGAGCAATCCTACCAATGATATTGTGTATTATGAAATAGGACGTTTTATTGAGTTACTTTGTAAAAGTAATCCTACGACTTTAGAATTATTATATACTCCTGAACATAAAGTTTTATATCAAGACGAAGTTTTTAAATTACTTCATGAAGAAAGCATTTTTTTGAGCAAACAATGTAAGAATACCTTTGCGGGGTATGCAGCTAGCCAAATCAAAAAAGCAAGAGGACTCAATAAGAAGATTGTCAATCCAATGGGCAAAACAAAGAAGAATATTCTAGCATTTTGCTATGTGTTGTACGGACAAGGTTCGATATCTTTGTCAAAATGGTTAGAAATAAATAGGCTAAATCAGAGTTATTGTGGATTGATTAAGATCAATCATATGAAAGATGTGTATGGATTATATTATGACGAAGAGCAAAAGGGGATATTTAATGGTCTTCTAAAAAAAGAAAATGCAACTGAAGTATTACTGAGTAGTGTACCAAAAGGCAAACAACCATTAACGCATTTATATTTTAATAAAGATGGATATACCAAATATTGTAAAGATTATAAAGACTATTGGTCTTGGGTAGAATTACGGAATGAAGAGCGATATAAAAATACCATAGAACAGAGCAAAAATTATGATGCTAAAAATATGATGCATACGTTTCGATTGCTAGAAATGGCTATGGAAATACTAGGAGAAGGAAAGGTGATTGTAGAACGAAAAGATAGAGAAGAATTGCTTAATATCAAACATGGAAAATATGATTATGCAGAATTAATAGAGAAAGCCCGACATAAATTATCTACTATCGAATCGCTCTATCAAATATCTACTTTACAAGAAAAACCTGATTTGACTAGAGCAAAAATAATTTTATTAAAAATAAGAAATATTAAATATTTAGTAAACTAATAATTATTTAAAAGTTTATTAATTATTAGATTTATTTTAAAATTTTGCTTGTTTTTATGTTAAAATTTTTAATTTAAAATTATTTATATTGTGAAATAGTTAAAAATATTTCCATATTTGCGAAAATTTTTAAACCATAAAATTATGGCTTTATCAAATATTCGCTTAGAAGTAATGCAAACTATCGAACAACAAATTGATAGTTTTATAGAGCAATACCTCATCCCTGTAGAGCAAATTTGGCAGCCTTCTGATTTCTTACCTAATGCTCAATCAGATAATTTTTTCGAATCTATCCAACAAATACAAGAAGAGGCAAAAGAATTATCCTATGATTTTTGGGTCGTCTTAGTTGGCGATATGGTAACAGAGGAAGCCTTGCCGACATATGAGTCTTGGTTGATGGAAGTTGAAGGAGTACAACAAGGACAAGAAGAAGAGGAAAATGGTTGGTCAAAGTGGTTAAGGCATTGGACTGGTGAAGAAAATCGACATGGAGATTTGCTGAACAAGTATTTGTATTTATCAGGTAGGGTAAATATGCGAGAAGTCGAAATTACAACACAATACCTGATCAATGACGGTTTTGATCCAGGAACAGGAAGAGATCCCTATAAAAATTTTGTGTATACCTCTTTTCAAGAACTAGCAACTCATATTTCTCATAAAAGAGTAGGGAAAATTGCCAAGCAAAAAGACAATAAACTGCTAGGAAAAATGTGTCAAATGATAGCAGGGGATGAGATGCGTCATCATGTAGCTTATCGAGCGTTTGTGCGTAAAATCTTTGAGATTGATCCTAGTGAAATGATGATTGCTTTTAGGGACATGATGAAACATAAAATTATGATGCCTGCACAATTGATTCGAGAAGCAGGTGGTGCAGTAGGTACTTCCTTTATAGATTTTGGAAATGCAGCCCAACGTCTAGGAGTTTATACAAGTATGGATTATGTTCAGATCCTAGAAAAATTAAATAAGTTTTGGGAGATTGATAAAATCTGTGATTTGAATGAACAAGGAGAGAAAGCAAGAGATTATCTTTTGAAGCTTCCCACTAGACTTACCCGTATAGCCGAACGGATGCATTTTCCTGAACATGAACGCTTGTTTAGATGGGTAAATCCTGAAGGAATGATGGTTTAGAATCCTTTAAATTTTAAAATGAAAACAATATCAAAAAGTGGTATTTTTATACCTCATATGAAATACCTCTACTCCGAAAAATATCATATACGTACATACGAAATTGATAGTTTAAAACGATTGACAATCCCGTCTATGATTAAGCTGATGCATGAAACTGCCATGCAAAATGTGATCAATTTAAATTTATCCGTTTGGGATTTGGAGCCTTATAAAATCGCTTGGGTACTTATTAAAAAAAGAATGAAAATTATAAGGCAGCCGACTCTAGGAGAGAAGATCAGAATAGAAACTTACCCTGCTGGCTTTCAAAAGTTTTTTACCCACCGAGATTTTTTAATTTTTGATGCTAAAAATAATTTAATTGTTGAAGCCTCTACCACTTGGTTATTAATCAATACAGAGACAAGGCAAATGACAAGAATACCAGAGCGCATTCTTAAACTTGAGATGCCTGCTCCAGAAGATTGCCTTGCTAGAGCGGATAAGCAAATACCCAAACCAAATACAGCAGCAATTGTTGAAAAAGAATTCGATGTTCAATTTCATCAACTCGATTTTAACAGCCATCTAAATAATGTTTATTTCATTCAATGGATGCTGGAAACATTAGGACAAGCATTTCTAGAAAAACATACTTTACAAAATCTAGACGTTACCTATAAATTAGAAGCAAATTATCAAGATATTCTTATAGCCAAACATTATCAAGAAGAAGGAAATACTTTTCTCCATCGACTTATTCGTAAAAAAGATGGTAAAGAAATTGCTGCTGCTTTATCGAAGTGGAAATAAATGGTAGTCAATCTTTTTTATAACTTATTATATAGTATATAATAAAAAATAATGTATTATATTTGTTTATAATTTATTTTTAAAATATAAAATACATTTTTTATGAAAAGTAAAGTTTTTAATTTTAGCAGTTTTGTCTTAATTACTTTAATTGTCCTTTTAGGTACTGGTTTTACAGTTGACAATAATTCTTTTATGAATTCTAGTGAAGCGGAGTTTGTTGCAAGTGGTTGTTGTAATAGCACTTGGGTTTGTGGGGGAAGTACAAATTGTGGAAGCAAAAAAGATTGTAGCCCTACATATGGAGACTGTCAGCGATACTATGGATGTTTATGGTTCTGTAAGCGGAGAAAAAAGACAACTTATAAGTGTACAAAAGAATGTGCTCATAGTTTCCCTAATTGCTCTTCTACAACCGCTCATAGATGGGTAAATGGCGGTTATTCTTCTGAATGGGTTTCTTGTGATTAATATTTTCATAAAGAATTAAAAACAGCTAAAGACAAATGATTGTTTTGAATTTCTAAATAGACAATAACTTTAGTGTAGCCGATTTTTTAACAAATAAAATAAGGTACCTATGTTTAGTGGTCTTTATCTTTTAACTGCTACATAGGTATTTTTTATAAAAAAAATTATTTTTCATTTTCAGGATTCTATACTACTATTTTTCAAAAAAAACATTAAGTTTATAGGCATTTTTAAATCGTTGATGGCCTAAGAAAAATAAATGCCCGAATATTCAAATATTAAAAAGCAACTTTCTAATTTTGAAATGTTAGAACGGGAGTTGAACCTCAAGCAACTCCAGATTAATCGTCTATTGAATATTACCCAAGCCATCAATAATAACCTCTCTGCTCCAGATTTGTACAATATGTATAACTCTTTCCTTAATTGGGAAATGGGTATCAAAAAGATGGCATTATATATAACGGATGATGATAATATATGGAAATGTGCCTCTAGTATTGGAATTGAAGCAGCGTTAACGGAATTAGATATTAGTGATAGATTACCACAGTTCAAGAAGATTAATAACATTAAAAAGGATGCTCATCCATTAATTGGTCAGTTTGATGTGGTTGTTCCTGTTATGCATAAAAATCATGCTATTGCCTACACCTTTATTGGTGGTTTTGATGAAAACGAAGATATGTATAATAAGGTACAGTTTATTACTACAATCACCAATATCATAGCCGTGGCTATAGAAAATAAACGCTTGTTTAAACGGAAAATAGAACAAGAACGTCTAAATAAAGAAATGGAATTGGCAAGTAGTATGCAAAAAATGCTTGTACCTACTGAACTGCCTTCTTCCGATATGTATGAATTTTCTAGTGTTTATAAACCACACTTAGGAGTAGGAGGAGATTACTTTGATTTTATCAATTATCAAAATGATCCACGATTTGTATTTTGTATAGGCGATATTTCAGGTAAAGGTTTAGCTGCTGCATTGCTTATGGCAAATTTTCAGGCTAATCTACATGCTTTGATTCATCAACGTGTCGAAGCGATTCCATTTATTACAGCCTTAAATAAAACGGTATTGAAAGCAGCAAGAGGTGAGAAATTTATTACTTTTTTTATAGCTGAATTTAATACAGAAACTCGTAATCTTATTTATATTAATGCAGGACATAATCCTCCACCTCTTTTTACAAAAGGGAAAATAATTCCATTGAATAAAGGCTGTACGATACTTGGTTCTTTTCAAGATCTTCCAGAAATTGAAGTTGGTCGAATTAAATTGGATGATGAAGCACTTATTGTTACCTTTACAGATGGTTTGACGGATGTACAGAATAAAGAAGGGGATTATTTTGATGAAAAAAAGTTATATACTTTTATTGAAACTAATCATCATTTGACTACTAATGATTTTAATGCTAAATTAGTAACCTATATTGACGAGTTTAGAGGAGAGATTCCGCATCCAGATGATTTTTCTTTATTGACGTGTAAAATATATAAAGAAAAATAAAATCTTTTTCTTTTTTTCGTTGTTTATAATAAGAACTTGTTGAGATAAAATTAAGAATTATTTTTTCGCATGAAGGATAAAAATGTAGCTGGTATATTAGCTTTATTATTTGGTAGTTTTGGTATTCACCGCTTCTATCTGGGACAACCCGTTAGAGGTATTTTCTATATGCTGTTTTTTTGGACGGGGATTCCTGCTTTAATTGGTTTTATTGAAGCCATTATATTTTTTGTAATGGATAAAGAAGTCTTTGATGTTAAATATAATCGTCAGAGAATGAATGTAGAACGAAGATTTAGAAATGAAGGATATGAATCAGAGCGTGAACGCTACCGAGAACATCGTCGAGAGAAAAGACGTGAACGAAGGACACCTCGCTATAATCCAAGACCACAAAGAAAAGCTACTGGTTCTACACCTCCTAGAACAAGGAAAAAGACAAATCCTTATAAATTGACAGGAATCAAAAAATTTAAGGATTACGATTTTGACGGGGCTATTGAAGAATTTAAAAAAGCACTTGGTGTTGATGCTAAAGATGCAGCCGTCCATTTTAATATCGCTTGTGCTTACTCAATGGAAGAACAAGTCGATGAAGCATTCTTTCATTTAAGTAAAGCGGTTGAAAATGGCTTTGTTGATTTTGATCGTATTCAAAACCATGACTCTTTAGCTTATATCAGAGCCATGGATTTATTTCCAGAGTTTGTGAAAAATGGATACAAAATCCCTGTTAAAGAATCTAGAAAACAAACCCCAAAAGAAGAAATTAAAAAAGAGATTAAAAAAGATACACCACCAATAAAAGAAGAACTGAAGGAATTGCCTCCACCTCAAGAAAATTTATTGGATGAAATTCCTGCGGACTTACTAGAGCAGTTTGAAAAATTAGAGCAACTTAAAAACAAAGGTTTCTTAACTGAGAAACAGTTTGAACTTCAGAAAAAGAAGTTATTGGGCTAGATCTTTGCTGCTCAATATTTTCTTACCTTTCAAATATTTGAGTGCTTCCGATAGAATAATGTCTCCTTCCTCTTTTATTCTTTTTAAATCAGACTTTACTAGAATATCGGGTTTATGCCCATCGTTGACTTCTCTATTTTCATAATTTAGTTCTTTCAAATCAGACCAAGAAAGCTCGTAGTTTCCAAGTAATTTAACAGTCTTTTTTATACCTGATAGACCATTTGTTTTTTGACCAATCACAATGCCCAATTCATATTTTCTAACCAGCCTGATAAGTAATTCACAAAATCGTTTAGAATAATTATCCACAAGAAATATCTTTTGAGCAGGTAAATAAGGAGCTTCTGCCATGACAGGCTTAAAGTTTTGTTGAACAATTGAATCTCTTTCATTATCAGGATAATGAATATCCGCAAAGCGATAAGCAGGATAATCAAAAGAGTCCTTTGTTAAATGCTGAAGGAGTTTATTTGGTTTCACATTGAAACCGCCTCGCAGATCAAAAATGATAGCTTTGGCTTTTTTAAGTTTGCTTAAATGATGGTTGAACTCGCCAATCGTCATTGTAGATAGATTTAAATAATATACACCTTTTTCTTTTTCTTCAAAAGAAGGACGAATATTAGATAATAGAAAAGGGGTGGGAATACTATAGGTTAATTCAATATCAACTTCTTTATTTTCTCTTAGAAAAGTAAATGTTTTACTAGTATTTATATCATCTCTAGAAAGACTAAATTCAGTATGTACTTTTTTCCATGCTGCTGAGCCTGCTATGTTTTGACTGTTTTTATTAATAATTTTATCAATAGAAATCCCATCAATAGACAATAGTTGATCACCAACAAGCACCTGATCATCATCAGAATATACAGTATAAATATTATTGTCGTCTAGTTTTTGAAAAGAAATAGGAATATATCCTTTTTCTAATTCAAGTATTTTATTATCTAAAAAATTCATTGGACTTCCCGTTGCAAACAGCATCTCATCATAAATATCTTGAATAGGTTTTTGATTTTCTAAAATTGCTAAAAGTGCCTTGTCTAGCTCTAGTTCCCAAGCTTTCTTATCTTTGAGATCAGGACAAAAATGTTGAAAAACATTCCAGATTAAAATGACATTAGCAATCTGTACATTTTGATCTTCTCGCTTTAATTCTCGTAAAATTATAGGGTAAATTTTTGCTTGAAGTTGTTCTAGAGAATAGGAGGAGGAAGCCGTAAAAGTACTATCGATATTTCCATATAATGCTAATGGAATCCAACAATTAATGTCTTCGCTTATAGATTGAGTAGTCACTTCACCATAATATGGATGTGAAAAACGCCAATTGTTTTTTTGTTGTTTTAATTCTAAAGCATAATTCGTTGAATCAATAAAACCAGAAGCAAAAATTGAATAGCTTCCTGAATGTAATTCCCAACCTTTGGGAATCGAATCTTGTATTTCAAAATTGTGATTATATATAGAAGACGGTGTCCATTGTTGTTTATCAGGACTAATATAAAGTTCAATATCATCTAAAAGAATATTGATGACTTTATTGGGTATTAATCTAAAAATAACAAAAGTTTCATTGGCATCTTTTTCAAATGTTCCACTCAATTCAATTGTTTTCCAATCATGGGGTATAAATTCATATTCATGTTTATGTCCATTTATTTGTATTAATCCTTTTCCTAAAAAAGTACTATCAGGAGCAGATATTTTTAGGTTTAATTTAAGAACGTAATGTTGGCCCTTTTTTACGGATTGTTGTAACATTTGATAAGCAGATGAAACATTTCTAGTAACATATCCGCTTCTTCTACTTCTTGTAAATTTCACATCTTCACTCAAATCAACACCATTAGTATGTGCCCAGGTATACAATTCCTTCTTTTCAGTTTCTTCTATTTCAGGTAAAACAGGAGGCTGTTTTCCTTCCCATAATAATGCCATAGAAGGTGCGACTGGAGAAAAAAGTTGTTCAAAACTTTGTTTCAATCCCGTTTGACTTTTAACTTTTCTAATTTCTTTGATAGAATAAATTAAATGTTTATTCCAGTTAATGGTAGTATTTTCATGACTAGGATGAAAAAAACGAACCAAACCATGTAATTTAGCAAGTGACTTTAAATGTTTAGCTTGTTTTTTTTCTGAAATAAATCCACAATGATTGAAAGAGAATATAAAAATGAGAATAGTCATTATGGAAAGTACAATACTGATGGTGTATTTTTTTAACATGATATATCGAGTGATTAGAAAAATTAATATTGAGGGATAGATAAATGGTCAAATCAAAACTTAATTTACACTCGAATTCAATAAAAATCTTTAAAAAGAGCTACTTTTGCAAATCATTAACAAGCAATTATCTCCTGTCTATTAAGAATCTATCAGATTTTAGACAGTACCATACGCTACTTTTGATTCATCTTAATGACTTCCAATGAAAATAAACAGATGAAAAAATTATTAAGACTTTTTAAAAAAATACTGCTCTGGGGGCTTCTAGTTTTTTTATTGATATTAATATATAACACAATTACATTTTCATCTAAACAGATAGAAGTCAAGCCAATCAAGGAAGTGGAAATTTCAGATAGAGTTATTTCTAATCTTTCTAAAGCTATTCAAATCCCAACAATATCTTATTCGGGTTATGTAGATACACTTGCATTTTTGCAATTGGATAGTTTTATCACATCTACGTTTGTTTTGGTAGATAGTCTTTTAGAAAAGCAGAAAGTTAATGGGATTAGTTTAGTTTATCAGTGGAAAGGAAAAAATCCACAATTAAAGCCTATTTTATTAACAGGACATATGGATGTTGTCCCTGTAGAAGAGTCAGGAAAGAAGAATTGGGAGCAGTCTCCATTCGCTGGTGTAGTCGATGAAGAATATATTTGGGGAAGGGGAACACTAGACGATAAACTAGATGTAATCGGAATAATGGAAGCAGTTGAAGGATTATTGGCTGAAGAATATATTCCAGAAAGGACGATTTGGTTTGCTTTTGGACATGATGAGGAAATCAATGGTGAGTATGGAGCAAAGTCTATTGCCAAAATGTTTGAGGAAAATAATATTTCCTTTGAATATGCGCTTGATGAAGGTTCTCTGATACTTGAAAATGCACTAGGGGGACTAGATGCACCACTCGCTATGATTGGTGTAGCAGAAAAAGGTTCAACTACCTTAACGTTATCTGTGCAACTTAAAGAAGGTGGGCATTCTTCTATGCCTCCTAGCGAAACAGCTATAGGTATTTTGAGTGAGGCTTTGGCAAAACTGGAAGATAATCCACTCCCTGCTAGAATTGATGGAGCTACTCAAAATTTATTTGATCATGTAGGGCCAGAAATGGGGTTCTTATATAAAATCCTCTTTTCAAATCTTTGGTGTACAAAGAATTTATTGATTAACCGATTACAAAAAGATGGACCTTCTAATGCGATGATTCGAACAACAACAGCTTTGACAATGATAAGAGGAGGGATAAAAGAAAATGTATTACCAACAACAGCTTCAGCTAAAGTAAATTTTCGTATCTTGCCCGGCGATACTTATGAAAGCGTCAGAGATTATGTCAAAAATGTTATTGATGATGAAAGAGTATTAGTTAGTGTTGATAAAAAATTAACAAGTAATCCTTCAAAAGTGTCAAGTGCGGATGCTTATGGTTTTAAGGTTATCCAAAAAACAATTAAAGAAGTATTCCCTAACGTTGTTGTTGCTCCATCATTAGTTATTGCAGCTACTGATGGAAGACATTATAAATCGGTTGCGGAAAATACCTACCGCTTTACGCCTATCCAAATTACAAAACCTGATCTAAAAAGAATTCACGGTATGAATGAACGCCTAAGTATTAGTGAATATAAAAGATGTATTCGTTTTTATAGACAGTTGATTCTAAATAGTTGTAAATAATTTTTTTAATTAATAGAACGCATCCATTTTTCTATATTTATATAGGCTTTAAAATATATAATATAAATAGATGAAAGTATTAAAATTTGGTGGCTCGTCAGTAGCCAAACCCGAACGTATCAGACAAATAGTAGAAATTTTAAAAAAATACTATAGTCGTGGAGATAAATTTACGGTTGTATTTTCTGCCTTTGGTGGGATTACAGATTCTTTGATTTCAATGAGTGAGTTAGCTGCAAAAGGCGATGAAAAGTATAAAGAACCTTTAAAAGAATTTAAAGAAAGGCATATTGCAGCGGCTAAAGAGTTGCTTCAAGGTGATTACCTAGATAAAGCCTTACCAGATTTAGAAGAAAACCATCAAAGTTTAGAAAATTTACTTCAGGGTATTTTCTTAGTTCGAGAAGCATCTCCTAGGACTATGGATTATGTTCTTAGTTTTGGAGAGCGTAATTCTGCATACATTATATCCCAGACCTTGAGTCAGAATGGTATACGTTCTAGCTATTTGGACGCTCGAAAAATTATTAAAACTGATAAAAGTTTTTTAAGTGCGAAAGTCGATTTTAAATTGACGTATAAAAAAATTAAAGAACACTATAATCAGCATCCTGAAGTACAAGTCGCCACAGGATTCATTGCTTCTGCCAAAGGTGGACTAACAACAACATTAGGAAGAGGTGGTTCAGATTATACGGCTTCATTAATTGCCGCTGGACTTAGTGCAAGTGCGATAGAAATTTGGACGGATGTAGATGGTGTAATGACTGCCGATCCGAGAAAAGTGAAAAAAGCATTTACAATGCCAAGCATGACTTATGCTGAAGCAATGGAAATGTCGCATTTTGGAGCGAAAGTAATTTATCCGCCAACACTTCAACCAGCACTCAAGAAAAAAATTCCACTATGGATCAAAAATACATTTAATCCTGATTTTGAAGGAACGCTCGTTTCTGATAAAAAAGATCCGCATGGTCATGCGGTTAAAGGAATTTCTTCTATAAGTGAGGTTGCTCTATTAACGTTATCAGGTTCAGGGCTTTTTGGTGTTCCTGGAATTGCAGGGCGTTTATTTGGAGGATTGGCTCAAGCCAAAATTAACATCATTTTAATTACACAAGGTTCTTCAGAGCATTCGATTAGTTTCGCTGTTCAACCTAAATTTGCAAAGGCAGCAAAAAAACAAATTGAAAAAGATTTTGAATTTGAAATTCAATCGGGATTAGTTGATCCTGTTCAAGTAGAAGATGATTTAGCTGTTGTTGCAGCTATTGGTGAAAATATGCGTTATCGACCAGGTATCTCTGGTCGTTTGTTTAGTGCTTTGGGAAAAAATGGTGTGAATATTATTGCAATAGCTCAAGGTTCTTCTGAATTAAATATTTCAACCGTTATTCAAAAAGAAGATGAGCGAAAAGCCTTGAATGCAATGCATGAAGCATTCTTCTTATCAGATACAAAAGTACTACATATATATATGGTAGGCGTAGGCTTGATTGGTGGTACATTGATTAAACAAATCAAGGAACAAGCTGCTTTCCTTAAAGAACAGCGTTCATTAGAAATCAAGATTGTTGGGTTGAGCAATAGCAAGAAAATGATTTTTGATGAAAATGGTTTAGATCTAGATTCTTGGAAAGAGGATTTGAACAATTCGGATCATTCTATGAATATGTCTGAGTACATCAATAAGATGGATGAATTGAATTTACAAAATGCTGTATTTATTGATAATACGGCAAGTGATGATGTAGCGAATTATTATGAGGCTATTTTGGATTTGAGTATTTCTATATCTACTCCTAACAAAATTGCTACATCTTCTGAGTATTTGCACTACCAAAGGCTGAAACAATTGGCTCAACATAGAGGTGTTCAATTTATGTATGAAACGAATGTAGGAGCGGGACTTCCTGTGATAACTACACTAAGTGATTTGATAAATAGTGGCGATCGTATTTTAAAAATAGAAGGGGTACTTTCGGGTTCATTATCTTTTATTTTTAATTCATTTAAAGAAGGAGTGAACTTTAGTGATATTGTGAAAGAAGCACAAGAGCTAGGATATACAGAACCTGATCCTAGAACGGACTTGTCAGGAATGGATGTTCGTAGGAAATTGATTATTCTGGCTAGGGAAACAGGTTTGCCACTAGAAGGAAAAGATGTGAAAATAGAAAGTATCTTACCAAAGGCTTGTATGGAGGCTTCAGATGTTCCTTCATTTTTTGAAGAGGTAGAAAAAGCAAATTCCATTTTTGAAGAAAAAAGAGAGCAAGCAGCTAAGGCTGGTAAAGTTCTAAGAATGATTGCTACACTTGATGAAGGCAAAGCAAGTATTGGTTTAAAGGCGGTAGATGTTAATCATCCTTTTTATTCCTTGAGTGGAAGTGATAACATGATTGTCTTTACAACAGATAGATATAAAGAACGTCCTTTGGTAATTCGTGGCCCTGGAGCAGGAGCTGAAGTTACAGCAGCAGGAGTATTTGCTGAAATTATTAAGATTAGTAATATTTTTTAAATGAGTCAGAAATCAGGTATTAAAGTTTTTGCTCCAGCAACCGTAGCTAATGTAGCGGTGGGGTTCGATATTTTAGGCTTTGCTATTGATAAACCTGGAGACGAAATAGTTGTACGTTTTGCTGATCGTAAAGGTTTAACTATAACTGAAATAACAGGAGCAAAAGGAAAGCTTCCTTATGATGTGTATAAAAATACGGCAAGCTTTTCTGCACAGAAATTCTTAGAACATATAGGGGAAGGAGATAGAGGTATAGAAATGGAAGTTCATAAGAAAATGCCATTCAGTAGTGGACTAGGATCAAGTGCTGCTAGTGCAGTAGCTGGCGTTTTTGCAGTAAATGCTTTATTAGGTTCACCATATACAAAAAAAGAATTATTGCATTTTGCTGTACTAGGAGAGGAGTTGGCTGATGGAGCGTATCATGCAGATAATGTTGCACCTTCATTATTTGGAGGAATTACCTTCATCCGAAATAATCGAGATTTAGATGTTCATCGTATTCCCGTTCCCAATGGTTTGTATGCAACAGTATTATATCCTCATGTAGCTATTAAAACAGCGGATGCTAGAGCAGTCTTAAGTGATACAACGTCATTAAAGAAACATATTGAACAAAATGGAAATTTAGGCGGATTAATCATTGGACTTTTTAATTCAGATTTTGAATTGATTAAACGTTCTTTATCGGATGTAATTGTTGAACCTCAACGAAAGCAATTGATACCTGGGTTCGATAAGGTAAAAACTGCAGCACTTCAAGCTGGTGTATTAGGTTGTAGTATTTCTGGAGCAGGACCTTCTATCTTTGCTTTAAGTAATAATAGTCTTATTGCGGAAAATGCAGGTGAGGCAATGCAGAAAGTTTTTACAGATTTAAAAATTGAATCTCAGCTATTTGTTTCTCCCATTAATAAAGAAGGGGCAATTCGTTATTAATAGATAATTCAGATATTATAAAAATGATAATTATAATGAACTTCCGAAGACACACATGTTTTCGGAAGTTTTTAAAATATAAACAAAATGAAACTCTATAGTACAAAAAATAAAGAGCAATTTTTTTCTTTGCAAGAAGCTGTTTTGAAAGGACTTCCAGATGATAATGGATTATTTATGCCTGAAGAAATACCAGAATTGCCAAAGGAATTTATTGATAATCTTGAAAATTATTCTTTTCAAGAAATTGCATTTATCATTTGTAAACATTTATTTAAAGGAGTTATTCCTGAAAATGATTTAAAATCTTTAGTAGAAAATGCAATAAATTTTACTGCTCCTGTTGTATCCCTTGATGAGAATATTCATGTTTTAGAATTATTTCATGGTCCGTCTTTAGCATTTAAAGACTTTGGTGCAAGATTTATGGCTCAGTTAATGAGTTATTTTAATCGAGGAAACGATAGAGAGTTGGTTATTTTAGTAGCAACTTCTGGAGATACGGGTGGGGCAGTAGCAGCAGGGTTTTATAAGACACTAGGGATAAAAGTAGTAATATTATATCCTAGTGGTAAAGTGAGTGATTTGCAAGAAAAACAATTGACTACTCTAGGGCATAATATAGCTGCTTTAGAAGTTGAAGGAACTTTCGATGATTGTCAAGCTCTAGTGAAAAAAGCCTTTTTGGATAAAGAACTAAATAGAGCAGTACGTCTTACCTCTGCAAATTCAATCAATATTGCTAGGTTAATCCCTCAGTCTTTTTATTATTTTGAAGCCTATAAACAAATTAAGAACAAGTCTAAACCTATAGTCTTTACCGTGCCTAGTGGTAATTTTGGAAATTTAACCGCTGGATTATTCGCTAAAAAAATGGGATTACCTATAGCTCATTTTGTAGCAGCAACGAATATTAATGATGTTGTTCCGGAATATTTAGAGTCTGGTATTTATACACCAAGACCTTCTTCACCTACTATTTCTAATGCAATGGATGTTGGTGCTCCTTCTAATTTTGCTAGGATGTTAGATTTATATTGTTCTTCGAAGAACGTTATGACGGATGAAATTGCTGGTTATCGGTTTACAGATGAAGAAACAAGACAAGGAATAAAAGAAGTTTTTGATAAATATAACTACATAATAGATCCACATGGAGCGGTTGGATATTTAGCTAATAAAGCGTTTCTTAAAGAAAATCCTACAATGCAAGGAATTATATTAGAAACAGCACATCCTTCTAAATTCATAGGCGAAGTAGAGGATACATTAAAAACGAAGGTTGATATACCAGAAAGATTGGCTATTTTAAAGGATAAAGAAAAGGAAGCTACCTCAATTGGAATAGAATTTAATCCTTTTAAATCGTGGATAATGGGGAATTATTAAAATACTGCACTATCTATTGTGTAGCCTTTTTGAAATAATAAACTCTTTTTTTGGCCTTGTTTGTTTATACGAACAAGGTTTTTTTGTTCTTCATGGGTTGAAATCAGTAATTCATTTTTAAGTTCTATCTGATTAAAATCCTGAATATTTATCACTTCAATATAACACCAGATAGCATCTTCTTCATATTCTCTTCCTAAGAATCTCCATTCTTTTGTATCTTGATCAACTGAAATACTGAAATATTTTTGGAAATACATATACATCAATTCAGTACTTTCTTCAATTTCTTTTATTGTATTTAGATGTGTTTGCTTTAAACTTTCTTCTTTTAATGCTTTTTCAAAGTCATCAATAAATAACTTTATAGAGATTTCTAGAGTTTTAGCTTCATCATTGAAGTCGATTTGAGTCACACTAATATAGAAATTATGGACTATTGCCGTCATTAAAATATAGAAGTAATTCATTGTTTAGCTTATTATTATATAGAATGTTCTTCGAAGAACATTGATTTTTAAAGTTGGTTTGTCAAAAAATGAACAAAAAAGATGCTAATTTTGCAGGGTTTGAAACTAAAAGCACAATATAAAAGTACTGCTTTATATCTTTAAATTATGTTATTAAAATCATAAAAATCTAAATGGACGAATTCAATATTTATCTACAGTTAGGACTAGAACATATAGCTGATATAAAAGCTTATGATCACATTCTTTTTATTGTAGCACTTTGCGCAGTATACCAAATAAGGGAATGGAAAAAAATTGCTATTTTAGTAACAGCATTTACAATAGGGCATAGCCTAACTTTAATTTTATCTGTCTTAAATATTACAATAGTAAATGCCTCAATTATAGAGCTTTTAATTCCCGTTACAATTTTGCTAACTTGCATTTACAATATTCTTGAAATTAAAAAAACAAAAAAAAATACTTATATCAAGTATATTATAGCTCTTTTTTTTGGCTTAATACATGGTTGGGGTTTTTCTAATTACTTGAAAAGTCTGCTAGGAATGGAAGAAAATATTTTAATCCCCTTGCTAGGATTTAATATCGGACTAGAAATTGGACAGCTATTTATAGTAGCAATTGTCTTGACTTGTTCTTATTTTGTATTAAATATTTTAAAAATAAAAAGATGGATTTGGGTTACGGCTCTTTCTATTATTGTAGGAATAATTTCTATAAACTTAATCACACTAAATAAAATCTGGTAAAATGAAATCAATCAAAGTATATTTTTTCTTTGTTTGTCTTGCCTTTTCTTTGGTCGGACAAGCTCAAAAAAATACCAATCAAAACAAGTTTAAACAGCTTGGACAAGAATTACCAACACCGAATGTTTATCGTACAGCTTCTGGAGCACCAGGACATGAGTACTGGCAACAAAAAGCAGACTACGTAATAGAAGCAGAAATTGATGATGATAAACAAATACTAAGAGGTACAGAAACTATTAAATACTATAATAATTCTCCTGATGTACTAACGTATTTATGGGTACAATTAGATGAAAATGTACGAGCTAAAGATGCTGATACTTATAAAATTAATACAAGTAGTATTTCAGATAAAATGAGTGTACAACAATTAGGTAAACTTTTTTATGATTTTGATGGAGGCTTTAAAGTTGAAGAGGTCAAAGATATTAATGGCAAAATGTTGAAAACAACTATTAATAATACTATGATGAGAGTGGATTTACCTTCACCATTAAAATCTGGTGAAGCCTTTTCGTTTAAAATAAAATGGTGGTATAATATAGGGGATAGAATGAAAGTAGGAGGGCGTCCAGGATATGAATTTTTCCCAGAAGACGGGAATTATTTATATACCTCTGCTCAATTTTATCCTAGAATGGCTGTATATAATGAAGTGGAAGGATGGCAAAACAAACAGTTCTATGGTCGTGGTGAGTTTGCATTAGTCTTTGGAGATTTTGATGTAAAAATTACAGTACCAGAAGATCATCTTGTTGCTTCTACAGGAGTATTACAAAATCAAGATGATGTATTGACAAAAAAGCAAATTGAGCTTTATGAAAAAGCAAAAAAAACCTATGATCAACCTATCATTATAGCAAGCCAATCTGAAGCTGAAAGACGAGAGAAAACAAAAAAGAAGGGAAAGAAAACTTGGCATTTTAAAGCAGAAAATGTAAGAGATTTTGCATTTACATCTTCTCGTAAATTCATCTGGGATGCAATGGGCGTAAAAATGAGTGATGGCCGTACAGTAATGGCAATGTCAATGTATCCAAAAGAAGCAAATCCTTTGTATGAATTATACTCTACGAAGGCAGTAGCACATGCCTTAAAATGGTATTCACATTATACCTTTGATTATCCTTATCCTGTAGCATGGTCTATAGAAGCTCGGAATGGAATGGAGTATCCGATGATTTGTTTTAACTATGGGCGACCTGAAAAGGATGGTACTTATTCAGAGAGAATTAAGTACGGAATGATTTCAGTAATTATTCATGAAGTTGGGCATAATTATTTCCCAATGATTGTTAATTCCGATGAAAGACAGTGGACTTGGATGGATGAAGGTTTAAATTCGTTTGTTCAGCATTTGGCTGAACAAGAATGGGAACGGAATTATAAATCTCGTAGAGGACCAGCCTATAAGATTGTAGACTACATGAAAGGCGATAAATCGAATATCATGCCTATTATGACAAATTCGGAATCTATTTTTCAATTTGGAAATAATGCCTATGGTAAACCAGCAACTGCCTTGAATATTCTTCGAGAAACAATAATGGGGAGAGAACTATTTGATTATGCTTTTAAAGAGTATTCGAATAGATGGAAATTTAAGCATCCATCACCAGCCGATTTTTTTAGAACAATGGAAGATGCTTCAGCCGTAGATTTAGATTGGTTTTGGAGAGGTTGGTTCTATACTACAGATCATGTAGACATTGCGATTGATAATGTTAAGTGGTTTAAGTTAGACAGTAAAAATCCAGAAATCGAAAATATAGCAAAACGAAAGGAAAGAGATGAAGTACTAAATTATATAGAGTATCAAAGAAATAAGAAAGAGATTAAACAAACCTATGATGAGCAGGATCGAAGCCTTAGAGATTTTTATACAGATTACGATCCATTAGCCGTTTCTATTTTAGACAAAGACGATTATCAAAAGTATTATAGTAGACTTTCTAATGCAGAGAAAAAAATGTTGAGTGCAGGATATAATTTTTATGAAATTACGTTTGAAAATGTTGGAGGTCTGGTAATGCCGTTAATTATTGAATTTGAATATACTGATGGTACAACAGAGGTGAAGAGAATTCCAGCAGAAATATGGCGAAAACGTCATGATAAAATAAAAAAGGTTTTTCCTACAAAGAAAGAAGTTAGAGAAATTCGACTTGATCCTTTCTTGGAAACAGCAGATACAGATACTTCAAATAATTTTTATCCAGAAAGACAACAACCAACAAGGTTTGAATTATTTAAACAGCGGCAAAGAGTTAGAGGACAACAGAGTGGAGGAGAAAATCCAATGCAACGAGCAAATAGGGCTAAAAGTAAAGGGAAAAAATAATAAATTTACATTTTAATTGTTGTAGAATGTGATTTTAAAAATCCTCCTAAGTAAAACTCAGGAGGATTTTTTTATAATCAATCACTTAATCCATAGGAATCAATTAAGAATTCACAGTTTTAATAACCACTGCAGCTACTTTATAAGGATCAGCATTAGAAGCAGGCCTTCTATCTTCTAACCAACCTTTCCAATCATTTTCTACTGTTGCAATTGGAATACGAATTGAAGCACCTCTATCAGATACCCCATACGAGAATTGGTCGATAGATTGAGTTTCATGCTTACCTGTTAAACGCTGGTCATTATAAGCACCATATACAGCAATATGTTCCTCAACTACTGGTCTGAATTTTTCACAAATTTCTTCATATTTAGCTTTGCTACCACAAGTTCTTAATTCATTATTTGAAAAATTACAGTGCATACCAGAACCATTCCAGTCGGTATCACCTAATGGCTTAGGATGATAATCAACTGATACACCATACTTTTCGGCAGTACGCTCTAGTAAGTAACGAGCTACCCAAATTTGATCACCAGCAGACTCTCCACCCTTTGCAAAAATTTGGAACTCCCATTGCCCCGCAGCAACTTCAGCATTGATACCTTCTACATTTAAACCAGCCTCGATACAAAGATCTAAATGCTCTTCTACAATTTCTCTACCATATGCATTTTTTGCTCCAACTGAACAATAATAAGGTCCTTGAGGTGCTGGATAACCATTTGCAGGGAATCCTAACGGTTTTCCAGTTTCAGGATCAATTAAGAAATACTCCTGCTCAAATCCAAACCAGAAATCCTCATCTTTATCATCAATTGTAGCACGGCTATTCGTTTCATGTGGACTACTATCAGGATTCAATACCTCACACATTACCAAGTAACCATTTGATCTATCTGGATCAGGATATACTGCAACGGGTTTCAATAAGCAATCTGAAGAGTTACCTTCTGCTTGCTGAGTAGATGATCCGTCAAATGACCAAATAGGAAGATCAGCAGCATTAACATCTCCTGAAAATTTTTTACTATCTAAGATTTTTGTTTTACTTCTTAAACCTTGTGTAGGGGCTGAACCGTCTAGCCAAATGTACTCAAATTTTAATTTTGACATCGTTGAAAACTTTTAATTAAAAAATAGATTAAATAAACTATATGTGTTAATACAATTAATATTCATTGGGTTTTGAAACAATGTTAGTTTTGTAAAGTGGGATACTGCCCTTAAACAGTATCCCGAAAACAAATCACAAACTAACACAGTTTACTCAATCTCGTTACAACGATTTGACTTTGATGTGAAATGTTTTAACGAGATTAGAAACCTTAGTCAACTCGAAAAGAAGCATGGAATATTTTAAGTCTATGCTTCTTTTCAAGATGATTTTATATTAAATAATTTTCTAAATCTTTTATTAGAAACTATACATTGCTCCGAAAATAAATGCTGGAGAAGTTTTTGTAGGTTCTCCAGCTTTATCTGCGAAAGTACCATCCTCACCTGCAATATCTACACGGAATTCAGGAATCAATTTTAATCCACCAATGGTAATATTTCCTGAAAGTGTTAAATCCAAAATACTATTGTCCGCAATACCTGTAATCGCACCGTCACTGTCACCAATATATTCTACTCTTGCACCGATTGTAAATATGTCACTTGTGGCATAGTTCGCATAAAGTGCTGCACCGAACCAACTTGTATTTTCAATACCATCCACGTCTGATGTAAACATCTTATTTGTTGCATTTAAACCTAAACCAAAAGCATCAGTAACTTGATAAGTCGCCGTTAAGTCTATTTGATTACTTTTATTAAATTCATCATCATTAATTTCCTCGTCTTTTCCTCCAATATAATTTAAGTATACACCCAATGCGTCATCAGAATAGGATAGTTGCGCACCAATATGCTTCCCAGAAACTTCATCAATCTTTGAATCTGTATCATTGAAGATACCGACCATTGCACCGAAATTATCATTAATGGCATAATCAACTTTTAAACCTGTATGATAAAAAGGACCATTTGAAAACATATAAGAAGTACTATAATTTACATTTCCAGGAGAATCAATGATCTCATATCCTACATGTGTACCAAAATTACCTAGTGTAAATGTCACAGCATCACTAGGAGAGTACGTTACAAATAGCTGTTTGATAGCAGCTAAAGTAGTTCCAGTATACCCGTTTGCGACTTCTGCTCTTGGACCAAAAGCAATATCTGCTACAAAACCAACTTTTCCCTCTTTCGAGAAAACAACATTTGCCATCCCTGGAGTAATAGAATTATGTGTTTCTGTAAAACTCGTAGGAAATGGCTGCTCATTAAAATGATATTGATAATAAGCATCTACAAATCCACTAATAGAGATACCACCTTTTTTTTCCTCTTCTTCCTCTTCAACAACTTCAGTTTCTATTGTTGTAGTACTCTTTACTGGATCTGTACTTACTATTATTTGTGCTGTTAAACAGTTTGTAACTAAAAATAAAGCGATTAATAATATATTAAACTTAGTTTTCATCTTTCTATATTTTATTTTGAAAGGCTAAATTCTGACTTTGATTTAAACTAGAATTTATTGTGATAAACTTCTATGGATTTAATAGGTTTTCTTTATCACAAACCTTTCATTGATTTGAATATTTATTTTGTTTTTCTATAGAATGAAAACAGAATATTTTTTTATGAATATTTTAACCAAATTCAATTTTATTTTTAATCAAAAACTGACTAACTTTAAATTATGATTGTCTTGAATTCGGTTTTTCCGTTTTCATATTATAGACGCTTGGAAAGTTGCCGCTGACCAAGCGTCTTTTTTATGCTATTTCTAACACTATGGTCTAAATTATTTTACAGAATAATTGAATGAAGTTTGCTTTAATTCTTGGTAAGCAGACATATCGTGTTCTGCAATGTCTAAACCCGTCTTTTCTTCTTCTTCACTTACTCTGATACCGATTGTTACTTTTAATAAGTACATCAAAGCAAAAGCAAAAACGAAAGCAAAAGCACCCATCGCTAATGTACCGTATAACTGTACCCAAAGCTGAGATAAACCAGCAGAGCTTCCGAAGATACCTACAGCTAGTGTACCCCAAATACCACATACTAAGTGTACAGAAGTAGCACCTACAGGATCATCAATTTTCATTTTATCAAAGAATACTACAGAAAATGGAATGATAGCACCTGCAATTAAACCTATAATAATGGCTTCTCCAGGCCCCATTAAGTCAGCTCCTGCAGTAATACCTACAAGACCACCAAGGATACCATTCAAGACCATTGACAAATCATGTGATTTGAACAAGGTCCATGATGCGAAATAGGCTCCTACTGCACCACCTGCTGCTGCTAGCGAAGTAGTAACAAACACAAGACCAACTAAAACAGGATCAGCTGAAAGAACCGAACCTCCATTGAATCCAAACCATCCAAACCAAAGTAAGAATACTCCCATTGCGGCTAGTGGCATACTGTGACCAGGTATAGCTTTGATACCTTTATCTGTGTATTTGCCTTTTCTAGGACCTAAAACAATAACCGCAGCTAAAGCAGCCCAACCACCAACAGCGTGTACTATAGTAGAACCTGCAAAATCATAAAAACCTGCTGCGTCTAACCATCCACCGCCCCATTTCCACATACCTGTGATAGGGTAAGCAATTGCTACAAAAATAGCGGCGAAAATTAGGAAAGAGTTTAATTTAATACGCTCTGCTACTGCTCCAGATACAATAGTGGCACAGGTAGCAGCAAACATAGCTTGGAAAATGAAATCTGCCCAATATCCATATGCTCCATCAGCATACTCTATAGCACCAGCAACTCCGTCAGGGCTAGCGATTCCAAAACCAGCAAAGCCAAAGAAGCCGCCTTCAAAATCACTTCCAGGATACATTAAATTGAATCCCATCATATAATAAGTCAATAATCCAATAGCAATGATCATACAGTTTTTGAACAAGATATTGACTACATTTTTCTTTTGTACAAAACCAGATTCTAGCATTGAGAAGCCTAAATGCATGATAAATACAAGCACTGTTGCTACCAGAATCCAAAGGTTATTAACTGTGAATAATGCTTCATTCATGATTGTCTAAATTTTGATTTTTAATAATTGTCTAAGAAATTTTTTCCTTAATTATATATTTAAATTTGTGACTTTCTGATAATGCTTAAATAGCAGACATTCCGATTTCGCCTGTACGAATTCTAGTAACACTGCTTATATCCAGTACACTTATTTTCCCATCTCCTACTTCTCCAGTACGACCTGAAGAAACAACTGCGTCAATAATAGCATCTACTTTATCTTCGGTTGTTAGTATGTCGATTTGTAAACGAGCAATGTAATCTGAATCGTAAACACTACCACGGTACATCATTTTAGTTCCTCCCTGTAATCCAAATCCCTTCACATCTTTAAGGGTGAAGAAATTCACTCCAATATCTGCTAAAGCATCTCTAACTTTATCAAATCTGGATAGACGAATAATTGCTTCAATTTTTTTCATTATTTTTAACTTTTTATTTGTGTTTTTTTGGATTGTTTTGTTTACAGATTTTACCTGTTTGATAATGCAAATTTAAAGTGGAATTCAAAAGATGAAATACAAAAAATGTCCCTAATAAGATTTTCAAAAAGTGCTTTCAGAATGTAATGAATTGAAAAACAATAATTTATAACTAGGATGAATGTTATACCTAGCAATCAAAAAGATCCGTTATTTTCTCTGATAAAGTCGATGACAAAAGCAGAAAAGCGGAATTTTAAACTCTATGCTAATCGAACTCAAAGTACAAGTGATCTTAAATTTGTACAGCTTTTTGATATTATTGATAAATCAAATGAATACAATGATGTTATCATTCTAAATAAAATAAAGGGCCTTAAAAAAACACAACTTGCTAATCTTAAAAGACATTTATATCGTCAAATACTCAGTAGCCTTCGCCTTATTTACATCCAAAAAAATATAGACTTTGAAATAAGAGAGCAAATTGACTATGCTTGGATTTTATATGGGAAAGGGCTTTATATGCAGAGTTTAAAATTATTAGAGAAGTACCAACATATCGCTAAAGACAACCATCTAGATATTTTGCATCTAGAAATTCTAGAATTCCAAAAGCTAATAGAAGAACGACATATTACTAGAAGTCGAGGGATTGAAAATAAAATGGAAACGTTAGTAGAAGAGGCTGAAAAACGGAGTAGAATTCTACATAATTCTTGTAAACTTTCCAATTTGAAAATAGAAATTCATGGAAGTTATATTAAATATGGACACGTAAAAAATCAAGAAGACAAAAAAGCTGTAGAACAAAAATTTAAAAAAAACCTCGAATCAATAGAAACAGAAGGTTTGAGTTTTTTTGAAAAAGTTTATCTTTTTCAATCTTATGTATGGTATTATTATATCCTACTAGATTTTCCAAAATGTTATATGAATGCTCGTAAATGGATTGATGTTTTTGATGAAAACCCATATATGAAAACAGAAGATCCTGACTTATACATGAGAGGTATTCATTATGAACTAACAACTCTGTATAGTATGGGAAGTTTGGAAAAATTTGAAAAACGACTCAATGCCTTTCAAAGATTCAAAGAAAAGTATGATACACAATTAAATAATGCTTCTAAAATATTATACTTCTTATATTTTTATACTTCTAAAATTAATCTTTACTATCTAAAAGGTAATTTTAAAGAAGGAACAAAGGCGATTCCTTATATATTGAAAACCTTAAAAAAATATCATCTTCATTTAGATAGACATCGAATATTAGTTTTCTATTATAAAATAGGTTATATGTATGTAGGAAGCCAAGACTATGATAAGGCTCTGGATTTTTTAAATAAAATCTTGGATATGCGAGGACAAAAACTACGAGAAGATATACAAGGCTATACAAGGCTTCTATTATTGATGGTGCATTATGAAATGGGCAATATTGAATTATTACCTTCTCTAGTAACTTCTGTTCAGCGATACTTAGAAAAACTTACAAACTTGAATCGTGTTCAGAAAGAGACGCTACAATTTTTTAGAAATATTATTCGACTACCGCTTTTTGAACACAAAGATGAGATGAAAAGATTTAGAGGTGAAATAAAAATTTTAGAAGATAATGCTTATGCTAAAAGAGATTTTCTTTATCTTGATGTACCTTCGTGGTTAGATAGTAAAATTTGTAATGTGTCATTGTCTGAAATTGTAAAGAAAAAAATACATATTTAGTAAGGCTAAAAGAATAACTTCTTGATTTTGACCATTTTTTTGCTCTTATTTTTCTTTAAAATCAGCTATAGTATCTACAATACTTCTTTTAAGGAAAAAAAGTATAAAATTAATGCTTTGAAATCTAAAACGTATTTTTTCTCCATCACTTAGGAAGCATTAAATTTATGTTGGAATAAATTTTATTTAAAAATGATAGTAGGTATCCTCAAAGAAAACAATAATGAAAATAGAGTAGCACTTAATCCAATAGGTGTAACAACACTTCAAAAATTTGGAGTAGATAAAGTATTAGTAGAAAAAGGAGCAGGCTTAAAGGCATTTATTGCAGATGAAGCTTATACTGATAAGGGAGCTACTATTACAGATCCAGAGACGATTATAAAACAGGCAGATTTAATTGTGAAAATCCATACTCCTGAAAAGATAGTATTGGATAAACTCAATGGCAAACAAGTTTTGCTGGGACAATTAGCGCCTCTAGGGAATAAAGCATTTGTGCAAGATTTATTAGATAGAAATCTTACAGCATTTAGTTTAGATCTAATACCACGAACAACTAGAGCACAAGCAATGGACGTATTATCATCAATGGCAACAGCATCGGGATATAGAGCTGTACTTTTAGCTGCTACCCATCTACCTTCTTTTATTCCTATGTTTATGACTGCTGCGGGGACTATAAAACCTGCAAAAGTGTTGATTTTAGGAGCGGGCGTAGCAGGTTTGCAGGCTATTGCAACTAGCCGCAAATTAGGAGCTGTAGTTGAAGCATTTGATGTAAGAGCTGCTGCAAAAGAAGAAGTGTTGAGCCTAGGAGCAAAATTCGTAGAAGTGGAAGGGGCGACGGATGATACTTCTGCAGGAGGGTATGCAGTAGAACAAACAGAAGAATATAAACAACGTCAAGCACAATTGATTCAAGAAAAAAGCAAACAAGCAGATATCGTTATTTGTACTGCCCAAATTCCAGGGCGTAAAGCACCATTATTGGTAAGAAAAGAAACAGTAGAGAATATGAAAGCAGGCTCGGTTATAGTAGATCTAGCAGCGTCAACTGGAGGAAACTGTGAGGTGACTGAAAATGGAAAAATTATTACTTATAGTGGGGTAACAATTATAGGGGATTCTAATCTTCCTTCGGGAATTCCTACCGATGCTAGTCAGATGTTTAGTAAAAATGTAACAAATTTCTTGAAGCTAATTATAAAAGAAGGGCAATTAGATCTTAATTTTGAAGATGATATTGTAGAGGGGGCGTGTTTAACACACAAAGGGGGCTTGAAAAATGAACGAGTGAAGAAGATGATGACTTCGTAATTTTTAAAACTAGAAACCAATGGAAGAAGTAGCAAGTTATTTTCTAAGTAATCGGATATTTATTTATATGGTGATCTTTGCCATATTCCTAGGGATTGAAGTAATCTCGAATGTACCAGCAATCCTACATACCCCCTTAATGTCAGGCGCAAATGCTGTAAGTGGTGTCGTTATCATTGGAGCAATTATCGTAGTTGGACACGCTGCACCAGATAATTATTGGGCATTGGGCTTAGGGTTCTTAGCAGTTGTACTAGGAATGATAAATGTGGTTGGAGGCTTTGCTGTTACCAATCGAATGCTAGAAATGTTTAAGAAAAAGAAGTAAAATCATCAACTTAAAAACTCGTCTGTTTGAACATCCCAAAATGTTCCTGTTGTAAATTAGCTTTCTATTATTTTATAAATTTTTTGGGCAGATACTTCTACAAGCATTGGTGCTTGCTGATTTGTTTTTGATAGTTTTGTTTTTACCCATCCTGGATGTATACTCAATACTTTTATTTTTTTATCTTTTAATTTATGGGCTAGAATTTTGGTATATAAATTAACTGTAACTTTTGAAAGAATATAGGCTGTTTTGGTAGGTGTAAAAATACTTGGTGATAATTTATCAATTAGATTAAAAGAGGATAATTTAGATGAAATATTAATAATTTTTCCTTTCTGTGGAATTAAAGATATGAGCGATTCTGTAAAAAAATATAAACCAAAAATATGGGTCTCAAATCTAATTTTAAAATTCTCAACCTCTGTTAAGCTAGGAATATGATCAGAGCCTATTCCAGCATTATTAATTAAAATATCGATGTTGTCAAATTTAGATTTTATTAAATTGATTGCATTTTCTATACTTTCAGTATCAGTTAAATCTAATGTTATAAAATATTGATTAGCGGAATGTTTTAGTTTTTGTTGTTTTCTTGTTGTTCCAATGATAAAGTAATTCTTGATTAACATTTTTTCCATTAAAGCTTTGCCGATCCCTGAACTTACCCCTGTTATAAGTGCAACTTTTTTCATTATTAATGCGATTATTTTAACGCCATACGCTTAAGCGTTGTGCTAATTTATTTTTATGGTGAATTAAGGATTGTCCTCTTGCTTTAAGTAAGACTTCCCTACCTTTTGGATTACGAGTGTATATAATTTCCTTTTTTTCCCAAATATTCGGAAGAGATTTATAGAAAAAATCAATATTCTTACGATTACGAGATATAGTCTTGGGAATTGTAATATATTGAATTTCCTTTACCTTATCTTGAAAATTTTCTTCTAGTTTTAGAATATACTTTGGATTGTCAATAGGAGATAACATCTCTAATAAACTATTCATAAACAACTGCTCTTCATATCCATTCGTTCCTAGTAAAATACATTCCACAGTATCTTTTTCTATAGTATTAATACGGAGTTGAAGATTTTTTCTAGGTGTTTTTATGAGTCCTAATTCAAGCATAGTATCGAGAAGAGCATTGGAAAGGTATCCTATATGTTGGCTAGGTTTTCGATGTGTTTCTAACCGATTCCAAGCATTTAAAATGCTTTTTTTATCAAAAAAAATCAACGCAATCCAAGTAAAAGAAATAAAGCTCAATGCGAATGAAAATAGAGATGACCAACTCGTGAAAAAAATGATACTTGCTATAAGGATTCCTAAAGTTACTAGCACATTTCGCCATAATATTCTATACTTTGGAAATGGTTGAATTGTATCCGTTATCTGTTTTACAAAATGGATTTTTTTAATTTCATTTTTAATATAGTTAAAATTGAATATTATATAAAGTATAGAAAACAAAGCTATAAAACTTGGGATAAATTGTTTCCAAAACAAACTAGACGTAAAAAAACAGAATAAAGAGAGTAATAGACTAAATCCTAATACCATAAAAACATTGGATATGAAATTTTCAAAAGTAATATTTATAATTTTATCTGTCTTGGTCAATAAGAATGATTGAACAATGGAATGTTGTTTATCTTTAACGATAGGCACTTTAACTTCTTCTACAAGATGAAGCCCCTTACTAATTCCCTCTTCCCAATCTTTTTGTAATCGTAATCGATTAGCAGCATGATCTATCATATTATGGTTTAATGCAGCAATATCTTTTGGAGTAAAAGGCAATAAAGGAAGCAAAAAACGGTCAATTCCATTTTCTATACTAGGCTTAGGTTGAAAAGAAATACCATGAAAAGCTTTAAATCGGCGTTTTAATTGTTGAAAATCATTTCCTCCTGTTGAATCTTTAGGATCTATACAGACTAAATGCCATATATTGGCAGTTTTTTGTTTGTCATGGGCGATTGTTCTAATCGCCCGCCCCCTCATCTGATTGGATAAAACAAAAGAACCTACAAAGGTAGCTAAGATTAAGGTATTGATGGTTGGAGCATCCCACCCCTCTCCTAGTAAAGATTTAGTACCAACCAAAACTGTAATGCCACCACGTTCAAAAAGTGTAGTAACGACAGTTACTATCTTCGATTGATATTTTCCTTTTAAAGAAAGTAGATAATAATCGTCATCGTGTGGCAATGGTTTTTTAGTGACGTAATCATTAGGGATTTTATACTCTTTTAAGATCTTTTCTAAAAGAGCTTCTGAATATTTAGGGACTATGACCAACGAACCTGTTAATACACCTAGCTCGATTTCAATTGGAAATTGTCTCCTTATTTTTTCAAAAATAGGGACTACACCAATTAAATCAATCACTTTTAAATCTAAAGGGTTTTTAGGAAGGGCTTCTTTTCGGATATAGTCCGTAAGAATTACCATTCTTAGAGCTTCCTTCATGGCTTTGTATTCAGCTTTTACAATAGAAATAATACTATTGAGTTTGCTTCTACTGCTTCGAAGCATTTTATCAATTCTATCTGGTGCGTGCAGCTTTACTTTTCGCTTTTCTACTGCGCCAATGTTTTTCAGTTGCCGTTCTATATTTTGAAGTATATTATTTTTAGTATCGTTTTGAAAATAAGTATCTTTATATAAGGCATTTGTGAAAAATATTTCCAACCATTCTAGTGAAAGGGATGGTAAATTTGTTTCATCTACACCAATAATTCCAATAGCATTAACAGGAATAACAGAACCCAAACCATTGATTAGAATTAGCATAGAAGAAAAAAAAGCAGGGTTTTGATATATTTCCTCCATATGGTCTTCAGGGTTTTGAAGAAAAGGATGTTCTTTTATTGTTTGAACAAATGCTCTATTCAATCGGAGTTCTTCATAAAACTCATTAATTAAATTTCTAAAACTGCTTATAATTCTTTCCTCATTATCTGTAGGAGATGAAAAGTAAATATAGTCTTGATGAGGACATAGATTTTTTTCAGCGACTAATTCTGCAACATGTATTTCCTCGTCTATTGAACCACATAACTTCATATATCGCCGCCATTCTGTTCCACTTACGTCGTAGGGAGGTGTAGCAGTTAGAGCTATAATTGTAGGTTCTAGAGATTGATTAATTTTTTCAAGACTTTTCCACCAAGCTTTTTGTAAATGATGACACTCATCGACAATAAGTGTTTTTATTTCTATTTGATTCAACTTTTCTAGAAGTTTGTTCGTATCATTGTTTACAGCAGCGTGTAAACCTTGATAAGTAGAAATTGTCCAGTATTTAGGATCTTTGATGGTTAAACTTATCTTATTAGAAAGATTTTCGTTTGTTTCAAAATCTTTAGATAGTCGTTGTAGCCACTGATTTTTAATAGTAATGGTTGGAGCTAGGATTAGTGTGGGTTGATCTAATAAAATAGCAGCTTGAAGCCCCAATACTGTTTTACCCGAACCTGGTGGAGCAATAATATGGAGCTTATTATCTTTAAGATGCGCTTCAAAATTATTGAGTATCCTCTTTTGGTAGGTTCGCCAACTATGTTTGAAAATCCACTTTATGGTTTTGGAACGCATAATATTTATTATTTGGGAATAAGATAAGTGCAAAAACGGGATAGTTCAATTTTTGACGATGAACATAAGTAAGACTTCTACGTATTTTATAAGATAATAATAATTCTAATTTTTGAAACGTTTTAGATGAAATATAATTACTAACTATATTATGAACATCAAAAAAAGTATAATAATTAGCTTAGTCCTATTTTTAGGTTTATCCCCATTATTTGCTCAAGAACATTTGGGTTTAAGGTTTGATAAATATTCTGGTGTAAATAGTCTTTTTATCAATCCTTCTTTAACTGTAAACAGCCCTTTTTTATGGGATGCAAATATTGTGTCTGGAGAGGTATTTGTTGGAACGAATTATGGTTTTATTACCAATACAACTGTTCCCGAAATATTAAATAATTTAGATAATATAGCTTTATCACCTACTATAGATGAAAGTATAGAACAGCCAGCACCAGGAGCACTTATTTTTGATTTTCTGCAAACATATAAAAAAGGTTTTGCATATGTTGATGCTCAAATTACAGGACCTGCAGTTACAATTAATTTTGAAAAGGGATTTGCAGCAAGTATTTATATAGCAATGCGTAGTGCTTTAAGTGTACAGGGTTTATCAACCAATTTAAATTATTATAATTATAGAGAAGAACCCCTAAATCGGTTTTTAGATATTGCTCCTTCGAGGGTGGCTGGTATGATTTGGGCAGAGGCTGGAGGGAATTTTGCATGGAAAAAAGAACTGAGTAATGGAACAATAGCTTTGGGAGCTACAGGAAAATTACTAGCAGGATATGAGGGAATGGCAATTTCTAATAATACAACTGCTGGATTAATGAAAGTGGGAGGCGATTCATTAGCGATAAGAAATGTTGATCTAGAAGTTGCAATGACAACAACAAATGCAGAGGGTGAAGCGATGAATGTTAGTTTAAATGGTTATGGAGTAGGTATTGATTTGGGATTTACCTATAGTATGGATAATCAAGATGGTTCTACCTTTAGTATTGGAGCTTCGATCATGGATATTGGAGTTATTGCTTTTAATAATAGAGCTATCAAGCATACGTATCAATCAGTAGATACGATTTTGGTAGTGGGCAATGATTTTAATACAATAGGCAGCTATGCAGGTTTTTTTAGAGAATTGAGTCAAGATGTATATCAAAATAATGGTGGCTCGGCTGATGGTGAGAAATTTACTGTAGGTTTACCTACTGCATTAAATATACAGTTAAAATATGGATTTACAGAAAATTTATTTTTAGATGTGGCGGCTACACAACGCTTGCCCTTAGGAAAATTTGCTATTGGAAGAAGTAACTTTCTGGCGTTTTCTCCGAGTTATAGTACGAGATGGCTGGGAGCATCCCTTCCCTTAATATGGCATAATTATAATAATTTAAATGTAGGTTTTTCGGTGCGATTAGCCTTTTTGACATTTGGCTCTGATGATTTATTTTCTTGGATCTCTAGGAGTGAAGTTGATGGAACGGATTTTTATATTGCCTTAAAGGCGAATCCATTTAACCTTGCAGACTTTGGAAGAAAAACAAGAGGAAAAAAAGCTAGGTGTTATAAGTTTTAGCGTTTGAGTTGTTCTACAACTTCAGGATGTTCATTTAGGAAATTTTGAAACCTAAAAGAATTCGGCATAAAAAAGACTGTATTTCCAAAATGCCCTGGAACTTTAAAATATATTTTTGCAATCTTATATAAACCATAATCCTTTTCTTTTATTCGTTCAATATTGTGATAAGGATAACGATATTGTTTAAAATAATTTGTTACATATATAAAGTCTTTATCCATCTCCACTCTTTTAAGACTCATTATGGTAAAATAGAATAGTAATAAAAAAGAAAGAAATACAACTAGGAGAATTATGGTGAAAAGATTTCTAGGAATACCTGTAATATAGACATTAGGATTAAATAAAAAGGCTAAAATAAATGAGCCAAAAAAGACAATCCATATCGTAGGGAAGACAATTTTTAAAAAAAGTGTGGAAGAAGAAGTTACATTTTGTTGCATGGTATACTAATAGATGATTATTTTAGGGAGAGGAACTAGTTTTCTACGAGAAGTGCTTCTATTTTATGCTTCATTGCCTCAAACTCTACAGGGTCAAAAAGTCGTGTAAGAAAGACAATCTTTCCAGTTTTATCTAATACAACGTTTCTAGTTACCCCTGATTTTTTATCAGCATATTTACCAAATATATCTGCACCAGGATCAAGTGCAATAGGATAAGTCGTTTTCATTTGGGCTATAAATTTTTGTACCTTTTCTAAAGGCTCATCCCTATCAACACCGATTACCACAAAATCCTTATTTTTATTAGGTAACCATATTTCTTTTTCAATATGAGGCATTTCTTTTCGGCATACTCCACACCAACTTGCCGTAAATTGTAACATGACTACCTTACCTTTTAAATCAGCAATTGAGGTCTTTGTACCATCTATCAAGGTCATTTCAAATTCAGGACTTTGATCACCTACTTTTACAATATATCCTCTTTCGTCGGTTTTAAGTATTGGAGCGTTAGTATTCTTTTTTACATTATCTATTGATGCTTGATTGGTTTCTTCAATTTTAGGACTGCAAGCGAATAGAAGGCTTATTAAAAGGAAGAAAGAAATTTTTTTTAATATTATCATCATAATCGACTTAGATAGCTGAGGTAAATTGCTTTAAAAAACGGGCATCATTTTCAAATAACAATCGGATATCATTGATTCTATATTTCATCATTGCCTGTCTCTCGATCCCCATTCCAAATGCAAATCCTGTATATTTCGTACTATCAATACCACAATTCTCTAGTACTGCGGGATCTATCATTCCACAACCTAAGACTTCGACCCATCCTGTATATTTACAAACATTACATCCTTCTGCATCACAAATGAAGCAAGAAACATCCATTTCTGCACTAGGTTCTGTAAAGGGGAAAAAAGATGGGCGTAGACGAATTTTAGTGTTTGGTCCATACAATTCCTTTGCAAAATAGGTCAAGGTTTGTTTTAAGTCAGCAAAGGATACATTCTCATCTACATATAGCCCTTCTACTTGATGAAATTGGCAATGCGCTCTAGCGGAAATGGTCTCATTACGATATACCCGTCCAGGAGCAATAATACGAATAGGTGGTCGTACCGAAGTCATTACCCTTGCTTGTACCGAAGAAGTATGCGTTCGTAATAACATCTCTGTACTGTTTTTTAAATAAAAAGTATCTTGCATATCCCGTGCAGGATGATCTTCGGGCGTATTCATTGCTGTAAAATTATGCCAGTCATCTTCGATCTCTCGTTCTTCAGCTACCGTAAATCCAATACGTGCAAAAATATCAACGATTTTATTGAGGGTAATTGAAATCGGATGCCTAGAGCCTAAAGCAATAGGTTCGGCAGGAGCAAAAAGATCAAGCTCTTCTCCTTCTTGGCTTTCTGTTGCCGCTTCCAATCCAGCTTTTAACTCATTGAATTTGCTCTCTGCGTTGCTTTTTAATTGGTTTAACAGTTGACCAAATTCTTTTTTTCTAGTATTTTCAATATTTTTTATCTCACTAAAAAGCGGACGGATAATATTTTTTGTTCCTAAAAAACGTATTCTAAATGCTTCTAGTTCTTCTTTACTTTTAGGAAGGTTCGCTTTAATTTCTTCTAGGAGCTTATTGGCTTTTCCGAATATTTCTGAGGACATAAATGCTTATATTAAAATAGAAATATTTCCTAGAATAGTTTTAGTTATATTCTAGGAAATATTTTTTTAAAAGATTATTTTATTTAATGCTGTTTAATCTCTGTTAATCTTGACTTTACTTCTTCAACAACGTCTTTTTGCGAAACGATAGATTCTTGTGTTTTTTCTTGATTCACAATATTCGTTTCTATATCCGCTTCTGCTTGTTTTATTTTTTCTTTATAATTTTCAATATCTTTTTCTAGATTTTCTTTGTCTTTTACAAGTTTATCGAAATCTTTTTCTTTCTTCTTTAACACATCTTCTTGGTCTTTGAGTTCATCTTCAACCATACCTACAAAAACTTGCTTCGCCAAATCCTTCATCAGAGCCTCTGCGCCTGCATATTTATCAGCATGATCATAGGAGTTTAAGTATGCCCCACCTAGGTCGTACCAGACAGTTAAGGTATTACCCGTAATAAGTGAATAGACATCAACTGTATTTGAACCTCCTATGCTCGCAATTTCTATATTATCACTTAATAATTCTTTAGATTTCTTTACTTTTTTGGTTTTTCCACCTTTAAATTTTTTTAATTTTTTTGTCCAAATTTTACTAATGGCTTTGTCACTTGCCCCTGGAATTGTAATGGTCATTGCATTGTTTCTGCCTTGGCTCATTACTTTTTCTCCTTCTTCAACATAAATGGATTCTAAATCATTAACATTTAATTGAGCTGTAGTAGTTGTCAAAAATCCTAAAAACCCTATCAGCAAAATAAATTTAAATTTTTTCATGATATTTTTATTTTTATTCGAAAATAAAATAGTTACTAATAATAACTACATTGTTTGAATATAAGGTCTTTTATATTCTTCCATAATGTGTTCGATTCCTTCACAAAAGTAATCAAAAAAATAGTAGTTCGTCTTGGGAACAATTCGTTCGTCAAAAAATGAACATTTTTATGATTATGAAATCAAATCTTGTATTCTTTTATGAAGTAAATATTTCGGTATCTTCTCGTACATTAATTCATAAATTACAAGCGCTTCCTTTTGATACAACTCCCGATCTTCTGGAATGTTGGTCATAAAGATACCATAGCTTGCCGCTGCTTTTTCTTTATCTGTATATGCTTTTGCTCTCCAGTTCAGTAAGCGGTTTTTATTTTTTTCAGAAGGTTCTACCATATAGGATACTCTAGCTTCTAATACGCCTATATTAAAAAGCAATTCATCATTTCCAAGTTTCTCTGCTATGATTAATGCTTCGTCAGCATGTTTTTTAGCTTCTATATACTGTCCTGTTTCAAGTAATAAGCTGGTCTTTTGTAGAAGTGTATAGGTAAGTACTCGTTGATTTTTAATGACTTTTGCAATATCAATGGCTTCATCATAATTTCTGAGGGCTTCGACATATTTTTTTTGGTAAAAAAAAGCGTCTGCTATTGTACTCAAAGCTTTGGCTGTGCCTTTTTGATAATTCAACTCTCTACAAAGTTTAAGGTTTTTATTAGAAAACTCAAGTCCTTTATCAAAATTTCCTTGTAGGACATACAAATCACCAATTAGTCCATAACCAATTGAAATCCCTTGTTTATCGCCTAAGTCGAAGGATATTTCTAGATCTTCTTCAAAAAACTTCATGGCTTTTTTATAATCCCCCTTTCGCTCGTACACACTACCAATTCCACCAATAGCAATAGACGTAAAAAGTCTGTCTCCAAGAGCTTTACATTCACTCAATCCTTTTTTGTAAAACTTCATGGCTTTGTCATAGTCTCCTTTTTCAAAATAAATAATTCCTAAATTGATGCTTGTTGTAGCGACACCCAATTTTTGCCCCTTCTCCTTACTTAGTTTTAATTGCGCTTCTTGAACTTTTATAGCTTCTTTATATTCACCAAGATTCATAAAAGTCAATCCTAGATTAGAAGCTATTCTAAAATTATCCAATTCTTTGTGGATAGCCTTTGATATCTTTAGACTTTTTAAATAATATTTTTTTGCTTTTTCATACAGTCCTTGTCGGAAGTTTACGTTTCCTAGGTTGCCATAGACTTTATATTTGCCAATTTCATCATCAATATCTTCAAAAAAGGCAGCAGCTATTTGAAGATTCATGTTGGCTTCTTCATATTTACCTTTCAAGGTAAGCGTATTTCCTAGTGAGTTATTGGCTCTCCCGATGAGCAGCTTATCCCCGAATTCCCTAGCAAGTTCTAAAGCTTCTTTATAGACTTCTTCGGCTCTTTCCCAATTGCCAACTAATTCTTGGACACTTCCTTTTTTAAATAATATTTTAATAATTTTAGCAGTATCCTCTCCTTCTTCAAGGTTATTGAGTAACTTTATATAGTAGCGGATAGCTCGTTGGTTTTGATAGTTTCTTCTAGCAAAGTTGGCGACCTTTTCCAAATAAAAATTCATTTTATCGACCACACCAGCTTCTTCATAGTGAAAGGCTAGATCTGCGTATTTTTGTTCTAGATGTCTCGCATATATTTTTTCTATGGCTTGAGCAATGAGGCGATGCAACTCTCTTAGCTGTGTTCTTAATTGCATATCATAAACTGCTTCTCTAAGTAAGGAATGTTTAAAAATATACCTTAACTCATTTACAGCTTGCCAGATATGTCCTTTTTCGGCTGTTTTGATTTGCTCTCGGAGGAGTAATTGAGCATTACCATTCTTTTTGATAAAATCTTTTTGGGATTGCATTACTTCTGAAAGTACTCCAACTTCAAATTCTCTTCCAATTACAGCTGCTGCTTTAACCGTTTCTTTTACCAATGTAGAAAGTCTATCAATTCTCGCCATTAAGATTGCATTGATAGAACTAGATAACTTAATATTTTTATCCTTAATATGCCAGACATCCTCTTTAAGTTCTAATAAACCGCTTTCTAGGAAATATTCTAATAATTGCTCTAAATAGAAGGGATTTCCATTCGTTGCTTTAAGTAACAACTCCAAGAAATCTTCACTAATCTCGCCTTCTAGCATTCCAGAAGCAAAAGTCTGAATAGCATCAGAGGATAGTATGTTTAGATCAAATTCCTCATAGTTTATTGCTTCTCTTTTTAGGACACTAGGTTCAAAAAGTCTTGGTTTAGAACCATCATCAAGATACCGTGAAGAGATTAAAATAAGTATTGGATACTCTCGCATGGACTTTGAAAATTCCTGAATGAATGCTTTAGAGTTATTATCAAACCAATGAGCATCTTCCAGTTCTATGACTGTTGGTCTTAGGCTACATTCTGCTAAAATTAAATTAATAAATGTTGCTAGTGTATTTCGATATCGTCCTAAAGCATCCAATTGAGACCATAAAGATTTCTTATCGTGTAACCCAATTAACCATGCAATGATGGTCTTGGTTCGAATAACTTCCTTTAGAATTTCGCTTAATTTTTTATTCCCTGTTTTTTTTATGTTTTCTTCACATTCTTTCACGAGCTTTGAAAAAACGTGTTCAAATCTAAGTCTATTTTCTGCTGTTGTTTTTTGAAGGGATTGTTTAAAATATTTTTTAAAAAAATAAATAAAAGGATTAAAAGGTTTTTGCAAAATTTGATCGGCTTGACAGATAAACCAATTGATGTCATTATTTCCTTGTAGTTGTTTTTTTAATTCAAAACTTACTCTACTTTTTCCGATTCCTGCCTCACCATATATACAGATAACGCCTGCAAATTTATGTTCTTGTAATGGAGACATCAATTGAGTCAATGCTTTCAATTCTTTATCTCTTCCGATTATCTTTCCTGTAAAAAAAGGCGTTGCATCTGATTTTTTTTCGATAAGCTGGTAGGTTGGCATTAATCCATCAATTCCTTTAAAGTTGATTTCACCTTTAGAGTTAAAACCAAAGTTTCTCTCTTTTCCAATTTCAGCATTAACCAGAATCTCTCCCCAATTGGCATACATCATTTGTCTAGCAGCTAAATTTACGGCATTTCCAACTGCGGCATATTGGTTTCGTTGGAGCCCTCCTATAATACCAGTATAAGCTAAACCTGAAGTGATACCAATCCTTATTCGTAGTTTTGTGCGTCGTTGTAAAGGTTTGATATTTTCTTGAATAGATAATACACATTCTAGCGCCCTTGAAATATTGTTTTCAAAAGTAATTGGTGCGCCAAAGAAACCAACAACAACACCGCCTTTATCCCCGAAGTCAATTTCCTTAAAATATCCAGAAAATTCGTAAAAAGCTTCTAGAATGATATTTATAAACTTTGAAAGGTTTTTATCTCTTCCTACACCTTCAAATGAGATAAATACAGAAACAACATTTCTAATTTCTCCTGCTTGGTTGTAGGCAATTATATTTTCAGGGAAAAAATCTTTTAAAAACTCTTTTTTGACTTCAGCGAGTTTTTTCTTTTTGGGTAAATTAGGGGTTGTTTGTTGTATTGATGTAAGTTTATAAAAAGACGACTCTTTTTTTTCAAAGATGACGTTCGACTTATTTACTTTTTTTGTAAGGCTTTTATCAACAATAATTTCTTGTTCAAAGGCGTGGACTTGGCAAGCTGCGGAGCCATCTATTGCTGGCCCTTTGAAATAAAAAGTTTTGTGTTTGTTACCAATGATTCCCCAGTTGACTTTTCCGAAGGAAATTCCAATCTTGGCTTTAATTTTTGCGGTCTCAATATTTTGATCGGTTAAGCCTCCTGCTTTAAAAAGTTCTTGTACTAAATCGGCAGTTCCTAATACTTCAAGCGCATTAATTTTTTCTTTAGGGAAAATGGCTGTGAAGGCATCTCCCGCAAAATAAGGGATAAACCCACCACGTTCATAAACGATACTAACGAGGGGTTCAAAAATATTATTTAAAATAATAGATAATTCCTCAGCTCCATCTGTCCCCTTTTTCATAATATGATTTGTCAACTTTGTAAAACCAGATAGATCAATAAACATTGCAAAAGCTTTGATGCTTCCGCTTGTTTTCTTTTCTGAATATTTTTCTAATATAAAATGAGGAATAAGTTGATTCAAATCTGTTGATTTTTTTTGCAAAAATAATCAAGTGAAAATAAAAATAACCAATATTATATTCAACAAAAAAATATCTTATCTCTTTTGATACTCTAATTCTATTTTAACACGCTAAAAATTGAGTTATATGAGTAGCAACTTAAGATTGATTTTAGTTGTTTAATGGGAAGTTATTTTTATTAAAAATCGGATTATGCCTGAGACAAAACCAAAACTTCCTTATACTGTTCCTATTCTTGAAGCTCTAATCAATGGCTTTAAACACTTTAATAATCCCATCCCTCTTTTAACAAAATATCTTAAAGCAAATAATGATGTTTATGCTTTCAAAGCACTAGGAAGCGTGTCAAGATATGGTATTACGACTAGAGATCCTAAAATCATACAGCACGTTCTACAAAAAAATCATCGCAATTATACAAAATCAGAAATTACGAAGCGTACTGTAGGGCGTTTTATTGGGCAAGGTTTATTGACAAGTGATGGAGAATACTGGCTTAGACAACGCCGTTTGATACAGCCTGGATTTCATCGTAAAAAAATCGCAGGATTGGTTGATTTGATGCTTGAAGTCATTGATGATTTTACAATTAAAATTGATCAAGCAGCAGAAACGGGGGAGGTTATTGATATTTATAAATATATGATGGAGCTGACGTTTAGAATTATCGCTAAATCCATTTTTAGTAAAAGTATGAGTGAGGAGGAACTGCATAAGTTAGATGAGACAATTTCCAATTCTCAGGGTTTTATCATTCGGCAAATTCGGCAACCTTATTTCAATTGGTGGTATAAGTGGTCGGGCTTACTGAAAAAAAATGTAGAACGCTCTAAAGTTAGCCAGCAAATTATTTTAAAATATATTCAAGAAAGGCGTAAAAATCCTGCAGATACAGATGATTTGCTGAATATGCTGCTTTCAACACGTTATGAGGATACTGGTGAGGGAATGACGGATACACAACTTTTGGATGAAGTGATGATCTTGTTTATTGCAGGACATGAAACAACGGCTAATGCGATGGCCTGGATTTGGTATTTATTGGCAGAGCATCCGCATGATTTACAAAAGTTAAGACAAGAGTATAAAAATATTCTAGGCGATCAGATACCAACCTTTGAAGATGTTCCCAAACTTATTTATACCAAGCAAGTGATTGAAGAAACGATGCGTTTATATCCTCCTGCATGGGTTTTGGATCGAACTTCGATAAATGCAGATCAAGTAGGAGATGTTTATATTCCTCCAAATACCTTGATGGTTTTGTTTACCTATGGGGTGCATCATTCTGAAAAGTTATGGGATAATCCAGAAGCGTTTATACCTGATCGTTTTACCAAAGAGAATATGAAAAAGCAACCTGCTTTTTCATATTTTCCTTTTGGTGGTGGTCCTAGATTATGTATTGGAAATAATTTTGCGATGATGGAAATGCAATTAATCCTTACACAATTAATTCGTAGGTATGAATTTGAATTGGTAGAGAACCAAGAAATCGTTCCACAGACTTTAATTACATTACGGCCAAAAAATGGAATAAGAGTTCGGGTAAGGCGACGATAAATTACAAAAATCGTTGTAAGGCTTTCAAACTTATCTTGCCTTCATAAATAGCTTTACCAATAATTGCTCCATGAACATTTAACGTAATCAGCTTTTCAATTTCGCCAAGACTTGTAACACCCCCACTCGCAATAAGTTTAAGTTCTGGAAATTGATTCGTTATTTTTTTATATAAATCTAAAGAAGTCCCCTGTAAGGCTCCATCTTTTGCTATATCGGTACAAATTACATATTGGATACCTTTCTTTTGATAATCTTTTAAAAAATCAAATAAATCAATAGAAGTGGTTTCTAGCCAGCCTCCAACTGCAATTTTTTCTGCTTTTACATCAGCACCAAGAATAATTTTTTCGGCATCATACTTTTGAATCCAAGATTCAAAAAGGGGTTGGTTTTTAACAGCTATGCTACCACCCGTAATTTGATTTGCACCACTTTCAAATGCAATTCGAATGTCTTCATCAGATTTTATACCTCCGCCAAAATCGATAACTAGATTCGTTTTACTAGCTATTGTTTCAAGAACTTTATAATTAACAATATGTTTAGCCTTTGCACCATCCAAATCAACTAAATGAAGGTAACGAATACCATTGGCTTCAAATTCTTTAGCAACTTCTAGTGGATGTTCATTATAAACCGTTTTTTGGTTGTAATCTCCTTTTGTTAATCGGACACATTTCCCATCAATAATATCAATGGCAGGAATGATTTTTATACTTTTGGTTGAAGTATTATTCATTTTATAGTTCTAAAAAGTTTTTAATAATCTGCTCTCCAAATTTCCCGCTTTTTTCTGGGTGAAACTGTGTCGCATGAAAGTTTCCTTTTTCTAAAGAAGCACTAAAGTCTATACCATAACTAGAACGGGCAGAAGTATCATCACAAATAGGAACATAATAGCTGTGTACAAAGTAGGTATAATCATCTTCTTTGGCTTTTTTGTAAAGTGTTCCTTTCAAATCATAGAGTTGATTCCAGCCCATATGAGGGACTTTATGTATAGGGTCGAACTTTTTGACGTTAGGCGAAAATATATTTAAACAACTGGTATCGTTTTCTTCTGAATAAGAACACATGAGTTGCATTCCTAGGCATATCCCTAGTACAGGTTGAGTTAGATGCGGTATCACTCGGTGTAAATCATATTTTTGAAGTTGTTGCATGGCATAACTTGCCTCGCCAACGCCAGGGAAAAGGACTTTATCAGCCTTCAAAATAGTGTGTTTATCGTTTGATAATGTTGCTTCCACTCCTAGGCGCTGTAATGCAAATTTTACAGATTGAACATTACCTGCATTGTAATCAATAATAACTAAATTCATTGCTTGTTCTCACGTTGATTAATTCATTCTTCAGATTCTTCTTTTGTTTGAGTTTCTCTATATAGCTGTGTTTTTGCTGTTTGTCTCTTTTGTTGATTTCTTGGGTGGTACGAAATTATAGTTTCTTTGAGATAATCCATATCTAAATGCGTATAAATTTCGGTTGTTGTAATAGATTCATGCCCTAGCATATCCTGAATTGCCCTGAGATCTGCTCCTCCTTCAATCAAATGTGTAGCAAAAGAATGTCGAAAAGTATGAGGACTTACTATTTTTTCAATGCCTGCCCTAGCGACACTGTTCTTTACAACATAAAAAATCATTACTCGTGTCAATTGTTTTCCTCTACGATTCAAAAAAACGATATTTTCATATTCTTTCGGAATATTTTTAATTTTTTTCCTTTCTAAAAGATAATATTGAAGATGTTTGATAGCTTCTTCCCCTATAGGAACGATTCGTTCTTTATTGTTTTTTCCTATTATTTTTATAAAACCAATATCTAAAAACAAGTTAGATAGTTTAAGATTTGTCAACTCACTTACTCGTACCCCACAAGCATATAACATTTCTAATATAGCTCTATTCCGTGTACCTTGAGGATGGCTTAGGTCTATATTGCTTAGTATTGCATTCACTTCCTCTACAGTTAATACGCTTGGAATTTTACGATTTAATTTGGGCCCTTCAATTTGAGCAATGGGATCATCATCTATAATATCTTCCATCAAAAGATATTTATAAAAAGCTTTTACACCAGAGAGAATTCGTCCTTGTGTACTTTCTCCTAACCCTAGTTCATTTAGCCATTTTAAAAAATCTTCAAAATGTTCTCGTTTTAATTCTAATGGTCCTAAAGAAATGCCATGTATTGCCAAATAGTCAACCAGTTTATTAGTATCTCCTATATATGCACTAATTGAATGTGTGGACAGTGAACGTTCCAACATTAGATAATCTTTAAAGCCCTTTATGTAAGTATCCCAAATAGTCATAATAGCCTTCTATAAAAAACGCCTACAAATTACAGACTTGCAGGCGTTTTTTCATTGAATAGGTTTAAATATTATTGTTTTAATATTTTTATTGTTTCAAATCCATCCTCAACACGCAATTGGAGGAAGTAGTAACCAGCACTTAAATTAGTTAAGGATAAATCAAACTGATTTGTTCCAATAGAAAGTCTTTTTTCAAAAGAACTTAACTTTTCACCCAAAACATTAAATAAGGTTATTGAAGCATCTGTACTCTTTAAACTTTCAAATCTTAGGGTGATTTGATCTTTAAAAGGGTTTGGATAGATGGTAAGATCTCCATCAATTTCAGGTATGTCATTAGTAGGAGAAGGTAAATTTCGTTCCCCTGTACTATACCAAATCCCCCACTCAGCATTACCAATCAAGACAGAAGGATTGCCACTCGGCGAAATTTTATCATTTTGTATTCCAATGCCTGCAACGATATGTTCTCCATTTAGATCAAGTTGGCCAGAACTATTAACTCTTGTATTAAAGATCATTCTATTATCGCTTTTGGAATAATTAGGATAACTCAATACAATATTAGTAAACACCAACTGTGTATTATTGGTTTCGATATTTGAGGCAAGCAGCTCGTATACATTATCATTCGTATTGCTAGGATCATTTTCCTCGAAATAATCAAAGGCTACGATATAGTTTGAGTTTTTAGAAAAAGAAGGATTACCAATACTTACCCCTTCTGGTAAAGAAGCAAACATTTTTTGAATATTTCCATCACTAAAGTCATTCGCTTCATTGTCCCATGCTCTAAGGAAACCAACATCCCAATATCCAATTGGATCGGCACCTGTATTCGATTCAATTTCACTATAGGCATCATATAAAATAAATTGTCCTGATAAATCCCATTCGAGCGCATCAGCATACTTTACATCTCCAGTCTGGACTCCTTCAGAATAAGTTGGATTGGTTAAAGTAAATGACATATTACCCCCCTCCACTAGATCAAAGACACTAATTTTATTATCGTCTGCAAACTTCGAAACTGCTGCTAATTTTGTTCCGTCTTTAGAGATTGCCACATTAAACCAGTCGGGGCTTTGTGAGATGACGGTTTCAGTATAAGGCGACTGAAGCTCGATTCTATGAATATTAAAATCTTCCGAGACAAAATAAGCATATGAACCATCGTCTGGAATACTAGGTTTATTATTTAATCGTGTTTCAGAAATGGCTACAAAAGAACTTTGAGTTCCTTGTGTATCGGAAATGTATAGCCGTTTGGCATTACCTGAAAAATTAACATCATAACTCAAAATAAAGTCTTGCCCTGGATTTTCTTCAATGTCTTCTTCATAAGAACCACCATTACCATCGGTGATTCCTACAGCATCAAATGCTGATTTAGCGGCATTAACCTCTGTTGTTCCATACAAGTCAGAAGCGGCTTGAACGACAGCTAATCGTAAATCAATAAATTGAGATGAACGGGTTAAGTAGGTTGTCAAAGCACGATAAAATACTTTTTCTGCTTTATTTTTACCAATAGAGGTCGCAAATCGATAATAGGCATTATTAGGAATTCCACTATTGATATGGACACCGCCATTATCTTGATTTCCTGTGTATTTATCATTCATATGATCGGGTTGATACCCATTATCATTTAAACTATTGCCGCCATTATTGGGATTTGCCATATCTCTTAATGCACCTGTTGGGAAGATGGCACTATTGGTTACGTCTTCACCAATTTTCCAATCATCTCTATCCATCATCGCCCCAAAAACATCAGCCATTGATTCATTGATAGCACCAGATTCACCTTGATATACTAAATTTGCCGTTTTAGAAATAACACCATGTGTTAATTCATGTCCTGCTACATCTAATGCTCCTGCAAGTGGAGAAAATGCCTGTTTGCCATCACCATAAAAGATAAATTGACCATTCCAAAACGCATTATCCATTGCTTGACCATTTTCATCATTTACATGAATAAATGATACAATATTACCACCTTGGCCATCAATTGAAGTCCGATTATGGGTATTTAAATAATATTCGAAGGCAATACCAGAATTATAATGTGCCGAAACAGCAGAACGGTCAGACCAAGTATTATTGTTTGAGGTGATTTCTCTATAGTTCGGATCTTGTAAATTTGTATTTTGTAAATCAAGGGTTACAATTGCTCCTTCAGGATTATTAAAATCACCATTAAACATTGCTCTAGAGCCATCCATCATGTAATAAGTTCCCTGAAATTCATAGGTTCTAAGATTTTGATTTTGATTATTTAAATCTGTTCCAGATGCTGTCGTTGGACCAAAGAAATCTTCGTGTTCATGAGCTTCATGCGAATGTTTGTGTGCAAAAGAACAAGTATGATCATATTTATTCAATACCTCCCCTGTATGTGCATCAATAAAATATTCCCACCTTCCCATTAAATTAGGGCGGACAGTTACATGATAAGCTAATCGTTCTTGTTCTATATCACCTTTGGTATGAAAAATAATTAATTCTACACTTGGTTTTTCATATCCTAGCAGATTTTTTTCTCTAGCATTCATTTCCACAACTTTAACAGTCTTAGAAAGGTCTTTTATGCTTATGGTACTAGCAGAAGTTTTACTTAATGTTGGATTTATATTTTCAATAATTGGTGTAGGGAAATATCGACCATTAAATCGGTCAATAATATTATTTTTTGAATGTAGAATGACTTCAGAGGCGTATACAGGTATGCCTTTATATTTTTGCTGTAGCTTAATATGTTGTTGCCCTAATACATCATTTTGAATGGATTTAATTTTAAATTCATTTCTAGGATTATCAATTGCAATCAATTTTTTTACTCCTACCAGATAATCTATACTTTTTTCTTCTATACTTACATTGGCACGTCTTTGTAAAGGAGAATCAATTGTTCCTTTTATAAAAATAGGAAGTTTATCATTTGTACTTCTATTGATTTCTAAGGTTTTTAAATGAAAGGGAATAGTTTGTATATCTATCTTTTCATTTTTATAAGGTGAATGTTGTTGTAGAGTAGACTTTATAATTACTTTACTTTGGTTTAATGCTGGTACATAAGGCACTTTAGTTAAAATTCTTTTTTTGCCTTTGGCAGTTGTAAAAGGATTTACTCCTTGTTGTGCAATTAGTAGAGAAGATAGGAATAAACCTAGGATTAAGGGTACACCGACTTTTTTCATAATGAATTTTTTACTGAATTTGCTTTGAACGTTTTAAAGTATAAGATATTCAAATATAGTGACGAGCGATTGCTAATCAAGTTACGACAAAATGTGATAAGATACAAAGGGATTGCTTGACATTAAGAGTGCTTTAAGAATAAAGTCTAAATAATAGGGATTGTTTTATAAATATTCCTTATTTACTTTACTGTAATATCATCGCTGTATGAGGTATTCCATCCTCTAGATATTCATCTCCTGTAGGTTCAAATCCAAAGTCATTATAAAACTTTAAGAGATAACTCTGAGCGGATATTTTTATGGGTTGGTCTCCAAAAATCATTTTTATTTTGAGAATCGATTCACGCATTATTTTAACACCATAACCTTTACCTCTACCCTTTTCAGCAGTAACAACTCGCCCTATTGATAGATAGTCTTCATAGGAAACTCCTTTAGGTAAAAGTCTTGTATAAGCTACTAGTTCTCCTTCTTTATACCCCATCAGATGCCAAGCAGCTTGATCCTTGCTATCAGCATCCAGATATGGACAATCTTGCTCAACGATAAATACTTCTTGTCGTATTCTCATAATATCGTATAGTTCTTCTAATAAGAGATCTTTGTAAGCAATACACTTAATTATCATAATCTTTTTTAATAAAATTATTTAATAATCTTATGATGGGGATATAATCAAAATTTATATACTCAATGTCTTTATAACTTTTTATCCATTGAATTCCTTTTATAGCATTACTTATGAATCCTGCTTCAAAATTTAAAATTTCATTGAGTGAGATGTTTCTTTCTACTACTTCAAAGTCTAAATTTGATAAATTTTCAAGCAAAAAAGAACGCATAATACCCTCAACACAGCCTTGTGATAAAGTGGGCGTAATGATAGTATTTTTTTTTATAAAAAAAATATTTGAACTGATGGTTTCTACGATATTTCCCCTTTGGTTTAATAATAGTAGGTCGTCAAAACTTGTACGTTCTTTATATATAGCTGCAAGTATGTAGGGAAGACTATTGGTTGATTTTAGATTTGAAAGTGGATGTGATAGTATTATTTTTTCTGGGAAATGACCTAATCTTATTCCTTTTGAATTTAATTGGAAATTAGAGTTTTGAAGGGGGGAATGCTCGATGATATATGAAAAAGTATGTTCTTTTGGAGTGTATAAGCCGCCATCGTTTCTAAATATCGTTAGCCTTATGCGTTGATTTTGATTTTGTGGTACAGTATGAGATAACGCATTGATCTTTTGTTCAATACTTTTTATTGAAAAGCTGTTAGGGATACGATAATTCAAATAATTCATTCCCTTGAATAACCTTTGAAAATGCCATTTTAAGAAAGGAAGCTTCCCTTCAAACATTCGGATAGTTTCAAATAAAGCATCTCCATATTTAAAACCTCTATTTTTAATTGTAAAAAGTTGCTTGGAGCCTTCAAGTAGTTGCCCATTATAAAAGACTTTATTGAACATTTTTGCTTATTTTTTATTTAAATATTGAGATACATATTTACAACGCCACTTTTTTTGTTTATCTTAAAGAATAATATTATAATATTAATTTTTATTTCAAACAAAACAGCACACTTTTCGACAAACACTGATTGTTCTACCTCTATGTTAAAGAACAAGTAATAATAGGTTTTACTTAAGTGTAAATATCTATATCAATGCGGTTAATTTTAAACCATCTAAATTAATAAGTCTAAATGAGTACAACAATTCAGTCTTCTATTCACCAATTTATTGTAAAAGATACACAAGGTAATGACGTTCCATTATCTAATTTCAAAGATAAGGTATTGTTAATTGTGAATACAGCTTCCAAATGTGGTTTTACGCCACAGCTTGGTGCTTTAGAAAAATTATATGCTGAATATAAGGATAAAGGTTTAGAAATTTTAGCTTTTCCTTCCAATGATTTTAATGGGCAAGAGCCTTTAGAGGGTGATAGAATTAAACAGTTTTGTACTTTAGAATATAGAGCTTCTTATCCTATTTTTGATAAAATTCACGTAAAAGGAAAAGAGGCACATCCATTGTACAAATTTCTTTCTAAGAAAAAATATAATGGGAAAGTAAATTCTAAACCGATGTGGAATTTCCATAAATATTTATTGAATAAAAATGGAGAGGTCATAGATTTCTTCTACACAACAACTAGTCCAACTGCTGTTCGTGTAAAGCGGGCAATTGAAGAACTTTTAGAGGTTTAAGAAAATACAATTTTATAGAACATTTAGGAGATCGAATGACTTTCCTAAAATTGGATGGTGTGGTGTTGCGAACCATTTATCTAGTATAGTTGCATAGACCTGACGAAAATCAATTTGGTATTTCAAATCACCATTATCTAAATCCAGTAGATTAGGGGCGTCGTTGTATAATCCAGCGGTTTTAAGTTTCCCACCAATTAAAAAAACATTGTTTGCTGTTCCATGGTCAGTTCCTCCACTAGCATTTTGTTTAACACGACGACCAAACTCAGAAAATGTTAGGATAAGGGTATCCTCAAAGAGCTTATTGTGTTTTAGATCTTTAACAAAAGCGTTTATGCCTTCTGCATAGTTTTTTAGTAAGCGTTCTTGTTTTCCTTTTTGAAAGGCATGGGTGTCAAATCCTCCTAAGTTTATGTAATATATCTTTGTAGCAGTATCAGCGGTCATCAATTCTGCTACTTGTTTTAAATCTTTGGCAAATGCTGTTTGTGGATAACTTATAGTTGAACGATGGGTTTTAGATTTTTCAAATAAATAATTGGCAGATTGTTGGGTATCTACCATTGTTTTATATAAATAAGCAACATTTTCTTCTTCGTGTTTGTGGTTCTTTTTACCGATTGTTTCCAAAAAACGATTCCTAGTATTTTGTTTTAGTTTTCGAGCATTACTAACTGCAAAACCACTTCGGTTGACTCCCTTTAAAGCAAGGCTCAAATTGTCATCAACTTCTAATGCATGATACGGAGTGCAATCCGTACACTCGTGATCCAAATAGCGTCCTAGCCAACCTGTTGTTAAATAGTCCTTACTACCACTTGCGGTTTGCCAAATATCCATAGATCGAAAATGGGAACGATCAGGATTGGGATACCCTACGCTGTTAATAATGCTTAAACTACCATCGTCATATATTTTTTTTAAACCTTCTAGAACAGCGTTAAATCCAAGTTCGTCATTTAATTTTAAGACTTCGGAAGCTTTTTTACCTAAGGTTGGTCGATTCTTATAATAAATATCATTTCTATACGGAACAATTGTATTTAAACCATCGTTTCCACCCGATAATTGTATGACTATTAATGTTTTTTCAGCATTATTTCTGAGAGGATTACTAGGGGGTAAATTATGTAAAAAACGAGGTATCCATACAGAAGTGGATGCAAAGGCTACATTTTTAAGGAAGTCTCTTCTGGATTGCATAGGAAAGTTTTTTATCGATTTTAATCAATGAAGCAGTTTAAAAATAGAATACTCAATTATTTATAAGCCATTGTATCTCAACATTTCAGCTAATTCTTTTCACCGTAGCTAAGGCTACGAAAAAGAATGCAGCTTTATCTTGATATACAAGCACTTATAACTAAACTAAACCTTCATTATTAAACAACTTCAATGCTTTGACTGATGATAATGCAGTAGGTTTATTTTGTGTTTAAAATTTAACATTTTATAAAAAAGAGGATAATTTTTTTTCTAAAACTATTATTAAACTTTTGGAAAGTATCGGATATTGTACCTTGAATTTGGTTTTAACCACTTTTAAGATGTCAAATCAAAAAAGTTAACCTAAACTTAATATTCAATCATAGAATAATTATACGGCTTAACTTTATATTGGCTCAATTTTGAGTATTCGTCAAAAGATAACTAAATTCTTTTTGGCAATTTCTTACAAAATATTAGTTGAAACAATAAAACGCAAATGGAAACCTTTTACCTTATTATTGTGGTGATCCTTTTTGTTCTTGCTATTTCGGATCTCATTGTTGGTGTAAGTAATGATGCTGTAAATTTTTTGAATTCGGCTGTTGGGTCTAAGGCAGCAACATTTAAGATTATTTTGGGGGTAGCAGCACTAGGAGTTTTAATTGGTTGTACATTTAGTAGTGGTATGATGGAGGTTGCTCGAAAGGGTATCTTTCATCCAGGAAATTTTTATTTTCAAGAAATCATTCTGATTTTTCTGGCTGTCATGGTGACGGATGTAATCCTTCTTGATGCTTTTAATACTTTAGGAATGCCAACCTCTACAACAGTTTCTATTGTATTTGAGCTATTGGGTGCGGCAGTAGCGATGTCCTTGATTAAGATATATACCACAGATACTACGATGTCTATTGGAGATTTTATCAATTCTGATAAGGCCTTAGCTATTATTTCAGGTATTTTAATGTCGGTTGTAATTGCCTTTACAGCAGGATTGCTCATTCAATATATTACTCGCCTGTTATTTACATTTGATTACGAAAAAAATCTTAAGCGGTTTGGAGCAATTTGGGGTGGTTTAGCAATAACGGCGATTACCTATTTTATTTTAGTAAAAGGAGCAAAAGGTGCGTCATTTATGAGTAAAGATACGGTGACGTATATTGTAGAAAATACATTGACGATTATCTTAGGAAGCTTTGTTTTTTGGTCTATTGTTCTTCAACTTTTATCATGGTTTAGTAAGTTTAATATTTTAAAATTTATCGTTTTAATAGGAACATTTTCCCTTGCAATGGCCTTTGCAGGAAACGATTTGGTTAATTTTATCGGTGTGCCTTTGGCAGGATATAATTCGTATGAGTTGTATATAGAAAGTGGTCAAAATGCGGATTTGATGATGAGTGGACTAGCAGGAAAAGTTCCTACACCTACTTTATTGTTATTGATTGCGGGTATCATTATGACGATTACACTTTGGACTTCAAAGAAAGCCCGTTCAGTAGTACAAACCTCTCTTGATCTTGGACGACAATATGAAGGGTCAGAACGTTTTGCTTCTTATGCAATTTCAAGAAGTCTGGTAAGAAATATTAGTAAGTTTTCAACAGTAGTAAATAGTGTTTTACCTGAACGCTTTAAACAAAATCTTGCTAGTAGGATGGATGGCAAAGTCTTTGAGCAAAAACAAAAAATACTAGGAAAGGAAGCACCTCATTTTGATATGATACGAGCGGCTAATACCTTAGTAGTTGCTAGTATTTTGATTGCCTTAGGGACAAACTTGAAACTGCCACTTTCTACTACCTATGTTACGTTCATGGTATTTATGGGAACATCTTTAGCTGATGGGGCTTGGGGTAGAGAGAGTGCTGTATATCGTGTATCAGGTGTTTTATCGGTAATCGGAGGTTGGTTTTTTACTGCATTTTCTGCTTTCCTTGTTGCTTTTACTTTTGCTAATATCTTTTACTTTGGAGGAAGTATAGCTATCGTTTTAGTCCTTATTGTGGCAGCAATTTTGATTTATCGTACACACCGTTATCATGGAAAAAGATTGGAGGAGCAATTAGAATTTGAAAAAATGGTAGTCAGTGGTATTTTATCCAGAGAACAAGTATTAGAATTAAGTAATAAAAATTTAAATTCTACTTTGGCAGAATTGAATGTGGTGCTAAAAAATACTATACGAGGATTGGAAAGTGAAGATTTAAATCTTTTAAATAAAACAAAAAAGAAATTAACCAAAATAGTAAAGAAGACAACAGATTTGAAATTTGGGGCAAACCATGCTATTGATAAAATTGAAGATAACGAACTAGAAACGGGGCATTATTATATACTTATGATGGACTATCTCAATGAAATGGCACATCAAACGAAAGATATTGTTAATCCTGCATTGAATCATGTTGACAATAATCATAAACCACTTTTACCTGAGCAGTTCACAGAGTTGAAAGATATGTTGGCAATAAATGAAAAAAGAGTTGTAGAAATACGACAGTCTTTCTCTAATTATACAACAAGTAGCAAGGAAGAACTTCAAGATTCATTGGATGCTTTTGTGAAAGCGATTCGCGCGTCTCGTAAAAAACAAATTAAACGAATCAAAAATCATGAAGTTGGGACTCGTAATAGTGTATTGTATTTTAATTTTTTAGGTGAACTTAGAAATTTATCACTAACGTCTTTTAGAATGACAAAAGTATTGGATGAGTTAATTATTAATCCAGATAAAGAAGCTGTAGATAATCAGTAAATAATATTTTAAAACTATATTTTTGAAGGTTTTATATCTCGGACATTGAGTTGGAGTGTTGTTTTTCCATTATAATGATTTTCTTCTAACACAAAGCAGAGGTCAATAGGTGATTTTTTAAGAATATCATAGTGATGCCCTAGTCCAAACCCTATTCCTGAAAAGGGAGAGGAGTTTTTATTTCTTACATAAAGTTTGAGGTGCTTATCTTTTAAAACTTTACTATATCCTCCATCGTATACTTCATTTGTTCTAAATATTGGTCGTCGATTTTTAGGCCCAAATGGGGCAAATTGTTTCAGAATTTTCCAAAATTTAGAGTTTATATCTTTTAAGTAAATAGGAGCTGCAATATACAGTTCAGGTTCTAAAAGTTCGGGAGTGATTTTTTTACTGACTTCCGCTTCAAACTGTTTTCTTAAATCATCAACCTTATCAATATTCAAGGTCATACCAGCAGCAAAAGCGTGTCCTCCAAAATTTTCCATCAAATGACTACAACTTTTGAGCGATTCATAAATATCAAAATGGGAAATAGAACGAGCAGAGCCTACTGCCTTTCCATTAGATTCGGTTAGTATAATGGTAGGACGGTGAAACGTTTCTACGATTCGTGAAGCGGCAATTCCTAATACTCCTTTATGCCAGCCCTTTTTAAAAAGAACGATGCTATTTAGTTGTTTCCAGTTAGGGTTTTGATAGATGATTTCTTTCGCTTCTTCTACAATTTGCTTATCTACCATTTGGCGTTCTTTATTTTGTTTGGATAGAAATTCGGCCATTGTTGTAGCCTCTTCTTTATCTTCAGAAAGTAGAAGTTTGACAGCATCCTTTGCATCACCAAGTCTACCTGCGGCATTGATCATAGGGCCAATACCGAAAACTACATCTCCAATAGATAAGGGACTAGTTTTTCCACTTTTGTCTATTAATGCTTTCAATCCTAAGCTTGGAGAGTCATTTAATTTTTGTAATCCCAAAAATGTCAATACTCTATTTTCACCTCTCATTTCAACAATATCACAAGCAATACTCACTAACAATAAATCTAGTAAATTTAGTAAAGGTTCATAAGATAAATCATGTTTATCAGTATAGGCTTGGGCAAGTTTAAAAGCAACGCCACAACCGCTAAGTTCTTTATAGGGATAGGTACAGTCTTTTCGTTTAGCATCTAAAACAGCAATGGCATCAGGCAAGGTATCATGTGGCATATGGTGATCGCATATAATGAAATCAATACCCAATTCCTTTGCTTTATCAACTTTTGTATGCGCTTTGATACCACAATCCATAGCAATGATAAGACTAACACTTGTTGCTTTTGCATATTCTATTCCTTCAAACGAAACACCATAACCTTCTTTATATCTATCAGGAATATAATAGTCTAGATTGGAATGATGGTGAATCAAAAAAGAATACATTAAACTTACACAAGTTGTACCATCAACATCATAATCTCCATATAATAATATTCGTTCTTTTTGTTGAATGGCTTTCTCTAGACGTTCTACAGCTACGTCCATATCTTTCATTAAAAATGGATCATGTAAATGATGGATAGATGGGCGGAAAAAAAGCTTTGCTTGATCGTAGGTTTTTATTCCTCGTTGTACTAGGAGTTGACAGAATATACGATGTACACCTAGTACTTTTTGTAATTCGGTCACTTCTTCTTCACTATATGAAATTGGAATCCACTTTTTCTCCATATGTTCTTAATCTATATTTAAAAGATGTTTACTCTTTACTTTCTTTAAGTACTGGTTTTGTAGGTTTAATTGGTTTTGTAGGGATTTTTATATTATCTTTTTTTAATAATCGTTGTACTTCAAACATTAGAATAGAATCGGTCTTTAATTCTACGCTTTTAATCAATTCTTCTTCACATTCTCTTTTAGATTGTAATAAATAGTTATCTATTTTTTCTTGTACCATTGCTTTAATTTTATCGGATTGCTTTTCTAATTTTGGTTTTTTATTTTGAAAAGCGTACAAAAAAAATAGACTAAAAGAAATAAAGAGGAAAGGTTTTTTTAGATACATAACAAATATAATGTAAAATTATTGAAAATAACGGATTTTAGTGTAAGATAGTTTGATTTAGAAATTTATACAACTTGGAAATTAGAAGCGAATAGTTATAAGAGTGCCTTGTTCTTTTTCACTAGTGAGCTTAATCTTCCAATTGTGTGCGTCACAGATATTTTTTACATAATATAACCCTAAGCCAAACCCTTTAACATTATGTACATTACCAGTTGGAATACGGTAAAACTTATTAAATATTTTTGCTTGATGCTCTTTAGGAATTCCGATACCTTTATCTGCAATTTCTAGTAAAATTTTATTGTTTTCAATTTTTGTATTAACCGTTATTTCTGGTTTTTCTTTAGAATATTTAATAGCATTATCTAGTAGATTATGGAGAATATTAGTCAAGTGTACTTTATCGGCTTTTATAGGCAGGGATTGAGATATAAGAGAAGTATATAATTGTCCTTTTTTTTCATTGATTTTTATTTCATTACTTTTCAAAACTGATGCTAATATTTCATTTAAATCTAGAGGTTCGATTTTAAGTTTTAGATTGTCTTTATCCAAGGCTGCAATTTGTAAAACTTTTTCAACTTGCATATTAAGCCGATTGTTTTGCTCTTTAATAATATTAGCATATTTGCTTAGACGTTCGTTTTGTTGAATATCAGGGTGATTAATGAAAACATCTGCAGATACATTTATTGTAGAAATAGGAGTTTTAAATTCATGTGTCATATTATTGATAAAATCTTTCTGCATATCGGATAATCGTTTTTGTCGTAAGATGATATACATTGAGTAAAAGAAAAAGATTATAGTAAGAAACAAAATCAAAGTAAAAATTATAGAACGTTCCATTTTACTTAAGATAAAGCTAGAACGTTTTGGGAATTTAACTCCGAAATAATAAGTGAATTTATCGTACTTAGGCAAACGACTAATATGCTCATTCTTTTCTCTATCATCGACACTACAATAGCTTCCATAAACCATCTCATCACTAGAACAATCGAATATCCCATATTCAAAATCTTCATTTAAGGCTTTGGACTGAAACTCTCGTTGTAAAAAGTACTCGAGATTATGAGCATCTATGGTATTATTGATGTTAACAACATAATAGTTGGAAGATGCTTTTTTTACGAGGTCGATTGTAGGAATTTGAAAACTATCAATAACGGCTAGATTTTCGGCAACTCTCTGTAAAGCAATATCAACAGTTCGATCAAATTCTTTCTCTTTGAAGTCCCATGTTTCATAGAACCAATAAGATTGTATTGCAATGATTCCAAGGATAACCAGAGCACCGAATATAACCAATCGTCTTATTTCGTTTTTATTCAAATACTATTTTTATAATAAATGTACGTTTATTTAGAATTATTAGTTGCTTTGGTAAAGAAGAAAAAATAGCCTTTCGATTTAAGGAGTGTCTTTTATCACAGCCTTGTTAATATACTATTGTCTAGTGTAAGGATAAAATACTTTCTTCAATTTTGAAATTTTGTTATTTCAACTTTACTTATTAACAAGCATTAACAAGAGGTGTTCAGCGGTTATCTTTAAAAAAAGCTCGCTATTATTAGGTGATAGCGAGCTTTCAAGATTAAATATAAACTAGTGAAAATTAATCGTCTTTATTCGAATCTAAAAGATAGTTTTCTAATGCCATAGTCATCGAAGGAACATCAGGCATTGGTGCTGCAATATTGACGGTTAGATTTCGATCTAAAACTGCCTTTTTAGTGCTATTCCCAAATACCGCTATACGTGTTTCGTTTTGTTTGAAATCTGGAAAATTTTCGTACAATGAATCGATTCCCAAAGGGCTAAAAAATACTAAGACATCATAAGTAACATCGCTTAGATCGGATAGATCACTACATAATGTTTTGTACATCATGGCTTCTTGCCAATTAAATCCTTTTTCAGTAAGAAAATTGGAAACATCTTTCTTACCAAGATTTGAACAAGGCATTAAAAACCGTTCTGTTTCCTTGTACTTCATCAGCGAAGGTTCTAAATCCTCTATTTTTCGCTTGCCATAAAAAACTTTTCGTTTTCTATAGACAATAAATTTTTGTAGATAATCTGCAATAGCTTTAGACATACAAAAATACCTAGTATCCTGTGACATCTTGATGCGCATTGCATTCGTTAACCTAAAAAAATGGTTAATCGATTGTCGACTTGTAAAAATTATAGCAGAATATTCTTCTGGTTGAATTTTAGATTTTCTAAATTCCTTTAACTCAACTGGCTCAACGTGAATAAATTGTCGGAAATCTATCTTAATACCATATTTCTTTGCTAGATCAAAATAGGGTGAGCGTGTTGGTTTAGGTTGGGAAATTAATATGGATTCGACTTTTTTTAATTTCTTAACTTGACCGTTAGATCCCATTCAATTATACTTTTATTTAAAAAACATATATCATTTTATTGATTAAATAATATAAGTTTAAGCAATAAAATGATAGGTGCAATTTCTATCGTGCAAAGGTACATAAAAAAATGGAATTTATTAGAAACTAAAAATTTACTACCAATAATAAGTCCTCTAAAAGTTCTAAAAATATAGATTATAAAAAGTATCAAGAGCACTAAATAAATAAAATATTTCACAAGTCCTGACGAGACGAATGTTATTAGAATAACGAATGGAAGTAGAATTAAACCTGTCACTTGATTAAAAATTCCAATTGTGAAGATATAAGATTGTACGCTTTTATATATTGGAAAGATAAAACCTATCAGTTGTAAGACCAAGTGTTTCAACACGATAAGTCCTCCTACGGCTCCGATACAATACCAAATCCAATAGGAAGGTAGTTTTGCTTCTTCACTTGGACTGTAGTAATTAATTAGTAGATAGGTTAGAATTCCTACTGTAAATATAAATATGGAGTATACTGTAAAATAGGGTATTAACATTGTGCTATTCCATTCTCGTAATAAATGATTAGAAATATTTTCATTAAAAAATGCTTTAAAAATTTTTCCTAAATATTGTCTAAAAAGAGTAGCAATTATTGCTAGATAGACTAATAAACCAATTAAAATCCAAAAAATATAGCTTACCGAAACCTTTTGAGCAATATCTGGTTTAGCGATAGGTTTTACTTTAATCTTTGGAAGAGAGGGACTAGTTGTCGTTACATTATTTATACTTTCAATAGTTCTTACTTGACTATCGTATACTTCAAAAGGATTATCCGATATAGTTTGGAAGATAGGCTGATTAGAAGTTTCATCTTTGGTAATTAATATTTTATCCTTATCCAGCCGATGTAGTATATCAAAAGGATTAATCGTTTCTCCTTGAGCAAAACTACTAAGCGTGATACTCAAACAACAAAAACATAATATATAGTTAACTACAAATTTCATTTTCTTAAAATCTGTTTATCCTATTATTTTCATTCCAGTATAAATGGCAATAAGACATATTAATAAACTCAGTAAAATATTAGTAAAAGCGTAAAGTATATTACCCTGTTGAAATAATTGGAATGTCTCATTTGTAAAGGTTGAAAAAGTACTAAATCCGCCACAAAATCCTGTCATCAATCCAAGTTTATATGATTCATCCCATTCATTTTTTAATGTATAAGCAACGAGCATTCCTAATATTATACAACTAATTATATTGGCTATTAAAGTTGCTAATGGAAAATTTAACTGTTGAGTTTTAAGTATCTGAGCAATTCCATATCTACAAATACTTCCTAGCCCACCGCCTAAAAAAACATATAAGAACCCCATCAAGAAGCTGTTTTTTTAGTAACAGAAAGGTATAAACTACCCGATAAAAAGCTAGCTAATACAAGTAGTAATATTAGGAGATTAAGTGTTCCCATATTTTGGAGTAGATATACTAATACAATAAATATAGCATTGACAATAACCAAGATAGCAGTTGCTTGCATATGTGTGAGTCCCGTATCAATTAATAGGTGATGTATATGGGTTCTATCAGGGTAGAAGGGTGACTTTCCATTTAATACCCTGGTTGTAAAAACCCTTAAGGTATCGAATAGTGGTAATATTAGAATACCTATTGTAACAGCTGGTACAGATGCAATGGCGTAAGGGTTATTATTCAACAGTACTTCTTTGTTATACTCTATAAAGCTAATTGCTAAAATAGCACAGATTAAACCGAGTAATAATGCACCTGTGTCCCCCATAAATATTTTTGCAGGAGTGACATTATATTTTAAAAATGCAAGTGTTGCACCTATTAAGGAGAATGAAACAATTGCCAAATCAATTCGATCTACTAGAAAAAACCAAACGCCTAAAGTGAAAGAGATTAGTATTGCTATACTACCAGATAGACCATTGATACCATCAATTAAATTGAAAGCATTGATAATTACCAAAATAGTAAAAACAGAAAGCGGTATACTTATAAATTCAGGAATATCATAGATTCCAAAAACACCATGTAAACTAGTTAATTCAACATTTGCTTTATAGACTAGAATGAATGCTGCAGCGATTTGTCCAACCATTTTTTTATAAGGAGATATTGGATCAATATCGTCTTTGGCTCCTATAAAAAAGATAATGATGAAGGCACATAATATATATTGTAATTCACTAAAGACAGTGAAAGGTGTCCATAGCATTATGGAAAAGATAACACCCGCAAAAATGCCGATACCTCCTAAAGAGGGGGTAGCAACTTTATGAGAGCGTCTTTCACCTGGTTCATCAACAAGGTGCTTAATCTTGGCTATATGGATAATAGAGGGTATAGCGAAGTAAGTCAATGTAAAAGCAGTAATAAATGCTAGTATTATATCGTACATCTAGGAACTAAGCGTGAGTTAAACTTTTCTTCTGAATTACCAACCAAAATTGTGCCTTTGAATTGCTACTCAAAAATATAAAAAAAAATTGGATTCTCGGTATTTGATACAGTATATGAAAACTATATGACTTTATAGAAATAATTTCTTCATATTAATTCTATCGGACATAATTTGTTCTACTTTTTCTATTGGGACTCTAATCTGTTCTAAGGAATCTCTTTCTCTAATTGTAACGGTATTATCTTCAAGTGTTGTTCCATCAACTGTAACACAGTATGGTGTACCAATCGCATCTTGTCTTCTATATCTTCGACCTATACCATCTTTTTCATCATATTGACAATTAAATGAGAAGCGAAGATCTTCAAAAATGGCTCTTGCCTTTTTAGTAAGCGCATCTTCTTTTTTTACTAAAGGAAGAACAGCACATTTAACTGGGGCTATTGCAGGATTTAATTTTAAAACGGTTCTAGTAGAATCATTTCCTTTAGCATCTGGCACAATTTCTTCTTCATAGGCATTGCTCAGAGTCGCAAGGAACATTCTATCACATCCAATAGAAGTCTCCACAACATAAGGTACGTAATTCTCGCCTAAGACTGGATCAAAGTACTGTAGCTTTTTACCAGATAATTCTTGGTGGCTACTCAAATCAAAATCTGTTCTAGAATGGATACCTTCTAGTTCTTTAAAACCAAAAGGAAAATTGAATTGAATATCGACAGCCGCATTAGCATAATGCGCTAGGTTCTCATGCTTATGAAAACGTAATTTTTCTTCTGGTGTACCAATTGCTTTATGCCATTTTAAACGAGTATCTTTCCAGTATTCATACCATTTCATCTCTTCTCCTGGTGCTACGAAAAATTGCATTTCCATCTGCTCAAATTCTCGCATTCTGAAAATAAACTGTCTCGCAACGATCTCATTTCTGAATGCTTTTCCAATTTGAGCAATACCAAAAGGAATTTTTTGACGAGTCGTCTTTTGCACATTTAGGAAATTCACAAAAATCCCTTGTGCTGTTTCTGGACGAAGATATAACTTGCCCTCCTCTCCTGCTACATTCCCAAGTTGTGTTGAAAACATCAAGTTAAATTGCCGAACATCCGTCCAATTTCTAGAGCCGCTTACAGGACAAGCAATTTGAAGCTCTTCGATGATTCCTTTTAAAGTAACCATATCATTGTTACTCATGGCACTAGCGAGTTGGCTTCCTATATCTGCATGATTAGCAATGTATTTTGCTACTCTTGGGTTTTCAGCTCTATATTTTACTTCATCAAAGCTATCGCCAAAACGTTTATGAGCTTTTTTAATTTCCTTATTAATTTTAACTTCTATCTTCTCCATATATTCCTCAATCAATACATCTGCTCGATAGCGTTTTTTTGAATCTTTATTATCTATCAAAGGATCGTTAAAAGCATCAACGTGTCCTGATGCTTTCCAAGTTTTGGGATGCATAAATATAGCAGCATCAATACCGACAATATTTTCGTGCATTTGCACCATTGACTGCCACCAGTATTGTTTGATGTTATTTTTTAATTCAACACCATAAGGACCATAATCGTAAACAGCGCTTAAACCATCATATATTTCACTTGATTGAAATATAAAACCATACTCCTTACAATGAGCTACTATTTTCTTAAATTGATCATTTTGAATAGCCATAAAGCCTAGATTATAAACTGATTATTGAAAATAAGAATCATTTTATGTTTTTATTTCATATATCGAACAATTCTATTTCCAATTAATTTTGAAAAGAAAGCAAAGGTAATTCTTTTTGTAAAAAGAAGTAGGCTAAAGAGCAAAATTAATAAAGGGAAATAGCTCTACTTATTTGAGAGGAATAAGAAGAGGACATTTGGCGGTATAATTAATATATTTTGCGAATTAAAAAATAGAAAAACAATTAGGAAAAATATTGTTTTATTAAACAACATAATATTTAAATTAATATTTTGATAAAAAAAATATATTTTCCATAAAAATTTGCAAGTGAAAATCGTCACATTTTTAAAAAATCAAAAAGACTAGCATTGAAAACTAGACTAGATGTTTACGATAAAGTATAAAAAGAGTTAGACTAGAAATATCATTTTTTTGAATCTATAGAGGAGCAATGCTGTCACAGTAATCAATAAATTGCTTTTTTTAAAATAAAAATTAAACGTACATTATTTAGAGGGCAAAATATGGGGTAATTCTAATAAATCAAAATATGTATGAAACAGTTGCTAATATTTATTTTTCTAAGTTCTTTTGTACTCTTGCCCCAATTATCAAAGGGACAAAAAAGTCATTTCATTACTTCTAAAATTTCAAAAAAGGAAAATCTTAGACTACAGCGAGATGCTGCTCGATTAAGTTTACGACTTCTATCAAGCTATGATGATTTAAAGTTTGAAAGTATTGAGATTTCAGAAAGTGAAGCTATATCAATATATAATGCCTTACTTGCTGTTCAACTAAGTGATCTGGATGCTGCACAAGTTGTTGCTAGTTGTAGAATTCATACAACCCCACAACCAGCTATCGATAACTTTAAGATTATTTATAATCGCAATGTTACTTGGGCAAATAAATTGAGAGAAGGTATTAATGAAACAACAGATACATATTTCAATGAATTACTAGAAAAATATGATTTATTTATTGTGAAACATGTTCAGTGGGACGAGACATTAGATGCCATTATCCTGCAATCTTCTCGTCCATATAATATAGCAGCTTTAGTTAATAAATTCAATAATATTGAAGGAATTGAAAAAGTAGAAACGCATAATAAAATAGTAGATGGTAGAGATGTGGAAATTAGCAGAAGGAATGGTGCATGGAAAGTAAAATACTTTCTTAAATGGGGATCATGTATCAATGGATGTGATGAATTTCATTCTTGGTCATTTGAGGTGAAAGATAGTGGAGAGGTAACGTTTTTAGAGGAAAATGGAACGCCTGTTCCTGACTGGATACAATGTGAAAAGTCTAGTAGATTTGTTTCTTCCTTCTAAGATCTGCTTTTATCCGAAAAATAGCTTTAAACAAGTATGAAGCATTATTCAAGATTTTGGATGATGCTTTTTTATTTTTTAAAAAATGTAGATATTAGATTTTCTTTTAAAAAACGATATGGAAATAACAGAAGCTGCTATTGATACAATACTCGTAAAAATGGAATCTAATACAGAGGAAGAACAATCTGTATTGCTCCAAAGGTTTAGAGAAACTCAACCTATTATTATTAGTTATTTACTTTCGCAATCCTTTGATTTATTAACTAAAAGAGAGCAAGACTATATGTTTTACTTGACTTTAGTGATATGGAAAGTCATAGAGGAAAAAGGTCTTGAAAAGGCAATAGTTGCTGAAAAAATAGGAATGGCGGAAGAAAGGAATTGGGCTATATATAATGAAACAAGTGCTAAAGTTTTTAGGGAGAAATTAGATGTTTTTTTTGATGATTATGCTGAAGAAGATCTCTTAGCCTTTGTTGAAGATGCTTTGATAGATGAAGAATCTGGAGTATTGACAAAAGAAGGCAGAGCATTTATTTTTATTGGTTTAAAATCAATAATTGATTGCTTTTTTCATCGATAAAGGTTATTTTTAGTTTAAAAATCAAATCTAAAGAACTACTTCCCCTTATAAATTAGTTATTATTGAACTTTTTGGAATAAATATTGCTCTTATTCTATATGGTTAAGTTTTTGAACTTAAACCACTTATTTTTTAATAAAAAGATTCTAAACATCAGGTTTATGAAACGTGTCAGAAGATTTACATCTTACATCCTAGTCTTATTTTTAATCGTTGGAACTTTTTCTTTTGTTAATCAAGAGACAAATGGTAAATATTTTGAAATTGCTAAAAACATAGAAATATTTGCAAACCTCTACAAAGAGATAAATAATTATTATGTCGATGATATAGAACCTGCGAAGCTCATGCGTACAGGTATTGATGCCATGTTAGAATCTCTTGATCCTTACACAAATTATATCTCTGAATCCGAAATTGAAGGTTTTCGGTATATGACTACTGGAAAATATGGTGGTGTGGGTGCTTTAATGAAAGCAATCGGAGATTATACAATTATAAAGGAAGTTCATGAAGGTTATTCTGCTCATAAAGCAGGATTAAAACCTGGTGATAAAATAGTAGCGATTGATGGAAAGTCTGCTAAAGGAAAAAGTAAAGATGATATTAGCGATATTTTAAAAGGAGCTCCAGGCACTAAAGTAATGCTTACGTTGAAAAGACCAGGTTCAAATAAAGAATTGAAAGTTACCTTAAATAGAGAAGAAGTAAAAGTGCCTAATGTACCTTATTCGGGAATGGTAAACCAAGAGATTGGTTATATTGCTCTGACAACATTTACTCAAAATGCTGGTAAAAATGTTCAAGATGCATTAGCTGAGTTAAAAAAGAGCAATGAAGATCTAAATGGGATAATCCTCGATTTAAGAGGGAATGGTGGTGGACTATTAGCTGAAGCAATCAATGTATCTAATGTCTTTATTCCTAAAAATGAGCAAATCGTAATAACAAGAGGGAAAGTCCCTGAATGGGATAGAAGTTTTAAGACTCTAAATAATCCTTTTGATTTAAATATTCCTTTAGTGGTGCTTATTGACCACAATTCCGCATCCGCATCAGAAATTGTAAGTGGTGTTATCCAAGATTTGGATAGGGGAATTCTTATTGGTCAACAGTCTTATGGGAAAGGATTAGTACAAAATACAAGAGATGTAGGGTATAATTCGAAGGTGAAATTAACAACGGCTAAATACTATATTCCAAGTGGACGATGTATTCAAGCGGTTAGTTACAAAAATGGTGAACCTGTAAATGTTCCAGATACAAAGAGAACGCCATTCAAAACTAAAAATGGTCGTACAGTACTCGATGGAGGAGGAATAAAACCAGATATTATTCTTGATGATGGTCAACTAAGTAATGTGTTAAAAAGCCTTGAAAAAGAAAATCTGATTTTCGACTTTGTTACAAATTATACGTTGAAGCATCCTAAGATTGCGTCTTCCCATGATTTTCGGTTTACAGGATATAATGATTTTATCAATTTTGTAACCAATAAAGGGTTTGTTTATCAAACATCATCTGAACAATTACTGACGGAACTTGAAGAGGTTTCGGAGAGCGAATTTTATTTAGATAATATTAAGAATGATATTAAACAAATTAGAAATAAAATCATCACTAGTAAAAAGAATGATTTACAAAAATATCGTGATGCTATTTCTAAAGAAATTGAAAAGGAAATAATAGGTCGGTATTATTATCGTAAGGGAAAGATAGAAATTGGTCTTAGAAATGATAAAGAAATCAAAGAAGCTATTGCGGTGATTAACGATAAATCTCGTTACAGCAAGTTATTGAAAAAATAATCATTTGCTATACGTTATTAAAAAAGAGGCTGTTCCAATATGAGATTGGAACAGCCTCTTTTTTATGGATTACGTAAAATCATTAATCCATGATAGCCTCTACTTTATATCCCTCTTGTCGAAGTAAGGAAATAACTCCTATGTCGCCTCCTAAATGCCCTGCTCCAACAGCAAAGAAACTAGGAATTTCTTTCATCGTTTCTTTCATAACAGGAATCCAATTTCGGTTTCTTCCTTCTAGTAACATTGCCTCAAAGTTGCTGATCTCTTTAGATTGTTCAGAAATCATTTCGTAAAGTCCATTTAGATCTTCCGTTGTATACATTGTAACCATTTCTTTCATCATTCGATTACTTTCTTCTTGATCATACTCTAAGCCTTCTACAAGCATTTTGGCTTGATCTTGATAAGAAATACTATCAAACATACTTAATTGGTACTCGACAGTTTCCAAACCTTCTACTGGAAGTTCTTTAGCCTTTGCCATTTCCATGAGACGAAGTTCATAAGATTCTATTTCTCCTGTCATCCCCTGCTCGGTTATCATCGTACTTAAGAACATTGGTTTTATCCTTTCAAGCATATTACCAAGCATTCCAGCCATAGGGAGTTCATCTAATTTTGATTTTACTTTTTTATAATCTTCTTCTTTTAATAAATCTTTTAGAGTCATATTATCATTCATCATCATTCCTGTCATCATTTTCATCATCACCATAGGATTTTGCATTTCATTCAAATCAATCTCAAAAACAATGTTTTCAGAAGCAGCAAAGGCTGTTTTTACCTTTTCAGGCATGAAAAAATCTTTCTTATCAATCATATGGATTGTGCCAAAGAGATAAGAAGGTTTCTTTAGATCTTTTCCTGTAATTTTCCATAAAAGAGAATTCTTTTGTGGAAGCATGGAAGCGATAGTATCACTCGACTTTTTAGGAGCTTCAGAAGCCTTTTGAGAAGTAGAACAAGCTGGAATAAAAAAGACTAAACTGATTATTCCTAGTAGAAAGTTGAAAATAGTATGTTTCATCATGTCGATATTATTTTATAAATTATCATCAAAATAACAAACGTCTTAAACGAATACTTAGTTTAATGAACAATCATTTTGTATAAGAATTAGACTTTACCATTATCGTTATGTTTGCGTTTGTTTAATTTATATTTTTCCAATCGTTGGTTCAAGTTCAGTACACCATTGATTTTCTCTGCAATTTCTTGGACTCGTTCTTCAGTATCATCTAAAATATCATCTAATTCTTCATCTATTTTAACAGAATAGCTATTTAATTCTGTTAAAACCCCTCTTAGTTTTGCTTCTGCTATTCGAAGTCTATTTTTTATATTTTCACTTCTATTTATTTGCTTTGGAGATACAATTTTAAATAGGTAAAGAGTATATAACAAGATGGCTATTATAATACAACTGGGGATAATTATTATTGCTAATATGGCTATTGCAAAATCACTAGTTTTGTCATCAAACTCTTCACCTGCATCATTGTAATAGGCTTCTTTACAATGTCCTTCTCCATCTATTGGATAAAACGTAAAATTAATTAAGTTTCTAAAAAGTCTCCACTTAAGTGGAATTTTATCGGCACTATAATATTCTTCAGTATAATATCCTACCCTTGAAGATATTGTATTGTCTGGATTTCCTCCAGCTAGTACATTACCCAATTGGTCGATGGATACAAAGAAATTTGATAAGATACCCATTGGTTTATTGTTTTGAGGGTTTGTCAATATTTTAATTAACCATCCATTCCTAGTATTGATGGATTCATACCCATATTTGAAAAACCACCATCATGATAGAGATTTTGCATGGTAATATAACGAGATAAATCTGAGAACATATAAATACAATAATCGGCACAGGCTTCAGCAGGGGCATTACCTAGTGGAGACATTTTATCGGCATAACCAAAGAATTCAGAAAACCCTTTGATGCCACTTCCTGCTGTCGTCATGGTAGGAGATTGAGATATAGTGTTTACCCTAACGTTATTCCTAGAACCATAATGATAGCCAAAGCTGCGAGCAAAAGATTCGAGCAAGGCTTTTGATTCTGCCATTTCACTATAGTCTGGAAAAGTCCTTTGTGCTGCGATATAGGTAAGTGCAAGGATAGAACCCCAATCGTTTACAGCATCCATTTTGTAAGCTGTCTGCATAACCTTGTGAAAAGAAATAGCGGATACATCAAAGGTTTTAGACATCCAATCATGCTTGAGGTCAGTATATGCTTTTTTCTTACGAACATTAATAGACATTCCGATAGAATGCAGTACAAAATCAACTTTTCCGCCTAGTATTTCCATTGACTTGGAAAATAGGTCTTCTAGATCTTCCATACTTGTTGCATCTGCGGGGATGGCTTCGCAATTGAGCTTTTCTGCTAGTTTTTGAATTTCACCAAATCGAAATGCTACAGGTGCATTGGTTAATATAATGGTTGCGCCCTCTTCTACACATCGTTCTGCTACTTTAGTAGCAATAGATTTATCGTCTAATGCTCCGAATATAATCCCTTTTTTTCCTTGTAATAAATTATTTCCCATCGTGTTAGGTTTATTGTTTGTTATTAATTTTTTTTTAAAAAAATAAATAGACTTTTAATTACAAGAACAAAAATAATAAAAGCCATCAAATTAGAATACTACATAATAAGAACAATATAGAATTTCCTAAAAATCGTATATCTTTACTTCGCCTTAGTCCAGAGACGTCATTATGTCAATTACACGATTGGATTTTATCACCACTAAAGTCTAAGCGGAATTATCAAAAAATATGAGTATAATCTCTACTGCTAAACGTATTGGAAAAGTCAAAGAATATTACTTTTCCATAAAATTAAAAGAAATAGCTAAGTTGAACCAAGAAGGAAAAGCTGTCCTCAATCTTGGTATAGGTAGTCCAGATTTGAAGCCTTCAGTAACAGCCATTCGTACCCTTCAAAAAGAAAGTCAAAACGAGAAAAATCACGGTTACCAAAGTTATGTAGGCATCCCTGAGTTAAGAGCAGCAATGTCGGAATGGTATCGTCAAAATTTTGAGGTAGAATTGGATTCTAGTAAAGAAATTCTTCCGCTTATCGGTTCAAAAGAAGGGATTATGCACATCTCCATGACGTATCTAGAGGCAGGAGACGAGGTATTGATTCCTAATCCTGGTTATCCTGCGTATAGAGCTACAGCTAATCTTACAGGAGCAACGATAGTAGAGTATAATCTTAAAGCGGATAATAATTGGTTACCTGATTTAGGTGCTTTAGAAAAGCGAGATTTAAGTAAGGTAAAAATTATGTGGGTAAACTATCCACATATGCCAACAGGTACGAATGCAAGCAAAGCATTTTTTGAGGAATTAATTGCTTTCGCAAAAAAGCATCAAATACTTATCTGTAATGATAATCCATATAGCTTTATCTTAAATGAGAACCCTCTAAGTTTACTATCTATAGAGGGTGCAAAAGACGTCGCATTGGAATTGAACTCTCTTAGCAAATCGCATAATATGGCAGGCTGGCGGATTGGAATGTTGGCAGGTAAAAGCGATTATTTGAATAATATTATCAAGTTTAAAAGTAATATGGATTCTGGGATGTTTCGACCACTTCAATTAGCAGCAGTCGAAGCCCTTAAACTACCTCCAACTTGGTATGCTGATTTGAATATCATTTATAAAAGAAGAAGGGAGAAAGTCTATGAAATTATGGATTTACTGGGATGCAAATATGAGAAAAATCAAGTAGGTATGTTTGTGTGGGCAAAAATTCCTGACCAATTCAAAGACGGATTTGAAGTAGCCGATAAAGTTCTATATGGTGCAAATGTATTTATTACACCAGGAGGAATATTTGGTTCTAATGGGAATCGGTATATTCGTATTTCATTGTGTAATAAGGTAGAAGTCTTTGAAGAAGCTATAGAAAGAATTAAAACAAAAATTTAAATGGTTGTTACGATTATAGGTGTTGGACTCATAGGTGGTTCTTTGGCGATTAGTTTAAAAGAAAATGGATTTGCAAAAACAATTATAGGGGTTGATAACAATCCAGATAATGTAGACAAAGCCGTTCGTCGCCGTTTAATTGATAAAAGTTATAAGCTTAAAAAAGCAGTAGAGAAAGCGGACATTATAATTGTTGCTACTCCCGTCGATGTTATGCTAAGGCTTATTCCAAAAATTTTAGATTTAGTGGATAAGCAGGCTGTTATTGATGTAGGCTCTACTAAAGTTAATATTTTAAATGCGATAAAAGAACATCCTAAACGAGGACGGTTTGTGGCGACGCACCCAATGGCAGGGACGGAATTTTCTGGTCCAGAAGCGGCTATCCCTAATCTATATGATCATAAAAGTTGTGTGTTTTGTGATGTAGAGGATAGTGATGAGGATGCAGTAGAATTGATAAAGAAGATGTATCAATCGATTCCAATGACTATTAGTTATCTTGATGCCATTTCACACGATATTCACACAGCCTATATATCGCATATATCACATATTACTTCATTTGCATTAGCATTGACAGTATTAGAAAAGGAAAAAGACGAAAAGAAAATTTTTGAATTAGCGAGTGGTGGTTTTGGTTCGACGGTTAGGCTGGCTAAAAGCTCGCCCGATATGTGGGTGCCTATTTTTCGACAAAATCGGGACAATGTGCTAGATGTTCTGGACGAGCATATCAATACCTTAGCAAAATTCCGTTCCCTTTTAATAAAGCATAAATATGAAGATTTTTATGAATTGATTGTTGAAGCAAATGCTATTAAACGAATTTTGAAATAGTTAGTTGTGGTAACCAAACCTGCGAAGCATATTTTCATCATTTCGCCAATTGTCTTTAACTTTGACATGAAGTTCTAAATAGACTTGTTGTTCGATAAATTGCTCTATGCTTTTTCTAGCATCTATGCCTAGTTTTTTTATAGATTGCCCACCTTTCCCAATAAGGATGGATTTTTGGGTTTTTCGAGCGACATAAATAGTTGCAGCTATTCGAACAAGCGGTTTTGTTTTATCTTGTTTGTAGGACTCTACAACAACTTCACAAGAATATGGGATTTCTTGTTTATAATTTAGAAGGATTTTTTCTCGAATGATTTCACTAACAAAAAAACGTTCTGGCTTGTCGGTTAGTTGATCTTTAGGATAATAAACAGGTCCCTCAGGAATATTTTCTAAAATTAACTCAAAGAGCCGTTCGGTATTTTTCTTGTGTAAAGCGGATATAGGAATGGTTTCTTTAAATGGAACTCTATCGTTCCACCATTTTATTAATTGTAATATTTGAATGTCTTTTTGAAGATCTATTTTATTAATAACTAAAAATAAAGGCGTCTTGAGTCGTTTCAATCGTTCAAAAATCGGATCATCTTCTTCGTATTTTTCAGTACCTTCAATGACGAAAAGCATAACATCGGCATCTTCGAAAGTCCCCGACACGAAGCGATTCATAGCTTCTTGCATTTTATAAGAGGGATCTTGAATAATGCCAGGTGTATCAGAAAAGACAACTTGATAGTCCTCATCGCTTACAATACCAATAATCCGATGACGAGTCGTTTGAGGTTTATTGGTAATAATAGACATTCGTTCGCCTACAAGGGCGTTCATTAGGGTTGATTTCCCAACATTGGGTCGTCCAATAATATTTACAAAACCAGATTTATGCAAAATTTATATTTTATACAAAAGTAGAAATGAATTGGAAAAAACACATACTGCTTGCGATTATTTTTATAATGCTTTGTGTATTGATATTGAGTTTTCATTGGCGAGCGAAGGCAATGATTTACCAAAAAGTCTATGATTTCAAATCAGCCCAAAAAGAAATCAAAACAGTTAAAGGGATAAATACGGTATTAAAACAGTTTGAGAAATTGCCATTTTCAAAATTGGATGAGACGTATAAAAAATATACAAAATCTACCGAGCCTAAATATGAAAAACTCTTGAAGCATTCCAATTATTATATCGTGTACCGAAAGGATTTTTTTAAATATATCGTTGGAGATATTCGGGTGAATGATTTGATACCAAAAGACAAATACTATAAGTCCAGTATTCACAATCGAAATCAAAAGTTTTACTGGTTAATAGATAAGAAATTATTGTACAAACTATTAGAACTTCAACAAACCTTAGCTAAAATGAAGTATGATCCGAAAGCCTTTCGGATAACAAATGGCTTTAGACACCCTAGATACAACGAAGAAGTCGGTGGTGCAGGTTCTAGCCGTCATATTAAAGGAGAAGCAATAGATATGGTTATAAAAGACATTGATAAAAATGGATATTATGAGAAAAAAGACAAAGATATTGTGTTGGAACTTTTAGATAAAAGAATCATAAAATCAGAAGGCGGTATTGGACGATACCCAAAGTCTAGAACGGTTCATTTTGACGTAAGAGGAACGAGAGCAAGATGGGATAACTATTAAAAATAGAAAGGATGAAATTCTACTTTTCCTAGTGTGTTCAATTCTATAGCAGGAGCAGGTATTTTGAAAATATTTACAGCACCAAATAAGGTTTTTAAAAATTTACTTTTGGTTTCTATCTTGGTTAAATCTACATCTAAAGACAGAAAAAATTGTCGGTATCTAGGAAAATTTTGGCTGTTTAATTGGAATTCATTGCCATTATCATCTTCCCAATTATTATCTGTGCCACCATATAAATTTCCAGCCCCATACCCAACAGCTACATTTAACCATTTGGGAAATTTAGATTCTTCTTTTTTAATAAAATCGGCGACGTTTACAGATGCCCAAATAGTCGTAGCATTATAATCTTTTAGAAGTATTTCGGGTAAACTAGAACCAAAAAGTTCCTCCGTTCTTTCTTGCAAAGTAATCGAACTCAAGCCGTTTGTTGAAGACAAGGTGAAATCGGGCACTTTACGACGAAAAGAAGAATATTTCATTAGTATTCGTTGTTCTTTCCATTTTAAATCCTGAATAAGATATAAAGCAGAACCAGCCGTATTAAAACCAACATCACCCCATGAAAAACCCCATTCAGCAGAAAACCCATCCATGACTTCGATTGTAGTTTGGAGTATGGTACTTGCTCCGAATCCCATCCAAGCAGCAGCTTTATCATTCATACCTGTCCATTTGTACAAACTTGTTGACCAATGACTATAAAAATAGGCAGTATACAAATGTCCTACTTTATCCATATCCTCCCATTCACCGAAATCATTAAAAGAATGGAATTTACTTTTAGGATAATCCGCATACCACAATTCATTTAGTCCAATAACGACACCTGTGTAGACAGCCGTTGTTGTACCCGTTAATGTCCAAAATCGTTTTTTATTAAAAGTATCGGAAGGTTCGAAAAGTCCTAAGGAAGAAGAATTATCTTGTGCAAAGCTTAGCCCCGAAACTATAAGGCATAAGAATAGAGCTTTAAAAATTTTTGATAAGCACATTTGGGGAAGACAATTTTTCATGGGAAGTTCCCTTTTAACAAAGTATGTTTAAAATTTGTGAACTACTCTAAAAATGAGTTGATCAAAATTACCAAATTTAAACATACCTTGCGTATAAGGATATAAAAATTGTCATTGATTTTTCGATTAGGTATTAAACATTGTAAATACCATCAATAACATTACTGTATTTTTCAGAAATCACCCTACGTTTTAGTTTCAATGTAGGTGTCAATTCCCCTGTTGAAACATCCCAAGGTTCAGCTAACAGCTCAAACTTTTTAATTTGCTCGATATGGCTAAAATTAGGATTAAAACCACTCACAATTTCTTGATACTTTGCTCGAACTTTTTCGTTTTGTAAGGTATCTTTTGAAATGGTGTAAAGATTCGGATTATAATCCGTTTGTGTAATTGTGCAATCTACACCATTCTCATCACACCAATCTTTAAGAGCAGGGGCTGCGGGTACAATTAAAGCAGAAACGAATTTATGTTTCTCTCCAACCACCATCATCTGCTCTACGAGGAAGTCTTCTTTAAATTTATTTTCTATGGGGGCGGGAGCAACATACTTACCTCCAGAAGTTTTTAATAATTCTTTCTTTCTATCGGTTATTTTAAGAAACATCGTCCCATTAGCTCCTTCTATCATTTTTCCAACATCTCCTGTATAGAACCAACCATCTTTATCCATGACTTCCGCAGTTTTTTCAGGCTTGTTGTAATACCCTTTCATGATATTTGGTCCTTTTGCCAATATCTCTCCTTCTCCAGGTTTATAATTCCCATCCGAATCATCAATTTTTATCGTAACGCTTTTAAGTGGGGGGCCTACGGTACCCATCATGGCTCTATAAGGACCAAACTCATTTGCAGTAAGGGCAGGCGACGTTTCAGAGAGTCCATAGCCTTCTCGTATAGGAATTCCAGCAGCAGAAAAAATTCTTGCCATCTTAACAGGACAAGCGGCTGCCCCCGTAAAAATACCTTTGATATTTCCACCAAGCGCTTCTCTCCATTTGCTGAAGATTAACTTATCAGCGATTTTACGTTTAATTCCATCTAGACCACTATATTTTTTATCAAAATCATAGTCGTCTGTCAAACTTAATGCCCAGAAAAACAAGCTCTTTTTTACACCTGTCAATTCTAGCCCTTTGTTGTATATTTTTTCATAAACTTTTTCTAACAATCTAGGAACTGTTGTGAAAAAATGCGGTTTCATGGTTCTCAGATCACCTTCTTCTCCTCCTAGATTATCTGTTCCTGTATAGGTGATAGAAACACCAGAAGCAAAATAATTGTAAGAAACCGTACGCTCAAAAACATGGCAAAGCGGAAGGAAACTTAAAGCTGAATCTCCTGATTGTACTGGTATCAGGTGCATAACATCCTTGATGTTGCTAATTATATTTGTATGACTTAACATGACCCCTTTAGGATGCCCAGTTGTACCCGAAGTATAGATGAGCGTTGCCAAATCATCAGGTTTGATGGAGTCCATAACTTTTTCTACTTCATCTAAACTACCACCTTCAAATAAGTCTTCCCAATAAGGCGCTTCAGCTGTTTTGTCAAATGTGTAAATCTTTTCTAGAGTAGGAACTTTATCCTTAATTTCACTTACCTTTTTTAATAAATCTCCTGGCCCGTCTAATCCTACAATACATATCTTAATTCCAGCATCATTAAAGATATACTCATATTCTGCGGGACTAATGGTTGGATATACAGGGACATTGATGCCTCCAATTTGTTGGATTCCAAAATCCATAATATTCCATTCTGGTCGATTCTTGTAGGAAATAAGTGCTACTTTTTCACCAGGCTTGAGTCCTAGTTTTAATAGTCCTAGGCTAACATTATTAGCGAGGTCTATTACTTCTTGTGTGGAATAGTAGATATTTTTTCCGTCTACACGGTGTCCGACACATTTCTCCAAAGGATATTTGGTGTTTTGATACCTAATGATATCAAATAGTCTTGTGAAATCGTTCATTAGATTTAGTTTAAATTAAAGTGCTTGATTAGTAAAGTAAAAGATAATTTGCTTATTGTACTACTTTATAATGCGATTATAGGAAATTTTCACAAAAAAACTAAGAAAATTTGGTTTAAAGTTTTAAGAAAGTATTTTATAATTCATCCTTTTTAAAAATAGATTTCTAGTTTTTCTTCTTTTTAGCAATCCCATACATTTCATTAATTTCTCTTTCAAAATGTTCTAATACAATTCTCCTTCGTATTTTCATCGTTGGGGTTAACTCACCATTTTCTACAGACCATTCTTGATGAAGGAGGTGGAACTTTTTAACCTGTTCTGTTTTATTTAAACCTTTATTGATTTTAGCGACTTCTTCTTCCATAAAGGCAACAACCTTCGGATTGATTACCATATATTGAGGAGCTGTCCAATGGATATTATTTTCAATACACCACATCTCTAATTCGGGAAAGAAAGGAATAACTAAGGCTGAAACGAATTGGCGATTATTTCCAATAACCATACACTGTTTAATATAAGGCGAGGAGCGTAAGGCATTCTCGACAGCTTGGGGAGCAACATATTTTCCTCCAGATGTTTTAAAGAGATCTTTTTTACGATCTGTTATTTTTAAAAACCGTTTGTCTAAAAATGTTCCAATATCTCCTGTTTTAAACCAGCCATCTTCAAGCAGCACTTTTTGGGTCAAGTCTTCTCTTTTATAATATCCTTGCATGACATTAGGCCCTTTGACCATGATCTCACCTTCACCATTTTCATCAGGATTTTCGATTTTTACTTCTACGCCAGGGATGGGCATTCCAACCGTTCCAAAGCGGACACCGCCTGGTTCAAAACGGTTAAAGGCGATCACAGGAGAGGTCTCGGTCAGTCCGTATCCTTCTCGAATATCAATACCTGCTGCTGTAAATAACCGACCCAGCTCTGGTTGTAGTGCTGCTGCTCCTACAACGACGCCTTCGATTCTTCCTCCTAGGGCTTTTCGCCATTTTCTATAAATTAAAAAATCAGCAATTTTTAATTTGATGAAAAAAGGTAGCGACATTCTACCCGTGTCTTTATATTTTCTGCCTAGACCCAATGCCCAAAAGGATAATTTCTTAGCAACAACGTTGGCTTTCATACTCCGTTCAACAATATTTTCGTAAACCTTTTCAAGTAAACGGGGAACAGAAGTAAAAAAATGAGGTCGAATTTCTTGAAGATTATCGACAAGGGTATCGATTCGTTCGGCATAATAAATGGAAGCACCTACTGCTATATACGTAAAAACCACCATTCGTTCGAAGATATGGCTCATGGGGAGAAAACTAAGGCAAACTTTATCGCAATTAATCGGTACTACAGCGATTGTTGCCTTGATATTACTTACGATATTTTTATGTGATAGCATTACACCTTTAGGCTGACCAGTTGTTCCTGAAGTATAAATAATTGTAACTAAATCATCTTCATGGAGCATTGCTTTTAAACCTTCTAGTGTGGCAAGGTGCTTGGCTGTAGGTTCTTTTTTCCAATCGTCAATATTGGGGACATTCGTTAACTTTTCAATAGTGAAAATTTGTTCTAAAAAAGGCAGATTCTCTTCTAATCGTTTGACTTTATCATATAAATCCTGATTAGAAACCAAACAATATTTTACTTCGGCATCCTGTAGGACAAAATGCATTACCTCATCGCTAACAGTAGGGTATATAGGAACTAGGACAACGCCAATTTGTTGTAGTCCTAAATCGAAAAAATTCCAATGGGAAGAACTGGTATGAGCAATAATAGCGACTTTATCTCCTTTATGTAAACCAAGATCAATCGCCCCTGCACTTATTTTATTAACCTCCGATATACATTGTGTTGTATCAAATTTTTTCCATTCGATTCCCTCTTTATGAGCCAAAGCTACTTTTTGCGGATACAGTTCATTTTGATAATGTAAAATATCGAAAACACGCTGAAAGTCCATCTGTGTATAGTTGATTGTTTTGTTTGATGTGTTTTAGAGGATGACTAAAAGTAATCAAAAAATACGATATGTTATGGATACCTATGCTACTTTTTTAGTGGAGGCTTTTCTTGTGTTTAAAATATAGATATAAATGGATATTCATAAAAATAAGCAATAGCCCATACATACTGTCTTCAACTGGGATTGTCCATAAGCGAAATCCCAAATTTTCCATATCATTGTACCAAACAATAGGAGATTCTAAATAGCTTCCTGTCAATAAACCATTACTCATAAAAAAGAAAGGTAGAATGGCAATATACGCCATGTATTGATAAGATAAATTAACTTTTGTATAGGCAAGGTAAGCCAAATAAAGTGCTGTAAGTATAAAGGTCAAGGATGTATACCAACGACCAAAAGAAAATATCCCTACAATTAATAAAATAGAAATTAAAAAATAGTTGATGTACTGTTGAATCTTATCAAAAGGATGACGAGGAATTAGATAGGTAAATGCGAAATAGGTAAATGTACAGGCATAAGGAATACAAATAAAAAACAGTATTTCTTCTATAGGCAGATTGGTCAAATAAATTCCTGTTAGATAAGTAGGGTTAAAGCCCCAAATCCCTGCTTCTGTAAAGAAGTAATCCCAAATTAAAAAGAACACAGCAACGATAAGATTGGCTGGGAAAAAATATTTCCATTCTTTATAAAATGCGTGCTTGGAATAAAAACTAGCTATAAATGGAATAGAGATACACGCTAAGTCAATTAATAAATAAGTGTAGGATGTCATTTGACTTATTAGGATAACTTAACGTTTTTAGCTTCATCAAAATATTTCTTCGGAACGTATAACATTCCGAAACATTCTCCATGTTCTTTTCCTAAGTGTTTATGATGAATTTTGTGGGCTTTGCGTAAACCTCTTAAGTATGGGTTTTTTATATTTTTAAACCATTTAAAACGCTGATGTATTAAAACATCATGTACTAGAAAATAAGCAATTCCGTAACAAAGAATTCCTAAACCAATAAAAAATAAAAAATTGAGATTGGGATGAATACCGAAGTAGAATAATAAAATACTAGGTATCGCAAAAATGACAAAGAAAGCATCATTTTTTTCAAAGATACCTTGATATTTAGGCTGGTGGTGATCTTCATGCAAGTACCATAAAAAACCATGCATGACGTATTTATGGGTACACCAAGTTATCATTTCCATAATGATGAATGTTACAACTGTAACGCCAAGAAAAAAGAGGTATGTCATCACAAATCTTTTTTAATTAAATTTATATTTTTTAAAATCAACTCTTGGTAATCTTTTGGTAAGTCAGATTGTTTTATATTTTCTTTCACAAAATTATAATCCGTTTCTAAATTACTTTTATACCCTAGAATAGCAGGTGTTTCATGTTGAACCAACATCCTAATATATCGAGCTTCAATATTTTTAGGCTGATCTTTAATATACTTTTCGAGTTTCTTTTTACCTGTATTAAAATATTTTAGTTTTGTAGTGGGCAGAAAGGCGTATACTGCTTGGCGCATTTCTGCTGAAATAACATAGGGTTCTAAACCAGTACAGTTCACACTTTTGGTATAACGAAGAAAATCATCCAACTGCTTTTTGGATTCAATAGCATGATATTGTGTTCGAACCGTTTGCATCATATCACAAGATAATCCAAAAAAATAAATTGATAAATAGCTTACAATAGTAATCCATTTCATTATATCAAATTAAGTTTATAACGAACATAGCCTTTCATTAAAATGAATATCTTAAAAGGATTAGAGACTCTAGTACGAGTAGTCATGATTCTTTCACTATTGATTCGTTTTAATTTCTTCAATAATCTCAAATAATAGCGGTAGGCAATGTACACTCCAAGTCTGCCTTCTCTTGGTAATTGAACGATACCGTTGTATGCTTCTCTAAAATCTTCTTCTATATCTTCGATAATTGCTTTTTTGCTTGATTCTTTTAGAGCTTCATCATCTAGGTTTGGGAAGTATGAACGCCCTAGATTTTCGGTGTCTGCTTTTATATCTCTTAAGAAATTTACTTTTTGAAAGGCAGAGCCTAAGCGCATGGCTGAAGGCTTTAGCTCATTGAAGCGTTGTTCGTTATTATTTACAAAAACACGTAAACACATTAATCCGATTACATCGGCTGAACCATAGATATAGTTTTTATATTCTTCCTCTGTCAAATAATTTTTTTTATTTAAATCCATTTCCATTCTTTTCATAAAGTCGTCTACAAATTGATATAGCTCATATTTATGAACAATCTCTTGAAACGAATTAAGGATAGGGTTGAGGCTTATACGGCGTTTTAGAGCTTTTTGATAGTCTGCTTGAAACTCATAGAAAAGCGTTGCCTGATCATAATCATGGAAGGTATCTACAATTTCATCAGCATAACGCACAAAACCATATATCGCATAAATTGCGGGGCGAATAGGTGCTGAAAATAATTTGATGCCTAGCGAGAATGAGGTACTGTAAGCATTGGTTACGAGTTGGCTACACCGGTAACTTGACTGGTCGAATAATTGCTTCATTAATATGGTATTTTAAAATTAAATCACTTACAATCTTTCCAGAAATTAGAGAAGGTGGTACTCCAGGACCTGGTACGGTTAACTGCCCTGTGAAATATAAATTATCTAACTTCTTACTTTTCAGCTTTGGTCGAAGAATATGGGTTTGGAGTAAGGTATTGGCTAGCCCATAGGCATTTCCTTTACAAGAATTATAATCGGCTTTAAAATCTTTGACACAATAGGACTCCTTAAACAACACACTAGGACGTACGGGTTGGTTGGTTGTCTTTTCTAACCTATCCATGATGATATTGAAATACTTTTCTCTGATAATCTCAGTATCCTCACTATCAGGAGCAATAGGAATTAAGAAAATTCCAGCTTCTTTTCCTTTTGGTGCACAAGTATGATCTGACTTGCTAGGGAAACTAGCATAAAATAGGGGGTCTTCAGCCCATTCTTTTGTATCATATATGGTTGCAGCGTGTTTTTCAAAATCAGTATCAAAAAATAGGGTATGATGCGATAAATTTTTTAATTCCTTATCAAAACCCACATAAAAAAGCAGAGCCGAGGGTGCAAAGGTCTTTTTCTCCCAGTAGGATAATGAATATTGTCGATAAGATTCATCTAGTAGGGATTCTGTGTGGTTGTAATCAGCACCACTTAGAAGAATATCGCAGTTGTAATTAGTACCCTCGGTCTCTACAGCAATAACATCCTTGTTTTTTACATGAATTTTGCTTACAGGGCTATTGGTATGTATCTCGACGCCTAGTTCTTCGGCTAGAGCTTTCATAGCTTTTACGACTTCATACATTCCACCTATAGGATGCCAAGTGCCGAGTTTGAAGTCGGCATAATTCATAAAATTGTAAAAGGATGGGGTGTTGCTGGGTTTTGCGCCTAGGAAAAGGACGGGGAATTCGAGAATTTTTCTGAGTTTTTCGTTCTTGATATAGGAGGCAACTTGCTTTTTTATAGTATTGATAAAAGAACCTAATTTACGTATTGTTTTAGGAGTAACGATTTCAAATAGATGTTCACCTGGTTTATAGACAAGATCTCTAATGGCTATATTGTAATTATCTTCAGCGATGTCCATGAATTTCTGTAATTGGGCACTACTTCCAGGTTCGATGGATTCGAATGTATCTTTAATTGCCTTAAAATTATCAGCTATACAAATATAGTCTTGTGGACCAAAATAAACTTGATAAGCGGGGTTAAGTTTTTGGAGTTGATAATAATCAGATGCGCTTTTGCCAAAGTCGTTGAAGAATTGTTCAAAAACGTCAGGCATCCAATAGAACGTAGGACCTATATCAAAGGTAAAGCCATCTCTTATTTTTTGCCGTGCTCGACCGCCTACGGTGTCGTTTTTTTCCAATATTTGAACACTATACCCAGCATTAGCTAAGTAGCAGGCAGCAGATAGCGACGAAAAGCCCGCACCAATAATGATGACTTTCTTTTTAAGCATTGACGTAGTGGGTTTGAGTAAGTTTACACTTTTGTTTAATAATTTAAGGAATAAACTTATTCAAATCCAGTTATGTTCAATCTTTTGATTAAAAAAAATTGATTTTTTTAGATTTTTTTTTGAAATTTTTTTATTGTCTAACCCTTGAATATTTAAAAGTGTAAATAATTAGACAAAAAAGCATGCGGAAATATGAATTTTTAGAGGTAAAAATCAGATGTTAGTTTTTTATATTCTTTTGTCCAATTATTAGCTCCATTATTTTGGACAACAAGTATATCTTTTATCTCTTTTTTATCTTCTAACTCAAATTGTAAAAGTAATCGTTCAATTTTTTTATCTTTTTGTGGATAGACTTCTGTCATTTTTGTACAGAATAAACGATATGATTTTGCTTGTTCCTTAAATCGTAATCCTTCAATAAGCGGTAAGATAACGCAAAACTTTCCTCTTTTGCTGAGTAAATTCCTAGCAGCATTTAATAATTCGCCATTAGGTAATTTGATGGTATGTCGAGCGATTGCTCTATTATTTTTGTTGGCGATAACTCCTCCTGTAAAAAAAGGTGGATTACAAACAATTAGGTCAAAAGATAGCCTAGAGCCTTTAGCAAAATCCTGAATGGCTGTATGTTCAATGATTAATCGATTTTTCCAAGGACTGTCTGCTGCATTTTGTTGAGCTTCTTTAGCAGATGCTTCATCTATTTCTACAGCATAAATATTTGCAGTTGTGTTTTTTTGAGCCATCATTAAGGCAATAACACCTGTTCCTGTTCCTATATCGAGAATATTGTGAGCATTTTTTGTATTTGCCCACGCTCCAAGCAATACACTATCTGTACCAATTTTCATGGCACAGTTTTCTTGTGTTACTTTAAATTTTTTAAATTGAAAAGCCTGAGTTGACATTTTTTAAAACCTATTATTTTGTACACCAATAAAAAGACCACAAAGTTAAGGCTTTAAATTATTATTCTACAATTTTAACAGCGTGCGGTTTTACGTTTTTTTCCAACCTTCCCTTTATCGATAATCTTTTTTAAATACGTAGAGGCTAATGGTACTTTACAAGCTGTTTCTCCCATAGAAACTTGGACTTTTCCTATTTTGACTGCACTATCCATTGCTTTATTTGTTAGAGTTTTAATATGCATTCCAGTAGCAATTACAAAGCCATTCATAGTATAACGTACTCTATTTTGTGCTTGGTGAATATCTTTTTCGACTATATCTAATAAGGTTTGATATTTTGAAATATCCAGTTTCTCGTCGGGATTTACACCTGCATAATAGGATAAGGTTGCCCATCCTGCAGATGCGATTCTTTCTTCAGAAGATGCTATCCATTTTAGCCCTAAGTTAAAACCAAATGCTGTTTCTGCTGCGACCCACGGAACGGTATATTCGCTCAACATATACCAATAAGCTTTATCCGCCCATTCTTCCAGTTCTATTGCTGTAATTTTTGTTTCATCAGCCATCAAGCCTGCTAAATACATTGCATCAGAATTGCCTGTCGCATATAATTCTAGGGATAGTTCATGATTCTTTTTCGTCTTTTTTAAAATTTTTTTGAGATCAGCAACCTTTACTCCAAAGAATGGTTCTTTTGCACCATGTTTGATATATATTTTCTTTGTGCCCTCATTACCACAGGTTTTCAATTTTTTTAAGATTTCTTCTTTTGTCATATCGTATTATTTTAAAAAACGTCCTGTATAAATGATTTTTTCGCCTTTAACTTTTAAAAAATAAATACCTTTTTCTAGATCAGCCAAGGCAATACGATATTGTTCTGTATGAACGGGCTGATCGGTTTTATTTAGCACTAATTGTCCATTGATGTTGTATACTTGGATTTGATACTTTCCTAAAGGAACTTTTATAAATAATTCATTCGTGATTGGATTAGGAAAATACGTTAAGTCTATAGAAAGAGGAAGTTTTGTATTTGTTTTAACTTGGGTAATATCATGTGGGAAAAAGAATTTTAATAAGTCATCAATAGTTGCTCTCCATAATCCCCAACTATGCCCTTCGGGCAATTCTTTTGAATATAAGTCATAGCCTTTTGCTGCAAGGCTGTTGCGCACCGTTCTCATGTTTTGGGTTAAACTTCCTTCGTAGGTGCCCCATACAGAGGCTACTTTTATATCCTTTTTTTCGCCTAGCACTAAATCATTCGCTTCAAAATTATTTTGCTGAAAAGCACCAGAATGCAAACCACAATTTCCAAAAATATCGGGATGTTTAAAACTAATCAATGCAGAAATATTTCCGCCGAAAGAATCTCCTAATACGGCTCTTGCCTTTGCTTCTGGAATGGTATTGTATTGTTCATCTATGTATGGTACAAGTTCTTCTACAAAGAAACGGGTATAATTATTTCTTGCACTACCTGCATATTCACTATTTCGCTCGTTGGGTACGACAAAAACACCAATCATAGGAGAAACTAAAGCACTATCCAGTAGGTTATCAATAATATGATCCGCATTCGCCAAACCAATATATTCTCCACCATCTTGAACATAAACAGTAGGATATAATAAATTATCGTCATACTGAGGAGGTAAATAAACATGAATGGTATAAGATGCATTCATAATAGTACTATTAATGCTAAACGTTTCTAAACGACCATGTCCTACATTATCTAAATCATGGATTTCCCAAGGTTGGATATAATTTGGCATTGCCAGCTCCGAATTTGGTCCAAACCCTCCTAAGATTTGATTAGGGTTTAGAGGATCGAGTATCCAGTTTCCATTAACGATAACTTTGTAATCTAAACGAGCATTAGCTTCATACTTTTGAGTTGAATACCAGAAATCCGTTCCTTGTAAATTGCTCAAAGCGTGTCCATCTGGACTCCAAAAACTAAAATCACCAGCAATGTGCACAGAAGAGGCATTTCCTTTATAAATAAAATTGGCAATAGTATCATTTTCTAGATAGGGAATTCCTATGTGATGTATAACATTCATAAAACTATCAACGGTGTTTTGTCGTTGTGTTTGGTCGGTTATACCATTTGCATAATTGATGAAGGATTGAAAATCTTGAGCGCTAACAATTGTAGAAGCATTTAAAAAAAGAAAAATTAAGATGATTCTAGACATAGTTTTTATTTATAAAGATTGCAATGTTTGATGTGAAAAAACGACTAAAGCATGAGAATAAGGTTGTTTAAGTATAATATAATTTTAGAAAAATCAATCCTTATTTTCTTTAGAGTCTTTTTTGGGTTGCGATAAAAACGCCATAGCTAAAAAAAGTAGTCCTATCATAAAAAAAAGCCAACTAGATTTTTTTGCTTTAATTAGTCCTTTTTTTGTGTCTTCAATACTTAGTAACATGGTGTCATTATATACAAATAAAAATACCTCAATAGTCTCCCAGTTAAAATCCCAAAAGGAGGGTATTTTATTTCCTTGTAATTTTTGTAATAAGTCTTTTGTGTAAATACCTATTTGGATAGGTTTATCTTTTCTAATTCGATCGATTTTTCGCACTTTTGCAAATTCATATACAGGATCACGTATTTTAAATTCAAACTTAGAGTATTCTTTAAGTTGAAAAGTAATATAAGGAGAACCTCGTCCTTTATTTTTGTTTTTAGGACTAGACTCCAAATGAGCATTTATAACTGTTAATTGTGTTTTGAAATTTGTATAGTTGGCACTGTGTAAATTAAAAAAAGTTTTGAATAGAAAAAAGTACAAGTACACAAAAAACTCTCCATATCAATCGCATATCATCATTTATAGTTGAAATTTTTAGAAAGGAAGATAAAGCTTACTGTCCTAATGTGTTGATCAATTTTTTCGCTATAAGTTTGACTTGTTTCTCTCGTTTTATTTTATCTTTTTCAACAGCAATAATTTCAATAATTTGAGTAGGGCAAGGATTAACAACTAACATATTTTCAAATGTAAATCTAGCTTTCACCTCGTTTTCGTATCCTAGATTAACAAGATAACCTTTGGGATAGGTCTTATTGAATGTTTCTGATTCGGCAGCTTTAATTTCTTTTAAGATATGTTTTTTTGCTCTTAGTTGTTTATCTGAAGGTCTAAGGTGATTCATTGAAATATTGACAATAATTCCATTAGGGATAGTTTTTCCTTCTTGATTATAACTAATCATATAACTATACTTGTATAGTGCTTTAATATATTTTTTTCTGATTGTGGGAGGGTTTTCTTGGTTAAGTTCTAGGTTTTTCCACAAGGATTCTCCGAATAGTTCTTTTACCTCCAAAGTTTCTAAGCTTGCAAGATCTAGACAATGTCCCCAGTCATCAGTATAATCATATTTGACTCCTTCTCTATCAATATTGTATTTCGATTGCTTATCGGTGTTACAACTGTAAAGGATGAATACAATTGATATAACGAAAAGCTGTTGGAATGATTTCAATTTAAACATTTTTATATAATAGTTATGAGATGTTAAAGAAAATTAGATTAATATTCATTTCTATTAATAATGGGATTTAGGATCTTGACTAAGGTGAAAAAGATGAAAGAAGAAAAAAAAATATTGGTGATTAAGATATGTCTTTTTCCTTCTTTTTTATAAAACTATAGGTTAATAGTGGAGATTCAAACAGATTTTTTGGATTTTATTATTATTTTTATTGCTTTTAAACCCAAACAAACAACTAGCTTAGAATATGTCTAAGTTATCCCTTTATTGAGAACTATATAATGCAACAATCCGATTCACTTAAAATTAAAGCTTTATTAGAGAAGATCGATCAGGCTCATAATCCTATTGATGCGTACAATTATTCTAATGAAATTGAAAAACTTGCTCTAAAAGAGCAAGATGATTACCAATTGGCTACAACGCAACTGCTCCTTACACAAATTTTAATCAAAAATGGAATTTATAAAGAAGCTCTAGTTAAAAATACTAAAGCACTAAATTATTTTAGAGATAGTACTTATTATCAACAATTAGCAGATTGTTGGAAGTATATGGCATTGATATATGGTTTTTTTGAAGATTATGATAAACAATTGGAGTATAATAATAGGTGTTTAGAAGTTATTCGAAAAACAGGTCAACCGTTAATAGAAATTCGTATTTTAAATAATATTGGTCATACTCATTATGATGTAAAAGCTTATGATAAAGCTGTAGAAGTTTTTAAAGATAATATTTCTAATCCAGCCATTGATACACATCTTAAATGTGTATCTCATAAAAATCTCGGTAAAGCTTACTATGAATTAGGAGATTATAAGTTAGCTCAAGAAGAGTTTTATACTGCTATTGAGTTAGGAGAAGCATATAATTTACCAATGAATATAGCTGCTAGTCATTATTTTTTAGGAAAAATTTATATTCATCAACAAAAGTTTGAAAAAGCTAAGAAGTATTTAGAAACTGCAGTGAATATGATTGATAGCGTAAATGTATTTGCTAAGGAAAGTATAAGAGTCTATGAAGATTATATAGATTTATTAGTACAGATAGGAGATGTCAAGGAACTTAAAATACAATTCAAAAGATATAGAGAAGTTAGCAAAAAAATTAATACTCAGCTTAGAGACCGTTCTATAAAGCGATTACAATTTCAATTTGAAATTAATGAAATTGAGAAAGAACGTTCGAAATTAGAGCAAGAAAATCTTACCCTTCATCTTGCTAATAGAAAGATTGAATTTCAAAAAGAAGCTCTAGAATCTAAATCGGCAGAGCTACTTGTTGCGAACAAAGAGCTGAAAGCTTTTGCTCATATGGTTTCACATGATTTAAAACAGCCCATTCGGAATGTTAGTATATTTTCAAACCTTTTGAAAGACGAAATGGAAGGGCAACTCTCTGAAAATGCCCAAGAGTATATTGGTTTTATGGAATCTGCGACAAAAGAAATGACAACGTTCATTGATGACATTATGAGATTTGCGAAAGTAGATTATAATAAAAATAAAGAGAAAGAAACGGTGGATTGTAATAAAATATTGCTTCAGGTCAAATCTAATCTATCTACACAGATAGCCGAATCTAACACAACAATCATTTGTAAACCATTGCCAACAATACGGGCGCACCGTTCGTTGATGATTCAAATTTTTCAAAATTTAATTTCAAATGCGATTAAATTTCGTCAGGAAGGAATAACACCACAAATCAAAATAAGCTCTCATGAAAATACAACACATTGGGTTTTTGAAATTGAAGATAATGGAATAGGGATTAAAGAAGAACATCAGCAGAAAATTTTTCAATTATTTACTAGATTGCACAGCAAGCAAGCCTTTGAAGGGACGGGAATAGGGCTTTCAACGGTATCTAAAGTTATTACTAAATACGGTGGCACAATTAAAGTGAATTCTACATATGGAAAAGGTTCGAAGTTTATTTTTGATATAAAAAAATAAACGGCTTTAGGTAAATTTGCCCAAAGCCGTTTATAATCTATATTATAAATGAACTGCGATTAAGCACCATCTTTCTTAGGAGCTACTTTAGTTACGATTTTCTTTATTTTCTTCTTTCCTTTCATTTTCTTTGCTAATTCAATTGCTCTTACAGAATTGACAACTCCACCAGTAACGGACAGTTTACCAAAAGAAATCTTTTCATCTTTAGTACCTGGTTTAATAACTTCGACATTTGTTCTAACAACAGAACGCATCAATACATCTTTCACTTGAGCAGCGGTTAAGGTGGGGAAATATGAGCGTAGGAGCGCTGCTACTCCAGCGGTTACTGGAGATGCCATACTTGTTCCACTTGCATTTTTATACTCAGAGCCAGGGATCGTTGAATAAATATCAACACCAGGAGCAAATAAGTCAACATTTTCTTTGGCATAATTAGAAAAAGGCGCTACTCTATCTTCGCCTTTTTTCCAAGATAAAGCCCCAACTTCTATCCAACCTTTATCAGCTGTCTTAGGTCCAAATAACCCTTTTTTAGTGTATTTATCATTTGGGAAATTTCCTGATGCATCTGTATCTAAAGAAGAATTACCTGCTGCATGAACTAATAATACATCCTTTTTTAAAGCATATTTTACAGCTTTATCTACAACTGTTTTATCCCAAGAAAATCCTTTACCAAAACTCATATTAATGATAGATGCACCATTATCAACAGCATAACGAATAGCATTAGCTACATCTTTATCTCGCTCATCACCATCAGGCACACAACGAACAGACATAATTTTAACATTATCCGCTACACCGTCAATACCTACATCATTGCCTCTAACGGCTGCGATAATACCTGCTACGTGTGTTCCATGGAAAGCATCAGGACCTTCCACATCATTATTCCCATAACCTTTTTCATATAAGTCATTGTAATTATCGCCTACAATTCCTCTAGGATTGTAATCAGGGTTATAATGATAATCTAATTGACCTTGGTAATATTTTTTAGCGCCTTTAAGTCTCTCTTTAATATTTTCCACGCCTTCTTCTAACGAGACACCATTTTTTGCAGCTCCTCGTAAGATATTTCGGGCAACAATGCCTCCTTGTCCTGATGCCTCACTTAATTCAACGGCATCTAAACTTTCAAGAGTAAGTTCTTTCCCTTTTAAGGCTTGTTTGAATTCTTTTACAGCACTATTAATACTTTCAAAGAATTTCAATTGCTCTGTGGCTTTCATTCTATTTTTATCAATATCTTCTTTGACAAGTTTCCATTCTGCAAATGCCTTTTTTTCTTTTTTTGAAAGACCTGAATCCGTATTTCTATCTCCAAATTGTTTCTTATATTTTGTATATAGCCGAGCTACTTCTAAATTGTCATGGTCAACATTCTTACCATCTTTACCTCCTATGAAATTCCAGCCATTGATATCATCTACATACCCATTACGATCATCATCTTTTCCATTACCAGGAATTTCATCCTCATTTATCCAGATGTTTCCTTGTAAGTCTTCGTGTTCTACATCTACACCAGAATCTAATACAGCTACAATTACAGTTTCAGACTTTCTGTTTGCTAATAATGTTTTATAGACTTCTTCTGTACTAACACCCTGTACACCATCTTTATTCGAGTCAAGGTTAAACCAGTTTTCAGGTGCTTTATCTTGAGCAAATAAAGATACTGTTCCTATTAGAAGAGCAGTCAACACCCATGAAAATTTCATTGTTTTCATATAATACTTTTTATAATAAAAATTAGAAAAATAATTTGATACTATTTACGATATATAATTTTTAAAAATAGGTTATTGTGTACTAATTGGTGAAATTAAATAATTTTATGCCGAGTACCTTAAAAAATCTATATATATTCCTGCAAATCCTATACAAAATGCAAATGAATTTTATACAAAGTTTTTTGAGGTAGGGCAAATATAGTGTGTTTTTAAACAGGATTGAGGCTTCTAAAGACATTTGACTGTAACTTATCACTTAATTCTGCTAAAAATAGCGTTAAGGCTTCTTTTTTATTTTTATCAAAATGATAACTAATATTTTGTGTAAAATAATCTTTTAAACTAAAATTAGGATGAGGACTTGGTAATAAATAAAGAAGTTGAGGAATATGCTCTATCCCAATTTTTAATGCCTGATTAAAACGATTTAAAAAATGTTCATTAAGCTGCCGATTACTTACCCAAGCAGCAAATACAAAGGGTAATTTTGTCATTTGCATCCAAACTTCTCCCAAGTCATATATAAAAGGATGTTTTTCTTCTAGTCGTATTGCTTTATCACCAATGACTAAGGCTCCTGTGTTTCCTTTTATATTATTCGTAAATCCTTCCCTAGCATGGATCAGGTTAGGATTTAATTTCCAATATTTTTTTAATAAGATTTTTAATAATTCTACAGATGTTCTTGAATGAAAGTCTAAATGTATATCGGTTAGTGTTTCTAGTGGTTGGTCAGCAAAAACAGCAACAGTCCTTACTTTTCCTTCAGCACCAATACAATAATCGGATATAATGTGTGGATTTTTTAAAGATGGAATTGCTGCTACAGGAATCAAGGCGAGATCTACCTCTTCAGTAACTAATTTTTTAGCACAAATAGATGGTATATCTAGTTGCAAATCAATCTCCTTATCGAGCCCTTCTTGTACTAAACCATAAAGTAATGGTTTGGTATTGAGATAACTAACAACACTAACTTTTATCATAAAACGTTTTATGTAGCTATTTATATATAAACGTCGTATAAAAAACAACAATACTAGTGATAATGTTGTGGTTTATTAAAGATTTATATTGGATAAATGACTTGTATCGTTTTCTTTTAGTACGTTAAAGTGTAAACCATCTTGTTGTACTAAAAACAACCCAGTATTACTATGGGAATAATTTTCCATCTCTATGATATGCTGATTTTTGATCGCTACCATTAGACAACGCATCGTCCTTCCATGTGTACAGACAAGAATTTTTTGTTCTTCTCTTTGGCGCAGTTGCTCAACAAATCGACTTACTCTTTCATATAGTTCCGCTGCACTCTCCCCATTTTCTAAGCGAGCATCAAGGTTTCCATCTCGCCACTCACCAATCATTTTGGCATAGTTTGCTTTCATATCTTCTGTGGCCTTTTGTCCTTCATGTACCCCCCAATTCATTTCATTAATATCTGCGGATTTTTCCCATCGTATATTTTTTTGTAAAAAAGGTTCAAGAGTTTGATGGGTTCTTTTAAGCATAGAACTTATGACAACATCAAAATCAATATGACCATATTTCTGAAAAAAAGCGAGAGCTTGTTGTTTACCTGTTTCATTTAGATCTGAATCGATACCACCTCCTTGTACGATACCCCTATTATTATAGTCTGTCTGTCCGTGTCTTACCAAGTATATTTTTTTCATTTAAATTATGATTTGAGAGGTTCTAATATTCAAACTCCATTGTTTCACAAGGATAATTGAATAAAAATTTCTCTTTTACTAAAGTTGCTACATATTCAGGTACCATTTTTTCCCATCCTTCTTCATTCTCTTGTATCATTCTAAGTACTTCGGTAGAATAAATATGAAGATAATCTTGTTCAAAACCTTCAACATCTACGACACTATTACTATCTAATAGGTATTTATAAATAAATTCAATCTCTTTGGGAATAGGTAGATTTTTAGTAGTCATTAATTCACCACTTCCTTCTTGGAATGCAGGATAAGCATACAATTTGACGTTTTTTCTAAATAACTCTCCGAAAGCAGAGAGTAAGCTATCATTTTGATTTTGAAAATATTTTTCATTAATGATACTTAGTAATTCATTTACCCCTAGTCCAATCCCTAGCTTTTTGATTTTATAATCTTCAAAATATTTGAATAATTTGTGTCGATCTTCGCAATTAGAAATCATTACAGTATATCCCATTTTGCCAAGGACAGCAGCACGGTCAAGAAAATCTTTTTCGTCTAAACCTCCTTTTTTAAGGTTATCTAAAGTAATTTCTACTAAAAAGAACGTCTTTTTGGCTTCTACTTGTTCATCCTTTTTGAATTGCTCAAAACTTTTATTGAGCATATCTTGATTCACTAAGGTTGCGGGGCGATAGCTTCCTCTAACAACCATTAGGTGTTTTTTATATAAAAATTCTGAGGAATGAATATTTTTTCCTTCTGCATTAAACATGGCTACATCACACATATTATGTTTGACCAACCATAAACTAAGTAGTCTATTATCTAAACTTTTGAAGTCAGGACCAGAAAGTCTCAACATATCAATATTTAATCTTCCATGCAAATGATCCATTAAAGATTGCACAAGGATTTCGGGGTCATTATGGTAGTGAAAGCAAGCGTAAACAAGATTTACACCAAGTATTCCAATAGCTTGTTGTTGTAGACCATTATCGTTATCCTGCATATTTACATGAAGTACAATTTCATTTGCTTCTCTATTAGGGTATAACTGAAAGCGAAGCCCTAACCAACCATGTCCTTTAATGGTTTTTTGGTAATTGATAGCCGCAACAGTATCGGCAAAAACGAAAAAATTTGTCTCTGGTTTTTCATGTCGTAGTCTTGAAAGCATTAGACCATACTCATGATCCAACATTTTATAAACTCTAGATTCACATACATACCTTCCACTAGCTTCTGTACCATATATTTTGTCAGAATATACTTTATCATATGCCGACATTGTTTTTGCAATTGTTCCAGCAGCAGCTCCTACTTGAAAGAAATAACGAGCGACTTCTTGTCCTGCACCAATTTCAGAAAAAGTACCATATATCTTATCATTTAGGTTGATTTCAAGGGCTTTTTGTTCTGTTTCTAAGGCTTGCCGTCGCATATTTTAATTTTTATTATTGACTGTTGTAAAATTAGGGAAAATTATTCTTATGGAGTGTTTGTTTTTTAGGCTTAATAAATATGATTGTTATTACTTTGTCTTTGGTGAAACGTAAAAACAGGCATTAAGTTGAAGAAATATACAGTGAAGTCGTTTAAAAAAGCTGATGAATTATTTACAAGTCATGGTATCTCAATATTTCAGCTAATTCTTTTCACCGTAGTGAAGGTTACAAAAAAAGAATGGAACTTTATCGTGAAATACAAGTACATAGAACTAAAATCAGCCTTCATCATTGAATAACTTCAGTTAAAAAATTATGTTATTTTAAAAAAGTGTATAATTTATTGAACGAAGTTCATTCAAAAAACTTTTTATAAAGTATGTCGTTTAAGACGTTAATTTTTATCTGTTTTTGAAATAGTGTTCAATTCTTTTTATCCAAGAAGAAGGACTTATATTCTACTTAAATAGTCAATTATGATGTCTAATAAAATTAAGGATGCCTTGTTTGGGATTGCTGTTGGTGATGCTATTGGTGTCCCTTATGAATTTCTTTCTAGAAATCAAATGCAAAAAAATCCAGCTATTGGTATGATTGGTTATGGTACACACAACCAACCAGAGGGCACGTGGTCAGATGATAGTTCTTTGATGTTCTGTCTAGCAGAATCCTTAGCTAGAGGATATGATTTAGCGGATATAAGTAGAAAATTTGTTGCTTGGAAATATACAGGTTATTGGACACCTTGGGGCAAAGTCTTTGATATAGGAATCACAACTTCAAAAGCGATTGCTCGTTTAAAAGAAATATTGGATTCTAAGGATTATAATCGTTTGAAATTGTTAAAACTTCATGATGATGAATATGAGAATGGGAATGGTTCTTTAATGCGTATTTTACCACTTCTTTTCTATATCAAGGGAAAAAATATTCAAGCACAATTTGATATAATATGGGAAGTATCGGCTTTGACCCATCGGCATATTCGTTCAGCAATGTGTTGCTTGATATATTTAAGAGTAGCAGAACATTTACTTAATGGGTACGATAAAGTTATCGCCTATCAAAATATGCGGAAAGAAATTTTTGATTTTTGGTCAGTTATTAAGTTTTCAGAAAAAGAACAAAAACATTTTTACAAAATTATTCAGAAAGACATCAGGGATACACCTATTAAAGAAATTAAAACAGGCGGATATGTAATGGAGTCAATAGAGGCTTGTTTGTGGTTCTTTTTAAATGAAAACGACTACGAACATACGATTCTTTCTATCATTAACCTAGGACATGATACAGATACTTCTGCAGCTATAGTTGGAGGTTTGGCAGGCATCTATTACGGTAGTGAAGGAATACCTCAACAATGGATTGATACCCTAGCTCGATTAGAGGATATTTTAGAGCTAATCGCTCAACTAAACGATAGTTATACCTAAAAACAATAACTATGAACAATACACATCATTTATGATTAAGACAATTAGACATGAAAAGGACACATAGGAAGTCTACTCCTAAGGTTAAAGGGGGAATTGTTCAGAAAAAAAATAATGATAGACCTACGCCCAATTATTGGAATACAGCACAAAAAGCGGTTATTATAGATGTGGAAAAACCAGGTAAAGGCTATAAACATTTTTTAAAGAAGAAAGATATTATCAAATTTTTAGAATTAATTCCCAATTGGGGAAATTTATCTAAAGAGTTAGATGCTATTGTATTAGGCATGGGAAATAATGATTATGATGGTTACTATAACAATGGTGGTGTCATAGTAATTACAGCATGGGAAAAAGAACAAGATGTACTAATAGATAAACATTATTTTAAAGAACACCAAGCACTTCTAGAGCGTTTAGGGATAACTTATGAGGAGAAAGCTGATGGCTATTGGTGTGAATTTACAGTAGAGCAGATAAAAGCCTTTCAATTATTACATATTTTACTGCATGAACTAGGGCATCATCTAGATCGAATTACAACCAAAAGCAAAAGGTATTCCAGTAGAGGCGAACAATATGCGGAGGATTATGCTTATCTAAACGAATCTAAAATTTGGATAGATTATCAAGATGCCTTTAACATTGTTTTTTAAAATATTGAGTGTAAAATAAGAGTATATTTTATTCTGATATAATTAGTTTTTGGAACATTTGGATCTTGCTAGGATCACTAAGCTGATTTAACTGTAATAACTTTTCGATTTTGACATTATATTTTTTAGAAATACTGTACAATGTTTCTTTAGGTTGTACTTCATGAACAATCTGATTACCCGAAGGAATAGGACTTCCTTTGATAGTTAGATCATATTCTTTAGGAATAGGAGAAGTACGTTTTGTAACTTCACAAAGGCAATCATTTACTTTTAACTCTTGTCCGACAAAAAGTTTATCTGAATGTAGATCATTCATTTCTCTAAGCTTTTGAGTGGTGAAACCGTAGCTTTTTGCAATAGCGATCAGTGTTTCACCATCTTCAACAACATGAATACCATTAGGTGATTTTCTCGTAGGACTTGTATTAATTAAGCGCCCAGTATTAGCTCCTTTTTCATAAAAAGCAGGTGGTAGAATATTCAATGCTGTACAAGGATAAATTAAATCGTTGTTTTGAGAAATATCATTCCAAACCCTTAATTGATCAAGTGTAATACCACTACGGCGAGCAATACTATAAAGCGTTTCACTTTGTTGTACAATATGAATGCCTTTTGAGGACTTTTTAGAGCATACAACTTTTGTTTGTGGTGTTCCAGAATTACTAGGATTTCCTCGTGATACTAAATCTTCGGCAGGTGCTATACGGACAGCAGGTGGTGGTGCAGGTTCAGAAGAAGGGCTGCTAGGAGGTGTACTAGGCACAAGAGAATAACTTGTAGGAGGTGGACTGACTTCTTTTTCTTTCACAACGACAATATCTTCTAAGATTTTACCTGAAGTACATTTTTCAGTAATATAATCGTTAAGGGCATTATTGTTTACCTTAATAAGAGTCATAGCATTTTGCCCAGCATGTGTATCATTAAGTCCTATTTCTTCTTTTACCATTCCTACATCTTCAACATAAGTCAGTTTTGTATAGGGTTTACAGGTTAATTCAGGTATTTTTTTGAAGTGATATTGTCTTTTACAACCTTCTTCGCTTTCTCCTTGATAATAGACTTCTACATTGTTGGTGATAGATAAATCAGTAGTGCCTGGGAAAGAATTAAAATCATATGTAAATTCGCAATCATAAGATACATACCTGAGCATTTCGCCTTTTCTAGAATGGTACGAAGCAAGCATCACTTTAGAAACATTATATTGTCCATTGGTTTTTTTGACGATATAAACATCAGTTGAACCAGAATTAATTTTTTTTACTATTTCCTCTGTTGGGGTAAATTGGGAACAAGGTATGGTGTTAGAAGGTTTATAACTTTGGTTTTTTTGATTTTCAGCGCCTAATTCTAAGATGACTCGCTCAGTTTGACTTTTATAAACATGATAAGCAATATAATTATTTATAAAACTACTTGATGTTTTATACTCATACCTACTCATACAATTGTTATTATCATAATCAAGATAGATAACTTGTTGTGCTTGTATAAAGGCAGGAATAACTAACATTAAAACAAGTAGTACTACTGAGTTTTTCATATTTATCATTTTATAATTTCTCTTGAAGATTTATAAGTTTAAGATTTACAGTTGTAAATAGCAAGTAATTTCTTTTTTTAATTAACAATAGGATAAAAGAAGGTGTCACGAATTTTACCCCAAATTTCATATATTTACATCACTTTGATAGCAAGATAAGTTTTTTTATAAAAAAACAAAAGATGTATTGAATGTAGATAATTTATCTAGTAAAGGATGATTAATTTAAAATAATGATAAAATTTATATGAAATGATAGTGCAGTTCTTGTTTTATAACAATCCTTTAATAAACAAACATTTATATAATAAAAATAATAAAAATAAAAGATTTCGCTTCATTTATTCTATTTAGTTCTAAGATAAAATGTAACTTTATTGACAAATATCGTCATAGTAGGCGAGGACAAACTTTATTGATAATCAAAACATCTTTTTAATCATGGTTAATTTAGTAGATCTATTAAAAAATCAATTAACAAGTGAAGTAATTGAAAAGGCGAGTGGGTTTTTAGGAGAGAACACTGCCAACACATCATCCGCTTTAAGTGGTATTATTCCAACATTGCTAAGTGGAGTTATTGGGAAAGGCTCTAATATGTCTGGAGCAAGTAGTTTATTAAATATGTTAAACTCAGGTGGACATGATGGAGGCATTTTAAACAATTTAGGAGGACTTTTTGCAGGTGGCAACACTAGCAATAATCTTATTCAATCAGGTGGAGGCATTTTAAGTAGTCTTTTTGGAAACAAAGTAGGCTCGATTGTCGATATGATTACTTCCTTTAGTGGAATGAAAAGAGGGTCATCTTCTAGCCTTTTGAGTATGGCAGCACCATTAGTGATGGGTTTGCTAGGAAAACAAGTAAAGTCAGGTGGCTTGAATGCTTCGGGTCTAATGAATTTATTACAAGGTCAAAGAGAGCATGTAAATAGTGCAATGCCTGCTGGTCTAGGTAGTATGTTTGGTAAATTTGGTTTAGATCAAATCAGCAATAATTTAAGTTCAGGAGTAAAAGAAACAGTAGGAACGGCTACACGTACAGCTACTAGAACAGTAGAAAGAACAACAGAAAAAGTAAATGAAGGTGGAGGTTTTAAATTATGGCCTTTATTATTGTTATTAGGAGCTTTAGCATTAGGATTCTTTGGATGGAAACAATGCAGTTCTGATATTAAAGATGGAGCAAGTGCAGTAACGGATACGGTTACAGACGCAGCTACAGCTACAACGGATGCTATTGGAGATGCTGCTAATGCTACCGTAGATGCAGCAAAAGGTGCTGTAGATGCAGTTGTAAGTTCTGTGTCATTACCAGGTGGAGTGAGTTTGAATTTACCTAAAGGTTCTTTAGTGGATAAATTTGCGACATTTTTAGGTTCTGGAAGTGATGATATTTCTAGCGCATTTTCTTTCGATAGACTAAATTTTGAAACAGGTAGTGATAAATTAACTGCGGATTCTCAAGAGCAACTTAGTAACTTAGCAGCTGTTTTAAAGGCTTATCCTAATGTGGAAGTAAAGCTAGTCGGGAACACTGACAATACCGGAAATGAAGATGCGAATAAGAAACTATCTTTATCAAGAGCACAATCTGTAAAAGCAGATCTTATAGGAAAAGGAATTGCAGCATCAAGAATGAAAACAGAGGGTGTTGGTTCTGCCAATCCTATAGCTACAAATGATACGGATGAAGGTAAGGCAAAAAATAGAAGAATAGATTTACAAATTACTAAAAAGTAAGCGAGTATATAAAGACGAGAGATAATTTACTGTTCTCGTATTTATTGAAACATACTAGAAGCTGGGTGTCTTTGACACTCGGCTTTTATTTTTCTAGCTATACATATATTCCCACGCAGATTGGTATTGACCATATTTTTCAACATAATTTAAAAAATCATTATAAAAACTATGACCGCCAATTGTTGCGCTATCTCCTATAATAACCAATTTCTTTTTAGCACGTGTCATAGCAACGTTCATACGACGATAATCAGCTAGAAAACCAATCTCCGACTTTTCATTAGACCGAACGAGTGAAATATAAATGACCTCTCGTTCCTGACCTTGAAAAGCATCTATAGTATTGATTGAAATAGATGATAAATGAGGTTGAATATTTTCGTCTGTTTCTAGAATTTCCTTCATATAAATAACTTGGGCACTGTAAGGTGAAATAATACCGATAGAAGGAATCGGATTATCCGTATATTGAGCTAGTAGTTGATACAAATGCTCCCTCAATATATTTAATTCATTAGGATTGAATCGACTTTTGGTTTTAAGATTTTGTTGTTCCTCAAAACTACATCCAGCGGTATCTATATATACTAATGGCTCGGATGTTTCAATAGGTAAAACGTGTTTTTCTACACTTATATCTGCAATAAGACGACTGTTATAGAATTGTTGATTTGAAAACCCCATAATTTTATGATTCATCCGATATTGGACGTTCAATAAATTAACGGTAGAGAATCGTTCAATACATCGTTCTATCATTGTAATATTGAATCCTCCTTTTTCGGCTTTTTTGGATTTGACGGTAGGGGGTAATTGATGAGGGTCGCCTGCTAGTACAACCTTTTGAGCTACTGAAATAGGAATCCATGTGGCTGGAATTAGGGCTTGTGCTGCTTCGTCAATAAATACAGTATCAAACGTTAATTGATTTAGTTCTGAACGAGTTGCATTGATAAGTGTACAAGTAATTACTTTACTACTATGAAGAATTTTTTCAATAATACGTTCTTCTAATTGATTTGCCCAAGCATCTAATTCTTTCGCTTCTGCATAAAGCTCTCTTCGTTCTTTTCGTTCTTCAAAGCCAAAAGTACGTTTGTATTTTGCAGCATTTTTTCGACATTGTGCTGCCTGAATTTTTACTTTTTTAATATTCTTACTTTCGGGATGTTTGGACAACTGACCTTCTAAGGTTAAATCAATTAATCGCTCATCTACTCTTGAGATATTACCCACTCTAGTAACGGCAACACCTACAGCAGCTATTCTTTCTGTAAGTAGGTCTACAGCCGCATTGCTGGGGGCAGTTACTAAGATATGGTTTTCATGCGCACTTAAAATTTTAATTGCTTGAACGATGGTTGTCGTTTTGCCTGTTCCTGGTGGACCATGTACTATTGCTATATCTTGTGCATTAAAAATAGTATTGATAGCTTCATTTTGAGATTTATTTAAAGATGGAAGCTCAATAAAATGGGCTGCTTTGTGAAAAGATGGCTTTTTAATACCCAAATAAATATCTCGCAACTCTGCGAGCCGATTTCCCTTAGATTGATTGAGTTCTTTTAAAATCTTTTCCATCTCGATATAGGTTCGTTCATCAAATAATAGATCGACGCCCAAACTTCCTTTTTCTAACCAAAATGGAATATCCTTACTATTAAGAATAATTTTCATTTTTTGTTTATCTACAAAATGAATAACACCATTTTTCTCATATGTCTCATCATCTTGTAACGTAAACAAACGAACAGGCATTCCAGAACGAAATTGATGAGTACGACTATATGCTTTGGTTTTTTCAACAACTATAAAAGCCCGTTCGCCATAGATATAGCCCGTTTTAATCACATTTAGAGGATGCCAACAAAGCCCTTTTTCTCTCCTTTCGGATAAAGATAGACTTTGAACAAAATCTCTAAATTGATTGAAGTCTTCTTCTTTTTCTATTTGTAATAATTGGATAAGCGATTCTATTTCCTTGAGTTTATCTTGCATATGATGTAAAATATTTATGCTTACAAAGAAACACTAATTCTATTGAAATCTTGTTTTTTAGTCAATTCTATAAAAATAATAAAGAGAATACTATAACATTCAGTAAATTTGTAAATTGTTTCGGCATTTTTTGACTATTCTTAAAGTTCGTAAACTATGGCATTAGAATTAACCAAAGAGATTGACAAAGTAGAAGGAATTACTAGGGAGGAGTTTCAAGAAAAATATATGAAACCTCAAATTCCTGTTATTATCAAACATTTTTATGGAGAAGATGCTCCCATCTATCAATGGACGTTTAATAAATTTGTAGATGAATTAGGAGCTTTGGAAGTAGGAGTATATGATTCTGAAGGTGAAAAACGACAAGATGATCGTTCTTATAAAGGTGCTCCTAGCACAATGAAATTTGGAGAATACTTAAAGCTGGTTCAAGAAAAACCTACAACTAAAAGATTATTTCTTTTTAATGTTTTTAAACATAAAAAAGAATTACTAAATGATTTTGAATTTCCGAATGTAGCCGACAATGTATTGAAATTTTTGCCGTTTGCCTTTTTTGGTGGAGAAGGGGCAATTACTCGTATTCATAGGGATATGGACAATAGTAATGTTTTTTTAACGGAATTGGTTGGTAAAAAACGGGTGGTACTATTCCATCCAAAATATTCTACAAAACTTTATCGTTACCCTTTTGGAACACATACATCAGTAGATATTAATGATCCCGACTATAATAAATATCCAGCACTCAAAGAGGTAAAAGGTATCGATTGTATGATCGAGGCTGGTGATACCTTATTTATGCCTTCGGGATATTGGCATCATATTGAATACCACTCAGCAGGTATGGGATTTTCTATGCGTTCGCTTAGCCCTAATTTTTCTGCAAGACTGAGGGGAATGTACCAAGTAGGATTTCTAACACATGTTGATGAATTGGCTCGAAAAGTATTGAACGGGAAGTGGTTTGAGATTAAAAAAAATATGGCTCAAAGAAGGGCAAATGCTGCAATAGGGAAAGCCATTTAGTTATTTGCAATAAAGCTATAATCTCGTTCGACTTTACAGATTCGAGTACAGTAAAATTTGTACCACTTTTCTCTACCATATTGTTGTGCAATGAGGTGTTCGGTGTGTTGTTTCCATTGATGAATATCTTCTAGTGTTGCCCAGTACGAAACGGTGATGCCTACATCATTTCTAGCACTTTCAACACCTAGAAAACCAGCTTGTTCTTTTGCTAGTTGGATCATTTTTTCTCCCATCGTATTATAACCATCATCAGTTTCTTTTTTAATGGAAGTGAATATAACTGCATAATAGGGAGGTTTAGGGGTAGACGCAATCATAATGAAGTTTGTTTTTTATTATCGAAAAGTTGCTTTGATCATTCGATCTTTGCCTTGCATATCTTTTTGTAATTCAATGGTCTTAAAATTATTATTTTCAAATACCTTTATACTTTCAGCTCCATAAGCTTCATTAATTTCGACATAGCATTGTCCACTAGGAGTTAATTTCTGCTTTGAAAATTCAGCTATTTTTTTGTAAAAAATTAGCGGATCATCATTTTTGACAAATAATGCTAAGTGTGGCTCGTTTTTAAGTACCAAATCAGGCATTTTTTGTTTTTCTTTAAAAGGAATATAAGGTGGATTACTAATAATAATATCAAAATTGGGGAGTATTTTCCATTGGGATTCATCTAAAAAGTTTACTTCCAACCACTTTATATCTACTTTATGAAAAATGGCATTTTGCTTGGCCACTTCAATTGCCCGGGGACTTTTATCTAGAGCAGTAATTTTCCAATTCGGAAATTTACTTTTCAAAGTAATGGGAATACATCCACTACCTGTTCCAATATCAAGAACCGTATAATCTTTTTGAGAATACTTAAAGTCTTCAAGAATCCAGTATACTAGTTCTTCTGTCTCAGGACGAGGAATAAGTACATTAGGATTTACTTGAAACTTGAGTCCATAAAAATCGGCTAATCCTAGTATATACTGGATGGGTTGTCCTGCTAGAAGTTTATTTAAAACAGTAGGGATTTTTGATTCATCAGAAACATCCTCTAAGATGATTCGAGCTATACTTTTTGCTTCACTTTCACCATAAATAGGTTTTAAGATTTGTTGTATTTCTGATAATAGTTGATGCCTAGACAAAGAAAATGTATTTTTTTAATGAATAAAGGATTTTGAATACAAATTATGTAAATAATCGGAAAGTATTAGCATAAATAAACAAGGAACTGTTTATAACATATAATTTCAATTTTTTGGGTGTTCAATGTTTTTAAAATCGATTCATAAGGTTACAATGTTAATGTTGAACATATAAACACGTAGTACATACGATAATTTTTCTAGAAAAAAAATCTGTTGTTAGAACTTATGGAGAGGTATAATATTAACCTCGAAAGAGATTACTTATAGAAGTTTTTTAAAAATAGAATGATGAATTATTTACAAGTCATTGTATCTCAATATTTCAGCTGATTCTTTTCACCGTACGTAGCTAAGGCTACGAAAAAAGAATGGAGTTTTATCTTGAAATACAAGCACTTATAATTAAAATCAACCTTCATTATTAAACAACTTCATAGTATCCCTATAAGCTGATATAAATTTTTTTTAAATAAAAATAGAAATATTATGAAAAATATATTTAAATTGTTGTGCTTGTTTATTTTAGGTACAATGACTACGGCATGGGGTAGCCCCAATTTTTCTGATAAAGCGGTCAAAAATGAAACAACTAATATAAAAGGTATATATAGTTATTCTGAAAATATTGATACGGATAATTCTACGACAGCGCATAATAATAAAATTAACTTTTTTAAGAATGCATCGGATATAGAAATTTTAAATCGGTTCAATCAAAGCAGTCAAATGAATATTACGACAAGTTCTAGTTCTAATCCGTTATATTTATCTGATTTTGGTGCAGTTGGTGATGGTATAGCTGACGATCGTGCAGCGATACAAGCGGCAATTGATAGCGCAGGTACGAACCCATGTAAGAAAATGATTTTAGGAGAACCAGGTAAAGTATATCGTGTCTCCAAGAGTACAGTTAACCCACTTGCTTGTTTGAATATAACCAATCAAGAATTGATATTTGATTTGAATGGTTCTACGATTGTTCCTACTCTTAATGAAAACGTTAATTCTATCATTATGATTAATCGTCAAGGGACAGAGGTGATAAAGCAGATTATTATACGAAATGGAATTATTAATGGAAGATTTAGTGAAGGTGGAACAGGTAGCGGTATCAATTTTTCATATAATGCAGGAGGATATACTCAATATAGTCTTATTGAAAATATGATTTTTAGAGATATGGAGGGAGCAAGTATTTCTACCTCAACGAGTTTAAACACAAATATCAACAATATTTTTGCTGATTCTTGTGATGGTCATATTGTAGCGTTGAGAAACGACCAAGTTAATTTTGGTCGACGACCACAAGCAAGTATTTCGAATATTATCAGTACAGAACAATCGGCAGGTAATGTGATTGATCTATCATCCTCTCCAATAAATGTAGGAGCGCATGCAGGCATGGTGAATATTTCTAATATTAGTGCTTATAAGATTAAATATTTTATCAAACTTGCTGGAAATTGGACTGGAAATTTAACGAATCTTCATTGTAGGGTAGTCGAAAGCGACACACCTGCTTTGAGGGTGAATGAGGCAGGTGAAGAGTCAGGTTGGTCTTTTTGTAATGTAAGAATTGATTCTACACTAACAGGTGGTTTTGATGCTTTCAGGAGTATGAGTTATGTGGATATTAAAAATATGCATTTGACAAATGTGAATTATTCAAATAGCACGCTTCCTGCAGTTAGAATCTCTACTGTAAAAAGGGTCAATGTGAATGGTCTTGTAATAAAGCGAAGTAGTTCAGCTGGAGGAGGAGGAATTCTTCTAGGAGCTCCTGCGAACAGTGTATATAATCTTTCAGGGGTACATGCTGACAGTCTGGGAGCTGGAGTTAGTATATTTGGAGGTGATTCTACCTCAACGATATGTATTCGTAATTCTGCATTTTTAAATTTTAAACATGCTCATGGAATACAATTACATACGGCTAATTTTATCTTTGATGGTGTTCGATTTGCTGAAACTGATGGAAGTGGTATTTGGCAAAGAGGCCTCACTATTAAAGATCCAGCAGCCTCTCCTAAATCGATTCGTTTATCAAATTGTACCTTCGGTATGCTTAATGGTCATGCTATTTATAATTATAAAGTAGATAATACTCCTGTTTATGTTGAAAACTGTACTTGGAATGATGATAAAAGTTTAGCTATTCCGTTTTACCGTGTATTTCTTAATGGCACCTTAAGTCGACGAGGTAGCCGTTATACTTGGTACAATTCTCAATCAGGTTGTTTTTTTCACAACGGAACCTTTCCTGCGGATGAAACAGACGGAACGCCGTTTTAAGTAGAAGAGGAGATTTCTTTCAATTTTTATTTACTCCTTTGATGGAAAATATATGAACTTGAAGGAGTAAATATTTAACTTTAATAAAAAATAGAATTATGAAAATATATTATTTGTTGTTATTTATGGGATGTTTACTTTGTTCTTTGACAAGTTCTGCTCAAGAAATGGGTATAGTTAAAGAACAAACAGCAACTGCTATAATTGAATTTGCAACAACAGATTTTGACTTTGGAGAAGTTAAGTCTGGAGAAAAAGTAGCCCATGTCTTTAAATTCAAAAATATAGGAGAAGAGCCTTTAATCATAACAGGAGCGAAAGGAAGTTGTGGTTGTACTGTACCATATTTTCCAGAAGATCCCATTCTGCCTGGAGAAACGAGTGAAATTGAAGTTGAATTCAATACGAAAAATAGATTTGGAAAACAAGTAAAGAGAGTAGCAATTACTGCTAATACAACTCCTACTAAAACATTTTTGACGATTAGAGGAGAAGTCTCTAAAGCTGAAATAATATCTGAAGGAGAAAATGACTTAGTAATTCAGAGAAATAAGGAAAAGGAATACATTGAAAGTTCAAATCCTAATTGTGTTGCCATTTATCCAAATCCAACAAGTCATACGTTACAAGTGGAGTTGAAAGATTATATCGGGAAGGCTGCACAGATAAGGATATTTAATGATTTAGGACAGAAAGTTATGGATAGAAATATTGTTAACATTAGTAGAGAAACCACTCGTTTTAATGTAAGTGATTTTTCATCAGGAGTTTATGTTATCTCAATAGAAATAAAGAATATAAAGCCTATTTCTCAGTGTTTTGTTGTAACAGGAAATAAGTAATAGTGTGAGTATATTTCTGTTTATATAAAAGAATCTTTTAAGATTTTTTAAATTCCCCCCTTATAAGCTAGTAACTTACAAGGGGGGCTTAATAGGTGATCCCGAGAGGATTCGAACCCCTAACCCTCAGAGCCGAAATCTGATATTCTATCCAATTGAACTACGGGACCAATTAGAATACAAAGTTATAATTCGTACAATAACTTTTCAAATAAAGTTCCAATAAAGTTATAGAACTTTATTCAAATTCAATTATTGGCAATAACTATTAATTTCAGATTTTGCAGAAAATAACCCCATCTGATTCGCTTTACTAAAATCTAAACAGGCTTCTCCTTTAAGACCTAATGCCTTTTTTGATACACCTCTATTGAAATAAATCTCTTTTGCACCTGAGCCTTTTTCTTCTGTATTTAAGGCGATAGCTTTATCATAATCCTCAATAGAGGATTCATATTTTTCTAACTCATATTTTGCCTTACCACGTCCATGATAGGCTTCAGAACTATTTTCATTGATTGTAATAGCATTTGTGTAATCATTTATGGAGGCCTCATATAATTTTAAGTTTTTATTGGCATGACCTTTTTTGAGGTGGACTTCTTCATCTTTACTATTGATTTTTATAGAAGCAGTATAATCTATAGTTGCATTCTCATATTGTTCCAAGCTATATTGAGCATTGCCTCTAGCCTTATAATATTTATAATTTTTATCGTCAATTGCTATTGCCTTGCTAAGGTATTTAATCGCAGAATCATCATTTTCTTTTGCAGACTCGCTCAAACCTAGATAGTAGTAGGCATCAGCATTAACAGGATCATCAGCTAGGGATTTATCAAAATCAAAAATAGCACTATCCATTTTGTCATCATTAAAATAGGCAATTCCCCGACGATGATAATATAGGGAAGGAGGGGATTTGTGTAAAGTTATAGCTTTAGAATAATCTTTAACAGCTTCAAAAAACGCTTCTAAATCACAATGAATATTACCACGATAGAAAAACTTTTGAGGATCTTGAGGGTTTAGTTGAATTGCCATTGATAAATCTTCAAGTGCTTCAGGATAACGCCCTAATTGTTGCAGAAGTAGACCTTTATTTTCATAAAAAGTACTATTTTGAGGTTCAAGAGCGACTGCCATTTCATAGTCTTTTAGGGCATCCTCTTGTTGTTCCATTTGAATTAGTAAAGTCCCTCTAGCACTATATACCTCTGCTTTATCCTTGAAGGTAGGTTGTTGTTCCAGTAAATTTATAGCTTTATTAAATTGTTCTAATGCTACTACTCTATTATTGATAAAAGAATAAGTCAAACCTAAGCGATAATAGGCTTCTACATAATCTTTATTGTATTTTATGGCATCTAAGAAAAACTGGATTGCTTTCTGATAATCGTTTTTTTCGTAGTAGGTTAAGGCATATTCATAATAGATTTTGGCTTTGTCTTCTTTGTTTTTTACAATGGATTTTGCTTTAGATAGCATATCAAAGGAAGTCTGATAGACGCCTAAATTTCGGTTTATTTGAGCATAAGTAATTAATGCTAGGATGTTTTTAGATTCTTTTTGTAAAACTTTTTCTAATTCTATTTTAGCTTGTTGGAATTGTTGTAAGGCTGTTAAGGCTAAACCTCGATGTAGATGATATAAATAATTACCTTTTCCTAAGTCTATTGCTTTATCAAAGTCTTCCAATGCTATTTCATATTTACTCATTTTATAGCTGATTTGTCCCCTGTAATAATAAGCAGCACCAGATTGAGGGGCTAAGGCTATAGCTTTTTCACAATCCATTAGGGCGTCATCAATTTTTCCTAGCTCAAAATTTATAATTGCTCTTGTAGCAAAAGCTTTAGCATTTTGCTGGTCATATTCTAATACAGTATTTAAAGATCCTAGTGCATCATAATACTCCTTCTTTGTATAAGAAATCATTCCCTTATTGAAATGAGCTTCAATATTTTTAGGATCATTTTGAACAACTTTAGAGTGATATTTGAAGGCTTCTTCTACATTTCCATCCTTCTCATAACATTTTCCTATTCGTGTATAGGCTACGATATAATTTGGATCAATTTCAAGTGATTTCTGTTGGTCGGCTACTGCTCCATGTACATCGTCTAAAGCTAACTTAGTTAAGCCCCTTTGACTAAACACTTCTGCATTACTTTTATCTACCTCAATATAGGCATTCAGATCTTCTAAAGATTTAGGATACTTTTTTAAATGATAATATGCTTCTCCTCTATTATATCTAGCATTTAGAAGTTTGGGATTTAATTGTAGAGCATAATCATAATTGATAATAGCCTGTTCATAATCGGCTTCTTTAGAATAAACATATCCCATTAAATTATAAGCCATAGCATATTTACCATCTAAATCCAATGCTTTCTCTAAATCTACTTTTGCTTGGGCATATTTTTTGAAAACAATATAACAGCCTGCTCTATTACAATAACTGGAAGGTAGACTTGGAGCTAGGTTAATAACTTTTGTATAAAATTCAATTGCTTCAGAACAATTATTCAATTCTTTAGAAGCATTAGCATAATTATTATTAGCAGAAATATCATTAGCGTTTAAGTTCAAGGCTTTTTGATATTCTACCTTAGCGGCAGTGAAATCCCCTTGTTGAAAAAAAATATTCCCTTTTTCAGTATAAGCATCTTCATTATCTGGCTGTAACTGTATCGCTTGTTCTATATTTTTAAAAGCATCTTCAAATTCACGTAAGAGTGAATAAGCTCTTGTAAGACCAACGTAAAAGGTACTCTCTTTTGGAGAAAACTTAATTGCTGTACTAAAGTCATCTATTGCTCCATATTTATCCTCTAATTCTAGTTTCACTCTACCTCTTAAATAGAGTGCTCCAACATCTTGTGGGTTTAGTTTTATACATTGGTTAAAATCAAGCATTGCTTTATTAGGCTTATCTTGTTCCATATAGACTAAACCTCTGTTATAATAAGCATCGTTACACAGTTTATTTTGAGTTTCCCCTTCACTTTTACAAATTCTAATTGCCTCAGAATAATGTTCCACAGCAGCTTCAAGGTCACCATTTATTCTATATTTTTCAGCAGAATCAAAAAATTCTCTAGAAGTTAGTGTTTGAGAAACAAGTTGGAAGGAGCAACAAAAAATGAATATTAGGCAATAAAAGACTTTATATGAAAAAATAGGCTTTTTTTCATACCTCTTTTTAAGAAACAATGGATAGAGAAATGGGGGTAAGTGCTTACTCATAATTGCTGCTTTAAGGGTGATTTAAATGACCATCTTCTCTAGTTCTAATGTTTGTTTGGGTCACCTTGTATATAGCCAGAAAATATATACGTTCTATGAATCTTTTTGTTTCTTTTTTTAGAATTTTAACAAAAAAGAATCTTGGGGGCTTAGATTATGATAAATCTGAATATATAAAATTAAATACAAAATAACACATATTATAGCAAAAAACAAACGCATAAAAGTGATATTTTTTCTTTGAAGTAGTTATATGACAAATAATCGATATTTTTAAAAGTGAAAGTATTAATAATTTGCTGATTAACTCTTTAGTTGTTCAATAAATTGTTAATATTCTTTGACTATTGTTTCAATATTATCAGAGGATATTGACTTTATTAAAAATGAACCCCAAGACTATATTATTATAATCGTTATTAATCTCATTTTAACCACTTTTTTTGTACTTTTGTAGTTTAATTAAATTTTTAATAGCTTATTAAAAAATATGCCTAAAAATCAGAATTATGATGCTGGGAATATCCAAGCATTAGAAGGATTAGAAGCGGTAAGAAGACGACCAGGTATGTACATTGGGAGTACAGATGGGAAAGGTCTTCATCACCTAGTATATGAGGTTGTAGACAACTCTATTGATGAACATTTAGCAGGACACTGCAGTGAAATAATAGTTACAATAAAAGGAGACAACTCAATAGAAGTTAAAGATAATGGTCGTGGAATTCCTGTTGGGATGCACCCCAAGTTGAAAAAATCTGCATTAGAAGTCGTGATGACGGTACTTCATGCAGGGGGGAAATTTGATAAAGATACCTATAAAGTTTCTGGAGGTCTTCATGGAGTTGGCGTTTCTTGTGTGAATGCCTTATCCGAACATTTGAAAGCAGAAGTTCATAGAGATGGTAAAATATTTACACAAGAATATGGAAAAGGAAAACCAACTACTGAAGTATTAGAAACAGGGAAAGCAACAGATACTGGAACAATCGTTACATTTAAACCTGATGCAGAAATTTTTGAAACTTTAGAGTATAGTTTTCAAATTTTGGCAAATCGTTTACGAGAACTGGGCTTTTTAAATAAGGGATTACATTTAACGCTCATTGATGAAAGAGAGATTGAAGATGGAGAATTTAAAAAGGAAGAATTTTATTCAGAAGGAGGTTTGAAAGAGTTCGTTTTATTTTTGGACGAAAGCAAACAGAAACTCATAGAAGAACCAATATACGTTACAGGAAAGGAAGAGAATGTTGAGGTAGAAGTAGCCATGCAGTATAACACATCTTATTCTGAGAATATTTATTCTTTTGTAAATAATATTAATACAAGAGATGGTGGTACACACGTTGGTGGCTTTCGTCGAGCGGTCAATCGTGTTTTTAAACAATATGGAGAGGAAAATGGATTTTTTAAAAAACTAAAATTCTCTGTTTCGGGTGAAGATTTTAGAGAAGGCTTAACAAGTGTCGTATCCGTAAAAGTACCAGAACCTCAGTTTAAAGGACAAACCAAAGGAGAGTTAGGGAATTCCGAAGTTGATGGAATTGTGTCCAGAGCAGTTGGTGATGTGCTTAAATTTTATTTAGAAGAAAATCCGAATCAAGCAAAACGGATTATAGATAAAGTTATCCTAGCAGCTACTGCTCGTCATGCGGCAAGGAAGGCTAGAGAAATGGTACAACGAAAAACAGTCTTAACGGGAAGCGGTTTACCTGGCAAATTAGCAGATTGTTCTTCTAAAAATCCAGACGAGTCTGAAATTTTTCTCGTAGAGGGGGATTCAGCAGGTGGAACAGCTAAACAAGGTCGAGATCGGCACTTTCAGGCGATTATGCCTTTACGAGGTAAAATCTTAAATGTCGAAAAGGCACTAGAGCATAAAATTTATGAAAATGAAGAAATCAAAAACATATTCACAGCTCTAGGAGTAAGTATTGAAGAAGGAGAGAATGGTGGAAGAATTTTAAATATAGAAAAATTAAGGTATCATAAAATAGTTATTATGTGTGATGCCGATATTGATGGTAGCCACATTGTAACGTTAATTCTTACCTTTTTCTTTAGATATATGAAACCATTGATTGAAAACGGTTACGTATATATTGCAGCACCACCCTTGTATATGGTTAAAAAAGGAAAACAATTCCGTTATTGTTGGACAGAAGAAGAAAGACAAGATGCCATAACTCATTATAGTAAAGGGAAGGAAGTCGATAGTTCTATTAAAACTCAACGATATAAAGGTCTTGGAGAAATGAATGCGGATCAGCTTTGGGAAACGACAATGGACCCAGCTTCTAGAATCTTGCGAAGAGTAACCATAGAAGATGCCGTCGAATGTGATAGAGTTTTTTCTATGTTAATGGGAGATGAAGTACCTCCAAGAAGACGTTTTATAGAGGAAAATGCAAAATATGCTAATGTAGACGTATAAGGAGCATTTTTGAAACCTTCTTTAATGCCTATCAGAAACTGTAATGAAATTCTGATAGGCATTTTTATAAAATCTGTTCTAACTTGTATAAAATAGGTTTACTTGGACTCACATCAATTTCAAAAGAAGCTATCTGTATATTTACTAAATAATATCCATCTTTAATTTGATTGTCAACAAATATCAATTCTGTAATAGTATTTTGCACTTTGGGTGCATTGGGATAAGACCAAAAAGCTTTATGAGCAGCTAGTTTTCCACCATCTTCTTCTCTGTCTACTGATGGTAAATCGACTAGCAAATGTTGTACACCACAGTTTTTAATATACTCAATGGCTTCAGGTGAAAAATAGGAAGGATTGCTCCCTGAGTAATTCATCTTGAGCTTTAGTCTATCATTTGGCATTGTTCTAATAATTAATGCTTCTACCTCATTTTTATTTAAAATATTTTGTACTAACTGTTTAGTAATGACTCTATCACCATTATCCAATTTAAAAGGATAAAGAGAGACTAACTTTCCAAAAAAATGAAAATCTTTTAAAGATTGATTAATAGTATATTTTTCCTTGGAAATATGCCCAACACATTCTGTATGTGTACCATTTCCATGAGGATTAAATTTTACGTTTAAAAAATTTAATATTCCTCCTTGTTGTGTAGAACCAATAAAATCACCTACAATTACAGGAAATGTTTCCATTAAAGGTGCATAAAAACAATTCACCGTTTCAAAACCTGCTTTCAATGGAATAGAAATATCTAGAGGCTTTTTTAAATCAGCAGACCAACGTTGGTTAGCATATTCTATATTTGCGGTTATTTTCATTTTTTATTATTCTTAAAAAAATCAGATATTGCGTAATGTTAAATAATCCTAAAATATGGTCAATAAAAATTACCTCTTCATTGCAAGTTTTATAGGTTTACTTCTATTCATGGGGAGTTGCATAAATGATCCAATAAATCAAAAGACTTTGCCCCTTCCATCAAAACCTTCGGATGTGGCTAAAACATGGTTAGCACATATGGACTTGAATGAATTTAATGATGCAAAAGTGCTTAGTTCTGACCATACCCTCAAATTTATTGAATATTTGGAAAATACATTCACACTAGAAGATCCGAACTTCAAACACGAAGTTATTAAAATTAATAAGATAGATTGTAAAGTTGCTCAGGACTCTTGTACTTGCTATTTTGAAGATGAATTTGAAATTCAAGATTCTATCCAATTGGTGAAAAGAGATACACAGTGGTTAGTGCATATACCCGAAGAACTAATTGATGCTTTTGCACCAAATGCGGAAGAATTTAAAGCAGCATTTGATAAAAAAAATAATGAATTAACACAGGATAGTACGGCTTTTTAAAAAAATTGAGATAAGCATGAAAATAGGTCTTTTTTTTGGTTCGTTTAACCCCATTCATATCGGTCATTTAATTATAGCTAATTATATGGCTAACCATACAGATTTGGATCAAGTGTGGCTGGTTGTTTCACCTCATAATCCGCATAAACCTAAAAAGACCTTAGCAAATGATTATGATAGATTACACCTCGTTAAGATAGCTGTTGAAGGCAATCCTAAGTTAAAAGCATCCAATATTGAGTTTGGTTTGCCTAAACCCTCTTATACTATTGATACCCTTACCTACCTCAAAGAAAAGTATCCTAATTATAATTTTACATTAATTATGGGGGGAGATAACTTAGGGACTTTACACAAATGGAAAAACTATGAATTAATCTTAAGAGATTATCAAATTTTTATCTTCAAAAGACCACATTACGAGTTAGGAACATTAAAAGGTCATCCCAGCATCCACCTATTTGAGGATACGCCATTAATGGAAATTTCAGCAACATTCATCCGAAAATGTATTAAAGCAGAAAAATCTATACAATATCTAGTGACAGATTCCGTTTTGCAAGAATTGGAAAATAGCGCAATGTATAAGTCTTAAAACACCACTTCTACGACTAATTATTCGTTATGGTGTTAATCTTTAGCTATCTTTGCCTATTCTTTTCTAGAATCGTTTAAAAAATAAATATCTTAGATCATCATTGCTATAATGATTATTCAAAAATAAAGATATGGATACAAATACAAATCAAAGTCCAAGAGCAGAAAGAGTCACAACCTACAAAAAACTAGCAAAATGGATGTGGAGACTAGCCATATTGGGTTTACTGGCTGTTGTTGGCTTATTTGTTTACCTTTCTTTTTTTGAAAATCTTCCTTCATTTGAAGAACTAGAAAATCCAAAAACAAATCTAGCAACAGAAGTAATAGCAGACGACGGATCGACGATTGGTCGGTTCTATATTGAAAATAGAGTTCCTGTAAAATTTGAACAACTGTCACCCCATTTAGTTAATGCACTAGTAGCGACCGAAGATGCTCGATATTACAATCATGCAGGGATAGATGTTGAGGCACTAGGACGTGTTGTTTATAGGACACTGCTTGGAGGAGATAGAAGTGGCGGTGGTGGTAGTACAGTGACCCAACAGCTAGCAAAGTTACTCTATACCAAAAAGCCTTCTTCTAGCCTGAAAAGAGCCTACCAAAAACTGAAAGAATGGGTTACGGCTGTTCGTTTAGAGAAGAGTTATACCAAAGAAGAAATAATGGCGATGTATTTCAACCAGTTTGATTTTTTATATTCTGGTAATGGTATTAAAGCAGCTTCTGAGATTTATTTTAATAAAAGCCAAGATTCACTTTCTTTAGAAGAGGCAGCGATGTTAGTTGGAATGCTTAAAAATCCAGCATTGTTTAATCCTGTCCGTCGCCCAGATACAACACACCATAGAAGGATGATAGTCCTCAATCAGATGGTTAAAGCCGAAATGCTTGATCGTGCTACCTATGATTCTTTGAGGGTTTTACCTCTAGGACTCAAATTCAATCGTTCTACGCACTCAGAAGGTTTAGCCCCTTACTTTAGAGAAGAACTTAGAAAAGAAGTGAAAAAAATTCTTGCAGATCTTACCAAAAAAGACGGCGTAGAGCGAAATGTCCATACTGGTGGGTATAAAATATATACAACGATCAATGCCAAAATGCAGGCCCATGCAGAAGCGGCTGTGGCAAAACATATGCCACAATTGCAGGAAAAATTCTGGAGATCATGGAGAGGTAAAGACCCTTGGACATATAAAGCTACAGATGAAGAAAAAGAAATAAGAAAAAATGCCTTTGAGCGTGTTGTCAGAGAATCTGGTCGATACCAAAAAATCCGAGAAACGTATCTCACAACGATTATCAAAGCTGTTAATGAAAAACATAGTATCGTATTAAAAGATTTTGACATTATTCGCTTAATGAAAGCTGAAGAAGATGATAATTATATTGGTAGTCTAAGACAGAAAAAGCTAATATCAAAGCAAAAAGGAGTCACGTATCGAAAAATACTTCGTAATGATGAGCTTTTTAGAAAATTGAAAAATAGATGGAATACTTTCCAAAAAGCAGTAACCGTCAATTTTAAGAAGAAGGTAAAAATGAAAGTATTTGATTATGCTAGTGCCAATATGGAGAAAGATACCGTGATGGCACCATATGATTCGATTCGCTATCATAGAATGTTCTTACAAACAGGTAGTATTGCTGTGCATCCAAGAACAGGTCATGTCAAAGCATGGGTTGGTGGTATCAACCATAAATACTTTAAGTTTGATCACGTTAATATGAATACCTTGCGTCAGGTAGGGTCTACATTCAAGCCTTTTGTTTATGCAACGGCTGTTAATATGCAAGGGATTTCTCCTTGTTTTACCGTATTAGATGAACCTGTTACAATACATCGCGGAGAAGGTGAATTTGGACTGCTCCAAGACTGGACACCTAGAAATGCCAATGAAAAATATACTGGTCAAACACTAACCCTTCAAGAAGGCTTGCGCCAGTCAAAAAATACGGTTTCTGCTTTCTTAATGAAACAATTACGGAGTACACAACCCGTTAGAGAATTGGTGAGCAATCTAGGGATTAATGTAAATGAGGAGACCTATCCAGGTGAATTGCGTGTTCCTAAACAACCTTCTATCTGCCTAGGTGCGGTAAATTTATCGGTATTTGAAATGGGGGGAGCTTTTGGTGCGTTTGCTAACAATGGGATTTACAACACCCCTATTTTTATAGAAAGAATAGAAGATAAAAATGGAAATATCATCCATAAATCTTACCAAGAAGAGCGTCAGGCATTACCAGAAGAAGCAAACTATATAATGGTTGATATGATGCGTAAAGTTGTAGAAGGTGCTAACGGAAAATATGGTGTTAAAAGTCAAATTGCAGGTAAAACAGGTACAACCAATAAACAGTCGGATGGATGGTATATGGGGATGACACCAGAGATCGTAGTCGCTACTTGGGTAGGAGGAGATGACCGTTGGATACGTTTCACTAAACTTTCACAGGGACAAGGTTCTAGAATGGCAGGCCCTATCTTTTATAATTTTTTGAAAAATATAGAAAAAGATAAAGAACTAGATTTCAATACTAGAGCTCGATTTAAAGTGCCTGCAAGAGAATTGAGTGTAGAGATCGATTGTTCTAAATATAATATTCCACCTCCACCTAGTAATAATGGAGGAATCGATGAAGGGGGAGGCGATTTCTTTGAAGATGAAATTGATGATCAACCTAGTCCGCAAGCCAATAATAATACAGGAACGAGTACAAATACACCGACAACACCTAGCGAAACAGCAAGTGATGGAGATGAGGATTTTGGTGATGATTTTAACTAACAACAAAAGAGCTATATTCAAAAATCTTGGAAATTCGTCCTGTTCAATATAATCAAGCCGAAATCCTCGCTCCATTTGCCAGAGCCTTATTTTATGATGCCTATAAGGATTCTACAGACGGTGAAGATATGGGGGTTTACCTAGATAATGCCTTCAATCTTTCTAAGGTACAAAAAGAGATTTCTAATCCTAAAATCCAATATTTTTTTGCTTGCCAGAATGATGAATTAATTGGATACTTAAAATTACGATGGGATAGAAACGATGAAAAACTAGAAGATTTTAATCCTATTGAATTGCAACGTATCTATTTGAAAAGAGAATATTGGGGAAAACAACTAGGAAGTGAACTGCTAAATTTTTCATTTAATTACGCTATAGAAAGCGGATTTGATTGTCTTTGGTTACTTATTTATAGGGAAAATAAAAAAGCCATGCGCTTTTATCAAAAACATGGCATGGAGATTTTTGGGGAACGTTATTTTCTTTTTGGAAACACACAACATTTAGACTGGGTACTGCTGAAAGATTTGAGAAATTATAATTCAATATAAAATTGAAAATTCCTAAACTTTTTCAACAGTTCCTCTAATTTTCCAGGCACCCAGATTTTTGGTCTTCCAAGTATGTTCAAGCAAGAGTTGTTTTTTGTTTTTAGAAAAGTCACTATGTGTATGTGTCCAAACGTGAACGCCTATAAACTCATCTTTTTTAACAAGACTCCATATATTCTGAAAAATATTTTGCCCTTCTTGGATAGCATTGATAACTTTCTGAGGAATTGATTTAGTGTAAGGTTCTATTTTACTTTCAAAAAACGTTTTCATAGAACTTTCTATGTCATCTAGCTTAATTTGTTTTGGGTCAAAACTTTTAATGACTTCACCTACTGCTTTGACGACTTCTTTATTCAATGCAGTATGTCCTGCCTCAGCCCCCTGATCACTTACATTGTTTTCTTCTAACAATACGGCTAAAACACCAAAGGTTGCAGGAAGATTTTGTTCAAAGTAAGGTACTCGAAGCGGTTTTAACTGTATCTGCCACTCTCCTACGGATTTGGGTATAGCTGTTTTATATCCTGCTGTTAAAGTAGGCGTTGCTAGATTACCATGACTTCCATGCGAAAATTGAAAATCAGCCTTACCCTCCAACAAAAATTTATCGGTAATTTTAATACAACTCCCATCAGCTTTGAATTGTACCATCCAAAGATAGGGTTTGGATACTCCTTTAGGGTATTCAACACATTCTAATTCTTGGAATTTTATTTTTAAAGACAAGGTTTCTAACATAGGATCAATTCTATAGCGTAAAACAAGTATTAAAAACTAATATCATACGAAAGTAGCTATTCTATAAAAGAACCGAAAATTAATTCTTGATTTTTAACATAACGGGCATTATAGCATCATAGATTTTTTACCTTTGTGGGAATTTTATAAAAATTATCTTTTCAGACATCAACCAAATTTTTAAAATACCAAATTTATGAATTTAGATTTTTTGAAAACGCTTGGACTTTCAGAGAAAAATGCAGGCACAAGTACGGGAATAGAAAGCACTAGTAAGGGAGCATACATTGATTCCTATTCTCCTGTAGATGGAAAATATATAGGTAGTGTTAGTACAACAACTAGAGACGAATACGATGCTGTGGTGCAAAAATCAAAAGAAGCCTTTAAAACATGGCGAACACTTCCTGCACCAAAACGTGGCGAAATCGTTCGTTTATATGGCGAAGCACTAAGAGAACATAAAGAAGCTCTAGGGAAACTAGTTTCTTATGAAATGGGAAAAAGCTACCAAGAAGGTTTAGGAGAAGTACAAGAAATGATTGATATTTGTGATTTTGCAGTTGGTTTATCTAGGCAGCTTTATGGATTGAGTATGCATTCGGAACGTCCTGCTCATCGAATGTATGAACAATGGCATCCACTAGGCATTGTAGGTATTATTTCTGCCTTCAACTTCCCAGTAGCAGTTTGGTCTTGGAATGCTATGATAGCTATGGTTTGTGGTGATGTGACGATATGGAAGCCTTCGGAAAAGACGCCACTTTGTGGGGTAGCTTGTCAAAATATTTTCCATAAAGTGCTTAAAGAAAATAATATTCCAGAAGGTGTTGTCTGCTTAGTCAATGGTGATTATAAAGTAGGCGAATATCTATCTACCGATACTCGTATTCCTTTGGTTTCGGCTACTGGGAGTACTCGTATGGGGAAAATTGTAGCAGAGACGGTTGCAAGAAGACTAGGTAGAACATTACTTGAACTAGGAGGGAACAATGCAATCATTGTTACACCATCGGCAGATCTTAAACTAGTATTAACAGGGACGGTATTTGGTGCAGTGGGAACTTGTGGTCAACGTTGTACGTCTACTCGTCGTTTAATCATCCATGAAAGCATTTATGATACCGTTAAGGAAAAGATTGCTGGAGCTTATCCTCAATTAAAAATTGGAAATCCGTTAGATCAAGATAATCATGTAGGACCACTTATTGATAAAGGTGCAGTAGAAATGTATCTACAGGCTATTGAAAAAGTGAAAGCAGCAGGTGGTCATGAAGTTGTAGCAGGTGGTGTACTAGAAGGAGAAGGGTATGAAAGTGGCTGTTATGTTAGGCCTTGTGTATTTGAGGCTCAGCCAGATTATGCTATTGTACAGCATGAGACTTTTGCGCCTATTTTATATTTATTAAAATATAAAGATTTAGATGAGGCGATTGCTATCCAAAACAACGTACCTCAAGGTTTATCTTCTGCGATTATGACCAATAACTTACGTGATGCTGAATTATTCCTTTCAACGGCTGGCTCCGATTGTGGTATTGCAAACGTGAATATAGGAACAAGTGGCGCAGAAATTGGAGGTGCATTTGGAGGAGAAAAAGAAACAGGAGGGGGAAGAGAATCAGGCTCTGATTCTTGGAAAACGTATATGCGTCGTCAAACCAATACCATCAATTATTCTACAGATCTTCCACTTGCTCAGGGTATTAAATTCGATTTTTAATTTTTATAAAAAATATTTTAAATACCTTTTAAATTAATAATCTAAACTTTCATACTAAAGATTAGTTTTAGTATGAAAGTTTTTTTAGTGTAAAAAATAAGTAGGTAAATTGCTTTATCTTTGCTGCCTTAAATATTAATACTATGGAACAAAAGCGTACGGATGTTAATGAGTTGGGTGAATTTGGATTAATCGATCATTTAACAAAAGAAAATCCCATTCAAAATAATTCGACAATTATGGGAGTAGGTGATGATGCTGCGGTAATTGATAATGGTGAGATGGTAACAGTTGTCTCTACAGATATGCTAGTTGAGGGAATTCACTTTGATTTAATGTACGCCCCTTTAAAACACTTAGGATATAAAGCTATTGTCGTCAACCTATCCGATATTTATGCAATGAATGCTACCCCAAAACAAGTGACAGTATCTTTAGCATTATCCAATCGTTTCTCTGTTGAAGCCCTTGAAGAAATATATGCGGGCATCTATACTGCTTGCAAACGTTATGGTGTTGATTTAATTGGTGGAGATACTACTTCTTCTCCTAAAGGGTTATACATTAGTGTGACGGCTATTGGTCAAGCAAAAAAAGAAAGGTTAGCTTATCGAAATACGGCCAAGGTAGGAGATTTACTTTGCATAACAGGCAACTTAGGAGCAGCTTATCTTGGACTGCAATTGCTTGAACGAGAAAAACAAATTTATTTGTCCAATCCTGGGGTTCAACCAGATTTAGAAAATCAAGATTACCTTGTTGGGCGACAACTCAAACCAGAAGCGAGGAAGGATGTAATAGAAACGTTTAAAAAAGTCGGACTTGTTCCAACAGCTATGATAGATGTGTCGGACGGTTTGGCATCCGAAGTTTTCCATATTTGTAAGCAATCAAAAGTAGGAGCGATCATTGAAGAAAGTGGTATTCCACTACATCCTGACACGGAGATGATGGCATTAAAGTTTAAGTTAGATCCAGCGACTTGTGCTTTAAGTGGGGGAGAAGATTATGAACTCTTGTTCACTATTGATCCTAGCGATATTGAAAAAATAAAGTATTTACCAGATATATATATTATGGGTGAAATTGTTCCTAAAGAAGATGGTATCAAATTGCATACTAAAGGGGGAAATATTCATGCACTAAAAGCACAAGGATGGAGGCACTTTGGAGAGGAATGACTTCTCAATATACCGTACATAATGCCATTACTTCAGTCTTAAAATTTTCTAACTTTTGTAGTATTTGATTAAAAAAAATATTATGTCGTTTTTCATCTGTACCATCAATTGCTTCAGTACGTTTGATCATTTTCTGAAACCAGTTTAAGGTATACTTCCCAATACCTGAATGATTAGATTTTAAAAAATTAGGATTCTCAAAAGTATTATAAAGTATAAATGATTCATCATAACTTATTAAGAGTGTATTGCTAGTGTGAAACATTTGATTATTGTAAAGTTGTATTTTTCCATTAAACTTAGTTGCTAAACCATTAGAGCCAAATTTTCTGTTTACACTTGCTAAAAATTTTAGCTGCTTAAACAGCTCAATTAACTTTTCACAAAGTAGGATTGCTTCATTTGGTGAATTAAACAAACCACATTCTATATAATATTTGATTTGTGAAGTGGTATTATTAATAATATTTAAATGCCATATCTCAGTAGAATCAATTTTACTATACCCCTCTAGGATTTTCTGCGTAAGTGCTAGTTCTTCACGATAAACAGCCATCATATCAAAACTGAAAGCGGTATTTTTTAATTGTGGTAGTTCCCATACTGAACGCCCCCAAGCATACAATTTAAATAAAGCGAGTTCTGGAATTTTGAAATAATAAAAAATGGGAATTTCATTAGTCGCATAATAGAGGTGCACATTTTCTAGTGCGGTTAACAGAGACATATCATGAGCAATAGGTTGTAGGTAATCTTTGTATGATTTGATAGGATAATCAATATGTGCAAAATCAAAATATGTTGTAATGGAAAGTTGATTCATTTTAAAGATAGAGATAAGGCATCTTTGTATCAATTAATTTAAATAACAACATAATAATTGAAAAATCACCACACACTTATTGGTCTTGGAGTAGTATTAGGCTTATTTTTTAGTTCATCAATACTACTCCTACCAAAAGAGTTAAGAGTTCGTTTAGAATTAGTTTTATTATGCTAATTGATTTGTATTAAGTTATTTTAAGGCATCTTAATATGTGCAAAATCAAAATATGTTGTAATGGAAAGTTGATTCATTTTAAAGATAGAGATAAGGCATCTTTGTATCAATTAATTTAAATAACAACATAATAATTGAAAATATGAAAAAGTTTGTTTGGATATTCTTAATGCTGGCAGGAGTATTTACAGTTAAAGCACAAATCGAATTAAAATCAAATCCTTTGGCAATGCTTTTAGGAACAGGTACTTTTTCTCTAGAATATATGCCATCTCAAAGTACGGGTTTAGAATTTTATGGTTATGCAACGGGAGATATTTCTGGTATTTATTTATCAGGGAAATATTATTTTAATCCTAAAGTACAAGGAGATAGTTTTCATGTGGGGGGATTTTTAGGTACTGTTAATAAAACAGGAGGTATAGGTTTTTTGATAGGATATAAATGGTTGTCTAAAGATGCGGTTGTATTTGAGCTTGGTAGTGGAGTCGGAAGAGATCCAACAGGAGGTGGTTTCTTACCTTATTTAAAATTCGATTTGGGGTATAGGTTTAAACCTAAGAAAAATAAAAACGGAAGTTTATCAAGTCTTTAAGGATAAAGAAAAAATAAATCACTCTCTTAAGTCATTCGAAATTAAGCATCATTTCGGGTGGCTTAATTTTTATATACAAAATGGCATTGTACAATATTGCACAATGCCATTTTTTGATTATGAGGCGAAAAAATTAGAAATCTAAACTAACTTCTTCGATGCCACTTTCATTCGATTCACTCTTTTTACTAGATGGTCTAGGTCCAATCAAACGTTCTACATCAGATTTGAGTAAGACTTCTTTTTCTAAAAGCTCATTGGCCAACTTTTCAAGTTCTTCACGACGCTCTCTCAATAAGTTTTTAGCTCTTTCATATTGGAGATCAATCAATTTTCGTACTTCTTGATCAATCAATGTTGCGGTTTCGTCAGAATATGGTTTAGCAAATTGATTTTGATTTTGTAAATCATAAAAAGAAATATTTCCTACCTTACTATTCATACCAAACATAGCAATCATGCTATAAGACATCTTTGTTACATAATCTAAATCACTTTGCGCACCTGTAGATATTTCATTAAAGACTACGGCTTCAGCAGCTCTTCCACCAAGCGTCATACACATTCTATCTAGCAATTGATCTTCTCTTGTTATATACTCTTCTTTGGGTAAATATTGAGCATATCCTAAAGTACCAATTCCTCTAGGAACAATTGTTACTTTTACTAGTGGGGAAGCATGTTCTAAAAACCAACCACAAACGGCATGCCCTGCTTCATGAAAAGCAATTACCTTTTTCTCTTCTGGGGAGATAAGTTTGTTTTTCTTTTCTAAACCACCAATGATTCTATCTAAAGCATAGTTGAAATCGTCCATATCAATTTCATGCTTATCTCGTCTTGCCGCAACCAATGCTGCCTCATTGCAAATGTTAGCAATATCAGCTCCTGCAAAACCAGGCGTCATTTCTGCAAGTGTAGAAGCAGAAATTTCATTCCCAGTTTTTACATTCTCAAGATGTACTTTAAAAATAGCTTCTCGTCCTTTTAAGTCTGGTCGGTCTATTCCAATTTGGCGGTCAAATCGACCTGGTCTAAGCAAAGCTTTATCCAATACATCTGGTCTGTTTGTTGCAGCCATTAAGATTACCCCTTTGTCCGTACTAAACCCATCCATTTCTACAAGGAGTTGATTCAAGGTATTTTCTCTTTCATCATTTCCTTGAAAAGAATTACGTCCTCTAGCACGACCAATAGCGTCAATTTCATCAATAAAGACAATACACGGTGCTTTTTCTCGTGCTTGTTTGAATAAATCTCTTACTCTTGAAGCTCCCACCCCTACAAACATTTCTACAAAATCAGAACCAGATATAGAGAAAAAGGGAACACCAGCTTCTCCAGCTACAGCCTTTGCTAATAAGGTTTTCCCTGTTCCTGGAGGGCCTACAAGTAGCACACCTTTCGGGATTTTACCACCTAGGGCAGTATATTTTTTTGGATTTTTTAAAAAATCAACAACTTCAACAACTTCTTCTTTGGCTTCATCTAAACCTGCAACATCAGAGAAGGTTACATTTACTTTAGTATTTTTATCAAAAAGAGTTGCTTTTGATTTTCCAATATTAAAGATTTGAGAACCAGGACCACCTCCAGCACCTCCCATACGCCTCATAATAAAAACCCAAATAGCGACAATAAGCAATAATGGCAATAACCAACTAAAAGCACTTAACCAGCTGGTTCGATTTATATTTTTAGGATAAACAGGGTTCTCTACTTGACTCTTCTCTTGGATACTTTCAACTTGTGTATTAAAATGTTCTAATGAGCCAATAACATAAGAATAATGAGCAACTCTTCCAAAACTCGACTTCGCAGCGTCAGAGTATTCCTTTTTCTTGAGAACTTCTTTTTTTAAATATATATTAGCATATTCTTTATTAATGACTTCCAAATATTCAATATCTTCATTGAGAAGCATAGTTTTAAGTTTTCCCCAACCAATTTCAGTATCGGGAGCATTATTAAGGCTATAAAAATTTAAAGCCAGTAATAAGACAGCTACTAAACCATATATCCAATAAGAACTGAACTTAGATTCACCTGGATTATCTTTTTTATTTCTATTTTCCATCAATTTTTTACTTTAGCGATTTGCTGTTATTATTTCCTGCATCTTAAAATCATTTCTTCTGCTGGAAAATCCGTTTAAATTAAATAACGTCTGAAAATACAATTCGTATATGACTACACCGATAACTACATTTTTTTTTCCAAACTGTTCTAAATGAAATGAAAAATACTGTCTTTTTTCGATAAAAACAGACATTCTTTCTTTTAAATGACTTTATACGTCTTCATATGGCGTAATTTCGGCATCACTCCATAAATCTTCTAATTGATAAAATTCTCTAGCCTCTGGATGAAAAACATGGACGACTATTGTAAAATAATCTACCAATACCCATCTCGAAGATTGTACGCCTTCTATGTTAGAAGGCAATATGTCTGCTTCTTTTTTCAATCGAAAATGCACGTTATCTGCTATGGCTTTAGTTTGGACTATGGACTCTCCTTCACATATTATAAAATAGTCAGTAGGGGCATCATCTAATTTTCGTAAGTCTAATTTGACTATATTTTTTCCTTTAATATCTTGAATACTATCTATAATTAATTCAAGCATCTCTCTTTCGCTCAGGACTTTTGAATGTGTTTTCTTATTTATACTCAAATTTTTTATTTTATTTTGAAGATAATTTTATGATAAAATGTGGAGGCTATTTTTTTTATGTAGAAAATTTAATATTTTCTATTCATTTTACGAAACACTTCGATTTCTGTTACTTAATTATAACAATAATCTATAGTGCGATAATGTTACTTTTTAAAATATAAAATTACATAATTTTAACTTGGACTGCAATAATAACACCCTATTTATTGGAAAGGTTCTCAAAGAGTTTGAACAACTTGATTCAACAAATCTATATGCTCAATCAATAATCAACGAGTCAAAACCTATTGAAGGAACAGTTATTTGTGCAAAATCACAAGTAGCAGGTCGAGGACAAATGGGAAATCGTTGGTTGAGTGAAGCTGAAAAAAATATTACGTTAAGTGTTATTTTGTATCCTTCATTTTTAAATATTGAAAAACAATTTTGGTTGAATAAATGTATAGCATTAGGTATTTTTGATTTTGTATCTAATCATTTTCCTAATCATACTTATATTAAATGGCCCAATGATATTTATATTAAAAATAAAAAAGTTGGAGGCATCCTCATCCAAAATAATTTGAAAGGCTTTCAGATCAAACACAGTATAATTGGAATTGGAATTAATGTTAATCAGCAAAAATTTCCTAAAGCACTCCCAAATCCAACGTCCTTTTTTATCGAAGAAGGAAAAACTTTTGATATTTCTACATTACAACAATCATTGTTTTATACACTCGAAAAAAGATATTTGCAATTAAGAAATGAGGATTTAAATAATCTGCATACTGATTATTTAAAGAGTTTGTATAACTATCAACAAGAGGCAATCTTCCAATATCCCAAAGGCAATTGTTTTAAAGGTAGAATTATAGGTATCTCAGAGATTGGAAAATTACAAATTGCACATGGGAAAGAGATAGAAGAGTTTGGAATAAAAGAGATTATTCAATGAAGTTGTTTAATAATGAAGAATTATTTTAGTGATAAGTACTTTTATACCAAGATGAAGCTCCATTCTTTTTTGTAGCCTTAGTAAAAAGAATTAACTGAAATATTCAGATACCATGACTTATAAATAATTGAGCATTCTATCTTTAGATAATTTCAATATTAAAAATTAAAAAAATGGTAAAGGTTTAACATGAAAATAAGTGAAATGAATATAGCAATTACAGCTATAATAATTAATATGTATTTTGCTCCTTTATTTATTTGTTCCATAAGTTAAATGTGGTTGAAATTTTATAAAATACTTATACCCTTTCATAACTAAACGAAATAAAGTTTATGTTGGTTGGTAATGATAATATAAATTTAGCATGAAATTTCGTACAGAGCTTCCTCAAAAAAAAGGAAATTTTCAATTTAATCATACACACTCAATTCTTTCTTTAGGGTCTTGTTTTGCTGAAAGTATGGGAGGACGACTGGGGTCTCTAAAATTTAATGTCAAGGTGAATCCTTTTGGTATTATCTATAATCCATATTCTATAGCGGGCCATTTGGAAAGACTTTGTAGTGCTGAAATTTTTACAGAGGAAGACTTGATTGAATATGGTGGTATATGGCATAGTTTTGAGCATCATAGTCGATTTTCGAATATGGATAAAAAAAGGTGTTTAGAAGAAATAAATACTCCGTTAGTTCATACTCAAAAACAGCTTCAAAAGCTTGACATTTTGATTATTACATTAGGAACAGCCAATGTTTATATTTATCAATCAACAGGGAAGGTTGCCGTAAACTGTCATAAAGTTCCAATGAAGTTTTTTGAAAAAAGGCGATTATCTGTAATAGAAATAGTTGATAGATTGACTTCAGCAATTCGGCAACTTCGACTGCTTTCATCAGATTTAAAAATCATTTTTACGATTAGTCCTATTCGACATATTAGGGATGGGATTATTGAAAATCAGCGAAGCAAATCTACCCTTATCCTAGCAGTTGAACAACTTACAAAGCAACTCAAAAATGTGGATTACTTTCCTGCTTTTGAATTAATAATGGATGATCTGAGAGATTATCGTTTTTTTGAAAAAGATCTAGTACATCCTAATGAACTTGCACAGGATTATATCTGGAATTTTTTTACCAAAAAATATTGGGATGAAGAGGCACATGATTTAAATCATAAGATTCAAAAAGTTATTCAAGCTACATCACATCGTCCTAGATTTCCAAAGACAGAAACTCATCAGCAATTCCTTAAAAGGAACTTACTTCAAATTGAAGAACTTTTAAAAAAATACCCTTTTTTAAATTTTAAAACTGAAAAAAATTACTTTATAAAACAGCTTTCTACTTAACTATTCGTTTTTGGAATATCGGTTATTATTGATTAGTATACTACCAGTAACAATAAAATATTGACCGACTAAATAAAATAGCATAATCAATAAACGAGCATAAGGAATAGGAGCATTAAATTTGTTTAAACCAATAATCGTATCAGACACAACAAAAAGCATAACACCTAAAAATAGTTGTTGCCAAGCGTGCAGCGTAATTTTTTGATTTAAGTTGAGGCAACTTAATGCCATTAAAACGATAGTTGTACTATAAACCAAAACAGGTATTTTCATAGCTGCTTCGATACCATCCCATAAAATAAAATTATTGGCAATTAGAAAAATAATAAAAGGGATAATGAGGAATGTTTTTTTTTGCACTAATCCTTTTTGGTTAGATGGATAATTTAGAAATGCGAGTAAATAAAAAATATGAGTTAATAAAAAACTCCCTAATCCTAGCAAAAAGAAGTTTTTCCAATATGGAGGATTTTCTACGAACATTAGTGTCGTATCTCCTACAATTGATAAGATTAAACCTAATAAAATATAACGTCTAAACCTACTAGGGGTATTGAGTGTTGAGGTATAAAAATAAAAAGAAAGAAATACTAGGAGTAAGGGTTTTGTAGCAAAAACTAAATAATGGTTATCTATAAATTCTGCTAGAATATTTGTTACACAAAAAACGATATATAAAATAAGCCAATATTTTGGTTGGATATTCATTTGGATTAATTGTTTAATTTAATCGTTAAAATTACTAATAAAAGATAAAACTCAAATCAATCAATGAAATATTACTTTCTCTTTTTTTTGCTTATTGGATGTTGTATATCTGAAATGTTTGCCCAAAAACGACTGAGAATTGATCGAGTGAATAAAAAGTCAGTTTATGTGGATATAGGGCAAGAACTAACATTCTTGCTAGAAGGACACGAAGACTATCTTACCTTAACAATTACGGATATTTTACCAAAAGAAAATGTTATCATTTTTCCAAGTTTAGGTATGGTTGATATTTCAACTATCAAGGTGATAAAAATGAAAAAAGGCAGGAAAAATTTTGCTAGAAAAATAGCTTTAATGTTGTATAGATTTGCTGCAACTTGGGCATTTTATTCTGTAATAGACGATTCAATTAATGGTAAACTTTCTAAAGGTTCAATTATTGTTCCTTTGGCATCCGTTGCATTAGGAGGGATCATCCAGTTGTTATTTGCTAATACTAAAAAATATAAAATAGGGAAAAATGCTTCGTTACAGGCTATAAATCTTAATTTAATTCCTTTGAATGCCTAGCCAAATACAATTCCTAAAACTTATTAATACTTTATTGTAGTAAGTGACAATCAATACATCTCGCTTAAGCATTTTTTTTAATAAAAAAATAATCACAAAATAAAGCGTTAAAAAACTTGACAAAGTGCATTACTTTGAGTAGATTTATTACCTACTTCCCTAAATTTTATCCCAAATATATCCCCTCATTATAAGTATTATTTTTTTATAAAACTTTGTTTAAAAACCTTGTAATCATTAGATTTTTACTATTTTTATTTCTATAAATGTATTGAAAATTTGATTTTTAGTAGGAGTACCACAAGAGATGTTAAAGTTTGTTATGTTTTTTATAAAAAAATATTCAACTATGCACTTTTTTTAAGTCACAGTTGTTATGTATTTATACTTATTATTGTAAATACATTTTTACAAATTTTTAGAAAATGTATTAACAATCATATTCTTGAATTCGTTATTCAAGTAGAGGACGGTTAAATTCGAAGTTATTGTACATAAAATAACTTCATCATTTAAATACTTTGAGAAATGATAGCACGAGAACTTTTATCCCAAGTAGTAATGCCACTGAAGACGTCGGATACTGGACGAGATGCTTTGAATTATATGTATATTTTTCATGTGCGGCATTTGCCAATTGTTAATAATCAACAACTATTGGGCTTAATATCCGAAGACGATATTATGTCAAATGATGTAGATGAGCCAGTAGGTTCTTATGACCTTTCGTTGAGTCGCCCATATGTGTTAGAAACGGATCACCTATATGACGTGGTAAAAATGTCTGCGGATTTTCAATTAAGTATAATCCCTGTAGTTGATCAAGAAGACAATTTCTTAGGTTTAATTACACAAGATGATTTGATCAATTATTTTGGTAATATCGGAGCATTTACAGAACCAGGGAGTGTTATTGTTTTAAAAATGAGTAAACACGACTATTCACTAGCAGAAATTTCTAGGATTATTGAATCTGAAAATGCAGCTATATTAAGTACGTTCATTACCTCTCGTCCTGATTCTACGCAAATGGATGTAACCATCAAGGTTAACAAACAAGACATTCGTCATATTATCGCTACGTTAGAAAGATATGAATATGTTGTGAAGGCTTCATTCCAAGAAAGAGAATACCTTGACGAAACGTTGAAGGATCGTTATGAAGCATTAATGTCATATTTAAATGTATAAAATTTTATTACTGCACGTTTTCTCCTAGTAATTTTCGGTAGCGTTTACGTGCTTCTACTGAAAATGTAGAACCAGAATGCTCTAATAAGATCTTTTCATAAAAGGCTGTTGCTTTCTCTTTATCATTGAGCTGATTTTCATGCTCATACATTTCACCCAATTTATATAAAGCATTATCAACTCGAATACTTTCTGGGTATTTTTCTATAATTTCTTCTAGTATTCTTGATGCTTTTGTATAGTTCCTTTTTTTATAATAAATATTCGATTTTGTATATAAAATATCATCTTGAAGGGAATGCGATGGGAATATTGTTGAAATTGAATCTAATTTAGAAAACGCTTCAGGAAATTTATTCTGAAAAACCAATAGATCGGATTCTGCATACATCTTCATCGCTGTTGTTGTAGTATCTAAACCTAGATTATCCATTATAAAGACAGATAAATCTAAAGCATCATTCGCAATAAGTTTAGAAGTAGAGGCTTTTAATACATCAAATTGGGCTTGTGCCCATTCAAAATCTGCTGCATAATATGATAGCTTTGCATTTTTGAAACGAGCTTCTTGTCCCAAAAGATCGTCTTTAAACTCTTTATCTACTTGGGAGTACAATAATGTCGCTTCCCAAATTTCGCCTTTCATCAAATAAAAATCAGCCAAACTCAGTTTTCCTTTAGCTTTGATTTGTCTAGAAACATTAGGATATGTCAACATAGAATCTAAAAGAACAATTGCTCTATCCAAATCATTTAAATAAAATGCTTCAAGTTCTGCCAATTCTGCAATAATTGTTGCGGTAGTCTTTTTTCGACCAAATTCGTTTAAGAAAGCCTCATATTTTTGCTCTAGTTGTCGCAAATCAGCTTCAGTATAATCAAATCCTTCTACAAGCTTTTTACGCTGACATTTTAAGGATTCTCGTTTAGCTTCTATATAATAACTTGAACCTGCTCCTTTATTTTCTACAATATATTCATAAGCTTCTATTGCTACATCATAGTCTTTTGCCCTAGCAGCAGTATTACCTAGTTTAAAAACCCTAGCACCCGTTTCACTCAGTTTACGATCTAATGCTCTAGCTTGGCGTAAGGCATTTTTATAATCTTTCTTATGGATAAAAATCCATCCCAATAATTCAGGATAGATATAGGCTTCTTCGTCTTCTTGTATACGCTCATATAAAGCGGTTTGAACGGATTTAAAATCTTCTTCTGAAAACGTTCTTGAAAATTGAGATTTTAAGGAGTTTATTAAACTAGGAGTCTGTTTTAATGCGTCAAGGTAACTATTTATCATTTTTTCAGTTTCTCCTTGTTGATGATACAACTTAGCTAAGTTATACGCAAAAACATTATTCCCTTTTAATATTTTACCAGCTCTTTCGTAAGTTCGAATGGCTAATTCATATTTGGACATTGATTGGAATTGATTGGCAAGACGGCTTACAGAGCGATGATCTTTGTCCAAACCATCTATTGCTTCTTGATATTTAGCATCGGCTTCTTCCAATTTAAATTGTTTTTCCAGTAGTTTCCCATACTGCAATTTTAGCATGATATCATTAGGACTCTTTTTTACTTTTTTATCCAAAAGTTTTTCTGCATTTGTGAAATCTTTAAGCTCAACCAAACAATCTAAATATCGATCAAAGTAATAAGAATTGCCTTTATTGTCCCTATAGAGCTTTTCATATAAGGTAGAGGCTTTTTCATATTCGCCATTTTGAAAATACTGCTTGGCTAATTGAGCATCTTGTGCCGATAAAACAAAAGGGAATGCAAAAAACAGGATGATATATAATAATTTTCTCATAAGCAAAATATCCATAATAAAGTGGAGCTAAAATACTAAGGTTGTCATTCTATTTAATAGAACGTTATTTCTATTCAAAAGTTATTTAATAAAGTGTTATCGCTTAAATCTCAAGCGTATTTCTATAATTTGTTAACGTCTTTGTGCTAGACGTTGAGCTCTACTATAAGCATAATACTGCTCTCTGTTCATAATCGTTTTTAAACCCGTACGGGCATGTATGATAGCAGATTGTCTCTTTTTTTCATAGTAATCGTTATCTTTTTGTCTTAGTTGCTCTATAATTTGTAGTTTTTCACCTTTACGATACATTAAGTGGTATACCTTTGAGGCTTGTTGGGGGGTAAGTTGATAGGAGGCTGTCAACTCACTGGTAAGCAAACGAGCATATTTTTCAAGTGCTATTTTTTTTAGAGCAACCTGTTTATCTAGGTTGGTTTGGGCATTTACTGAAATTCCTATAAATATTGCTACAAATAATATAATCTGTTTTATGAATTGCATAAGTGATACTTGACGATTTTAATAAAGATTGCTAATTTACGAACTAATCTGCAAAATTTTGATGCTGTTCTATTTAGTTCAGCTGATAATTAAAGAAAAGTCAGTAATCTTATTTTTTATTGAAGTTTGTAAAGATGTTGATCATACAAGATAAATTAGTTAGTGGAGAAGTCATCAAAGAGCAATTTATATGTAATTTGTCAAAATGTAAAGGGGCTTGTTGTTGGGAAGGTGATTTTGGTGCTCCTATTGAAGAAGAAGAAATAGAAATATTAAAGGCAATATATCCCAAGGTTAAACCATATTTAAGTGAAGAAAGTATTAATACAATTGACGAAAAAGGAGTCGTAACATATTATAAAGATGTAGAAGAGATAGGAACGTCCTTACTAGATAATGGAGCATGTAGTTTTATGATTTTTGATTCACTAGGACGTGCTCAATGTAGTATTGAAAGAGCCTATTTAGAGGGTGAAATCAATTTTAAAAAACCAATCTCTTGTCACCTTTATCCTATTAGAGTTGAAAAAAATGAGGAGGTGGATTTTGAAGCACTTAACTATGATCGATGGGATATCTGTGTTGCTGCTTGTACTTTAGGTGCAGAACAACAGATGCCCGTATATCGCTTTTTAAAAGAACCGCTTATTCGAAAATATGGTGTTGAATTTTATGAAGAACTAGATGCTGCTGCAAATTTCATGAAAGATAAAAAATAGAACTTGTTAATTTATTGTTAAAAACACGAATTCACCCATTTTTAAACAGGACTAAGCATTTTTCATTCGACATTTTAATATTTTTTTTAGAAATTTGTGTTCCTCAAAAAATCAATAGCTTTGAAAAATTGGAAAAATTGACCAATAAACATTGATTAAAACCATAGATAGTATAAAATCTCTTTAACAAATATGGAAAAACCATTTGTGGATATAGAAGCACTTAATAAGCAAATTTATTTGGAAAGTGCGTTCATTGAAAAAATAAAAGCAGAGACCAATAAAGTTATAATTGGTCAACATCACATGATAGAAAGATTGCTGCTAGGTTTATTAGCAAAAGGTCATGTTCTGTTAGAAGGGCTTCCTGGTTTAGCTAAGACTCTAGCTATTAAAACGCTTTCTAAAGCGATAAAATCAGATTTTAGTAGGATTCAATTTACACCAGATCTATTGCCTGCAGATATCATTGGTACAATGATATACAATCCTGCAAAAAATGAATTTACAACAAGCAAAGGCCCCATTTTTTCTAACTTCATTTTGGCGGATGAGATTAATCGTGCACCAGCAAAAGTACAAAGTGCCCTTTTAGAAGCAATGCAAGAACGGCAAGTTACAATTGGTAAAAATACCTTTAAATTAGAAGAGCCATTTCTTGTACTGGCAACACAAAACCCTATTGAGCAAGAAGGAACTTACCCTCTTCCTGAAGCTCAAGTTGATAGATTTATGTTAAAGGTGAAAATCACTTATCCTAACAAGGAAGAAGAAAAAGAGATTATTCGTTTAAACCTTTCAGATGAACCTTTCGAGACAGTCACGTCTGTAGCAACAGCAGAAGAAATTCTTCGTGGTAGAGAATTGGTACGGAAAGTTTATATGGATGAGAAAATTGAACAATACATTATTGATATTGTTTTTGCAACTCGTAATCCAGAAGAATATGGTTTAACTAGTCTTAAACCGCTTATCAATTATGGTGGTTCTCCTAGGGCAAGTATCAATTTAGCGTTAGCTTCTAAGGCTTATGCTTTCCTTCAAAGAAGAGGATACGTCATTCCTGAAGATGTCAGAAATGTCTGTCACGATATAATGAGGCATCGTATTGGTTTGACTTATGAGGCAGAAGCAGAGAATATCACACAAGAAGATGTTATTAATAAAATTCTTAATGAAGTAGAAGTGCCATAATGTATCTCTTTATCTCCTTTTTATAAAAATATTTTGGAAATCCTAGTTGATGGAAACCAGCGAACTACTCAAAAAAGTACGGAAAATTGAAATCAAGACAAAGGGCTTGAGTAAGCAGATTTTTTCAGGAGAGTACCATAGTGCTTTCAAAGGGAGAGGAATGTCTTTTAGTGAGGTTCGTAACTATCAATATGGAGATGATGTTCGAAATATCGATTGGAACGTAACTGCTAGAGCAGGAGAACCTTTTATTAAAGTTTTTGAAGAAGAGCGAGAGTTAACAGCCATGCTCTTGGTGGATATGAGCCGTTCGTCTTTTTTTGGAACGGTCAATCAGATGAAAAATGAAATTATTACAGAATTATCAGCAGTATTAGCATTTTCAGCGATTCAAAACAATGATAAAGTAGGCGTCATTTTTTTTACAAATAAAATAGAGAAATATATTCCTCCTAAAAAGGGGAAGCAACATATACTTAGAATCATTCGGGAATTATTAGACTTTCAAGCAGAAGAAACAGGAACAGATTTAACAGTTGCACTACGATTTTTAAATAACGTCATCAAAAAAAGAAGTATCACTTTTTTACTTTCTGATTTCTTGACAAAAGGCTATGAAGATGCGCTTCGAATTGTGGCTAGAAGGCATGATGTAGTAGGCGTTCATTTTACAGATCCTAGAGAAGAGGCTTTACCAAATGTCGGTCTTATTAGAGCTATAGATGCAGAGACAGGGCAGATAAGAGTTATTGATAGTTCCAGTAAAAAAGTTAGAGAAAGATATACGGCTTGGTATCAAGAGCATCTTGATTATTATATCAATACGTTTAAAAAAACAGGTGTAGACAGTATGAATATACGGACGGATGAATCTTATGAAAAAGCACTACATCAGTTTTTTAAAAGAAGAAAGTAGTATTAGAGCATGAAGTATTTTTTATATATTATTGTGTTATTAAGTTCTTTTGCTGCAAAAGCTCAAGTATCTGCTTTAACGGCTTTAGATAGTATGGATATTTGGATTGGCGATCAAGTTAATCTTACCTTAACAGTTAGCCATGCCAACGATGTTGTAATTAATAAAGTAGATTTGAGTGGGATAGATAAGTTATCAGAGATAGAAATGTTGGGTGAACGTCAATGGGATACTTTAGCAACAAAACCTGAAACTATTCTTGAAAAGAAAATATTGCTAACCTCTTTTGATTCGGGTTACTATAAATTACCTCCAATATCAATATATTATACACAAAACGGACAAGAAGGAATCGTCAATGCAGATGGATTAGGTTTAAATGTTATGCCTGTTGCTGTTGATTCTATGGGAATTGCTCCTATTAAAGATATATTAGATGAACCAATTAGTATATGGGATTGGCTGCCATATGTACTAGGGATTTTAGCGACAATGCTACTAGGTGCATGGTTGATTTCTTATTTAAAAAATAGAAAAAAAGAAGTCGAAGTTGTTTCTCCTCTGCCTGTTAAGAAAGAACCAGCCCATATTATTGCCAACAAAAAATTAGATGAATTAAAAGGAAAACAATTGTGGCAAAATGGACAAGTTAAAGCATATCATAGTGAATTGACGTATATTATTAGAGAGTATTTAGAAAATAGATATAATATCCAAGCATTGGAATTGACGACTGATGAGATTATGAATTCTCTAAAGTCAACAGACATAAAAGATATACACAAGGAGCAGTTAAGAGAAATGTTTCAAACTGGAGACTTAGTTAAGTTTGCTAAGTCTGAACCTAGTGAAGAAACACATATCAAAGTTTTAGGTGCTGCTGAAGACTTTGTAAAACAAACGAAACATATTATTTCTGAGCAAAATGAAAATGACCCTGTAAGTTGAGTTTTTTAAACAATATAGAATTCGTAAACCCTTGGCTTTTATTGCTATTATTCCTAATTCCATTATTAGGAATTTGGTATTTTTTTACACAAAAGAGAAGATTCTCGGAAATCTATATGCCGAGTTTGGAAGGTCTGGATGGAATAGATTCGATATGGACAAAGCTTACAATACTTCTTCCAATATTAAGATGTTTAGCCTTAGCTATGTTTATTATTGCACTAGCACGACCACAGAGCGTTTTACAAGAAGAAGAAATTACAGCAGATGGAATAGATATTAATCTAGTCATGGATTTATCGAGTAGTATGTTGGCACAAGATTTTAAACCTGATAGACTAGAAGCAAGTAAAAAAGTAGCGGCTGATTTTATTTCTAAACGGCCTTACGATAGGATTGGATTAGTGGTTTTTGCAGGAGAATCTTATACTCAATGTCCATTAACAAGTGATCATCGAGTTTTGCAAGAATTTTTAGCAGGATTGCAATGCGGAGTATTGGAAGATGGTACAGCTATAGGTATGGGATTAGCAACGGCCGTAAATCGTATAAAAGATAGTAAAGCGAAGAGTAAAGTAATTATTCTTTTAACGGATGGTGTTAATAATTCGGGTTATATTAAACCTATTCAAGCGGCAGAAATTGCTAAAGTCAATAATATTAGAGTTTATACGATTGGAGTAGGAACACAAGGAGACGCCTTAGCTCCAGTTCGTAAGAGGAATGATGGTCAGTATATTTTTGGTTTAGTTCCAGTAGAGATAGATGAAGAACTATTGGTGAAAATAGCAGAGATGACACAAGGCAAATATTTTAGAGCAACAACGCTGGAAGGTTTAGAACAAATTTATCAATACATTGATGCCCTAGAAAAAACAAAACAAGAAATAACAGTCATTAAACGATATAGTGAGGAGTTTCCTCGTTTTCTGATACTAGGATTAATATTTATTATTTTAGAATTAATATTAAGGTATACCGTTTTAAGAACGATTCCATAATAAATCGTATAATTTGAAGTTGATTTAATATGTTTCGATTTGAGCATCCTGAATACTTGTGGGGATTTTTATTGATTCCATTATTGATTGTGCTGTTTGTCTTTATGCTAAGAGCAAGGCAACAGGCATTGAATAATTTTGGAAATAATACACTCCTTGCACAACTTGTACCAACAATGTCAAAGTACAAACATACCTTCAAATTTATCTTACTGATGATAGCAATAATCTTATTGTTAATCAGTTGGGCAAATCCACAATGGGGAACGAAGCGGGAAAAGGTTAAGCGGAAAAGCGTAGATGTTTTTATTGCTTTAGATATTTCTTATAGTATGTTAGCGGAAGATGTTGCTCCCAATCGTATAGAACGAGCTAGGAAATTCTCCGAAAAATTGATACGAGGACTAAAAGGTGATCGAGTTGGTACAATCATTTTTGCAGGGAATGCCTATCTACAAATGCCCTTAACAACGGATTATTCTGCGGCTCAACTTTTCGTTAAATCGGCTAATCCTGATATGGCACCATCACAAGGAACTGCGATTAGTGATGCCATTGACCTTGCTGAGTTATCTTTTGAACAAAATAACAAACAACATAAAGCACTTGTCATCATTACAGATGGAGAAACACATGATGAAGCCACAATAGCACGTGCAGAAGAAGCTAGGAATAATGGGCTTCTCATTTTTACAGTAGGTGTTGGTTCTCAAGAAGGAGGACTTATCCCTATTTTTATAAACGGCCGTTCTGATTATAAACGAGACAAAACGGGTAATCCTGTTCAAACAAAATTGAATGTTCAAATGCTACAAGAGTTAGCAGAAGCGGGTGGTGGTACTTATTTTAACTTGACAGATGATGATAAAATATTAGATGCCTTGCGTACAAGTATTGATAAAATAGAGAAACGAGAATTTGAACAACGAATGTTTAATGAATTTGAAAGTTATTTTCAGTATTTTTTATTCTTTGCTATACTCTTTATCATTGCCGAATTTTTAATTTCTTATCGGAAAAATCGTTGGATAGGAGATAAAGATATTTTTTAAAAATTATTTTTTGCTCCGCCCTTCGTCAAAATTTTTAAACTTATTTTGAACGTCTTTTTTGATATTAAACTTGTTTTTTGAAGGTACTACCCCACGTATTGTCATTCCTCCATTACTATCATAAATACGATTACATTCTACATTTTCGGCAGAAGCGGTATAGGGTACGGCTATAAGAAATTTAGGTTCTGTAATCTTTTCTTCCACATTGATGTTTCCTGTACTGTGTACTAAAATCGAACCAGGATCATCCAGCGTAAGATTATGTATTACATTATCTTCTCCATCTTTGATTTCTAAATCTAAATATTCTCTTTTTGAAATATTTTCTGTGGGGATTCCAAAGGTAACATCTTCTACTGTTACTCCCCAAGTTTCATCATTTGGTTCAAGTGATAATAAAATGACGGGTTCATAGCCATAGATATTCTCTCGACCAAGTGCCAAGGGAGCATTGGATTCATTTTGTAGTTCAAGTTTTTGATAATATAAATCAATTAGCTTACTACAAGCACCTCTAAAATACCTTACTTCTGTATCACCATCATTTTCCATGATACATTGACCATAGTTAGGAATATAAACTTGTCCTTCGGATGTTAACCATAGACTACAAGAACCTTCCTTATAACCAAATAACCTATTGTAGTTCTCACAATCTGTCTCAGTCTTGAACGTAGGCGTTTTTTCTGACTTATACCAATGTCTTCCTCCTGTAGTTATTTTAGTACATTCAGACATTGGAAAGCCATGTTGAGCGTTGAAATCTCGACAGGTTTTTAAAGATTCGAATATATTTGAACCCCCACTAGAAATAAAACAGGAACAGCCATCGTATTCATCACTTAATTTAAAAACAGCATGGGCTGTTTCATGTACTGCTGTTCCATGATTAAATGCTTCCGATGTAAATGTATTGAACATGATAAAATTAAAAACACCTTCTTCTAAGTAGGTCAAATCGCTGTATTGTTTTTTATGTAGAAGCCCAAAAGCATCTACTCCTGCAATAGATCCATCTTGAATGAAATGTGGAAATTTTGTACTCGCTCGTTGTTGTAAATGTTCATAGCTTATTCTCCCCTCTTTAAATTGATTGACTAACTGTAAAACACCTTCACCATCCATTGTTCCTTTCGTATAAAAGAAATTCCATTTGTCTTTATTTTCATGAATAGCATTATTTTCATGGTAACCCTCATATATCAATTTTTCGGTATCTCTTAGAAATGTCTTCCAGTCTCTGTTATAGTCAATATCGGATAAGAAACAAATATCAATTTTGTGTTTTAAAGAATCTCTACTTGTTGAATAGAGTAAGATTTTATCATCAGGCCATGGTGAATCTCCCGCATCGAATGTTGCCAGTTTTTCAGTTATCCCACCATGTATGTCTTCTACTCTAAAAATATATTCTACATTCGATTGAGCAGCAAAACCTTTCCCCAATGTATACTTCAAATTAACTGTATCTTTTGGTGTACTAAAATTCCACGCTTTGACCTTACCCCATGTATCTGAAGGGTTAGCCTCTTTTGAAGGAAGGCCATCAGTATTTTTATATAACTGATAGGAGAAAACAAATAAAGATGCTTTTTTTATACCTGATGGATGATTGATTTTTGCGCTAAAAGTTACGCCTTCCCTATTTTGAGGATGTAATGGGCTATGAATCCAATATTCAAAATTAGCATCTCCAATTCTTCTAGGAGTTGTATATTCTGAGGTGTTAGATGATGAGGGGGTATCTGTATTTGACATTGTAGTATCTTTTGGCTTTGAGGAATCACCATTATCTCTTGGTCTGAATTGTTCTCCACAGGATAAAAAAAAGAAACAACAACAAATGGCTATTAGGACTCTCATAAAACTATTAGATTTTAACTAGGCTAATCGCTCTGAAGCGTAGACATTGTACAAGGTTGAAAAATAAAACAGACCAACATTCTTGATACAAGATAGGGCTTTATTTATTAACGATAAAGTTGTGAAGATATTTGTTTTGAGGAAATAGGAATAATGGAAAAACTATAAGGTTTGAATATTAGACAGAACAATGTAAGTTTTAAACTTAATAGTGTTTAAAATCGTCTTGACTGATTTATACTAGTTTAGATTTATTGTAATTATTCAATTTTATGGAGGAGGTTTGGAGAGTTATCTTTAAGTTTACTACCATATAACGGAAGTATTTTTTAAGAAAATATTTAGTCAATTAAAATATATTATAAACTAAAGATTAACTTTTGATGTATGGTAGTAAGCTTAAAGACATAAGTTCGGAACGTTCTTCTATTCTGCTACCAATTCAGAATCCTTTACTTGTCCATAATAGCTAACGGATTTTGTTTTGCTATATGATTCCATTAATCGTTTGATTTCTTCTTTAGAATTTCTACGGATTAGTATTGGTGCTTGATGATTGTTTAAATGTGATTTTAATGCGATGTAGTAACCATCTTTTAGGTTTACTTTTTTACTAGGTCGCCTTGCCATAATTAACTTTTTTATAGAAGAACATATTTAACACAATGGAAATAGAGAGCATTATGTTTTAGTGATTAATATGTCCAAAAATTAGATAATAAAAATTACTGTCTTTCATCTAAGAGTTTTAGAATGCGAATAGTGTAGGGCTGAAATAGCTATAGAAAGTGAAAACAGTGTGGTATTTTTCTTTTTGAATATTGGTAATCCAAAGTATACATTTTTAACATAAGAACAGATTGAACAGGAAAAAGTTCAATTTGTTAGATAGCTGAATAGTTTGTTTAGTCTAAATGAAGTATAATATATATACCATTAGTATGCAATCTTCCAAAGATACTAAAAAAAACAGAAACATTCAAATATAAAGGTTCTTTAATTTGTTATCTTGTTGGAATTCAAGTTTTTAATTGATCTGTATTCTGGGAGTTTTTATTTTCTTACGAAGTTGGAAATCTTGCTCTATATCGTGTTTTTATCAAAAAAAATCAAATTAAGTGTTAATTGATGGAGTGCTATTTCAGAATAAATCCATATAAGGCACTTTTTTGAGGTGATTATAAGGATGTGAGCAGGCTTATATGTATTTTTGTGTATGGATAAATTGATGATTAGAAAATATTTTAAGAATATCAATAAAATCATTTAGACATGGCTCTAGACCAAGTAGATGTAGATAGATTAGAAAAAGCAGAAAAAGAATTAACGTTTTTTGAGCATTTAGAACTCCTTCGTTGGCACTTAATTCGTTCGGTTTGTTATGTAATAGCATTAGCTATAATTATTTTTTTATTTAAAGATTTTGTGTTTGGTCAAATTATTTTAGGACCAAATAACTCAAATTTTCTTACCTATCAAGCCTTTTGTAAATTATCAAATTCATTAGGGTTAGGAGAGCGATTATGTTTTGTTCCCTCAGGAGTACAGATTCAAGTTACGGAAATGGGGGAAGCATTTATTACACATATCAAGGTGTCTATAGTATTAGGACTAGTACTTGCATTCCCTCTTGTTTTTTGGGAGGTTTGGAGTTTCATTAAGCCTGGACTATTAGAGAAAGAACGAAAATATGCTAACGGTATCGTTTTTATCTGTTCCTTTTTATTTTCTCTGGGGGTTATTTTTGGTTATTTCGTACTCTCTCCATTTGCTTTTAATTTTTTAGCAAACTATCAGATTGCTGGAGTAGATGTACAAGCTCCCCGATTGGCATCAGTTGTGAGTTATATGACAATGTTTACAGTGCCAATTGGTTTTATTTTTCAGCTTCCAGTTGTTGTCTATTTTTTTACAAAAATTGGTCTATTAACACCAGCAATAATGAAACAATATCGCCGTCATGCGGTTATTCTTATTTTGGCGCTAGCAGCTATGATCACTCCTCCAGATATAATTACCCAGTTTTTAGTGGGGATACCTTTATTTATTCTTTATGAGATTAGTATAAATATTTCAGCAAGAGTATTGAAAAAGGAAAAAGAAAATGAACTAATAAAAATAGAACCTTAGTTGAAAAAATAGGAAAATAACAATACTTTGAAAATACTATTATTCATATATATCCTCTTGTTTTTTGTTCTTGTTTTTGGATTACGCTCTTATTTAGTATATAAACAAACAGGTATAAATCCTTTTAAAATTAGAAGAGACGATTCGGCTCAAGGATTTTTGGGAAAAATATATTCAATCGTAAGTCTTACCATTTTTTTAGCGGTATTGGTATTTACCTTTTTACCTCAGTATTACAACTATTGGTTTCCTATTTCGTATTTAGATAATATTCTTCTTTTGAAGAAAATAGGAATAGGATCTTCTATAGTTGCGTTAATATGGATTTTAATTGCTCAAGCGAATATGCATAATTCTTGGCGAATTGGAATCGACGAAAAAGAGAAAACAGAGCTTATTCAGAATGGGTTGTTCCAATATTCAAGGAATCCCATTTTTTTGGGCATTCTTATAGCATACTGGGGCTTTTTTCTTATTATTCCAAATATGTTTACCTTTTGTGCAGGGATATTATGTTATGTCTCTACAGCTTTACAAATTAGGCTTGAAGAAGCTTATTTAGAGAAACAACAAGGAGTGATTTATCTAGATTACAAACAAAAGGTAAGGAGATGGCTTTAGCTTATTTTTAAAGTTGTTTTTTTCGTAAAGGATTGTACATTCTATACCTCAACAAACTATTTTTTATCAAAATAAAATAAAAAGTGGTACTTTTGTATCTTGCTTTATAAAATATTTTCATAAAAATATTAGGTACGATTATCATATCTAATTGTTCAAAATCTAACCTTACAATGGATTTATTTAAAAAAATAACAAACACTAATAGCCCACTAGGACAGTATGCAGTGATGGCTCATGGTTATTTCACCTTTCCTAAACTAGAAGGGGAATTGGGTAATAGAATGATATTTCAAGGAAAAGAAAAAATTATATGGAGTATCAATAGCTATCTGGGCTTGGCAAACCATCCTGAAATTAGAGAAATTGACACCCAAGCTACAGCAGATTGGGGAATGGCATACCCAATGGGCTCTAGAATGATGTCAGGAGAAACATCGATACACGAGCGATTAGAAAGGGAACTAGCAGAATTTTCTCAAAAAGAAGATGCCATGCTACTTAATTTTGGTTATCAAGGTATTATGTCTATTATCGATGCTGCATTGGATCGTAGAGATATAGTCGTTTATGATAGTGAATGTCATGCCTGTATTATTGATGGTATACGTATGCATTTAGGGAAACGTCTGGCATTTCAACATAATGATATGGAAAGCCTAGAAGCACAATTACAAAAAGCAGAAAAGTTTCTAGATAAGGAAAAAGGGGGGATTTTAGTGATTACTGAAGGGGTATATGGTATGCGTGGGGATCAAGGAAAACTGAAAGAAATTGTAGAATTGAAAAAGAAGTATGACTTCCGTCTATTGGTAGATGATGCACATGGTTTTGGAACACTTGGCGAAACTGGAGCAGGAGCAGGAGAAGCGCAAGGAGTACAAGACGAAATCGATATTTATTTTTCTACGTTTGCTAAATCAATGGCAAGTATAGGGGCATTTATTTCTGCTACAAAAGAAGTAATTAGTTACTTCCGATACAATACACGTTCTCAAATTTTTGCAAAGTCTTTGCCAATGCCGATAGTTATTGGTAATTTGAAAAGGCTAGAACTCTTAAAAACACGCCCTGAATTTAAAGCCAAGCTTTGGGAAAATGTAGAACTATTGCAAAGTGGCTTAAGAGATGCGGGCTTTGACTTAGGAGAAACAAATAGTTGTGTAACGCCTGTATATATGCATGGTTCGGTAGAAGAAGCCTTAAAGCTAATAGCTGATCTTAGAGAAAATCATCATATTTTCTGTTCTGTAGTCGTCTATCCTGTTATTCCTAAAGGAATGATCTTATTAAGATTGATTCCTACAGCGGCTCATACAAAAGAAGATATTGAAGAAACAATTATTGCATTTAAAGCAGTAGCGAAAAAACTTAAAGCTGGAGTATATAAGCAAGAAGCTACTGTTGGGATGTAGTTGCTTTAGTATTTTTACATCGGTAAGTGACAAATATCTAAATACCATATTTTATTAAAAATATGGTATTTTTTTAAACAAAAAGAGAAACAAAACCTATGTCTTTTATTATAAGTGGAATCCAGCAAATGGGAGTTGGTGTAAAAGATGCCCCAGAAGCATGGAAATGGTATCGTAGATACTTTGAAGCCAATGTTCCTGTCTTTCAGGATGAGGCAGTTGCGGATTTGATGTTGCCTTATACGGGCGGAGAACCTCGCAAACGATTTGCAATCCTTGCCTTAAATATGCAAGGTGGTGGTGGTTTTGAGATATGGCAATATAAAAGCCGTGTTCCTCAACCGCCTTCATTTGATATTCAATTGGGAGATCTAGGAATTTTTGCTTGTAAAATCAAGTGTCGAAACATAGAAGCTACCTATCAATTTTATGAAAAAGAGGGAGTCGAAATTTTATCTCCTATTGATAGAGATGTTCCCAATAGCCCACATTTTTATATTAAAGATCCTTATGGAAATGTTTTCCAAATTGTAGAATCTCACAATTGGTTTGCCCAAAAAACAGGGAAGCGTTCTGGGGGGACTTATGGTGCAATAATTGGAGTTAGTGATATTGATAAATCATTACCCTTATATACGGACATTCTAGGATACAATAAAGTGATATATGACCAAACAGCACAATTTCCCTATTTGAAAAACCTTGCAGGAGGAAATAAAAAATTCCGACGGGTAGTACTAGAACATAGTAAGGAAAGAGAGGGTGCATTTAGTAAATTGCTAGGAAAAAGCCAGATTGAATTAGTACAAGCAATGGATTATACACCAAAGAAAATTTTTGAAAATCGGTTTTGGGGCGATTTGGGATTCATTCATTTGTGTTTTGATATAAATGGGATGGACGAATTAGAAGCAAAATGTAAAGCAGCAGGGCATCCTTTTACAGTTGATAGCAAAAATAGTTTTGATATGGGAGAAGCAGCAGGGCGTTTTACTTATATTGAAGATGCTGATGGTACATTGATAGAGTTTGTAGAAACACACAAAGTGCCCATCCTCAAAAAAATTGGCTGGTACTTGAATCTTAAAAATAGAAATCCTCGTAAGCCGCTACCCCGTTGGATGTTAAAAGCTATGGGACTAAACCAAGTAAAAGATTAATCTTTTTCTTGATAATAAAAATTAAAAATAGGAACATCAACTACGGCATTTAATCCCAATCGCCAAGCGTTTTGTGCCGTCTTGATACCTTGAATTTCTACGGTTCTTAGATCAGGGGTATATTGAAAGCCTGCCATTACAGAAACGGGCATTTTTCGAAAGCCCCAAGTAGCATATGCACCAGGCGAAAGGACTTGTGACCATTTTACATCTTCTGGAAATCCACTCAATTCGTCCGACCATCGGTAACTAAAGGCTGCGCCAATGTCTATAACAGGGATAAAGATTGAGAAAGAATGTTCTTTGCGTTTGCTAAATAATTTTTTATCACCCCAACTTAATGCGAACCCAATAGGAGCCGTTACGCCTGATACCCATCCCTGATTTTCGATTCCTCCAACTTCAAATTCATTACCAGTATAAAGTCCAGGGAAAGCATTTAAATCAATGCTGGTTTTGGCTCGACGTTTCATGCTATACGAGCCAATTGGTAGAGCATAACGGTCTAAGATTCCTTTAATTTGAACAGAATTTTGAGCAGATAAAACATCAACCATAAAACCACCATAAAAGGCGATGTTTTTGATAGTACTCTTTAGGATTTCTAATCTTCGCTTTTTAGTTTCTAATTTTTCGATATTGATATCCTGTTTAGAAGACAATGTTGCTATTTCTGTCTCTAGACTAGATACCCGTTCTTCAAAAACAGGCTCAAATGCTTGCATGGCATTAAGTAGTAATTGACCGTAATCTTGTTCCTTGGTAGCTTGTATTGCTAGTAATAGATGTTTGCCCATTGGTTGATAAATTAAATGAAATTTATCCTTATAGTACTCATCAGGATGACTAAAATATTTTAGGCGAAAGCCAAATTCTGTCATATCCATTAAAATATCGGTTAATTCCATATAATACTCATGCAGCCCTCGTTGTTGACCTGTTTCTATTGCGTTCTTATTAATGACAGTTAATAATTCTTCTTGCTTTTTAAAACGATTAAGTATATAAACAAAGCGACCAATATTTTTTGCAAACGCATCATGTTTAGTGCTAATCAATTCGCTTATAGGACTTCCCTTTATTTTTACAGAATCAAAAAAATCTTTATGTTCATAGTAGAGGAATGCAACTAGGTATTTTGTACCATTATCATTTAATGTTCTAAAAATATCTAGGGGAATAAAATCATTGCTTAAATTGTATTTGTCTTTACGATTTCTAACATTATGTGCTAACATATTTAAACCCATTACTGAAAGGCCTATTTCATCTTCTACCCCTCCTAGGTTCTCATCTAATTCAACTAATATTTCCCCTAGAGGTGTTTCATCAAGAGCTTTGTTCATTAGGTGATATGCTAAACGGAAGGATTTAATGGATTGGGATTTTTTTAAATGGATATAATTCGTATCAGTTACAATGAGTGATTCAAAATTGGGAATTAAATTATAGACATCATTTTGAAAAGATTCTACCCATAGTTCTCCCATCGAAGGAATTTTAAAAAGATCTTGATTTTTTAATAAATAATAGGTATCAGGAAAGAGGATTTGCATTTCATTAGATTCCTCTATTTTTCCTAGAAATTTATCAAAAAAAGCAACAGTTAGCTCCCCTTTTACTCTATCAACTAGAAACTGAGCAACAGCATCGATCATCTGAGTGGAAAAACCAAGAGGAGCAACGGATGTAGTTGGCTGGTCAATAGTTGTATTTAGAGAAGGAGAGCTTACAACACTGTATGGTGTAGGGACTGTATTTGCCCCGAAATTTTGAATTGCCCAAATATCGTTTAAAACACCAATCATTCTATCTTCTCCATTTTGATAGATGGCAATTAGATTTTTATCCGTATTAAAAATAGAGTTGTCTTTATAATTATATTTGTCTACAACTTGAACTCCTTGTACGGTTTTATAAATTTTACCATCTAAAGCATTGAAATAAGCAGCAGGTTCTATGGAAAAAGTTTCATTTTCAAAACTATGAAAACCACCTGTAATAGGATTATAAACAGCTACTAGAGGGGTTTCATAAGTGATTTCAAGGGGTAATTGAGTATTAGGGTCAATACAATCTAATTTATTATTGGTAATTAAATCGGTAAATCCATAATCTGTTTTATCAAATTGGGCAATGGGTATATTTTCAATAACATTATAAAAAACGGAAGTGGTATCAATGAAAGGGCTTGTAGTAATGATTAAAGGTTTGGAGGATTGTTTTACATATTTATCAAATTCTTCTAGGTGTAGTGTTTTAATATTTTCAGCAAAGGGATTTTGTAAAAAACGATCCATATTTACAATTACATCCCTTGCAAAACGATAGTTTTTTTTCCCTGTTTTTTGGAAATAAATATCATAACCTTGAGGGTTTTTCTGTTCAGCAATACCTTGGAGTTTAGTTTGTTTCTGTTCAGAAAGTTGTGAAAAAAAATAACTATAGTTAGCAAGATTGTCTTGAATATCTTTGGCATCCCAAAAGGCATTTTGAGCTTTTAAAGTAAGAGAAGCCATCAGGAAGATGGAGAAGATGATTTTCATTTTCATTGGAGTTCTTTTTATGTATATTTAAAAATACACGTAGTTTTTTTGGAAAATGTCTCTTCAAATTACAAAAAATCAGAAACATCTGATTATTCAGCGTTTGAATCTGCATAAAATATGAATCCAATCGTTATAAAATTCTAGTAATAAAAATCCCCGTATCAAAATAAAATTGATACAGGGAATATATTTTTTTTAAAATCACCTTATTTTATCTACGCTTTTTGATTAACTTGTTCTGCAAGATAATTTCTTACCCATTCTGTGGTCACTGATTTTGGTCGCTCTAATGGGAAATTATAGGCTCTAGACCAGCATAAAGATGCTAAAACGCCCAAAGCTCTAGAGACACCAAATAAAACAGTATAGAAACTATATTCTTTCATCCCATAATGTACTAGTAATGCACCTGAGTGGGCATCTACATTAGGCCAAGGATTCTTAACTTTACCCAATCCTTCCAAAATAGGAGGAACAACCTCGAAAGTTTTCCATACTACATTAATAATATCTGAATCGTGGATATATTCTTGAGCAAAAGCCTTTTGGGCTACGAAGCGAGGATCTGGGCGTCGAAGAACAGCATGACCATAACCAGGAATTACCTTTCCTGCATTAAGAGTATTATTGACATACTCTGCGATTTGTTCTTTTGTAGGTTGTTGAGTACCTAGCACATCTAACATATGAAATACCCACTTTATAACCTCTTGATTGGCTAAGCCATGTAAAGGACCAGCCAATGCACACATTGCAGAACTAAAAGACAAGTAGGCATCACTTAAAGTAGAACCAACTAAATGCGTCGTATGAGCAGAAGCATTACCTCCTTCGTGGTCAGCATGAATCGTTAAGTATAGACGCATTAAACTTTTGAAGTCAGGTTTATTGATTCCTAACATATGTGCAAAATTCCCGCCCCAATCCAAAGATATATCAGGATTGATATGGTCTCCATTATGATAAGTTCTACGATATATATAAGCAGCGATACGAGGTAATTTCGCTATAAGATTCATAGAATCTTCATATGTAGCGTCCCAGTACTCATACTTGTTCATCCCCTCAGCATACCTTCTAGAGAAGATACTTTCAGTTTGCATAGAGTTAATGGCAGTTATAAACTGAGTCATTGGATGTGTCGTAATCGGAAGTGCATTTAACACCTTATAGGTATGATCAGGAATATTACTCCTCCTTTTCCACTGATCTTGAAGGTATTTTACTTGCTCTTCAGTAGGAATTTCACCAACTAACATTAGCCAAAAAATACCTTCTGGCAATGGCTCTCGACCGCCCTTTGCTTTAGGGAGTAAATTTTTTAATTCAGGAATTGAATGCCCTCTAAAACGAATGCCTTCAATAGGGTCTAAATGTGAGGTTTCCCAGATCATACTTTTTACACCTCGCATTCCTCCAAAAACTTGCCCTAGTGAAACATCGTCAACTTTTACAGTAGCATTTTCTTTTCTTAGTGTTTTTATATCCTTAGATAAAACCTCAATTTTTTGTTGAAGTTTCTGTTTAAGCGGATCCATCTTCTAATTTGAATTTTAATTGTGAACCAAACTTCTTTATGCCTTCTAAATTACATAAAGAACAATGGTGCAAATTTAGCAAAAATTCGCTAGAAAAAAAGATGCAGAAGAATTAAAACCTATAGACTTGAAAAAGACTTATGACGGTTTTATGTTTTAACACCTTGATTAACAGGCGATAAAATAGGTATTTGTAATTTGAGACTTGAAAAAGATGGATAGATTTTAAAGATTAATTATTTTAGATATTTTCTTAAATTAATATTATTCTATGGAACATCATTATTTTATTATCTAGCATTAGAAAATAAATCTTATTAATTTTGTAATATTAAAATAATTGTTGCTAATAGCAATTAGATTTTATTTGCCTAACCAATACCACCATATTATGATTCAAGAGTATGAAAAATATACAGCAGAAGACCATGAAGTGTGGTCAAAGTTGTATAATGATCAAATGCGGCATTTGCCAGATATATCAACGAGTGCCTATCTAGAAGGCATTCGTCGCTGTGGATTTAAGTCTGATAAAGTACCCAATTTTAATAGGATTAATGAAGCCTTAAAAGATTTAACAGGATGGAAAGTTTATGTTGTTCCAGGATTAATTCCTCAAAAACCATTTTTTGAACATCTTTCTAGAAAAGAATTTCCAGCGACAACTTGGTTACGTTCTAAAGAAGATTTAGATTACACACCTGAACCAGATATGTTTCATGATGTCTTTGGTCATATTCCCATGCTATCTGAACCATTCTTTTGTGATTTTTTGAACGGTTTAAGCAAGATTGCGCTTAAAAATATTGAAAATGAAAATGCTGTAAAACTCATTTCTAGATTGTATTGGTATACCGTAGAGTTTGGTTTAATTAAAGAAGATGAAGAAGTTAAAATATATGGAGCTGGTATACTTTCTTCTCCAGGAGAATCTCTACATAGTGTTCAAGCATTTGAAAAACATGAACCATATGATCCACAAAAAATATTAGATTCAAACTATAATATTAGTGACTTTCAAGCTCAGTATTTTGTGATTGAGTCTTATGAGCAATTATTTAATAGTTTAGGAGAAATAGAGTCAATTATTGACAGATATGTTTTGGAAGGAATTGTTGTAGAGTCTTATACAAAATAATTAGAGTATTTAGAAAACAAAAAGCGACTTAGTGTCGTTCCTAAGTCGCCACTCGTTCTATTTTATTTATACCTTTCGGTAAAACCCTATTAACTAACCTACATAAAATCTGAACGAGTAATTTTTTGATTTTCAAATTTTTGAACCTATGTATTCAAACGGATTTTTGAGGTTTTTGTTGCCTTTTGGTATGGCTTTTTTGATTTCTTCTTGTGGTATTTTTAAAAAAAATAATACTTCAACAAATTCTAAAACTAGTGAGAATAGCCTTAGAGAAGGAATTGTCAGTTATGGTAAAAAATATCTAGGTACAGACTATGTATATGGGGGAAAAACACCTAAAGGATTTGATTGTTCTGGCTTTACAGCTCATGTTTATAAAAAATATAATATTTTTTTAGAAGCTGGTTCAAAAGCACAGTCAATACAGGGCAGAAAAATACCTGTTAAATCTGTTAAAACAGGAGATTTAATCTTTTTTACAAAGAAAAAAAGAGGAAAATATATTAACCATGTTTCCATTGTAGTTTCTAATACCAACGAAGGAATTTCGGTTATTCATAGTACTTCTAGAGGGGTTGTGATCGATAATATCACAAACTCATCTTATTGGTATCCTAGAATATTATTTGCAAAAGATGTAACCAATATAAAGTTATAAATTATCCGTTTTGTAACCAGTTATCAACCATCTTTATTCCATGCTCTGTTAATACAGATTCAGGATGAAACTGAACGCCCCTTACATCATAGCTTTTGTGTTTGATTGCCATGATTTGTTGGTCTTCATCTGTAGCCGTAATGACTAAATCGGCATTTAGTTTTTGAGGATGAATAACCCATGAATGATAACGTCCCGCTGTGAATTCTTTAGGAATATCTTTGAATAGGATGTCTTTTTCCTTTGTAAGAATTGTCTTCATAGGTAAACCATGTAGAACAGTATCTAAATTTGATAACTCTGAACCAAAAGCTTCTCCGATTGCTTGATGCCCCAAACAAACACCAAAGATTGATTTAGAGGAAGCATACTGTTTTATTAATTGGGGCATAATGCCTGCTTCTTCGGGAATTCCAGGACCAGGAGAAAGTAATATTTTATCATAATTATCAACAGTATTGAGACTGATTTGGTCATTTCTATAAATATCTAGAGCATCATTATAGCCTAATGCTCGAATGATATGTACTAGGTTGTATGTAAATGAGTCGTAATTATCAAGAACTAGTATTTTCATTTTTGTGATTTATACTAATGTTTAAAACAGTAGAGAAAATTATTATTTAGAAGGGATTAGAGTTGTTCTGCAAGTTCCATTGCTTTACGCAATGCTCTAAGTTTATTATTGACTTCTTCAAGTTCACTATGAATATCTGATTTAATAACCACTCCTGCTCCTGCTTGATAATGCAGTTCGTTATTATTACTTAAAAATGAACGAATCATAATTGCATGATTGAAATTACCATTAAAACCTAAATATCCGATACAACCACCATAAAAATTGCGATTGCGATTTTCATAACGATTGATCAATTCCATTGCCTTATATTTAGGCGCACCTGAAAGTGTTCCAGCAGGGAAAGTATCCGCTACAAGTTGTAGGGGATTAGCATTTTCAATCTCTCCAGTTACTTTTGAAACTAAGTGAATAACATGAGAGTAAAACTGAACTTCTCGATAAGTTTCTACAACCACATTTTTACCATGGCGACTTAAATCGTTTCGAGCTAGATCGACGAGCATTACGTGTTCTGAGTTTTCTTTGGGATCTTTGGCTAATCGGGCAGCTAACTCTGCATCGGCTTTATCGTCTCCAGTTCTTTTAAAAGTACCAGCTATTGGGTGAATACTTGCTTTACCATTTCCTATCACAATTTGTGCTTCAGGCGAAGAGCCAAATAATTTGAAAGAGCCGTAATCAAAATAGAATAAATATGGTGACGGGTTGATGGCCCTTAATGCTCGATAGACATTAAATTCATCTCCTTTGAATTTTGTATTGAATCTTCTTGATAGGACGATTTGAAATACGTCTCCTCGTTGACAATGATCTTTACCTTTTTGCAGAATTTCTAGAAATTCTTCGTTACTAACATTAGAAGATTCGTTATCAATTCTTGAAAAATGGAAGGTTGTATTCGTGTTAAGATTAATAAAATCTTCGATAGTATCAATTCGACTTTCTTCTCCCTCTAAATGATGTTCGAAGATATATAGTTCATTATTAAAATGATTAATAGCTATAATATAACGATAAGCATGATATAAAATATCAGGAATTTTATCTGTCGCCGTATCTTGTATCTCTAAAGTCTCATAATGTCGAATAGCATCATAAGCTTGATAGCCAAAAAGCCCATTACTAATAAATTTATAATCGTGTTCTTCTATTTCAAATTTGACGATAAAATCGCCTAATTTTTGAATAATATTATCTGAAGAACTTATTGTTGATTTTAGCTCTTTACCATCAGGGAAAATTTGGCTAAGTTCATTGTTTTTTAATTCAAACTTAGCAATAGGATCGCAACAGATGTAGGAGAATGAATTTTCATTACCATGATAGTCCGAACTTTCTAAGAGTAAACTATTGGCAAATTTATCTCTAAGTCGTAAGTAAATGCTTACAGGAGTAACGGTATCGGATAAGCGTTTTTTTACTTTTGTTTTAAGTATATATTTCATAGCTTTATTCGACTTTTTTTCTACTAAATAAAAAAAGGTCTGCGAAAAGCAGACCTTTTTTTGAATAATTTTTTATCAAAAAAGATGCTTTTCACATATCAGAAATCTGAAATGTGCCAGCACCAACAGTTAGTATTATAAATCTTATTTTTCATAATTACGTAGCAAATGTAGAAAAATATTTTTTTAATGATAACGTTCATAGCTTTTTTTTAAAAAATATTCAAGGTCGAAGCGTTTATGTATGAAATGTTCTATTTTTTAATTCATCAAAAAATAGAAGTTAAAACGCAGGGAGAGTCCAATTAAGGTTTAGTTATAGGTTTGTAGATTTTTACGAGCTAAGACACAACATTTCAAATGCTATAAGGTTAAAGGAATTATTTAAATTTAAGGTCTTTATTAAAAAGATGGCTAAATATTTGATTTTGTAATGATTATTTTGAAATTTTATAAACGCTTTTAGAGTATTACTTTCTTTTAATTCAAAAAATTTTCTATTGGGATTCGATCCAAACTTTGTAAAATACAAATTTAGAGACCTACGTGTCTATTCATCTACTGAATGGTTGGCAGATAATAAAAAAAAGTATCGTCAAGTTTTTGATCGGTATAATACTAGATATGTCTATGCTGAACTATCATTATATAACAAATTATTTGACCAAGAGGATTGGGATATAGAGGTTGAACTCTGTTGTTATTCTGTTAAAAAAGGAAAAAAAGAGGTTTGTATACTTCCTTTTAAACGAAAAGTCAGTAAATACGATCCAATTTTTTACATACGAGAAGGTTGGGGAAATCAAAAAGAAGGATTATTTTGGAAAAAAGGGACATATTATTGGGAAGCAAGAGTTGACGGTCAAAAGGTTGCTTCTAAATATTTTTATATAGAAGATGCCAATAAGGATGTAAAGGAAGGTAAAGAGCCATATATGACTATAAAATCCTTAAAATTATATGAAGGCTCTTATGATGATATTTCTGAAGAAGAACGCAAATACTATAAAGTTTTTGATAAAGATGACACAAAATATATCTATATCGAGGCGATCTTCCAAAACATGAATCTTGGGAAAAACTGGTATTGTGAATTATTCACCAAGTTTTACAATAATGCTAGGGAGTTAAAAGGACAAGTTGTACGCTTACAACGTATAGAAAAAGATGATAAGGAAATACAAATTTCTGCTGGTTGGGGTTCGAATGTCAAAGGTTCTTGGAGAGCTGATCAGTATACTGCGGAGCTTATCTTTATGGATAAAGTACTTGCAGTTATTCCTTTTGAAGTTGCCGACGAATTTGTAGAAGGTCATGCAGGTGTGGTATTGCCTAGTAAACTTACACCTACGATAATTAATACGATTGATGATGGTTCAACCTTTGAGGAGGTTATGCGTAATTTAGATAATTTGATAGGACTTAAGGCCATCAAAGAAAAAGTTCGAGATCATGCGAAATACATTCAATTTTTACAATTAAGAAAAGAAAAAGGTTTTAAGGAAAATGAAGAGATAAATGTACATTCGGTCTTTATTGGAAATCCGGGGACAGGCAAAACTACAGTTGCTCAAATGATGGGAAAACTGTATAAAAAAATGGGTTTATTATCAAAAGGTCATGTCCATGAGGTCGATAGAGTAGATTTGGTTGGCGAATATATAGGGCAGACTGCTCCAAAAGTAAAAGAGGCGATTGATAAGGCAAGGGGAGGTGTTTTATTTATTGATGAAGCTTACTCATTAGCACGTTCTAATGATGATAGTAAAGATTTTGGTCGTGAGGTTATAGAAATATTGGTTAAGGAATTGTCGAATGGCGAAGGGGATATGGCGGTTATTGTAGCAGGTTATCCAAAAGAAATGAAACATTTCTTAGACTCTAATCCAGGTTTAAAATCTAGGTTTAAATTATTTTTTGAATTTGCCGATTACTTACCTCAAGAGCTTTCTCAAATCGCAGATTTTGCAGCTCAACAAAAAGGCGTGCGTCTTACGGTTGAAAGTAAAGATAAAATAGATGAATTAATCATTGAGGCTTATCGAAATAGAGATAGAACTTTTGGAAATGCTCGGTTTGTATTTGATGTTATAGAACAAGCAAAAATCAATTTAGGACTTCGTATCATGGCAAACGAAAATCCTAGAGAATTAGAGGAAGAAACATTAGAGATTATAGAATTAAAAGATGTTAAGAAAATACAGATTAAACCTAAAAAAGAATTACCTAGAATTCCAATTGATGGAGATCTATTGGAAGTAGCTCTAGCAGAGCTAAATAGTTTAATAGGGATGCAAAGTGTTAAAGACCAAATTAATGAATTAGTTCGCTTGGTCAAGTTTTATAGAGATACTTCTAAGAATGTATTAAACAATTTTTATCTACATACGGTGTTTATTGGAAATCCTGGAACAGGAAAGACAACTGTTGCTAGAATTTTGACTAAAATTTATAAAGCACTAGGTGTTTTAGAAAGAGGTCATATGGAAGAAACTGATCGACAAGGGCTAGTCGCAGGATTTGTAGGTCAAACGGCTATCAAAACAGCAGAGAAAATAGAAGAAGCAATGGGAGGCGTTTTGTTTATTGATGAAGCGTATGCTTTGACATCTACAGGGAATCATGCACATGGAGATTTTGGAAACGAGGCAATACAAACCTTACTTAAACGAATGGAGGATCGTAGAGGAGAATTTTTTGTATTTGTTGCAGGTTATCCCGATAATATGGAAAATTTTCTAAAAGCGAATCCAGGATTGAAATCTCGATTTGATAAAATCTTAAAATTTGAAGATTATACACCTGACGAATTAAGAGAAATAGCCTTGCAGATGTTCAATAAAGAAAATATGAAAGTAACTGAAGAGGCTAAAGAATACTTAGGACGCTATTTGGAATTTTTATATGATTATAGAGATAAGTATTTTGGAAATGCACGTACTGTTCGTAATATTGTTACAGAAGCAATCAAAAATCAAAATTTGCGTTTAGCAAGGTTAGATGAGAAAAAACGTACAGCAAAAAATATAAACTTACTGACAATAGAGGATCTCTCTACCTTCAAAATGGATAAAGATGGGTTCATTTTTAATAAGAAAACCATTGGATTCAAAAATAAATCATCATCTCAACAAGGAGGTAAATAAAAAAGCCATCACATAAAAATGATGGCTTACGATTAATGGATAGTCCATATATTACGGCAAAAAAAATGATTTACTTAGTGAATGCGCTTGGTTCAAAAAAACGAAAGGAGTCCATGAAGCGCTCTGTAGAGGCATTTAGACTTTTTTCTTTTAGCATAATCGTTTGAATAGAATAATAGCGATTTTGAACTAAAAAGGATTTTGTTTTTATTACGCCTTGTCCTTGTTTATAATCAACTCTCCAATGCTTTCCAGGGAAACCTTTTGTAGAAACATCAGAAACATACAATAACTCTCCATCAACACTTTTAACAGCTGTTTCTACGGTAGCATCAAAAAATTCTTCAACTAGTTGTAAAGAATCTGAATGAATTGTTCCCTTAGGATAATCACAATAGCTAACCAAATATACTAAATTGTCAGCATCCTTTGATGTTGTCTTATAAATAAAAGAATGATATGTTATCTCGCCAATGTATGTCTTTACAACATTGACTTCTTCTTGCATCTCTCCTCCAGGTACTTGTATGGTAAACTTTCCTTCATAGGATTTATATTCAATCCAAGGTTTAGATTGCCAACTTATCAAGAGAAATGAGATAAATAATAGTGGGAGTATTTGTTTTCTCATATTGAACAATTTCTACTGTTAAAAATTGCTGTGATTGTTGATGTTATTTACATTGGTATAGTATGTTTCTTGAAAGTATAGAACACTACAGTTCTTATACAAATTTACAATATTGAACGATGAAAACAATTATATAGTTGCGTCTTAACATATAAAATATCAGCTACTATATTAAATTCCTTTTAAGTATTGTTATTTAGCGCTATATTCCTCTCCCATATTATATAGCATAAATGATAAAATATCAGCAGCTTCTTCAATACGTTTTACAGTAGGTTTCCCCGCTCCATGACCAGCACTAGTATCTATCCTGATCAATGTCGGATTATCACCAATATTTTTATGTTGTAGCTCCGCAGCAAATTTATAAGAATGTGCAGGAACTACACGGTCGTCATGGTCTGCTGTTGTTATTAAGGTAGCAGGATACGATGTTTTAGGAACGACATTATGTAAAGGAGAATAAGCGTATAAATAGTCAAATTGCTCGGGTTCTTCACTGGTGCCATAATCACTAGCCCATGCCCAACCTATGGTGAATTTATGATAACGGAGCATATCTAAAACACCAACAGCAGGAAGGGCTACTTTATAGAGATCAGGACGTTGCGTCAAACAAGCTCCTACTAGAAGACCACCATTAGAGCGTCCTTCTATAGCCAGCTTTTCAGACGAAGTATATTTTTTTTCAATTAAATACTCAGCAGCAGATTGGAAATCGTTGAATACATTTTGTTTTTTATCCAAAGTACCTGACTTATGCCATCTTTTCCCAAACTCTCCACCCCCTCGAATATTAGCTACTGCGTAGATGCCTCCACTTTCTAGCAAAATGGTTTTATCAACTTTAAAGGACGGTAGAATGCTAATATTAAATCCACCGTATCCATATAAAAGTGTAGGATTATCTCCTGTCAATTTAGTTCCTTTTTTATAGGTGATAAACATAGGAATTTTTGTGCCATCATAGCTCTTATATACAATCTGTTTTGTCTCATAATCTTCTGGCTCAAAATCTAGATTTGGTTTTTTATAAATTTGAGTTGAACGACTTGCAACATCATATCGGTAAATCGTTGTAGGGCGTGTGAAAGATGTAAAAGAAAAAAACATTTCAGAAGCATCTTTTTCTCCTGTGATATCGCTCACTGTACCAATGCTAGGGAGTTTTATATCGGATTCATACTCTCCTTTAGTAGAAAAAATTTTAATCTGACTAGATGCATTGTTGATATAGGAAGCAATTATTTTATTCCCAATAATTTTGACTTCTTTTAAAACGTGTTCTGATTCGGGGATGATTTCTTGCCAAAAATCAGGCTGTGGCTTCGATGTATTGATTAATATCAGACGATTATTAGGAGCTTTATGATTTGTTAATACGACTAGATTATCTTCTAAGTTATCTACTACGGAATAATCATGTTCAAATGTATTTACAATAGGTGTGAAATCTAATTCGCCTTTACTGAGATCTTTAAAATAAAGTGCATTCCCACTAGTTGATTCCATTCCAGATAATATCAGGAATCGTTCATCGGAGGTTGTTTTAGTATTGAAGTTTCGTTTGGGATGTCTGCGATCAGCAAATACAAGTTCATCTTCATCTTGTTCAGTTCCTACTTCATGATAAAATATTTGATGAAATTCATTTTTTTTAGAAAGTTTTTCTTCGTCTTTTGTTGCAGGATATCGACTGTAGAAAAAACCATTTTTATACCAAGCAATATTAGAAAATTTTACCCATTTGACAGCATCATTGGTTTTTTGATTCGTCTCTAAATTTTGAATATATATAGAACGCCAATCTGAGCCACCATTGGCGACACCATAGGCAAGATATTTACCATCATTAGAAAAACTATGAATAGCGACTGAACGAGTTCCGTCTTTAGAGAATAGATTTGGATCTAAAACTACTTTAGGTGTTTCTCCAAGAGTTTCTTCTACGTATAATACATTTTGATTTTGTAAACCATTATTTTTAAAATAATAATATTTATTCATTACTTTTTTAGGGGAAGAGAACTTTTCATAGTTCCATAATTTTTCCAATCTATCTATAATTTTACCTCTAAATGGTATTTTATCAAGATAAGAATAGGTTAAATTATTTTGAGCAGCTACCCAATCTTTTGTGATTTTTGATGAACTACTTTCCAAATATTGGTATGGATCGTAGATAGTTTTACCAAAAAAATCATCTCTATATGAAGAGTCTCGTAAAGAGTTAGGGTATTTAAGATTTTTATTTACAACATCTTTATTATTGCTATCTGTCGTTAAATTTTCACAAGAAGCTATAGTAAATGTTAAGATAATTAGGAAAAATCCAATTGTTTTTATCTTTTGATTAACTTTGTAGAACATAAAATAAAAGATTTTGATGTTGTGAGAAAACCTATTTTATTTGACCAATACAAATTAACAACAGCATCAATGTTACAAAACTGAATGTGCTATGCAATTTAAAAATTTTTTAATATTCGCAATATTAGGATTATTTGTTCTAAAATCAGAATCCATTTTTGCCCAAGTTAAAACAACTAATGATAAAGGTGAAAAAATTATCGTTTATCCTGATGGCTCATGGGAATACGATACAAGTGCTAATACAAACACTTCTTCTCGCCCAGTTTCATCAGTTAAACTTAATGCAGAAAAAGCTGCTAAAAAAGAGGCTCAATTAAAAGCGATTGACGCACGAAGAGAAGAAGCGGAAATGATTAAAAAAGAACGCCAAGCTATTGTCGCTTTTGAACGATTTGAAAGAGATATTAACCTAGTGGATAAGAACACCTTGTCAGAAGCAAAGAAGGCTAAACAAGCACAACAACTTAAGTTTTTGAAAGAGCAATTAAAAAGAGCTGAAAATAATCGTAAAATAGCTTCGAAGAATGCTCGATTATATGAAAAAATGGTTGATATGCCTAAAGCTAAACGGGATAAGATGTTGGCAAAAATAGAGAAAACTGAAATAATTTCAAATGATATTGTAACCGTGGAGCATACATCAAGACCTAGTAAAACACCTAAGCCAACTAAACAGAAAAAAATTAAAGAACCTAAAGTAAAAGTGGCAGCCACTAATAAACCTGCAAAGGTAAAAAAGCCAAAAACGCCTAAACAGAAAAAGAACAAAGAACCTAAAACGAAAGTGGCAGCTACTAATAAACCGACAAAAGTAAAAAAGCCAAAAACACCTAAACCTGCAAAGGTAAAAAAGCCAAAAGTAACAGAAACAAGACCAGAACCTACTAGACCCAAACCAGTAAAAAGCGAAACCTTTAAAAATGAAGAAATTAGTGCCTCTTCGTACCAACCTCGCTTGATGAGTAATCCTGATCAAATTGCAGCACTTAAACAGCGTAGCATGACATTATCAAAATATAGGCGTACACCTGCAAGCCGCTTCCAAAATGGAGCAGTTAAAAATTGTAGCTTCCAATTTAATGAAAAAGATGATTTTTCAGGTACTTATAGAAGGGGCTTGGAATCCAGACAACTATTTACATTTACGAATGAAGAACTGATTCCTTATTTAGATGGGAAAGACTATATAACTTGCAACGGTTATGTATCTGAAATATCGGGTGGACGGCTTATCTTATCCTTAACTTTTTATATTCAAACTATGGATGCTACTCGTCAATTTGGTCGTTTAGAAAAAGGTAGCCCACTTGGAATAAAATTAATTAACGGTAAAACGGTTACCCTACAAAATACAAAGGAAGATTTTGGTTCTGTTAATCGTTCTAGAGGACAGACGATTTACTATGCCTATTATTCTATTTCTCAACAACAAGCAAGGGAATTGATGGAAAGCGAAGTAGATAAAATTAGAGTAGTTTGGAGTGCTGGATACGAAATATATGATATTTACGAACTGGATTTCTTTAAAGAACAGTTGGTGTGTTTTGATTAAAAAATAACTTTATATAAACGAAAAGAATAAATGCTAGGACTGAAATTGCCTACTGACCCTAGATGGGTCAATTTAGCCGAAAAAAGTTTAGAAGAAATCCTTACAGATCATGCTTATTGTGAACAAAAAGCGACAACTTCTTGTATAACTTTAATACAAAAGTATCCAGAACGAGAACGATTAGTAAAAGAATTAGCACCAATTGTTACCGAAGAATGGGGGCATTTTAGATTGGTGATTAAAGAACTCGAAAAAAGAGGGTTGAAATTAGGGAGACAACGTAAAGATGAATATGTCAACCAGTTGATAGCCTTTCAAAAAAAAGGAGGAAGCCAAGATGACCAATTGATTGAACGTTTGTTGGTCTGTGCGCTGATTGAAGCCCGTAGCTGTGAACGTTTTAGAACCCTTTCACTCAATATCGAAGACGACGACTTAAAGTCTTTTTATCATAGCTTTATGGTTTCGGAAGCGGGGCATTATCGTTTATTTATTGATTTGGCTAAATATTATGGAGAGGAGGAAAAGGTCAAAAAACGATGGGAAGAATACCTAGAACATGAAGCAAAAATTATGGAAAATCTAGAACTTCGTGGTGATCGAGTCCATTAATAGGAATTAAAATTTAGAATGAGGTTTACCTTCTAATTGTTCCACGTAATTGACTTCACCAAGTCTAATTTTAAATGGAATTTTCAATTGTTTTTCCAATTTAACTTCAAGTTTGCAGAAAAAAGCGAGATCTTCATAGCAATATGCTCTAGGAATTGGAGTATGTTTTTTTTCTAATAATTTTAAAAATCTTTCTGATTCGTGGTCGTCCTTTTTGAAAAGAATAAACCTATTGGTTTTAAAAGTAACCTTAGGAATATGGATGAGTTGTTCTAATTGATATAAAGATTGACCAAGAATAGATGAAGGTACTTCTTGACAAAAAGCAACTTTCTGAATAAAAAATCCTAGGATAAAAATAAAAGTATATTTTTTGACCATCATGCTATTCAAAATCATCATATAATAAATATTGTTTTCTTTTATTTTTAAAATTGTTTAAATCAGCAGCCCATGATTGTCGAATATCATCAATAGAAAGCTCATCGACTATTTGTTGCTTTAAGATCTGATTGCCAGCTAGTTTATTAAAAAAATTATTTTCTAGAAAAAAAGTGGACTTATTTGGGAAATGCTGATAGGCTTGGATAAGGTAATCCAAATTTAATTCTTTTTGGTTTCTTAACATCTCGATATCAAGTTCAGATAAATCTATGCCTTGACAGATTTTTCCTTTATGTTTAGGATATTTTGCACCACTCATAGACTTTGGTGTAAAACTAGTGGCGCCACCCTTAAATTTAGGATGACCAAAAAGTTGAAATTGTTTATTCGTCCCTCGTCCTGCGCTGAAGACAGTTCCTTCAAAAAAACAAAGCGAAGGGTATAAGTAAATCGAACGAATATTCGGCAAATTAGGAGAGGGCTTGATTGGTAGTTCATAGAAGGTATTATGATCGTACGCTTCACAAGGAATAACTTTTAAGTCGCACTGTACCCCCTCCTTTAACCAGCCTTCCCCATTAATCATTTGAGCAAGTTCACCAACAGTCATTCCATGCACAACAGGAATGGAATGCATGCCTACAAAAGATTTATACTTCTTATTTAAAACAGGTCCATCCACATAATGACCATTAGGATTGGGGCGATCCAATACCATAAAAGGGATTCCTTGTTCGGCGCAGGATTCCATTACATAATGCATTGTAGAAATATAAGTATAAAATCGAGCACCAACGTCTTGTATATCAAAAACGACGAAGTCTATATTTTCCATATCGGATGCAGTAGGTTTTTTTCGTTTACCGTAAAGCGAAACGATCGGAATACCTGTTTTTATATCTTTACCATTTTTGACTTGTTCTCCTGCATCTGCCTTCCCTCGAAAACCATGCTCAGGGGCAAATATTTTTTGAATATGCAGCCCTAATTGATGAAGGGTATCTGCCAAATGTGTTGTTCCAATTGTTGAAGTTTGATTAACTACAAGTGCAATTTTTTTATTCTTTAAATCATTTAAAAATAAATTCATTCTAGCTGCTCCCACTTGAAGTGTTTTGGGGTTAGGTTCAATGGTGAAACTATCTTCGCTAGCTTCTTCTTTTACAAGAATAGATTGATTTTGAGCATCAGTTGTAGGGACAGTATTTTTACAGGACGTAATGACTAAACCTAAAACTAAAAAAAGTAGTATATTGAGTCTCATAAGTGATTTTTAGCATTAAAATAACTTCTAAAACAAATGTACAAATTTTGGTAGATCTTGTTGGACAGAATTGGAACTAAATCAATAGAGCAAATGTTGCGTTTTTGATATTTTTATTTTTTAAAAAAGTATATGGATAATAATAGTCAGTGGAATATAGGCGATAAGGGTAAGAAAGGTTTAGTGAAAAAAATTGAAAAAGCCGTAACGGTGGGAGTTGTATTACCCGAACAAACAGAAATGCAAGTCAATGAGCATTTAGCTGAATTGGAATTTCTTGCGAATACTGCAGGAGCCAAAACGATCAAACGCTTTGTTCAAAAATTGCGGCATCCAGACAGACGGACTTTTGTCGGGAAAGGAAAAATAGAAGAAATTCTAGAATATATTGAAACACATGAAGAAATAAGCCTAGTCATTTTTGATGATGATTTGACAGGAAAGCAAGTCGGGATTTTAGAAGAAATGTTGAAGGTTAAGATTCTAGATCGAAGTAGTTTGATATTGGATATTTTTGCGAGTAGAGCGCAAACAGCTCAAGCAAAAACACAGGTAGAATTAGCACAAATGCAATATTTACTACCTCGACTTAGAGGACTTTGGACACACCTAGAACGCCAAAAAGGAGGAATCGGGATGCGAGGGCCTGGAGAGAAAGAGATAGAAACAGATAGGCGTATAGTTCGAGATAAAATTTCTTTACTAAAAAAGAAATTAGAAAAAATTGATCAGCAAAATCAAACTAGACGGAAGCAAAGGGGAGAGTTGATTCGGGTTTCTTTGGTGGGATATACGAATGTAGGTAAGTCAACTTTAATGAACCTACTAAGTAAGTCGGATGTTTTTGCAGAAAATAAACTTTTTGCGACATTGGATACAACGGTTCGAAAAGTAGTCTTCGATGCGATGCCCTTTTTATTGTCGGATACGGTTGGATTTATTCGAAAACTGCCGCATCATCTTGTCGAGAGTTTTAAGTCAACATTAGATGAAGTCAGGGAGAGTGATGTCCTGATTCATGTTATAGACATAGCGCATCCTAATTATGAGGATCATTTAAAAACAGTACAACAAACCTTGAAGGATTTGAATTCTGAAAGCAAACCTACGTTATATGTTTTTAATAAAATCGATTTGTATCGAGAACGCTATTATGATGAATATTTAAGTAAGGAAGGAAAAGAAGAAATTGAAAAGGAATTGGTACAAAATTTAAAAAACAACTTAGGGGATAACCTCGTTTTCATTTCTGCTAAAGAAAAAGAAAATATAGCAGAATTAAGAGCAATCATTACCAATATGGTAAAAGAAATGTATGAAAAACGTTACCCTCATCAAATAAAAAGATGGTAATTTATCCTTTCCTACTTGGATTTTGATCGATATAACTAGACCAGTCTTTGTATCGTTTTTGTCCACTTAATAAGGAGCCCAATTGAAAATGATGACAAACAGCAGTGGCTAGAGCATCCGTTGCATCTAGACCATAATCGTCTAACTTTATATTCAAAATATTTTCAAGCATAGCTGCAACTTGCTCTTTCGAGGCACTTCCTTTGCCTGTTACAGATTGTTTTATTTTTTTAGGAGCATATTCTTTAACACTTACTTCATTGACCATTGCTGCAGCAATGGCTACTCCCTGAGCTCGTCCGAGTTTGAGCATAGACTGTACATTTTTACCATAAAAAGGTGCTTCAATCGCCATTTCGTATGGACGATGTGATTTAATAATTCGCTCTAAACTCTCAAATATTTTTTTTAATTTTTCGGCAGGACTACTTAGTTTACGCATTGTGACAACTCCCATTTCCACAAGTATAATCTTACGCTGAACGACTTCTATCACAGCATATCCTAGAAGGTTTGTACCAGGGTCAACACCTAGTATTTTGTATTTATCTAATTTTTTCAAAAATAATAATAAGGAATTTTAAAAGAATCTAAAACCATAAAACTCAAACTACGTAAGTTTTACAGCAGTTCCGTAGGCCAAAATTTCTGAACAGCCTGCCATAACATTAGCCGTCGCAAAACGGACATTGATAATAGCATCTGCGCCAAGATATTTGGCATCTTCAATCATTCTCTCCATTGCCTTTTCTCTAGCCTCAGCCATCAGTTTGGTGTATTCAGTAATTTCGCCACCTACAATATTTTTTAAGCCAGCAAAGAGGTCTTTACCAATGTTTCGAGCTCTTACTGTGCTTCCTCTAGCAATATCTAGAATTTCGCTGATTTCTTTTCCTGGTATCGTATCTGTTGTTGTTATTATCATTGTTACTATTTTAGAAAAATAATCATATTTATAATAAAGTTGTCTTATGTAAAATTATTTCTGGACAACACTAGGCATTATTTCTTGCGCAGATTTATTTAAAAATATGGGTTCTCCTAGCCCAAGCCTTTTTAATTTATGGGCTTGTGTCTTCGCATCTCCTACAACTAAATAAATCATTTTAGAAGGGGCAATATATTTTCCAATCAGCTCTTTGGCTTCAGGAAGTGTTACCTCTACTATTGTTTTTTGATTTTGTTCAATATAGTTTTTAGGCATTTCATAGGTGCTAATATTTTCTAAAATGCCAATCTTTTGTTTAAGTGTTTCAAATCGTAGTGCATCTCGTTTAATAAGAGAATTTTGAGTGATTTTCAAATCTTCTTTCGAAAAATCAGCTTGATAGTCATTAAGGATGGTTTGAAAAATTTGCATTGCTTCTAAAGTTACGTTAGAACGAACATTAGAATAAGCGTTAAAATAAGAAGTATTTATTCTTCTAGGCATTCGGGAATAAGCACCATATGTATAACCTTTCTCTTCTCGTAATTGTTGGAATAAGCGTGCAGCACCACTTCCTCCTAAACGTTCATTAACAACAACACCTTTATAGAAATCTGGATGTTTACCATTTACAAAAGGACTACCAATACGAATTACAGATAGTTTTGATTTTGGTATATCAACAAAGTAAAGTTGTGCTTTTTCAATTGGTTTGGGTGCATTTAGAATAGGGAGATTTACTTCTTTTGCTGACCATTTTTGCGTTAATGCATTAAGTCTTTTTTTGACTTTTTCTTCCGAAATTGATCCTACAATATGAAAGGCAGATATATTAGGGGAGAAATTATTTTTATAGTATGTTTTTAAATCAGCCATATTGATTTTTTCCACGGATTCAATTGTACCTATAGGGGCATTAGCAAGAATATTTTCTTCGCCATAAATCAATTTTTTAAAAACAGTATTGGAAACATAGTTTGGCTGTACACTTTTTTGTTTAATAATAGTTATTGTTTTAGCCTTAAGTCTTTGAAACTCTTTTTCGTCCCAACGAGGAGCAAGCAAGATTTCTTCAAATAAATTAAAAACTTCGTCAAAATGCCGACTTAAACATCGACCATACAATGTGATGCCTTCGGCAGAGGTATATATACCGATTTCTGTTCCTAATTGCCCCATTGCATCTTCTAATTCTTCAGGCGTTTTATATAGAGTTCCTTCCATCATAACATCTGTAAGTAGGTTAGAAGTTCCTATTTTTTCCATATTGTCCATTAACATTCCCCCTTTTATTCTTAGAGAAAATCGAACGAGTGGTAATTCATTATTTTCTATGCCAAAGACTTTTAATTGATTAGACATCGTATCAGACCAAATTGTAGGAATACTCAGTTTAGGCATTTCGCCTAGCTTAGGTTCTATACTTCTATCAATTTTGGAAGGTGTTTTTTGGGTGGAGGAAATTTCCTCCACAGGTTGTTCTAGAGACTCCTCATTAGCAGTAATTTCTTCCTCTATTATAGCTGCTATTTGAGAATTGCTTAGAGCTAAGGACATTTTCCCCTTCGGTACAAAACTTGTAATAACACAAGGTTTATCTTTAATATATTTTTCATAAACACGAAGTACATCGTCTTTACGTACAGCCATAATCTTTCTAATTTCATCTTTTAAAGCATCTGGTGTCCCCCTAAATTCATTATATCGGACGAGTTGGAACGCTTTGTATAAAACACCTTCTATACTATTATAGAAATCGGTTTCTAATTTTGTCTTTATCCGATCCATATCTCGTTCATCAATCCCATTTTTTTCAAAATTCTGAAGTGCTTCTATTACCGCTTGATATACAGTATCCAGTGCAATATCTTCTTTAGCCTTAATTTTAAAATAAAAATTACCAGCGATTTCTCGGGGTAAGTTATAGGTGTAGGTTTTGGGCGCTAATTTTCTATCTTCTACAATTGTTTTATACAAAGGGGCTCTTTTTCCAATAGACAATAACTCTCCTAAGTAATCTAAAGGATAAGCGTCAGGATGCCCATCTTCTACTGTTGGAAAAACCATGGTCATTTCGGGCAACTTTGCGAAGTTATCTTCGTGGACAAATTTGAGGGTCTTAGATAATTTTGAAGGATTAGGAGGTAAAGGCTCAACTTCAGCTTTAGCTGGGATTTCACTAAAATATTTATCCACCATATCCTCAACGTCCTCAAAGTCAATATCACCAGCAATAACCATTGTGGCATTATTCGGACCATACCATTTTTCATAGAAATCTTTAACATCTTGGACGGTAGCATTTTGTAGATCCTCTAAACTTCCAATAACTTGCCAATTATAAGGATGTCCTTCTGGATATAATGCTTTGTGGATAACAAAATTAGTATGACCGTAAGGTTGATTATCGACGCTTTGTCGTTTTTCATTTTTGACGACTTTCTTCTCATTTTCAAGAGCTGCTTTAGAGACTGTATTGATCATGAAACCCATTCGATCACTTTCTATCCATAGCATTTTTTCTAGGGCATCTTTGGGGATAACTTCATAATAAACTGTTCCATCATTCCATGTCCCTCCATTGAATGTCCCTCCTAACTCGTCAATGAGTTTAAAAAACCGCCCTTTCCCTACGTTCTCAGATGCTTGAAAAAGCATATGTTCAAAAAAGTGTGCAAATCCTGTTTTTCCAGGTTTTTCTCGATTTGAACCAACATGGAAAAGTATAGCGATTGCAACAATAGGATCGGATTTGTCTTTATGTAAAATAACATCTAATCCATTTTCTAATTCATATTTTTTATACTCTAAAGAAAAGTCCATAGTAGATTTTTGACAGCTACTTAACATTAAATAAATAGTAAGACAAATAATTACTTTAAAGATAATTTTCCTGACCTGCATTTACACGATTTTAAACGGAACAACTATTGTCTATTATAAGATTCTGTGATCAGAAACGTTATGCTACAGTAACAAGATATTGTAATTGTTTGATTACATCTTGCTTATTAAAACTCTGCAAATAAGCTAATTTAATAAATGTATTCCCAGCAGATATTCCTTTAAATGTCAAAAAATAGATTCCACTAGTCCCCATCGCTCCAGGATTATTATTTTTATATTTTTCTCCTGTTAGTTCAATAACACTATCATTAATAGGTTCTAAAAATTCCCAAAAATATCCAGTTGAGGGATTAGCTTCCAATTCCAAATTGAATTCATCTCCTTGTTTTAAAGTTATTTCTTTGAAGATGGTTTCTTTCTTATTGTCTAGTAAAACAATTTCTTTCATTATTGATAATTTTAAAGACGATTTAAACAAATTTCTAGACAAACTTTTCTTTTAATCGTTTTTTTAAGGTAAATAATTCATCTCTATATTGAGCAGCCGTAATAAAGTCTAGGTCTTTAGCAGCAGCTTTCATTTTACGTTCTGTTTGCTGAATCATTTTTTCCAATTGCTCTCTATCAGCATAAGCAATAATAGGATCAGCAGCGACATTAGCTTCCTCTGGTTCTATATAGGCTTTAATGTCTCCTCGTATAGATAAAATAGATTTTTGGTTTAAAATTTCTTCCTTAGATTTTGAAACTGTTTTAGGAACAATTCCATATTCTTCATTATAAGCGATTTGTATAGAACGCCGCCGATTAGTTTCATCTATAGTACGCCGCATAGAATCAGTAACTTTGTCAGCATAAAAGATAACTAAACCATTTACATTTCTAGCAGCACGCCCAGCAGTTTGAGTCAAAGAGCGTTCATTTCTTAAAAAACCTTCTTTATCAGCATCTAAAATAGCAACTAAGGAAACCTCAGGTAAGTCAAGACCTTCCCGTAATAAATTTACGCCAATTAACACATCAAATTCTCCTAGCCTAAGATCCCTTAATATTTCTACCCTTTCCATAGTATCAATCTCGGAGTGTAAATAACGACATCGAACATCAAGGCTTGTTAAATATTTTGCTAATTCTTCTGACATTCGTTTTGTTAATGTCGTCACAAGTACTCTTTCTTCTTTTTTTACTCTTTCATTTATTTCTTCTAATAAATCATCAATTTGATTCATACTAGGACGAACTTCAATTGGAGGATCTAAAAGACCTGTTGGACGTATTAACTGTTCAACCAATATACCACCAGTTTGTTCCAATTCAAAATTACTAGGGGTAGCAGATACATAGATAACTTGATTGGTTAATTGCTCAAATTCGGCATAGTTTAGCGGGCGATTATCTAAGGCAGAGGGTAAACGAAACCCAAAGGAAACTAAGTTCATTTTTCTTGCACGATCACCACCCCACATTCCACGAACTTGAGGAATCGTCACATGACTTTCATCAATAAACATTAAATAATCTTCAGGAAAATAATCTAACAGGCAGAAAGGTCGGAAGCCAGGGGTTCTACCATCAAAAAAGCGAGAATAATTTTCTACACCAGAACAGTAACCTAATTCTCGTATCATTTCCAGATCAAAAGTAGTACGCTCCTTTATTCGATTGGCTTCTTCGTATTTTCTTTCTCGTTCAAAATATTTAGTTTGAGCATATAGCTCATCTTCAATGTCTCTAATAATTTGGTTTAGACGTTCTCTAGGTGCAATATATAAATTGGCGGGAAAGATTGCTGCATTTTCCATTGATTCAATGGTTTTTCCTGATTCTATTTCTAATCGTTCAATTTCTTCAATTTCATCACCAAAAAAAGTAATTCGATAACCATAATCAACATAAGGGAGATTAATGTCAATAGTATCTCCTTTTACTCGAAACATAGCTCGACCAAGTTCTGCTTCAGTTCTGGAATACAAACTTTCTACTAAAGCGTATAAAAAAGTATTTCTTGAAATGACTTGACCTTTATATATTCGTACAATCCCACTTTTATAATCTTCGGGGTTGCCCATACCATAAATACACGATACAGAAGCAACGACTATAATATCCCTTCTACCAGAAAGAATAGAAGACGTAGCTCTAAGTCTTAGTTTATCTACTTCTTCATTAATTTGTAGATCCTTTTCTATGTAAGTATCTGTTACCGAAAGATAGGCTTCGGGTTGATAATAGTCATAGTAAGAAACAAAATATTCTACAGCATTATCAGGAAAAAATTGTTTAAACTCTCCATAAAGTTGTGCAGTAAGGGTCTTATTATGAGTTAGAATAAGTGTTGGGCGATTCAGTTGAGCAATGACGTTTGCCATCGTAAAAGTTTTGCCTGAACCAGTTACCCCTAAAAGACACTGAAAACGTTCACCATCTTCCACCCCCTTGATAAGCCCACGAATAGCTTGAGGTTGATCACCTGTTGGTTGAAACGGAGAAACTAACTTAAAATTCATGGATTAAAGATAAACATTATAAGAAAAAATAGCCGATGATTTTCAACTTAAAAATCATCGACTATTTTTTAGAAATTTAGATTTCTAGTTTAACGGGGACTTAATTTGATAATGGGACAAATGATTTCCTCTAAAGAAATACCACCATGTTGGAAAGTATTTTTATAATAATTATTATAGTAATTATAATTATTAGGATACAAAAAATAACGATCTTCCTTAGCAAAAATATAGCTAGAACTAATATTTGGAGAAGGCAATAAAGCTTCTTTAGGATTGCGGATTGCTAGGACATCCTTCTTTTCATAATTCAAATTTCTACCAACCTTATATCTTAAATTGGTTGTAGTTTCTTTATCTCCAATAACTTTTGAAGGCTGATTGACCCGTATTGTTCCATGATCCGTAGTAATGACTAGATTAATGTCTCGCTCTGCTAAGATTTGTAAAGCTTCCCATAATGGAGAGTGTAAAAACCAAGAACGGGTTAAAGAACGATAAGCTCTTTCATCACTTGCTAGTTCCTTTAAAACCTCCATCTCTGTCCTAGCATGAGATAACATATCTATAAAGTTGTATACAATAACTGTAAAATCATTATTTAAACAATTTAATATATTATCAAGCATTTGTTTGGCATTGCCAACATTTGTAATCTTTAGATAATCATATTTTATAGGATCTCTGAATGTTCTTTTTAATTGTTCTCCTAAAAGCTGTTTTTCAAATAGATTTTTACCTCCTTTGTCTGTATCATTACGCCACCATTGAGGATATATCTCTTGTATTTCAGAGGGCATTAATCCCGAAAAAATGGCGTTACGACTATACTGAGTAGAAGTAGGTAATATGCTATAAAATGAATCCTCTTCATCTACTCGATAAAATTCAGTAAGAATAGGTTCTAAGATTTTCCATTGGTCATACCTCAAATTATCAAGTAAAATCATTATTGTGGGAACATCAGCACTAATTTCTTCAAAAACCTTTTCTCGAAGTAAATTATGAGACATAACAGGAGCAGCATCTGTCTCATCATACAACCATGTTAAGTAATTATCAGCTACAAATTTTGAAAATTCTATATTGGCTTCACTTTTTTGCATACCAAGTATCGAGCCCATTTCTGTAGTGTTTGAGTCATCTAGTTTAAGTTCCCAACCTACTATTTTGGTATAAATATTGACCCATTCTTGGTAGTTTAGTCGACTATTAATTTGTGCAAATATTTTTTTGAATTCTTGTTGATAATCTAATGTCGTTTTTTCTCTAACTAATCGTTTATTATCAATAATCTTTTTTAAAGTCAATAAGATCTGGTTAGGGTTTACAGGCTTGATCAAATAATCGGTAATTTGAGCACCAATAGCCTCTTCCATTACATTTTCTGCTTCATTTTTAGTAATCATTACAACAGGAAGTAAAGGGCTAATCTCTTTGATTTTTGAAAGTGTCTCCAAACCTGTCAAACCAGGCATACTTTCGTCCAAAAACACAATATCAATGTCATTATATTCTTCACACTCTTCAATTGCATCATGTCCATTACTTACTGTAATAACATCATATCCTTTTTTTTCTAAGAATAGGATTTGGGGCTTTAATAAGTCAATTTCATCATCTGCCCAAAGTATTTTTACATTATCCATTTACGTATTTTACTTTTTTGATTATTAAAGTTGTTATTAAAAATGATTACATAAATTCTATATAAATATTCTATTAAGATCTATCAGGCACAATATTACAGTTTATAACTAGAAGTTAATTAAAAACTAAAGTATATATTTTTAAATTTTTTCATTTTTTTTAAAAAAAATAAAAAAGTTGCTTTTTTACTTTATTGTTAAAATATTTTATTTATATTTAATTGATAATTAAAAGTATATGTTTTGTTTTTTGATGTACTTTTTTCTGGGGGGATTTCTATTTAGCACAAAAAAAATTGAATGGGTTTAAATAAAACATAAAAATATCTACTTTTTTAATGTTCTCACGAGATTTGACGCAACCCTAAATGTTAAAATCCTGTCTTCGTAGTATATAATAATTACAAAAAAAGATTTGTGATAAGTTAAAGTACAACTTTAAAAACTTTGGAACGAAAATAAAGAATAACTTATTTTGCATCCTAAATGATAAATAAGAAGAAAATTTTCAATGATCCAGTTTATGGTTTTATCAGTATTCCATATGATATTGTATATGACCTAATTGAGCATCCATATTTTCAAAGACTACGTAGAATTAAACAATTAGGTTTTACTGATTATGTTTACCCTTGCGCAAATCATACTCGGTTTAGCCACGTTATTGGAGCTGTACACTTGATAAGTTTAACAATAAAAGTATTACGTTCAAAAGGAATACGTATTACAGAAGAAGAAGCCGAAGGAGTTACAATAGCGATTTTGCTTCATGATATTGGGCATGGGCCATTTTCTCATGCTTTAGAACATACAATAGTTAATGTTCACCACGAAGAATTATCCCTTTTGTATATGGAGTATTTCAATGAAGTATTTGACGGACGCCTTTCGTTGGCTATGCAGATATTTAAAAATACTTATAAAAAACCTTTTCTTCACCAGTTGGTATCAGGGCAATTAGACTTGGACAGAATGGACTATTTAAACCGAGACAGCTTTTTTACAGGAGTATATGAGGGCGTTATTGGTTATGATCGCATTATTAAAATGTTATCAGTCAAAAATGAAGAATTGGTTGTAGAAGAAAAAGGTATTTATTCTATTGAAAAATTCCTAATTGCAAGGAGATTAATGTATTGGCAGGTCTACTTGCATAAAACGGTTCTTTCGGCAGAGCAAATGTTGGTAAGATGCCTTAAACGAGCGAAATTGTTGGCATCACAAGGAATTGATTTTGATGTATCAGAAGCATTGAGGTATTTTTTATATAATAAATTGCCTTATAAAAATAGTTCTACTCAAAAAAATCAGCTCCTTGCCAAATTTGCTGAATTAGATGATTATGATGTGGTGTCTGCGATAAAAATATTTCAATATTCAGATGATAAAACTTTGTCATATTTGGCAGAATCCCTATTGTATAGGAAATTATTTAAATGTGAGTTAAAAAATAGACCTTTTGAGCGTGACTATATAGATAACTTGCGTCAAAAATTGGAGGCTGTTTTTGCTGAAAAAATTTCAGAGGAATTTTTGGTTTTTGAAGGGAATGAAAGTAATACAGCTTATATAAAGAATAAAGACGAAATTAAGATACTATATAAGGATGGTTCAGTATTACCAATATCTGAAATATCTGAAATGGGATTACAATCGAAAAGAATTTTGAAATATTATTTATGTTATCCCAAAACAATAGTGTAAATTTGCGTTTTCAAAATGGTAGGAAGCTACCAGCAATGTCTTATCAAATGGATATTGTACTTTGACATACTATATTTATATATAGTAGCTTTATCACAGTTAGGATTAATCTTATATCTATTATTATTTTATAATAGTAGATTGAAAATTATATAGATTTATAAACCTTATTTCTTAATCTAAACCATTTATTTCAATTATGAAAAGATTGAACCTAATTCTTGGTGTTGCTTTCATGCTATTCTCAATCATAGCAGTAGCACAACCTGGGTTTGATGCTCCAATCGAGCGTGAGCCAGGAAAGTGTTATGCAAAATGTATGATTGCAGATGAGTATGAGACTATCACTGAGACAGTCGAAACTAAAGCTGCTAGTGTTCGCACAGAGGTTGTACCTGCACAATATGGAACTGAGCAAGAACAAGTAGTAACTCAAGAGGCTTCTACTCGTGTTATTGCTGTACCAGCAGAGTATGAGACTGTAACTGAGCAGTATGAAAAAACGCCTGCGTCTTCTCGTTTAACTGCTGTACCAGCACAATATGAGACAGCAACAGAGCAAGTTATGACTAAACCAGAATCTTCTCGTTTAACTACAGTACCTGCTCAATACGAGACAGCAACGGAACAAGTTATGATTCAACCAGAATCTTCTCGTTTAATAGCTGTACCAGCAGAGTATGAGACTGTAACTGAGCAAGTATTAGTTCAGCCAGAATCTTCTCGTTTGATTACTGTGCCAGCTCAATATGAGACGGCAACTGAGCAAGTGATGACTAAGCCAGCATCTTCTCGTTTAGTAGCTGTACCAGCACAATTCGAAAGTGCAACTGAGCAAGTTATGGTTAAGCCAGAGTCAACTCGTTTGACTACAGTGCCAGCTCAATATGAGACGGCAACTGAGCAAGTTATGGTTAAGCCAGAATCAACTCGTTTGATTGCAGTACCAGCTCAATATGAGACGGCAACTGAACAAGTTATGGTTAAGCCAGAGTCAACTCGTTTGATTACAGTACCAGCTCAATATGAAGCAGCAACTGAGCAAGTGATGACTGCACCTGCGTCTTCTCGTTTGATTGCAGTACCTGCACAATATGAGACGGCAACTGAGCAAGTGATGACTAAAGCTGAATACACTCGTTTGACTACAGTGCCAGCTCAATATGAGACGGCAACTGAGCAAGTGATGACTAAGCCAGCATCTTCTCGTTTGATTGCAGTACCTGCACAATATGAGACAGCAACTGAGCAAGTTATGACTAAAGCAGAGTCTACTGTTTTAACTACAGTACCTGCACAATATGAAACGACAACTGAGCAAGTGATGACTAAGCCAGCATCTTCTCGTTTGATTGCAGTACCTGCACAATATGAGACAGCAACTGAGCAAGTTATGACTAGACCAGAATCTTCTCGTTTGATTACTGTACCTGCTGAGTATGAAACTACTACTGAGCAAGTTATGGTTGAAGAGGAGTCTAAGCGTGTTGTTGCAGTACCAGCTCAATATGAGACGGTATCTGAGCAATATGAAATCAAGCCTGCGTCTTCTAGAATTGTTGCTAAACAGCCACAATTCAAAACTGAAACTGAGCGTATCGAGACTCAACCTGCTACAACTAAATGGGTTAAGCGTAAAGCAGACAGAAATTGTCTTTCTGCCGATCCAAATGACTGTTTAGTTTGGTGTTTAGTTGAAGTACCAGCTCAATATAGAACAGTGACTAGAAGAGTAAATATGGGTTGTGACGGTTCTGGTGTTGCAGATTCAGGATGTTCTGAAACTGTAGCTATTCCAGCTGAATATGGTACTCGTACTAGAAGAGTGGTAAAAACTCCTGCAACGACTCGTGAAGAAGTTATTCCTGCAAAATTTGCTACAATAACTCGTAGAGTAATTAAAACTCCTGCAACGACTCGTGAAGAGGTTATTCCTGCTCAATATAAAACGGTAACAGTACAAAGAATGACTGCACCTGCATCTACTCGTGAGGAAGCGATTCCTGCACAGTACAAAACGGTAACAGTTAAAAGAATGACTGCTCCTGCGACTACGCAAGAAAGAGTTGTTCCTGCTGAATACACAACAGTGCAAGTGAAAAGATTAGTTGCACCTGCATCTACTCGTGAGGAAGCGATTCCTGCACAGTATAAGACAGTAACAGTACAAAGAATGACTGCTCCTGCGTCTACTCGTGAGGAGGTTGTTCCTGCACAATATTCTACTGTACAAGTACAAAGATTAGTTGCACCTGCATCTACTCGTGAGGAAGCGATTCCTGCACAGTATACTACAGTAACAGTACAAAGAATGACTGCTCCAGCGACTACTCGTGAGGAAGTTATTCCTGCTGTGTACAAAACTGTACAAGTACAAAGATTAGTTGCACCTGCATCTACTCGTGAGGAAGTTATTCCTGCACAGTACAAAACAGTAACAGTTAAGAGAATGAGCGCACCTGCGTCTACTCGTGAGGAAGTTGTTCCTGCTGTATACAAAACTGTAACAGTACAAAGGTTGACTGCACCTGCATCTACTCGTCAGGAAGAAATTCCTGCACAGTATACTACTGTACAAGTACAAAGAATGACTGCACCTGCATCTACTCGTGAGGAAATTATTCCTGCACAGTACAAAACGGTAACAGTTAGAAGAGTAAAAGTTCCTGCAACGACTCGTCAGGAAGTTGTTCCTGCACAGTATGCAACGGTACAAGTACAAAGGATGACTGCTCCAGCGACTACTCGTGAAGAAGTTATTCCTGCACAGTATACTACTGTACAAGTACAAAGGATGACTGCTCCAGCAAGTACATCAGAGACTGCTGTTCCTGCAGAATATGCAACTCGTACTATCAGAAGAGTGAAAACTCCTGCATCTTTCCGTACAGAAGAAATCCCTGCTCAATACAAAACTCAAACGAGAAGAATATTGACTGCTCCAGCTACTACACGTACTATCGACGTACCTGCGGAGTACCAAACAATTACTAAGCGTCGTTTAGTAAGACAAGGAGGATTTTCTGAGTGGAGAGAAGTACTTTGTGGATCACAAGTAACTAGCTACACAATTCGTCAAGTTCAAGATGCTCTTAGAAGTCGTGGATACGACCCAGGACCATCTGATGACCAAATGGGTGCTAGAACTAAAGCTGCTCTTGTTAAATTCCAAAAAGACAATGGTTTACCAATCGGTCAATTGGATTTTGAGACATTAAGAGCGTTAGGTGTTAAGTATTAATAATTATTAATATTTGATACTTATATAGTTTCGATAAAGAAAAAATTCCCACGGTAATTAATTTTATCGTGGGTTTTTTTTTACCTTTTTCTAAAGGAAGATAACCGTTTGGATTACAAATGTATCCAATAAATAATTTACATACTTATTGTTGTATAACTTACAAGTTTAAAGCATTGGTAAATAGCTTTTAATAAATATAAGTTGGTATTATATTTGTTGGACTCCTTATCAAAAACATAGAATAAATTATAGCCCAAGAAGTACAAATATTATTTTTTTATTCTTTGAGTCCTAAAATTAAGTTATATTTGAAAACTACAAAGAATACATATTCAATATGCAATAAAAAGAATGTCTTTATGAAATTTTTCTGGTCTTTTATAATGTTTGTTCTTTCACTCCCATTGTTCTCAACATCAAATACTTCTAAAGTAGATTTTTTTAGAGGACCATTGAATGTAGCTCAAGAAAAAGCAGCAGCAGAAGGAAAACTTTATTTTGTAGAGTTTATGGCAAGTTGGTGTCAGCCTTGTAGGTGGATGGATGAAACAACATTCAGAGATCCCCGACTAATTGAATACATTAAAGGAAGTTATATTCCAGTAAAAGTTGATATAGACGATTTTGATGGTTTTGCCTATAAGCAAAAATATAATATTAGATTATTACCATCAATTTTAGTTTTTAACTCTAAAGGAGAACTTTTAGCAAAATATGAAGAATCTTTTGCTCCTTCTAAATTATTAGGTTTATTAAAAGGACATGACTTACCAATGAATAGAGTACGACTAGCTCCTAAACCTAAACCTAAGACTTCGACGTCAACACCATCAACAACGAAACCTACAACATCTTATAAACCACCAGTATTAACACCATCTACAAGTACGACTACACCTCAAAGTTCTGCGGATGCTTCAGATGATATTGTTAAAATAAATGCTGAGGGAGAAGGCTTATATCGTTTTAAAGTATGGAAACAAGAATCTCGTGGGTATAGTTTACAAATTGGTGCTTTTGGTCAATTAGCTAATGTACTTAGAGAGGTAGCAAAATTGCAAAGACGTTATGATGAACCCATTATTGTGCATGTTGCTAAAATTAATAATTCTCGAACAGTTTTTAAAATATTGGTTGGAGAATTCATGACGCAGCAAGAGGCTTTTCAATTCCAAAAAGAAACCGCTAGAAAAGGCTTATCGGGAATTATTAAAGATCTTTCTTTAATGAAATAAAAGGACTAGATTTTTTTATAAACTATACGATATATCAGATAAGTAGGTGAGCATTTTATTTGAAATAATTACCTGGAAAAAACTACTGATTATCAAAGATTTAACAAAAGTTATTATATCATTTTTCAGGTTCATTTACTTAAATAAGATTGGATACCATATTAATAATTAATATAAAAAAACTTTTACAAGTTTACAATGTTCCGCCTTTAGCTATAAAAGGTAGACATATGAAGCATCTTCCTACAATGAAAGATGCTTTTCTATTAATAGAAAAGAATAGAATAGCGGATTTTGGGAATATGGTAGATTGCCCTCAAAGAGCGGATCTTATTATTGATGCTTCGGATAAGTTTGTATTACCAGCTTGGTGCGATTCTCATTCGCATCTTGTTTTTGCAGGAACTAGAGAACAAGAGTTTGTTGATAGAATTAATGGATTGTCTTATCAAGAGATAGCTAAAAAAGGTGGAGGCATCTTGAATTCGGCTAGAAAATTGCAAGGTATTGATTTTGAGGAACTGCTAGAAATGGCTTATCAGCGTTTAGAAGAAGTTCAAAATTTTGGAACAGGAGCAATAGAAATTAAAAGTGGTTATGGCTTAACACTTGAAAGTGAAATAAAAATATTAAAAGTCATACAGCGTTTAAAAGAGATAAGTCCTCTACAAATAAAATCGACCTTTTTAGGAGCACATGCTTTACCTTTAGAATATAAAAATGATAGACAGGGGTATATAAAGTTAATTATTGATCAAATGTTACCAGAGATTGCAGCAGGGGGATTAGCAGATTATATTGATGTGTTTTGTGAAAAAGTAGCTTTTTCTATTAAAGAGACAGAACAAATTATCGATGCAGGATTGAAATATGGATTAAAACCAAAAATTCATACAAACCAATTTAATAGTATGGGAGGAATTGAATTGAGTGTAGAAAAAAAAGCTATTTCTGTAGATCATTTGGAAGTAATGACAGACGAGGAAATTTTTTGTCTTAAAGGCTCCGATACTATCGCTACATTATTACCTACAGCCCCCTTTTTTTTAAATGATCCTTATCCGAATGCTAGAAAAATGTTGGAAGAAGATCTTGTCGTGGCGTTAGCTACAGATTATAACCCAGGTTCGACGCCATCTGGTAAAATGCCCTTTGTACTTTCTTTAGCTTGTATAAAGATGAAAATGACTCCTAATGAAGCAATTAATGCTGCTACATTGAATGGAGCATTCGCAATGGAAGTTCAACAAAAAGTAGGTTCTATTGAAAAGGATAAGATTGCAAATCTGATAATTACTAAAAAAATTCCGTCTATTGAGTATATCCCCTACGCATTTGGCAGTGATTTTGTATATAAAGTAATCTTGGATGGTAAAGTAGTATTTACAGCCTAAATACAAATAGCAGAACGATTCACTATAATATTAAAAAGTCTTATATTCTTGTTAAAACCTAATGGTAGTTTAGCTTCAAAAAACTATTTTTGCACATTCATTTTCTCTTTTTGATAAAATGAGGGTAATAAAATGAAAAAACCTTTCGTTTTTTTCATTAGACTTTATTCCAAAATAGTTTTAAAGATAGAATTTTAGGTTTTACTAAGCATAGTTGAGAATTATACCATTTACTACACAAAATTCTATTTTAAATAAATAATTTTTTGATGTCTTTATTAAATTCATAATATATCATGATCAGACATTACCTTTTATTTTTTTCTTTGATTTTATGCTCTGTTATTGCAGAAGCTCAAATTATATCAACAACTAAAAAAGTTGAAACAGATAATTCCTTTAGACGAAGGGCTTGTGCAGATACTAATGCAGGTTCAGTAGTTGTTTCATTAGGTAACACTTCTGAAAGCGGAGATCTTGAATTTCTTTGTTTTGATGATGAATTGGAGATAGAACATCAGGGCGATCAAGATTTAACAGGCGATCCTGAAACAAGTACGTCTCCAGGAATTACGTATGCTGTCTACACGAGTATGCCAACAGTTACTGGACCAGATCTTACTTCTATTGAAGCTGATCCTGCTGCTCTAAACCCAGGCAATGTTGTAACAGTAGATAATGTATCATCAAATATTAATGGCTCGGGATCTTTTTTTAATACGGGAGTATTACAATCAGCTTTAAATGGTGGTGGGCCAGTAGAGTTATTTTTTGCACCTATTACGGTCGATAACTTTGATGATGTTTCGCTGCCAGGAGATACCAACCATTCATGGGAAGGTTCACCTGCAGGACCTTGTGTTAATGTTCGTATAGATCAAGCTTTCAGAGTAGTATATTTAAATGAAATACAAATCGCAACGACAACTAGTGGTTGTAGTGGAACAATTACAGCAACAGGAGGATGGCCAGAATTTGATCAAAACCAAGTATATGCTAGTTTTGAAATTGTAAACCAAGCGGATAATACTATTAGAGGAACATTTACAGATGTTGTTGATGGAAATATATCAAATGGTGAAACAGTTAACTTTACTGTTCCTCAACCAGGAGTGTATGATATTCTATTTGAGGATAGAAAATCTTGTCCAGGAGTTACTACTGTAAATATGAGTTCTTGTGATCCGGGTGCTTTAAGTGTTGAATTTGATATTACACATATTAGTAATTGTGGAACCTCGACTGAATTAGGAAATATTGTTCTTATGGTAAATGGCGGAAATGCACCATATAATATAAGTTATGTTCCACCATCTCCTAGTTTGCCAGGTTCTGCTGTAATAACAAATGCAGGAGGTTCTACATTGGTTACGGCTACCAATACAGGTAATTATGTTTTTACAATTACAGATGCAACCAATACAACTATCACAGAAACAGTTACGGTATTTGATATTGCAGATTTTGGTACAGATGTTATTATAGTTGAAGATGTGTCTTGTAATGGAGGTATGGATGGTATAGCAGCAGTAGAAGTTGTTTATAATGGTCAAAACATTACGCAACAAGATGAATTTGAATTCTTATGGTCAAATGGAGAAACAACAGATACAATCAGAAATATAGGAACGGGTGCACATACTGTAACCATTACATTTAATGGTCGTGAATTATGTTCTCCATCAAGTTCTACTATCCCTAATCCTCAAGCAATTAGTTATACTCCTCTAGTAACACCCCCATCTTGCCCTGGTGCATCAGATGGAATTTTTCAGTTGAGTATTTCTGGAGGGACAGTAAATACCCCAGATGATTATCAAGTAAATTGGTTCTTGCTTCCAGATAACGATGGTGTAAGTAGTGGTGCAACCTATGATGGAGTAGGAGCTGGTGAAAATGGTTCTGAATATGCTTTTGAAATACGAGATTTAAATGGATGTTTGGTTAGAGATACTTTAGAGATGGTAAATCCCGATACAATTGACGTAGTATTTTCTAATATCAATCCAGTATCTTGTGTAACAGAATCTGATGGTAGTGCTACCGTTCAGGCTTCAGGAGGATCGCCTTTTGCTCTTGGTAATATATTCGCCTACCACTTTGAATGGAGTAGTGGAGAGACAACAGGACCACCTACGGGTGTGCCAAGAGATATCTTCTCTGCTAATGGTTTAACAGCAGGGGTCAATTTTATAACCGTTACAGATTCTAGAGGTTGTTCGGTTATTGATTCAGTATTTATTGATGCTCCTCCCCCCGTTGCAATTGATTCAACTTTCTTTACTAGTCCGTCATGTTTTGGAGATAGTGATGGAACAGCTTTCGTAAGGGCAACTGGAGGAAATGGAACATATACTTATAATTGGAGCAATGGTAGCTCAGGAGATGTTCAAACAGATCTTGCTGCTGGAAATTATATAGTTACAGCAACAGATGGCTTGGGTTGCTCTTCTGGTCCTACTACTGTTAATATACCTGAAACCCCAGAATTAATCTTATCAGCGTCTTCTGTTACACCTTCTAGTTGTAATGGTACAGACAATGGTGTAATACAATTAGCACCAATAGGAGGAGGAGAGGTCTATAATTATGAATGGAGTCATGATGTGAGTAATACAAATAGTATTGCATTAGATCTTTCTCCTGGTACTTATACTGCTACAGTAACGGATCAAAACGGCTGTCAAGATACGACAATGGCAGTAATTACAGAGCCGAATCCTATAACAGCAGTTGTTGCCCCGATAGAGCCTATTAATTGTTTTGGTGAAAGTACATTTATAGAAATAGATACGGCTTATGGAGGAAATGGAGGGCAATTCCAATTTAGTATAGATGGGTTTAACTTTTTTGACGTAGGATCGGCTTATCCAATACCAGGGAATCTTGATGATTTAGTAGTTTTAGATGGAACTTTATATGTTAGAGATGGGACAGGAGAATGCGTATATGAAGAGCCAATATTCCTAGATCAACCCGAACCAGTAGTTGTTGATTTTGATATAACAAATGCAGATCCTTTTGTAACAATTGAGAATCAACCTGAAATTAATTTTGATACAGATCCACTAGAAGTAGAAATTGAATTAGGAGATAGTATCAATATAGTAGTGCTAGACGATGGAGTATTGCTTGGTATTGATTCTCTAACATGGACAACAAGCCCACAAGTTGCCACGCCTTTATGTCCAACCAATGATTGTATTGAAGCACAATTGTTTACGACAGATGATGTGATGATTACAGTCGATGTTACAGATACAAATGGATGTAGGGGAACAGGTAAGATTAATTTAGAAATTGATAATAATAGAAATGTTTACATTCCTAATGTATTTAACCCAAATAGTTCTAATCCAGAAAATAATTTGTTTAAAGTATTTACAGGACAAGGAGTGGTTCGAGTAAAAACAATGCAGGTTTTTGATCGTTGGGGAGCTTTGGTTTATTCTGCGGCTGATTTTGTACCTGTAGCATTTTCTGATATTGGTTGGGATGGCACATTTAGAGGAAAGCGTTCTAATCCAGGGGTATATGTTTACTTAGTGGAAGTAGAATTTTTAGATGGTGTAAGTTTACTCTATAGAGGAGATGTGACACTAGCATACTAAGACGTTTTGTTAAAAAATATTAGCTCCTGTATTGAAAACTATTCAATACAGGAGTTTTTTTATGATTAACATATTCAGGAAATGTTAAATTTAGAAAAGATAAAGACCAAACTACCTCTCCTAAACGTCTAAATAGGACATTTTCGAATGTAATATTTAATTAAAACTATGAAACAATATATCACACTACTATTTTTATTTGCGTTCACATCGAGTATAGCTCAAGATATTTTTTATAAGGATAATCAAGATCATATTTATAAAAAATATATTAAAACAGTAGAGTTTAAGCTTGAAAATAATCCACTGAGTTATCCGATAATTCCCCTTGATTCTGGAGTTAAACTAAACCTATCTTTTGATGACATGGAAGGAGATTTCAAAGATTATTACTATACAATAGTACATTGTAATGCGGACTGGACCCCTTCTGACTTGACAAAACTTGATTATATTGATGGTTTTGAAGAAGGTGATATTACCGAGTATGATTACTCTTTTAATACATTAACAGATTTCACAAATTATACCCTTAGCCTCCCTAATGACGATATGCGTTTTATACTTTCAGGGAATTATGTTCTACAAGTATTCTTAGAAGAAGATGAACGAGAACCAGTCTTAACTCGAAGATTTGTAGTAACAGAAACGTTATTGACAACAAGAGCTGAAATTAGAAGAGCTTCAAAAGTTACAAAACTAGGAGAAGCGCACGAGATTGATTTTGTAGTGGATGATCCTTCCAATCGCTTCCGACGATACAGTAACACTATACAAGCTAATATTATTCAAAATGGACGATGGGATAATGCTATAATAGGCTTAAAACCATTGTTTGTTCGAGATAAAATGTATGATTTTGATTATACGGATAAAATCGTATTTGAAGCAGGAAAGGAGTTTCGTTTTATAGACATTAGAAAATTAAATAGAGGGATACCAAGAATTATTCAATTGGAAGATAGTCAAGAAGGGTATGATGTCTATATCGATACGGATGAATGTAGGGAGTATGATTTACATTTTTTTCAGTATGATATTAATGGGGGATTTATTATTGCAAATCGTATAGACGTAGATTTATCTACAACTAGTAGCATGATTGATGCTAGAGCTAGACAAGGAAGATCAACTAATTTTAATGAGCTTTTTGCAGATTCTATTCGGATTGAAAGTTATCGACAAGCAGTATATGAAGCGGCTAGGAATAAAGAAGGAGATATTCTAGAAAGTGATTATGCAAATGTTCATTTTAGTTTAAAGAGTGTAATGCCTTTTAGAGAAGAGGAAGTATATCTTTTTGGAAAAATGACCGATTGGAAATTGGATAAACAATTTAAAATGAAATACAATGCTGAAACGGGCGTTTATCAATTAGTTGTTCCGTTAAAGCAAGGCTATTATAATTACCAATATATAGTCCATAATACAAAAAATAAAAAAATAAGCCTAGATACTACCGAAGGGAATAATGAGGATACAGAAAATGATTACACGATTTTAGTTTATTACCGACCTTTCGGACAAAGCTATGATAGCATAATATCTTACGAAACAATCAATTCTGTTTTTAACCGATAATTGATTTATGTTAGTTGCCCTAAGTATTTTAAGCCATAATACAAGCAAGAAATTGCATGGGGATGATTGATTTTCATTTCATCTAGTAGATTTTTTATTTCATCTAAAGTATATAAAACAATTTTGACATCTTCTTCAAGATCAAGATTCAGTTCATGTGTTTTTTGAACATCAAGGGCTAACCAATGATGGATATAACTGTCTTGAAAAGAAGGATTAGCGGCAATTTTGCCTAAATATATCCATGTTCCTCCACCATATCCAGTTTCTTCTGAAAGTTCTCGTTCAGCACCTGCTTGACTAGCTTCTTTATCCTCTATAAATCCGCCAGCAAATTCTAAGGTATAATCTTCTATTCCAAAGCGGTATTGGCGAATCATTATGACTTGATCGTTATCTGTAATAGCAAAGATATTAGCAGCATCTTTAGTTTCAAGTACAGTAACTTCAACTGTTTGGTTGTTACGAGGATTAACTAGGAAATCTTTACGAATATCAAAAATCTTAAATTGATGACTTGTCTCAGATTTTAATTTTTTCCACTTGGAATCCATTATTTAATTTGCTTTCGTTCAAAAATATATATCCCATTATCTGCTTGTATTTTATACGTCATTGCTCGTTCTCCCCAAGCGTAAAAAGTCTGATTGTCATTACCAAAAATATCTACCATTCCAATAGGAATATAATGATCACTGATATACTTTTTCATCCATTGTTCTAGCTGATTATTACGACTTAACCAAGAGGGCCGACTTTTTATAAAAATGGCAAAACGAGGTTTCTTATTAAGAACTGATTGGGTGAACTGTTTGAATAACCGCTCATTATGTTGACCGCCATCGACAATAGGATAGATGAAAACATGACCACTTACAGAAGGAATATTCGCATAAAAAGGAAGCTGTGGTTCTGAACCAAAAACGACCATTTCATCATTAGGTTGGGCGATATTTTTCAATTGTTTTGCAATTTCAACGGATTCAGGAAAAGGATTATTACCATATAATTTCCGTTGTATTTTATTAAAATCTGGTTGAAAATAATAGGCTGAATCAGCGTAGATTGGTTGAATACAAGCCACTATAATAAACAATATGGGAATAGCTAATACTCCTATATTATTTATTTTTTGAAATAAAAATTCATATGAAAATTTTCCAAAAATACCAACTAGTATTGCTAATGGAGGAAGTAACATAACGAAATAATGTTGGTAGAATTGGAATCCTGTACAGATACCCAAAAACATAAAAAGCAGGAAGAGTACTAGAAATACTTTTTTAGGTCGTTCTATTTTTGAGAAAAATAAAAAAAACAATCCTAAACCACTCAGAAACCACAGAAAAAGTTGATTTTCGACTACTCGATTAAACATAAATTGAAAGATTTCTAAAGAAGTTTCTAAGGATTTGTCTAAACCATATAGTTTTGGCCATTCGAATGTCCAAAACCAAAAATCTTCAAAGCGACCATTCATCCACATAAATAAAACAATAAGAACATAAGGTATAATTGATCCTAGAATTAGACATAATTCTTGTTGTACCAATCGAGACCACTTTTTTTCGTTTTTTTGAAGATGCCAATAAATGAGGTAGAATCCTGTAAGTAACATAAAATAGATAGCCTGCTGTTTTATAGTGAAAGCGTAACCCATTAATAAGCCTGAAAGAAAAAAAGTATACCACCGTCCATTTTTTAAACCTTTCCAAAAAAGGTACAAAGCACCTAAACTAGGCAAAAGGAGTAATTGTGTAGCATGAGCGGCAAAACCCAAAACATTGGGACTTACTGCTATAATACCATAAACAGTTATTGCAATTGTAGCAACAAGCTCGTCAAAAACATCTTTAGTAAAGAAAAATAAAAGTATTATCGTTGCAAGATTAAAAAGTAATAAACCCGTATGAATACCTTTAGCACTATATCCAAAAAGACTCATAATAATGCCATAGGTATAATATAAGCCTGGAAGTTTTATATCATGTAATTCGGTATATAAGTCTTGTCCTTGAAGAAGCATTTTACCAATATAAGCAAAACCTCCTTCATCTCTTTCTAGGGGCATTTCAAGTAGGTTGATTCTTGTTGCCAAAACGAATAGAATAGTTAAAACTAAAACGATATAAGGAAATAATCCAAAATCATAAGGTGTTTTAGCAGGCTTTGTCATATTGGAGAGTTGTTTTTTAACAATATTAAACCATAACGATCAAAATTACTAATAATATTGACAGTTCAAAACGTCTATTTTTATATATTGCATAAAATCTGTTGATACATGAAGATTGAGAGAGTTCGTATTAAAAATCTCAATTCCCTAAAACTGGAAAAGGAGATAGACTTTACCGTCCCACCACTAGGGAATACAGGCTTATTTGCAATTACAGGAGATACAGGAGCAGGAAAAACAACTATTCTCGATGCAATTACACTTGCTTTATACGGACAAACTCCTAGAAAACACCATGATGAAATTATGTCTTATGGAACAGGGGACTGTTACGCAGAAATAGAATTTTTTGTAAAAGAAAATCATTACAGGGCAAAGTGGCTGAGACATCGTTCTAGAAATAAATTAGATGGGAAATTACAAAATCCAAAAAGAGAGTTATCGGTTTTTAATGCGGATACTAGTAATTGGGATATTATCAGTACACGCATAAACCAGATTACAGAAGAAATTTCAAAAATAACAGATCTCAACTATGATCAATTTAGGCGATCGGTATTACTTGCACAAGGTGATTTTGCTGCATTTTTAGATGCTGATGAAAAGAATCGCTCTGCCTTATTAGAACGAATAACTGGAACAGAAATTTATTCTAAGCTCTCCAAAGCGGCTTTTGAACGACATAAAATCGAAAGAGAAAAATTTGAAAAACTGAATGAAAGACGTGCTCAATTACAATTAATTTCTAGGGAAGAATTAGAGGAATTAATAATTCAAAAAAAAGTATTAATAAAAGAAATTAAACAACATAAAGAACAAATACAAACCTTACAAAAGCCTTTAGATTATACTAAAAAGAGAACAGAGTTAGAGGAACTCAATAAAGAGTTAGAGGAAAATATTATAAAGTTTAAAAAGGAACAAGTAGAACTAAAAGGAATCGAGGAAAAAGCAAAAGATATTTTAGTAGAACACCAGAAAGGTTTATCAGCGTTACAAGCAGAAAGAGAGAAGAAAATGCCTTTATTTGATAAAATCATCCAGATTGATATTGAAATAAAAAAAGATGGACAAATATTTTTAGAGACCCAGAAAAATATAATGGAATCCAATGAAAAGAGTGAAAAACTGCAAGAACAATTAATCAATGAAACGGCAGCTCAAAAAAGAATAGAGGAAACCATTAGGGATACTGAAGGATGGCTAAAAAATAATATGAATCTCGAATCTATTCAAGAAGCCTATCAAGGAATAGCCCTTCAAATTGAACAAGTGGTAGAAAAACGAAAAGTGAAACAAATCCTTGAGGAACGTTATATAAAACAAAAAAATATTTTTAATAAGGAAATTAAAAATCAACAAGTTGCAGACCAGCAACAGGTCGCTTTACAAAAGATGTTAAAAGCCTATGGAGATTCGTTGAAGAAAATTCTGCCTAAGGAAATAGAACAGCAACAAAATGAGTGGTTACAAACGGCAATACAAGAAATAGAAGAATTAGATTTACATTTACAGCGTATCAAACAACTTATTCAACTTCAGTCGTCTTATGAAAATATTCAAAAGAAAACAGCAATTCTTCAAGAAACACTAGAAAATCAAGCTTTAACTATTGAACTACTGAGTAGTGAATTGTTGAATTATGAGTTTAATATACTCGGAGAATTAGAAGCTGAAGCAAAGTATACAGAGCAATTATATCAACGAGAGCTGAAAATGGCAAATTATATGAGAGACAGAAAAGCATTGGAAGAAGGAGAGGCTTGCCCACTTTGTCTGTCGAAAGAACATCCATTTAGACATGAGCATTTTGAATTATTTGTAGATCGTAAAGAAAAAGCACATAAAGCGGCTAAAAAGGCTTATGAAAACGCTTTAGAAGTGAAAATGGATAAAGGTGCAAAACTTCAGAAAGAATACAAAAATAGTGATGTCCTTTATACTAAAATCGAACAAGCTAATGTGCAGATGACAGAGATTGAAGAGCAGATTACTTTGTTGACAAGAAAGATGGACGAAAGTCAACTTCAGTATGTTAAAGCAGAGCAATTATATGATTTTAGAATGTATTTAGAAAAGAATATTCAAGACAAGAAAAAAATCAGAAATGAAGTTTCTACAATACTAGGAGGGATAGATAAAATTAAACCACAACTTGAACAAAAAAAACTAGCATTTGCCAATGCTAAAAATGCAGCAGAAAATGCAAGGAAAGAATTGAGTGCCATCGAAAAAGAAGGGCTTAATTCAAAAGCAGAAATAGATGCTTTAGGAGAGGTTTTAAAAAATAAATTAGAAAAATATCAGCTCAATTTTAGTATCGAAAAAGTAGGGGGAATTTTGAAAGAACTCAAATCTAAAGGAAAACAATATTCAAAGAAGCGAATTGATTTTGAGGAGGCTAAACATAATTTGGCATTGAAAAAAAAGAGTTTAGAAAATAGAAGGAATCAACTTGAAGAATTCAATAACACACACACTAAACTAAAAGCCATAATAGAGGAGCAAGAGCAAAAACTAGAAAATATAAAACAGCAAAGATTGGAGTACTTTGCGGATAAAAATCCATTAGAAGAACGACAACAATTAGAGGAACGATTGAAGGCGCAAGAAGGTATAATAGAAACAGCAGTAGCTTCACATACACAAAGACAATTAGAGTTGACACGTATTGATACAGAACTTAAAAATATGGAGGCACAACTCCAAAAAAATACAACATTAAAACAAAAACAAGATGCAAAACTACAAGAAAGCTTAAAACATTTTGGTATTGAAAACCTTGATAAGGTTCAAATACAAATCGCAAACCTAGAAGAAATACAAGGACAAAAACAACAAACCTTTGGAGCTATTGGAGAACGAATAAATACGCACGAACAAAATGAAAAATCAAATCAACAACTTCAAAAGGATATTCGTCAGCAAAAGAAGGAAGTCCAAAAATGGGCTCGACTTAATGATGTCATTGGTCAAGCCGATGGTAAAAAATTTAGGATATTTGCACAAGGATTGACTTTACAACGATTAGTATATATAGCCAATAAACATCTTCAAGAATTAAATGGTCGGTTTCTAATAGAAAAAGATGCGAAACAAGATTTAGGGTTGAAAATTATTGATAAATATCAAGCCAATCACAAACGTTCGATGAATACATTATCTGGAGGCGAACGTTTTTTGGTGAGTTTAGCACTTGCTTTAGGTTTATCCGATATGACGGGCAAAAACGCTCAAATCAACTCTCTTTTTATTGATGAGGGATTTGGAACATTAGATTCCAATACATTAGATATGGCAATTTCTACACTTGAAAATTTACGAAGCCAAGGAAAAACAATTGGGGTTATTTCTCATATCGATCAGTTGAAAGAACGTATCACAACACAGATTTTTCTACGAAAAAAACAAAATGGATTTAGTGATATACAAATATTGGGATAAGGAATACTATATCTTAACCAATTTCTATAGTCATTGTGAAAATGATTCTTAACTTTGGTTGATAAAATTACGACCACCTAAATGGATACTACAGTTCTATCTACTTTTATACTTCCCGCTGCATTATTTACCATTATGTTGGGAATGGGAATGAGTTTAACAATTGATGATTTTCGGCGGCTTTTAGTTTACCCTAAAGCTGTGTTGATTGGTATGCTGAACCAGTTGATATTATTACCGATTATTGGATTTTTATGGGTGAAATTCTTTGGAGTAGAAGGAGCATTAGCTGTAGGAATGATGATTATTGCTGCTTGCCCAGGAGGTGTTTCCAGTAATTTAGTAACACATTTAACTAAAGCAGATTTAGCATTATCTATTTCTTTAACGGCTATTTCAAGTGTTATAACTGTTTTTACGATCCCAATTATTGTAGGATTTGCCTTGAATTATTTTATGGGAAATGATACAACCATTCAACTTCCTTTTTGGCAAACTATTTTTAAAATAGTTGCTATTACAATTTTCCCAGTATCGTTAGGAATCTTTATTAGAAAGCGAAAACCCAAATTTGCTGATTGGATGGATCGACCTTTTAGGATAGCAGCAACAACATTGTTCAGCACAATTATATTAGTACTGTTTATTAAAGAACGAGAAATGGTATTGGCTTCTTTCGGTGATTTGGCATTGGTGTGTATAGCACTTAATCTCAGCACAATGGGATTGGGATATATTTTTGCTAAAATTGCCAAACTAAATCTGAATCAGACCTTATCACTAGCTATAGAAAGTGGTACTCAAAACGGAACAATGGCAATTGTCATTGCCTTATCGATATTATATAATGAACCAATGGCCTTACCAGCAGCGATATACTCCATTGTAATGTTTGTTTCAGTTGTTCCTCTAATGCTTATCTTTGGTCGTAGGAAAAATCCTGGTGCGGGATAACTATACTTGCCAGTTAATGGTCTTTTTCCCTTGTGCAACTAGAAGTTCATTTGTTTTAGCAAAATGGTCACAACTCAAAAAACCATTACCTGCTAAAGGAGAAGGATGAACGGATTCTAGTACATGATGTTTATCTTGATCAATGAGTACTTTTTTGTTACGAGCAAAATTTCCCCATAACATAAAAATAAGCCCTTCTTTTTCATCCGATAGTTTCTTGATAACGGCATCTGTAAAAGTTTGCCATCCTATTTTTTTGTGAGAACCTGCCTTTTTATGTTCTACTGTAAGCATTGCATTTAGTAAAAAGACTCCCTGCTCTGCCCATCCTGTTAAATCACCATGATTTGGGATCTCAAAATTAGAAATACCGTTTGCTAAGATAGCCTTGTAAATATTTTTTAAAGATGGTGGTGTACGTACTTCTTTAGGCACAGAAAAAGATAAGCCCATTGCTTGACCAGGATTGTGATAAGGGTCTTGACCAATAATAACAGCCTTGACCGCATCAAAAGGGGTTAAGTTAAAAGCATTAAAAATGAGAGAGCCAGGAGGATATATTGTTTTTCCACTTTGTTTCTCTTTTACTAAAAAAGCTTTAATAGTTGTAAAGTAGGCTTGTTTAAATTCTTCTTGAAGAGCTTGTTTCCAGCTCTCTTCAATTTTTACATCTTTTATAGAGGACATATTTATTGGTTCATTTTTGTTTCTAACTCCTTCAGTCGAACTTGGAGCAAGGAATCTACTCTGGTTTGAAATTCTTTTTCTCGTCTTATATCACATAGTGAATCCATAATTGGGCGAAGACTATCAATTTCTTGTCTTGCTAGTTTATCAATTAAACGCAATTGTTTATTGGTTAGTTTTTCATCTTCACTATTACAGGAGTATAATACGAATAAGAAAACTCCAACTCCTAGTATTTTTATATTTTTTTTAAATAAGTTCATTTTTTTTAAATAAGGAAACACTATCAAAAGTCAATAATGGTAATACCTTCGATAGTACGTTCAAACCAACGCAATGGTGCTTGATTTTTATCACCCGTTCTAGTATCACATTTGAAAAATAGATAATAGAACTGTATACCATCTCCTACTTTATCCAATAATCTCTTTAAACGCTTTTGTCCTATTGCTTCTTTGTTTTCCATATGTATTGCTCTCCAACTATAATAAGCCTCATCATGTAATTCTACAATATCTAAAAGCATGGAGTCATCAATATAATTTTCTAAAAAAACTCTTGCTAAATAAGCATGATGTTGATGGGGTTCTCTAGGATAGCTATATTGGACTTCTTTGAATTTGAAGGTATCGTGTACTAATGCCACTAGTCGCAATTTTTGGCGAGTATGCTCATCGACACCTAATTTGTCTATATTATCAAAAACATCTCTTACATGAACAACAACTTGTCCTTCAGGATGCCCAAATCTAGGTTTTCCCCAAAGTAATCCTTCCTTAAATTCTGCCACCGCTATTAGGCTCGCCTCTAGTTCATTTTCAGGTAAGATAATTTCTTTTATACTATGTTCATTGGGTATAAATACCTTCTTCATTTCATTCTTGCTTAAAAACGAATCCAAAGATGACTAGCGACTTTCTATCACATTCAACTTTAATCAAAAAATAACACAAAAATCAAGCAATTACATACTAATATCGATGTTTTGTTTTGGATTATGTTGTATTATTGTAGATTATAAAACGCACCTCTAGACGCACTCGAAAAAATATGGCATCATATGATTAAACCTAAGTTTAAACTAAAACCCCGTACTAAAAAGTCACTGAGCGAAACTACTTCAATCTTAATGAAAGTATACAATAAGCAATTTGAAAAAGGTCGCTTCACATATGGAACAGGGAAAAGTATCAACCCCGAGCTATGGGACAAAGATAATGATACTGTAATAACTGACAGAAAAATAATCAGAAAATTTAAAAAAGAGAATCCATACGTTGACCTTATGCTTGAGTCTGTCACTAAACATCTTCAAAGAATGACCAATGAAGTGAAACGAATATTCTATGAGTATGACATCCATCAGAAGAAAATTACGAACGAAGCCGTTAAATATGAATTGGATAAAGTATTTAATAAAGATAGACTAGCAGAAAATCAAAAAGAAAGCTTTGTTCAATACTTACAAAGGTTTATCACAGAGACAGAATCAAGGAAAAGACTATATAAAGGCAAGCCATATTCAGAACGAACCATCACAAAATATAAAGCAATGCTTAACACATGGCTAGGTACTGGATTTAAAAAAATAACAGATAGAGAGAGAGTAGGCAATGGAATACAAGCAGATTTCGGCAAAACAGTTATGTTTGAACACATCAACAAAAAATTTTACGACTTTTTCGTTGAGTGGTTTTATAAAAGAGGATACTTGATTAATACAGTCGGTCGGGCAGTTAAAGAGTTAAAGAAGATTATGAGAGAAGCATTTAAAGAAGGTGTACACAATAATAATGCGTTCGAAGATTTTAAAATTCTAAAAGAAAAAGTATTTAAAACTTATCTCAATAATGATGAAATAGATTTGATTTATAATTTAAACCTGACGGGTAAAATGGAAATACATAGAGATGTTTTCATTCTCGGATGTTGTATCGCTCAACGAATATCCGACTTCAAAAGAATAAACAAAACACACATTTCATTCACTCGAAAAAAAAATAAAGTCATCAAGTTACAAACACTTAAGACAGGAGCATGGGTGTTTATACCCTTTTCTTCAAAGCTGGAGACTATATTAGAAAAATATGATTACAAGCTACCAAAAATACAAGAATATCAACTAAACTACGACATTAAAGAAATTTGTAAACTAGCGGGAATTAATGAAGATATAAATTACTCTGAAAATAGAGGAGGTAAAAAAGTAGACTTATGTGTGAAAAAATATCAGCTTATCACCTCCCATACTGCAAGACGATCAGCAGCTACCAATATGTACTTGGCTGGAATTCCACCAATTGATATCATGAAATTAACAGGACACACAACGGAAGAAAGTTTTCTGAACTATATCTGTGTTACGAAAGAACAAGTAGCCGATAGACTCGCAGAACATAAGTATTTTAAGTGATGGATACTAATATGTAAAAGTCAGATTAAATCTTGACTTTTACATATTACACCTAAAAATCACGATACAATATTTCGCCCCTTTTTATCGCCTCTTTGATTTGTTGGTTCGTGAAATGTATTCTTTTTCTCTTGGTCATCCAGCGCAGCAATTACTTGATCCACCATTAATTCACACTCTTCGATTCTTTTGAGTGCCTCATCATTAGTTATACTATAGTCTATTTCATGCCTGAGTATATCAATGTCTGAAATCTCCTTATTTAAATCTTTTTGTATGTTAGTTTTTTTATTTGGCATTATATGTAAAACTATTTGTTTGATAAAAGTACATAAAAAATGCCTTTAAAAGGCTACTATTTTATATTTTTTGCTTTTTAAATGTTAGATGAAGATATTTTACGAGCTTTTTCCTTCATCTTCTCAATCTTCGCATCAAGCTCCTTTAATCTTCTTTTTACCTCATCACTCTGTTCTAATTTCTTTTTTTCCAAAACGTATAGTCTTTTGTTGAAGTTTGTTAACCTATGTCAATTTTTTAAAAATATCCATATCTTTAAGATACAGTAGGGCTATCGCATCAAAAATTAACATTTAAAATTTCTTCTAGATATTCGATGTTTAAAGCGGCTTTAAATCTTTTTTTAGGTTTTGTAAGTTTATCTTTTTTTTGAGTTAAAAACCTTAAGGACAACTTGTTTAAAGTATTCAAATTCTCTGGACCATTTCCTTTTGAAACTCTGCTAATATCCTCTCCTAGAACAACATCTAAGTTCCAATGTAATTTGTTTTCTATACTCCAATGTGTGCGAACCAGTCCATTAAAATCTTCTGCTGTTCTTTGTTCGTCACTTATATAAAACCTTGATTGAATTGTTTTTACATCATCAATTACTCGAATACCAGTAATTTTTATCAAGGTTTGAATATTTTTCCAATTGTCTAATTGTTTTGGACTTAGATAATCTCTGGCTTCTAATACTTCACAAACTCTTTCCTCATATCTACCATGACCATAATCCCAGTCTTTGTACCTATCTTTTATCGAAGCATAGGCAAACACATTCTCCATTTCTTCTAGTAAACTAGACTGATTCTTTTTTACTGCTAAAAGATAATGCCCTTGCTTTTCAATAATTGTTTCTACAATATCTGTCTGGCAGCCCATCGCATCTATACTAACCGTTTGCCCTGACACATCCACTTTTTCCAATAATTTGGGGATAGCTGTAATTTCATTACTTTTATCATCTACTCGTACTTGACCTAAACAAACCTCTTCATTACACGCCCAAGCCGTTAAAATATACAGACCATTATTGCCTCTACTTTGTGGCGATGCCCCTCTAATTTTCTTCCCATCTATCGCTATTAGTTCCTCTCCTAAATCTAGCTTCTCCGTTTTTGTTATAGATAGCAATGCTCTTCTAAACTCCTCAATATCAAGGTTCTCAAAAACACGTTCAAACGTATCATGGGAAGGTGTTTTATCATCAGGTAAATTAATATATTGTTTCAACCATTCCTTTCTTTGTATGCCAAATTCCTCCATATCACAATAATCTTCGCCTCTACTTAATACCGTACATAAGGCAATGAATAGTATCGACTCTAAATTGTAGGTACAGCGATTTATTACTCGATAATCTTGGACTTGACGCAAATTCTCTAGCAGATTTTTGTTTTTTTCATAACACTAATATAAGCTTTTTTATAAATTGACTATTTTGATGCGATAGCCCTAAAGATACAGTTAACTATCAAATACTATGAACAAATATTATATCTTATCTTCATTTCTCACTTTGCTTACTATTGCTACTATCTCGTTTTATCCCGATAATATTATCATTTATAAAGGAACGATTATATTACTTTAGTATTTAAAAATGTCTTTTAGTGGTTTACGGGATTTTTTTTCTTTTTTTTCTTTCTCTTTTGTTATACTTTCTCTCCTCTTATCTTTAGACTGGAAGATGTCTATTAATTGATCTAAACCTTGATTTGATTTTGATATGTTTGTAGCAAAAGAAATAGATATTCCTGTGTTTATAAAATTATTTGGAGAATATTTACTTCCTTTATCATAAAATGCTCCTAGTGATATTAAATACTTTTCTTTATATTTAAAATCGGCAGCTACAGATAACTCGAATCCATAATCAGCAGATGAGTAAGTATCATTTGTACCAGTAAAAACCTTTCCATAACCACTAATTTTTGGAGTTATAAATACTTCCTCAGTAACAGAAATTTTATACGATACTCCAATAGGAATTTTCACGAAATTAATAGTTGCATCAATCGTTTCTCCTAAAAAATCAAGTGAGTATTTACCATTTGCATATTCTATTCTTGAATCAATATAAGCATTCCTGTATATACGTTGAGATATACTAAATCCGAAAAAAGGACTAAATGTCGTTATATTATTTTCAAAACCAGATATATCTATATTTTGAATACCTAATCCTACGCCAATATAAGTTTGTGCTTGAACTCTAGATGCTAATGTAAAAACTGATATTAATATTAGAGGAATTGTTTTTTTCATTTACAAAGGATTGTAATAACTTATCTTTTCTTTTGGAAGAAGCACTCTTACCAATTCTTCATCTTGCAATTCGAATGCTTCTGTGATGTCATTTCCTAATTTTTCAGAAATTACAGCAATTTGTTTACGATTTATAAAATACCTGCCCCCAAGAAACATGAACAGTAATACAAGAGCAATGCAAAGATATTTATTTATAAAAAATGCTACTATTGTAACTATTAAGAAAATTGGAAGTATAACCTTCTTCCCAGAATCATTTTTTTTAACAGCTTCATCTACAACTTTATCATATTCACTCGCTAAAAAATATTGAGTATCTTCTGATAGTTCCGACCATGGAAGAAAAATATGATGCTTATAAAATTTATCAAATCTTTTATGAGACTCCGTGCGATACCCCTTTTTATATCTCCTGTCTCCAACTCTAACTGACTCTGTTCCTACAACCTCTATGCTTTTACAGAAATTTCTACAATATTTGATATTTCTAAGATTGTATAAATTAAGCCACTTTTGTTTTGACGAAGGAAAGAAAAAGGACTTTATGAATTGTTCCCTAGAGTTCTTTAAATCATTTTCAAAAATATAACTAGGGAGCAGATCCTTAATCTTTAAACTTAGGGGAACATCTTCTTGTTTCTCAACACCATAAACTTGATGCACAAATACTAAGTCGAAACTCTTCGGTAATTGTTCTGGATATATTCTATATTCAACATACTCTGCAGACATATCTTATATTCAGGATTATTTATCTTGTTTTTTTTCTAATCGTTTATTTATATCATTCAATTCCTCATAAAACCGCGCCTTCATCATTTCTATTTTAATATCTAACTGTTCTTTCAACCGCTTTATCTCCTCCTCCTGCTCCTCAATCTTTTTCTCCCATTCGGTCTTTTGGGGAACAGCTCCAAATACATCAATATCATCCCCTTCTTCTATAATTTCTGGATAATGTTCAAATATTGAACGTACCATGTCGATATCAGCAGAGGAACGACCATGCCTTATATTTATTAATTTTTGTTTATTAACTCCTATCTTTTCTGCCACTCCTTTAAAGGATATACCTTTCTTTTTCACTCTTTCAAGAAGTTCTAAGAATTTACTATTTGCTGTTGATTTCAATTTTTTCTGAAATTTCAATACGATAACAAGTGTTAAATTTTAATTTTTTTGAATTAAAAAATTCACTTATTGTATTTTTTGATGTAATATTGTATTGTAATTGCAAACGCAATAGCATTTAACACAAAAGTAATAAAAAAAACAGATATGAAAAATAGCCTTCAAAGTCGCAAAAAGTATAACCGAACAAAGAATGTAGGAGTAAAATTTACGGTAGCCTATGATGATGTAACGCATACCACGACAATGATAAGGAACAAGGATGGGGTTTGCATCAAATGTCAAGAAGGTTATAAAGTAATCGAATTTTTGAAGCAGATCCATCAATGGGAAATACATGGCAAGAAGATGAGATTAGCATGGGAAGAAGCGAGGAGACTAGCAGGGGGCAAAAAAGGATCAAGACAATTTTTCAAGCAAGCATGGGAGAATGTAACAAAGCCTAGACCAGCAAAACAATGGTCATGTGAAGCAGAACGCTTTTACAATGAGGTTTTGGGACGATATACAGGGGACTAAACATTTACTCGTCTCATATGAGACAAAGGGGGAGGTTCATGGGGGTTAGCATTCCTCCCCTATTTTTAAATCAAAATTTATATTAGAGATGGAACAAATTAAAAATCAAATGGGTAGTAAGCGAGAAATTAATGCTATCGAATTAAGTGAGCTGGTGAAAAAGGAGATAGAAGCGGATGCCCAAAACATAGATAAAATACTTGAGTTAGCAGATGGATTATTTAGTAAAGATACCATCAAGCGATTTGCCTATATCAAGGATTATAAGCCAAGACCTGCGGTTTTATTAGCCATTGCTGTAACGATGCAAGAATATGCAGAACAGGAGGAGGAGCAAGGAGAAAGCATTGAAGGAGAGTTAATTATCATTGAGCCAAAGAATAAAGTAGCGTAAAATTTTCATCAAAATGGGAATGTTTCAAGTCAACATACAAGGCGAAAACTTCATTTCAGAGCTTGCCAAGCATTTGAAGGAACAGATGCTTCCAGAGCTTAGGAAACAAGTTGCTGAAGATTTTATTGCACAGCAGAATGAGAAGGTTTTTCTAACGGTCAAGGAAGCTGCTAAAGAAGTTAGCGTTAATGTTGGAACAGTCTACAACTGGATAGAAAACGACCAAATTGAACTTAATGCATACAGGGTCAATAAAGTGACAAGAGTTAAGCGGTCAGAGTTACTTGCAATATTTAAGTCTATAAACGACAGATACTAGGCATACAAGAGAGGGAATAATCTAAAGGATTATTCATTTAATAAACATACAGAGATATGAAAACAGCATTAAATGAGGTAGGTAATGCACCTACTTCAAACGGGAAAGTATTATGCGGTTTTTTCAAAAACGCCATTTTAGACGAACCTGAAAACGGTACAAAAGAGTGCCAATGCAATGACCAAAATGAATACGATAGCCTCTTTGCAAAAGCTATCAAATTGAAGTCATCTTTACCTACACACATTCGAAGGATGATCAACATCATTGTACAATCCAAAGAAGATGGGGACTCGGAAGATTCAGTCGAATTTCAGTTTAACCGTAACCATCTGATTTTAAAACTCAATTAAATAATTAAAAATCTTAAAAACAGCAAGAAAATGACAGCAACAGCAAAAGAACAGCAGCAAGAAACTCAACAAAAACCAAGTGATTATGAACTAAAAATCAAGGCTATCGAGATAGCAGAATCAAGTAATGAAGGGAATGTAGTCAACATTGAAAAAGTGCTTCAAGATGCTCAAAAAGTTTACGAGTATCTGAAAAGCTAAAACTACTCTGTCATGATGATATTCAATATCCTACTTTTCGCCTTGCTCATTGGATGGGCAATGATTACAGATTGGAACGAGGTCTATCAAGATTATTTGAAGATGCAATCCGATGTCAATCGAAAAAGGAAATATCATTCATAGGTGACAGCTTCAAAAATGACCTGTCATGGACTAGATGACAGGTCAACACATTAATTCAAAACGCATTTAAGAACAATAACAATATCCAATTATCAACATTCAAAAACACATTTTAAGAACTAAAAAAAGCAATCAAAATTATGAAAAAAGAATTAATTCCAACAGACATGACCGTTATCACAGGCAATTTATTAGAGCAGTTTACACAATTTCAAGAAACAGGCGTTGCCATCCCTCAAGATGTTAAAGACTTGAGTATCTCGAATTATACTCGATTAAAGGAAGGTGACAACAAATTTCGATTGATAGCACCTCCTGTCTATGGCTCGGAATTGTGGTTCAGAAAAGACCGAATTAATGAAGAAACAGGAGAAGTAGAAGTCAACCAAGAAACCCAAGAGCCATATCAAGATAGAAAGGTACTTCGCTTTATGCCAGGAGCTCCCATCATCACCCCATCAGAATTGAAGGAGTGGAAAAGAGACAGACCTCGAAGATTTATTTCCCTACTTGTTTACAATTATGCCACAGGAGGTATTGAAATATTGAGTGTGACTCAAAACAAGCTATTCGAGGATTTATTCAATATGTTGAAATTCGACATTGAAGCCAATAACCCGTATAAGAGTGATTTTATCATCAAAAAAACCTTTGAAGCCAATAAACCTATCAGGGGTAAAATAACACCCATTCACAACTACTCCATCAAGCAGCTAGGCGCAAAAGAGGAAACGCCCAAAGAAATTATTGATGCCCTTCAATTACTGCCTTTTGTTCCTGATTTGACGGCATTATTTAGAGGGGATGATCCATTTGAATTTGAGCAAGCGGAAGATGCTGAATTTGAGCCAATGGATGAAAATAAAGCCAAAGCGGAAGCGGCTACCCAAAAAACAAAAGAAGCCTTGAATAAACAGGAAGACGCATCAAATACTAAAACTAAAAATGCCACAGCCTAATGGGAGCAATAAGATTAATTCAACGTAAGTCCATTAATACTAATTATATGAAACGCCAAGCTAAAAAAGTCGGGAATCTGATGTATCAATATATCAATGGGTGGACGGAGGAGGAATGGTTGGCGTATCGTTCCAATGGGATTGGAGGCTCTGACATTGCCTCCATTCTCGGACTGAATCCTTATAAGTGTGCCACAGAGGTATTTTATGAAAAAATAGGCTTACACGAATCCAGAGAAACCAACATGGCAATGTTCATGGGCAATTACTTTGAGGATTCTGTTGCTAATCTCTGGAAGTATTGGGAGGAAGTACCACAAAGCATCTTGTTCAACCATTCGAAAAAACGTAAAGTGCGAGACTGCCAGAGAGTCAATGCCTATATCCACAATCCCAAATATCCACAATTGATGGCAAGCATTGACCGTAGAATTGTAGGCAAGCAAAAGGGCATTTTAGAATGCAAGACCATTTCAGGCTATGCGAGTAAAAAGTGGGAAACGGGGATTCCTCCCATGTACGTTTGTCAACTGCAACAGTACCTATTGGTTACAGAGCTTGATTATGGCGAAATGGCAATCCTCAAAGATGGTCGAGACTTCCAAGTTTATCCATTTGTAGCGGATAAGGAAATACAAGAAAGAATCATCCAAGCATCTAAGCAGTTTTGGACAAAAGTCACCGCAGCCAAGCCAATTGCTCGACAGCTACTTCGAGAATATGAGCGAGAGATTCGCAATGAACAAAAGATTACAGGACTCGAAAATATGCTAAGGAAACTAGAACCTAAAGCGGATGGTAATCCAGCTTATGAGCAATTTATGAAAGCACGATACAAAGAGCCAACGGGAGTACGAGAAGGTACAGAAGATGAATTAGAAGCCGCCTTACAATACAAGAAGATTATTGAACGAGAAAAACAACTTGAAGCACAAAAACAACTCAAGAAAAACGAGTTGATTTCGATACTAGAAAATACAGAACAATTAGACTTTGGTGATAAAGGAAAAGTCACGTTCAAAGTGAATAAGAAAGGAAGCAAGGTCTTGAGAGTGAGTGTACAAGCATAGGACTTATAGTATAGTTTAAGTGTGACGAAGGCAGCGAGGTAATTCAAACAAAAGTCATAGGGGATTTACGGAATTCCTCGCTGTCAATTTTAATCATTTTAAAACGCATTGAATCATGAAAATATTAATTGTCATCGCTGTTTGCTTCATCCTTTCGGATTACGATTTGGATGCCCAGCTGATGCCGAAGAAACCATCTTTTCATTTTTATAAAATCAAAGAAAAGAAGGACGCAACGATGTGTGCAATTATAGGAGGGAAAGAAGTGGATGCCGATGCAAGAAGCAAGACGTTGATACCAACTACAGGAGCGTTCGGGAAGCGATTCACGTATCTCGGAGTGGGATATGCCTGTAGCAGATTGACACCGAAATACCCACAAAAACCAAAGCAGGACACTATCAAAGTAAGTAGAGCAAGGAGGTAAAACTCCTGATATATTTTTTATAACTGTTTTTTGTTGAAGTAAATCCCACTCAAAAGAGAGTGGGTAAATGAGAGAGAGGCAAGGCGCAAAGTGTTACGATGGTTAAGGTCAAGTGTAAGGTAAATTACCAAGCAGCTTTAAGTCCATCGGGTTGAAATACCTAACGTATTGATTATACATAAAATAGAAAAACCTAGGTTCGATTCCTAACTCTCTCACTATTAAAGATGCTTAGCCCGAGAAAAGAACGCCTTTTAAGCTTTCCTGTGCCTTAAGTAAGCACTATCGGGTTTTTTCAATCACCAAACCACTAAAATTATGACAAAGAAGCAACTAGAAAATATCATTTCCGACAGAGTTGAATTACCCATTTCAAAGACAAAGGAGGTTCTTGACGAATTGGTCAACATCATCAATGAGGAAGTTGGTCAAGGCAATGACTTTAAACTTAATGAAGTCGGCACTTTCAAACCAACAATACGAACATCTAGAATGGGCAGAAATCCTAAAACAGGAGAAGCTATTCGAATTCCTGAAAAAAAGATAGTCAAGTTCAAGCCTAGTAAGCGATTGCAGATTAGTGCTTCTACTTGGCTAGGTAGCAACGGCTAAGAGGTTTTTGCATAATCAATAAATTCCTACTGGAGCTAAAAAGTTAGTTCCAGTATATGCAGATGAAGTCCAGTAACAACTTTTTTTAAAATGATTATATGAGTTTGGATTTTGAAACTATTTGGTTTAAACGGGGGCTATTGAGGTTCGACTCCTTACATCTGCACATTCCACATTAAATAGGTTGAGAAAACCCTTGAACGGAATCAACAAAAGCATACGTAAATCCCGTGAGGCAAGGCAAAATATCGGGACGTATGGAAGTGCTTTGAGATTATGACATTCAAGCAAGTATCAACCATCAATACAATCAATTTTGAGCCGTCTCCTTGCGGACGAGCTCTTTAATAAAAAAAGAAACAGCTTATGAACAGTTATCATGAAAAAGTAAAAGAGAGTATCAAAAAAGCCAGTCAAATTTACAAGGCTTATCAGCACGATGCTAGACAAGAGATACTCAAATTAATTGAAGAAAAAGGGGCAATAACAGTCACTAAAATCTACAAAACATTAGAAACTAACCAATCCGAAGTATCTAGGCAATTGAAGTTTCTAAGACGAGCAAATTTAGTCAATACCGAGCGCAAAGGAAAGTTTGTGTTTTACAGCATTAACCATCCGATGTTTGATAAACTGATTGAAGCATCACAGATTTTAGAAGAGGTATTAACCGATTAATATGAACTGTCTCCATCTACCCAATAGACCCAACTGGCGATGGCTGCTCCTAGTAGCCTTTGCGATTTGGATCAACTGGCTCATTATTAAAAATCACTATGCACTCTAAAACAGTAAGGAAATGAATGATGAATCAATAATGCCATCTGGAAAACATAAAGGGAAAGCACTAAAAGACGTGCCAGCACATTACTTGCTATGGCTTTATGACAATAATCGATGTCGATACGAATTAAAAGACTACATCCTTGACAATATGGATGTGCTTAAAGAAGAAGTCAAGGAAAAAGAAAAATAACATATGTTAAGCAATAAACTTAAACAACTCCTCCAAGATAAGCCACTAGTCATCTTTGACATAGAGCCAACAGGAGTGAAAATCACTAAAGCGAGAATAATACATATTGCTGCCATCAAGGTCAGCTTAGAGAATGATATGATAGTAAGTGAGGTTATGGACATCATGATTAATCCTATGCAAAAGATACCAAGCCGCAAAGGGAATAGGCCCATCAAAAAGGAAGCATTCGAAAAACAAATGGACTTTAGAAAAGTAGCCCCTAACATTCGGAGCTTCTTTCAAGGTTGCAACCTAGCAGGGTATAACCTTTTGAAGTTTGACCTTCCACTACTAGCGGAGGAATTCGCTCGTATAGGTCAAGTATTTCCAGATGAAAAAGAAGTAGAAATCATTGATGTACAAACCATCTTTCACACCCAAGAGCCGAGAGATTTAACCGCAGCTCTACGATTCTATTGTGATAAAAAACATGACCATGCGCACGATGCCCTATCGGATGCAAGAGCCACTTGGGAAGTCCTACAGGAGCAGCTGAAGAAATATGAGGATTTACCCAGTACAACAAGTGCATTTCACGATTACTCCCTGCGAAAAAAAAACTTGGCAGATTGGGCAAGGGTGCTGTATTACGACAAGGAAAACCGACTTCGATTCAACAACGGGAAACGTAAAGGAGAGCTGGTCACAGACCATCCAAGATATGCCGAATGGATTTTAAGGGATGAGTTCCCCCTAAGCACCAAAAGAATACTCAAAAATGAGATTTTTCGGACACTACAGGAGCCGAAAGGGCCTAATAAAAAAGGATAAAAATGAAGCAAAAATTTAGAGAAGTAAAACTATCCAAAAAGAATCAAGAAAAGCTAGAGTTGATAAACTCTATTATCGAAGATTATCAAGAAGATGGCTATACCCTAACCCTCAGACAATTATATTATCAACTAGTATCAAAAGACTTAATTCCTAATGAGCAAAAGGAGTATGCAAAGCTATCCAGACTATTGAAGGAAGGACGTATGGGAGGAATAGTTGACTGGGATGCTATTGAAGATAGACTTCGGAAAATAAAAACTGTGGGAACTTGGGACTCTCCTAAGCAGATTCTTTCGACAGCAGCTAATACTTTTAAACTCGACCATTTGAGCAATCAAAATATACACCTTGAAGTATGGGTTGAAAAGGATGCCTTAAGTCAAGTCGTTGAACGTGCTGCACAAGAATACCAAGTTCCAGTCCTTGTGAATAGAGGTTATGGCTCTGTTTCCGCTATCTATAATACTTACGAGCGAATTAATAGTGCATTGGAAGATAAGGAACAAGCTATTGTTCTATACTTAGGCGATCATGATCCTTCTGGTTTGGATATGGTCAGAGATATTAAAGATAGAGTTTGTGAAATGTTGGAATATGATTATAGAGAAGATGAATTTCAAATAAAACACATTGCGCTCACTCAAGCACAAATAAGAAAGTATAATCCACCACCTAACCCTGCAAAAGTTTCTGACCCACGAGCGACGGACTATATTAATGCATTTGGCAAAACTTCATGGGAAGTAGATGCTCTTCCTCCTGATATACTACATAGCCTAATTATAGATAATATAGAACAGTATCTGGACTTGGAACTCATAGAAGAGATTAGGACAAAAGAATCAGGACAATCTAAAAAAATCAAAGAATTTATAAAGCAGTTTTAAGAGTAAATTTAACATGAACGCAATCGCAGGATTTATAGAGGTAACAGATAGTGACGATAAGTCTATTTATTGGATAAATGTTGATCACATAGTAAGTTTCTGGGAAAATGGATCGCATACGTCTATACAACTTAATACCTTCAATGAAATGGTAGATCCAATAGCTTCAGTAAATGAAGATATGCATGATGTTTCAGAAGCAATACATAGGGCGAATGAACTTAAAAATATAATAAACTCAAACAACTAAAAGTGGTAGTACAACACACAAACATACAACTTAGGGAATACCAATTGCGAGGTGTCAAAATGCTGAACGATGCTTTTCGTCAAGGTTTTAAACGTCCAATATGGTGCTACCCTACAGGAGCTGGAAAGTGTCTAGGAAAAAACACTCCTATCTTAATGTTTGACGGCTCAATAAAAATGGTTCAAGACATAAAGGTTGGAGATGAAATTATGGGTGTAGATTCTCAAAAAAGAGTTATTATGAACCTAGTTAGAGGAGTAGATGATATGTATAAAATTACTCCCATAAAAGGGGGAGATCCTTTTATTTGTAATTCTACCCACATTATTAGTTTAGTTTGTAATGGTTCTAAGACAAGGTATAAAAAGAATGAAATTGTAAATATCAGTGTTTGTGATTATTTAAAACTACCAAAGTCTGTAAGGCACTGTTTGAAATTATATCGAACAGGGGTAGATTTTCCTGAAAAGGATATTATACTCGATCCCTATTTTTTAGGGCTATGGCTAGGAGATGGGGATAAAAAGTCTTCCAGAATCACTACCGCCGATTTTGAAGTGGTAGATTTTTTAAAAGATTATGCATCAAAACTGAATCTAAGATTTAATAGGGAGAAGAACGAGTATAATGGATCAGCAGCAACTTACTCAATCACAAGAGGCAGGGATTCACATGGGTACAACTTAACTAGTGTTTTAAAGTATTATCGAATCTACAACAATAAACATATCCCAAAGGACTTTTTATACAATTCTGAAGATATTAGATTGAATGTATTAGCTGGTCTAATAGATAGCGATGGGTATTTGCACCATAATTTTTTTGAATATACTACGAAGTTAAATTCATTGAAAGATAATGTTGCTTTCTTAGCCAGATCACTTGGATTTCAAGTAAACATTCAGATAAAATATAACAAGAAGTATAATCGAAACTATTTCCGTTTAAATATATGTGGAGATATAGATAGAATTCCTACTAAGATTAAAAGAAAAGTAGGAGCTCGTAGAAGGCAGATAAAAAATGTCCTAAGAACAGGGTTTTATGTAGAATCAATAGGTAAGGGTAATTACTATGGATTTTCAATTGAAGGTAAAGACAAATTATTTTTACTTGGAGATTTCACAGTCACCCACAATAGTACTATCTGCTCTGCGTATATTCGAAAGTGTTTAGCTGCCAATAAAAGAGTTCTATTTTTTGTCCACTCCAAAGAGCTCGTCCAGCAATTTGCATTAAGGCTCAAAAATCAATTTGGTATCCCTTCGGGTATCATCATGGCAGGAGTAACGCCATTTAGAAACCGTCCAGTTCAAGTGGCTAGTGTTCAAACACTCGTTAGAAGAAAGCTACCTCCTGCCGACATCATCTTCATTGATGAATGCCATCGCAGTAAAGCCAAGACCTATCTAAAAATTATAGAGCAATATCCCAAAGCCATAATAGTAGGACTAACAGCGACACCCTTTCGAGGGGATGGCAAAGGCTTAGGAGACATCTTTGATACCATTGTTCAGCCTGTTCGAATTCGGGAATTGATAAAGCTGGGCTATCTAGTACCAACAAAAGTATTTTCTCCTAAAGAATCTGCGGATATGACGAATGTTCGTACGGTGCGAGGGGATTTTGATTTAAATGAAATGTACAGCAAGTTTTCCGAAGTCTCTGTCATCAGAGGCGTGGTTGAAAACTACTTGAAACATGCCAATGGTAAAAAAGCGATTGTCTTTAATGTCAATATTGAACACTCCCAAGAAATCTGTGAGGAGTTCAAAAGACATGGCATCGCAGCGGCTCACTTGGATGGAACGACCAACAAGAAGTTGAGAACTCGAATTGTTCATCTTTTCAAAATAGGCAAAGTCCAGGTCTTGTGTAATGTAGCATTATTTTGTGAAGGCTTCGACATTCCTGATACCGAGTGTGTTATCATCAATCGAGCCACTAAATCCAAAGGATTATATGTTCAAATTGTGGGTAGAGGATTAAGACCCGCTAATGGAAAAGAATATTGTATTGTATTGGATCATGGTGGGAATACCCTCCGACATGGATTTGTAGAGGATTATGACGGTGTGCCTTTTTCATTAGAAGGAGAGCAGCGATTAAATGAGGAAGAGGACGAAAAGAAAGTCAAGGAATGTCCCTCTTGCGCTGCCATTATGAAACGATATCAAAGAAAGTGTGATAACTGCGATTTTGAGTTTCCTGTCAAGCAAAGAACCATCAAATTCGGAGATGGTCAGGAATTCACTTTCCTAGATAGAGAGGCAACTATCTTGGAACGATTGCATGGCATTCCACATCATAAAGTCGCTAGGAATGTACCACTTTCTCAGCTTAGAATTTATGGATTATTGAAAGGCTATAAAAACGGCTGGTGGTTTCATACTGCCATTGATGATGGGTATTTGGAAGATATAGACAAAGCTCACAATGATGCCTTTGGATCCGTTCGCTTCAGGTGTCGATTGGCTGAGATTGAAGGTGGTACTCATGAACTTTATTTATCACTCAAAGCAAAAAATAAGAAGCATGGAGCTACTAAAGAGTGAATCATTAACCATCAATAAGTACAAGATATTTTATTCCCTTCAAGGGATGAAGTATCCTTTTTTAATGTACGTCACGATAAAGGAAAGCACTAAGGCAAAGGCTTTAGAACTAGCTCAACAGCTTCATCCTAGTTACATTTTTAAAAGCAAGGACGAAGATATTATTGAAATGGGTAAACCATTACCACCATCAAAATTAGAGCGATTGACAGCGTGGAGAAAGGGCAAAATCCAAGAAGCTAAAAGTGATAGACAACGACAACCTAGTGCCAATTATCAATTTGAAGTGACTTATGATGGACAAACAATGATAGTGGAAACAACAAGGACTGGAAGATTACAAAAAAGCATTAGAGGATTCAATCAATTTGACCAGCTGATGCAAGACATTTATAAAAATTACGGACGAGAGGATGTCCGCATGGAATTGAAAAATAATTAAGAGTTATGGCTAGAAAAAAAGAAGATGGGATCACCTACTTTTCTCACGAATGTAAGCATGATGCAAACCTTGAGTATATCGAAGCAATACATGGTCTAAATGGCTATGCTTTATACTTCAAATTACTTGAGAGAATTTACTTTGAGAAAGGATATTATCTAGAGTGGAATAAAAAGATAATTGCACTATTTGCGAAGTCAGTAGTACTCCCAATAGAGAAGACAAAAGAGATAGTTTCAGACATGATTGAAGAGGGATTATTTGATAAAGGCATCTATGAGAAGCATGGTTATTTGACCTCAAGGGGTATTCAAAAGAGATATTTAGAGGCAACAAAGCGAAGGGTTCGAGTAGAAATTGAAAAAGAGATTTGTCTGGTTTTAGAGCCTAAAAATGAAGATGTAAACGAAATCGGGGAGAATGAAATCATAATGAATACATCATGTGAACATAATGTAAACAGTATGCAAACTGAAACCGCAGAAGATGAAACATTAAGCCCTGAAATGTCAACAGAAATGCCACAAAGTAAAGTAAAGCAAAGTAAAGTAAAAGAAAGCAAAAGAAACAACAGTAAAGGAAATGCCGAAAATGTAAACAGTTCGGATACTGCTGCTGATATTGATTTATTTTTTGAAAATTTTAAAAAGACTGTTTTCTCCTCCTACGTCGGCGAAAACATTGGGAAGATTTTGATTGATGCTCCTAAACTCGAAATTGTTGTTGCCCACTTCAAGCGGCAGGCGCAGCGGAAAGGCACGCAGTACGAAGACACTCAGGCAATGCTCAAGCATTTCAACAACTGGTGGAACAAATCCACTAGCAACGGATTGATTGCAAGGCTAGTGACCGATGCCCAAAAGCTTGAAAGTCAACAGCGGAGCAAGCTCATCGGCAAGCTCAATGCCGTAACGAGTGCCATTGATAAAATTCGAAAAAAGGAATTTGACGCTCTTCGAAAAATCAAAAGTACCATCGAGAAGATTGGAAGTACGCTTCAAGAGATTGCCCAAGCCGATGTTTCGTTGATTCCTTCCAAGCAAACGAAAGCATTTACCGAAGCATTGGAGGACGCCTCTCAGTTTTACCAAAATGCAGTTGGAGCTGATGACAGCACCTTGAGCGATTTCGTCAAGGTGGTGGTTTTAGAACCTCAAAAAGGAACGGTCAAAACGATGATGGAGCAACTCCGAGATAAAATTGGAACAGAAAAATAAAAAACGATGGCAGACAAAATGAGTGCTAAAGAATTTCGCCTTTTGATAGGCGAGAAGGGCAAAAAGAACAAGTACAACGCCCAAAAAACTAAAGTGGAGGGTATCACCTTCGATTCCAAAAAAGAAGCAAGGAGATACGCTGATTTGAAGCTACTCGCCAAGCAAAATGAAATCACCGCTTTGATGCGACAAGTGCCTTTTGATTTGGCTGGGGTGACTTACAAAGCAGACTTTGTCTACTTCGATGTCAAGGAGAAAAAATGGATCGTCGAAGATGTGAAAGGAATGCGAACCAGGGAATACAAGATGAAAGCTAAACAGATGAAAACGATTTATGACATTGAAATTTTAGAAACCTAAAGAACTCTATGAACGAATGCTGCTGGGATACCCTATTTCGATTTATTGCCCTACTGATTGTGTTTTGCATGATGGGAGCAGCTTGCATTTATATTTTCAGAAAAGAGGAAAGTGAAGAAGATGATGAGGAAGGTATAGAGCCTGAAGACTGGAGAGATGAAGTGATAGAGAAGCAAAGGCGGATGATTGGGCAACTAGTAGAGAAAGTTAATGCTAAAAAATCAACTGTCGTCAAGCCACTAGAGCTCAATAACAACACAATCATTTTTGATGACGAAGAAATTAAAAAAGCAAATAAAAAATACAAAATCAAAAATGACCTCTATGCCGTTAAGTTTACTGTCCGAGATTTACAAGGATATCCTTTAGACAGTATCGAGCGATTATTTAGGGCAAATATGGCTCGTAAAAACTGGCGTTATTCTGAGACTTACGATTGGACTAGAGCATATTTAAAAAGACATAAACGATTGATTTAAAAGATTAAAAACACAAACAGCAATTAATACACTCGATGAAAATAGCATATAAGAAACTAGTTGACTTCAGGAACAAACCTCTGGTACGGATTACTACATTTCTGTTAATCGGATTATGTATGTTCTTTTCAATTGAAACGGAATATCACTCGATTTACTCAAGCTATTATTTTTCGACTCAAGACGAAGCGACGAGCCAATACAAAACGATACTTTATGTTGCTTTGATTGAAGGAGGTTCAATTCTAATTCTGATGTTTGCGACTCAACTGATTTCAATGCACAGCTTTGGATGGACTTACAAAATAGGAGCCATCTTGACGATTGCAATTTATGCCACTTGGACGTACAATTTATCCTACCGATTCAGTATGGATGGTATTGAAGCAAGAGTCAACCAAGAATACGATACCTCAGCTAAAGTGGCAGAACTAGATCAACTCAAAGAGGAACACTTTGATTTGATTCGCTCCAAGATGAAAATCATTAAGGATGAAAAGGAAGTGGATCTACAGGAGCAGCTTTCATTCATTGAAAAGAAGTACAATGATTTGGAGCGAGCGAATGACCAGCCTTTAGCCGATGAGATTCACGAGCTGAAGCTCAAAAAAGAAATGGCAAGACAACATGAAGATTGGAGAATTTATAATGAATGTTTACGAGAGATAAAGCTCAAAAAAATGGTATTACAAAGATGTAATAATTGCATCGAAAAAGAAGCCAAGAAAAATGCTTTGATAGAGGAAGTGAAGCGACAGCAGGAAACCGTTTTAAAATCGTTTCAAAACCGTTTTAATTTAATCGAGAACCGTTTAAAATCAGAAATAGAGGAAATCGAAGCAAGAAAAAAGAGTGACCGAAAAACAACTAAAAGACTACTTATATCAAGCTATGTATTATTGAGCTTTTGCCTTTTCATTACTAGCTTTCAGGAGGTAGAATATACAGAAAATCCGCTATCCCCTATCCTACAGTTTAGAGGCAAATATAGCCTTATATCAGAGAAACGGTTAAACGTTTCCAACTGTTTAGACTGTGGTAAGTCACTGTTTGGAAAAAGTCCTAAAGCAAAGTTTTGTAACTCAAAATGCAAGAATAATTTTTGGAATAGTCAAAAGAAAAAATAAATGAGAAATACCTATTACAAAAACTACCAAATCCGCATCAAGCAGAAAGGCTCAATTTACTGGATAGAATTCCGAAACGTGTCTCGGATTTTTGGAATTAGAATAAACGGAATGCTCCAGTATCTCGCAGAAATCAAAAACAATGTCTTCGACTGGACAGCATATCAATCAGGAGCAAAGCGATATACCAATTTTGACGATGCCAAGATGGATGCTTATCGAATTGAATGGCTTATCCTTCAGCAAGAAAGTGTTGATGAAATCGTATGGGAGAGCAGCGATGAAGAAGACACACAGGAAAAATTTAAAGCCTTTCAAAAGTTCGCTATTGAAGCTGGAGACGAAGTGGCTGAGTTGTATTTTTTCAAAAGAGTATTAGAATTTGATAAGGTATAAGCCTTGTTTCAAATCATTTCACTAATCACAAATATATGATACGCCTAAAAAGGAAAACCCTAGTAGAAAAATTAAGAACGGTAGAAATCAAAAACTACGGCAATCAAAAAAGGCTGGTCAATGATGCCATGCATGGAAAAGGCGAAGATGCAATGGCATTTTTGGTAGGCAAAGGAGTCATCAAATTCCCTGCTCAAGTGGTCAAAGAGGAAATAAATCAGATGGCCGAAAAAAGTCTTATCAATATCGAACAATGGGAACAGTTTATCGCATTGTTAGATAATGCGAGTAATGGACTTGAAAGAGTTACTGTATTTATTAGAAAAAAAAGAAGAATTGTGGTGGTGGATTGAGGTGATGTTTAGCTATAAAAATGAACTACCCAATAATTCACATATCTACCGTATAGACATCACCGATATGGATAGGGGCGCATTACAGTTAATCAACTATCTTTTGTCAATCAATTTTCTTAAGTATTAAAACTCTTTTCACCTTTACTGTATCATAGCCTAATGAATATATTTCTGTTGGATCTAACTCATTTTTTATTGCCTTATACTTATTACCATTTTTTATTAATTCTAAAAGTTCTTCCAATGAATATTCTATATCTTTCTTGTCTTTTATTAACACTTTAGTTTTTGCAATTAATTCTTTTCTATAATTATCACTTTCCCAACTACGTTTGTCCATTTCAAATGTTGTATAGGAAGCATCATTTGTAAGTTGATTAGTATTTTTGTTACAAGTATAAAGAGTAAATAATAATAAAAGAATAAACCAATTTTTTATATTACTCATAGAAGGTGTTTTTTAGTTCAAAATATAACGAAATTCATCATGCGTAAAAACAATAATCAGGCAACCCTGTAGTTTCTCCTAGCTTTCGAGGAAGAAAAAATACTATATCAAGGTCTTCATCTTCACACAAACTACCATATTCAAAGCATGCCGTCATGCTATTATAATAATAACCATCAGTACACTCTAGTTCTAACTCTTCGTCTATCATTTCATCACCTCTACGCAAAAAATTAGATTTTCGATAAACAAAAAAATCTGTACCTCCCTCTTTTTTATGTATTTTTTTAAGAATTACATCACCCTCAACTAATTTTAATTCTGCATCTTCTTTTAAAAGAATTACATTTACTTCGATTAATTGACTTGTATTAAGTAGATTTTCGAACATGAATTTAAATTCCTCTTGAATTGGTTCTACAATATTTTCTTTCGTACAAGAAAACAGCAAAAGAACTGACAAAAATGCAGCGACAAAATTATTATTTTTCATTTTCAACATATATTAAAAAGCAATCGCACCCACATTCATTTCGGGAGGTAGTCCATGCCTAGCAGTATCGCCTTGAACCTTATAATCGAATGCAGCTCTCCCTATAATAAAAGTACAGTTCACAAATAGTTTATGCTCTCTAAAAAACAATTACGCTTATTACTTATACATATCCTACTTGAGAATGCTCCAGACACAAAAAAGTCCGCCTTACTTCAAATATAACAAAAAAAATTCAAAAGCCAAAAATAACACATATGTAAAATGTGAATTCTATCGCTTTAAACAGTTTGCCGTTTTTTGAAAACCCAAAAACTTTTCACAAAAAATCACAAATAATAACACTTAAAAACTTGATAGTGAGTGATATAAGTTGCTACTTGTCATCGTAAACAAACAATAAAAACAACAAATTTTTAACGATGACAATTCAACAAATTTTAAGCAGCAGCCAAACCAAAACCAGCAAAATGCGACAGCTTTTTGAGCTGGGCAAATCACGAAGAGAAGTAGCGGATTTATTAGGCGTAGGATACGGTTTTGTCCAAAACGTATATGCCAAAACCTACCCCGACAGAATCGGCACTAGAAGAAGAATCCTAGCGACAGCCTACCGAGCTAAAAGCTTCAACAGAAAATTCGGCGTAGAAATTGAATGCTTCGGAGTGAGCAGAGCAGCATTGAAAGCAGAAATTAACCGACTCGGAGTCAACTGCGTTATTGAAGGCTACAACCACAGCACTAGAAGGCATTGGAAAATTGTAAGCGACAGCAGCATCGACAATACCAGAGGACAGGCTTGCGAAGTTGTAAGTCCCATACTAAGAGGACAAAGCGGATTACAACAATTACAAATCGTCTGCCAAGCCTTGAAAAACTGCCGAGCCTTAATCAACAAAAGCTGCGGATTACACATCCACTTCGATGCCGAAAATTTAAGCCTTCAAACTTGGAAAAACCTCTATAAAAATTACATCAACTACGAAAGCACAATTGATAGCATGATGCCACGAAGCAGACGAGGCAACACCAATTATTACACCAAATCACTACTAGATAAGGTAAACACCAAAGAAAAAGCCTTTAGCAAAATCAATGCCGCAAACAGCATCAAAAAGATTTCAAAAGTAATTGCCGATAGAAAACGCTACTACAAAATCAATGCGGAAAGCTACTTCAGACACAAAAGCATCGAATTTAGACAGCACTCGGGAACAATCGAATATACAAAAATTGAAAATTGGATATTATTTTTACATCGAATGGTAGATTTTTCGGAGCAAGGATTTGTAAGCCAGCAATCAAGTTTTGACAGCATGAGCAAATTCCTAGCAGACGAACAGCATAATTTTTACCACAATAGAATCCAAGACTTGGCTGCATAAGCCAAGTTCTTTTTTAAATCATCATAACACATCCAATTATGAAATATAAAGCAATTGACGGCAAAATATTCGAAGCAGAAACGCCACAACAACTCATTGAAGCTATGCGAAATGATAGCTTTAGTCCAGGAAAAAATACCAGAGATTTTATGCTCAATGTATCCGAAAGCTCCTACCACTTCGATAATAGCAACATTCGCATCAATACCCCCGAAAACTTTGTCCAAGACCTCCTTAAAAATGGATTCCTAGAAGAAATAAAATAAAATATTCTCGTTAATTATTGTTGTTTATTGTTTGGAACACCTGAGTGAAGGCTTGGGTGTTTTTTTATTCCCAAATATCAAAAAACTTAAATATAATTTTCATGTTATAAATGGGTTTTGTAGTTTTAGGGATTGGTAAACATTGAAGATATAAATCCAAAACAAATAATGAAGTTCAACGAAGACACAAGGGTTAAAATTCCCGCTATTCTCCATTTGATGAGACTGGGGTATGAGTATATGTCTTTGAAGGGAGCAGTACGAAATGAGGATACGAATATTTTTCCAATTCCTTTTAAGGAAAGTATTTTACGAATCAATGAGGGAATGGAAGAAGCGGATGCTGATCGTCTTCTGGTAGATATTTCATTATTGCTAGATAATGAAGATTTAGGTAAGGCGTTTTATGAAAAATTGATTGCTAGGGATGGTGTTAAATTGATAGATTTTGAAAATTTTGAAAACAACTCTTTCCATGTCGTAACGGAATTAACCTATAAGAATGGAGAAGAAGAGTTTAGACCAGATATCATTCTATTGATAAATGGAATGCCACTCGTTTTTATTGAAGTCAAAAAGCCAAACAATCGAGAAGGAATTATAGCAGAGCGAAAGAGAATTAATACTAGGTTTCAAAATAAGAAATTTAGAAAATTTGTCAACATCACACAGTTGATGGTCTTTTCTAATAATATGGAATATTCGAGTAATGACCCTTCTCCAATTCAAGGCGTTTTTTATGCTTCCCCTTCTTATGAAGAGCCAAAGTTCAACTATTTTAGAGAGGAAGAATCCTTTGATTTAGAACAATTATTATTAGAGGAAAACGACGACCTAGAGAACGAAGTTTTAAAAGACAACAACCTTCTAGTCATCAAACATTCTCCCGAATTTCTAACCAATAAGAATCCGAACACACCAACAAATCGAGTATCTACTTCTTTGTTTAGCAAACCTAGATTAGCCTTTCTACTCAAATATGCGATTACCTATGTCAGAGAAGTCAAAGGACTAGAAAAGCATATCATGCGTTATCCTCAAATTTTTGCGACAAAAGCGATTGAGAAATCACTCGATAATGGAGTACGTAAGGGGATTATATGGCATACACAAGGAAGTGGAAAAACTGCCCTAGCTTTCTACAATGTTAAGTTTCTGACGGACTACTTCCAAAAGCAACAGATTATTCCTAAGTTCTACTTTATTGTAGATAGGTTAGATTTATTGACACAAGCCAAAAAAGAATTTTCTGCTAGAGGCTTGACCGTCCATACAGTCAATTCAAGACAGGAGTTTGTAAAGGATATGCAACTGACAAGTGCAATCCATAACATGACAGGCAAAGCCGAAATTACAGTTGTGAATATCCAAAAATTTAGTAATGACTCTAATGTAATTCAGCAACAAAATTATGATGTAAACATTCAGCGAGTTTATTTTTTGGACGAAGTCCATCGAAGTTATAACCCTGAAGGTAGTTTCCTTGCCAACTTAACCGAGTCAGACAAAGAGTCTATCAAAATAGGTTTGACAGGAACACCGCTTATTGGTAAAGATTACCACTCGAAGCATTTGTTTGGAGATTATATCCACAAATATTATTACAATGCTTCTATTGCGGATGGTTACACCCTTCGATTGATTCGAGAGGAAATAGAAACCAACTATAAAATGAGCCTTGCCGAAACGCTGAAAGAAATTGAAATTCTAACAGGCGATTTAGACAAAAGAAAAGTATATGCTCATCCTCATTTTGTAGAGCCGATGCTTGATTATATTGTCAATGATTTTCAAACCTTTCGAGACGGCTATGGAAAGGAGGATCATATTGCTGATAGTTCGATTGGTGGAATGGTCGTTTGTGATAGTTCTGACCAAGCGAAGGAAATGTATAGAATATTTGAAAACAAATACGCTTCAAATGAGGTAGAGCCTAGTTATAGTATCGATGCGGATAAAGAGGAAAGTTATCGGTCAAAAAAGAAAAAAGCGAACAAGGTCAAAGTTGCTGCACTAATTTTGCATGATATAGGAACAAAGGAAGACCGCAAAAAATTAGTAGAAGATTTTAAAGATGGAAAAATTGATTTCCTCTTTGTTTACAATATGCTCTTGACAGGCTTTGATGCTAAACGATTGAAAAAATTATACTTAGGCAGAGTTATCAAAAAGCATAACCTACTCCAAGCCTTGACCAGAGTAAACAGAACCTATAAGAATTTCAAGTACGGTTATGTAGTTGACTTTGCGGACATCAGCAAAGAATTTGATGCCACCAACAAAGCCTATTTTGACGAATTGCAGTCCGAATTGGGCGATGAAATGGAACACTATTCTAATCTTTTCAAATCAAAGGAAGAAATAGAAGAAGAAATAGCAGACATCAAAGAATTGCTTTTCCATTTCGACACCAGCAATGCAGAAGTCTTTTCTCAACAAATTAGCCAAATAGAGGATAGAAAACGAATGCTTGAAATCACTAAGATTTTGAGCAATGCCAAGAGCCTTTATAACCTCATTCGATTGTTTGGACATTACGAATTATTGGAAAAAGTAGACTTTGACAAGTTGTCTATGCTCTATCGAGAGGCAAGCAATCACTTGACCTTGCTCAATACTAGGGAAGGACTCCAAAACGATATTGACAATACCAATTTATTGAATGTTGCCCTCGAAAATGTCCTCTTTCTTTTTACGAAAGTATCGGAAGAAGAATTGATACTAGCAGATAAACTCAAAAATACGCTGCGACAGACACGAGAAGCAATGGCAGATAATTTTGATAAAAAAGACCCCAAGTTCACCTCACTTTATGAAGAACTAAAACGCCTTTTTAATAAAAAAAATCTGGATGAAGTCTCTCAAGAGGACATGAGACGAAACATCGGAGCATTGCGAAAAATATATGATGAAGTAGGAGAACTCAATCGCAAAAACAACCTCTTGAAAGCCAAATACGAGAATGACAAAAAATATGCTCGTATCCACAAACGCCTAGTAGAACGTGGAAACATCTCTAAGCGTGAAAGCCAAATTTTTGAAGCCTTACAAGGAGTCAAAACCAATGCCGACTTGCAAGTATTACAAAATACAAACCTACTCAACAATGAGAGCTACTTCGGCACAATGATGATGCGTTTGATGATTGACGAATTTGGCAACAAACAAAAAATCAAACTCAACCCCGAAAGCTCCAAATACATTAACCACCTCATCACAGAAGAATACATCAACGAGTTTTACGGGAGAACACTATGACGACAACACTAAACTTTGAAACCAAGACAAAGGAACTGATAGACAACCTCAAAGGAATTTGTACCTCTTATGGGCTAGGAAACGATGGGAATGAATTTAAAATCATTACCCAAGTCTTTCTATACAAGTTCTTGAATGATAAATTTGCCTACGAGGTCAAAAAAATAAAACCTGAACTTAAAACGGCTAAAAGTTGGGAAAAAGAACTTGAAGCCTATACCGATGAAGCCTATGAAATGTTGCTGCTCCAGCTAGGAGCGGACACCGCTAGATTGCAAACTCGACATTTTATTAGCCACCTCTTTGGCATACAGGACACCAAAGATTTTGACAAAACATTTGACGATACCTTGAGAGATATAGCCGTTACCAACAATGATATATTTTCGGTCAAGACGGAAGGCGGCGCTAGGATTATTCTTTTTGATGAAATCAGTAACTTTATATCCGACAGTTCCAAACGTGGAGCGTTTTGTAAGGCTCTTATCAATAAGCTAGTGGATTTTAGTTTTGAACATATTTTTTCTCAAAAATACGATTTCTTTGCTACTATATTTGAGTACCTCATCAAGGACTACAACAAAGACGGTGGAGGCAAATATGCGGAATATTATACCCCTCATGCGGTTGCCAAAATCATGGCAGCTATCCTTGTCAATACTTCCGTACAGAATGTTACTTGCTACGACCCATCTGCAGGTTCGGGGACGCTACTCATGAATCTGGCTCATGCCATTGGGGAAGACCGTTGTACGATATACTCGCAGGACATTTCTCAAAAATCCTCTGGCTTGCTTCGGCTCAATTTGGTGTTGAACAACTTGGTACATTCCATCTCTAATATCATACAAGGTGATACTATGTTATATCCTTATCATAAGGATAAAAACGGCAAATTGATGACCTTTGATTACATTGTTTCTAACCCACCCTTCAAGTTGGATTTTAGCGACACTAGGAAAAATTTGGACAGCAAAGAAAACCACGAACGCTTTTTTGCAGGGATTCCAAAAACTCCCAAAAAAGCTGTAGATAAAATGGCGATTTATACGCTATTTTTGCAGCACATTATCCACTCGTTGAGCAAAAATGGCAAAGCAGCAATCGTCGTACCAACAGGATTTATTACGGCTCAAACAGGCATAGATAAGAAGATAAGAAAATACTTGGTCGAAAAGAAAATGCTCGCAGGTGTGGTTTCTATGCCAAGCAATATTTTTGCGAGAACAGGTACAAATGTATCTATTCTTTTTTTGGATAAAAGCAATACAGAGGGGAAGGTCGTCCTCTTGGATGCTTCTAACTTAGGCGAAAAAGTAAAGGAGGACAAAAACCAAAAAACGGTCTTACAGCCCCAAGAAGAACAAAAAATCATTGACACCTTCAACAATAAAGTAGCGGAAGACGACTTCTCCGTACTGGTTAGCTATGAGGATATTGCAGCCAAAAACTACTCCCTAAGTGCAGGGCAGTATTTTGAGGTAAAGATTGAGTATATAGATATTACACAAGAAGAGTTTAAAACCAAAATGACCACCTTTACCAATGACTTAGACAGCCTTTTTGCGGAATCTAAAAAATTGGAAAAAGAGATTAAAGAGAATTTAAAAGGGTTGAAGTATGAGTAAAAATATTAGACTGGGTAAAGTGGTTGAATATTCTGGAAAAAGAATTAGTATTAATGAAATTACTCTTGATGAGTTTATCACAACAGATAATATTCTACAAAATAAAACTGGAATAAAAAAGGCTACAAATTTACCACCTCAAAATGGTAATGTAACCTTCTATGATATTGGAGATATACTTGTAGCAAACATTAGACCTTATTTAAAAAAAATTTGGTTTGCTGATAGAAGTGGAGGAGCTTCTGCTGACGTATTAGTATTTAAAGTAAATAAAGAATTTACGCCCAAATATGTATATTATAATTTATTTAAAGATGATTTTTTTTATCACATGGTACGGGGTTCTAAAGGTACTAAGATGCCACGTGGAGACAAAAAACAAATTTTAGATTTTATTGTTCCTGACAAACCTCTACCCATCCAAAAAAAAATAGCCGCTGTTCTTTCCTCTTTAGATGCCAAGATAGAGTTGAACAACCGCATCAACAAGGAATTGGAAAGCATGGCGAAGCTGTTGTATGATTATTGGTTTGTGCATTTTGATTTTCCTGATAAAGATGGCAAACCTTACAAAACTTCAGGCGGAAAGATGGTCTATAATGAAGCCTTGAAGAGAGAGATACCTGAGGGGTGGGAAGATGGTACATTATTAGATATTGCCATCTTTACAAACGGTTTGGCTTGCCAAAAACATCGTCCAACTAATAAGGAATACCTAAAGGTCATTAAAATTAAAGAGATGCGAAGCGGTTTTTCTTCTAGGACTGAAAGAGTCAAAAAAAATATTCCTGCAAAACTTATAGTTCAAAATGGTGATGTATTATTTTCATGGTCAGCATCTTTAGAAGTAATGATTTGGGCTAATGGTATTGGTGCGTTAAATCAGCATATCTTCAAGGTTACATCTGAAAAATATCCGAGAACATATTATTATTATGAGCTTCTAAACTATTTGCAACATTTCAAAATGATAGCAAATCTAAGAAAAACAACAATGGGACATATAACACAAGACCATTTGAAACAAAGCAGAATAGTTATTCCGCCAACTGACTTAATAAAAAAGCTAGATAAGCTGATAGAACCAGTACTAGAAAAAATAATAAAAAACCAACAAGAAAACCAAGAACTCACATCTTTACGAGATTGGCTATTGCCGATGCTGATGAATGGTCAGGTGGTGGTGGGTAGTGAGGAGGGTTAATGTTGTAATCTTTGTATTGGATTTTTCTAAAAAATAGTTACTTTTGAAAATAAAACTATCACAATCTTTTCCCAACTCAGAATATAGCGAGGCATAACATGAATACTATAGGATATAACACTGTTAGAGATGATGAAAACCCTGACTATATTGAAGATTATGGCCCCTTTAAATGTACAAGAGGAGATGCTTGGTTAGGACATGGATATTATTTTTGGGAAGAAGATGAAGAGATGTTCTATGCCCACAAGTGGGGAGTAGAATCTTGCGATAATTCTTATGTCATTTGTTCTGCTGATTTGAACTTACCCAAAATGCTAGATTTATCAGGTAGTGTAACAGACAGAAGCACTCTAAAGGAACTAATAACAGTTATCAAAGAGTTGGATAAAAAATATGATAAAAACTTATTGACAGTAGGGAAAGCAATTGAGTTATTAAAAGAAATCAATAAACGCCCAAATTATAAAGGGGTTTTTGACTTTGACTCTATACGAGCACAAGATGATCCCTATGCCACTAGAATACCTATCCCCTATACAAGCGAAACAAGTTCGGCACTAAATTTGAACCCAAGAGTACAAATATGTGTTTTTAATAAAGGAGATACGATAAAGAACTATAAAATCGTTTATCCAGAAGATTACTTATAATTACTTGTTAATCCAAGTTAATTCTTATAGTTTTGTAAGATAGAAAACAGTAACCATGAAAGAAAAGAAGAATACACCAACACCAGCAGAACTGCTGAGAAATTATTTCTTAACAGAGTCTCAAGAGGTTATTGATGCCGACTGGAACGCCGTAAAAGACTTAGAGTGTGGAGGTGTTTTAGTTGAAGATTTTCTTAATAGTATGGATGATAGTCTTGTTATTTCAAACGAGCCTATTGAGATAAATCAACCTGACTTTTTCGATTTCAATCGTGTTTATAATACGATGGTAAGTGCATTTTTTAGTGCTAGTGAACTAGAAAATAACTTAGATTATAATAGTCAACCACCAAGTAAAGAGGAATTAAGATTAGCTAATGCAGCTTAAAATCATGTCCTTATGAAAATACAATTTAAGTCTGCACAAGTAAGTCAAACTCAACTAAGAAAATTTACTGCCCAAGAAATAGCGAGACAAAAAAACAGAAAAAATTCTTTTAATTTTGAATATCGCTCGTTCTGTAATAACAAAAAAGATAAAATTTTCTTTGTAGAGTTTCGGGTGGTTATCAATCATCCTGCTGATTTCATTTTGCAAGTAACCTATATTGCTCAATTTGAGACAAGCGATCCTATACCTGATAATTTTGAAAATTCCTTTTTTATAAATATCAATGCTCCTGCTATTGCATTTCCTTATTTGAGAAGCTTTGTGTCAACATTTACATTGAATGCAGGGTATCAACCTATCATATTACCTACTATAAATTTTATGGAAACGCCAAAAGGAAAAAAGATTTTAGCATTGAATAAATAGTTCATTAAGTATTATAATACTTTAATATATTCTAGTAAGTATTGATTATTAAACAGTACTTGCTCCCCTAAAAAATAATTCTTATATTTGGGGTATTCACTAAGCTCAATCATGCTTTGTTTTTTTGAAGAAACAGGCGTGATTGGGCTTTTTTTGTGTTAACTCAACGGTGAAGGTAAATTTTTAATAAAGATTTAATAAAAACAGACTATTTAAATATTAGAGAAAACTAAAAAACTTGAACATGGAATTTAAAGACACAAACCCTGTAGAGGGCGTGGTTCAGCGTGTTCGGTCGAGGGTATTGAAGACCGAGCCAATTAATTGGCGAACGGCACGCTGGCTACAAAATGAAAGTTTGAAAGACATTGACCAAGCGTCAATGGACAAACTCAAAGTCTCAATGGTCAAAAACAATTTTGTCATGCCTTTCAATGTGTGGCAAGAAGACGAATCCACGATTTGGATTTTGGATGGACATCATCGACAAAAAGCACTTGATGATATTATAAAAAACGGAGTTTTAATTGATGGACAAGTTAAATTCATCGAAGTACCAGAGCTGCTCCCTGCCACCTTCATTGATTGTGCCGACAAAAAAGAAGCTGCCAAACTCGTACTGATTTACTCCTCCATCTATGCCAAAATCCAAAACGCTGGACTGGATGAGTTTTTGAAGATGCACCAGATTGAATTTGAGGAGGTCAAACTAGAAATTGACTTGCCCGATTTTTCAATGCCTCGCTTTGAGCAAAAGTTTAACCCACTAGAACTAGATGAAGACGAGGACTTTTACGAAGCGGAAGATATTGAACTAAGTGATATTGTGGTTAAGCGTGGGGATATCTTCCTACTCAATCAACACAAACTCTACTGTGGTGATTATTTCAACAAAGAAGTCTGGGTATTTCTACTTGAAGAATTAGGTGGTAAAAAAGCAGATGTCGTATTCACTGACCCTCCCTATAACCTCCCTGCGGATTATATCGGCAACAAGGGCGAAACCAAGCACGATGATTTTGCGATGGCTAAAGGTGAGATGACTGACCATGAGTTTAAGGACTTTTTGAAAGATGTCATGCAGACGGCTGCGGATTTGACTAAGGACGGTGCCATTCATTATATCTGTATGGACTTTCGCCATGCTTGGCATATGTGTCAAGCGGGATTTGAAGTCTATGGAAGTTATGACCCTAAACAGCTTTGTGTGTGGAACAAATCCAATGGAGCAAACGGTTCATTTTATAGAGCTAAGCACGAGTTGATTTTTTGCTACAAATCAGGTACTGCCAAACACTTTTCCAAGCTAGAGCTGAAAGACAGGGTTCGGTACAATGTGTGGGACTATCCATCCGCTGGTTCGTTTAGTAATCCTGATAGAGATATGATTAAGGAGCATCCCACCCCAAAACCCGTATCGATGGTCATCGATGCCCTTGAAGATGTGAGCGAACCTCAACACTTGGTCTTAGATTTCTTTTTGGGTTCTGGAACAACTTTAATTGCTGCGGACTTTGCCAATCGGATTTGCTATGGTACAGAAATCGAACCGAAGCATTGTCAAACCATTATCCGACGATATGTCAAGCATTGTCAGAAACAGGGCAAGGAATTGAAGTTTAGCCACCTAAATGGGGATTTAAGCCTTGAAGATATTATTAAACCAAAAACACTAGAAAATGTCTAAGAAACAATGTAAAAAAGATGAAAAGCTAAGACGGGTGCAGCATGTCGCTCATTGGATGATTAAGGGGCATTCCTCTACCGAGATTGTCAAGAATATTTCTCAACAATGGGAGATTACAGAGCGACAGGCTAAAAACTATATTCGCTTTGCCTATGACTTTATGTATGAAGATGTGGTCAAGAAAACGAAGGATAGCATGGCATTCCATCAAAAGGCTCGGCTTACTCGTTATCAGGAGCTTCAACTCTCGATGGCTAAAATTCACAAATCGTCCATGTCGGAGAAGGATAAATATAGTGCGATACTTCAGATTGAGAAGCAGCTACTTGAACTCCTCAAAGACATGGGCAAACTCGATGGACTCTATGTGGAGAAAAAGGAGTTGAGCGGTCCAGGAGGAGAAGCTCTACAAATTACGGGTTTTGTCATCAATGAAATTGCAGCGAGGAATGGCAGCGAGTTTCAAAAGACTAGGACTAAGAAAAAAGCCTAATCAATGAAACCTCAAATCGAATTGCTGCCCAAACAATTGAGGGCATTCAAATACTGGCATGATACGTTGACCAAAGTCATCGTCTATGGTGGTGCAAAAGGCTCTGCAAAGTCCTTCTTGGGCTGTAATTTGATTTTTATGGATGCCCTTACTCGTCCAGGTACGCATTACTTCATCGCTCGGAAGCAACTCAATGATTTGAGAAACCACACTCGCCCGTCGATTCGGGAATGGTTCAATGTGGCAGGAATTCCCATTGATACCTATTCCCGATTTGATGGTAGGGATAACTTCTATGAATTACATAATGGTTCACGGATTTACCTCATTGATGCCAAAGACTTACCCAGTGACCCCCTGTTTGAACGCTTCGGGAGTATGCAAATTACAAGGGGATGGATTGAAGAAGGTGGACAGTTCAATTATCATGCTTATGCCAATCTGCTCTTGAGCATAGGACGGTGGCAGAACACCCCCGATTTTATTGGTAAGCTGCTCATCACTTGTAATCCGAAAAAGAATTTTTTATACCATGATTTTTATAAACCTTTTAAGGAGGGAAAATTAGAAGCGGACAAACAGTTTATCCAATCCTTTGCTTGGGAAAATCCCTTTTTGACGGAGGATTATATCAACACCCTCAAAAACACCAAAGACGAGACCACTCGACAGCGCCTTTTTCATGGCAATTGGGATTATGATAATGACCCCACCAAACTCTGTGATTATGATGCCATCCTCAATAGTTTTGACAATATCCATGTCCGAAGAGGTGAGACTCGCATCACCGCCGATATTGCCACGCATGGCAATGATGATTTGGTGATTTGTGTTTGGATGGGAAGGCTACTGATAGATATTGAACGGCTGCCCATCAGCGGAGGGAAGCAAATCATCGGAGCATTAAACCGAATGCGAAAGAAGTATAATATTCCTCCCTCCCATATCATTTATGATGCTGATGGAGTGGGAAATTTTATTGGTAAAAAAGGTGGCTTTATTGAGCAAGCCAAACCCTTTAATAATAATGGTCGCCCTAGCATTGTCAAAAAAGAAGGCTATCGCAATTTAAAAGCCTATTGTGCGTATTTATTCGCTGAACAAATCAATGAGAACAATTATTACTTTTTTGCCCTAGCCGATGATGAACATTGGAAAGAAAAAGCCATCCAAGAGATTGACCAACTCAAAAGCATCCATACCGATGATGATTTGAAAAATCTTGACATCGTTCCAAAGAAGCAGATTAAAAACATACTCAATCGTAGTCCTGATTTTCTGGACTGCTGCATCATGAATGAATACTTTGACATCGTTCCTAAAAATACCTACAAAGGAATTTATGGCTATGACCACGTTTAATTTTTTTTAAAAATAAAAGACTAATAAAGACATGAAATCAATCAAACTACCTCAAAAACTCAGTCAAATGACCCTAGGGCAGTTACTCGCTCTAAGGGAGTATTATTTGTATTTGAAAGATTATGAGGGTAATGAAAATGGTGGAGGAACACCCTTACCTCAAGCTCGTTTGACGAGCTTCATTCAAGCGATTATGAGTTTGACGGGTATTTCCTCGTTTAAGATGAGAAGTTTACAATACGAGCAAATCAAAGCCATCAAAGGACAGATTAATCAACTCTTTGCTCGGGTGCTTCAAGAGTATATTGCGATTTGTGGGAGTAATAATTCTTCTTTTGAATCTTTTAAAAATAATGTCCTTCAAAAGTTCACTTGTTCGCCCTATGAGCCGCACGAATTAGAAGGCTTTGCCCTCGATATAGAACAAAAAATCCAAGTCCGAAAGAATAAGAAACGACTCAAAGAAAAGAAGGTTTATCACATTCCTGATAAGCCAGAGCAACTTCCTTGTCAATTTTGGTTTTGGTTCTTGGATAGCGTGCCTGATAAAGTGGTGCAGTATCGAAAAGACAACAGCCCTTGGGAAGAATGGGCATTGATACTCCCTAGCCTTGCTCGTATCGCTTGGGCAAAAGATGAGCCTTTATTCATTCCCAATATCTCCAATGAAACGGTGGTCAACCTAGAAGCCGTCCACCGCCATGAGCGCATCTTTGTTCATCTCAATGCTTTAGATGCCGTTCAAGCCTTCGGTTTTTTTTTGACTACGCTAGAGGGTTTGTCAATGAAAAGCGATTCCCTTACCTCTTTGCTAAGGTTCAACACGAAAGCAACCAAGCCGAAGAACGAGAAAAACACGCCAAAAGATGGGGATACAAAGGCTACATGAGGGATATGCTTTGCGAAGGAACAAACGAGGTTTTATTTGCTCGATATATGACCTATCCAAGCCTTCAAGTTCTCTATCTCATCGAGCGAAAGGCACAAGCCAATTATATTGATTTTAAAGAATTTGAAAAACAACAGGAAAAATGGAAACAACAACAAGCAAAACTAAAGAATCAGCAACACTCACAACAGAGCAGTTAAGCCACAAAATCGAAGCGGTCAAGTCCTTGTTTAAGCAGCTGCACACCGCTTCAAAAGAGTTGAAAGAAATGACCCATCAAGTACCGATGGATAGTCAACTGCTGACGGCTTATTATGACTTTCTACCTCGCATCGTAGCGCAACATAAAGCCATTGTCACCAATGTCCAAGAAGCGGAGCAGCAACTAGATGACATTTTCAAAAAGCTACCTCAAACATGGAAGGAATCCAAAAAGCAGTATGAAGCGGTCAAAGGAGCTATCAAAGAAACTGACTTTGCCCAGCACCTAGAAAAGACCTTACAACAACTCATTCAAGAACTGAACAACTAAATCTAAGTTTAAATCATGATTAGCATCCACCAAGCGATTAAACAAATCATCAAAGCCAGTCAGACCAAACTCTATTATAATGACTTTGGTTTTACTTCGATGCCCCCTAAGTTGAAATTACCCCTTTTTGGTTATCGACTGCTCAAACTCAAGGAAGTCCTCACACCCAATGGACTACTGGTCGATTACACCCTAAGAATGGGAATATGGGAAAAATATCCCAAGCATTGCAAAAGTATGGATGAAGTGCTAAAGGCAACGGAGCAAGAAACGCAGCAACTCAAATCCAAGCTCAAAGCCATCGTTTTGATACTAGAGAAGTATTACGATTTTGAACGCATCACAGGTACTCAAGGCACAATTGAATACAAAATCAAACGAAACTTCATAGGCGATACGGCACATCGTTTATACAGCGTCTTTGTCGATGTCACCCTAAGAAGATGCGAAGCAGAAAACTGCTGCCTAGAAATAGAGTTTGACCTCGATAAATTGGAAATAGAAAAACCCATCAAGACCAATTCTAATACAAATTGGCTAGGGCAGAAAATTTGACAGAAAATATAATAAGCAACTATGATAGCACTATTAGATAAACACTTACGCAGCCGATTATTTTTCAACTATCACTTGCCTTCATCAGGATGTGATTGCAATTGGTGGTATAGCCGAGATTTTGGAGAGAAAGGCACCATCACCATTGGACATACCAAATGCCTAAACGATAAACGAGCGCACAGTTGTCCTCAAAAAGTAGAGCATTGGAAATCAGGAACACTTCTCCGAAGTATTGATGTTCCTAGAAAAGCAAGGCTACTCAATGAGTTTTTGGAAGAACATGAGTTAATATAAACATTATGGAAATCATCGATGACAATACCAGCCAAATCTTAGGAGAGAAAGTCGGCACCCTCTATGTCGAAGCCTACCAAGATGTCCTAAGCGAATACCGAAAAGTCGCCACAGGAAAGACAATCAAAAGTATCTCCTATCGCATCACCCTGCTCCCCAATGGTGTTAACATCAAAATACAAGCCGATAAAGGACTCTTCTTCATCCAAACAGGCAGACGAAAAGGCGCAAAACTCCCCGTCCGAAAAACTGCCACAGGCTTTGAACTCTTCCCTCAACTCCAAGAATGGGTAGAAGCCGTCGGCTACACAGGCAGTCACTATCTCCTAGCTCGAAGCATCAGCGAAAAAGGCATCAAAGGCATTCCCATCACCGAAATCGTTATCCAACAACTCGCTCAACAAGTCAATGCCCTTATCCTCCAAACCATCGGTCAACACGCCATGCAGAATCTGGTGAGGGAGGTGAGGGGTATTTTGTTGGAATAGTATTTTGTGAGTGTTTATTGTTGAAAATTTAAAATAAAATATATGTAGTTACCGTTATACAGTTATATTTTAATGAAAAATATTTATACTATGAACAAATACATTTTAACTGTAAAACATTTAAATATTCGAGAAGCACCATCCACTAATTCCTCATCAAATTTAGGATGGAAGTCATATTGAAAAAATATATTAATGAAAAAAATATTTTCCTTTTTAAGTAAATATGTTATACCAATACTTATCGGTATATTAATTGGTTTTTACTTAAACTATTTTGGTTTTAGAGCAATTGTAAATTTTATTGTTTCGAATGGTATTGTAATCATTGGAAGTTTATGCTTATTGGTAATAATTCTTTGGATAATTTATAATAATATTGATAAAGTTATAGGTAAAGAAATAGCAAGCTATAGAGATATGTTTGAAAATGCTGGGCATTTGTATAGTGGACACCTAAATAAGGAAGATCCTCAAAAAATGATTCCTAAAGTTAAGGAACTGGCAACTCAAGTTGGAGTAAAAGTTGGAGAAGTTAGAACAAGAAGGTTTTTAATGACAACTATAATGGCATCTTTTACAGTAATGGCTGGTTTTGTAACCTTTTCAATATTAGAGAATCAAAATAAATTGATTGAGAATCAAAATAAACTAATAGAAAATGAACAAATAGAACAAAAACTAAATCAATATACCATAAAACTTGAACGAATTGAAAGAGACATGAAAAGTGAGTATGGAAAAACTAAAAACCTTAATGATTATTTAGGTTTGCATAGCAATCTTAGGGACTCTTTAACTAAGTATAATAGTGATTATATTATCAATTTAGAAAATATCACTATTGACAATGATTACTTATATGACTATGATTTCAATGGAGCTAGTCTCTATGGTTTTTCTGCAATATATTCTTCATTTAAAAATGTGATCTTTAGCGATTCAAACCTGAATAATTCAAATTTTTGGAATGTAAGTTTTTTAGAAAAGTGTTCTTTTGATAGTGTATATATAAATAATAGTGTTTTTGAGTATTGTGATTTTGGAGACGCAAGTATGAAGGGTATAAGATATGAGAATATTAACAGTATGAGTTTTAAAGGTTCAGTTTTAATTAATGTAAGATATTTATCTTCAGAAGATAAAAAGAATCTTGAACAAAAAGGAGCAATTACTCGAGTAGAATTATTTAAAAAGGAAAAAAATAGAATTAAAGAAAGAATAGAATTCTTGAAGACTCCATATAATTTTGAAACAGACTCGATAAGATTACTTGAGGAAAATCTTGAGATTTTAGAAAACCTAGAAAAAAAGTATACAAAAAATCCTAAATAATCTAAACTTGCTCCCCTAAAAAATAATCCTTATATTTGAGGTATTCACTACAGCTCAATTCCGTTTTAAAAAGGCGGAATTGGGCTGTTTTTGTTTAAAGGTGTTTTAAAGCAAAAATTAAAAACAAAAATGGCACTAAGTATTGAAGTTCAGGAGGACAAGGATTGTTTGTTATCTGCGGAGGATTGTCTGAAGGTTTGCATGACTTCAGATGCATTGGTTTACCAGACAGGCGATTTGTTTGAGTATTATTTGTACTTGTTGGATTTTATTGTCGACCATGTAAGCGATATGGGAAACAGTATCCTTGAGGTGGATGGTGTTACCTTCACATTTATAAGTGGAGCGAATAATCCAAGTCAAAATCAAATCTCCATTGCAGGGGATATTTTTATGAACATCTATGAGGTCTTACAAGCCAATTGGTACGTGAGCAAAAACTATGAGGTGAGTATTGTCTTTGCTAGTGGGATTTTGTTTAAGCATAAGGTTTGCGGTCGCTTGAGTGCTATTCGAATATACAATATCGATGCTGGCTCTGGAGATATTGACCTAGTAGAAACCAGCTTGAATGGCACACCTCAAAACTTTGGATTCTATGAAAACTATCGGGTCTTGGCTTGCCTGTTTTGTGATGGGGTCTTGATTACTGAACTCATTGCTTATCCTCAAATCCAACTTACAGCTGATGAATGCGATGTTTTGACAGACCCTAAAATCTGTCTTGAAGTCAGCAACTTTGTCAAGGACTGTTTATCAACACCGCTTCCTAGTCTAGCTATGCCCATCGGCTCCCCGATTGCTACGGCTGTCCCAACGATGGTGAGCGAAGTGAGTTTGGTCATTACCGAAGCCTATGGTGCGGATAGTTTAAACATTCATGGTAAAGAAGAAACCTATTTTATAGGAGATGTCATCGGAGCAAATTATTGTCGCAACCTGAGAGCAGATAACGATAGACTAGAACCCTATTGCCCAGAGAGTACCCCTCAACAGTTTTTGTACCTCCATGATGCGGATACCCTTTTTTGTCGTAATCAAGCGGTGTGGCTTTACCTCTATACAGGCATACGAGAGAATTATTTATTGAATATCACGCTTGGTATTTATGATAATAATGGGGTGTTAATCGCTAACTTCCCTTATGCTTTGCCCGTTGATGCTCCGATGCTAGAGCTTCAAGCATCCCTTTATTTTTATAGCGACCAGATGCTAGACTTTTTGGGTGTCAATCGAAGCGATATTGGTAAGACAACGCTTCAAGTGGAGTATATCCATCCTGATACTTTAGCACTCATCCAAACTGAGGAGGTTTGTTTTAATTATTATAAAAAAGACTGCTGCGATTGTGATTTACAATTGGTTTTTCTTTCGTCGCTAGATACCTTCACCACCATCATGGCAAAATGTCCAGTCGAAGAACGGCTCAACATTTTTCAAAAGACCATCGAACTTTGTGAGCCTTGTATGCCTTCCACTCAATCTAGGGGCAGTACGACTATCGATAGTCGATCCTATATCGAATTAGACACCTATATTCTCAACCCCCAAAACTACAGCAAAAAAGTCCTACGTGATTTCTATGCCAGTAAGGAAGTGTATTTGCTCTATCAGGGCAATTACTACACCATCATCCCTCAAAATCAATCCCAAACCTTATACCAAAAAGGACAACGTACTAATTTAAAATATACCTTTCGACTGCCGAATGAACGACTTTAATTTTTAAAAATAGGAACTAAAAAATAAGCTAAAACATCAATTAAACATCAAAATATGAAGACTTTAATCCTGATTACCTCGTTTCTTTGCTTCGGTGTCTATGGGGCAACTCGAAGTGGTAAGATTCTATATCCTTTCGTTTTACTCTATCAACATATCCATTTTGTGGCATTGAAGGTGCTCGTATTCTTTTCTGAATTGCGATGGCATAAATACTTACTCTACACTCTTTTGATGGATGCGCTCATCAATATAGTTGACCTCTTTTTTACCTATTTAAAAAAGCCGTTTTATTCCTGTATCGTTTGCATGGCATCGGTTTGGACGATGGTGACCCTCTACTTATTTGGAGAGGTATTTCAATATCCTTATCCATTGATTTCACTCCAATCACTAGGACTTATCGGAATGGTAGGTGGTGTCAACTATATGGCCGTCTTTGTCATGGATGGACTTCACACCTTAGTTAATTCGATTGATTCTTTTAATAAACCCTCAAAATCTGCCTAGAAAACATGAGCCTATCCTTAACCCTTTTTGAGCAGTATTACGGTATTAATCCCATTGAAACGGATCTGAATGTGGCAAACCCCATTGCCCTGAATTTGTCCATCAAGGATTTTACCATCATCGCTGGGGAAGCCAATAATATTGATTACTTCTCCTTTGATATTGAGTTTGTCGAAACCCCTCAAAACAATAAGGCTCATTTTTATCAAAATCACTTGAATAACTATCAAGCAAGATTCAAACGAGGGCAGCAAGTCAAAGCCTTTCTTATCAAAAAAGGACTAGTATTCAAAGGCAAGGTGCTTATCCTCAATACCAAAGTAGAAAACAAATGCCTGGTCTATGTCGGTCAGTTTCTAGGCGGTTTGAAAAACTGGCTTTCGGCTGCTCCCCAGCTGCTCTGTGAATTAGATTTGGGAACAAGTACCTTTGACCGACCAACCATTGAAGGCACTTGGAATGACAATCCTTATGATGGTAGTTTTCCACTTCATTATTCTTTGAAGTATTATGGAAATTATAGCGGTTACAATAGTACCGATGGTGTGGTGGATTTTGTCGATGTTGATGATATGCGACCCGATGTTTTTGAAAAAGCCATCCTAGAAGCCATCGAAAAAGCAAGCAAGGTTAAAATTCAATCGCAGTTTTTTAATATGGAGTACTTCAGACGCTGGATGCTCCCTTTTGTCAATGATGAAAATGAAGTTGGAGCAGAAGGTATCACTCTGCCCAATTACTTTTTTGAAAGTGAGAATAGCAATTGTGACCCTTACGCCATTAGTGCTGCTCAATCCAATGGAGGACTGTGGGCATTTACAAGTGATGCGGTTTGTTTTACCCATAATGACCCCTTCGCCATGATAAGTGGGGATTACTTCGCCCTACCCCTCAAAGGACGTTATTGCCTTAACTTCAAAGGGGATGTGCTACTTGGTGGTCTTAGTCCTCAATTTAAGATTCAAATCATTGATGCTACTGGAACCATAATTGCAGAAACTGGACTGCTTTTATTTGGTTCAGGACTCAACATCACCCTTTTCTTTGATGCTCTCAAAGGTGTGCCTTATGCTGTCCGATTTATGGAAGCCACCAATCCCAATATAGATGTCAATATCTCACTAGGAGCCATTCTCAATATCTCGCTCAAGAAAGTGGACAATGGTTTTTATGAAGGTTCGACCATTGACCATGCCAAACTACTTCCATGTAAGAAAATTAGTGAGTACATCGGTTCTCTTTCTGACCGTTTTAATATTATCTTTTTTTATGATGAAAAATACGATAGAGTCATCGCAGAGCCGAAATATCCCGTCACCTTACCCACAGGAGAACAAGTATCAGGATTTTACAAAAGCATCGCCCATGCTGAAAACTGGACGGATAAAATCACTTGCTCCAATGAGCAGACCAATTTTAGTGTGCAGACCGATATGAAAAGGCAATTGGTTTTTAAGTTTCAAGAAGATGGTAACGACAAATACATCCCTGCTACCGAAACCAATCCCAAGCTCTACCTTGCACATATTGAACCAATGAGCGAGAAGTTTATGGAAGGGCAAAAAGAGCAAGCCTGTCGCTTATTTGCTCCAACAAAGAATGGGTATTTGCCTGACCCTGATATTTCACCGCAAAACCAAAATCCGAATATTGCCCCCTTCATTCCCTTTTTTATCAACTTCGACCCGAAGGATAAGAATGCCAACATTGGTCAAAAATACAATTATGAACCTAGCTTTATTTACAAGCTCGGCATAAGGCAAGGCACTTGGAACTGGTACAATAGTAACAATGTTTTAAACACATATCCCTTTGCGGCTCAGGTATCCGAAATCCCCAACTATGAGGTTAATGGAGGATATGTCGATGTAGGTAATCAGAAGGGTTTTGTGAGTTTGTTCTTCAGAAAAGATATTGAGCTATTCAACTTTGGAGTAGTAAGAACACTCAAAGCTTTACTTAATGATTTGGAAATCAATAATCTTGATTTTAGAAAACTCAAATACATCAGTACCCCTCATGGTGGAGCAACTTATTTTATACTAGAAGCCATCGAAGAATATATCATCAACGAAGCCGAAACAACCAATATCAAACTCATTAGTTTTTTATGATTTTGCACTCATTTGTATGGTAAAAAAAGGAACACAAGAGAATCAAGATATTAAGCATTTTAGTAAAACTGTCAAGTCTATAATTGTCCAAAAAGGCTTAGACTGGGTTCTTGATATGCTTTCAACAGCCACCATCAAACGCATCCTCATCTGCGAAGACCTCAAAAAAGGCAAGACCTACCGACAAATTACCCAACATAGAGGCTTCCCCAGCTCCACCGTCGAATACCATGCTCGGTTTTGTGAGTGTTAGGGGGAGGTCATAATTATTACTTTAAGCTATTGATAGAATCAATCTAATCTAAATAAATTGCTTTTATAATTTCTTGTTTATTATTTATAGTTATTTTGAAGCGTTTATTATCTTTATCAAAAATAGTAGCACTATTCCCTGTAAAATATCTACCATTTCGACAATTTCCACCACACATTTTACTTAGCTCTATTTTTAAATCTCCTTTATTATCAATATATCCCAAGAAATTACGTTCAAAATCCCAAACTCCTGCTAATCCATTACTATATTTTCCAATCATAAGATATTCAGAAGTCATAGGAACAACAATTTCACCTTTTTCGTTTATAACTCCCCAGTTACCTTCATATTTAACAGCAGCAAGACCTTCATTAAAATCACTAACTCTTTCAAATTTACAGCCGATTTTAACTTTATCACATTTACGATATCCTCTTAAACCATTTTCACATTTACAAGTTTTTAATTTCTCATTGCAGACTTGTGACTGAGGTATCTGATTCATACTTTGAGAGTAACTTTGATTTTTTTCTTGAAAAAAAGAACTCATAATTGATAAGAGTATTAGTATTACTGAAACTATTATTATAAGAGCTTTCGTCAAAAAAATATGATTTTCAACTACCTCTGCATTATGTCTATCAATCTCACTATCTTCTAACCAATGATTAAATTGAAGTTCCCCAATCTTTTTATTCAAGTGTTTTTTAATATCTGTAAATGCATCGTCTTTTAATTCTCCATAATGTGCTATTGGTTTATTAGATGATGGTAGTATAAAGTCTTGATTTGTTTTTAAAAACTTTGAATTGTTATAATCACAGCTTCTTAAATATAGATGTAAAAAATATTTTTGATTATCATTTTTTTTTATAAGGCTTTTTACTAGCTTAAATTTCTTAGAATTAAGGAAATCGATACTTAAAGGAAAAATAAATATATCTGTTTTACTTACTATCCTAGAAATGTAATGCTGTCTATTCATACCAGCATCAGGATTAAGGTAACTTACTAAAACTTCAGAGTATTCTGACTTAAGTCTATTGAAGTTTTTTTCTAATTCGTCTATATATGGTTTATCAAGGTTAGAATCAGATGATACTACGGTTATCTGTATTTTTAATTTTGGTTTTGGTTTTGGTATTATTTTTATATTTAACACTACAATATTTTTAGAATACCATTAATAACATTCAGAAATGCATCATCTAAATCCTCCCATTTTGAAATTGGTTTTCCAAACTTCGGTAAAGCTTGATTCTCAGCGATTGGCAAAATTGTCCATTTACATGGTCGCAAAATTATAGGAATAACTATTGCCTCATTTTTGTCATTTCTTTCTAATGCTTTTTTAATTTCAACATTATTTATATAATCTGAAGCTATAGCATCAGAACTAACTAACAATAGTATAATATTTGAAGTTTCTAACTTTATTTTTATAGCATCATCCCATTTTTCACCTGGAACAATTTTTCCATCTTCCCATATATTTACTTTATGAGTTCTTATTAATGGTGATAGGTGATTGACGAGTTGCTGTTTATATTTTTCATCAATATGTGAATATGAAATAAAGATATTTTTCATCTTAATATAAATTGATTTATTATGGTCATTTAGAAAAGAATATAAATATATCTAAAAACTCAAATATTATAAACATAATATTTGTAATTTATTCCAATCATCAACAAAAACCGTCCAAAAATCTCGGACAGAAATCCATTCTCCCTCTAGCAAGCCACTAATCTAAGTCATATCTTTCCATTTTCTCATTTCAATTAATGGCAGAGTGACTGAAAAGATTAACGCACTTGAAATTAATATCGACTATGGCACTTCTAATTTAGCGGCTCAGGAGATTATCCAAAAGCAGCAACAATTAAAAGCCGTAATTACGGAACTTCGCTTTGAGAATAGGGAATTGGCTAAGGAGCAGCGTCAATATCTCAAAGAAATACGTAAGGGAAGTGATACAGCCCAAGTAAGTTATGAAAATACCACTAAGAAAATTGTCAATAATGAAAATGCTATTCGTCAGCTCTCGGTTGTTCAACGTGGCTTCAACAAGGATATAAAGGACTTAAACAAGGCAAAGACCAGCATCGAAGCTCTTGATGTGGAGTATGGTCAAATCCTCAAACGACTCCGACAAATGAGTGCAGCGGAGCGTAAGGTGATGGGAAAGAACCTCATCAAAAGAGCTACCGATATTCGAAAAGAGGTCGACAAATTCAATACCTCACTCAAAAACTACCGAGCAAATATCGGAAACTATGCAAGTGGATTGGAGGGGATTGCTGGGGCATTTGGGAAGCTGGGGACGGCTTTTGGAGTAAGCGCAGGGTTTTATGAACTCAATCAAGTTATTCAGGGAACAATTGGTACATTCAAAGATTTTGAATTCGCTTTTGATGATGCCGTTTCTAAGCTGGATAGCCTTGATAGGACGGAGGAAAATATTGGGAAATTAAGAACCAGAGTTTTAGAATTGGGAGAATCTACCGAATTTACAGCAAGTCAAGTTGCTGGCTCTGTCAAATTTCTTGCTCAAGCTGGACTCAATACTAATGAAATCTTACAGTCTTTAGAATCCACGCTTAATCTAGCAAGTTCAGGAGGAATTGAACTAGGAGAAGCTGCCGATATAGCAACTAATATATTGTCGGGATTTGGAGAATCAGCTTCAGAAGCAAATAAAATTATAGATGTATTGGCTAAAACTTCTGTTTCTGCAAATACAGACATTATTGAATTGGGCGAAGCTTCTAAATATGCTGCTCCTATCTTTTCGCAGTTAGGTGCTGGAGTAGAAGAAGTTTCGGCAGCAATGGGAGCCTTAGCGAATAATGGTTTAAAAGGAAGTGTTGGTACAAGAGCATTGGCAAATTCTATACCTCGTATCACGAAAGGAATTCCTTCGATTGTCAAAAAGATGAAGGAGCTAAACCTAAGTTTTTTTGACAATGGTCAGTTTGTAGGACTCAACGAAACTATATCTAGGTTGGAAACTGCTTATCAAGGATTAACTCAAGAACAACAAGCTGCTGCAACTGCCACCATATTTGGAGCAGAAGCAGCTAAATCAATCAATGCGCTTTTAGGCTTTCAAAAAACAGTAACCCTTGAACAAGGCGAAGCCTTAGGGATTGCGAATGAACGATTTGGAGAAAATAATGAAATCGTACTGAAGGGAAGCGAAGCCTTGAAAATATTCACGAAGGATTTACAGGATTCTGAAGGAGCAGCCAAAGACATTGCGGAAGCTAAATTGGATAACCTTCAAGGAGATATTTTGAAACTTCAATCCGCAGTTGAAGGGGCAAAGATTGCTTTAGTAGAAGCAAGAGATGAAGGCTTACGAAAGTTTATTCAAACACTTACTCAAGTCCTGCCACCGCTAATCAAAAATATTGACCTTATTGTTAAAATCGGAGTGGGAATACTCATTATTGCTAAAAATCAATTAATTGCCAATAAAGCGATTGCTGCATGGAATCTACTTCAACGAGCAGGAGCAACTATCACCGCAGCATATTCCACAGCGATTGGAGTATTAAGTGGGAAAATCAAACTTTCTATTATTCAAACCAAAGCGGCAACTGTAGTAACTAGAGTGTTTAATACTGTTGTTCGTGCTAATCCAGTTGGTGCATTAGTAACTGTGTTGACTTCCGCCTATCTAGCATATCAAACTTATGCGAGATTTGCAGGAGAAAGCAGCGAAGCTCAGCGAAAGCTGAATGAATCTACTCAGGCAATTAATCGAGAATTTGCAAGGGAAAAGGTTGAATTAGGTAAGTTATTTAAATTACTAAAGGATGTAACGATTTCTCAAGACAATAAACGTAAAGCCATTGATAAACTTCAGGAGCAGTATCCTTCCTATCTAAGGAATATAAATTTAGAAACGGCATCATCAGCGGAATTGAGTAAGATTCAAAAAGAAATAGAGAAAAACCTCCTTAGAAATATTGCTCTGAAGCAAAAAGATGCAGCCATCACAGAATTATATGTCAAACAGGCAGATCTAATAACAGAAAGAACAAGATTACAAAGAGAAGGGGCTAGTGGTTTATCTACCTTAGATAGAGTTGGGAATTCATTAGCAAGTTTGCTAGGGTCAAATAGAAAAGAAGGTGAAAGTCTGGGAGAGTTTTCCGTAAGACTAAAAACATCAAGTCTTGACAAACAAATATCCGATATTGAAAAGCAAATTAAAGAAACAGAGGAATTATTCAACGATGCTTTTGATTTAGAGGAAGTTGTTATTGCCGAAAATAATCCACTAGATGATATCATAAATGGATTGAATAGTGGAAAAAATAATAACAAAGGAGGAGGTAGTAGTGATAATAATGAGGATTCCACCGCAGAATCCATCCAAAAAGAATCCCAAGCGGCTCAAAACAGTATCGAAGCTCTTGAGCAAAAAATCAATGAATTACAAGCCAAGATAAAGCAAGCTGATCCATCTAATCCACTTTTTGACAAATGGAACAAAGACTTAGTCACGGCTCAAAATAACCTTGATGAAGCCAAAGAGAAACTAGAAGCCTTCCAAAACCGATTGAAGTTTGAAGCGGATGGTATTGATACTCGTGGTGAGGTCGTTGCTCTGGACACGCTCCCTGCTGAAAACTTCTTATTAGAACAAGACCTCGAAGCGACACAAAAACTCAAAGATGCTCGTATCGCTGCTGCTTTTGAGGAGGTAAAAGCAATTAGTGAACTCCGACAAAAACAAAGAGAAGAAGAACTGCAAAGAGAGCGAGAGCTTCGGACCAAGATTAAAGGTTTAATCATCGATGCTTATCAAATCATTGCGACTGCACAAATCCAAATCGAACGAAATACCATTGAGCGAAATCTATCTAATAGACTGTCCGCCATCGAAGAAGAAAAAGAGGAAAAGCTAAAACAAGTACAAGGCAATGCTCAACTAGAAGCTCAGATTGAAAAGGAGTACAGCGATAAGAAAGACAAACTGGAAGCAGAAGCCGCTAAAAAACGAAAAGCCATTGCCAAAAAGGAGGCGATTATTCAAGGAGCATTAGCAGTTGTGAAGGCACTACCCAATCCATTTACGGTGGCTCTTGCTGTAGCGACTACTCTTGCCAACCTAGCAGTTATCGACAGCCAGCAATTCGCTAAAGGAGGAAGTATCGACAAGGATGGTTTTGTGCATGGCAACAGCCACAAAGACGGAGGAGTAAAGCTCTATATCAAAGGCAGTAAAAAAGGTCAAGGCAAGCACATCGAAGTGGAGGGTGGTGAATGGATGGATAATGATGAAGCTGGCAACCTCATTATCATCAATAAGCAATCTGCCCGAGCACATCATCACGAACTCAAATCCATGAAAGGAAAATCCTTTTTAGGTAAGGCTCAAGTATTGAATCAAATCAACCAATCCAAAGGTGGCGTAGACTTCTCTGACCAAATTCCTTTTCAAGTCTATCCCAAAAATGCTCCTTTAAAAAGTTTAAAAATACCATCGCTCACCGCCAAACTGATGCGGGCTCTTCCGATTCCAACTTTCCCCAAACCGAATTGGACACTCGCTCGTTATAGTAATGGAGGATTTGAGCAGCTTAACAATGCCCTCAAAGCTGCCGAAATCACAGGCGGTGATGTCATTATCAATCTCGATACCAATAAACTAACCGATGGCTTCAAAGATGCTTTGAAGGAAATGCCAACCCCTCAAGTGGATGTCAAAAAGATTACGACTGCTCAAAATGAGATTAAAGTGCTGAAGAATAATGCTAGGGGGAGGTAGGGAGATTATGGTATTAATTTATATCTGTTGTAGTACTAACTATAAAGCTAGTTTACTAAAACTATTTTTTACTCATTTATATTACTACTAATATGCTACCTAATGGGGAGTATATATGATGGTGGGGCATTTAGCGACACTAGCTGTATATGTTTTGATAAATTGTTGTTATGCACTCCTAAATGTTGATATTCTTATTCCTTTTCCTTTTATTATTCCTTTTTCAAAATCATATTTAGAAATATATTTTTTAAGTTTTAAATTTTCCGCAAATTCTCTATTTAATTCATTGTCCTTTAATAATGGTCTTTTCCCATTTTCTGCGATTAAAGAATATGGTTTATCCAAAGAGATAAGGAAATTTGAAATATCTTCTTTTTGATATATTCTATTCCACTTATTAAATAGTTTGATTTTATCTAATTCTGTTAAATTACTATCAACTCCAATAGTTAAAACCATTTCATTCGAAATTCTCATATTATTGTTATCCAAAAGTAATTTTCCAATTTGGGTTAATAGTACTGGGTCAGTATGAATTAGTACTGCATCATGATTATCAATTATTTGTTCTTTATACTTTATAGATATTGAGTTAGATTTCATAAAGATTAATAAGTCATCATTTTCAATATCAAATGTATCAATCTCCTTAACAAATTTATCAGGATTATTTTCAATTAATAGAATAGATAAATCCTTAAAATGCTGTTTTAAAAATTCAAAATTGATTGGGTTTGTGTTTAGTTTATTTTTATCTATTAGTAATTTGACCTTTTCATAAGAAAGATTTTCAAAATTTAAAGAGTTATATATGTAAGGAATTGATCGTAATATATCAGAGTAATTTTTATTTTCAATATTATTGTTTAAGAGTAATGATTCTAAAAATAAGTCTACAGTTTCTTTATCTAGAGTATCTGTCTTAATTTTTCTATTTGAAAGTGCTAATGTATTTTCTTTATTATTTATAAAAAGAGTTATTTCATTGGTAAATTCGTTCTCACTTTGAACATAAATATTAATTATGTTATCCCAAGTAGCTAACATTTTTGATTCTTCAAGCAAGATTTTAACAATGGAAAAATCGTCAATTACACTAATATTTTTGATTCGAGTTTTCACTTGACGGATAATTTTTTCTTTATTGCCTTTTGATATATCCTCATTATTCAATAATTGAATATAGTACTCTCTTTCTTCATGAGTATTAGTATCTATTTTTAGATAAATAGCGGTTATATATTCATTTATATTATCATTGATGTAACTAATTAGATTTTCAAGTTTAGAGCGGCTAATTGCGGAGTAATTTTTTGTTGTAAAGTCATATTCATCATCGAAAATTTCTTTATAGGTATCGGCTTCTATGTATTTATTGAAAAGGAACTCAACCATCTCAATATTTATAGCGTAATAATTATTGGCATAAACATAATACAACAAATCCTTAGGTGACGATGATTTATGAATGTTGCTGAATTTAATATCAAGTTCTTTTATTATCTGTTTCAATTTTTCCTTATTAGGAATTATTGATAAGAAATCTTTATGGTTAGAGATTTTCTCTATCGAATTAGCAAAGATCTTTTCTATATCATTTATTTCTGCATGTTCGATAATCAGTTTGAAGTATTGCTCTTGTTTCTCAGCTGTATAAAAAGATTTTTTAGCAATAAAATTCCAAATATTTGACCATTCATTGCATAGGTATTTTATAAAATTTTCAATATTACGTGAGCGTTCTATAAAACCATCAATGAAATTAATTACATTATCTGTTTCTGAACTTAGCTGAACAAAATATTTTTTCCTCTTTTCTGAATAATTAGATTCTGCAATAATGAAATCTAATAAATCATAGTTTAATATGTAAGGTTTGTCAAACTCATATATGTTTATTTTTTTAATTAGATTATCCTTCTTTTGAAGGGAGAATTCAAATTCATTTGCGTTTTGAGTTTTGACATTCATTAAAAATTGATGGTCATTTTTTGATAGACTTCCTTCATAGAAAATCGAAATGTAGTCGAGATAATCTTCATCGATATATCCGTTTCTAAGTAATAAATTGATAAGTTCTTTTTGATTTTGTTTTTCAGAATATAGGTTAATCAGGCTTTTAGCAATAAGGTCTTTAATCTTGTATTTCTTAATCTCATTTTTTTGAACTTCGAGTTTTTCGATATTTTGTTTTAACTCTTCTATCTTATCTTTATAAATTATTAATTCCTTCCGTTCATTATATGTTAACTCAGAATTTATCTCTGTTTCAATAGATGTAAAATTCAATTGAAAATTTCTTATACTACTACTATTATTAATACAATATTGAATTGGATTAGCATCAATTATTTTTGCAAAATTTTCATCTTCTGTAGCTTGTAATAAACTCACATTTCTATAATTGACCCGAAAACTGTGAAAAGAAGAAGAAGGATTCTTTTGTAGAATTTTCTCTATTATTTTATAAAGATAAACCATACGTAATTCTTTAGTACTATTCAGTTTTTCTTTTTCAAGCTTTTCAATCTCATTTTTTAATTCTATTATTTGATTATTTGTTTCAGTTGTTTTTTCAAAAATATATTGGTATCTATTTGTAATCGTACTATACAACTCTCCTTTATTTTGGCTTAATTTGGTGAAATCGTTAGGATAAATATTTTTATAGACTATCATTGCCAAGAGTTTGTCTTGAGACAAAGTTTTATTCAGTTTTTTGGAGTACACATGATACTCATTCATAATGTTATAAAGAAGTCGCATATCGTCAATAAAGAGTGAAATATCATCAACTAAATTTTCAGAAATTATATATTTATTTAATTCTATAAGCTTTATTAATTTATCATTAGAGTTTGAAGAGTTGATCACAGGAATCACAGGAATCATAAAATCAAAGAACTTAGTTCGGTCTTTGTCTTGAAACATATCATCTCTTATCGCATAAATAAAAACAACATCATTTTCTATCTTCTTGGAGTTATTAATAAGGAGGTTTATTTCTCTTAGCTTTGTAAAGACATCTGTTTGCTCAAATCTATCAAGGTCCTCGATAATTACTACGTTATACTCTGTAACTTCAAAGAAATATAGAATCTCATCTATATGATTATTGAGAATTGATTTGCTTATTTTAGCATCAATTTCAATTGATGCATTATTTATTCCCAACTTTTTAACTGATAATCTTTTTAAGGTTCTGATTGAACTATATACCATCAGTAAAATTCCAAAAGCTACTATTAGAACAGATAAATAATGAAAAAAGCTACTATTCTGAGTTGTTAATTCTACGAGGTAAAATTTTGCTAAAAAGTCAGGAAAAACTAAGTATAAAAATGATATGGTAAAACTTAGCAAGCCAATTGTTATTAGCCATAAGTAACTATTTTTTTGAATTTTAATTTTTTTAAACCTTGAGTCAGGTATTTTCGTGTCTTTTTCGTGATAAAAAAGCTGCTGTAAAATACTCAGTTCTATCAATCTTAGTAAGTCATCTTTATTTTCAGGGTTAGTTGTCTCACTATTTTTTTCTTCTTTAAAAGTTGCTAGTGAAATACTTAAAAAATTGTAATTATGATTATGCTTATGTACTCTTTGAAAAGTTCTAATTATACTACTTTTTCCTGCTCCATAAGGTCCTGCTATGGCAACATTCTTAATCTTATCCCTTTTGTTTAAAGTCCACTCAAGCGCATTTAAATAATCGTCAACATTCTCTGCTTTATCTGTAGGGGATAGTGAATTATAGGGTAGGTTTATTTCTGTTTTTGTTAGTGGTTTTGTATATGGAATCGATAAATAATCAATAAAAGATTTTAACATTTTCAAAATACTATTCTTCATATTTTTAGTTTCTTTAAGTCTTTGGTTTAATGGGGCCCAACATTGTGAGTCGACGCATGCGTCGACGCGCTGTCCCTGAACAACAAAACCAGTTTTGCAGTTCAAGGGCGAAGTGGTGGCGCTTAGCCGACATTGGCATTTTACAATTTATTGCCCATTGTTTTATTTAATCTTCCCAATAAAAAGTGCCAAAAATTTGAACCGCATAAAATGCTAACCACCGTTTTATAAAGCCTATATTTTCTAATTTCATATGGAGCAAAAAAAGGTCATCTGCTTCTTTTCTACTAATTAGTCGAATCCCTTTTTTATCTGGCACTAATTTATTATTTATATCTACTGAAAATCTACCGTCACATTTGTAAATATAATCATGCACTAACGGCGCAATTATTGATAATTCAAATGGAGCTATGAATGACCAAAGAAATCTTGGTATAGAAGCTAAATCAAATTCAAACCCCTTTGGAATTTCAAGTGCACTGATTTCATTTTTGTAATCATTAAATTCAATTAGGTGTTTATTATCTCCAATAAAAACTATATCCTCCAAATGCCAAATATCATTTTGTTTATTGTAGCTAATTATTGGGGCTGGTAACTGTGATTTTTTTATTTCGATTTTCTTTTTCAGAACATCATTGGAAGGTTTCAATCGTATTAAGACGCGAGGAAGAAACCAAATAAGCAACAAAATAATTGAATCAATTAAAAGATGAAATAATAAAACTTCGTTGGAATAAGAATAAGTCATATTTAAAACATATGATTTGATTGGGCTTTCCTTATAAGTCTCAAGAATCTTATTCTTGCATTGGTAATCAAAAAATCCACATCGTTGGACAGATTCAATCTTTAGTATTTTTCTCGCTTTGCTGCTTAGTAAGTACCTATCTATACAAGTTTTTTCCATTTCAACAACACTTGTAGCTGCAAATGCAATAAATGCAATCATTATCAAGAGTCTTGGTAATACAGAATTTAAAGCTTTTGAATTGGATAGTAGAATTGCAAATATTACAGTCACAATTGCAACATAAATACTCCAAAGACTTTGAAAAGATTCATATTTAGTAGATGCTAGTTCCAATATTACATCTAAATTCATTTGTTCCATATTTGGTTAATTTGGAATTTCAATTTATTAATAATTTGTAACAGTAGTATAACTACAAAGGTAGTTTACATCCAACCCCTAGATATAAAAATACAGTTACGTTTTCTTTGTTTTAAATTACAAAATAAATCAAATAACACAAACATTATATTTGTATTTTCAAATAAATGTTTAAAAAATATACTTTAGGTATAAAAAACTGTCCAAAAAGTTCGGACAGATATTGCATTTAGGGGTTACAAAGGTGAGAAAGTCCTTGTAATATTGCTATATGGCAAAAAAGAAGGCGACAGCAAGTCTGGTTTCTAAGTTTAATCTTAAGTTTAAAAAACGATACGGCAAGTATTTAGACCGTATTGATGCCTATATGCTGCGTCCGATGATGATTGATTTGGAGTGGGGTTTGATGGTGTATTTGGATTTTGTTATGGAGATGAAGAATATGGAAAGTATGGGGGCTTCGGGAGATTTGGCGATAAGCTATTACCGAAGGATGATGGAGCAGCAAAAGCCTGAACTATATGATATCTACGATGAAACTACTACTACAAAAGAAAACCCAGAGAATATTCAAATCATCCCCTCTAATGATTCCTTAGAAGAGTTTACGAGTAATTATAGAGATAACTATAAAAACAGTAAAACTAAACTTCCTCAAAAAGTTGCTATACTCAACCTCAAAGGTACGATGCTTGCAGAGGGTGGTCTTTGTACTCGCTCGATTGATAGTCTATGTAAAGAGTTGAGATATACGGCAGCATCTGATGGCATCAAGGGCGTAGTACTCAATACCCACTCTGGTGGTGGAGAGGTTACAGCTGCACAACGACTTGCCAATGCCATTAAAGAATATAAAAAGTCAGGCAAACCCATCATCCAGTATATTGATGGTATTTCTGCTAGTGGGGCGGTGTTTGCAGGGGTGTATTGTGATGAGATTATGGGTGGTGGTCGCACTATATCCACAGGAAGTATTGGCGTGGTTTCTTCTTTTAATCGCCTACAATTAGAGTATTTCAAAAAATATATCATCAGTATTTATGCAGATGGTAGTGAGGATAAGCATGAGATTATAAAATCCATGATGGAAGGAAATCATGAGGTAGTGAAAAAGAAATCCCTTAACCCTATTCGTCAGGAATTTGCCCGAGTGGTCAAGCAAAATAGAACGCTTCATCCTACTGATGAAGTGGATGTTTCCAAAATATTAAAAGGTGGGATGTTTAAGTATGCTGAAGCTAGAAAGTATGGCTTAGTGGATGGTATTGGTACTCGCTTGGATGCTATTCGAAGGGTCAACACCCTAGCCAATCAACGCTATAAGGCTAAGGCACAAGGAGCAAGAACAAATACAAGCGTTAACAGTCAACAAGTTAGTGCCAAGCATGCTATGCTTTCATTTCAATAATATTTCAATAAAGTTTAAATAATTCAATAACAATGAGCAAAGAAAGTCTAAATTTTGAAAGCCTTATAGAAAATATCAAAAAGTTATCAACTGATGCCAAAGCGGTTATTGGAGAGTCTTTTGAAATGGTGATGGAATCGGTGATAAAAGGAAATGTGGAAGAAGCTGGTGAGTTTGCGAAGGAATTGAAGGACTTAATTAATGAGCGATTGGATGGTATTGCCAATCAGGTGGAAGCATCAAAAGATGATTTAAGTGAGCAACTACAAACGGCTCAAGATAAAATCGAGGAACAAGGCAAAGAAATCACTCAATTACAGTCGGATTTAGATAAACAAAAAACGAGTTCAAGTAAAAGTTTGAGTACTGCCAATGAACGTATTACAACACTTGAAAAAGCCAATAAAGAACTAAGCCAAAAACTTAATATCGACCCTTTAGAACCTAAACCAACAGCAGGACCTACTCCAAAGTTTAACAACTGGAGAGAGTATGACAAACACCTCGAAACCAAAGTGACTGAAACTTTAGAGGAGGTTTTAGAGGAAAAGAAATAAACGCTGTGTTAAGACCAAAAAAACAGGGATTCAAACTGGAATCAGATTTAAAATCAAAAAACGTGAAAACTATATAAAATCTATAGATATGACAATGCAAGTAGCAAGAGCCAAACTTAGAGAGATTTGTACGAATTGCAATACTCAGGTAACGAATAAACGCTATAGGAACACCACCTTTCAAGCTCGTCGATTGGATACTATCCAAAGTATGGCGGCTCGATATAATATGCACCTCACTTCTGAATTAATTAGTCGAGGACTTTGTGTCGTAATGGAAGATGCCATTGATGGTAAGATGTGGGAATGGTCGGAGTATATAGCACCTGTGGTTCAAAGTAGGGCAACGGCTGGTGGTTCTAAATTCCAATGTATTTTTGACCCTCAAGAAGTAGCAGAGAAGCTACACAAAAAGCGTATCACAACCGAGCGATTGTATATCCATAAGGAAAAGTGTATGCTTAAACTGATTGGAAGTACCAAGCAAGACCGATTCTTTAGAACCAATGCTTCTATTCGTGATGTGGCTCAAAGCCAAGACCTTTTTATTGATACAATGGTCAAGGATATGGAAGCGATGGCGATGGCAATTGATGGGACAGATATTTTGGGCAACTGGACGGGAGATAATCGTCAAAACCCTGTTCTCCAAATCAATCCTTATGCTGCTGCATACCCCCACTACGATGGCTTTGTTAAGCAGTCCTTATTACAAGCAGGAGCACTCTACTATCCAACAATTGATATTACCCTTCCTGCGGGGGGAACAAATGGCGCCTACTTTATTCAGCATCATGGTTCTTTTTTCAAAGCAACAAGCATCACCGCTTTAGTAAGTCTTATCAATGGCATTTGTTTGGATGTAAGTGATCGGTTTTTATACTCTGCTTCAGATATAGGCAATAATAAGATTCGGGTGGTTTCTAACATCCCTACTCGATTTCCTTATGGTCGTGATGCCCTAGCTATTACCTATAGTGAATCAGGAGAGTTTGCTCGATGTGGTGAGGTACTTCCGTATGAAATCATCGAAAATGCCATGCCTTATGAGGAAACGCCCATCTTACAAGACTTCATCCCTCTGACCAAAGAGAATATCTATATGGAGTTGACGGAAGCGATTCGTCAGTGGAAAATCAAGCAGATTTTACTCCATAAAGGAGGAATTCCAATGAACGAGGAGCAGCCTTATATCGGTATTGATCCACTTGTCTTTAATGATTTCAATTGGGCAAAACTTCATGAGCTTTGTGAGAAGTATAATGCCGATTTATATATGCAAGAAGCGAATAGACTATTACCTCGCTTTGAGCCGCTTCGAGCATTGGCAGGAACAGGGATTTACTACATTACTACTCCATCAAACATCGTTCACTTAACTAATTTAGAAGAGGAAGCTCTTTCTAATATCCAAATGTGGTATGATGAAAACTGTGATAAGGTCAAAATGCGTAATGATGTCCTAGCCAATGTACTAGTATTAGATTATTCAAAATTCTTGACCAATGCTTGTGATAGTCATTTTGGTAAAAAACTAAATGCCCCATTCCAACCAGAGAACTTATCACACTACTGTGAGGACGTAAGAAAAGATTGCTGTGGAGAACATCCAAATGGTACAGATAATTTCAGAGCAGCCGCTTTAGTAGAGTGTGTTAAACCTGATGGTGTAGAAACAACTGATTATACTTTGAGATTAACCAATATCTCTCAGATTCCAAGTAATGATGGTATTGATGTGGTAGAGTGGAAGGTATTACTAGTAGATGGAAATGAGATTTTACCAAGTACACAGGCGGAGAGTGTAGAGATTACAGGCATTACACAAGCACAATGGGATATGATTGCATTTATACAATTGACTATTACCCTTGATAGTGGAGAGGAGGATATTGTTGTTGTTCCTAAATCTCAATGTGTAGAGACATTCTAAATATGTTCTAAATCTATTTTAAAAAATCAAACTGAGTTTAAAAGCCATGAAAGCATACACATATAGAATCTTATCCCTTTTTGCGACCAATTTGATTTGTCCATGTGATTGGGATAAGCCATTTGGCAGTCCAGAGAATTGTGATAAACCTGAGAAACCAGGAATGGACAACACCTTCTTATTCTTTTGTAGGAGCGAGCTACTTGCTTATCTCAAAAATGCTTGTGACCCTACAGACGATACTAGTGGTGTGGTGACCGACATCTTACTAAACCCTCTAGCCAAAGCAAAGGTGTTTTATTCCAAATCCAAGTCCAATCTTTTTGAGAGTGAGGAATCGGTGGATGATAGTGGAAATGATGTCATCAATGAGTTATTGACAGGGCAAGGCTATGGCTATTATCAGGAGCTTTGTTGGTTAAGAAAGCATAAGAACAAAGACATTGTATTAGTGATTTGCTTGAAGTCGGGCAAGTTGATAGTCGTGGGACATAATGGAGGGTTTAAGTTGACCAGCTTCAAATTTACAAGTGGCACACAATCAGGCGATTTTAGTGGTTTTGAGTACAATTTTAATAATACAGAAGATGATGGCTTTGACTTTGTAATTCCTGATTCTGCGACGTATACAGACATCACCGATTTTGTGAATACCCTTCAAGGGATTTAAGATTGCATCATCATATATTTTAATCATTTTTAGATTTATAAAAAATGGCAACTAAAAATACCAATAAAGAAACCATAGAAAACCCTGTAGATAATTTAAAAGCTTTAAAAGATTTAAAAGGGATTCTATTCAATCATACTTACACGACTAAGAATACAGAAGATAAGCCCACTAAAAAGGTGGTTGTTCTTCCAAATTTTGGTGGACTATATCAGGAAGCATTTAAGAATCGACAAATCTCTATGGAGGATATAAAAGCCAATCCTGTTTTAGCCATTAAAAAGGATGTTCGACTGGCTCGGTTTACCAATGCAACGGAAGAACAAGTAAAATTGATTACTAAGACAACAAAATATCAGCTGCAAAAGCTTTAAAAAATCATAATTCATAGCTTTTCATAAGTGATTCATAAGGCTTCACTAAATCAATAATTACTAAAGATTTTCAAAAACTAACAAATACTATTCAAAGATGGGAATTGTAAAATTATATAGCGTTAAGGAAGAGTTTTGGGGTAAGGAAGTAATCATTTCTACTGGTTCAAAGGGCAAAGCCAAATTCAAAAGAAAAACACTCCGTAAAGATATGACAGACCATCAAATCCGTAATGCGGTGATTGAAGGCGTTGACCCTACTTATTTTGAACAAAGCAAAGAAGTTGAAGGATCTGATGCTTTGAGTACTTATGCACTCAGACACAAAGACCAACTTAGAACGAGTGTCGTTAAGGCAAAGCTGGATTTTGGTAAGGTGAAAATCACCAAGCAAGGATCTGCTCCAAAACCTCCTAAAGTTTTAAATGACCATTATAAGTATCAAAATATGTTGATTCGTCAGTTGGGGGTTGAAAAGGCAGATGAGTTACTAGCAAAAGCTGCTGATGCTTATACAGAAGATGATGTCAAGGTATTGAAGGGGCTGAAAGGCTTACACAAATATGGCAAGGAGAAGCTCTACGTGTTTGTTCATGGGGAAGCACTTGAGAGTGCTGAAAAAAAGTAAAAAGTTCGCATGACTATTACTCGGCACGATAGCCCTCAATTGATATATTTTGAATTGGACATTGGATATAGTATTGGTGATGAAATTGACCTTGAATTATATCATGTTTTAAGTTGCAAGACTTATCCTATCAAAGGAACTATCAAGCTAATTTGTAATAACAAATACCTGATTGAAACGACAGTTGAATGTAAACTAGACAAAGGAGAGTATCTACTGAAAATTATTAAAAATGGTAATGAGTTCTATACATATTCGATACAGCTCCAGTAATCGTTAGACAATGGAAAATGGTACTACTCAATCACAGAATAAGTCGCAGATTCAAAAAGAGATTCAAAAGATAGTAGATAAGCAACACGCATTATCTAAGCATAGCAATAGGAGTACTGTTTATGCATTTGAACCATTTTCTAAGTATCAGGATGATCAATGCATTACTGATGAATATCAGCAATATTTTGATTGTAGTCCTAGAAAATATGGGGATAAGAAAAACTCTTGGATAAAGCATGGTAGTCATGATAAGATTCCGAATCTTTTGCTTTCTCTTTATCGTCGCTCTGGATTACATAAATCATGCATTAATACGAAAGCTAAACTAGCGATTGGAGGAGGAGTTGATTTTGCCATACCAAAGGATTATTTCTTAAAAGAAAGAAAAAAGGATGGTCAATATGTACTCTTTAAAATGGATGGTAAAAACACCTTATCACCCGAACAGCTTATTCAAAAAGCGAGGCTTTATGCTAAAAATATTCATGCCGATACTTTTTGGAAAAAGGCTTTCATGCAGCTCAGTCTTTTTGGTGGATATTATGGACTACGGTTCATCCAAACCAATGCTGAAGCTCAAAGTTCTTTGAAACACCTTCATGTTGAACCCTTTTGCAATATGCGATTGGGGACAAAGCGCAAATTCTTCGAGGGGGAATTTGAGAGTGAGTTCTTATTTGTGAGTGATGATTTTACCAAAGCAACACTACACAAAGTTTGTCCAGCCTTAGATTATTACAAGGGCAATACCAAGCATACTTATGGTAATGTAGGCAAGATTCACAATCTTAAATCCTTTGAAGCAAGTGGACAATATGAGCATCCTGTTTATGGTAAAGCGGTGGGCTTCTTTGAAGATTATCGTCCGTATTATCCTACGGCTGATTATGAGAGCTTGAGTGGACTTCGTTACATCGAAATCCATGAGAAAAATGCCGTTTATGATTTTAATAGTATTGATAAGAGTTTTGCCATTAATCATATCATAGTTTGTAATCGTCAGAAACTCAACGACCCCAAAGCAGAGGAGGAGCAAAAAGAAAAAGATAAAAAGATATTCAAGAAAAACCACAAGGGAGAGCATGGCAGTAGTACCCTCATGGTGTGGGCAGAACCCCTTATTACCGAGACAGATATTAAAAATGTACCTCCCTTTACCATTATCGAAATTCCTCACGATACCAATATTGATAGATACAAGGATTTGAGACAACGGACGGATATGGAAGTACTCTCCAATCATGGTATTGTAACAGGAGAGATAATTGGGATGCCTAGCAATTCAGTCAAAAAAGGATTTAGTTCACAATCTGAATATTTGATAACGGCATTTGAGATGCTGTACTGGGGAAGAATCCGACCAATGCAGGAGCTGGTCTTAAACGATTTACAACAAGAACTGCTCCTTGCCGATATTCCAGTAAATGTGGTGGCAAAGGTATCCAAACCAACGATTCGTCAAGCCACAGAAAACCTCTTGATGTATGCTTGGGGACGAGATGAAATCAGAGCCATGCATGGTAGTGAAAAGATGAGTGAAGAAGTCAAGGAAGAGCTTGCTAAAGAACTAGAAGCAAGAATTAATAAAGGAGTTAATAAAAGGAATAAAAAACAGCTAGAGGATGAATAATGAGCATAGTCACGAACATCAGGAACATCATAACTGTGGAAACTGTAATGGTATCTGTAATGAGTGCAATACTTGTGATATGTGCATTCTTATCACGAATGATTGTCTTCATAAATATACTCCTTTGGAAGGTAGTGTTTTACTGGAAAATATCCTCTCTTCTGTCCTGCTTGCTAATACCTATATCGAGGGATTAATTGGTTTAGATTGTTTTGAAAAACTCTGTCAAGCTAGTAAAGAAAATGAAGGTGATGATAAGTCCAATGAAATGAAAATAGTCTTAAAGCACCGTCTATTTCGACAGTTTTATGCTAGGGTGATTTATAAATTTTGGTTGATAGAACGTGGAGCTGGAAGCCCTACCGATAAGGGGACAATGAGTTTTGAAGGAAGCGATGGTTTTGATAATGATTATAGAAATGCCAGTAAAGAAAACGAAAAACGAATTGCAAGAGAGGAAACCATTATTCAAGGACTACAAAAGCAGTTCTTAAAGTGGTTTAATAGCCTCAATTTGAAGTGTGTCGAATGTGAAGAAGAAAAGGAATGTAATACCTGTAATCAATGTAAATGTGCTATGAATCAATGCAAGTGTAAAGTAGGTGTAAATGATTATTACGCTGCAACGATTTAAATTTCAAATACAGATTTATATAATAGATAATACCAATTCAATACCAGATTTAATACCAAAAACATGAAATTTATATATAACATACTGCTTTTCTGTATTGCCTTTCTGAGTGTACAATCTTTAAATGCTCAGGTCAACTGCCGTACGTGTAAAACCAAAATACTTTATGAGGATTGTAAACTTTGGATTCAAAATATAGGTCAACCCTCTGTTCATTTTGTGCCTGTGGCGTACACCTCAGACCCTAGCACAGGAATGATTAGTCTTTATGACCAAAACGGTCAAAGCTATAGTATTTATTATGATAAAATCGTGAGTCCTGAATTCAACAGTTTCGCTGAACTAAATGCCTACATCGCTACCAACTTTTGTGGACCCGATGCTTGTTGTGGTGGAACAGATGGTGACGGTTCAACGGACACAACGGATGATGATTCGTTAAATATAGATTTAAATCTCAACCTCATTGACTATGAGTTTGTGCGTCAAGAAATCTGTATCAATGATACGACTGTTTTAATGGTTTTTGAATTTAGAGATAGTATCCTTTTCGATACCTTATATTTTTATAATAATGAGTCCATCGAACCTACTGACTTTTTCTTTGAGCCTAGTGTGTCAGTAGGTCGATGTTTTTCTTCATCAATACCCATTGATACTCCAATGGACTCCTTGTCTAGTTCTCAAGACACCATTTTTACAAAAGCATTGGATAATTACACTCGCATTTATCGAAACTTTACGGGTGATATTACAGGGCAGATTGTAGAGGTGGACAAGTGTAAAAGCATCACCGCCCAAATCTTTAAATTTGAAGATGGTTACAGAGTTTACCCCAATGACTGCCTCATTATTAATGGAGCGAAGCATCCACCGATGGCTGATTGGTGGGTCAGTATTAGTGGTGATAATGCGCTTGTCCAATCCAATACGATTGATGCCAGTACAGCAGTACTCAACGGAAGCCAAGTATGGTTAACGACTGTTGGCTGTGAGTCAGAAGAAGACAATGGTTTTGATTGTGAAAACTTGGATTGTGATACAAGCACAGCAACAGAACCCGAGAAAAGACCCAGTAGAATCACTCAAATCAACGATGATGATAAAAGACTAGTTGAGGTTCGATATGATGAATCGCTTGATTGTGATGATAATCCTATTGATTTAACAACTGCTGAGTTTTGCCAGACTTTCGTCTTTGAAGATGCTTGTCGCATAGATGATGAAAATGGGAATACCATCAGTCGAAGTGTCAACTTTACAACTGCTCCTATCTTCACACTATGTCAAACAGCAAGCACACCAACTTTTGATTGGTCAGGCTCAGTTATCAATAACCCTAGTGACCAAGCTTTGATTGAATCCTTTTTCAACTTTTTTGAAGGAGGTTATCAGTATGATGCGTATGAGATTGATGACATTCTTGTAGGCATTGACATAGATGGTAATATAGTTGGTTCGGGAACAGATTATTTAGGCATACTTGGTTTTCAGCGCATCACTCAACCTTCAGGATGTATTTACTATGAGGGAGCAGAATGGAAAATTATTAATGCTACTGTCAAACAAACTTATGGCGATTGTGAAGGAATCGTTTCCGATGTAGAGACAACGGAATTGCTAGTGAAAAAAGGCATCAAGGCGATTGCCCATAGTTCGACATTTTTGACCTATGCGAATGACCCACAAAACTCCTATTCTTTTTACGCTCGTTCTGAAACAACGCTAAATACGTGTAATTTTTTTAGTGATTCTAGAGTTGATAATGTCCAGGATAATAATGGGGATTATACCGTAACAGGCATTCCTGATTCAGGGGTTAAGTTTGCGCTTTATACACATGGTGATGGCTCTTTTCTTCACACTTCCAATGGAGTGCGAAAAAACGGATTGACATGGGAGAACTATGCCCTTAATCACTCTCCAAAGTCTATCCCTGCAACGGGTAATGATTATTTATATGACCTTGTCAGGTCAAGAGTTCTTAATATTTACAATACCGACTATCAAATCAACATAAGAGCAATTCCATCTTTTCTAGGCAATGGGCAAAGTATATTTTCTAAACTATCCGATACTACTACAGTTGAAGAAAATTCATCTCTTCGAGCAACCAGAAATAATACGGGAGATTTGATCTTTTATCCTCAAAATACTTGTATCAATCAGAAAATAGACATTCAACGAACAATACAGTTTTCTCAAGCTAGTGGTAACGAAGCCCCTTGGGATGGGACTGTCTCTAACCAGCAGTTTCAAATCACTGTTACCAGAACCTTTTAAAAATCATCAAAATATGAAACAGATACTTTTTCTTTTAGTCCTACTCTCTTGTGCGACATTTAGCCTTGAAGCCCAGAGTGATACAAGTGATACCACTACCGATGAGATGAATCGATATATCCATCATCTGCCTGTTCGTTTTTCAGAGGTTAATTTAAAAACGGCAACGGCAACTATTCTCTGGTACGAAGTAAGCGGCATCAATCGAAAGTATTCTCCTACTCCTGTTAAAGTCGTTGAAATTGGGACTTATAAGAATGGAAAACTTGTACGATACGCTAATAATGAGGAAACAGGAAGGAATGCTCAAAACTATGATTATTTGAGTAGTGGCAAGCTCGCACGAATGTATGAACGACAACTCACTACCGATGGTCAAGCAAGTATTAACCTAAAGGAATATTTCAAACATATGGGATATGATTTTAATCAATATGCATGGACAGAACTTAGTGGTGATTTAGAATCTGAGCTATGGATTCCCAAAAAATATTTTAAAAAAATCATTAATAAGTAATCAATTAAAAATTGATACCTAATAGACATATAAAAACATGAAACATCTTATTAAAATTCTATTATTCTGCCTGATTTCCAATCTAGCTTTTGCTCAAATTGGAGGGCATACAGGCATTGAAATACCGAATCCTCAACGGAATTATGAGCCTATACTTGATTCCATTGACCAAAGGCTTCAAGATATATTCATTGACCTTTCTAATGACATCTCTAATACGGTTATTAATGATGTGATGACCGATATTTTTAACCAACTTGATACAGGATTTATTAGGGTCGAAATTGATAGTGTAAACTTTAGTACAATTTTTAGTGCAAGCCTTAGTACTAGTTTGGATAGTAGCTTGAATACTAGTCTCAATATCTTTTTTGAAGATATCCAAAATCTATTAGACACTTTATATCTTGATGTTCGACTGGATAGTACGCAACTTGATCTATTATTGCAAGATTCATCAAACGATAGTCTGCAAATATCGCTCGATAGTATTTACAATGCGATTAACAATAACCTGAATAATACGATTAGCCTACATTTAGAACAGCTTCAATCTGTTTTGATTGACAGTACGCTTAATATATATGATCCACTTCTTTATTTAAAACTCGACACTTTTAAAATGTGTCTTGAAAAAATATATAAACAGGACTCTATTCATTATGCCAATCATCAAATTACTCAAGATAGCCTTTATACCATTTCTAATGAATTGGTAAATGAGTTACAGCTCCTTCGAGCCGCACAACAACCAAAGGAGTGGGTGGCTAAATTTAAAATAGTCGATGGTCAAAGGGACACCCTTCGATTATGCCGACAAGTTTCTTTTCAGACTGCTGCTGGTGCAACAGGCGATATTAAATTCGAATTTGCCGATAGCTCTACCGAAACACTTCCTGTTTGCTTGCTCTCTGCTCCTGCATGGAATGCAGCTGATGACAATGGATTTTTATCAACAATTATTTATGATGCGACCAATGCCACAGGAGTTTTATTAAATACGATTGGATGTGAAACACCAGAGCATCCACCTTATAACTGTATTGAGCCACCTCAAGATTGTGAGCCCTATAACCCTGATGATAATAATGACAATGCCTGTAATGACTCAAAGTCATGGCAAACTATTGATGCACTATGTTGGTGGACCCTTGATAATCTCAACTGGCACGTCAATTAATAATAATCTTCAAACTAATTTTTAAACTAAAAAACATGAATATTTTGAATCAAGCAGCTCGGTTACCCCTCTACTTTGTAGGGATAATAATGATATTTATTATTGGAAGTAAGGGGACTTTTGCCCAGCAAAAACCCTTTTTCGATTTTCCAACGAAAGCAACACTTGATGGTAATGAATATCTCTTTACGCAAGATGCCACAGGAGAGAATAAATTCACCGTTCAGCAAGTTGCCAATTATACGACACAGTATTTTGATAACCTTTACAGCTCCGATGGTACACTTACATCTCCTCGTAGTATCTTAGGCAGTAATCAGCCCATTACGTGGAATAACCTCAGCACCTTTGGTCTCAATGAATCCAACTTTGATGCCATTTCTAATGTAGCCAATGGATACTTCAATGTCTATTATCCCAATGGTTCTGTCGTTCTTGGTGGTGGTAATCAAATTGCCGTACGAACGCCCGATATTATTTCTAGTACCATTACCTCAAATGATGGACTTGTCCTATGTGGAATCAGTTCTTCAGGTACAGCTGCTGTTGAATATGATAGTATTGGTAATCTACCCATCCTAAACCCAACGACTAATACTATCACCAATTTACAGACGGCTTTATATGATTTGAATAATAATGGGGGAGGAGGAGGAAGTGATACAAACTTTGGAATCACCAATATTGTAGCAACAAACAATACAAATCATAACTGGAGTAACTTTTACTTTCAGTTAAAGAATGCTTCTAGCTACGAAATCGAGGCAACTCAAACCCTTTTTCAAAGAGTCATTAATAATAATTATAGTACAGGATTACAGTCTAATGGGATAAGTGGAAATTCTCAATTATATTCAACCAACCTTAATTTAAATACTAATGTAGGTTATAATATCGATAGTGATAATAATGGAGGTGTTTTTGAATATTATGATGAAAATGGGAATAGTCTATTTTTTAGACAATATCGAAAATTCTTCAATTATTACAACATTTCGCTAGTTGGGAAAGAAGCTCTTAGAATTGATGGGAATAATTCTAATAAAATCACGTTCAACGACTCCCATCAATTTCCCGTCAATAATCCATCGGTCTTAGGCTCTACTACAGATGGTAGATCAAAGTATGTTCGTTACACCGATGTCAATGGGAACAATGAAGGTTGGTACGACTTAACCGCTTTGCATAAAATTAAAATTACAGGGGGTACAGCGACTGTTCCTATTCTAGCGCCTTGTGGTGGTGGAAACTATAAATATTATGGACATACCTATACTATTAAAATATTTTCTGATGACTTGGCAAATCTAAGTTATAAGCTCGTCACGGATAAAGGATATGTCTATGATACCATAGAAATCGATACCGTTATCCAAACACCTACAGCTTTAGAGGTACGTTTCCCTATTTATTGGGGAGTGGCTTCGGTCTCTGTAGAAATTACGGAAGGAATATTTCCTGCTTTGGAAAGTTATAGTATTGAAATTCCTAGCCCAGCAGATGATATTGACCATCAAACGCCTACTGTTGGTAATATCGCCAATCGCTTTTGGTTCACCCAGTCTCGATGGCATGATGATCGAAAAATTTACAGTAATACCCATGTCTTAACAAAGGTCTCATCTGCTCAAAAAATCATCCCTTGTGATTTGAATGTAGACTTACTGCTTGATGGATATATCGTTTACAACATTGGAACAGACCAACGAACCAAGGATTTATCTTCTGGTCAGTCCAGCTCAGAACCATACGTCTGGAATGACAATGGAACAATCATCTTAGAACCTAATGGGAACACACTAGACAACGTCACCGTTGTTTACAAGTTTGTAGAGAATATCTAGAGAGCTTAAAGACATATTTTAATACAAAGAATCGGTTAAAACTTTATCAAATTTAATTTTTCAAATAATTTTTAAATAAAAGACTATAGAAATGAAACGAAAAATAATTGCAGTAGCTTCAATGCTGCTATTGGTGTTCTGTATGGTTACTCAAACAAATGCTCAAGGTTGGAATGGGCAACCGTTTGATGGTAAGTTGATTAGTGAATATCCAGTTCCTTTCTCTGGAAGGCATTATTTATTGAATAACCAATGGAGAGGATTTAATAATACCTATGGATTTAACAATCAACAGTTCTCTCAAAACTTTGGTACAGCTACAACACCAACTATCAGTTATACAGCTAATGGCATCCAAGTATTTAGAGATGGCTTTTGTCAAGAACTCCAAATCAATGGTCGAATCAATAATGCTGAAACCTTTATTGTAGAAATTGCTGTCACTTGTGTACGAAGCATCGACAGCTCGACCAGTTCCACCAAAGTATGGGAAAAGATTTTTCAGTTTAAAACGGGCTCAACAGATACTAGAATACTCAATTACACCATAGAAGAAGCCGTACAAAAAAATGATGAGATTGTCATCAGCATGAGAAAGAGAGAAGGAAGTGCCACCACTCGGTATTTTTACTACAATGGCAACCTAGTATTTATCTAGTATTTATTTAATCCTTTGAACCATTTAACGACATGGAAGCTGTAAACAAACTTATAGAAGCATTCGGAGCATTTGGACTAGCTGGACTTATCATCTTTGTCCTCTTCCTCATCATTATCTTGATGGCGGTGGGCGTATTCAAATATTTTATTAGTCCAATTTTGAATGCTCAGGTGGAGACACTCAAAAAAGTAGGTGCAGCTCAGGGAGACTTAGTCGTTCAGTTGACTCGATTAGCTGATAGAACCGATGAAATTGTCAAAGACTTAGAAGCCATTCGACTTAAATCGATTGAGCATGATAAAATCATACAGAAGCTCTTTGAGCAACACGAAGAATTTTTGAAGGAACTCAAAACACAACGAGAAACTGCCAACATACTGATGAAATCATTTTTAGAATCCTATAAAAAATAAAGAACATGAAAAAATCAAACGAAAATTTAAGTCTTGGGACTAAGAATATCGAAGCACTCATGGAGCCGATATTTTCAACCGTTGAAAAGGGATTTAACCTTGATGCGAACCAGGATGGAAATATTACAGGCATCGAAGTTGCTCAAGGAGCTGGTGCGGCCATATTCCCACTTATCATGAATTGGGGAAAATATAAGGTCCATGCTATAGCTGCCAAAAAAGAATGGGAGGATCTGAAAGCTGGAGGCGAAACGTATAATGTCGTCCAGAAACTTGCTGATAAATTCAAGCTTCCTCAAAAACTCGAAGCTGTAGAAATTAAAGTTGAAAATACCATTTATCTAGCTGCTCAAGTTTATGAATATATAGATTCTACTTGGACGGGTGATATTAGAAGGATCATTCCTAATAATACGGATAACCTCGCAGCCTAGTGATATAAGAATTTTAAGAAGCTGTTTTTTTGAGTGTATTATGAAGGCTCCTTTTTGATTGTTTCAAAAGGGGGCTTTTTTATGGAATAGGTTAAAAAAGCACAAAAAACGACTTAAAAACGCACCTTTAGAGTTTTTAAAAAGTCAAAAAATAGGTATAAATATTTGATTTACAGTAAAATGTGTTATTTTGGTTGAGTCCAAAGATAATCCATTTTTTGCAAAGTCTAACTTACTTCAAAAAGATACCTTCAACGCCTAAGCGATTTCGTTTGTCTAAAATGACTTCTTGTTCATTTTCTATCTTATAAAATACTTGAGGAATGTATTGTAACTGCTGTTCTGAAGTATAAATTGTATTTTTAACAAGGTTAACAATATTAATTTCTGAAATAGTTGCTTCATCATTAAATGAAAGATTTATTTTTTTTGTCTTTAGAGCCTTATCTGAAGCATTGTATATAACATTTTTAACTTTTGTGCCTTCATAGATTGTATCGACTGTGTATTTATCTGCCCAAGCCGATTTATTAATATTCGATTTTATGAAAATCGACAGCTCTTCATTTAAATCAAAACTATCCAAAACCATAACTTCAATGGAATCATTTAAAATGACTCGTTTTCGAATCGAAGTTATGTTATCCTGAAGCATTAGAATTTCCGTTTTGAAATATTTATCTAAATCAAAAAACTGTATCGGCTCAATATTCTGCTTCACTACTGTGGGCTGACATGATAGTATAAATGCTATGAAAAATATATATCCTACTTGTTGTTTCAATAGATTTTTTTTTCAGAAAATTATGATAATAATATTTTACCAGTCATCTCTTCTGGTCTTTCCACCCCCAAAATAGCAAGAATGGTAGGAGCAATATCACCTAATTTCCCGTCTTTTAAAAAGGCTTCAGTATCATTATTAGTAACATAAAAACAAGGAACAGGGTTCGTTGTATGAGCAGTATGTGGCGTTCCATCTTCATTGATCATAAAATCTGAATTGCCATGATCAGCAATAATAATTATGGCATATTCGTTTTCTAAAGCAGTTTGTACGAGTCTTTCAAGACAAGAATCAACCGTTTCTGCCGCCTTGATAGCCGCATCAAAAACACCTGTATGACCAACCATATCGGTATTAGCATAGTTTAAACAGACAAAATTAGGTTGTTTCTTATGAATTGCCTTTATGATTTTATCGGTTACTTTAAGTGCACTCATTTCAGGTTGAAGATCATAAGTTGCAACCTTCGGAGAATTGACTAAAATACGATTTTCTCCTTCAAATTCTTCTTCACGCCCACCTGAAAAGAAGAAAGTCACGTGTGGATACTTTTCAGTTTCAGCAATCCGTATTTGTGTTTTTCCTGCATTTGATAAAACTTCCCCTAATGTATTGTAGAGGTTATCTTTTTCAAATAAAACATATACTCCTAAATAAGTGCTATCGTAGGTTGTCATAGTCAAAAAACGAAGACTTAGGCGTCTCATACCGTGTTCTTGTATATCTCTTTGAGATAAAACTTGTGTTAATTGTCGAGGCCTGTCCGTCCTAAAATTAAAAAATAATACTACATCTCCTCCTTCGATTGTACCTAACGGTTCTCCATCTTGATTTACATGAATAATGGGTTTTAAAAATTCATCTGTTATAGCCTTATCATAAGACTGTTGGATCGTATCAAGAATATTTTTCGTGTTTTGACCTTTTCCATTAACTAGGGCATCATATGCTAGTTTTATCCTTTCCCAACGATTATCTCTATCCATTGCATAATAGCGTCCAGTAACAGTAGCTAATTTGACAGTTGTCTCTTCAATATACTCTTGCAGTTCTTTAATAAAGCCTAAGCCACTTTTAGGAGCGGTGTCTCTACCGTCTGTAAAGGCATGAATATATACTTCTTTCTGTTTTTTATTGGTACAAATATCACATAGTGCCTTTAGGTGATTAATATGAGAATGTACTCCACCATCAGAAACTAAACCCATTAGATGAACAGCTTTCTTATTCTCTTTAGCGTATTCTAGTGCTTCTAGTAATGTCCTATTTGTATGAAGTGTTTTTTCTTTTATGGCTTTATTAATTCGAGCTAATTCTTGATATACAATTCTGCCTGCTCCAATATTTAGATGACCAACCTCTGAATTGCCCATCTGACCTTTTGGTAATCCTACTTCTTCACCATACGTTACCAATTCCGAATTAGGATATTTTTTATAAAGAGAATCTACAAAAGGAGTTTTAGCTTGTGCTATAGCACTTGATGTTGGATTAGAGCCATGTCCCCAGCCATCTAAAATAGTCAATAATATACGTTTTGCTTGCTTCATTTTTTTTAATTGAAAAAGTATACAAATACACTTAGTGCACTATAAATTAAGTTAATCTATAGTGTACTTAGTGTCAAATATACACAAAATATTCTCGATTATTTTCTTATTTTTATTCCAATTCAAAATATTTTAATTTTCACAATATGATTATTCGGAGTTTAGTTATTTTAATTTTATTTATTTTTTTAGCAAGTTGTTCGGGAACTAAAAATAATAGCTCGAATTCAGATAATAGTGTAACAAATGAACAAAATGTAAGTGTAGAAAGAAGAACAGGAGGAGGTAATATGGAACGCTTAACTAAAGAACTTAATTTATCTGAACGACAAAAAAAGCAAATGCGAACAATTCATGATAAATATGCTGAAAAATTTAATGCTGTAAGAGTGAGTGCTGGAGGTCAAGAACTCAAACGGACACAAATGCTTGAATTGCATGAAAATAGAAATGAAGAAATAAAAACAGTACTCAATGGTGAGCAGTATACCAAATATGAAGAGATGCAAAAAGAGCGGATAGAAAGAATGGAAAGACGTAATGCTGGAGGAAGGGGAATGCCTAGAGGGCGTTAAGTAATTTTAAAAATTCTGATTAATTTTTTATCGATGCTAGAATTGATTAATTTTGAAAGTTGAATTTTATTCATGGTTTCAAAAATATAAATTGCTGTGAGAACAATATTTTACATTTCAGGCTTTATGTTGCTTTTTTCGGGTTTATTATGTAGTTGTATTCGAGATACAAAAGTGACAACAAGTAATGTGACAGGTGGACTAGAAAATAATACGAAACAACAAAGTGAAGAGATTGATATAGACCAAGCAGAAACAATAGAAGACTTAGCTGAAATGTTGAGTGTAGGGCTTCCATGTGAAGCTATTCTATCACAAGATGATGTCGTTCGTATTTGTAATAAAAAAGTGAATTATAAAGCTACATCAGAAGAAGTAGATGGTAAAAATTGTGATCGTATCTTCCAACAAAAAGTAGATAGTAAGAGTGGCTTAAATATTCAAGTCAGACCATTTGCATCCTTAGCTTCGGCTAGGAGTTCCTTCAATTTTTTAACAAAAAATAATAAGAAGGCTAAGAATCTAGAAGCAATAAAAGGAATTGGTACAATGGCAAGTAGTTATAGATCTGTAGAGGATGGAGTAGAGTTACTTCATCTTGTTTTTTATAAAAATAAGCATTTAATAGTGTTAAAATCGCTCAATTATCTGGATGAAGATGATGATACATCATGTGTGTGTTATACAAAGACGAAACTAACAGCATTAGCGAAGCAAATCGCTCCTAAACTTTAATATCACCAAAAATACTTCAATCCTTTCAGTTAATTTATAACTTGTGAAAAAAATAATATTTGTCTTTACTATAGTTTTTAGTTGTCATTTTACAAATCTTCAGGCTCAAGATTTTGCATCAGTTTACTTGAAAACAGGGTATAATGTTTCTTTTGGAGATTTTGATAAGATAAATGGTTTAATTAATACGTTTAACACGACCAATGAGACTAATCTAAAAAAAATTACTTCTCCCAATGGTATTTCTGTAGGATTAGGAGGATATTATAATTATTTTATGTTGGATTTAGGGTTTAATCAAAATCTTCAAAGGAGGAGTGAAACATTTGAAAATATGGATGGTGAAGATGTGGAACAAACAATAAAGTTCAGTTATTATAATTATCATTTAGGTTTAGGACTGGCGATTCCTTTTGAACGAAAAAATTGGCTTTTTGGCTTAGGGGGTACAATAGAACAAACAACTTTTCGAGCTAGAACAAGACCTAAAGCGAATAGAGATTATATTGAAGCCGTAGAAGAAAAAGAATTCTCTTCTAGTGTTTTTCTTCAGTTTGTAATAGGTGATATAGATAGAACATCAACTAAACTTTACATTGAGCCATACTATACTTTCGGGTTCAGTCCTGTTGATATTTTTGAATTTAATAAAGCACTTAATCCTACAACATATCAAAACGATCCACCTGTCATTGAGCAAGGGTTTAGCCATTTTGGCATTAGAATATCCATTGCTTCATATATCAACTTTAGATAAGGCTAATGCAACTTTCTATTGTCATTGTTAATTACAATGTTCGTTATTTTTTGGAGCAAGTTCTCCTTTCTATCGAACAAGCTAGACAAGGGATAAGTTTAGAAGTTTTTGTTGTTGATAATGCTTCTCAAGATGGTTCAGTTGAAATGCTTTCGACGCAATTTCCCTATGTATCCGTTATTTCCAATAGTCAAAATTTGGGCTTTGCGAAAGCTAATAATCAAGCAATTAAAAAAACAAAAGGAGAGTATATTTTACTTTTAAATCCAGATACAGTTATTAATGAAGATACACTCGTTAAATGTATTGGGTTTATGGAAGAACATCCTAATGCTGGTGGTTTAGGAGTAAAAATGATCGATGGGTCAGGACGATTTTTACCAGAATCAAAACGTGGACTACCTACGCCTTTTGTAGCGTTTTGTAAAACCTTTGGCCTTTCTAATTTATTCCCTCAATCAAAGATATTTAATCATTATCATTTAGGATATTTGGATAAAAGTAAAACACATGAGGTTGAAGTCTTAGCAGGAGCATTTATGTTTCTTAGAAAAACTGTTTTAAATGAAATTGGACTATTAGATGAAGCATTTTTTATGTACGGTGAAGATATAGACCTCTCCTATCGTATTTTAAAAGGAGGCTATAAAAACTATTATTATCCAGAAACAACCATTTTACATTATAAAGGAGAAAGTACAAAAAAAGGAAGCCTTAATTATGTAAAAACGTTCTATCAAGCGATGGTTATTTTTGCTAAGAAGCATTTTTCTACTCGATATGCAGGTATTTATATTGTACTTATCAATCTTGCAATTTATTTTAGAGGAGGGTTAACGATAATAGTAAATTTTTTTAAAAAAATTTATTTACCATTATTGGATTTTATATTTATCCTATTGGGACTTTATCTTCTAAAGGATCTTTGGGCAAATTATTATTTTAAAAATCCAGATTATTATAGAGATGTACGTACTTGGATAAACTTTCCGATATATGCTAGCGTTTGGATTACCAGTATTTTCTTTTCTGGAGGGTATGATTTTCCTTTTAATCTTCGACGATTATTAAGAGGCTTATTTGTAGGTACAATTGTACTAGCAGCCATTTATGGTTTTTTGAATACGTCATTAAGATTCTCAAGAGCTTTGATTCTGTTAGGAAGCCTCTTTGCTTTTTTCTCAACCTTTTCGTTGAGAAGTTTGATTCATTTTGTACAATTTCAAAATCCTTTTTTTATAAAAAAACGGATACAAAATATTCTTATTGTAGGCAGTATCCTAGAGTGTCAAAGGGTACATCAACTTTTAAACAATCTTACGGTTGATAGCGAAATTATAGGATATATTGCACCGCAACAATCCTTAATTAAAGTTGAACACTTGAGTTCTATCGAGAATCTAGAAGACTTATGTACGTTGTATAAAGTTTCTGAACTTATTTTTTGCTCTAAAGATGTTTCTAATGACACGATTATGAATTGGATGTCCAAACTAGGTAGTAAAATACGCTATCGTATCGTTCCTAAAGAAAGCATCAGTATTATTGGGAGTCAATCAAAAAATGCAGAAGGGGAAGTTTATACTCTAGAAGTTCAATTTAATATAATTCATCCTATTCAAAAACGGAATAAACGACTATTAGATATTTTTATATCCTTCTTAGTGATTTGTTTATTGCCATTGTTATTTTTTAGGATTCCTAATATTAAGACTGTTTTAAAAAATAGTTTTCAAATAATATTAGGCAAAATATCTTGGGTAGGATATGCCGAAAATCGGGATCAAAAATTACCTTTTTTGAAAAAAGGAGTATTCTCACCACTAGATGGATTAGAGAATGATAATCTTTCACGAGAATTAGCGAGTCGGCTAAATCTTATTTATGCTAGGGATTATCACCTTCAAAAAGACATTCAAATCATCCTAAAAAACTGGCGTTTTCTAGGAAAGTAGGACAAGGATAATAGGATAATTTTTAAAACAAGCGTCCCATTAAATTTAAAATCATTAATTTTGTTCGCCTTTATATTAAAAATCAACTTTTAACTATGATAAACCTCATATTATTTGGACCTCCAGGCTCAGGAAAAGGAACACAAGCTGCTAAACTATTAGAGCGTTATAATTTATTACATATTTCTACAGGAGATTTATTTAGAAGTGAAATTGGAAATGGAACGGAACTAGGATTAAAAGCGAAGAGTTATATGGATAAAGGAGAGTTAGTTCCAGATGAAGTAACAATTGGAATGTTAGAGAATAAAGTCGAACAAAATCCAGATGTGAAAGGATATATCTTCGATGGTTTTCCTAGAACTGTACCACAAGCCGAGGCACTTGATAAAATGCTGGGAGGGAAACAACAAGCTGTATCCTCATTAGTGGCTTTAACAGTTGATGATGAAGAACTAATTCAACGGTTATTGAATAGAGGAAAAACCTCGGGACGTTCGGATGATACAAATATTGATACCATTAAAAACCGTATCCAAGTCTATAAGAATAACACTACGGCAGTAGCGGATTATTACAATTCAAAAGACAAAGCTGTTTTTGTAGATGGTATCGGCTCTATTGATGAGATTTTTAGTCGTCTTTGTGTAGAAATAGATAAGGTCGCATAGACGGCTAATCTGATGATTTTAATAGATGAGGTGTGTCATATTTTCAAGATATGGCACATTTTATATTTTTAGAATATGCCAAAGATTGTACTAGAAACAATTATCGATGCCCCTATAACTCGATGTTTTGATCTTGCTCGAAGCATTGACTTACATATGATTTCAACGTCCAAAACTCAAGAGACCGTAATCGAAGGACGTAAGGAAGGTCTAATTGATATGGGCGAAATAGTGACGTGGAAAGCGAAACATTTTGGTGTTTGGCAGACCCATACCTCAAAAATTACAGGTTACGAATATCCAATATACTTTCGGGATGATATGCTAAAAGGGACATTTAGAAGTTTTATTCACGAACATTATTTTAAAGAAAAAAACGAAAAAACGATCGTGTCAGATATATGTTGTTTTGAGTCTCCTTTAGGTATTTTTGGTAAAATTTTTAATTCACTTGTACTTACAAGATATATGAAAAGATTCTTAGAAGAACGGAATCAAATTATTAAGCAGTATGCCGAGAGTAATGAGTGGAAAAAGATATTATAAATATTGATATGTCAGATAGAAATTTTGTTGATTATGTGAAAATTTGCTGCCGTTCAGGAAATGGTGGTAAAGGCTCTACCCATTTACGTCGAGATGCAATTACGGCAAAAGGCGGTCCTGACGGAGGTGATGGCGGTCGAGGAGGGCATATTATACTTAGAGGCAACCAACAGCTTTGGACGCTTCTACACTTAAAGTATAGGAAACATGTTCAAGCAGGGCATGGAGGAGACGGTTCGGGAAGCAATAAATCTGGTAAATATGGCGAGGATATTATATTGGAAGTTCCATTAGGAACAGTTGCGAAAGATGCGGAAACTAGAGCCGTACATTTTGAAATCATGGAAGATGGTGAGGAGCATATTTTGGTTAAAGGTGGTCGAGGAGGATTGGGGAATACTCATTTTAAATCTTCAACAAATCAGACACCTAGATATGCTCAACCAGGTGAACTTGGTTTAGAAGAATGGAAAGTTTTAGAATTAAAAGTACTAGCAGATGTAGGCTTGGTTGGATTTCCGAATGCAGGGAAATCTACTTTGTTATCTGTTGTTACGGCTGCCAAGCCAGAGATTGCGAATTATCCCTTTACAACATTAAAGCCGAATTTGGGTATCGTAAAGTATAGAGGACATCAATCTTTTATTATGGCAGATATACCAGGAATTATAGAAAAAGCACATGAAGGGAAAGGGTTAGGACATCGTTTTTTGAGGCATATTGAACGAAATTCTACGCTACTCTTTATGATACCTGCCGATACAGAAAACATCCAAAAAGAATACAATATACTGTTAAATGAATTAGAAAAATTCAATCCTGAATTATTAGATAAACCTCGGATTCTAGCCCTTACAAAATCGGATTTGTTAGATGAGGAGTTGATGGAGCTTTTAGAACCAGAAATACCTAAAGGAGTTCCTTCTATTTTTATTTCTTCAATTACACAACAAGGGATTACAACTTTAAAAGATATGCTTTGGCAGCAAATCAATAGTTAGGATATAAGTAGTCGGACATAATTGATTTATCAAACAGTAAAAAAAGATAATATTTTGATATAATTGAATAATGTTTTGTAAATTAAAGTTATTAAAAGTTGATCAAAGAGTAGTTATGTCTACTTTTTGCTTACACCTAACTAAACTTTAATATCAATTCATTTTTTAATCAGTAGGCATTATTTTTAAGTTGAAAATGTTTAAAAAATCTTCTTAAATGGTAAAATTAGGTTCATTGAATTAAGCGTTATAGAGAATCCTGTTTAGTTGATAAACATTGATTATCACGCCTTGTTTTTTCTTAAAACACCATAGTCTTCCATGAGTAGATAGTAATAAAAACCAATTTCAATGATTTTGAAAGTAATGTCTCAAAAAATTATAGCTTATGTTACCTTTAATTATTCAGTTACTTAGTGGTGCTTTAGGAGGGAATTTGGCAGGTTCATTAATGAAAAACTTATCACTAGGCACATTAGGAAATTCTATTGTCGGGATTCTGGGGGGCGGATTAGGTGGTCAATTGCTTAGTATGGTAGGAATGGATTTCGGAAGTGGTGGTATGGATATTACGAGCATTTTGGGAAGTGTTGCTGGAGGAGGTGTTGGAGGAGGCGTTTTGATGGCAATTATTGGCGTGATAAAAAATATGATGGGAAAATAAAATCCTAGAAATTATAATTGTAAAATGCCATATTTGATAATGTTCAGATATGGCATTTTTATATCAGGGTTTTTTCCATTTTAGACCTAAAAAAAGTAAAACAAAGATAACGGCTGCTCCGATTATATACCATTTGTAATTATACCAAAACGAACCTGTACTCATTTCTATACTATTAATATCACCAGAAATAATAAAACTTTGCCAATAAATCGGTTTTGCATATTCTGAAGAACAATTATCAAGATAAGTTAATTTAGCTTGTTGTAAAGCAACATCTTTTGTTGCCCCATTTTTAATATTGTCATAAAAAAAGCTCATAATATCAGCGGTAGCCTTATCAGGAACTTGCCAAAGACTCATAACGAGACTAGGGCAACCTGCAAAAGTAAAGGCTCTTGCCAAGCTCATAATACCTTCACCACGCTTAAGTTCACCGTAACCTGTATTACAAGCACTAAGAACAGCTAGATCTGCATTGAGTTTCATACTATAAAGTTCCGAAGCATAAAGGAAATTATCAGTCTCATTTTCCGAAGCATTGAAAATTAGATGAGATTGTAATGGATTTTTTTCATCAATAATACCATGCATTGCCAAATGCAAGATACCAGATTTTTTACCATTTGATAAGAAATTTTCTTTGGTTGCGTCTTCATTAAGCCATGACTGTCCACCTATCTGTCCGACAATGGTTGCTATTTCTTTAGGAGCATGAGGGAGTTGTCTTAAAATAGGAGTATCATCAGAACGAAGGCTAAGATCAGCATTACCGAAAGATTCCATGTTTTTGTAATCTGTACCAAATCCCCCAAAGCCATACAAGTGATTTTTACGATTTACTTCAGTAGTAGAATTAGAATTGACAAGGTGTGCAGAATATAAATAACTAACGGCATAATCTTTTATAAGCACAGGCAACATCCTGTCGATCCAATTGCCTTCATATTCTTTTGTTAATAAGGCTTCAAATGGAATATATCCTAGTAAATTATCAGGGATAATCATCAACCTTTTTTTACCTTCTAAGTCAAGATCTCCTAATAAAAATTTATATAATTCATGAGCATGAAGTAGATAATCTTTTTCAGTATCGATTTTACTTTTTTCAATAAGAGCCCACTTTTGAAAAGAATTTTTAAACTTTAAAATTTGTTCAACAAACTCTTGAGGTATTTTTTTCTTGAATAGTTGTACTTCATTTTTATCTATAGTGAAGGTATATAGGACATCGCTATTCCAAAAATATTCGATTAATAGAGCATCTTCAGGAATGTTTTGTTTTAGTTGAGATATATCTAATGTCGCATCACTATATTTTAATTCATAGTAACTGGGATAATTATTTTCAAGCTCTTTAGAGAGTTTTAATAATTTTCGTCTAGTTTCAAATATCGTATCTCTCAGAAGTTCTCTTTTGGGGTCTTTGAATAATAGACTTTCGTAGTAAGCAATTTCTATCTTTAAATCTTGTTCTTTAATTAAAAGACTATCAGGTATATCGGATATTAACTTTGCATTTTTATCTTGAATTGATTCTCGTAATACGACGGCTCTGGAATTTTCTGAAAATTTTAAGGCTTGTTCTAGGTAATTTTTATCTTTCGTTTTTTCATAATACAGATAGCTTGCTTCAATGGCATTTTCATAAGCATTAATCGCATTTTCAGCAAGAATATATTTTGCTCCATCTGTTTGTAAAGCCTGTCGCATTTGATCCGTAAGGGTATCTAACGATTGGGCGGTGTTATAAGCACTCTTTAGGAAATCAATATTTTGATTTTGTCCATAAAGTTCAAGCAATGTTTTTGATTTTGCATTCAAAAGAATATAAAAAAGCTTTTTATTAGAAATAGTATTTTGTGAAATAGAAGGTGTAGAAAGTAACCCTGCTTCATATTCAGGTAATAAAATTTGTATGCCTTTTTGGTAATAGTCAGCAGCTGTTGAAAAATCTTTCTTTTCAGCGTATATATCCCCAATGTTATCATAAGAACCCGCTATAGCTCCTTTGTTCGTATTTGGATAGAGCTCTAATGATTTTCGAGCAATTTTTAATGCTTTATCAAATTGTTTTTGACGTTTATAAATTATGCCTAGATTGTCATAATTATGCGCAATATTATTCGTATAGTAAGGATCATTTTCAATGATGTAATGCTTATTTGAAAGCTGATAATACTTTTCAGCAGCTTTGTAATCTCCTGATTTTAAATATGCTTCTGATACTAGATTATAAGCCCGTGCTAGTTCGTGATTACTTAATTTTTTTCGATTCGGATAAATTTTTTTTTGAAAAATATCGATAGCTTCTTGATATTTCTTCTGCCCTTTAAGAATAGGAATAAGATCAATGTTTGTACTAATAAACTTTTCAATATTATGAATACTTTGATACAAGGAGGCAGACTTTTTGATATACCGCTCTGCTAAAACATTTTCCTGAATACCATAGAGGGAATTGGCAGTTGTATGGTAATATAAAGCTAATTTTAAACTGTCCTTTTCAGAAGAATTTTCCATGAGATCAATTGCTCTTTCTCCTTCAGCAATTGCTGTTTTATATTCATCTAAATAGAGATACACATTCATTAAAAGAAAATGAGTATGTGCCAATTCTTTTTCTTTCTTATTTGATTTTTTAAAATAATCTAAACTGGAATTAAAGGCATCTATAGCCTCATCATATCGCTCCGTACAGCCAAAAAGAAGCGCTCCTTTTTTTTGAAAAATTTTGGCTTTGATATCAATATGTTTTAAAAGCAATAGAGAATCCTTTGTAAGTGTACTTTGAAGTATTATTAGGACTTCTTTTACGTCACAATCATAGATTTTTGATGTGATTTTTTCAGCAAGAAGAGTATTTAATTCTTCAGGAGTGGAGTTTGCCTTTAGTTTATTCGAAAAGAAACACAATAAAAGGCATACCATGTAAACCAAATGGTAAGGGGTGTTCATATTTTGGATATTTATAATTCCTTTTCTTAGTGTGTCACAAAATGCCTTTACAAGAATAACGCTTTTTCTTCAAAAAGAATAAGAGTACAAGTAAAATTAATATATTTATATAACCCTAAATTGTTGCTTATAGTATGTTTATTTTTAGTTTTTTGATTTTAAATATCTTGTTTTAAGGACTATTAGCAGTAATGTTTAATGAGCTTACAAAGTTTAATTTTAGTTGTTTCCTAGTATCCAATTAACACTGCTAAGTTTGTAATTTAATCCATTCGATATATCTTTGAGGGATATTTAGCTTAGTCACATTCAAACTCTTTACCACCACAAAAAATTATACTATTGAGTTTGATATTTAAATACATACAAAAATGCAAAAACCAACCTTATTGATCCTTGCCGCAGGAATGGGAAGCCGCTATGGAGGCTTAAAACAATTGGATGAAATTGGGCCTAATGGAGAAACAATTATTGAGTATTCAGTCTACGACGCTATTCGAGCAGGCTTTGGTAAAGTCGTATTTGTTATCCGAAAGTCGTTTGAAGAAGATTTTAAACAAAAAATCACACATCATTTTGAAGATAAAATTGAAGTTGCGTTTGCTTATCAGGCTGTAAATTCACCAATCGATGGTGTAGAACTGAATGTAGAAAGAACAAAACCATGGGGAACATCTCATGCTGTTTTGGTTGCTAAAGATGTTGTTAAAGAGCCTTTTGCTGTTATTAATGCAGACGATTATTATGGTGCGACATCTATGCAGCAAATTGGTGATTTTTTAAGTAAAGATGCTCAACCTCATCTTTATGCTATGGTCGGATTTGTTTTGCGTAACACATTATCCGATAATGGAGATGTAAATAGAGGCATCTGCAAAGCAGATGATAATGGTAATTTGATAACAATGGTAGAAACTTTAAAAATTCAACGAGAAGCAGATGGTATAGTCCGATATGGCAAAGAAGATAATAGAGGAGAACTTCCTGATGATAGTGTAGTATCTATGAATATGTTTGGGTTTCACCCTAGCATCTTTGACCATTTAAAAACAGGATTTTTAGATTTTGTGAAAAATAATACAGATAATCCCAAAGCAGAATACTTTATTCCGTTGACTGTAGATGAAATGATAAAAGCGGATAAAATGCAGATGCGTGTACTCTCTACGGATGAAAAGTGGTATGGCGTTACTTATCGTGAGGATAAAGAAGAGGTAACGACTGCATTGAAAAATCTATCTGATAAAGGTGTATACCCTTCTCCTTTATGGAGCTAATTTCTTCTCGAACGCCCCTTGTCTAAATAAGTTTTTATTGTTTAGACAAGGTTTATTTTTTCCTATTGAATGCACATACTAAAGCCCATCTAGCCCTTTTTTCTGTTGCCTTAATATATGGTGCGAATTTCTCGATTGCCAAAGAGGTGATGCCTACTTATATTCAGCCTCTAGGTTTTATCCTCATGCGTGTAGTAAGCGGTGTTGTTCTTTTTTGGTTATTTCATACTTTTTTTATTAAAGAAAAAATTGATAAAAAAGATATTAAACAACTGGTTCTATGTGGTTTGTTTGGAGTTGCTATTAATCAAATGTGTTTTTTTAAAGGTCTAAATTGGACAACTCCGATCAATGCATCTTTAATCATGACCACCTCTCCTATGCTTGTTTTAATTATTTCTTCTTTTGCTTTAAAAGAGCGAATTACGAGTAAAAAGATATTAGGAATTTTACTAGGATGTATGGGGGCTGTATTACTAATTGTTTATGGACAAAGTATTAAGTTTAATCCCAAAGGTATCCTAGGAGATTTATTTATTTTTATCAATGCTGCTTCTTATTCTATCTATCTTGTTTTGGTAAAGAAATTAATAAAAAAATACCATCCCATTACAGTGATTAAATGGGTTTTTACTTTTGGTCTTCTCTTTGTTTTTCCTTTTGGAATCCAAGAATTTTTAATCATAGAATGGCAAACTTTCCCTCTAAACATATGGTTAGCGGTTGTCTATGTTCTATTTTTTGTAACGTTTATGACTTATTTCCTAAATGGATATGCTTTAAAAACGGTCAACCCATCTGTAGCGAGTACATATATTTATCTGCAACCACTACTTGCTACTATAATCGCTTTATTGCTGGCTAAAGATGAATTATCGTTAGAGAAAGTAATTGCTGGATTATTAATTTTTATTGGTGTTTTTTTAGTTAGTCATTCTCCTCAGAGGTGATTTTTAAATTGCTAGTAATTCCTTTTTCCAATGTATGTTAATATTTGATGTTTAAATAAAATATCAAATTAACTATCCCTTTCCAATTTGAAATCGTTATCTAAATGGAGAACCATATTACAAAATAGCTAGGAGGCATATTCAATGTCTTTAAAACAAAACACCTTATGAAAACGTATTTACAGCTTATTTCTTATTGCTTATTGTACAATCTATTATCTGCTCAAACTTCTCAACAATGGTTTATTGAATTTGAAACCAATCAATCCAGTATCAACGCACAACATGAAGATATTTTACAAGAAGTGATTGATTTTTATACTATTCACTCTATTCAAAAAGTAGAACTCTTGGGACATACTGACAATGTAGGAAATAAAGCCTATAACCAAAAACTATCTCTAAAAAGAGCAAATAGTGTAAAGACTTATTTAACAGAGAATGGAATAGACAATAGTTTGATTACTGTTTCGGCTTTGGATTTTAGTCGTCCTAAAGCTGATAATAGTGGCGAAATGGGAAAAGCTACAAATCGGCGGACAGAAATTATTTTTTATTATACCCTTGAGCAAGATGTCTATATAGAACCAATATCATCCGTTCAAAAGAAAACCAAACCGCAAGAGCCTATAATTATAGAAAAACCAAAAGTTCTAGAGGAAATAACTAAAGAAGAAATACAGGAAAAAGAAGAACTTGTTGAAACTCCAGTAGAAAATGAAAGGATTCAAGCTGTCCTAACTTCTAACCAAGAACTAGAAGCAAATTTTACATTTTCAAAAAATAAAAACTATACGATAGAAGGAGTAAGTGGCACTAAAATCCATTTAAATAGCGCGGCTATTAAAAATAAAGAAAAACTAGAAGGTAAACAACTTAACTTTAAAATCAGGGAATATCTAAGTGCAACGACTGCAGCACTAGCTGGAGCTTCTACTCGTTCTGGAACTCGCCTTCTAAAGTCTGCTGGAATGTATTGTTTTGCAATGGTCGCAAGTGATAATAGCAGGGTATCAGGCTGCGTCACTATTGAAATTCCATCAGAAGAAGTTGAGGGTATGTATCCTTATCTTTATAGAGGCGGGTTGCCAGTAGATCAAATTAATTGGCGCAAAGCACCCTCTAGAACTATGCTATACGACAAAACAAAAGGTGTTTATAAAATAAAGTATTGTGGATTACTAAGCCGTCGAGTTTGTTGTAATGTAGATAAACCTGTTCCTGCAAGTGTTGTCAAAATAAGAGCTGCTCACTTAACAAAAGCAAAACTCTATGTAGAATACGACGACGGTACATTTACAACTGTAAAGCCATTTGAAGTTAATGGTAAGAAGATGAAAAAACATTTTCATTTCCCTCTTGTGGATAAAGGGAAATTATGGAGTGTTTCTACTCAAACAAGAGAAACACACTATATTCGACAAGAATTTGAACTAGAAAAAGAAGAGAAGAGTAAAAAATATAAGTACGTTATTAATAAAAAAATGAGGGGTAGAAGAATCAAGTATGTCAAGAAACCCAAGTTCAAAATGTTGAGACTCAAAAAACAAGGAATGGGATAGTATAAGGTTGTTACTGACCTCATTTTTGCCCCTGTGCTTGATGTTTTAATTGAGTGGCAAGTGGTTCGCCTAGATAACGATCGATTAAATGATGTGCTAGATAAATAATAGGCGTAAGTCCAACGGCTACAAGAAACTTATAAACATAATTGACGGTGCCTACTGCTAAGAATTGTCCCATTGACCAAGGTTCAATGTTGCCGACAAGTTGGGGACCTCCGACAAAGGCAATATATAAAACGACGAAGCTATCAATAAACTGTGAAACAAGTGTTGAACCAGTTGCTCTAAGCCAAACCTTGCTCTCTCCTGTTGATTTTTTTATACGATGAAAAATAAAAACATCAACGATTTGGCCAATAAGAAAAGCGACTAAAGAACCAATAATAATAAGCATCCCTTGTCCAAATATATTGGCAAATGCAGCTTGCATATTTGGAACACCATTGGTTGTATTGATGCCTACCCACCAATCAGCAGGAGCAAGGCTAATTGCAAAATAAACCATTAAAAAAGCATAAGAGATGAGTCCAACAGCTAGATAGGAAAGCATTTTGACCCCTTTTTGCCCAAAGTACTCGTTGATGACATCCGTCATAATAAATACGACAGGCCAAAGAAGGACACCCGCTGTAAATTGAAGCGAGCCTTTTTGCCCAAACAAATTCCAGTTAAAGGGAGCAATTCCTAGAGAATCTTCTAAAGCAAAGATTTTTACACCTATAAATTCTGCTATTAAAGCATTGGCAATAAAAAATCCTCCAAGTATGATAAATAAACGTGTTGATTTTTGAGATAAGGTGTTTGGCATAGGATTCATCGTTTATGCTACAAGGTAAAAAAAACTATTTTTTCCACCTAATCCCGACTCTTACCCCTGCAAATAAATTATTTATGCCAAAAGCAGTTGGCTCTCCATTTGGTACATAAGGTAATTCTCCTTCAAAATAATGAGTATACCGAACAAGCGGTGTAATGGTAAGCAAATCTAATAGCCCTATATCTATACCAGCGCCTAAACCAAGTCCAAACTGCAAATCGTTTTGAGTATTTATCTCATCACCTTTTGTTTGGGTTTTATCTAACATTGTGATCGAAGGACTTATTTGTATAAAAAATCCTTTTTTGAAAAAATCATTTTGTTTAGAAAATGTTGGACAATCACAATCATTTGCGAAATCTAAAGGATAGATATTGGTGTTTAAAAACAACCCATATTGTTTGAAATCAAATTCATTTACAATATCATCCAGATCGTATTGGCCAGAAAAACTAGTATAGTTTAATTCTGGCGTGAATTCTAAACGTTTACGCTTTAATCGAAACCAATAATCAAGCCCTACAGAAATTCCACTTCCTAGAAAGTTTTCATTCAATTGATGACGCTGCTCAAAGTCAGGAGCTTGCATTTGCAAATAACCCACATTTATTCCTATCTGTCCCCAAGCAAGGGTTCCCCACCATATAAAAAGTCCTAAGAAAATCGCTCTATACATCATAAATTTATTTTAGAATAGAACGCAAATTTAAGGTATTATCGTACAAAAAACGAGTCTAGTTTTATATAGAAGTTATTTAAAAACACGATAAGTTGCGCCGACATTGAATAAGGTTACGTTTCCATATCCGACCTCTCCAAAAATCCCCCAATTGGGTGTAAGGTAATATCTAGCGCCTCCTCGAACAATATAAAAGAAGGTTGGCAGATTTACCTTTTCAACTTCAGCGTCACTATCTCTAAGGTTTTTTGTTCGTACAAAATTATAACCAGCCTCTGTGGCACCATAAACATCAAGCTTCTTAATACCGAGTATACCTCTTCTTCTAGCGGCAAATCGTCCGCCTAATGAATAGGTATTAATGGCGTATTCAGATTCTTCTCCTGTAACTGTGTTGCCACCACCACCTAGGCAAGCATCTAGGTCGAAATCAGGACTGAACAAATTACAAACGTCTAGAATTCCTCCTACATCTACAGTAAAAGGGATAGGACCTGTTTTACTCCTAAAATACCCTGCATTAATGCCAATTCCTAGATCTTCTGTAAGACCATATTCATAACTAAACGTAATTTTAGGTCCTGATGATGCATCTACATTATTACCTAATAAAGAACCAATCACATTAATTGTAACATCTGCCACGTTTGGAAAGCTTAAACCGACATTAAACATATGCGAACCCTCCATATGATAATACGTCGATTCTTCCCGATCAGAAGAATTAGTTTTTTCTTCTTTGTCTGTTTCTACAGGTTGTTGTGCTTGAGTAAATATTGCTAAAACTAAAAAAAAGAGAATGGATAACAATTTTTTCATAAACTGAGAGATTGTAATTAGAAATAAAAAACAAAATATTTTTACATGACGCTATCAAAGATATAATAAATTCTAATCAATAACCATGCAGTTTTTGTCTACTTTTTTACATGGCTTGAGATAAAATGGGAGTTGTTTTTCAAACAAAAATACTTTTTTCAAACAAAAAACATCTTTTTGTTTAAAAAATTTGCTTAAAAATTTGCTATATACCATTTTTTGTTTTATAATTGTGTTGAAATAGTCATTTTCTAAACAAAAAAATTTAAACATGATAGGTAATGACAGAATTGAGCTAAATAAGAGGTTTGTTCATGTTTTCAATCTTTTAGAACAAAGAAATCTTATTGTTAAGAATGATAGGAATGGTAAAGGAATGGGAGATTTTGCAGAGAAAATTTTGGGGAATAGAGGATATGGACATATCATTCGAGCTTTTTTAAATCCAAATGACAAACGTTGTTTTGATTATAAACATATAGAAAAAATGAGCCGCATCTATGGTGTCAATGAAGATTATCTGATGCATGGAATTGGTAAACCATTTGGTAGACCTTTGAAAAGACATTTATCCAGTAATGGTGAAGCTGCATCCTCAATGCGAGGAAATATTTTATTTACGGACTCACATGCTTTTGCTGGTAGTTCTGTAGACGTAGGTAGTTCTGCTCCTGAAGATGTTTCTTATTTTTCTATTCCAGATATGACAGGCAATGATTTTGTAGCCTTTACCATAGAAGGAAATAGTATGGAACCTTTGATCAAATATGGTGATATTGTGATTTGTGAACCAATACTTCATATTGATAGAATCCGAAATAACGAAATTTATGCTATCAAAAGCAATGGTTCTGTATGGGTAAAGTATGTTCAGAAAATCACTGATAGTAGAGGGCGAATCGGTAAATTAAAATTGATTTCAGAAAATAAGTTAGAGCATGATCCCTTTATTGAAGAAATTAATGATTATACTAGGGTTTATAAAGTCGTACGATTGATTAGCAGTTTGTAAATTGATGAAAGATAGACTATAGAATCTTTTTATAGAAGTTGTTCAAAAATAGCTTACGGGCTTCTGAAAAAGCCTTTTTGCTTCCATTTTTACTTTTTCATCCGTAGCTCGACTATGCAGCTCTAAAAAAGTGCAATGGAAATAAAAATTCAATTTTAATAAGCTCAGCAGCCAATTATTGAACAGCTTCATAAAAAAGTAGAGCAGCATTGATAATAAGCTTATTATCAATGCTGCTCTTTTAAATTTATCCTCACAACAGATTGTATAAAATAGAATGAAATCAAACCTCCAAATATTAATTGAGCATCTAGAAGGAGAACAAGATCTTTTAGAAAAAGAAATACAAAACTGTATAAAAGCATCAGACTTTTTAAGTGCTGCAACATTTCAAGAACCCTTATTTTATATTAGAAGGAAGCTAAAGATCTTTAAGAATCTTGAAAATTCAAACTATGATAGGATTGTTGCTTTAAGAAATAAAATAGAATATCTTGAAAAGTTAGATGAGAATGATTTTTTTTCAAAGAAAGGGATAAAGAAAATGAAATTGAAAATTCCTAAATATGAAGAGGAATTACGACAATTGGAAAATGAAAAAAATATAAATATTAATGATAATGACCATATCATTACGGGTCTTTATAAAATTGTCTTAAAAGAAATTAAACAATTTGAAATAGAGGTTGGAGATTATGAAATTCAAATAGCCCTTTATAATTTCTCGGCGCTGAAAATAAGTTTACAAAGGCAAGATATGCAATCTTTGAATTATGTTATTCCCAAAGAGCGGTTATCAAAATTGATGAGACTCGGTTTTACAATTGATGGATATATAGCTTCTAAATCATTACTTAATTTTGAAACGCCCAAAATACTATCAATTATGAACCTTTTATCTAGACTTTTTTATGACGTCTTAAATTATTATGGTAATAAGACAGGAATTATAAAGTATTAATGGTGTAAAATGTTTTATATGGTTAGACAAATACTACCCAACACATTGTAGAATATATCGGGGAGTATTTATCTAGACAAAAGATTTATTACAGAGTATATTTAATCATAGCTCCACAATTACTTTTTCATATGTTATTAAATCTCCCTGTTGCATTTTTATGAAATAAATACCACTTCCAAAACGACTTAAATTGAGTGTTAATAAATTATTCCCCCTTGTAATTGAACGCTTATCTATGCTTAATTCTTTGCCTGTTGTATCAAAAATTTGTACGGTTAAATCCTCAAGACTTATTGCTGAAAATTGTAAATTGAGTTGTCCATCTTTCGTTGGATTAGGAAAAAGTGTAATAGGTGCTCTTGATGTTCCTTTGATTTGAGCTGTTATGATCTCACTATACTCAAAACGGCCATCATAATCAATTTGTTTGAGTCTATAATAATACATTTGATTTTGTCTTAAATTTGTGTCTTCATAAGCATAAGTTTGAACTTCAGAGGTTGTTCCATTACCCTCTATAAAGGAAATTGCCCGAAACGTTTTTCCATCGGTACTACGTTCTACTTCGAAGCCTGCATTATTTGTTTCTGATACTGTTTCCTATGATAATGAAATACCAGAGCGATGACTCGATGCCTCAAAACGATTTAATTCTACAGGTAAACTTATTCCTATAGGATCACAATCATTAATTGAATAGGCATATTCTGTTATTTTTAGAGTCCAAGGGTTTGCTTTGGTGTTTAACTCTAACCAAGCCCATCCAGGTTTATCATTTATCACAAAACCTATAAATCCTGACTTTTGCTTTCCATACCAAGGACCAGCATGAAAATAATCCCAAGTTATAAAAGCTAATCCAGCCCAATAATCAACATTATTACAGGATACTTTTAAACTTGAATCTATTCTAGCTAACCAACTACCATCTCTGATGACGGAATTGGCTATAGATAAGTAAGCATAATTCGTAGACCAAAATCCGCCCCAAAATCTAAGTGATCCTATAGGCGCAGAACTTGGACCAATAGGCAAATTAAGGCTAGTACTTGGATTTGGACCAACATTTTTAAAAAAACCAACATTTGTCTTATGATAAACTTGTGCTTCTACATTATTGGTAGTGGCGAGTAAGGCAACAGGAAGGGATGCCGCCATAAGTGATTGGCTTATCACTTCTTTATATTTCTTTTTAGAAGAAAATCCCTTTTTTAATTGTAGATATTTGTTAAGTCTAACGTGAGGTTCACTGAGAATCAGTTTAAAAGATGCTTGAGAATGACAGTTGGC